>NZ_JBMFBT010000010.1:0-211809 GCF_048822895.1 Pseudomonas sp. P4795 | reverse complement strand
TCTTGCCTTATTGCGTACGCAGGCTTTCCAGCAACTTGTGCGTCGGATACCCATCCGCCGGCCAGCCAAGCGCCTGCTGCGCAGCGCGAATCGCCTTGCGCGTATTCGCGCCGATAATCCCGTCCGCCGTGCCGGCATCGTAATTGCGCGCACTCAACAGGTTCTGCAATTCAATACGCTCGGAGCGGCTCAGCGGCATGTCGTCTTTCGGCCACGAGCCATTGATCAGGCCGGCACCGGCGAAGCGCTCGGACAACAGACTCACCGCCAACGCATACGACGACGAATTGTTGTACTTGAGGATCGCGCGGAAGTTGTCGAGGACCAAAAACGCCGGGCCGCGATAACCGGCCGGCAGCAGCAGGGCGGCCGAGAGTTGCTCGGAACCTTGGCTGCCCCCCGGCAGAATCACGCCCAACTGCCGCCACTCAGCGACGGTTTTGCGCATCGTGCCGTCAGCCAGGGTGTAATTGAAACCGCTCGGCAACTGCACCTCGAAACCCCAGGGCTGGCCACGCTGCCAGCCCGAGCTTTGCAGGTAGTGCGCAGTCGATGCCAATGCATCGGCCGGGCTGCCCCAGATGTCGCGGCGACCGTCGCCATCGAAATCCACGGCATGGGTGTTGTAAGTGGTCGGAATGAACTGAGTCTGGCCCATGGCGCCGGCCCAGGAGCCAAGCATCTTCTCCGGGGTGATATCGCCCTGTTGCAGAATCTGCAGCGCTGCAATCAATTGCGCGTGGGCAAAGCCCGGACGCCGGCCTTCGTAAGCCAAAGTCGCCAGCGAGTTGATCACCGATTTGCTGCCCTGGAACTGGCCGAAGTTACTCTCCATGCCCCACACCGACACCAGTGCCTGACGATCGACGCCGTAGCGCTGCTCGATGCTTTGCAGAATATCGGCGTACTGCGTGAGCAGCGCCTGACCCTTGCGTACGCGCAGGGGCGACAGGGCTCCGTCGAGGTATTCCCACACCGGACGCGAGAACTCGGGTTGGCTGCGGTCGGCGCGGATCACGCTGGCGTCGAAGCTGACATCGGCGAAGGCGCGGTCGAACAGGTCGGCGCGAATCCCGGCGGCCAGAGCATCCCTGCGAAAACCGGCCTGCCATTCGGCAAATGTCTGGGAAGGTTGGAGATCGAGGTTGTCACCAGTCGGCACTACCGGCGGGATGATCGCTGGGGCCGTGGAAACGGGAACGGTCTGAAGCGGTTGTGCGTCGGCAGCGGTGGGTTTTTCCGCGCAGGCGACAAGCAGTACGAAGCTGGATGCAGCGATCAGTTGGCTGAAGGGCCAACGACGAGGAATACAAAAGGGCATGCACAGGTCCAGAAGATACGAATCAGGTGCAGACCTTAACATGAGGAGGGGGTGCTGCGCTTTAAGCGGCCAGAAAGTAAGAAGCCCCCCAGCTGTCAGACTGGAAGGCTTCGCGGCGGTAGCTGCCTTTGCCCTTGGCCGGGCGTTCCTGGCGGCTGCGGAACAGCGGCTGGGCGATGATGGATTTGGCCTTGTTCGGGCCATTTTTCGATGGCTTTTTGCTCATGAGGATTCTCTCGAGTGAGTGGGTTTTTGCGCGGGAAATGATCGGCCGATGTCAGGCGTCTGTCTAGTGGGCAGACGGCTGAGATTTGTGTAGGAAAAAAGTCAAAAGATCTTATTCGGCGGGCAATGACAGACGCTGGCCGGCCATCAACAACGCCAACCGGCTCAGACTCATCCACGGCGACCCGGCAGCCTGACCCTTGATCTGCGCATCAATGCGCTGCGCCTCGAGCAACAGTTGCGCCCAGCGTTGCGCTGTATAGCGTTGCAGGGCTTTGCTCATCAGCGGTTTGCGCTTGTCCCAGACCGGCGGTTTCGCCTGACTGAAGCACTTGTCCAGCGGTGTACCCTGGCTATATTGCAGGGCGATGTTGGCCAGCAGGCGCAACTCGCGCGCCAATGCCCAGAGAATCACCGGCGGCTCGACGCCTTCACCGCGCAGTCCTTCGAGAATGCGCAGCGCGTGAGCAGTTTCACCGTTGAGCACCGCGTCGGTCAGGCCGAACACGTCAAATCGCGCACTGTCAGCCACGGCGGCTTGCACGGTCTCGACGGTGATCTGCCCGCCTTCGGCCATTAGCTTGAGCTTTTCGATTTCCTGCGCGGCGGCGAGCAGATTGCCCTCGACCCGTGCCGCGATCAGCTCGACCGCGTCCTGACTGGCCGACAATCCGGCTTGCGACAGGCGCTGACGGATCCAGCTCGGCAACTGGTTGGCATCCACCGGCCAGATTTGCACGAACTGGGTTTGCTGACCTTCGACCAGCGCTTTGCCCCACTTGGTTTTCTGCGCACTGCCGTCGAGCTTGGGTAAGCTGATCAGCAGCAGGGTGTCTTCAGCGGGGCGTGAGCAGTATTCGATCAGCGCGGCGGCGCCTTTGTCTCCAGGCTTGCCCGAAGGCAGGCGCAGTTCCAGCAGGCGTTTTTCGGCGAACAGCGACATGCTCGCGCCAGCCATCAGCAACGCGCCCCAATCGAAACTGGCGTCGGCGGCGAATACCTGGCGTTCGTCGAAACCCTGCTGACGGGCAGCAGCGCGGATGGCGTCGGCAGCTTCCTGACACAACAGCGGATCATCGCCGCTGATGATGTAGACCGGCGCGAGAGCGCCTTGCAGGTGCTTACCGAGTTGGGCGGGAGCGAGCTTCATAAGAAACGGCGAACGGGGCGCCTGAGCGCCCCGTACGTCTTACTGCTGCGGCAGTTCGAGCGGCGACTGACGCGGGGTTTCCGCTTCAGCTTTCTGCGCCGCTTCCAGCGCATCGGCTTCTGCCTTGGCCCGGTTGTTGGCGGTTTGTTGCAACTGCTCCAACTGAACCGGCGTCAGCTGTTGCAGGCGCAGCATCATGCGTTGAACCAGCTCACGATGGATTTCGCGACGGGCGTCGTTGGCTTCCTGGTCGGAACCGACCAGGTTGTTGCCGTCGTGGATGAACACTTTCTGCACTTCAAGCTTGTCGCTCAGCAGCAGCAGATTTTTGTCACCCCGGATGTCGTAGTTCAGCACAGTATTGACCTGATACTCACCCGTACGACCGGCACCGGCATAGCTCAGAATGCGCTGGCTTTCCTGCTCATCAGCCAGAAACAGCTTGTACGGCGCGCCGGAAATCACTTTCACGCCGCTGGACTCCAGCACCTGACGCAGTTGCGTCACGGTCTCGCCGTAAGCGTTGCGCGCGCTCAGGTCGAGTTCCTTGATGCTCAGCTCGTTGGTGCCAGTGCCGCGCAGCTGGAAACCACAGGCGCTCAGCAGGACAGCGAGGCCCATCACCAGCAGATTGCGTTTGATCATCTTGTTGCTCCCCTTGAAACCATGTGGGCTGGCTCTGCAGCCCGAAAGGTTTTACTCGGCGCCAGGCAAACCTGGCGCCCGATCCAATTAGCTGGCGACGATATTGACCAGTTTCCCGGGCACTACGATCACTTTACGAATAGTCAGGCCATCGACGAAGCGCAGCACGTTCTCGTTGATACGGGCGGCGGCTTCGACTTCTTCGCGAGTGGCGGTGGCCGGCATTTCGATCTGACCGCGCAGTTTGCCGTTGACCTGGATGACCAGGGTCAGGCTGTCCTGCACCAGCGCGGATTCATCCACCACCGGCCAAACAGCGTCGATCACCGGGTCAGCGTGACCCAGTTGATTCCACAACTCATGGCTGATGTGCGGTGTGATCGGCGCCAGCAACAGTGTCACGGCTTCGAGACCTTCGTGAACCAGCGCGCGATCCTGCTCGGTCACTTGCGCGGCTTTTTCCAGCACGTTCATCAGCGTCATCACCTGGGCGATGGCGGTGTTGAATTTGTGGTTCTGGCCGACGTCGTGGCTGGCCTGCTTGATGGCCAGGTGAATCGAGCGGCGAACGGCTTTCTGCTCGTCGTTCAGGCTGGCGATATCAAGTTTGCCCGGCAGGCCTTGAGCGACGTGCGCTTGAGCCAGACGCCAGACGCGCTTGAGGAAACGGTGCGAACCTTCGACGCCGGAGTCCGACCATTCGGCGCTCATGTCTGGCGGCGAGGCGAACATCATGAACAGACGGCAGGTGTCGGCTCCGAACTGATCGATCATCGACTGTGGGTCGACGCCGTTGTTCTTCGACTTGGCCATCTTCTCGGTGCCGCCGATTTCCACTGGCAGACCGTCGGAGATCAGCTTGGCGCTGATGACCTTGGCTTTGCTGTCACGCTCTAGTTCCACGTCCGCCGGGTTGAACCAGGTGTAAGCACCGTTGGCTTCGCGACGATAGTAGGTCTCGGCGATCACCATGCCTTGGGTCAGCAGGTTCTTGAACGGCTCGTTGGAGCTGACCAGACCTTCGTCACGCATCAGCTTGTGGAAGAAGCGCGCGTAGAGCAGGTGCAGGATCGCGTGTTCGATACCGCCGATGTATTGATCCACCGGCAACCAGTGGTCAGCCGCGGATTTTTCCACCAGACCGCCTTCAAAGTGCGGCGAGGCGTAGCGGGCGTAGTACCAGGACGACTCGACAAAAGTGTCCATGGTGTCGGTTTCACGCTTGGCAGGCTGGCCGCATTTCGGGCAACTGCACTCGTAGAACTCGGGCATGCGCGCCAGCGGCGAACCGGCGCCATCCGGCACCACGTCTTCCGGCAGGACGACTGGCAGTTGATCTTCCGGCACCGGCACGTCACCGCAGGTTTCGCAGTGGATGATCGGGATCGGGCAGCCCCAGTAGCGCTGACGGCTGATGCCCCAGTCGCGCAGGCGGAACTGGGTGCGCGAGGCGCCCAGCTCTTTCTTGATCAGCGCAACTTCGATCGCGTCGAACGCGCCAGCGAAGTCGAGACCGTCGAATTCGCCGGAGTTGATCAGCGTGCCGTGCTCGCCGTAGGCGTCTTGCCATGGGGCCGGGTTGGTTTCGCCGGAGCTGGTGCGCACCACCGATTTGATCGGCAGATCGTACTTGTGGGCGAATTCGAAATCGCGCTCGTCGTGCGCCGGCACAGCCATGACCGCGCCGTCGCCGTAGTGCATCAATACGTAGTTGGCGACCCACACCGGCAGTTTCTCGCCAGTCAGCGGGTGCTCGACGAACAGGCCGGTTGGCAGGCCTTTCTTCTCTTGTGTAGCGACGTCGGCTTCAGCAACGCTGCCGCCCTTGCATTCAGCGATGAACGCTTGCAGCTCGGGATTGTTCTGAGCGGCCAGAGTGGCCAGCGGGTGTTCAGCGGCAACAGCGACATAAGTCGCGCCCATCAGGGTGTCCGGACGGGTGGTGAACACTTTGAGTGCGCCGGCTTCGCCGATGGAATCGACGTTGTACGGGAACTGCACTTCCATCCCGCGCGACTTGCCGATCCAGTTGCGCTGCATGGTCTTGACCTGTTCAGGCCAGCCAGTCAGTTCGTCGAGGCTCTCCAGGAGTTCATCCGCGTAGGCGGTGATCTTGAAGTAGTACATGGGGATTTCACGCTTTTCGATCAGCGCGCCGGAGCGCCAGCCGCGACCGTCGATCACTTGCTCGTTGGCCAGAACGGTCTGATCGACCGGGTCCCAGTTCACGGTGCCGTTTTTACGGTAGATCACGCCTTTTTCGAACAGGCGAGTGAACAGCCATTGTTCCCAGCGGTAATAATCCGGCTTGCAGGTGGTGACTTCGCGCGACCAGTCCACCGCCAGACCCAGGCTGCGCAGCTGGGTTTTCATGTAGGCGATGTTTTCGTAGGTCCACTTGGCCGGTGCCACGTTGTTCTTCATCGCGGCGTTTTCTGCCGGCATGCCGAACGCGTCCCAACCCATCGGTTGCAGAACGTTCTTGCCTTGCATGCGCTGATAGCGGGAGATCACGTCGCCGATGGTGTAGTTGCGCACGTGCCCCATGTGTAGCTTGCCGCTGGGGTAAGGGAACATCGACAGGCAGTAGAAAGTCTCCTTGCCTGGCTGTTCACTGACTTCAAAGGACTTTTGCTCGTCCCAGAACGACTGGGCGGCGGCTTCGATTTCACGGGGCTGATATTGTTCGTGCATGGCTACTTTTGTACTGGATAGGGGTGGCCTAATCCTCTTCAATGCGTCATCCGGAGCGGGCCGGGGATGCTGGAAGTGGAGTTACAGGAAGCGCCGTAGCATACATGACCGCGCTTGGCCTAGGGAAACCCTGATTGCAGGCGTTTTGGCCGGCCAAATACTGGCGAGGGCCGTTGGTCGCGGCGTACAGCCGGATTGTGCAGCGAAGCTAAGCTCTAACTGGGGAGTGATTCTTATCTTCAATGAGGTGAGGGATGGTGGAGCAACAGCAAAAAAACGTTACCAAACCCGAGTTGTATGAGCGGTTGATGGACCGTCTGGGAATGGCCCTGGATGCTGCCAAAACCGCTGGCCGGCTGCGCGATGAGCGCCCCCTGGAACTGGAATTGCGTGGCTTGAGCCCCGCCGAGTTCAAACTGGTCAAGGCCTATCTGGATCGCAGTGAACGTGAAACGCACGGATGCTTGTCGCAAGCAGTGAAGCAGCTCGATGCAGCACATTCGGCCAAGGTCATCTGGCTCAAGGACAAGGCGCCCGGCAGAGTTATTGAAAAGGTTCGTACTCTGCAGGCCAAGTAACGCATGGCAGGTCAAACAGCGGATCTTTTTCAACGGGATCCGCTCCTACCGGTTGTCGCGCTGTACTAACCCACTTAGGCTTCGGGCATCTTTGGAGATGCTCGATGCCTTTTCGTTATTTCGTTAAACAACTTCTCTTGCCGCCCGGCATTCTCTTGCTGTTGTTGCTCGCCGCCTGGTGGCTGCGACGCACACGGCCACGTCTGGCCGGGCTGTGTTTTGCTCTGGGGTTTGGCGGGTTCTTGCTGATGAGTCTGCCGGTGGTGGTGCAGTGGAGCGCCAAGATGCTGGAGCGCGAGCCGCCGCTGCCCCGGGAAGAGTGGACAACACTGGCGCAGCGCGCCGATGCGATCGTAGTGCTGGGTTCCGGGCGTGAACGTGGTGATCTGGCGTGGGGCGAGGATCAGCCGACCGGCGTCGGGCTCGAGCGCCAGCGCTATGCAGCGCGTTTGGCCAAGGCCTCGGGACTTCCGATTCTGACCAGTGGCGGTCTGCATTACGGTACGCCGCCGACGGAAGCCAAGTTGATGGCTGATTCGTTACTGGATGATTTCGGTGTGGCGGTGCGTTGGCAGGAAGGCGAAAGCCGTACGACGTGGGAGAACGCCGAACTGAGCGCGAAGATTTTGCTGCCGCAAGGGGTCAAACGGGTAGTGGTCGTCACCCAGGCCTGGCACATGCCGCGCGCGGTGTGGAGTTTCAAGCAGGCGGGATTTGAAGTTGTGCCGGCGCCGGTTGGTTTCCTCGGCACTGACAATGCCCGACCGCTCGGTGGCTGGATGCCGGAGTTCAAGTCGATCTGGCAGAGCGGGCAATTGTTGAATGAAGCAGTGGGGCAGGTCGGGTATTCGCTGTTCTACCGCTGACACACTGACCCTTTGAATGCAGGAGCCTTTGTGGTGAGGGGATTTATCCCCGTTGGGTGGCGCAGCCGCCCCAAAACCTGCACCTGCGATGTGTCAGGAGCACCGCGTGCAATGATATTGCGACTGCTGCGCAGCCGAACGGGGATAAATCCCCTCGCCACAGGGGTTGCGCCGTCTTTAGACGGTTTTCGACATCCGGCTCGCCATCAGTGCCCAGCCGAACAACACCAGACACAATACGATCAGCGGCCATGAGCGCCATTGCAGGTACGGCGTCAGGTCATGCATCGGCACGACTTCGCCGTACAGAATGCCTTGCTCGAACTGGGGGATCTGCTCGGTGATCTGCCCGAACGGGTTGATCAGTCCGGTCACGCCGTTGTTGGTGGCGCGAATCATCCAGCGTCCCGCTTCGAGCGCGCGCATCTGCGCCATCTGCAAGTGCTGTAACGGGCCGATAGAGGTGCCGAACCAGGTGTCATTGCTGATCGTCAGCAGCAAATCACTGCGCGCGGCGAGGCTGGCGGCGAATTCCGGATAGACGACTTCATAGCAGATGAACGGTGCGATCTGATAACCCTTGGCCTGCAACAGCGCCTGATCCGCCGGGCCACGGGCAAAGTCGGACATCGGCAGATCGAAGAATGCGATCAGCCCGCGCAGGATGTCCTGCAACGGTACGTATTCGCCGAACGGCACCAGTTTCTGCTTCAAGTAAGTGCCATCACCTTCGCCAAGAACCGTGATGCCGTTGAAGAAGCGTCTTTCGTGGCGGACCATTTCGCGAATCGGCACGCCGGTGATCAGCGCCGATTTACGCTCGGCGGCAAAGGTGCCCATCATGCTCAGGTAGCCCTCGGCCGACTCCTTCAGTACCGGCACGGCTGTTTCCGGCCAGATCAGCAGATCCACCGGTTTCGAGCGGAAACTCAAATCGCGGTACAGCGCCAGTTGCGCGTTCAGTTCGGCCGGGTCCCACTTCATGCTCTGCGCGACGTTGCCTTGAATAGCAGCAACCGTCAGCGGCGCGCCGGCCGGGCTGGTCCAGGCGTGGCCCTTGAGCGTAATGCCCGCGACCCACGGCCCGGCGAGCAACAACAGGCCTGCGACCACAAAACCTTTACGGCCGGTTTTCAGCAAGCGCGGCGTGTTGTAGATCAGCGCAGCGGTCAGCGCGAGCACGAACGACACCAGCCACATGCCGCCGACTGGCGCGAGTCCGGCCAATGGGCCATCGAGCTGGCTGTAACCGGAATACAGCCACGGGAAACCGGTGAGGAACCAGCCACGAAACGCTTCCTGACCCACCCACAACGCGGCAAATGCCATCGCATCGCCCAGTGGCGCTTCATTGCGGCGCAACCAGCGCGCCCAAATCCACGCGGGCAAGGCGAAGAACCAGGCAATCGCCGCCGTAAACAGCAACATCAGGAACCCGGCCAACAGCACTGAAGCGCCGCCGAAGTGGTGAATGCTGTAGTAGATCCAGCTGGTGCCGGCGCCGAACAGGCCAAAACCGAAGCACCAGCCACGGCCCAACGCCTGACGCGGGCTCAGCTCGCGCAGGCCGGCATAGAACAGGCCGACCGCCAGCAAGGCCAGCGGCCAGATATCGAACGGCGCGAGAGCGAAAGTGGTGATAGCACCGGCCGCCACGGCCAGCAGGTTACCGGGCCAGCCGGGGCGGGTTGTCCAGCGCATTTCAGTCCTTAGATTTTTTACCGGGCGATTGGGGTCAGTCGCAACAGATGAATCCGACGGCTGTCGGCGTTCAGGATGCGGAAACGATAGGCGCCGATTTCAGTGATTTCGTTGCGTTTTGGCAAGTGCCCGAACGCGCTCATCACCAGACCGCCGACCGTGTCGAACTCATCGTCGGAGAACTCGCTGTCGAAGAACTCGTTGAAGTTCTCGATCGGCGTCAGGGCCTTGATCAGGAAGTCACCGCTGGGCAGCGGCTTGATGTAGCTGTCTTCTTCGACGTCGTGCTCGTCTTCGATGTCGCCAACGATCTGTTCCAGCACGTCTTCGATGGTCACAAGGCCAGCCACACCGCCGTATTCGTCGATGACGATGGCCATGTGGTTATGGTTGGCGCGGAACTCGCGCAACAATACGTTCAGACGCTTGGACTCCGGCACGAAAGTCGCCGGGCGCAGCAGATCCTTGATGTTGAAGCTGTCGCCGTTCTCTTTGAGGATCAGCGGCAGCAGATCCTTGGCCAGCAGCACGCCCATCACGTCGTCATGGCTTTCGCCGATGACCGGATAGCGCGAGTGGGCCGAATCGACCACGGCAGGGAGAAATTCGCGGGGTGTCTGGGTCGCCTTGATGCTGATCATCTGCGAGCGCGGCACCATGATGTCGCGCACTTGCAGGTCAGCCACTTGAATGGCGCCTTCGACGATGGCCAGCGCTTCGCTGTCCAGCAGTTTGTTCTGATGTGCATCGCGCAGCAGCTCAAGCAGCTCCTGACGGTTCTTCGGCTCGTGGGCAAAAGCCTGGGTGAGTTTACCCAGCCATGACTTCTGCCCGTTGCTCGATCGATCTTCGCTCATAGCGATTACTCTGAATCCTTTGTATTAAACAGTGGGGGTTGTGTCGATTTCGTCGTCCGCGTACGGATCGGGGTAGCCCAGTTCGGCTAGCAACTCCCGTTCCAGCGCTTCCATTTCTTCGGCTTCGTCGTCATCTATATGGTCGTAACCGAGCAAATGCAAACAGCCGTGAATGACCAGATGTGCCCAGTGGGCCTTTAGTTCCTTGCCTTGCTCGGCGGCTTCGCGCTCGACCACGGCCACACAGATCACCAGATCACCGAGCAGCGGGATGTCGAGGAACTCGTCGGGCACGTCCGCCGGGAACGACAGCACGTTGGTCGCGTAATCTTTCTGGCGCCAGGTGTGATTGAGCTCGCGCGCTTCTTCCACGTCGACCAGACGGATGGTCATTTCCGAATCGGCGGTGCGCTGGCGCAGGGCCAGTTCGCACCATTGACGGAATTCGGCTTCGCTGGGCGCGGACGCTTCGGTGGCGATTTGCAGGTCAAGCTCAAGCATCGCGGCGCGTGTCCTTCGCAGGTTCATCGGCCACGCGATTTTCGAAGCGCTCATAGGCTTCGACGATGCGTTGCACCAGTGGATGGCGCACCACGTCTTTGGGCATGAAATGCGTGAAGCTGATGCCCGGCACGTCTTTCAGGACTTCGATCACATGGTGCAGGCCGGACTTGGTGCCCTTGGGCAGGTCGACCTGGGTGATGTCGCCGGTGATCACTGCCGTGGAGCCAAAACCGATGCGGGTCAAAAACATTTTCATCTGCTCGACCGTGGTGTTCTGGCTCTCATCGAGAATGATGAAGCTGTTGTTCAGCGTACGACCGCGCATGTAGGCCAGCGGTGCAACTTCGATCACCTGACGCTCGATCAACTTGGCCACGTATTCGAAGCCGAGCATCTCGTACAGCGCGTCGTAGAGCGGGCGCAGGTACGGGTCGATCTTCTGCGACAGGTCGCCAGGCAGGAAGCCGAGTTTTTCACCCGCTTCAACTGCCGGGCGCACCAGCAGGATGCGCCGGATCTGTTCGCGTTCCAGCGCGTCTACCGCACAGGCAACCGCCAGGTAGGTCTTGCCGGTACCGGCCGGGCCGATGCCGAAATTGATGTCGTTACCAAGGATTTCCTTCACATAGCGCAGCTGATTCAAGCCACGCGGGCGAATCATGCCTTTCTTGGTGCGCAGGGCGACGGAAGCTTCGGCGGGAGCGTGATTGTCCAGCTCGACCACGGCCGATTCCTGCAGGAACAGGTGCACCGTATCTGGCGACAGCTCTGAACCATTGGTTTCCCGGTACAGGCGACGAATCAGATTTTCCGCGGACGTGGTGTGCTTGGGGTCGCCGATCAGCTCGAACTGGTTTCCGCGGTTGCGGATCTCGATGGTCAGGCGCTGTTCGATCAAGCGCAAATGCTCGTCGAATTGCCCGCACAGATTGGCGAAGCGGCGAGCCTCAAAGGGCTCGAGGATAAAGCGATGTGGTTCGATGGGTGCGTTCAAGGTCGTATTTAGCCGCCCTGGGGCAATTAAGATGAAATCAAGGATAACGCCAGTGGCGTGGGTGCGAAAGCTCTTAAATAAATGAGCTCATTCTCAAGAACAGCGCAGTCCATTGTGGGAGCTGGCTTGCCAGCGATGAGGCCAGCAAGTCCAGCAAAAATGTCGCCTGTTGCACCGCTATCGCTGGCAAGCCAGCTCCCACATTTGATCTCCACTGATTTCGGAATTTGTTACTGGATCAACGAGCCGCGCAGCGAGTGCGGTTGCGCCGCGTCGATGTGCACGTCGGCGAACTGGCCGATCAGGGTCGGATTGTCGCAGCGGAAGTTGACGATACGATTATTCTCGGTGCGTCCTTGCAGCTCGCCCGGATCTTTCTTCGAGTAGTCAGTGACCAGAATGCGCTGGGTCGAACCGACCATTTGTCGGCTGATCTCGAAGCCTTGCTGATTCAAACGGTGCTGCAAGGCGTTGAGGCGTTCTTTCTTCAACGCTTCCGGCGTGTCATCGGCCAGGTCGGCGGCCGGAGTGCCCGGACGCTGGCTGTAGACGAACGAGTAGGAAAAGTCGAAGCCGACGTCTTCGATCAGCTTCATGGTCTGCTCGAAATCTTTCTCGGTCTCGCCCGGGAAGCCGACGATGAAGTCCGAACTGATGCAGATCCCCGGCACCGCCGCGCGCAGTTTGCGCAGCTTGGATTTGTACTCGAGCGCAGTGTGGTTGCGCTTCATCGCTGACAGGATCCGGTCGGAACCCGATTGCACCGGCAAGTGCAGGTGTTTGACCAGCTCCGGCACATCAGCGTGGGCCTGGATCAGGCTGTCGGAAAACTCCAGTGGATGCGAAGTGGTGTAGCGAATGCGGTCGATGCCATCGACGGCGGCCACCACGCGGATCAGCTCCGCCAGATCGGCCAGGCGCCCATCGTGGGTGGTGCCGCGATAGCCGTTGACGTTCTGCCCGAGCAGAGTCACTTCGCGTACGCCGTTTTCAGCGAGGTGGATGATCTCCGCCAGTACGTCGTCGAACGGTCGGCTGACTTCTTCGCCACGGGTGTAAGGCACCACGCAGAACGTGCAGTACTTGCTGCAACCTTCCATCACCGAGACATAGGCGCTTGGGCCGTCGATGCGCGGCTCGGGCAAGTGGTCGAATTTTTCGATTTCCGGGAACGAGACGTCGACTTGCGGCAGTTTGGTAATGCGTGCAGCGTCGATCATTTCCGGCAGGCGGTGCAGGGTCTGCGGGCCAAACACCACGTCGACATACGGGGCGCGATCACGGATCGCCGCCCCTTCCTGACTGGCCACGCAGCCGCCGACGGCAATCACCATCTCCGGGTTGGCCAGTTTCAGTTCGCGCCAGCGGCCGAGCTGGGAGTAGACCCGATCCTGGGCGCGTTCGCGGATCGAGCAGGTGTTGAGCAGAATCACGTCGGCGTCTTCGGCGCGGGCCGTCACTTCCAGGGCCTGATGTTCACCCAGCAGATCGACCATGCGCGAGCTGTCGTACTCGTTCATCTGGCAACCGTGGGTTTCGATGTAAAGCTTCTTGGCCATGGATTCGGATCGTCACGTGATTCAAAGAACCGCGCATTATAGGGAACATGTCCCCAGGTTCCTACCGCTGCGCGTCCGGCGGCTATGCTATAGTTCGCGCCCTCATTTTTATCCCCGATGTGTTTCCGCCCGCCATGACCAAACGCGAAGCTCCAATCTACAAGGTGATTTTCCTCAACCAGGGCCAGGTGTTCGAAATGTACGCCAAGCAGATCTATCAAAGCGATCTGTGGGGCTTCCTGGAAGTGGAAGAATTCGTCTTTGGCGAGCGCACTCAGGTGGTCGTCGATCCTAGCGAAGAAAAGCTCAAGGCGCAGTTCGAAGGTGTGGTGCGCAGCTTTGTGCCGATGCATTCGATTGTGCGCATCGACGAAGTGGAACGCCTCGGCACCCCGAAAATCAGCGAAGCGCGTGGCGGGGTGGGCAATGTAATGCCATTCCCGGTGCCGATGCCTGAGAAGTAGCCTGCGTCAGGGCAGCGGCGAAAACGGCGTACGGCCGTCGGCGCTCTGCAATTCCATCAGGTATTTGCGGAAAATCTGCCCGAGTACCTGGGTGGCGGTCTCGAGATCTTCGCGGGACATTTTCTCGGACACTTCGTCAGCCGTATCCAGTGCGTCTTCCGCACCGTTGACCGCCGCCATCTTCAGCACGATATACGCCTGAATGTTATTCGCCTGCACGCCTTCGCCGTGGAAGAACATGGTGCCTAGCTTGAATTGCGCCTGGGCATGGCCTTGCAGCGAGGCCTTTTCGAAATAGCTCAGGGCCTGATTGAGGTCGCGCGGCGCATTCTTGCCGTCGTAGTAGAACTCACCCAACTCGTATTGCGCCTGCGCGTCGCCTTCATCCGCAGCCTTTTGGCAGGCAGCGAGCGCCTGCGTGACGTCTTGCGGCTGAGTATTGAGGGTGCAACGACCCATCGCCGGGATCAACAACGAGTTGCCGCCTGCTTGTGCATGTGCGAGCAGGGGCTGAAGGAGCAACAGGCAGCCCAATGCAAGGGTGCGGCCGGTGCGGTTCATGAGAATCGACTTACCTCTGAAGGGCACGCGGACCCGTCGAGGGATCCAATAAGCGCGCATTATGAAATAAGCAGGGCCAACCTTACAAAGTCTTTACTCGATTTTCTGCTGCGCGGGGAATATATCGCCCACTTTAGGGGAGATTTTTGCCAGAGGCGTCGGAAAAAGGGCGGGGGTGTAGGTAAATGCTGACGCTGGCAATGGCCAACGTCAGCGGTCCGGCAATTACTTCAGTGCAGCGAAGGCGCGCTCGGCAGCATCGAGGGTGATTTTCAGCTCGGCGTCGCCGTGAGCGATCGAGGTGAAACCGGCTTCGAATGCGCTCGGTGCGAGGTACACGCCACCTTCGAGCATCAAGTGGAAGAAGCGCCCGAACAGCGCAGCGTCGCTGGCCATCACGTCTTCAAAGGTAACAATGTCGTCAGCGCCGCTGAAGTACAGACCGAACATGCCGCCAGCCTGAGTAGTCACGAACGGAATGCCCGCCGCGTCCGCGCGTTCTTGCAAACCGTCAAGCAGACGCGTGGTGTAATCGGTCAGTTCGGCGTGGAAGCCCGGACGGCTGATCAGGCGCAGAGTGGTCAGGCCAGCGGCCATGGCCAACGGGTTGCCCGACAAAGTACCTGCCTGATACACCGGACCCAGCGGCGCGATGCGTTCCATGATTGCGCGTTTGCCACCGAAGCAGCCGACCGGCATGCCGCCGCCGATGATCTTGCCGAAGGTGGTCAGGTCCGGGTTCACCCCGTAATGCGCTTGAGCGCCGCCGAGGGCAACGCGGAAACCGGTCATCACTTCGTCGAAAATCAGCACCACGCCGTGTTTGTCGCACAGGCTGCGCAGGCCTTCGAGGAAACCCGGCGCCGGTGGCACGCAGTTCATGTTGCCGGCCACAGGCTCGACGATGATGCACGCCACTTCCTGGCCGACTTCCGCGAGCATCTTTTCAACCGCGTCGATGTCGTTGAACGGCAGGGTCAGGGTGTGTTTGGCGAACGCCGCCGGTACACCGGCCGAGCTCGGCACACCTTGGGTCAGTGCACCGGAACCGGCCTTGACCAGCAGGCTGTCGGAGTGGCCGTGGTAGCAGCCTTCAAACTTGATGATGCTGTCGCGGCCGGTGTAACCACGGGCCAAACGGATCGCGCTCATGGTCGCTTCGGTGCCGGAGCTGACCATGCGCACCATTTCCATTGACGGCACCAGCGAGCAGACCAGATCGGCCATCTCGGTTTCCATCGCGGTCGGCGCGCCGTAGGACAGGCCGTGTTGCAGCTGATTGCGCACTGCGTCGAGCACTTCCGGATGGCTGTGGCCGAGGATCATCGGCCCCCAGGAACCCACGTAATCGACATAACGCTTGTCGTCTTCGTCAGTAACGTAGGCGCCTTCGGCATGTTTGAAGAACAGCGGCGTGCCGCCAACGCTCTTGAATGCGCGAACCGGCGAGTTGACGCCACCGGGAATGTGTTTCTGGGCGTTGGCAAACAGGGTTTCGGAACGAGACATGATCGGGCTCTCAAAAATCAGGATTTGAACAATTCGTTGAATGCGCGGGCGCGGCGCGTCACTTCTGCTGTGCTCTCGGCGCCGAACAGGCCATGGACCACGGCCAGCAGATCGACGCCGTGGGCCACCAGTGGCGCGGCATTGTCGAGGCTGATGCCGCCAATCGCGCAGATCGGCAGATGCAGTGTGCGTTTGGCCTCGTCGAGCAGATCGAGGCTGCAAGTCGGCGCGCCGGGTTTGGTGTTGGAGTTGAAGAAACGGCCGAAGGCGACGTAACTCGCGCCTTCCTTTGCTGCTTGTTCGGCCAGCGCAATCTGCGCGTGGCAGGTCGAACCGATGATCGCTTTCGAGCCGAGCAGGGCGCGAGTCGGCGACAGCGGGCCGTCGGTCTGCCCGAGGTGCACGCCGACGTTCAGTCTTGCGGCGAGTTCGGCGTCATCGTTGATGATCAGTTGCGTCTTGTAGCGCTCGCACAGATCGCGCAGTGCTTCGGCCTCGCGCAAGCGCCGAGCCTCGTCGCTGCTCTTGTCGCGGTATTGCAGCAGGGTGACGCCGCCTTCGAGCGCCGCCTCCACGTAAGACAGAAACTTGCCGGCCAGCAATTGGCTGTCGGTGATGGCATACAGGCCACGGAGTTTCATCAGGCACACCTCACGACGTTACGAGCAGAAATCCAGCGGCAGACGACGCGGCACGAACTGGCCTTTGCCCAGTTGTTCGGCATCGCGCAAGGTGCGCCAAGTGTAATCGAGGGCGCTGCGCACGGCGCTGGCAAGGTTTTCGCCTTGGGCCAGTCGACCGGCCAAGGCGCTGGCCAGGGTGCAACCGGACCCGTGATAGCTGCCTGGAAGACGCTGGCAATAAAAGGTTTCGCGCAGACCGTCGCGGCTGTACAGGCGATTGTGGATTTCAGTTTCGTCGCCATGCCCGCCAGTGATCAGCAGATTCTTGACGAACGGCAGGAGTTTTTCCGCGCACTCGTCGGCGGTGCCTTCCGGCAGTTCGGCGAGGATTCGCGCTTCGGGAAGATTGGGTGTGGCGATGATCGACAGCGGCAGCAGACGCTCGCGCATCGCATAGCCGACTTCGTCCTTGCCCAGACGTCCGCCACCGCCGGCACGCAGCACCGGATCGCAGACCACTGGCAGATGCGGATGCGCCGAAAGCAGCTCGACCACGGTGTCGACCATTTCCAGCGAACCGAGCATGCCCAGTTTGACCGCTGCGACTTCGGAGTCGTTGAGCACGGCATTCGCCTGCGCCAGCACCCACTCACGGTCGAGGACGCGGAAGTCCGTGACGTTGACCGTGTCTTGCACAGTCAGGGCGGTGACGGCCGGCGCCGCATGACAACCCTGCGCGAGCAGGGATTCGATATCTGCCTGCAAGCCGGCGCCACCACTGGGGTCGTGGCCGGAGAGACAGAGGACAACGGGGCGGGAGCTGTAGATATTCATGGTGCGCGAGCTTACCACCAAACATCTTTTTCGGGTGCGGACCCACAGGGCAAGATCAAAAGATCGCAGCCTGCGGCAGCTCCTACAGGAGATTGTATCGGCGCCGATAACTGTAGGAGCTGTCGAAGGCTGCGAGCTTTTCAACTGAATCTGACCGACTCAACAGCTCTAGCCCGCGCATCTGCTCTGGAACGCCCGTTCTAGAGCCTTTGTAGGAAATATTTCAATGGTGCTCAATGGCCATCAGCGGCTATGCTAGGCTGGATCCAAACCAATAACATTTGATACCGGTTGTACGTCTACTCAAAAGGAATGGGGGGCTTCCTGACACAACCGGACGAGCCACGCTGGGGCTTCAATGCGCTATTTTTTGATGTTGCTGTTGTGTTTGCCCCTTCTGGCAAACGCCGTCGAATTCGACGAATTCACCCAGAGCCTCCCGCTTGGGCGATCCCTGCAAGTGTTTGAAGACGCGAGCGGCACGGCGAGCATTGCCGACGTGCGTGCGCAAGCCGCTGCCGGCAACTTCAACGCCCACGACAAAGCCACGCTGAATGCCGGTTACTCGCGCTCGGCGTTCTGGCTGAAAATTGATCTGCATTACCGCCCGAGCAATCCCGCTGCCCAGCGCACCTGGTTGCTGGAACTGGCGTATCCGCCGCTCGATCATCTCGATCTGTACTTGCCCGACGCGAATGGCGAGTTCCGTCTGATTCGCCAGACCGGTGACGCGTTGCCGTTCGCCAGTCGCGAGATTCGCCAGAACAATTACCTGTTCGATCTGACGTTCAAGCCTGACCAGCTACAAACCGTCTATTTAAGGCTGTCCAGCGAAGGCTCGATTCAGGCGCCGGTCACTTTGTGGTCGAGCACCGCGTATCTCGAAGATCAGCCGGTGCGCCTGTACGTGCTGGGCATCATTTATGGCGTGCTGCTGGGGATGCTGGTCTACAACCTGTTCATCTACCTCAGCGTGCGCGACACCAGCTACCTGTATTACATCTTCTACATCGGCTCGTTCGGCCTCTATCAATTGTCGGTGAACGGCGCGGCGGTCGAGTATTTCTGGCCGGACAATCCGTGGTGGGCCAACGCTGCGACGCCGTTCTTTATCGGTTGCGCCGGGCTGTTCGGCAGCCAGTTCGCCCGCAGTTTCTTGCAGACCAAAATCTACAGCCCTTGGCTTGATCGCGTGCTGATCGCGCTGATCGCCTTCGGCGCCTTGGTGGTCGGTCTGTCGCTGATGACCAGTTACGCCCTAGCCCTGCGCCTGGCGACGACGCTGGCGCTGACCTTCACCGTGGTGATCTTCGCCGCCGGGATTCTCGCCTGGTGGCGCGGGCTGCGCGTGGCGCGTTACTTCATCATCGCCTGGTCGGCGTTCCTGCTCGGTGGCGTGGTCAACACGATGATGGTCCTCGGCTTGCTGCCCAACGTGTTCCTGACCATGTACGCCAGCCAGATCGGCTCGGCGATCGAAGTGGCGCTGCTGTCGCTGGCGCTGGCCGACCGCATCAACGCGATGCGCGAGCAGCAGGCGCAGACCTTGTTCGATGCTGGGCAAAAACTCGAAGTGCTCAACCAGCAACTGGCCCACAGCAACAAGCTCAAGGACGAATTCCTCGCCACCCTGACCCACGAATTGCGTACGCCGATGAACGGTGTGATCGGTTCGCTGGAACTGATGCAGACCGTGGAGATGGATTCGGAGCTGGAGCAATACCAACAGACCGCCGCCAGTTCCGCGCGGGACATGATGCGCATGGTCAACGGCATCCTCACCCTCACCGAATTGCAGGCCGGCAAGCTCAAGGTTGCATCGGGCAGCTTCAGCCTGCGCGGGGTGGTCGAGGCGCTGCGTGCGCAATTCGACGGCAACGCGGCGGCCAAGTCGCTGGACTTCAAGGTCGAGGTGCTGCCGACCCTGCCGGATCGTCTGCAGGGCGACAGCGCGAAACTCGCGCAATGCCTCGAATGCCTGCTGGATAACGCGATCAAGTTCACCCGCGTTGGCGGTCTGGCGCTGCGCGTCACCGGCAAACCGGCCGAGGGTAATCGTATGGCGCTGACGTTCGCAGTGATCGACACCGGCATCGGCTTCACCGATCTGGGCGAGGCGACCATGTATCAGCGTTTCTTCCAGCTCGACGGTTCGATGACTCGCGAATATGGCGGGTTGGGCGTCGGTCTGGCGATTTGTCGTCAATTGGTTGAATTGCTCGGCGGCAAACTCACGCACCGTTCCGAGCCTGGCAGCGGTAGCCGCTTTCAACTGGACGTGGAGTTCGAGTTACCGGTGGTGGAAGCGGCGCCCTCGATGATTCGGGACGCCGAGCGCGCGCCGCAGGATTGCACGGTGCTGCTGGTGGACGACAACAGCGTCAATCAACTGGTGATGCGCGGCATGCTGCTCAAGCTCGGCTTTCGCGTACGCACCGCTGACCACGCAGCGGCCGCGCTGGATTACTTACAGCGTGAGCCGTTCGACGCGGTGCTGATCGATTGCCAGTTGCCGAACCTCGATGGCGCCTCGTTGTGCTGCCGCATTCGTGACTTGCCGGGATGCGCGCACCTGCCGGTGTTCATGATCGCGCTGAATCCGGATCGCGAGCATTGCGCGACCGGCGCGTTGATCGATTACCTGAGCAAACCGGTGAAATTCGAAGACTTGCGCGCCGCGCTTGAGCGACGAGTGCTGTGCGTTTGATGGGGCGAAAGCGCCGTCATTTAGGCCGATATGACACTTTGATCAGCCTCGGTGCGGTGCTTAACTGAGGCTCTGGCTGACCAAAGGAGCCCCGTCATGAACCTGCATCAGTTCGCCGAAACCCACGACGTCACCAACCAGCCGCCCTCGCTGGACGGCAGCAACCTGTACCGCATCGACCTGCCGTTGCAAGAGTGGTCGCGGCGCTTCGGGGCCGGGTGGGCCGAGTCGCGCATCGATGCCTACGGCGCACTGGCCGGCGGGCCGTTGATGGAAGCCGGGTTCCTCGCCAATCAAAACAAACCGGTATTCACCAGCCACGACCGCTACGGTCATCGCATCGATCTGGTGGAATTTCATCCGGCGTATCACCAGTTGATGCGCACTGCGATCGAACATGGCCTGACTTCGCTGCCATGGACGCATCCGCAGGACGGTGCCCACGTTGCCCGCGCCTCCATGAGTTATCTGCACAGTCAGGCCGAGGCCGGTAGCGGTTGTCCGCTGACCATGACTTTCGCCAGTGTGCCGGCGCTGCGCTTGCAGCCGAATCTGGCCGAGCAGTGGCTGCCGAAAATCCTCGCCACCGAGTACGACCCGCGCAACGTTGGTATGGCGCACAAGGCCGGCGTGACCATCGGCATGGCGATGACCGAGAAACAGGGCGGCACCGATGTGCGCGCCAACACTACCAAGGCTTATCCGGTCGGCGCCAGTGGGCCGGGTCAGGCTTATGAACTGGTCGGGCACAAGTGGTTTTGCTCGGCGCCGATGTGCGATGCGTTCCTGACGCTGGCGCAGACCGACAAGGGCCTGACCTGTTTCCTGCTGCCGCGCCATCGCCCGGACGACACGCGCAATCAGTTCTACATTCAGCGTCTGAAAAACAAACTCGGCAATTGCTCGAACGCGTCCAGCGAAGTCGAATTCCGTGGCGCGCTGGCGTGGATGGTTGGCGAGGAAGGGCGCGGCGTGCCGACTATCATCGAAATGGTCGCGATGACCCGTTTCGATTGCATGGTCGGCTCCAGCGCTTTGATGCGTCAGGCGCTGACCCAGGCCAGCCACCACTGTGTGCATCGCACGGTCGGCGGCAAAATCCTCAGCGAAACACCCTTGATGCAAAACGTACTGGCGGATCTCGCGCTGGAAAGCGAAGCGGCGCTGGCGCTGAGTCTGCGCATGGGCAAGGCGCTGGATCATCTGGACGATCGCCACGAAGCGCAATTCGCCCGGCTGGTGACGGCGGTGGGTAAATACTGGATCTGCAAACGCGCGCCGGCAATGATCAACGAAGCGGCGGAATGCATGGGCGGCGCTGGCTATGTCGAAGACAGCATCCTGCCGCGCCTGTACCGCGAAGCGCCGGTCAATTCGACCTGGGAAGGCTCGGGTAACGTGCAGTGTCTGGATGTGTTGCGAGCACTGTCGAAAGAGCCGGGCGTGCTTGATGTGTTGTTCAGCGAGATGGGCGACGGGCATGGCGATAAACGCCTGGCGGCGCATATCCAGCAGTTGCAGGCGTCGTTCAAAGATACCAGTGACATTCAGTATCGGGCGCGGCAGTTGACCGAGGACATTGCCTTGGGGCTGCAAGCCAAGCTGTTGCTCGAGGCTGGGAATTCAGCGGTCAGCGATGCGTTCATCGCCAGTCGCCTGAGTGGTGGTGGCCGGGTTTATGGTGCGTTGCCGCGTGGGCTGGATGTCGAAGCCATCGTCGCCCGCTCAACCCCACAATCTTTCTGATCCAACACAATTCCCGTGTAGGAGCTGCCGAAGGCTGCGATCTTTTGATCTGTAGATTTAAAGACAAGATCAAAAGATCGCAGCCTGCGGCAGCTCCTACAGTGATTGTGGCGGCCCACATATTGTGTGGTTGCCAACATGTCACTGTTCCCGTCGCGCCACGATGCAGGCAAGATGAAGCTCTGCAAGTCAGAACACAGGAAGCTGATCGTGACCGAAGCGTTTATTGTCGTTGCAACCGCCGAACAAGCCGTGGATCGTCTGGCCGAACTGCATGAGCAGGCCACGACTGCGCTGAACTCGGCGCTCAAGCGTTACCTCAAGGATCGCGTCGAGCCGGACGCCGCGCAGCGCGCCCTGTTCCGTTATCCCGAACTGCGTCTGACCTATCATTGCCATGGCGAAGTCCCGCAGACCACCCGCGCCTACGCCAAAGTGCAGTTGCCGGGCACTTACAGCGTCACCGTCACCCATCCGAAAGCGTTCCGCAAATACCTGCTGGAACAGCTGGTGCCGTTGATGCACGACTTCACCGTCACCGTGGAGGTCGGCGTCAGCCAGCAGAACATTCCGTATCCGTACGTGGTCGAGCAGGGCGATGAACTGGCTGGCTCCGGCGTCACCGCTGCCGTGCTGGCGCGAGTGTTCCCGAGCACCGACCTGTCCGCCGCCACCGATGGTATCGCCGACGGTCTCTACGATTGGGAAAACACCGATCCCCTGCCACTGGCCTTGTTCGACGCCGCGCGGGTGGACTTCTCGCTGCGCCGACTGGTGCACTACACCGGCAGCGACTGGCGTCATGTGCAGCCGTGGATCCTGCTGACCAACTATCACCGCTACGTTGACCAGTTCATCGTCCACGGTCTGGAGCAATTGCGCAGCGACCCGCGTTTCGTACGCATGGTGTTGCCGGGCAACGTGATCATCGAGAAGGGCATGGATCACGGTGAAGCCTCGGCGATTGCCGCCGGTGTGGTCTGGCACCGTTACCAGATGCCGGCCTATCACCTGATCGCCAGCGATGGCCACGGTGTGACACTGGTCAATATCGGTGTCGGCCCGTCCAACGCCAAGAACATCACTGACCATTTGGCCGTGCTGCGTCCGCATTGCTGGCTGATGATCGGTCACTGTGGTGGCTTGCGTCAGTCGCAGACCATTGGCGACTACGTGCTGGCCCACGCCTACATGCGCCGCGACGGGATTCTCGACCGCGTGGTGCCGCCGAACATTCCGATCCCGGCACTCGCCGAAGTGCAAATGGCGCTGCAACAAGCGGCCGCCAACATCACCGGCGAGAAGGGTGACGACCTGAAAAAACGCCTGCGCACCGGCACCGTGCTGACCTACGACGACCGTAACTGGGAGTTGCGCTGGGCCCAGGAGCGACCGTTGATCAACCTGTCCCGCGCCGTCGCGGTGGACATGGAAAGCGGCACGATTGCCGCGCAGGGTTATCGCTTGCGCGTGCCGTACGGCACATTGCTTTGCGTATCGGACAAACCGCTGCACAGCGAAATCAAACTGCCGGGTTCGGCCAACGCCTTCTATGAGCGTGCGGTCAGTCAGCACTTGAAGATCGGCATTGAAGCGGTGGATCTGTTGCGCACCGAACTCAACTCGCTGCACTCGCGCAAACTGCGCAGCTTCGACGAGCCGCCGTTCCGCTAACGGTTTGTCGTGGTCATTTGGCGGTCGGGGCACTAGCATTAGCAGCCCTGATCGCTAAATGTCTTCTTTATTATGTCGCGTCCCCCACGTCCACCTTCCCGCCACCCCGGCGCGAAGCCAGCTCTTTCCGCCGCGCGCCGCGTCGCCAAAGCACCGCCGGCCGAGCCGAAGCTGATCCTGTTCAACAAACCGTTCGATGTGCTGACGCAATTCAGCGACGGCGAAGGGCGGGCGACGCTCAAGGATTACATCGACGTGCCAGGGATTTATCCGGCGGGGCGGCTGGATCGCGACAGCGAAGGTTTGCTGCTGTTGACCAATGACGGCCAGTTGCAGGCGCGGATCGCCGATCCGAAACACAAACTGGCGAAAACCTATTGGGTGCAAGTGGAAGGCGAGCCGACGGCCGAACAGTTGCAGCGTCTGCGCGATGGCGTCGAGCTGAATGACGGCATGACCTTGCCGGCCGAGGCGCGACAACTCGACGAACCCGAGCTGTGGCCACGCAACCCGCCGGTGCGCTTTCGCAAAAGCGTGCCGACCAGTTGGCTGGAATTGGTGATTCGCGAAGGGCGTAATCGTCAGGTTCGGCGGATGACGGCGGCAGTGGGTTTGCCGACTTTGCGTCTGGTGCGGGTGAGGATTGGCGACTGGAGCATCGAAGGGCTCGATCAGGGCCAGTGGAAAGAAGCGCCGCCGCGCTTATAAGGCGCCGGATTCGATCAGGCCGATCACCACACTTTTGATGATGAACGCCGCCACACCCAGGCCCAGCACGAAGAACAGAATGAACGAGCCAAAGCGCCCGGCCTTGGACTTCTTCGCCAGATCCCAGACGATGAAACCCATGAAAATAATCAGGATGCTGACCAGGCCGGTCATCATCCACTCTTCAAGTAGTGCAGGATCCATCGGGGTTCTCCGGCGCGGTTGCGGCTGAAAGGGCGGCGGGGATTATACGCCAAGCTTGAATCTCCAAGCATTGACCTGCCGCAGTCACAGATTTGAAAACCCGGTTTTGTAGGAGCTGTCGAGTGCAACGAGGCTGCGATCTTTTGATCTTGTTTTGTAAAATATCAAAGTCAAAAGATCGCAGCCTCGTTGCACTCGACAGCTCCTACAGATAGATCGCGGGATCAGCTACGCAGATGAGTCAGCGGCAATTCAGTGCTGTTCAAAACCTGGTTCAACACAAAACTCGAGCGCACGCTTGTCACCCCGTCAATTCGCGTCAAATGCCCCAGCAGCAGTTTCTGGTAGTGATCCATGTCCGGCACCACCACTTTCAGTTGATAGTCAGCATCCACGCCCGTCACCAGGCTGCATTCCAGCACCTGCGGCAACGTGCGAATCGCCGCTTCGAAATTCTCGAAACGCTCCGGCGTGTGCCGATCCATGCCGATCAGTACATAAGCCGTCAGGCTCAGACCAAGCATCTTGCGATCCAGCAGCGCGACCTGACGCGAGATGTAGCCGTCGTCTTCCAGTTGCTTGACCCGGCGCGAGCACGGCGAGGGCGACAGACCGATGCGCTCGGCCAGTTCCTGGTTGGAGATGCGGGCGTCGCGCTGCAATTCCGCCAGAATGCTCAGGTCGTAACGGTCGAGTTTGCTCATCAATCGGTCCTTTGTCGTAACTATTGCGGCGGATTATCTATCCAGGGTTAAAAATTGCGCAAGTAGTGTTTATTCGAGCAATCTTCGCAATCCTGTGTCGCAGCCTCGGGCCTATTCTTAACACCAGAATCACTGCTCGGTAACACAGTCCACGCGGCCCGCCCAATCCGGCCTGCCGCGGCCGCCACCCCCACCGGGGCTGGGCCGGCCCCCGAGCTGCACACTGCCCACAAGACGGCGTGAGGTGAGCCGACGTCATAAGCGTCGAGCCAGGACGCAATTCTCTAGAAGGGAGGCCGACGGGTCTCCCTTTTTTCTTGCGCGCGATTTGCTGCCCCGGCGCTCAATAAATAAGTTGCGTGACTGATAACCTGTAGCAGAACCCGGTATGTATTTGCCCGGTCTTAGCTACACGCCATTCTTAATCACAGGCCTGAGCCGCAGTGAGGAATTTCATGAAGTCGCGCATCTGGCAGCTGGCCGGTGTTGGTTTGCTGTGTGTGAGTGTCGGTGCGCAAGCACTTGCCGATGATCCCGAGAGCCGCAGCCCGCAGAACAACGAAATCATTCGTGGCGACAACAGCCGCCAGTTCGAGCACAACGGACAGCCGCAGCATAACGGCCAATGGCAGAACCAAAATCAGAACCAGAACCGTCCTGCGTACAATCCCGATCCGTCGCGCCAGCCGCCTCCGCCGCAATCGCCAGCCAACAGTCTGCCGATCCAGCCGCGCCCCGACGCCGTGCGCCAGACTCAGGAACCGCGCCAGGGTTACTACCGCGACGAACGTCCGCAGAACGGCCACAACCAGCAGTGGCAGACCGGCAATCGCCCCAATGACAATCACTGGGCCGGTCGTCCAGACGGTCGTGGCAACGGCTGGGGCCCTGGCCCGCAATATCGGCCGGGGCATGTGATCGACCGGTTCCAGGATCGTGACTACCGCGTGCCGTATCGCGGCCAGGATTATTTCTACTCCGGCGGCTACTGGTATCGCCCGCAAGGCCCGCGTTACATCGTGGTCCAGCCGCCGCGCGGGATTCGTACGCAGTACCTGCCGGATTACGCGCGCGAAGTGTGGATCGGCGGTTCGCTGCTGTTCCTCGCCGCCGGCTCGTATTACGCCTATCAAGAGACCACGCAGGATTACGTGGTGGTCGAGCCGCCGGTGCAGCAGCAACCGCAGCCGACCAGTAATGGCTATGACGTCGAAGCGTATCCGGCTAACGGTCAGTCGCCGCAGCAAGTGCAGCAGGACGGTTATCAGTGCTATCAGTACGCGGTGCAACAAAGCGGTTTCGATCCGCGCACCGCGACCTATCAACCGGCGCCCGAAGTGGTTCAGGCTTACCGTCAGGCGCAGGGCAGTTGCCTGAGCAGTCGCGGTTATCAGGTCAACTTCTGAGCCCGAGCGGCGTTGACCACTTCCTGCGGGTCGGCGTGCACCAGCACTTCGGCCCGTGGGTAGGCAGCGTGAATCGCATCCGCCGCTTGATCACTGATGCCGTGGGCGACTGACAGCGTCAGTTCCCCCGGCAATTCCAGGTGCAACTGCACGAACCAGTGATTGCCGGAAATCCGCGTGCGCAGATCGTGCGCGCCCAATACGCCGGGCACACCGCAAGCCAGTTCGAGCATGTGCTGGCTGACGTCCGTCGGCAGTTCTTCATCCATCAACACGGAAAAACTTTCCCGCGCGATCTGAATGGCGCTCCACAGAATGTACGCGGCGATTCCCAGACCAAACCACGCATCCAGTTGCTCGAAACCCAATCCCGCCAACACCAGCGCAATCAGAATGCTGCCGTTAAGCAACATGTCCGAACGGTAATGCAGCGAGTCCGCGCGCACGGCGTTGGAGCCAGTCTCCTTGATCACCCGATGCTGCAGCACCAGCAGCGCCGCCGTCAGGGCCAGCGAAAACACGATCACGCCGATGCTCAGCCACGGTGCGCCGAGGGGTTGCGGGTTGTTCAGTCGCTCGTAGGCCTGAAACGCAATCAGCACAGCACTGCCGCCAATGAACAGCGCCTGCGCCATGCCGGCCAGCGATTCCGCTTTGCCGTGCCCATAACGATGATCGTCGTCCGCCGGACGCAGCGCGTAATGCACCGCGAGCAGGTTGAGCACCGACGCCACGCCATCCAGCGCCGAATCGGTGAGGCCGGCGAGCATGCTCACCGAACCGCTCAGCCACCAGGCGATGGCTTTAGCGATGATCAACGTGCAGGCCACCGCCACCGAGGCGCGGGTCGCTAGCCGCAGCAGGCGGGCGTGTTTGGGGCTGGATGTCATGGGTGCATCGATTCCTTATGCGGCAGGTTGCAGGCCGTACATCGCCAGTTGCTGAGTGCTGCCCTTGTGCTGGATCAGACGCGGATCATCCAGTGGCAAGTTACGGCCCAACTCGCTTTCGAGAATCGCCTGCAACTTGAGGTTATCGACCTGACCGTCGGGGCCTATGGCTTGCTTGAGCTTGGCCGGATCGACTTGGGCGGTGTGGCCCGGTTCGAAATAGATCGCGCCAGTGGCGAAGTCCACGGCAAACGCAATCAGGCCGGGAACGATGTAGAACAACAGGCCGACGGCATCGAGCACGGCAATCGCCGGGTCAATCTTGCCGTCGATCTGCCCACGCCGGTCGGGATAGAAAATCGAACCGCACGCGGTGATTTGTGTGAGCAGGGTGGCAACCAGTACACCGCCAATCAGGCGAAAAGGTAAGCGCATGGGAAATCTCCTGAGTCATCTATTAACGAAGCGTAGTCGGGTGAAGTTAAGACCCTGACGAACGCCCGGCAGTTCGCCGTTATACTCGCGGCTCTGCTTTGGAGCCAGTATGAATTCGTTGCCGATCGATGAAGTTTTACCCGCCCTGCGTGAAGCCTTGGCGACACGCAACGAAGCCGTGCTCGAAGCACCGCCCGGCGCCGGTAAAACCACCCGCGTGCCTTTGGCCCTGCTCAATGAAGCATGGCTGAACGGGCAGACCATCCTCATGCTCGAACCACGGCGACTCGCCGCCCGCGCTGCTGCCGAACGCCTGGCCAGCGAGCTTGGGGAGAAGGTCGGCGAAACCGTCGGTTACCGCATCCGCCTCGACAGCAAGGTCGGCCCCAACACGCGCATCGAAGTGGTCACTGAGGGCATTCTCACCCGGCGTTTGCAGGACGATCCGGCGCTGGACGACGTGGGTCTGCTGATCTTCGACGAATTCCACGAACGCAGCCTCGACGCCGACCTAGCGTTGGCGCTGAGTCTGAACGGTCGCGAGCTGTTTCGCGATGAACAGCCGCTGAAGATTTTGCTGATGTCGGCCACCCTCGAAGGCGAGCGCTTGTCCGGATTGCTCGACGACGCGCCGATCCTGCGCAGCGAAGGCCGCATGTACCCGGTGACGATGCGCTGGGGCCGAGCGTTTCAGCCCGGCGAATACATCGATCAACGCGTGACGCAAACCGTGCTCGAAGCACTCAACGATGAGACCGGCAGTTTGCTGGTGTTTCTGCCGGGACAGGCGGAGATCCGTCGCGTTCATCAACAACTGGCGGATGCCATCGGCGAGAGCAGCAACGTGTTGCTGTGCCCATTGCACGGTGAACTGGATCTGAACGCACAACGCGCCGCCATCGACCCGGCGCCGCCCGGCCAGCGCAAAGTGGTACTGGCGACCAACATCGCCGAAACCAGCCTGACCATCAACGGCGTGCGCGTGGTGATCGATGCCGGACTGGCGCGGGTGCCGCGTTTCGATCCGGGCAGCGGCATGACCCGCCTCGACACCCAGCGCATCTCCAGGGCCAGCGCCACCCAGCGTGCCGGTCGCGCCGGGCGACTTGAGCCGGGCGTGTGTTATCGCTTGTGGTCGCAGGATCAACACGAACAACTGGCGGCCTATGGTAGTGCGGAAATTCTCTCGGCGGATCTGGCCGGGTTGGCACTGCAACTCGGTCGTTGGGGCGTGACGCCACAAGACTTGATCTGGCTCGATGTGCCGCCAGCCGCAGCCTACGCACAGGCGCAGGATCTGTTGCAGCGCCTCGGTGCGCTGGACGGCGAAACACTCAATCGCCACGGTCAGGCGATGGCCGAATTGCCGGCGCATCCGCGCATCGCGCATTTGCTGCTGCGCGGTCAGGCATTGGGGCTGGCGACGATGGCTTGCGACGTTGCCGCACTGCTCGGCGAACGCGATATTTTGCGTGGTGCGGGCGCGGATCTGCATAGCCGTTTGGTGCTGTTGTCCGGCGAAGAACGTGCGGCCCGTGGCGCGCAGGGCGGCGTGCAGCGTGCGCGGCAACTGGCGCGGCAATATGGCGGTTATCTGCGCGGCAAAGCCACTGAGCCGGTCAGCGATCCCGATCATCCGCGTTGGCTCGGCGCCTTGCTCGCGCTGGCCTACCCGGATCGTGTCGCTCAGCAACGGCGCGCCGGTGGCGCGGAATATCGTCTGGCCAACGGTCGCGCCGCGCTGTTCGCCGAAGCCGACAGCCTGATGAAGCAAGCATGGATCGTGATTGCCGACCTCGGCAGCCGTCAGGGCCAGCGCGAGGAACGGATTTATCTGGCGGCGGATTTTGATCCGGCACTGTTCGACTCAGTGCTCGCCGAGCAGGTGCACAGCGTCGATCAACTGGACTGGGACGAACGTGAAGGCGTATTGCGCGCCGAGCGTCAGCGCAAGGTCGGCGAACTGATCCTCAGCCGCGAACCGCTGACCGGTCTCGACGAAAATGCGCGCAGCCAAGCGCTGGTCAATCTGGTGCGGCGCAAAGGTCTGGAGCTGCTGCCGTGGACCCCGGAACTGCGCCAGTGGCAGGCGCGAGTGGCGCTGTTGCGTCAGCTGGATCTGAGCGCAAAGGGCGAGAGCCAATGGCCGGATGTCAGCGACGCGACGCTGCTGAAAACCCTCGAACACTGGCTGATGCCGTATCTGGGCAAGGTCTCGCGACTCAGCCATTTCGCCAATCTGGATCTGTCGAGTATCGTGCGCAATCTGCTGCCCTGGCCGCTGCCGCAGCAGCTCGACGAACTGGCACCGCATCATCTGAGCGTGCCATCGGGTTCCTCGATTCGTCTGGATTACAGCGAGCATCCACCGATTCTCGCGGTGCGTTTGCAGGAGTTGTTTGGCCTGGCCGAGACGCCGCGAATTGCCGGCGGGCGGCAGGTGGTGAAGTTGCATCTACTGTCACCGGCGCGGCGGCCGGTGCAGGTGACGCAGGATCTGGCCAACTTCTGGCGCAGCACTTATGCCGAAGTGAAGAAGGATTTGAAGGGGCGTTATCCGAAGCACTATTGGCCGGATGATCCGCTGGTGGCTGAGGCCACTGCACGGGCTAAACCGCGTGGCACTTGAAGATCAAAAGATCGCAGCCTCGTTGCACTCGACAGCTCCTACAGGGGGATGGGTAATCAAGGGGTGGCAGGCAGCAGGAACCGTGCAATCACCGGCAAGTGATCGGAGATGCGCAAGGTATCGTCCTGACGCACCGTCGCTTGAATGCGTTTGATCTTGGCGCTGTAGAACAGATAGTCGACGGTGCGATCCGGGCCATTCAGGCCGGGGTCGTTGGGGTAGTGCGTGAGCCAGCGTGCGCGGTCGATGCCGCTGGCCTCGTTGTTGGTCGGGATCATCGGATACTTGTCCCACAGCAGATGCAGCGCGCTGTCGGCGGAGTAGGGCGTGCGTTGTTCGGCCGGCAGGCGTCGATACTGGCCGAGCGGCAATAGATTGAAGTCGCCGCCAATCACCCACGGTGTGCCACGGCTTTCGTATTTATCGAGGACTTTGGCCACCGCCGTCACTTGCGCTTGCAGGGTGTCATCAGATTGGCTGGCGCGATCCAGATGAGTGTTGAAAACCGTCAACTGGCTGCCGTCGCTGAGTGGCAGGGTGGTCGCGAGCAAGGCGTTTTTCGGCTGGAACTGGCGACTGATGAAGTTGGATGGTTCGACCGGTAATTGCAGGCGTTCGGCGTGTTCGATGCGATAGCGACTGAGGGTCGCCAGTTGCCGGCCGACACTGCCGAAGATGTGCCGGTCAGGCACGAAATCAGCCTTCCAGTCGAAAGCGCTGACGCTGCACGGATACAGATCGGCGACCCGTTCCTGCAACAGTTTCAACTGATTCTGATAGTCGCTGGCCTTGGCCCCGTCATCGAGTTCCTGCAACAGCACCACATCGGGCTGCTCGTCGCGGATCACCCGCGCCACTTCGTCGAGGCTGAAGGCCATGTCTTCGCGGGTCGGCGCTTCATCGTCGCCCTGAGCCAGATCATTCCAGAACACATAACGTTTGCCGGCCAGGTACTGCACGTTCCACGTCATGACTTTCATGGCTTGACCTGGCATCAGCGTCGGCGGCTGGCCGGAGCAACTGATCGGCAGAGTCTCGCGGGCGTCGGGGCGCCAGGTCAGGCTGTAGATCAGCGCGCCGATCACGGCGAGGGCGAGCAATACCAGCAGCAGGGTGTAACGCAGTAGACGGGTCATGGCTCGGCTTATAGCGATACGAAAGTGGCCCCGAGCATACCCGAGTGCAGGCCGTGCGCCCAAGCGCCTGCGCAGTCAGACGGTTCCGTTTTGTTTGTCGGGCGATTCACTGATCAGCATGAACAGGCGAAACAGCACCACGCTAGTGAACAGTTGCAGGAAGCTGTGGGCGCTGTCGATGAGGATCGCGATCAACGGATTCTGCGGGTCCGGATACACCTCCAGCGTCAACCCCTTGAGCAGCCACAGCGGCGCCATCACGCACAAGATGCACACCAGGATCCGCAGAAAATGCCCACGGCTCAGGCGCAGACTTTCCTTCATCGCCTGCAACGGGCTGAAGCCGCGCAGCACCAGCAGGTATTCGCCAAATGCCAGGGTGACCATCAGCCACAGCCCCGGCAGGAAATACAGCGACAGGCCGAGCAGGATCAGCAACGTGTTCAGCGCAGTCAGCAGCGCGAAACGCGGCCACAACGTGGCGGCCATTGCCAGCAGGTCGCGGTTGCGCGGCGACTCGCCACGGCTGCGCGCATCGAGAAACAGAATCAGCGCGGCGGTGTACAGCGGATACACCAGCAGGCCGACGATGATGCTGATCGCCGAGTAGTCCTGCGACACGTCAGCGTGATCGACCACCTGCTGCAGCACCGCTTCGAAGATCACCAGCGGCAGGCACAACTGGACGATCCGGCCCAAATGGCGTTTGAAGAAATACAGAGAGTCACGCAGTACATCGAAGGCATTCATCGGTCGGATCGCAGGTCGAAAACAGTGGCTCACTTTAACCGATGATGGCTTTTGCTGCGCAAACGTAAACGTTCGGTAAAGGTCATTGAAACATCTTGTCACTGCCTCCATTACGGAAGGGCGCCTTGCTCGGATCGGGCGAGGGCAACGTTATCTCCGGCAATCTACGAGGTCGCCATGAACAGCGAAGAACAAACCCTGATCGATGGACTGTTTTCCCGGCTGCAACAGGCCGAAACGGAGGCAGCCCCGCGCGACGCCCAGGCCGAGACGCGGATCAAGGAACACCTGATGCGCCAGCCGGCGGCAGGTTATTTCATGACCCAGGCGATTCTGGTGCAAGAAGCTGCGCTCAAGAGTCTTGATGAACAGAACAAACAGCTGACCCAGCAAGTTCAACGTTTGCAGGCTGAGTTGCAATCGGCCAAAGCGCAGGGGACTGCTCCGGCGGCGAGTGGCGGCGGGTTTTTGTCGAGTATTTTTGGCGGTAATTCGCGTCCGGCTCAGAGCGCGCCAGTGTCGACGGGCGGCTGGCGTGAACCGGCACCGCAGCAGAATTTTGGTGCGGCACCTCCACAACAGAATTTCGGCGCGGCGCAGCCCAACTTTCCCGCGCCGCAAGCCGGCGGCAGCGGTTTCCTTGGTGGCGCGCTGAAAACGGCTGCGGGTGTAGCCGGTGGCGTGATGCTGGCGCAAGGCATCAGCAGCCTGTTCCATCACAACCAGCAGCCGGAAGAAATCGTTGAAGTGATCAAGGAAGAGCCGGCCCAGGTCAGCGACCAGAGCAACAACGGCTGGGGCGATGATCAGCACATGGCCAATAACGATAGCCAGGGCGGGTTCACCGACACTGACTACAGCGATGACAACTCATCGTTCTTCAGCGACGACGATTCCTTCGTCTGATCCACCCCCTTAGTCCTGACGCCGAACCTGTGGCGAGGGGATTTAGCGAAACGTCGCACCGCCCCGTTGGACTGCGCAGCAGTCCCAAAAACTGGGGCCGCTCCGCTGCCCAACGGGGCGGTGCGACGTTTCGCTAAATCCCCTCGCCACAACACCACTCGTCAGTACCACCTTAGTGCCTGCCGGTGATTATTCGCGCCACCTTCCTTCGGGCTGGCATACTGAGCGCCTTTTTCAGGCCGCCCGCGCCTGATCCCGCTCATGCGCTTGCGCGCCCAGAGGAACTCCGGTGAAAAAAATCGCAGTGTTCGCCGATGTACAGAACCTCTACTACACCGTGCGTCAGGCCTATGGTTGCCACTTCAACTATGCGGCGCTGTGGGCGGACATCAGCAAGGACGGGCAGATCGTCGAGGCCTACGCCTACGCGATCGACCGTGGTGACAGCAAGCAGCAGCAGTTTCAGCAGATCCTGCGCAACCTCGGTTTCATCGTGAAGCTCAAGCCCTACATCCAGCGCAGCGACGGTTCGGCCAAGGGCGACTGGGACGTGGGCATCACCCTCGACATCATGGACGCTGCCGATCACGTCGACGAAGTGGTACTGGCCTCCGGTGATGGCGATTTCGACATGCTGCTTGAGCGCATTATCAGCAAACACGGAGTACAAGCCGTCGCCTACGGCGTGCCAGGCCTGACCGCCAATTCGCTGATCCGCGCCGCCAGCCGTTATGTGCCGATTGAAGGCGCGCTGTTGCTCAAGAATTGATTTGGAGTTGAACCCGGTTTGGAACGCATTGCAGTCATCGACTTTGAAACCACCGGCCTCTCGCCGAACAGCAGCTGCCGGGCCACGGAAATCGCCGTGGTCATGCTGGAAAACGGCCGTATCGTCGAGCGTTACCAGAGCCTGATGAACGCTGGCGTTCGCGTCCCGGCCTTTATCGAGCAACTGACCGGCATCAGCAACGCCATGCTGCGTACCGCGCCATCCGCCGAGCAGGTGATGAACGAGGTCAACGAATTCGTCGGCTGCACACCGTTGCTCGCGCACAACGCCTCATTCGACCAGAAATTCTGGGACTTCGAACTCGGCCGCATCAAACGCACCCGCCTGCAAAACTTCGCCTGCTCGCTGCTACTCGCCCGCCGCCTGATGCCCGCCGCGCCGAACCACAAACTCGGCACCCTCACCACCTTCGCCCGCCTGCCCCACACCGGCCAGGCTCACCGGGCCATGGCCGACGCCGAAATGGCGGCCAACCTGATGGCGCATCTGGCCGACGAACTGCGACACAAGCATGGAGTGCGTGAGTTGAATCATGATTTGCTGTGCAAATTGCAGAAAGTCCCTGCGGCGAAAGTCGGCGAGCATTTGCAGCGTTACAGATGATCGTGACCCTTACTTGCCGTTACCTTCGATGTGCCCCAACGGCACGCGCTTCTCTATCGCACTCGACAACACAATCGACGTCTTGCTGAAGCCGAATTTCGCCACCCGATTGATCAGATCCTCCAGCTCGGGCATCGAACCCACTGCGGCTTTCATGATCACGCACGGATCGCCCGTCACTCGGAAGCACTCGGTCAGTTGCGGTATTTTCACCAGTTCGTCGTACACCTTCTGACTGCCGTGCTGGTTCAGGCGCAGTTCGATCACGCACTGGATCGGCAAGCCGATTTTCGACAGGTCGATGTTCGCCTGATACCCGGTGATCACGCCGCTGGCCTCAAGTTTGGCCACGCGCTCGGCGACGGCGGGGGCGGAGAGGTTCACTTTGCGCGCGAGGTCGGCGTAGGACGCACGGCCGTTTTCGAGCAAGGCGCTGAGTAGCATGCGGTCGTATTTGTCCATGATGGAATTCCCGAAAAAGCCAATCCTTCGAAATCGCGGTAAATGCCGCTGATCTCCGTGATTTCTAAAGTGTAGCGGCGTGATAAACAGGTTTTGTAACTTATTTTTGCCCGCTGGCCTTTCTAGAATAACCAATCCCCTGTCTCTGACATTCGAGCTGCCCATGTCCGCCCTGCGCCGTTTTTCCTTGCCGCTGATCGCCGCGTTTTTCGCGTTGTATGTGATTTGGGGCTCGACCTATCTGGTGATCCGTATCGGCGTCGAATACTGGCCGCCGCTGATGCTCGGTGGTGTGCGCTTCGTGATTGCCGGCAGCCTGATGTATGCGTTCCTGCGCTGGCGCGGGGTGCCGGCGCCGACGTGGGCGCAGTGGAAAGCGGCGGGGATGATCGGGATTTTGTTGCTGAGTTGCGGCAACGGCGCGGTGACCCTGGCCGAGCACAGCGGGGTGGCTTCGGGCGTTGCGGCGTTGGCGGTGGCGACGGTGCCGCTGTTTACGCTGCTGTGCGGCTATTTCTGGGGCGCGCGCAATACCCGTCTTGAATGGGCTGGAGTGGTGCTGGGCATTATCGGCATCGCCATGCTCAACATGGGTTCCAACCTGCAATCGAGTCCGTTCGGTGCGACGTTGCTGATTTTTGCCGCGGCTGCCTGGGCCTTCGGTTCGGTGTGGAGCAAACACTTGCCGCTGCCGCAGGGCGCGATGGCCAGCGCGGCGGAAATGCTCGTTGGCGGCGTGGTGCTGTTGATCGGCAGCGCGCTCAGCTGCGAACACTTGCAAGCTGTGCCGCCGCTGGAAGGCTGGCTGGCGCTGGCGTATCTGATCTTCTTCGGCTCGATCATCGCCTTCAACGCTTATATGTATCTGTTGAAAAACGTGCGACCAGCGGCGGCTACGAGTTATGCCTACGTCAATCCGGCAGTCGCGGTGTTGCTGGGGATCGTGTTTGTCGGCGAGACCATTGGTATAGAAGAAGCACTGGCGATGCTGGTGATCATCAGCGCTGTGGTGCTGATCAGTCTGCCGCAGTGGCGTCGCAAGCCGCCGCAGCCCGTGGCGACCAAGCCTGTGGCCGTGGCGGAAGAATCGACGGTGAATTAGGGTAAACTGCGCGTCATTACGCATTCGTTTTGCACAATCGCGCTGAATTTTCCTACGGTACTTCCATGACTTTCGCCTCCCTTGGCCTGATCGAACCCTTGCTGCGCTCCCTCGAGACGCTCGGCTACCAGACCCCGACGCCGGTGCAGGCGCAAGCCATTCCGGCGGTGCTGGCCGGTCGCGACCTGATGGCTGCGGCCCAGACCGGCACCGGCAAGACCGCCGGTTTCGCCTTGCCGCTGTTGCAACTGCTGAGCATGGAAGGGCCGAAAGTCGCTGCCAACTCGGCGCGCGCGCTGATCCTGGTGCCGACCCGCGAACTGGCTGAGCAGGTTCACGAAGCCGTGCGTCAGTACGCCGAGAACCTGCCGCTGCGCACCTACGCGGTGTATGGCGGCGTCAGCATCAACCCGCAAATGATGAAGCTGCGCGGCGGCGTCGATGTGCTGGTGGCCACGCCGGGTCGCTTGCTCGATCTGTACCGCCAGAAGGCACTGAAATTCAATCAGCTGCAAACCCTGGTGCTGGATGAAGCCGACCGCATGCTCGACCTCGGTTTCTCCGAAGAACTGGGCAACATCTACCGCGCGCTGCCGAAAAAACGTCAGACGCTGCTGTTCTCCGCGACCTTCTCCGATGACATCCGCTTGCTGGCCGGGCAGATGCTCAACGATCCGCTGAGCATCGAAGTCAGCCCGCGCAACGTTGCCGCCAACACCGTCAAGCAATGGGTGGTGACGGTGGACAAGAAGCGCAAGGCTGAACTGTTCGTACACCTGATGCGCAAGAGCAAATGGAAGCAAGTGCTGGTGTTCGCCAAGACACGCAACGGCGTGGATGCGCTGGTGGAAAAACTTCAGGGCCTCGGCGTGAATGCCGACGGCATCCATGGCGACAAACCGCAGGCGACCCGCCAGCGTGCGCTGGACCGTTTCAAGGCGAGTGAAGTGCAGATTCTGGTGGCGACTGATGTTGCTGCGCGGGGTCTGGACATCGAAGATCTGCCGTTGGTGGTCAACTTCGACCTGCCGATCGTGGCCGAGGATTACATCCACCGTATCGGCCGCACTGGCCGCGCGGGCGCGACTGGCGAGGCGATTTCGCTGGTGTGTGCTGACGAAGTGAACATGCTGTCGGCGATTGAAACGCTGACCCGCAGCACCTTGAAGCGCGAGATCGAGCCGGACTTTGTGCCTGAGCATCGGGTGCCGGAAACGGATGCCAGCGGTCAGGTGATCAAGAAGCCGAAGAAACCGAAAAAGCCCAAGGTTTCCGGTGGCGGCAAGCGCAATCTAGGCAAATGGGTGGACAGCGGCGATACGCCGGCGCCTGAGGTGGCGGTCAAGCCTGTGCGCAAGGTGCCGGTGTTCAATACCGGGCCGCGTAAGCGTAAGCCTTAAAGATCAAAAGCCCCTCACCCTAACCCTCCCGAAACGTCGGACCGCCCGGAGGGAGAGGGGACTGATTGGGGGATGCTTCAGAAATCCATCGACCTGACACTGCTTTCCGAATCCATAATCGACTCGGTCATTCAGGTCGATGTATGACGCCAGACACCTCGGTCGGCTCCCTCTCCTGGGGGGAGAGGGCTGGGGTGAGGGCAATGGGTACACTCAATTCCCGCGCCGTAACCACTCCAACATCCCCAACCCCGCCGCCCGCCCACTGGCAAAACACCCCGTCAGCAAATACCCGCCAGTCGGCGCTTCCCAATCGATCATTTCACCCGCGCAAAACACCCCCGGTAACGCCTTGAGCATCAACCGCTCATCCATCGCCTCGAACGTCACGCCTCCTGCGCTGCTGATCGCTTCGTCCAGCGGCCGGGTTTTCACCACCGTCAGCGGCAATGCCTTGATCGCCCGAGCCAGCAGCGCCGGGTCGGCAAACGTGGCAGCGTCAGTCAACTCACGCAACAACGCTGCTTTCACCCCATCAATTCCCAACTGACTGTGCAGATGCTTGGCCATCGAGCGCGAGCCACGCGGTTTGCTCAACGCAGCCTGAACCTTATCCACAGGTCGGCCCGGCAGCAGATCAATATGGATCGTCGCCGAGCCATGCTGATTGATCGCCTCGCGCATCGGCGCCGACAAGGCGTAAATCAGACTGCCTTCAATTCCGGTCGCGGTGATCACGCATTCACCCAGACGCGGGTTGTCGTCGTTCAAACCAATGGCGATATTTTTCAGCGGTGTGCCAGCGAATTTACTCACCAGCAATTCGCTCCAGGCCTGCACCTCGAAGCCACAATTACTCGGCTGCAACGGCGCTAGTCCTACACCGCGGTGCTCCAATGGCAACATCCACGCACCGTCGGAACCGAGCCGCGACCAACTGCCGCCGCCGAGGGCGAGCAGGGTCGCGTCGGGGTGCAGGGTTTTCTCGCCGTCCGGGCTGTCGATGCGCAGTGCGCCGCTGGCATCCCAACCGAGCCAGCGGTGGCGGGTGTGGATAACTACGCCGCTGTCGCGCAGGCGTTTGAGCCAGGCGCGCAGCAACGGCGCGGCTTTCATGTCGGTGGGGAACACGCGGCCGGAGCTGCCGATGAAGGTTTCGATGCCCAGATCGTGAATCCAGCGGCACAACGCATCGGCGTCGAACGCGCGCAACAGCGGGGCGATTTGCGGGGCGCGTTCGGCGTAGCGCGCGAGGAATGCCGGGTAGGCTTCGGAATGGGTGATGTTCATGCCGCCGACGCCAGCGAGCAGGAACTTGCGACCGACCGAGGGCATGCCGTCGTACAGATCGACCTGCACGCCGGCCTGACTCAACACTTCGGCCGCCATCAGGCCGGCGGGGCCGCCACCAATGATGGCGACGTGAGCGGAGGAGGTGGCAGGAATCTGAGTCATGACGTGCGCTGCGGTATGGCGGAATATGGCGCGCATTCTAACAGTGGAGATCCCTGTAGGAGCTGCCGCAGGCTGCGATCTTTTGACTTTGATTGTTGAAACGCAAGATCAAAAGATCGCGGCCTTCGGCAGCTCCTACACGGGTTGGTTAAAAATTAACCGCTGTGCTGTGAGCTATAGCTATCAAGGGCTGTAGTCGCTTTCACTCAGGTTATCCACAGGCCGTTCCACAGCGATTGTGGGTAACGCAGCACAACTCAATGACAACCGGATGACTGCCACACCCGTTGAGCGCTGTGATGCAGGATGCCGTGGCGGCGGGCGAGGGCCTGGCGATCCTTGCTGTAACCGCCGCCGATCACGCCAACCAGCGGGATGTCGCGGCCCAGGCAATGGCGCATCACGCTTTCATCGCGAGCAGCGACGCCGGCGTCGGTCAGTTGCAGGTAACCGAGGGCGTCGTCCTTATGCACATCGACCCCGGCGTCGTACAGCACCAGATCCGGTTGATACAGCGGCAGCAAATAGTTGAGCGCATCGTCGACGACGTTCAGGTAATCGGCATCGCCCATGCCTTTGGGCAACGGAATATCCCAGTCACTTTCCGCTTTGCGTGCAGGAAAATTCTTTTCGCAATGCAGGGAAACGGTGATCGCTTCCGGGGTGTTGTGCAGAATCCGTGCGGTGCCATCGCCCTGATGCACGTCGCAGTCGAAGATCAGCACGCGGTTGACCCTGCCGCTTTGCAGCAGGTACTGACTGATGATCGCCAGGTCATTGAAGATGCAGAAACCGGCCGGGTAGTCGTAATGCGCGTGATGAGTGCCGCCAGCCAGGTGGCAGGCCAGGCCATGTTCCAAAGCCTTTTCCGCGGCGAGCAACGAGCCACCAACTGCGCGCACCGTACGCCGCGCCAGCGCTTCGCTCCACGGCAGGCCGAGGCGCCGCTGGTCTTCGCGGGACAACTCGCCGCTCATGTAACGTTCGATATAGCTACGGTCATGGGCGAGGGCGAGGATGTCGTTCGCACACAGCTCCGGGCGCAGCAGTTGTTCGTCGCGCGTCAGGCCGCTATCCACCAGGTGATCGCGCAGCAGGCGAAACTTGTCCATCGGGAAGCGGTGATCCGCCGGAAACTCGGGGCTGTAGTCTTCGTGGTAGATCAGCGGCAACGGCATGGCAGGACTATTCACAAAGGCTGTAGGAAAGAGTGCAAAGCCTACCAGCGATGTAGACTGGCGGCATCAAGCGGAGGGGCGGGATGGAACCGATACTGGAGCTGGAAAGCGCGAGGCTGTTGCTGCGCCAATGGCAGGACGAGGATTTGCCCGAGTTTGCGGCGATGTGCGCCGATCCGCAGGTGATGCGCTACTTTCCTGCACGCTTGAGCCGACTGGAAAGCGCCGCGCTGATCGGTCGAGTGCGCGGGCATTTCTCCGAGCACGGTTACGGTTTGTGGGCGCTGGAGCGCAAGGACACCGGCCAGTTCATCGGTTTCACCGGCCTCGGCGTGGTCGGTTTCGACGCACCGTTTACACCGGCAGTGGAAATCGGCTGGCGTCTGGCCAAGGAACATTGGGGCCTGGGTTATGCCAGTGAAGCGGCGTGGACCGCTCTGCGCTGCGGCTTTGACCGGGTCGCGTTGAAGGAAGTGGTGTCGTTCACCAGTGCAACCAATCTGCCGTCGCAAAAAGTCATGCAGGCCATTGGCATGCATCACGCGCCGGACGATGATTTTGAACACCCGAAACTTGCCGTCGATCACCCGTTACGTCGGCATGTGCTGTACCGCATCACGAGGGAGCAGTGGCTACAAACCTTGCATGGATAAGCAGGCGCGGACGTTTACAATGGCCGCCATCATCATGGCGTCGGCCAGAACCTGAATCGCCCGCCGCAGCCAAGACTGCGCGGCATTGCTTTGTGTGAGGAGAGTCTGAATGAGCCAAGTGCTGGAAGATCTGGTGGATCTGCTGACCCTTGAACCGATCGAGGAAAACCTGTTCCGTGGCCGCAGTCAGGACTTGGGGTTCCGTCAGTTGTTCGGCGGCCAGGTACTCGGCCAGTCGCTGTCGGCGGCCAGTCAGACCGTTGAAGAGGCGCGGCATGTGCACTCGATGCACGGCTATTTTTTGCGTCCGGGCGACGCCAAGTTGCCGGTGGTGTACTCGGTTGATCGCGTGCGTGACGGCGGCAGTTTCAGCACGCGCCGGGTCACGGCGATCCAGAAGGGTCACCCGATTTTCACCTGCAGTGCGTCGTTTCAATACGATGAAGAAGGCTTCGAGCACCAGAGCCAGATGCCGCAAGTGGTCGGGCCGGAAAACCTGCCCTCCGAGCTGGAGTTGTTCCAGCAGCGCGCACACTTGATTCCCGAGCACATGCGCGAAAAGCTGCTGTGCCCGAAACCGATTGAAGTGCGCCCGGTCACCGAAAAAGACCCGTACAACCCGCAACCGGCTGATCCGGTCAAATACGTGTGGTTCCGCGCCGACGGCGCTCTGGCTGATTTGCCGGCGCTGCATAAATACCTGCTGGCCTACGCGTCGGACTTCGGTCTGCTGACTACGTCGATGTTGCCCCACGGCAAATCGGTCTGGCAGAAAGACATGCAGGTCGCCAGCCTCGACCACGCGCTGTGGTTCCACAATGACCTGCGCGCCGATGACTGGTTGCTCTACGCGATGGATAGTCCGTGGGCCGGCAATTCCCGTGGGTTCTCCCGTGGCAGCGTGTATAACCGCGCCGGGCAACTGGTGGCATCGGTGACGCAGGAAGGTTTGATCCGCCATCGCAAGGATTGGGCATGAGTCTGGCGGATGTGCGGTATTGGGTGTTCGACATGGACGGCACTCTGACCGTCGCGGTGCATGATTTCGCGGCGATCCGGGTGGCGTTGGCGATCCCGGCGGAGGACGACATTCTTACGCATCTGGCCGCGCTGCCTGCCGATGAAGCGGCGGCGAAACATGCGTGGCTGCTGGAACATGAGCGCGATCTGGCGTTGGGTTCCACCCCGGCGGCCGGTGCGGTGGAGCTGGTGCGCGATCTGCATCAGCGTGGTTATCGGCTCGGCATCCTGACCCGCAATGCGCGGGAGTTGGCGCATGTGACGCTTGAAGCTATCGGCCTTGCGGACTGTTTCTCGGTGGAGGACGTATTGGGCCGTGATGACGCGCCGCCAAAACCGCATCCGGGCGGATTGCTGAAATTGGCGGATGCCTGGGCGGTGCCGGCCAGTGAGATGGTGATGGTCGGCGATTACCGCTTTGATCTGGATTGCGGTCGTGCCGCTGGGGCACGGACGGTGCTGGTGAATCTGCCGGATAATCCGTGGCCGGAGCTCACGGATTGGCATGCCAGGGATTGTGTCGAGTTGCGGCGGATGCTTTTGGCTTGAGATTTTTGTGGTCTGTCAGGGCCTCATCGCTGGCAAGCCAGCTCCCACAGGATTCGGGTTGTATTCAAAATTCGTGAACGACAACAATCCCTGTGGGAGCTGCGGTGCGACGATTCGACTTGCCAGCGATAGGGCCCGATCAGCCACCACAAATGTCACTGGCCAAACAAAGCTCTCTGCCCCTCAGGCGAGGTCAACATCCCATCGCCGTCATGCCCGACCCCCGGCACTTCAATCAGCCGCTGATTGACCCCTTCCGGATGCCGGCGCAGCAGATAGCTGAAAAACAGCTTCCCGCGTTCCAGTCGATAAGCCCCTTGGGCTTTAGCGGAACAACTCTTGTCCAGCGCCGGATGCTGTGGATCAGTGTCCTGCCGGCCCAACAGGTAAATGACCTCGCGTTTCACATAACTGCTTTCAAGCTGCGCGGGCGATTGCCCACCGGCGTAGATCGGCGCATCCGCCAGACCGTACTTCCAGCGATTGAAACCTGCGCACTTGGCATGATCGAACGCCACCGGCCGCTGTTCGTTGAAGTACGCATAAGAAGATGGATTGGCCACCACATAGCGCAGCCGAATGCCGTTGGCTTTGAGCGCCGGTTGTTCACGGGCGAGCAGGGCGTAGCGCTGCACGACTTGACCACCGCCGGAATGACCGAAAATCACCACCTGTTTCACATCCGGAAACTGCTTGCGGTCGGCCAGGCGCGCGACGATTTCATCCAGCGCCGCGTAGGAACTCAGCGGATTCGGCCCGGTGGATAAGCCGCCACCCATCCATTCATTGCCGGTCCAGCGCAAAACACTGGCCGGCAACGAATACAGCGCGACGTCACTTTCATTGAGAAACTGCGGCGCGATCACCAGCGTGTTGACAGATTGCCCGGCCAGTTCGGCGGCGCTTTCGGCGCTCTTGCGATAGGTCTCGGCATTGCGCAAGCGGCCATGAATGACGATCAGCACCCGCTCGATTTTCGTCGGCGCCGGGCCGATGCCCACGGCCATTTCCCCTGCCTGCAGTTGCAGGCGCCCGGGGCTGATCGCATCAACGCCGGCCGCTTGCGCGGTGCCGACTATCACCAGTAAAGCCAACAGCCACTTATGCATTTACAGGTTTTTCGCCGCAAAGGTGTCGCACTGGCCGACCTGGCCTTGCGCGAATCCGGTTTTGAACCAGCGCACCCTTTGCGCCGACGTACCGTGGGTGAAGGAGTCCGGCACCACGCGCCCCTGACCCTGTTGTTGCAAGCGATCATCACCGATGGCGTTGGCTGCGTTCATGGCTTCCTCGATGTCACCCGGTTCCAGCCAGTTCAGGCGCTTCTGAGCATTGTTGGCCCAGACGCCGGCCAGACAATCGGCTTGCAGTTCCTGACGCACCAGCAAACCACCGTCGCCTTCCATCTGCCGACCTTGCTGACGCGCGGCCTGAATTTTCGCTGATACACCAAGCAGCGTCTGCACATGGTGGCCGACTTCGTGCGCGATCACGTAGGCCTGAGCGAAGTCGCCGGCAGCCTCGAAGCGCTGGGACATTTCCTGGAAGAACGCCATGTCCAGATAGACTTTCTGATCTGCCGGGCAATAGAACGGGCCGGTGGCCGAAGTGGCCAGACCACACGCGGAATTTACTCGGCTGCTGAACAGCACCAGCGTCGGCTCTTTGTATTGGCGACCGGCTTGCTGGAAAATCGCGCCCCAGGTGTCTTCGGTATCACCGAGGATCGAACGCACGAATTCGGCTTGTTGATCGTTGGCCGGAGGCGCCTGGCGAGTCTGCGAAGTCGGCGCTGCTTGCTGCGTGCCTTGGCCGGTGAGCTGACCGAGGATCTGCAGCGGATCCTGCCCGGTGATCCAGCCGATGCCGACAATCAGCAGGATCGCGCCCAGGCTCAGGCCTTTGCCGCCACCGAAGCGCATGCCGCCACCACCGCCCCCGCCATCACCACGGGCGTCGACGACGTTGTCACTGCGTCGGCCTTTTTTCCATAGCATGTGGGAATCCTCTGATTGTTGGTGGTGAAAAGTATTTGGTGATGAGTGTTGCTGGTGTGTGAGTGTGGCGCCAGTCCGGTCGTCCGTCTATTGCCGGGCATGGCACACTGCTCGTGCTGACGGGTAAGAACCCTGAGCGCGCAGCAAATTCCCTTGAAGCGGTTTTTTGCAGGAGTAAGCAGGCTCGCTCCCTCAGGTATTCATGGCGCAATTGAAAGTGTGCGCTGTTCGCACCGGTTCGGGATAGATGTGCGTGCTAACTTGGAAGTGAGTTGTAAATTGTCACTGAGGCTCTTTCCTCATTTCGTTTTTTCAGAGACCGCCAATGACCGTCAGCACCCCGTTATCAGGTGTCAACCAACCCTTCAAAGGGATCTTGCTGATTGTCGTCGCGACTTTTCTGTTTTCCAGCCACGACGCGTTGTCGAAATACCTCTCGGGTTTCTATCCGATCGTGATGGTGGTCTGGGCGCGGTATGTGGTGCACACGTTATTGATGGCGGGGATTTTTCTGCCGCAGTCCGGGTTGCGCGTCCTGCGCACCAAGCGCCCGTTATGGCAGTTGGCGCGGGCGTTGTGCCTGCTCGGCACCAGCCTGTTTTTCACCACGGCGCTGCTGTACATCCCGTTGGCCGAGGCCACGGCGGTCAACTTTCTTGCGCCGGTGCTGGTCACGGCGCTGTCGGTGCCGTTGCTCAAGGAGCGCGTAACGCGCGGGCAATGGATCGCGGTGATTTGCGGCTTCATCGGCGTGCTGATCATCGTCCACCCCGGCGGCGAACTGTTTACCGCCGCGATTTTGCTGCCGTTCTGCTCGGCGCTGTTCTTCTGCTTCTATCAACTGCTGACGCGCAAACTCAGCGAGATCGACAGCCCGACTACCAGTAACTTTTTCGCCGGGTTGTGCAACACGCTGGTGATGAGCGCGATTGTGCCGTTCTTCTGGCAAGTGCCGAGTTTTGGCCACGGGTTGTTGATGCTGGCGCTGGGCAGTTGCGGGATGACCGCGCATTTGTTTCTGACCCAGGCGTTCCGCCATGCGGCACCGGCGCTACTGGCACCGTTCGGTTATTGCCAGATAGTGTTTGCGGGGTTGTTGGGCTGGTTGCTGTTCGATCACACACCGACCTTGCTGACAGTGGTCGGGATCGCGGTGATCTGTTGCAGCGGACTGGCGGCAGCGTGGCAACAGAGCCGGCGCTGAAGAAACAAACCACAAACCCCTGTAGGAGCTGTCGAGTGAAACGAGGCTGCGATATTTTGATCCTGAAAAATCAAAATCAAAAGATCGCAGCGTGCCGCAGCTCCTACACGGTTAGCGCAAGCGGGAGAATTACTCGGTGATGGTAGGGATTTTGCGCGGCGCCATGAAGTACATCCAGGTCAGCGCGAGGAAGTACATCGCCGGAATCAGCGTGAACAATACGGTGTAGTTGTTATGGGTGACGGTGAGAATATGGCCGACGATCTGGGTCATGAACATCCCGCCAATCGCTGCGCACATGCCGCCGAAACCAAACACGGTGCTCATCATGTGCTTGGGCGTGTAGTCCATCACCAGGCTCCAGATGTTCGCCGTCCACGCCTGATGCGCGCCAATCGCCAGTGATATTGCAGCGACCGCCACCCACAGATTGCTCGAACCGGCCGCCATCACCACGCCGATGATGCAGCAGGCGAACAGCAACATCGACAGCAGCCGCGCCTTGATCGCGTTCATGCCGCGCCCGATCAGGAACGAAGACAGAATCCCGCCACCGACACTGCCGAAGTCAGCCGTCACGTAGATGATGATCAGCGGAATACCCATCTGGGTCACGTTGATGCCCAGGTTGTATTGCTGATTGAGAAACGGCGGCAGCCAGTACAGGTAAAACCAGAATACCGGCGCGGTCAGCGCATAGGCAATAGCGAAGGCCCAGGTGCCGCGCATGCGCAGGATTTTCGAGAATGGCACGGCGGGCTGTTCCGGTTCGGCCTCTTGCTGAATGTAATCCAGCTCCGACTGTTTAACGCTCGGGTGATCTTCCGGATTGAAATACTTCAGGCCCCAGAACAGCAGCCAGATGCCGCCAAGTGCCGCCATGCACAGGAACGCGGCTTGCCAGCCCCACACATGCAGCACCAGCGGCAACAGCATCGGGGTAAACATCGCGCCGACGTTGGTGCCGGCGTTGAAAATGCCGGTGGCCACTGCGCGTTCGCCGGCCGGGAACCACAGGCGCGTGGTTTTCACGCAGGCCGGGTAGTTCGCCGCTTCGGTCAGGCCGAGGATAAACCGGCAGACCATGAAGCCGACCGCTGAAGTCGCCAGACCGTGTGCGCCGGTGGCCAGGCTCCACAACAGTACGGCGCAGAAGAACACGCGCTTGACGCCGACCCGGTCGATCAGCCGCCCTTGCAGCACGAAACCGATGGCGTAGCCGACCTGAAACCAGAAGTTGATGTTGGCGTAATCCATCGCCGTCCAGCTCATTTCCTTGGCGAGGATGGGCTGCATGACGCCAAGAGCGGCGCGGTCGATGTAGTTCAGGGTGGTGGCGAAAAACACCAACGCCAGCATGCCCCAACGGGTCTTGCCGACGGCCATGGCGCCACGGATCTTGTCGCCGATGCCACCGGTGGCAGTGCTCATGGCCGGAGCCATGCGGGAAGTCTGTGAAGGAATCATGTGTTCCACCCGTTTTTGAATTTGTTATGTGGTGTTGTTTTCTCATTAACACTGCGACCGATGGTTCACGTCCGGACTCAATGTGGGGTCGATGGTGGGCAGTGGACGAAAAATCGTCAATTCGTCAAAACGGCTTAGTGTTCGATAATCGCACGCAAAACTAACCGGGTAGTACACTTTAAATTGCTGTGCGCAGGCATGCAGCCAATAATTTCCCCCAATGATAAAAACGGCGCAATCCACGTAGCCGACGTCTCCATCGGGAGTTGAAACATGCAGCGATCCATTGCCACCGTGTCCTTGAGCGGAACCCTGCCGGAAAAACTCGAAGCGATTGCCGCCGCCGGGTTCGACGGGGTGGAGATTTTCGAGAACGACCTCCTGTACTACGACGGCAGCCCGCGTGAAATCAAACAGATGTGCGCCGACCTCGGGATCGCCATCACGCTGTTTCAGCCGTTCCGCGATTTCGAAGGCTGCCGCCGCGATCGCCTCGCACGCAATCTGGAACGTGCTGAACGCAAATTCGACCTGATGCAGGAACTCGGCACGGACTTGGTGCTGGTGTGCAGCAACGCCTCGCCGGACAGCATTGGCGATCAACAAGTCCTCATCGATGATTTGCGACTACTGGCCGAACATGCTGGTGCCCGTGGCTTGCGTATCGGCTACGAAGCGCTGGCCTGGGGGCGTCACGTCAATACTTATCAACAGGTCTGGGACATTGTGCGTCAGGCTGATCATCCGAGCCTCGGCGTGCTGCTCGACAGTTTTCACACGCTGTCGCTCAAGGGCGATCCGCGCGCGATTGCCGAGATTCCCGGCGACAAGATCTTCTTCGTACAAATGGCCGACGCGCCGATCCTCGCCATGGACGTGCTCGAATGGAGCCGGCATTTCCGCTGCTTCCCCGGCCAGGGCGAATTCGATCTGCCTGGCTTTCTCGCGCCGATCATTCAGAGCGGTTACACCGGGCCGCTGTCGCTGGAAATCTTCAACGACGGTTTCCGCGCCGCGCCACCGCGAGCCAATGCGGCCGATGGGTTGCGTTCGCTGCTGTATCTGGAAGAGAAGACCCGCCAACGTCTGGAGCAAGATGTCCGGCCTGTGGATAACCGCGAAATCCTCTTCGAAACACCGAAGGCCAGCGAGTACAACGGCATCGAATTTCTGGAATTCGCCGTGGATGAAAGTCTCGGCGCCAAGCTGTCGAACTGGCTCGAGCGGCTGGGCTTCGTCAAGGCCGGGCAGCACCGTTCCAAGAGCGTGAGCCTGCTGCGTCAGGGCGATATCAACCTGATCCTGAACTCCGAACCTTATTCTTTCGCCAACAGTTTTTTCGAAGCTCATGGCCCGTCGCTGTGTGCCACGGCGGTGCGGGTCAAGGACAGTGCGAAAGCCCTGGCGCGTGCAGTGGCCTATAAAGGTCAGCCATATCGCGGCCTGGTCGGCCCCAATGAGTTGGAGCTGGGCGCGGTGCGTGCACCGGACGGCAGCCTGATTTATCTGGTGGACGAGGAGGCGGATGTCTACGGCACCGACTTCAATATGCTCTCGGGTGCGGTCGCAGGCGGTGGTCTTAAACGCATCGATCACATGGCCATGGCGCTGCCGGCCGACAGCCTCGACAGCTGGGTATTGTTCTATAAAAGCCTGCTGGATTTCGTCGCCGATGACGAAGTGGTACTGCCCGATCCGTACGGTCTGGTGAAGAGCCGCGCGCTGCGCAGCCGTGACAGTTCGATCCGCTTGCCGCTGAACATTTCCGAGAACCGTAACACCGCAATCTCACACGCACTGTCGAGTTATCGCGGCTCCGGGGTGCATCACATTGCCTTCGATTGCGATGACATCTTCGCGGAAGTCAGCCGGGCGAAAGAGGCCGGTGTGCCGCTGCTGGACATCCCGCTCAACTACTACGACGACCTCGCTGCACGCTTCGATTTTGATGAAGAATTCCTCAGCGAGCTGGCCTACTACAACGTGTTGTACGACCGCGATGCGCAGGGCGGCGAGCTGTTCCACGTTTACACCGAAGCGTTCGAAGGACGTTTCTTCTTCGAAATCATCCAGCGCAAGCACGGCTACGCCGGTTATGGCGCGGCCAACGTGGCGGTACGGCTGGCGGCAATGGCCAAAGCACGCAGTGGCGCAGTTCGCCAGGCGAAGTTGTAGGTATTTCGTAAACGCGGCGTTAAACACGGGCTGCGCGGCTTCCTTCACTGTGGCGCGCAGCCCATAATCGCCAGCCTGTGCAGTGATGGCCGTGAGCCCGCGATGACAATCAATTCAGAACTTTCCGCCGCCGACGCCGCACCTGCTGTAGCCGCCGTCGAGCCGCGCAAAAGTCGCAAGAACAACCCGGAAAAAACCCGCGAAAACATTCTGCAAGAGGCGATCGTCGAGTTCGTCCAGCAGGGCCTGTCCGGTGCTCGCGTCGATTCGATTGCCGAGCGCATCCACACCTCCAAACGCATGATCTATTACTACTTCGGCAGTAAGGAACAGCTGTACGTCGAGGTGCTGGAAAAGCTTTACGGCGACATCCGCACCACGGAAAACCGTCTGCACCTGGCCGAGTTGCCACCGGTGGAAGCGATCCGCCGCTTGGTGGAGTTCACCTTTGACCACCATGATCGCAACGTCGATTTCGTGCGCATCGTCAGCATCGAAAACATCCACAACGCCGAGTACGTGAAGCGTTCGGATGCGATCAAGGCAATGAACAACACGATCCTCGATTCGCTCAGCGAGATTCTGCGACGCGGTGCTGCTGAAGGCTTGTTTCGCGCCGGACTCGACGCGCTGGATGTGCATTTGTTGATCAGTTCGTTCTGCTTCTATCGCGTGTCGAACCGCCATACGCTGGGTGCGATCTTTCAGGTTGATCTGCCGGATGAAGGCATCAAGCAGCGCCATCGCGAGATGATTTGCGAGTCGGTTTTGCGCTATTTGCAGGCGTGACACGCATTGAGGGAGGCCCAGGCCTCCCTCAACGTTTTCAACCATTCATGCTATGAAAATGCGCGAGCATGCGCTGTGCATCCGGCACCACGCCGCTGAACAACTCGAACGCCTTTACCGCCTGAAACACTGCCATGTTGCCGCCGTCCAGCGTGCGGCAACCCAAGGCGCGGGCGGCGCGCAGCAACTCGGTTTCCAGCGGGAAATACACAATCTCCGCTACCCACAACTCGCGCCGCAGCAGCTCGACCGGCACTGGTGTGCCTGGCAGTTTAGCCATGCCCATTGGCGTGGTGTTCACCAAACCATCAGCCTGATTCAGCGTGCCCGGCAGATCCTGTCCGGCCACCGCGCGAGCCGCGCCGAAATGCTGGTTAAGGTTGTGCGCCAGGCTTTGCGCGCGCTCGGCGTCCACATCAAAAATGTTCAGTTGCTGTACGCCTTCGCTCAACAGCGCGTGGGCGACTGCCGCCCCGGCGCCACCTGCGCCCATCTGGACTACACGTTCGCGGGCAGCGTCTTGTAGGCCTCGGCGAAAACCTTCAGCGAATCCCAGGCAGTCGGTGTTGTGTCCTACACGTTTGCCGTCCTTGAGCACCACGGTGTTGACCGCGCCGATGCCGCGCGCTTCTGGCGACAACTCATCGAGCAGCGGCATGATCGCCTGCTTGCACGGGAAGGTGATATTCAGCCCGGTGTAGTTCATGCGCTCGGCGGCCAGCAACAGGTCGGGCAGGGCGTTGCTATCGAGTTTCAGCTGATCGAGATCGATCAACCGGTACAGGTAACGCAGGCCTTGTTCATCACCTTCGTGCTCGTGCAGCGCCGGGGTGCGGGATGCCTGAATGCCGGCGCCGATCAATCCGGCGAGTATCACGTTGGCGCGGCTCATGCGCGTCTCCCGGTCAGTCGCTGGCTGAAATGTTCCAGGGCCAGTCGATAGCCATGGCTGCCAAAACCGCACATCACCGCGGTGGCGATTGCAGAAACGAATGACTGATGGCGAAACGGTTCGCGGGCGTGGACGTTGGACAGGTGCACCTCGATCACCGGCAGTTCGCTGGCGACCAACGCGTCGCGGATCGCCACTGAGGTGTGTGTCCAGGCTGCCGGATTGATCACGATCCCGGCGCAGCGGCCACGCGCGGCGTGAATCCAGTCGAGCAGTTCGCCTTCGTGGTTGGTCTGGCGAAACTCCACCGCCAGGCCGAATTCTTCGCCGGCGCGCCCGCACAGGGCGGAGATGTCGGCCAGGGTTTCGTGGCCGTAGGTCGCCGGCTCACGGGTGCCGAGCAGGTTCAGGTTCGGGCCGTTAAGCACCAGGACGATAGGGGCCATGGGAACAAACTCCACTTATTGTTTTTGGCATCGGCCGAGTGTTTCGGCCTGTGGATATAAATTGTACTAGCCGGTTACTTTAAGCAATTGCTCAGCGGTCGGCGCTGCGTTTTGTGTTCGATGATCGAACATCACCGAGGTGGCGAAAGGATTGGTTACGGTTTTGCGCGCGGCTTTTCTGCATCCCGCACTAGGCTCGGAACCTAGCGGTCATTTCAGGCATTGGCGCCGATGGTCGGATTTGTCAGGGAACGGCAAATCGACAAACTCTTTAACCTAACGGATGGGTTAGCATGAAAGTGTGTGGTTACAAAGGATTGTCAGTAGTGATCATGTTGCGCGACGAGCACTGCCCGCCCCATGCCCATGTGGATGCCGGCGCATGGAGCGCGCGGTTCAAATTCAGCTTCTGGCACAACGGCGTCGAATTATGGGATGTGATTCCGCTGTCGCGGCGGCCGCCGGTTGCGGTACTCGAAGGGCTGCGCCAGGCGCTAAGGCAAACGGATCATCTGCGCCGCGCGCGGGGGATCTGGTGGAGTCGTTTACGTACGGCGTGCCTCGACAATCAATGGTGGGACGAGCAGGCGAACGAGGTCGCGGTACTGCGGCAAGTGACCAGCACGACGTTCAGAATCGCTTCGGCGTATTACGAACCTGAAGTGAACAAAACCCTGCTTGCGCTGGTTGGCGCTCAGGAAGGCATAGAGATCGAATTATGAAAACAGTCAAGGCCGGGTTGCAGGCGGACCGACCGGTTACGCAAAACCGCCTCGACGAGGCTGTCGATCGTGGCGGCGTGCGTCGGCGCAGCAGCTTGCAAGCCGTGTCAGTGAGCTTTCACCCGCCGTGTCTGGTGATCCATTTCGAAGACGACAGCGGTGTACTGCTGCCGGTGAATCTGTATCCGGAACTGGCTGATTTCCAGCCGGAAGATTTTGCCGGAGTGAAACTCGGTTTCGCCGGTACCGCCCTGTGCCATGACGACAAGGATCTGCAGGTTTCCATCGCCGGGATGATTTCGGCCAGTCAGCCATTGATGTCGATGGCGGCGTCGGTAATCGCCTCGCGCAATGGTCGTCAGAGCAGCACCGCCAAGGCTGAGGCCGCACGCGCCAATGGCAAGAAGGGCGGGCGCCCGCGCAAGGTTGATCCTGCATTGTGAGCGCACAAAAAAGCCGTCAATCACGACGGCTTTGTTGTGTCAGGCAGTTGCAATCAACGCCGGGTCAGCATCACGCCGGATTCCATGTGGTGCGTCCACGGGAACTGGTCGAACAGCGCACAGCTGGAAATGCGGTGCGTGTCGTGCAGTTGCGCGATGTTCGCTGCGAGGGTTTCCGGGTTGCAGGAGATGTACAGGATGTTGTCGAAGCGTCGGGTCAGCTCGCAGGTATCCGGGTCCATGCCGGCACGTGGCGGGTCGACGAACACGCTACCGAATTCGTAGCTTTTCAGGTCGATGCCGTGCAGGCGACGGAACGGACGCACTTCGTTCAGTGCTTCGGTCAACTCTTCGGCGGACAGGCGCACCAGGGTGACGTTATCCACAGCGTTTTCGCTGAGGTTGCTCAGTGCAGCGTTAACCGAAGTCTTGCTGATTTCGGTGGCCAGCACTTTGCGCACGCGGGTGGCCAATGGCAGGGTGAAATTGCCGTTGCCGCAGTACAGCTCGAGCAAATCGTCAGTACGATCGCCCAGCGCTTCGTATGCCCAGTTGAGCATCTTCTGGTTCACCGTGCCGTTGGGCTGGGTGAACGCGCCTTCCGGCTGGCGGTAGCTGAAAGTACGCCCGCCGACTTCAAGTTTTTCGACCACGTAATCCAGGCCGAGCACTTCGCGTTTGCCCTTCGAGCGACCAATGATGCTCACGCCGAGATCCGCCGCCAGTTTGCTCGCTGCCGTGTGCCAGTGCGCGTCCAGCGGACGGTGATAGCACAGCGTGATCATCGCGTCGCCAGCCAGCGTGGTCAGAAACTCCACCTGAAACAGCTTATGGCTCAGCGCTGCATTGGCCTGCCACGCGGCTTTCAATTGCGGCATCAATTGGTTGATGCGCAGGCTGGCGATCGGGAACTCTTCGATCAGGATCGGCGTGCGTTTGTCGTCTTGCGCGAACATCGCGTAGTGACGCTCACCACCTTCGCGCCACAGGCGGAATTCGGCGCGCAGGCGGAAGTTCTGCAACGGCGAGTCAAATACGGTCGGCTCGGGCGCTTCGAATGGGGCCAGCAGGTCACGCAGGCGCGTGACCTTGGCTTCAAGCTGTGCGGCGTAGGCCTGGGAATCAAAAGTCATGCGTTGAACCAACCCAACTTGATCACGAACAGAGTCGACAGAATCACCAGCGCCGGGTTGAGCTCACGGCCGCGGCCGGACAGCAGCTTGATGCCAGTCCAGGCGATGAAACCGAAAGCGATGCCGTTGGCGATGGAATAGGTGAATGGCATCGCAAGCGCGGTGACCACCACGGGCGCGGCAACGGTAATGTCGTCCCAGTCTATTTCTGCCAGGCCGGAAGTCATCAGCACGGCGACGAACAGCAGGGCTGGCGCGGTAGCGAATGCCGGAACGCTGGAGGCCAATGGCGAGAAGAACAACGCCAGCAGGAACAGAATCGCGACCACTACCGCGGTCAGGCCGGTGCGGCCGCCGGCACTCACGCCGGCTGCAGATTCGATGTAGCTGGTGGTGGTCGAGGTGCCCAGCAGCGAGCCGGCCATTGCCGCAGTACTGTCAGCGATCAGGGCGCGGCCCATCTTCGGCATGTGGCCGTCCTTGCCCATCAGGCCCGCGCGCTTGGCGACGCCGATCAAGGTGCCGGAGTTGTCGAACAGGTCGACGAACAGGAAGGCGAAAATCACGCTGACCAGACCGATGTCCAGTGCGCCTTTGATGTCCAGTTGCATGAAGGTCGGGGCCAGCGATGGCGGCATCGAGGTCACGCCGGCGAACGGAGTGAAGCCGAAAGCGATCGAGACGATGGTCACCGCGAGAATGCCGATCAGCACCGCGCCACGAACTTTCAAGGCTTCAAGGGTAACGATCAGGGCGAAACCGAGGGTAGCGAGGATCGGTGCCGGTTGTTTCAGGTCGCCGAGGCCGACCATGGTCGCCGGGTTGCTGACCACGATCCCGGCGTTGTGCAGGGCGATCAGCGCCAGGAACAGGCCGATACCGGCGGCAATCGCCGAACGCAGCGGCAGCGGGATGCTGTTGATGATCCATTCACGGATGCGAAAGATCGACAGCAGGAAGAAGCACACCGCCGAAATGAACACCGCGCCCAGCGCCACTTGCCAGGTGTGGCCCATGTGCAGCACCACGGTGTAAGTGAAGAAAGCATTCAGGCCCATGCCCGGCGCGAGGGCGATCGGGTAGTTGGCGATCAGGCCCATGACCGTCGAGCCAATGGCGGCTGCCAGACAGGTAGCGACGAACACCGCACCTTTGTCCATGCCGGTCTCGCCGAGAATGCTCGGGTTGACGAACAGAATGTAGGCCATGGCCAAGAAGGTCGTGACGCCCGCCAGAATCTCGGTGCGCACGTTGGTGTTGTGTGCCTTGAGTTGAAACAGCCTTTCCAGCATGTCTGCTCCCCGTGGCGCGCGTGGCGCCGTGAATGTGTCGACCTCAACAGCAAAGCACAGACCGTCGGATGCGCCTGGGATTTTTGCTGGGCCGGAAAAAGCCGCGCATCATACCAGCAGCGTGAGCAATTGGGCGGATGTTGGAGGCGATCGTCGGCGAAGTTTTGCCTCAGCGGCAAGTGCGCCATACTGCGCGCTGATTTTTCGGGGGATCGATTGCATGAACAAGGGTTGGATGAAGGCTTGCGGGCTGATGATATCGCTGCTGAGCGGGATGCCGGCAGCATTTGCGGCGTCGGCACCGCCGCTGTCAGAGGTCAAAGTGATCAAGGTGCAATCGGCCTCCTGCGGGCTGGAAGACATTAGCGACGGTCAGGCGCAGACCGGTTGCAATCACGGCGGGTCGAGCATCAAGGTGTATGTGCTGGAAATCGGCTACGGACAGAATCAACCGCAAGCCACACTGGATGGTTTTGAAGTCAACGGCAGCCGCAGCCCGGTCTGTGCCTTCGATAACGGCAATCTGACCGAGTGCTCGCCGGGCCGCAAAACCGTCGGCTCTCTATATAGCTTCGATCTGGCGGGCAAGCAGCAGGGCACGTTTACCTTCAGCAACACCTCGATCAACGCCCCGCGCAACACGTTGTCTACCCAGCTTTACATCAAGTAACGCCTCGCACCAAACGGTGCGCGGCAAAGCTGACTACGCTTTAAAGATCACTCAGCGGATAGCGCCCATGACCTTTAGAGCTCTGATCACCCTCGCCGAGGGCATCGATGATCTGCAAAGCGTGACCCTGATCGACGTGTTGCGCCGCGCCGGCATCGAAGTGCTGGCGGCGAGCATCGAAGGCCGACGCATGCTGACTTGCGCCCGCGGTACCCGAATCACCGCCGATGGCATGCTGGTCGATGTGCTGGCGCAGACGTTCGACCTGATCGTCCTGCCCGGCGGTGCCGTCGGCGCGCAACACTTGGCGGCGCATCAGCCTCTGCAACAATTGCTCAAGGATCAAGCCAGCGCCGGCCGACTGTTCGCCGCCATCGCCGAAACCCCGGCCGTGGCCCTGCAAGCCTTCGGCGTACTGCGCCAACGGCGCATGACCTGCTTGCCGAGCGCGAGCCATCAACTGTCCGGTTGTACGTTTGTTGATCAGTCAGTGGTGGTCGACGGCAACTGCATCACCGCCCAAGGCTCGGGCGCCGCGCTGGCATTTGCGCTGACGCTGGTCGAGCAACTGTCGGGTAAAGCCGTCAGAGCGAAAGTGGCGGGGGAGTTGTTGGCCTGAATGACGCTCAGACCTTCACCTCTTCCACCGCCACATGCATCCGGTCGCGATTGGCCAGCGTCGGGAACAGCTTGATCCACGTGCCCGTGACCAGCAGCGTGCCGATCCCGCCCATGACTACCGCCGGCACAGTGCCGAACCAATGGGCGGTGACGCCGGATTCGAATTCGCCCAGCTGGTTCGAGGCGCCTATGAACAGGCCGTTGACCGCGCTGACGCGGCCACGCATTTCGTCCGGGGTTTCCAGTTGCACGAAGGAGGCGCGGATGACCATGCTGATCATGTCCGCCGCGCCGAGCACCACCAGCACCGCCAGCGAAAACCAGAACGAAGTCGACAGACCGAAGGCAATGGTCGCGACGCCGAATATGCCGACTGCGGTAAACATCACCCGGCCAACGTTGCGCTCCACGGCAAATCGCGCCAGATACAGTGACATCAGCAACGCGCCGACCGCTGGTGCCGAGCGCAGCAGGCCCAGGCCCCACGGCCCGGTCAACAGAATGTCTTTGGCGAACACCGGCAACAGCGCCGTGGCGCCGCCGAGCAGCACTGCGAACAGATCCAGCGAAATTGCCCCGAGGATGTCCGGTCGGCTGCGGATGAAGCGAATCCCGGCCAGCAAGGAATCCAGCGTGGCTTTGCCTTTATTCAGCGGCGTCTGCCGCGCGGGCAGGTTGAGCATCAGGGTGCAGGCGATTACATACAGAATGACGGTCGGCCCGTAGACCCAGACGCTGCCGAACGCATAGAGCAAACCGCCGAGGGCCGGCGCGACGATGGTTGCTGATTGCTGCGCGGACTGCGCCGCCGCGACCGCTCGTGGAAACAGCGCCGTGGGCACGATGCTCGGCAACAGGGCTTGGGTGGTCGGCATTTCAAACGAACGCGCGGCGCCAAGCAGAAACGCGAGGATGAAGATCATTTCCCGCGTGACATGATCAGTAGCGCTGCCAATCGCCAGCGCCAGGGCGATCAACGCCTGCAACGACTGGCAGATCGCCGCGACCCTGCGTCGGTCATAGCGGTCGGCCACATGCCCGGTGTGCAGCATGAACAGCACGCGCGGGGCAAATTCCACCAATCCCACCAGCCCCAGATCGAGTACGTTGCCGGTCAGTTGGTAGAGATTCCAACCGATCGCCACCGTCAGCATTTGAAAACCGCTGGCAGTAAAAACGCGGGCCATCCAGAACGCCAGGAACGGACGATGGTGACGTAGCAGCAAAGGCTCTTGGCTGGGCATCTGAGGGCGATTCTTGAGCGAGGGGAATGCCGAGACTATCACCAGAATGTAACGAGAAGTTGCCATGCACAAAAATTTAGTTAGCTAGACACCGATATTTCCGCGCCCGCACGGCAATCTTCCGAACAATGTATTGCAGAGCATTGCCGAAGCTATGAGGCAACCTGTCACGCGGCAAACGACCACAGTAACCGCCGGCAAAAATGGGACTACTCTTTCAACGTTGATTGATCCAGATCAAGGCCCTTAACGGAATTGATCCGGCGGCCAAATGGCCAGACTCCCTGCGTTGCGATGCCTGTAAAAAAAAGAACGAATACAAATTCGCCGCACTCCATATCCGTGGGGGCAGTGGGTGCAGGCCACAAGCCTTGCAGCCGGTATTACCTGACAGAGGAAGACTTATGTTCGGTTTAGAGGCACTAGATCTCGCCCGAATTCAGTTCGCATTCACCATCTCGTTCCACATCCTGTTCCCGGCCATCACCATCGGCCTGGCGAGTTACCTGGCAGTGCTCGAGGGGTTGTGGCTGAAGACGCACAACGACACCTACCGCGACCTCTACCATTTCTGGTCGAAGATCTTTGCCGTCAACTTCGGCATGGGCGTGGTTTCCGGTCTGGTCATGGCCTATCAGTTCGGCACCAACTGGAGCCGCTTCTCGGACTTCGCAGGTTCCGTGACCGGGCCGCTGCTGACCTATGAAGTGCTCACGGCATTCTTCCTCGAGGCCGGCTTCCTGGGGGTAATGTTGTTCGGCTGGAACAAGGTCGGACGCAAGCTGCACTTCTTCGCCACGGTCATGGTCGCCGTCGGCACGCTGATCTCGACGTTCTGGATTCTCGCCTCCAACAGCTGGATGCAGACGCCGCAGGGCTTCGAAATCGTCAACGGTCAGGTGATTCCGACCGACTGGTTCGCGATCATCTTCAACCCGTCATTCCCGTACCGTCTGGCACACATGGCCACGGCAGCGTTCGTGGCGACGGCGTTCTTCGTTGGTTCATCGGCGGCCTGGCACTTGCTGCGCGGCAAGGACAACCCGGCGATTCGCACGATGCTGTCGATGGCGATGTGGATGGCGCTGATCGTCGCGCCGATCCAGGCAGTGATCGGTGACTTCCACGGTCTCAATACGCTCAAGCATCAGCCGGCAAAAATCGCCGCGATTGAAGGCCACTGGGAAAACCACGGTGACGAGCCGACGCCGCTGATCCTGTTCGGCTGGCCGGACATGAAAGAAGAGCGCACCAAGTTTGCCGTGGAAATTCCGTACCTCGGCAGTCTGATCCTGACGCACTCGCTGGACAAACAAGTCCCGGCGCTCAAGGAGTTTCCGCCGGAAGACCGGCCGAATTCGACCATCGTGTTCTGGTCGTTCCGGATCATGGTCGGCCTGGGCTTCCTGATGATCTTCACCGGTTTGTGGAGTTTGTGGCTGCGTAAACGCGACAAGCTGTATACCTCGCGACCGTTCCTGTATCTGACGTTGTGGATGGGGCCGTCCGGTCTGATCGCGATCCTCGCCGGCTGGTTCACTACCGAAATCGGTCGTCAGCCGTGGGTGGTCTACGGGCTGATGCGCACGGCGGATGCGTCTTCCAATCACAGCTTCTTGCAGATGAGCATCACGCTGATCATGTTTGTGGTGGTGTACTTCGCGCTGTTCGGTGCCGGTCTCGGTTACATGATGCGTCTGGTGCGCAAAGGGCCGAAGATCGACGAAGGCAAGGAGACCACTGACGGTGGTCCAGGCCAGCAACGCACCCCGGCGCGTCCGTTGTCCGCTGCTGACGACGATGACACCGAGGCTGACAACACCCGCAGCCTGACCAAGGAGATTTGAATCATGGGTATCGATCTTCCGCTGATCTGGGCCGTGATCATCATCTTCGGCATCATGATGTACGTGGTCATGGACGGCTTCGACCTCGGTATCGGGATTCTCTTCCCGTTCATCCCGGGCAAAGTCGACCGTGACGTAATGATGAACACCGTCGCCCCGGTCTGGGACGGCAACGAAACCTGGCTGGTACTGGGTGGCGCGGCGTTGTTTGGGGCATTCCCGCTGGCGTATTCGGTGGTGCTCTCGGCGTTGTACCTACCGCTGATCTTCATGCTGATCGGGCTGATTTTTCGCGGAGTGGCGTTCGAGTTCCGCTTCAAGGCCAAGGACGACAAGCGTCACCTGTGGGACAAGGCGTTCATCGGCGGTTCGGTGGCGGCAACGTTCTTTCAGGGGGTGGCGCTCGGGGCGTTCATCGACGGCTTTCCAGTGGTCAATCGGCAATACGCCGGCGGTTCGCTGGACTGGCTGACGCCATTCACCCTGTTCTGCGGCGCCGCGCTGGTGGTGGCGTACGCCTTGCTCGGCTGCACCTGGCTGATCATGAAAACCGAGGGCAAGCTGCAGGAACAGATGCACAACCTCGCGCGCCCACTGGCCTTCGTGCTGCTGGCGGTGATCGGTGTCGTCAGTATCTGGACGCCGCTGGCGCACACGGACATCGCTGCGCGCTGGTTCACGCTGCCGAATCTGTTCTGGTTCCTGCCGGTGCCGATCCTGGTGCTGGTGACAATGTATGGCTTGATCCGAGCAGTAGCGCGAAATGCCAACTACACGCCGTTCCTGCTGACGCTGGTGCTGATCTTCCTTGGCTACAGCGGACTGGGCATCAGCCTGTGGCCGAACATCGTGCCGCCGTCGATCTCGATCTGGGACGCCGCCGCACCGCCGCAAAGCCAGGGCTTCATGCTGGTCGGCACGCTGTTCATCATCCCGTTCATCCTGGGTTATACCTTCTGGAGCTACTACGTGTTCCGCGGCAAGGTCACCCACGAAGACGGTTATCACTAGAGTTGAATTGTGGGAGCGGGTTCGCCCGCGATGGCGTCGGTTGCGGCGCCATCGATCTACTGAGGATCAAAGCAAATGAACGGCAAACATTCCCTGCACGACATTGAAGAAGCCGAAAAAAAGCCGCTGTGGCAGCGGCTCGGATGGTTGGCGATGATCTGGGTCGGCAGCGTCGGCGCACTTTTCATCGTTGCGAGCCTGATGCGCATGTTCATGAATGCCGCGGGCTTGAGTACGCACTGAAGCAAAAAAAACCTCCGTCTGGAGGTTTTTTTATGCACTGACTATTTGCGTGCTTTGAGAATCACGAATTTCGGTGTGGTCGCCACTTGCTCGACACCGCGGAACAGCCGCGCCAGTTTGGTGTGATAACCCAGGTGACGGTTGCCGACAATGTACAGCGCACCGCCGACCACCAGCGCCTCGCGGGCCTGCTGGAACATGCGCCAGGCGAGGAAGTCACCAACTACCTGTTGTTGATGGAACGGCGGATTGCACAGCACCACGTCCAGCGACTGCGGCTCTTGCCCGGCCAATCCGTCCCCGGCGCGCACAATCACCTCACGCTCACCCAGCGCTACGCGCCAGTTTTCGGAGGCGGATTGCACCGCCATGAACGATTCGTCTACCAACGTATATTGCGCATCCGGGTTTTGCAGAGCGCTGGCGATGGCCAGCACGCCATTGCCGCAGCCGAGGTCGGCGACGCGGGCGGCGCCAAGGTTTTTCGGCAAATGCGGAAGAAACGCGCGAGTGCCGATATCCAGGCCTTCGCGACAGAACACGTTGGCGTGATTAAGCAGTTCGATTGCTGGTTCGTCGAGGTTGTAGCGGGTCGGATACGGCGAGACGGCTGGCGCTTTGGCTTCAGGTGTGGCGATCAGCAATCGCGCCTTCTTCACCGCCAGCGATGCTTGTACCGGGCCGATGTAACGTTCCAGCAGATCACCGGCGGCGCGCGGCAAATGCTTGACCATCGCCGCCGCGACCACTTGCGCGCCGGGTGCCAGTTGCCCTTGCAGGCGAATCAATTGTTCTTCCAGCAGCGCCAGGGTTTTCGGCACGCGGATCAGCACCCGGTCGAACGGGCCATTCAATGTTTCGCTTGCTGCGATGCCTTGTATGGCATCGAATGCATGGCCATTGCGCAGCAGGTTCTTTTCCAGCCCCTGAAAGGCCAGAAACGAGTCGCCGCTGCTGCTCACCTGAACCTTGCCTGCCAGGCTGATGGCCAGAGCGCCGAAACTGTCGTTGAGCACCAGCACCCGCGTATCTGCAGCCGGCTGTTGCTCGGCCAGATGGTTGAGCAGGTATTCATCGGCCGCATCGAAAGCTTGCAGCGGTTCATTCTGCTGGTCGGGCTGGCGGATCAGGTCGAGTTGGGCGAAGGGTGTATCTAGCAAAGGCATGGGGCGGGACTCTGGATAATCAACGGGTGTCCAGCAGCCTCTGGGGCGGCAGAACCATCCGAGTGGACTGCAACGTAAAAGATCACGCCATCACTCAGGAAGGTTGCAGATGTTACGTTTTTTTGGCCCGCATTACCCGGCCGTTTTGCGCTGATTCGCCACGGGCTCTACTAGATAACCCCCAGTTTCGAGGCGGCCATCACGGCAGACATCTTGTTGCAGACGTTCAACTTCTGGATCGTCCTAGCCACATGATATTGCACGGTACGTTCAGTCACGGCAAGAATCTTGCCAATTTCGTAAGCGGTCTTGCCCATCGCGCAGAATCGCAGAATCTCTACCTCGCGCTTGGTCAACCGCACTAGGGGAATCTTTGCTGACCGGGGAGGAAGGGTACGGGCAAACAGCTCACTCAAATGGCTGGTCACGTAAAACAGGCATCCGAAGTGTTCGTACAGTTCAATCTGGCTCACTTCGCGGTGGGGCCGCACCACGCTGAGCATGCAGCACAGGCCGCTTTCCTCGTGATGGAATGACTGCGACCAGCCAAATTGCAGGCCTTGATCCAGCAGTGCGTCCCATAAGTGGGGCGTTTTAGAAAAAGCTTCCTGGCTCCACACGATGGGCAGCATGGATTGATTGCAATGCGCCCTTATCGGGTTGTTTTCGCAATAACTGTCGTCAATCAGCCGGTTCCATCCGAGAGGGAAGTTATTGATATGAAAAGCATTGAACGACGAATCCTGATGTTGGGAAGTGACTGAAACTCCGCAGTAATTGAAGCCGATGTTTTTCGCGAATGTCGCCAGAATCGGGTAGAGCGAATCGATTCCCTTCGCGCGGGTCAGCTGCTTTAGCTGCAACTCCTTCCATTGTTCCATTGTTCCATTGTTCCATTTCATTAGATCTCCTGATTGTCTCGCGGGGTTGCCGTGCTTGGATCCAATTGCCCGGCACGAAGACGAGTGTAGGATGCTTCCTACAAAATGTTTGAACTTTTTTGTTCTTGAACAGTATCGAAATCTGGAATATCGGAACTTAGTGCAGACGGTCGTTATATTTAGCTAATCATTCAATACAACTTATGTACGGGATGGTTAAAGATTTTTTGATACTAGTGAAAGGCCACTACTGTTTGTCGGTGGTTTAATGGTCGGCACTGCGCGAGACTGCAGTTATTGTTGATGGAGTGACGTAATGACCGCCAGTGCAGAGAAATTCACTCAACAGACGCTGCTTGATGTACAGCCGCTAACCGCGAGTCTGTTCACCTTGCGCACCACGCGCGACCCGGGATTCCGCTTTCGTGCAGGGCAGTTCGCGCGCCTCGGCGTAACTCGCGAGGATGGCAGCACCGTGTGGCGCGCCTATTCGATGGTGTCTTCACCCTTCGACGAGTTTCTCGAGTTTTTTTCCATCGTGGTTCCGGGCGGGGAGTTCACCAGCGAGCTGAGCCGGTTGAAAGTCGACGATACCTTGCTGGTCGAGCGCCAGGCCTTCGGCTATCTGACGCTGGATCGCTTCGTCGATGGTCGCGACCTGTGGTTGTTATCCACTGGCACAGGGGTCGCGCCCTTCCTGTCGATTCTCCAGGATTTTGAAGTCTGGGAGAAATTCGAGCGGATCATTCTGGTTTACAGCGTGCGCGAGGCGCGGGAGCTGGCTTATCTGCAACTGATTGCCGAGCTTACGCAGCGCGATTATCTGGCCGAACATGCGCACAAACTGCAATTCATCCCGACGGTTACCCGTGAGCTTCATCCCGGTGCACTGAACGGGCGGATCACTACGCTGCTCGAGAACGGCGAACTGGAGCGTACTGCCGGGTTGCAGCTGACCGCCGTGCATTCGCGGGTGATGCTCTGTGGCAATCCACAGATGATCGATGACACCCGGGCGCTGCTCAAACAGCGCGGCATGAATCTGAGCCTGAGCCGGCGACCCGGACAGGTAGCGGTAGAAAATTACTGGTAAAAAAAACGGCGCCCCGCAGGCGCCGTTTTCTCTTGCACGGGTCACTCGACCCGAGTGTTCTGCGCCTTGAGCAGATCACGGATCTCACCCAGCAGTTCTTCTTCTTTGGTCGGCACTGGTGGCAAGGTCGGGGCCACAGCTTCTTCGCGCTTGAGGCGATTGATGGCTTTGACGCCCATGAAAATCGCGAAGGCGACGATCACGAAGTCGAGCACGGTCTGCAGGAATTTGCCGTATGCCATCACCACGGCAGGGATATCACCTTGGGCCGCCTTGAGTGTGATGACCAGATCGCTGAAGTCGACCCCGCCGATCAGCAGCCCGATTGGCGGCATGATCACATCGCCGACAAATGACGAAACGATCTTGCCGAACGCCGCGCCGATGATGATACCGACGGCCATGTCGACCACATTGCCTTTGACCGCGAAGGCCTTGAACTCGCTAAGCACGCCCATAGTTATTTCCTTGTTACAGATGAGTTTGGTGTACGCAGTGTAAATCAGCAAAACGCGTCCTGCGCGCAACACCTTCTTACAAAGCACTTTTTATCGACACATCAATCCGCAATTAGTTTGCAAAGTGCCAGCAATCGCGCGCGAAATACTCCGTAAAGCGCTGATCTGGAAGCTATTTTTATCAATCGTCGGGTTGTGAACTTTCTATTTATGTTCTGCGAGCGTGAGCTCTAGCCTCTGTTGGGCGCACCTGGATGCGCTCAATAAAACAGAGGAATCTGATATGAACTCGACTCTTGGGCTGGGAGCTTGCTCCTACGGTCGTACGCTCGGCGTGCTCGCCGCCAGCTTGCTGACCCTCTCCGTGAACGCTGAACCTCTGACCCGCGATAATGGTGCGGCCGTCGGTGATAACCAGAACTCGCAAACCGCCGGCCCTAACGGCCCGGTGCTGCTGCAGGACGTGCAACTGATCCAGAAACTGCAGCGCTTCGACCGCGAACGCATCCCCGAGCGTGTGGTTCACGCGCGCGGGACGGGCGCCCACGGCAGCTTCACCGCAACCAATGACCTGAGCGACCTGAGTAAAGCCAAGGTATTCGCTGTCGGTCAGGTCACTCCAGTGTTCGTGCGCTTTCCGCCGTTGTACACGGCAACCACTCCCCGGAAACCCTGCGTGATCCGCGAGGGTTTGCCACCAAGTTCTACACCGCTGATGGCAACTGGGATCTGGTAGGCAACAATTTTCCGACGTTCTTCATCCGTGATGCGATCAAGTTTCCGGACATGGTGCATGCCTTCAAACCCGATCCGCGAACTAACCTCGACGATGATTCGCGCCGTTTTGACTTCTTCTCTCACGTGCCGGAAGCCACTCGCACTTTGACCGAGCTGTACTCCAACTCGGGAACGCCAGCCAGTTACCGGGAAATGGATGGCAACAGTGTGCATGCGTATAAGTTGATAAACGCCAAAGGCGAAGTCACTTATGTCAAGTTTCACTGGAAGAGTCAGCAGGGAATTAAAAACCTGACTCCAAAACAAGTTTCAGAGGTTCAAGGAAAAGATTACAGCCATATGACCAATGACTTGGTGACGAACATTAACCAAGGCAATTTCCCTAAGTGGGACTTGTACATCCAGGCGATAAAACCGCAAGACTTGTCCAAGTTTGATTTCGATCCATTGGACGCCACCAAGATATGGCCGGGTATACCTGAGCGTAAAGTTGGACAAATGGTGTTGAACCGTAATCCGGCGAATGTATTCCAGGAAACCGAGCAAGTCGCCATGGCGCCATCGAATGTCGTGCCGGGCATCGAGCCTTCGGAAGATCGTTTGTTGCAAGGGCGGATTTTCTCCTACGCGGATACGCAGATGTATCGTTTGGGTGCCAATGCGCTGCAACTGCCAGTCAACGCGCCTAAAGTCGCCGTCAACAATGGCAATCAGGATGGCGCGATGAACGCTGGCGCCAGCACCTCTGGCGTGAACTACCAGCCAAGTCGCCTGCAACCGCGCGAAGAAACGCAAAGTGCCCGCTACAGTCAGTTGGCGCTGCAAGGCAGCACCCAACAGGCGAAGATCCAGCGCGAGCAGAACTTCAAGCAGGCCGGGGATCTGTATCGCTCGTTCAGCAAAAGCGAACGTCAGGATCTGATCGACAGCTTCGGTGGCTCGCTGGCGGGGGCCGATGACGAGAGCAAGCACATCATTCTGTCCTTCCTTTATAAGGCCGATCCGGAATACGGCAGCGGTGTGACCAAGGTCGCCAAAGGTGATCTCAGTCGCGTCGAGGCGCTGGCAGCCAAACTGGTCGACTGAAAAATCGGGGTCTGAGTCAGACCCCAATTCATCCATAAGTCCAGAGTTGCGCCGCACTGATCCACGACAGCTGCGTTATCATCGGCGTTTTTGTCGGGGGTTCTCATGGCCAAGGCCAAGCGCATGTATGGCTGCACCGAGTGCGGCGCAACCTTTCCCAAGTGGGCCGGCCAGTGCGGCGAATGCGGCGCCTGGAATAGCCTGACCGAAACCATGGTCGAGAGTGGCGGCGCAGCAGCGCCGAGCGGGCGCACCGGTTGGACCGGGCAGCAGGCGCAGATCAAGACGCTCGCTGAAGTCAGCGTCGAAGAAATCCCGCGTTTTTCCACAGCCTCCAGTGAGCTGGATCGGGTACTCGGCGGCGGACTGGTGGACGGCTCGGTGGTGTTGATCGGCGGCGACCCCGGCATCGGCAAATCGACGATTCTGTTGCAGACCCTGTGCAACCTCGCCAAAACCATGCCGGCGCTGTACGTCACCGGCGAAGAATCCCAGCAGCAAGTCGCCATGCGTGCCCGTCGTCTCGGGTTGCCGCAGGACAAACTGCGCGTCATGACCGAAACCTGCATCGAAACCATCATCGCCACCGCCCGCCTGGAAAAGCCCAAGGTGATGGTGATCGACTCGATCCAGACGATCTTCACCGAACAACTGCAATCGGCACCGGGTGGCGTGTCGCAAGTGCGCGAAAGCGCAGCGTTGCTGGTGCGCTACGCGAAGCAGAGCGGCACAGCGATTTTCCTGGTTGGTCACGTCACCAAGGAAGGCGCCTTGGCCGGGCCGCGCGTGCTGGAACACATGGTCGATACTGTGCTGTATTTCGAGGGCGAGTCAGATGGCCGCTTGCGTTTGTTGCGCGCGGTGAAGAACCGTTTCGGCGCGGTCAACGAATTGGGCGTGTTCGGCATGACCGACAAAGGCCTGAAAGAAGTCTCCAACCCTTCGGCGATTTTTCTCACACGTGCTCAGGAAGAAGTCCCGGGCAGCGTGGTGATGGCGACGTGGGAAGGCACGCGGCCGATGCTGGTCGAAGTGCAGGCGTTGGTCGATGACAGTCATCTGGCCAATCCGCGCCGAGTCACCTTGGGCCTGGATCAAAATCGTCTGGCGATGTTGCTGGCGGTGTTGCATCGCCACGGCGGGATTCCGACTCACGATCAGGACGTGTTTCTTAACGTGGTCGGCGGCGTGAAGGTGCTGGAAACGGCGTCTGACTTGGCATTGATGGCAGCGGTGATGTCGAGCCTGCGTAACCGGCCGTTGCCGCACGATCTGTTGGTCTTCGGCGAGGTCGGCCTGTCCGGCGAAGTGCGCCCGGTGCCTAGCGGTCAGGAACGCTTGAAAGAAGCCGCCAAACACGGCTTCAAACGCGCCATCGTGCCCAAGGGCAACGCACCGAAGGAAGCGCCGCCGGGTCTGACGATCATCGCCGTGACCCGTCTGGAGCAGGCGCTGGATTCGTTGTTCGAGTAACGCGCCGCGCTACACCTCGATCAATGCGCCCAATTCCCGCTCGAGCTCCTGCGGATCGCCCAGATTGAACTCGATCAGGCGCCGCAGGCGTTCAATCGATTCAAGGCTGATGTGCTTGCTGACGAAGCCGAGCTGACCATGGTCATCGTGGGTCAGCAGCACGTCCATCTTGATTCCGACCTCGTCGTTGAGATGGATGTCGACCAGAAAATGCCAATCCGGATTGCCCAGCCATGGCTCGGGCTTCTCGATCAACAGCCCCTTGAGGGACAAGTCGATCAGCTTGACCGTCCAGATGAATTCTCCCTGACTCAATTCGGTCCGGGCATCGAACGCGATACGTTTGAAGCGGCGACGCTCTGCTGGGTGCTCGCTCATGGCGCTATCCTCACGAAGGTCTGCTGACTATAGACCAACCTTTGAACCGTCTAGACCAATGTCGGGGTATGGCCTTTGGCGCCAGTAGCGCTAAACTCGGGGTGGCTATCTTTCTTGTCCACCCTGGCTGGAATAAAAAAATGAAAAATAATAATAGCCTGCTACGCCACTTACCCTGGCTGCTGCTGGCAATCGTAGGAGCGTGCGCCCTGGGCGTAGTGGCATTGCGCCGAGGCGAGGCGATCAACGCCTTGTGGATTGTGGTCGCCGCCGTGGCCATTTATCTGGTTGCGTACCGCTATTACAGTCTGTTCATCGCTAACCATGTGATGCAACTCGATCCGCGTCGGGCCACCCCCGCCGTGCTCAACAACGACGGTCTGGACTACGTTCCGACCAACAAACACATTCTGTTCGGTCACCACTTCGCGGCAATTGCCGGCGCAGGGCCTTTGGTTGGCCCGGTTCTGGCGGCGCAGATGGGTTATCTGCCCGGTACCCTGTGGCTGATTGCCGGCGTGGTGCTGGCGGGTGCGGTGCAGGACTTCATGGTGCTGTTCATGTCGACCCGGCGCAATGGCCGCTCCCTGGGCGACATGGTGCGTGAAGAAATGGGCCGTGTGCCCGGCACCATCGCGCTGTTTGGCTGCTTCCTGATCATGATCATCATCCTTGCGGTGCTGGCGCTGATCGTGGTCAAAGCTCTGGCCGAAAGTCCGTGGGGCATCTTTACGGTGATGGCGACCATCCCGATCGCGATGTTCATGGGCATTTACATGCGCTACATCCGTCCGGGTCGTATCGGTGAAATCTCGGTGGTCGGCGTGTTGCTGCTGCTGGGTTCGATCTGGCTGGGCGGGCAGATTGCTGCCGATCCGGTCTGGGCCAAGGCGTTCACCTTCACCGGCGTACAGATTACCTGGATGCTGGTCGGTTACGGTTTCGTGGCCGCTTCGTTGCCGGTGTGGCTGATTCTGGCGCCGCGTGACTACCTCTCCACATTCCTCAAGATCGGTACCATCGTCGCTCTGGCGATCGGCATCCTGGTGACCATGCCCGAGCTGAAAATGCCCGCGCTGACCCAGTTCGTCGACGGCACTGGTCCGGTATGGAAGGGCGGTCTGTTCCCGTTCCTGTTCATCACCATCGCTTGCGGTGCGGTCTCGGGTTTCCATGCGCTGATCTCTTCCGGCACCACGCCGAAGCTGCTGGATAACGAAACCAACGCACGTTACATCGGTTACGGCGGCATGCTGATGGAGTCGTTCGTGGCGATCATGGCCATGGTCGCCGCGTCGGTGATCGAGCCAGGCGTGTACTTCGCCATGAACAGCCCGGCGGCAGTCGTCGGCAGTGATGTGGTGTCGGTTGCGCAAGTGGTCAGCAGTTGGGGCTTCGCGATCACGCCTGAGGCGTTGCAAGCCGTGGCGCATGACATCGGCGAAACCACCATTCTGGCGCGTGCCGGTGGTGCGCCGACGCTTGCGGTCGGTATCGCGCAGATCCTGCACAGTGTACTGCCGGGTGAAAACACCATGGCGTTCTGGTACCACTTCGCGATCCTGTTCGAGGCGCTGTTCATCCTCACCGCAGTAGACGCCGGTACCCGTGCCGGACGCTTCATGCTGCAGGATCTGCTCGGCTCCTTCGTTCCGGCCCTCAAGCGTACCGAATCCTGGACCGCCAACCTGATCGCCACTGCCGGTTGTGTGGCGATGTGGGGCTGGTTGCTGTATCAGGGCGTGATCGATCCACTGGGTGGCATCAATACCTTGTGGCCACTGTTCGGTATCTCCAACCAGATGCTGGCCGGTATCGCGCTGATGCTTGCAACGGTTGTGCTGATCAAAATGAAGCGTCAGCGCTACATTTGGGTCACCTTGTTGCCAGCCACCTGGCTGCTGATCTGCACCACGACTGCAGGCTTCATCAAGCTGTTCGACGCCAACCCGGCGATCGGCTTCCTGTCGCTGGCCAAGAAGTACAGCGATGCGCTGGCCAATGGTCAGGTGCTCGCTCCGGCGAAAAGCGTCGAGCAGATGCAGCACGTGATCTTCAACGCTTACACCAACGCAACGCTGACGGCGCTGTTCCTGTTCGTGGTATTCAGCATCCTGTTCTATGCGCTGAAGGTAGGCATCGCCGCCTGGGGCAAAAAAGAGCGTACGGATAAAGAATCGCCATTCCAGGCGCTGCCGGATGCGTAACCAGAGGATTGCAGCATGTTCAATGACCTGAGTCGCCTCGGTAAATACCTCGGTCAGGCCGCGCGCCTGATGGTCGGCATGCCCGACTACGACACCTACGTCGAGCATATGCAGAACAAACACCCGGACAAACCGGTGATGAGCTACGAGATGTTCTTCAGGGAACGTCAAGAGGCGCGTTACGGTGGCAAGGGTGGGCCGAAGTGCTGTTGATCTGACAGCCTGAAGCCGATGCAATCCCCCTGTGGGAGCTAGCCTGCTAGCTCCCACATTTGTTTTGTGTTTTTAAAAGGAGATCGTGTTTTGTCCTCTCCCATCCCGGTCACGGTGCTCAGCGGTTTCCTCGGCGCCGGCAAGACCACATTGTTACGCCACCTGCTCAAAGCCGAGCACGGCCTGAAAATCGCCGTGATCGAAAACGAATTCAGTGACGCCGGCATCGACACCCAGTTACTCGGTGATGAGCCGGTGCAAGTCATGACCCTGGCCAATGGCTGCGTGTGCTGCACCATTCACACCGATCTGACCAAAGCGCTCTATCTGCTGCTCGAACGTCTGGACAGCGGCGAAATTGCCTTCGACCGTCTGGTGATCGAATGCACCGGGCTGGCCGATCCGGCGCCAGTCGCGCAAACCTTTTTCATCGATGAAGAGCTGCGCGAGCGTTACCTGCTCGACGGCATCATCACCTTGGTCGACGCGGCCCACGCCGATGTACATCTGACCCAGACCATCGCCCAGGCACAGATCGGTTTCGCCGACCGCTTGCTGGTGAGCAAAACCGATCTGGTGGATGAGGCTGCGTTTACCGCGCTCAGCGAACGCCTGACCCGCATCAATCGTCGCGCGCCAATCCGCGTGGTCGAGCACGGCAACATTGATCTGGCCGAGCTGCTGGATGTGCGCGGCTTCAACCTGAATGCCGATCTCGGCGGCGGCCTGAGTCTGCGTCCGGTGAGCAAAGCGCCTTCCATCGACCGCATTTCCAGCCTCGTGCTGCGCACCGATCAGCCGCTGGATATCGATCAGCTCAGCGAGTTCATGAACGAGCTGCTGGAAGAGCACGGCAAACAACTGCTGCGCTACAAAGGCGTGCTGAACATTGCGGGTGAGGATCGGCGGTTGGTGTTTCAGGGCGTGTTGAAACTCTACGGTTTCGACTGGGACACTGAATGGGCCGAGGGTGAGGCGCGGGAAAGTGTGATCGTGTTTATTGCTGATGATTTGCCGGAAGAGAAGATTCGGGCGGGGTTTGCCAAGGTGGCTGCGGCCTGATGTTTCTTCGGTGTCAGTGATGGACCTATCGCTAGCAGGCTAGCTCCCACAGTGGACTGCATGCTGTCAGTTGGAATGCAGTTCCCTGTGGGAGCTAGCCTGCTAGCGATGGCGATTCAAGCAACAACACAACCCTCAAGGGATGAACTCAAGAGAGTCTGCTCAAGATGATCCAGATGTTGATTCATCAGCATCATGGCTGTCGCCGCATCCCTGCGCTCCACCGCCTCGACAATTGCCAAATGTTCCTGCCACGCGCAACAGCCGTGCGTACTTTCAGCTGAGCGCGCAATCGCCAGAGACGTCAACGGCACCAATGTAGAAAGAAAATGCGCCAACGGTGCATTCCCCGCCATTTGCGCCAATTGCAGATGAAACTCCCCAGACAAGCGAATCGCCGCACCACGCCGATCCTGTTCCACCGCCGCGCGCTCACGCTCGATCAGCGCCCGCAAGCGTTGCACACCCTCGGGCCGCGCATACTGGCAGGCCAGTCGCACCAGCGTGCTTTCGGTCAGGCGCCGCGCGTGCAGTGCCTGACGCGTGTGCTCAAGATCCAGCGCGGCCACTTTCGGTCGATGATTGACCCGCAAAACGATGATCTGCTGATGCGCCAACTGCGTCAGCACTCGGCGCACATCCGCACGGCTGACCCCGAACATCTGCTTCAGGCTGTCTTCAGTAAAGCGACTCGCCGGATCAATCCGCTGTTCGAGAATCGCATCAAACAGCCGTGGATACAGATCATCCGCCGGTGCATCAAAACGAGAGAAGGGCAGGGCAGCCGAGTTCCGGCGATCGTGCAACGGTGTGGCAAGACTGTTCATGGCCTGTCTCCAGTGCATGGCGGGTTCAGCTACCGAGGTTGTCGTCCGGGATGTTCAGTTCGATGCCCATCCGCTGGCCTTCACGCAAAATGTGCCGGCGCATTTCGGCGCTGGCCTGGGCGCTGTTCTTGCTGCGGATCGCGCGCACCACGGCTTCGTTTTCTTCCAGCCGCTCGGCCAGATGCTCAGGTGAATTACGCAGCACCTCGGCGCTTTGCTTGAGGGCGTTGCTGGTCTGTTGCACCACGCTCTGGAAAATCGGGTTCGAGGTCAGGGTGAACAGTTCTTCGTGAAAGGCGATGTAAGCGCTGACTCCCGCCTCGCTGTCGCCGGCTTCAAGGGCTTCGCGCATGTCCATCAGGGTCAGGCGCAATTGCCCGACTTCCTTGCTGCTGATCGACTGCGCGACCAGTCCGACGATGAACGGCTCCAGCGTGTAGCGCAGCTGCAGCACGTCTTCGAGGCTGGCGCCGGCCACTGCGCTGTCGTGGCTTTGACTGTCATTGAGTTGCGCGTCGAGTACCACCACGCCTTTGCCCGGCATTGAGCGGACCAGGCCAAGGGTCTCCAGCACGATCACCGCTTCGCGCAGGCTCGGGCGGCTGATGCCCAGTTGTTCGGCCAGTTCGCGCTGGCCCGGCAGCATTTCGCCGGAGCGCCATTGACCACGGGCGAGGGCGGCCCGGAGTTTTTCCACGACTGAGTTGACGACGGTTGAGGTGGTAATCACTTGTCTTGCTCCATGGGCCTGCGGGGTTACCGCAGACGAAGATCAAAAGATCGCAGCCTGCGGCAGCTCCTACAGGGTTGAAATCAGAACTCTTGCTGGTGCGCAGGAGTCGCTGTTTTACGCGGTTGAAAGGTATAGCCGTGCTGTCCGTCGAGTACCTTGTTCGCCCGCTGCACGTCGATGTCCTTTTCCCAGCGGGCGATGGCCACGGTGGCGACGCAGTTGCCGATCAGATTGGTCAGCGCGCGGCCGATGCCCATGAACCAGTCCACTGCCAGCACCAACACCAGACCGACCACCGGGATTGCCGGAATCGCCGTCAGCGTCGCTGCGAGAATCACCAACGCCGAACCGGGAATGCCGTGCGCGCCTTTCGAGGTAATCAGTGACACCAGCAGAATCGTCAGCAGATCAGTCATGGCCAGCGGCGTACCGGTGGCGTTGGCGATGAACACGATGGCCAGCGTCAGGTAGATCGAAAAACCGTCGAGGTTGAACGAGTAGCCGGTAGGAATCACCAGCCCGACCGTCGAGCTGCCGATGCCGAGGTGTTCGAGTTTGCGCATGATCTGTGGCAGTACGGCATCCGACGATGCGGTGCCCATCACGATCAGCAATTCCTCACGCAGGTACTTGAGCAGCGGCCACATACGCAGGCCGGACAAACGCATCACCAGACCGAGAATCAACGACACGAACGCCACGCAGGTCAGGTAGAACAAGCCGACCAGACTGCCCAGATGTTGCAGCGAGTCGAGGCCATATTTGCTGGTGGTGAAGGCGATGGCGCCGAATACGCCAATCGGCGCCAGACGCACGATCATGCCCATGATGCGGAAGATCACATGGCTCAATTCGTTGATCAGCCGCGAAATCCCCGAAGCGGCTTCGCCGACCAGATTAAGTGCGCTGCCGAACAGCACCGAAAACAGCAGCACTTGCAGAATGTTGTTGTCGGCAAAGGCGCCGATCACCGAGGTCGGAATCAGGTCCATCAGAAATTGCGTGGTGGTATGCATGTGCTGACCGCGCTGGGCAATGTCGCCCATGTCCGCAACTGACAGTTGCTCCAGATGGATATTCGCGCCGCTGCCGATCCCGGTGCTGAAGGCGAATACCAGGCCGATCACCAGCGCGATGGTGGTCAACACTTCAAAGTAGATCACCGATTTGAGGCCAATGCGTCCGACCTTCTTCAGATCGCCCGCGCCGCTGATGCCGCTGACCACTACGCAGAACACGATCAGGCCGATGAGCATCTTAATCAGTTTGATGAACCCGTCGCCAAGCGGTTTGAGCTGGGCCGAGTATTCAGGAAGGGTCAGCCCGCAGACGATGCCGAGCACCAGTCCGAGAACCACTTGAAGGAAGATTGAACGCGAGCACCATCTGAGCATGGGAGGAATCCTGGTCGGTGTCCTGGTTGCCGTACGCTGCGCGTATCAGATTCAGGACTTAATTATTGTGGTCTTACCGGTATGTCCAGTGCGGGTGCAGTCTAGGCTTGGTTTTTTCGGGATGACAAGTGAAAATCACAAAATTGGCATGACCGGTCTGACCAGTGGCCGAAGATCAAAAGATCGCAGCCTTCGGCAGCTCCTACAGGAGGTACGCGTTCCAAATGTAGGAGCTGCCGGAGGCTGCGATCTTTTGGTCTTTACGACAGGCGAAAAAAAACCGGCCATCACTGGCCGGTTTCATGCTGCAGATTTAACGTCGCAATTACGCGCCGTATACCGGCAGTTTCTTGCAGATGGCTTTGACTTTCTCACGAACGGCGTCGATCACCGCTTCGTTGTTCAGGTCTGCCAGGATGTCGCAGATCCAGCCGGCCAGCTCTTTGCACTCTGCTTCCTTGAAGCCACGAGTGGTCACGGCCGGGGTGCCGAAGCGCAGGCCGGAGGTGACGAACGGCGAACGTGGATCGTTAGGCACAGAGTTCTTGTTCACGGTGATGAAAGCTTTGCCCAGAGCGGCGTCAGCATCTTTACCGGAGATTTCCTGCTTGATCAGCGACAGCAGGAACAGGTGGTTTTCAGTACCGCCGGAAACCACGTCGAAACCGCGCTCGATGAATACGCTGGCCATCGCCTGGGCGTTTTTCACCACTTGTTGCTGGTAAGTCTTGAACTCAGGCTGCAGGGCTTCTTTGAAGCAGATCGCTTTAGCGGCGATCACGTGCTCCAGCGGACCACCCTGGGCGCCCGGGAATACGGCGGAGTTGAGCTTCTTCTCGATGTCGGCGTTGGCCTTGGCGAGGATCAGGCCACCACGAGGACCGCGCAGGGTCTTGTGAGTGGTGGTGGTCACGACGTCAGCGTATGGAACCGGGTTCGGGTAGACGCCAGCAGCGACCAGACCGGCCACGTGCGCCATGTCAACGAACAGGTACGCGCCAACCTTGTCAGCGATTTCGCGGAAGCGTGGGAAGTCGAGGATCTGCGAGTAGGCAGAGAAACCGGCCACGATCATTTTCGGCTTGTGCTCAACCGCCAGACGCTCGACTTCGTCGTAGTCGATCAGGCCGTTGGCGTCGATGCCGTACTGCACGGCGTTGTACAGCTTGCCGGAGGAGGAAACGCTGGCGCCGTGGGTCAGGTGACCGCCGTGGGCCAGGCTCATGCCCAGGATGGTGTCACCGGCCGACAGCAGAGCCAGGTAAACGGCGCTGTTGGCTTGCGAACCGGCGTGTGGCTGAACGTTGGCGTAATCAGCGCCGAACAGTTCTTTGGCGCGGTCGATGGCCAGCTGCTCAACGATGTCGACGTATTCGCAACCACCGTAGTAGCGCTTGCCCGGGTAGCCTTCGGCGTATTTGTTGGTCAGAACCGAGCCTTGAGCCTCCATCACCGCTGGGCTGGTGTAGTTTTCCGAAGCGATCAGCTCAATGTGTTCTTCCTGGCGCTGAGCTTCTTGCTCCATGGCGGCAAAAAGATCGGCGTCGTACTTGGCAATAGTCAAATCACGGCTGAACATGGCGGTCCTCAAGGATCGGGGGCAGAAAAGGGGGCATTCTAACCCAATGGGTTTTGGAAGGCATATGAAAGGACATCATGTCGCAGACAAGTGGCTTTCATGACCGGATATGCGGTCTCAGTGCTGGCCTCATCGCTGGCAAGCCAGCTCCCACAATGTCTGTGTTTCAGCCAAAGAATATTGATCCACAGCAAGTCCCCTGTGGGAGCTGGCTTGCCAGCGATGAGGCCAGCAGCTTCCCCACAAAACTTCAATCAAACATGAACAACGCATCATTACTGAACTGCGCCTCGAACCGGCTCGCCGGCATCGGCCGTCCGAACAGATAACCCTGCACCTCATCGCAACCGTGTTCGCGCAGGAAATCCAGCTGCTCATGGGTTTCCACGCCCTCGGCGATCACCGCCAGATTCAGGCTGTGGGCCATGGCGATGATCGCGCGGGCAATCTGCGCATCCTGTTCGCCAGACGGCAGGCCATCAACGAAAGTGCGGTCGATTTTCAGCACGTCGATCGGGAATTGCTTCAGGTAGTTCAGCGATGAATAACCGGTGCCGAAGTCATCGACCGCGATGCTCAGGCCGAGATTTTTCAGGCCGGCGAGAATCTGCATCGCCTCGCTGACTTCGCGCATCAGGATACTTTCGGTCAGTTCCAGTTCCAGACACGCCGGTGGCAACCCGGTTTCGCGCAAGATCGTGGCGATCCGCGTGCCGAGCTGGCCGTCGGAGAACTGCCGCGCCGAGATGTTCACCGAGACCTTCGGCACGCGTACGCGATTCTGGTGCCAGGTCTTCAGTTGCCGGCAGGCCTCGCTGATCACCCAGTCGCCGACGTCCACCACCAGCCCGAGTTCTTCGAGTACCGGAATGAAATCCCCCGGTGGCACCAGTCCACGACGCGGATGACGCCAGCGCAACAGGGCTTCCGCGCCGGTCAGGCGTTTGCCGTCGCCGCTGAATTGCGGCTGGTAATACAGCACGAATTCGTCCTGCTCCAGGGCGTGGCGCAAGTCGCTTTCCAGTTCCAGACGCTCGAGGGCGCTGGCGTTCATGTCGGCCTGATAGAACTGGAAGTTGTTTTTGCCGCGCTCCTTGGCGTGGTACATCGCGGTGTCGGCGTTCTTCATCAACTGGCTGAGTTCGTTGCCGTCCTGCGGACTCAAGGCGATGCCGATACTCGCGGTGACGAAGAATTCGCGGCCCTCCAGCACGAACGGTTTCACCAGGCTCGCGAGAATCTGCTCGGCCACATGAATCGCCCGGTTCAGCGCCAGTTCGCGGCTGGCGCGATGCTGCAGCAGCAGTGTGAATTCGTCGCCGCCCATGCGCGCCACGGTGTCGTCATCGTCGACGCAGCCGAGCAGGCGCGTGGCCATTTCCTTGAGCATGCGGTCGCCGGCAGCGTGGCCGAGGGAGTCGTTGATCGGCTTGAAGCGGTCAAGGTCGAGGAACATCAGCACCACCCACGACTTCTGCCGTTCGGCCGATTGCAGCGCCGTGTGCAGACGATCCTGGAACAGCGTGCGGTTGGGCAAATGCGTCAGCGCGTCGTAATAGGCGAGGCGGTGGATGCGTTGTTCGCTGGCCTTGCGCTCGCTGATGTCGCTGAAGAAGCACACGTAACTGGCCAGATCGCCTTCGTCGTCGAGCACTGCGGTAATGCCGACCCAGGCCGGGTAATGCTCGCCGTTACGCCGCTTGAGCCAGACTTCACCTTCCCAGGTGCTGTGTTGATGCAATTGTTTGAGCACGTAGCGCAGATGTGCGTCCTGCTGCTCGTCGACGGTGAGCATGTTTGGCAACTGGTCGAGCACTTCGCTGACCGCGTAGCCGCTGACCCGACTGAAGGCTTCGTTGGCCTGCACGATGTAACCGGCCGGATCGGTGATCAGGATCGCCGAAGTCGAATGCTCGAAAACCGTGGCGGCCATGCGCAGGTCTTTCTCGGCGCGGCGCTGCTGGCTGATGTCGCGGCCGACACCGAGCACGCCTTCGAACGCACCTTGTTCATCCCAGACCAGCACCAGACGCAATTCAATCGGGATCTTGCGGCCATCGGCCTTGAGGCAATCGAACAGGAACAGTTGCGTCTGTACCTGATCGCGCAACAGCGCCAGTTGATCAGGCTTGTCCAGCGCTTTGCTGACGCGATCCATCAGCTGATAGATGCCGCTCAGTTGCTGCGGGTTGGCGATGGTCGATTGCCAGCCATTCTGGAAAATCCACTCGACGTCATAACCCAGCACCGCTTGCACCGAAGGGCTGACGTAGTTCAGCGAGAGCTTGCTGTCGGTGGAGAAAATCACGTCGCTGATACTTTCCGCGAGCATGCGGTAGCGCTGCTCGCTGTCGCGCAGGGACTCACTGGCCTCAATCTGCTCGGTAATGTCCTTGGCCACACCGATGATGCGCGTGACCTGATCCTGTTTGTCGCGAGCCAGTGCCTGCTCGCGAATGTCGAAACGTCGCCACTCGCCGTCGCGATGGCGGAAGCGCAACTGGCACTGCAACAACTGGCTGTAACCGGCATGGCGCTGCATCTGGCGCGAGCGATGGTAGTAATCGGCGTCTTCCGGGTGCAGGAGAATTTCCCAGAAGTACTCGCCCATCTGATGCAGTTCGGTGCGGTTGTAACCGAGCGTCTGGCCGAGGTGGTGGTTGCTGAAAATCATCCGCTGGCTGATCACGTCCTGCACATACAGATGATCCGGCACGGTGCGTACCACGTCCGACCAGAACCCTTCGCGCTCCAGCAGCGACAGTTCGATCAGCTTGCGGCTGGTGATGTCGTTGATGCTGAGGATCACCGCGCGATAGTCGTGACGCTCTTGCGGCAGTCGCAGCACCAGCCATAGATGCTGGTCGCGACCGTTGATGTCCGGCAGTTTTATTTCCAGTTCCAGCTGCTTTTGCTGCTGGAGTACCGCGTCAAGCACTTGATTGCCGATCGCGCATTGACTGTGCGGCTGACCGTCGATCAGCAATTGCCACGCGTGGTCGCAGGAATTGACGTTGAGCAGTTGCAACGCCACCTGATTGACCTCGGTGATGCGCAGTTCCTGGAGCAATTGCTGGCGCTGTTGCGGCTGATCGAGCCAGGCCTTGAGCTGGTCGCTGGTCTGCAACTGCGCCTTGTCGAAGGCCTGCTTGAGCCCCGACAGGTCGAGCACGCACAGCGCGACGCCGGTGCCGTCGAAAATGTCCTGATAACGCCGCCGACCTTCATGCAACTGACGCTGACGGCGGCGCATGTTCAGCAGTGCGATGAATGGCAGCAGCGAGAACGCCAGACCGAGCAGGCATTTGCCGATGAACGCCGGCAGCAATTGTTCGAGCACATGCTGGCGGTCGAACAGACCACGCAACTGCCAGTCGCTGCTGCTCAGCGGTACGGTCAGCACGCTGTTGGCCATGTCGTCCGGGGTCAGCGTGCTGGTCTTCGCCGATGGCAGGCCTTCGTCGCGGCTGATGATCTGATGGTTGATGCGGTTTTCCACCAGCCACAGCGGACGGATGCCGGTTTCCGCCTGTTTGGTCAGCGAGGCGAAGAAGGTCGGGGTCAGGCGCAGCGCCCAGTAACCGCGCGAACTGCCGCTGGCCTGATGCAGCAACAGATGCACCTCTGAGCCGTCGTCGGCGTTGCTGAAGTAATGCGCCTGTGCGCGACTGCGCCTTACCAGTTCGCTGAGGTAATCGGCATCGTGGCTGTTCGCGTCGCTGTCGCTGAGGACTTTGCCGGAGGGCGTTAGTAACGCCAGGCTGCGCAGATCCGGCAGCGATTGCTGCAGTTTGCGCAGCAGAGCCTGTTGTTCGTCGGCGGTTTGCGGTTGTTCGAGGATCGGCAGCAGATTCAGGGCGATCTGCGCGTTCAGCGCCATGTTCAGGCTGACTTGCGCGGCGAGGTCGGCGGTGTAGTCGATGGTGTACTGACGCTGATTTTTCTCGGTTTCGCGCAGTTGATCGAGCAACTGCCAGAACAGCAGGGCCAGCAACAACAGGACCAATGTCGCCAGTGCGCCCTTTAATGTTCCGCGCAGGGGCGAGCCATTCGCAGGCTGAGGTGCGCTCACGGAAACGGGCGGCGTGACATTCGACAAGCTGTAATCCTGCGGTCTGGCTGGACTGGCGCGACGTGCACTATAAGCCGGACGCCCAAAGGGCGGCTAGCATGCCTTGAGTTGTGGCGAAGTGCCAGCCCCGCTCGGCTGGACTGCCACCGGTCATTAAGGTAGCTTTGCCGGTTACGCGGGAGCGTTCCAGCTCCTAGAATCAGACTTTTTCAGCGCGCACGCATTGATGACCATCAAGTGAACGACGCGCACGGTCTGGCCGGGCTTCGCCTGCGCTCCATCATTCATCTGTCACTGACCCAAGGTTCTCCATGGCTCAATACTCCAATCTGAGCTATTGTTTTTTAGTCACGCTTTAGCGCCAATGGCGAGCCCAGCCAATCATTGGCTTCCCCCTCGGGTCTAGCGTTTCTACTAACTCAATTCAACGTCAAAGCATGATTTTTAGTCACTTTTATTGAGGTCGGATCAAATTTCGACTCCGAAGGCTAACTTTTTGCAATTTTGCCGATGATCATCGCCGCGGGGTTTTAAGTCACTGGGTGAGTTGACCCTTTGCGTAGGCCAGGGTATCGCCCCCGCCACGAGGGCTGGAGCGCGGTGATTTCTGAATAGGTGATGTGGAGTGACCGGTCTGCTCAACCCAAGTCAGAACGGAAATGATTTCGCGGAAATCTCAGATACCCGGACTTCTTCAAAGTCACGGCGGCAAGCGGCTCAGCGAGGCTAACCTTGTTGAGCATTTCTAATCAGTGGCTCGGATTAGATTTCAGACGGCGTTGGAAGAAGGCTTGAAGGGTCGCATGCGAGCTCGCATGCGATGCGGTATAGCTTCTCGATAGTGATATTGACTTCGCCACGCTCGATCCGCCCAACGTAACTACGGTCGATATTGCACGCCAGCGCCAATGCATCTTGGGATATCCGGCAGACCTTTCTCTGCATTCGAATGCGTTTCCCTAACGCTTTCGCCAACTTATCCATGACCGTCTCAATTCAACTCGAGGCGGCACTATCGTGCGTTTGCGGACATACGAGCCACGGATTATAATCCGCATTTACTCTGCGTTAACTCTTCTGGTGCCTCGATGAAATTAGCCTCATTTAGCTTCGACAGGCGACTCTATGAGCTGCTTCAGGAGCAAGGCCGTAAAGCGTTTACGACCCGGGAACTGCGCGATGCCTACGCAGCTCGTCTGGATAGCATCAATTTTCGTATCGGAGATGTGCGTCGCTACGTGTATGAGCAGATCCGCCGATTAGTGCGCGTGGGCTGGATAGAGCTGGATGAAAATCGCCGTGTACGAGGGCAGGTTTACCATCTGAGGCCGATTCTGGCACATCTGCAGCTGGAACTGATCGATAAGGGGTTTGAGAACAGTCTTACGACTGTTGGGGGGAGCTTGAGGAGGATGCGCAGCAGGTGATCAATGACTTCAGGCGTAGCGCCTGCCGCTGGATTGTTGCGGTAGGAATGATCAGCGAAGGCACCGATATTCCCCGATTGCAAGTCTGCTGCTATCTCAGCCGTATCCGCACTGAACTGCACTATCGGCAAGTGTTGGGGCGGGTGCTGCGACGCACGGGTGAACCAGATGAACAGGCTTGGCTATTCATGCTGGCGGAGCCGACTCTACAGAGGTTTGCGGAACGGATTGCGAATGATCTTCCGGAAGATTTGGCGGTTTTGAAAGATGTGTGCGTAATTGCATGGACTTGACCACCCATTTGCATTCGACTTGACCAGTCATTTGCACGGGATGTGACCAGCTAACTGGGTGGCGATGAACGGTTGAATCCACAGCCGATGGCTGCTAGTCGTCACCGGCAGCGGTCGGCCAAGAGCAGACATTCGTTTAAAGAGGTTCAGTTGTCTGGTCGCGTTATTTCGAAAATGTAATGGGATGAATCTGCGTTCCAACGCTCCCCGAGCAGCTTGGTAGAAACAGGCCGTTTTATGAACGTTGACATTAATCCTACCAGCGTCCCCTTTAGCTAGGATTCGATCGCACGAGATCCAGCACGAAAACGGCGACTGTTCCTTCTCGTGCAGACCTGCTCTTCGCGACAAGCATATTTTTCAGTTCATCAACAGTTGTGGGGAGGGTTTCGTGTCTACCTGGACTCTTCAGCCTCTTGGTTGTTTGTTTTTGTTCTCCAAACCAGAGAACGAGATAAATACCACAGCCTTCCGCTCGCCAGTCTGGAGTGTAAAGAGCATCAAGCTGTTTATCTGAACCTGTCCAGAGCTCGGAGTGCCACTGCCCTTTAATCTCAATCGGAATACGAAGTGTTCCAGCGGAGCAAGTGATATCAACTTCCTTGTCCCCGGCAATATGCGTTTCCGGATCGAAAGCAAAACCCGACGATCCTTGACGGAGTAGACCTAGAAGGTGATCACGACATCGCTCCTCAACGAAAGGATTTTTTTGTCGTCATAAAATCCGCGCCAAGATTCAGCATCGTCGCTCCTTATTTTAGTTTGAGCGATGGCGAGCTCCTCAAGTACAAGAGTTTGTAGATCACTAATGGACACAGGGGCAAGATTTCGTGTGATCGCGTCAACAGCAGCAAGCGTGGGAGGAACATAGGTAGCTTCAACGCGGATGCGTTTCTGCTCAGCGATGATAATCTTGAGCTCTTCAGAGTACCCATCGACAGGTGCGTCCCTTAATCGAACTAATGCATCGATTGCATCATCGCTGGTGTCGTTGCCAAGGCGGCGGATCAGTTGGACGATGAAACCGCTTGCATCCCAAGGATTTGAATTCCCTGACGAAGTACCGCTTGGGCGATGCACCATTGGCCAAAGCGATCGGAACGTAGCGATGATCCACTCACTCTGCGCAGCAGTGAGAAGGACATTGACGTCCTCGTTGCTTTGGTTGCTGATCAGATGGCGTATGTGCCATAGCAGTTCGGGTTGAATCAGCACAGAGCTAAGCTGCATTACGCTCACAGGGAAATCAACAATAACGCCGATCGCAACCCAAGTGCGACGACGTTCTTCATCCGTCGATGGGGTTGAGCCGATTAAAGAGCGCAACAACATCCGCGTCGGACGCTATAAAGCCGGTCGATCGTTCGCTGAGCCGCCATGATTGCTGGATTGGATTGTGATCACTGGGCAGTTCTAAAAGCACTAGTTTCTGAACGGACTGGCGCAAACTGTCGTCGCTCTGAATAAGCTCGTGCATTTTCTTATGGGCATCACGTTGATATCCATCACGGCTATGAAATGGCTCTAGCCAAGACCAAAGTTGTGGGGCTGTGACACCACCAGCCTCTACGGTTCGAACGATTAGATGATAAGCAAGATCGGTCAACGCATCGTTTCCAAGGCGCTCATCGCCCTTACCTAGGCTCTTAGCTGCTAAAGCTAAGATATCAAGGACATCTGCTATTTGACCGTCAGGAAGATGCTTTTCCAAATGCATCAATACTCCAACGGTATTGCTACCGCTGTTTGCATAAGCAACCACGAGGGCAACAATCAATTTGGCATCAAATTGCTCGAAGCCGACTTCATCGGCCAATTCAATTGGCAGCCTGACAGAAAGCTCATCTCCATAACTACTCAATGTGTGAAGAACGATTGGCCAAACAGTATCTTCATCTACCTCGACGAGAATTTCGCCTGCAATTTTCCTACACGCAAAAAATGCCTGGGTGAAAACTTCCGCAATTGTCTAATCTCCGAATCGTAGAGATCGTAGCGGGGGCGATCATGAAGCGAATTATTGATGGTGAGGCTCTGACGCAAGACACCTTGCTGCCGGAGTGTCTGGGCGGTTACGTAGCCGAAGAAAATCCAGTGCGCGTGGTTGATGTTTTCGTCGATGATCTCGACCTGGGCGCATTTGATTTTGAGGGCGTCGATCCTGCAGCAACTGGTCGTCTGGCCGATCACCCTGCGGTGTTGCTAAAGATCTATATCTACGGCTATCTTAATCGGATTCAGTCTAGCCACCTACTTGAGAGTGAGGCGAGCGAAACGTCGAGTTGATGGGGCGAACGGACGTCTAGCTCCGGACTTCAAAATCATTACCGACTTTCTAAAGAACAGCGGCAAAGCCATTCGAAGCGTATGCCGCCAGTTCGTAGTTTTTTCGCAACCTCAATCTCTTTTCTCAGTCGATCATCGCCATCGACGGCAGCAAATTCAAAGCCGTCGACCTGCACGGATTTTCATCGCCAGCCGATTCGGCTGATCCAACCGCGCCTCAGTACTCGGTTGGAAAGGTAATTTGCCTATGGCTGTATTTCTCGTCAGCCTGATCACCGGGTACGCGATTCCAAAAAACCAGCATCTTTACTACTCAAGCCGCTGCGCTAATCGCTACATCGTTGTTGAGCGCTGTTAGCTGCAAACCTGGTGAGTTTTAGATCTGCTGTCCAAAGTTATGCGTAGAGCCAGCTCGTAATTGTTCGCCATCGATTACACGTTTTGCTTTGGGCCAAGCTCACGATACGGTGCTTCCCAAGGATCTGATTCAACAGGCATTCACTGTAGTAAGCGGCTAGCGCAAGTTCTACGGTAAGCCGCTATTGATTAATCGCTTGACCAGCTTTCTGCGCACTAACGCAGCGTCATGTACTATTTAGGTGGTTGTTTTGTGGTTTTACTGAATCGCGTTTTTGTTCTTGATCCCGATTTAATCTGTGAATCAGATTTATAGTAGTAAACAACATCATCGTTAGGCCAGTAAAGGCTCACTATCGAATTTGCTGGAAGATTTGCTTTCCATATGTATGGCTGTACTGTAACTTCTGCGAGACCCGCCGCGTCCACTGTATAGGCCGACCAAGCGATATCACCTGGCTGTTGAGTCACACCTGGGTTGGGGTGCTCGCCCGAAGAGACAGTCAAGTTAGGTTCTTCATCTGCTCGATTTCCAGCTGTATCTTCAACCTGAATTTTGTCCATCATTAACTCCTAAATCCATTCTGGATAAAAACCAATTGCGCGCTGATATAGCGTCGATAAAAGCGCCGCTGCTAAAAGTGCAGGAGCGCGGCCTATGATTTTGGCATTTTATTTCTCCATTTTCATGTCCCTAATCACTGTATTTGCATCAATAATTAATCTTACTTGCAAGCAAGTAAATGTATAATTTGAGCGCCTTGCAATGACTGGACAGGATTCCCGAGATATCATATTTTCACACGCGGTTAGATGCATTTTCTCGCGGTAGAAATTTACTTACCTGTGCGAACTTCAATACCTACGCACTCTACACTGCTACGAGGTTTCGCCTTCAGAACAGCGATAAGTTAATAAATAATAGTGCCCCATGACATTTTTTTCAAAATGTGAATGCGCTGAAAGGTTGTTCATTCTAGCTGGGCCGGAAAGTCAAATAGATAGGGCCTCATGGTAATATCATACAGAAATGTTTTTCTGAAAGAGTGTGACGTATATTTTCGATAGTCGAGTTTCGAATGTCCGTTTTCTAGGTAAATTAACGGGCCTATGAAGTGGTTTGATAGGGAAACGAAATTCAGGCCATTCATAAATCACTCTCCATGTGGCGATGTTCATGCGTAGCGAGCAAGCCTGGTAATTAGCTAAGCAGATGCCGAGCAGTTGTCAAGAAAAATGGAGATAATTTGATGACACGGTAATTGGTCCTCACTCGATTCGGGCTGGATGCTTATCACGTAGGGGCATAAGCGCTAATGAGATATATGAATTCTGAATTATCCGGCTATTGGACAGTCAATACTCGTTCTAAGGTAGCCATACAATCAAAGGTCAAAATGGTATTGTCTCGCGGAGCACTCCAGGACTGGCAAACCACGACGGTTCTCGCACGGGATTTTTTTAAACTTCCACGCGTTTATAAAGATGTACCGAATAAAAACTATAAACTCTAATAAGAATCGAACAATCACTCCTACCTAACGCGTTTTCCCCAATCGAGTAACTATCAAACAACCCAACAGACATTGTAATTGGACTCAAAACGACAGTCGTAAAAGAGAATCTTTTGATTTACAAAAATCTATTTCTAGCACGTCGATCAGATATGCGAGCGACGAGTACTGAAAGGGTGCATTAACCTATTAAGCTCATTGCCACCGAACAACGAAATTTCTTTGAAGTGATTTAGGCAGATAATTGTGGATACTTCCCTCAAATATTCTAGGGGTTATCGACGGAGTCAGTGTAATAAATGGTGAAAGTGATGAATTCTCGCTCACGCATGGTGACGATGAAGGTCACTCTGTCCGGCACGTAGAATAATCCTTAAAATGGACCTAGTGAGTTTTTCGCCAAGTATCGCCAGTTCGGTATGTGATCCTTGTAACAGATGCCTTTCAATATGCGGGCGATCATTCTGGCATTCCAGCTGCTAAATCTGTCTGGACGGAGAAGAGCCTGCAATAGCCAAGTGGCTAACATTGAAAGGAGGATGCCGCTTAGCAACAATCGCCACGACTTGGGTGTCAGCCACTCACCGAAGGGTACACGCGATTGGCTGGCATGCTAATGGTCGGTAAGCAGCGTCAGCATGCCCACGACGACGGTGATCACCACGGGATCCCGTTCTACCGTGAGAGCCGCAGTGTCTATGCGGATTTTGTAGCGTAAATACATGATGGTCCTAACGACCAGTGTCCGGGCAAGACCACTGAAAAGTTCGGCAAGTCCAAAATACGTTGGAGCAGCTTTATAGTGTGCAAAGCAGTCGAAAGCGAGTGAGGCAATCGATGTAAGATTAAACGGATAACACTGCTCTATCGGCATCTGTACATCCTGTCACGAGGCCATGGAAGGTATTGTCGGTACAAGGAAGTGGCACTTCCAAATTTATCGCGGAGCTACGGATGTCGCACGGATGGGCTCTGGCCGCCGGGGCAGTATGCAATATGCTTATACCCCATAGTCAGTGCTTCCAAACCGCGGAATCGTAAGGAGGCCTAGTGATATGCGGCATTTTGAATGACCCAGTGGCGGACAAGGACGCGAAGGTGCTAAATCATCGCCAGCATCAGCAAGGTGCAGTCGATTATACAAAGCCGTTTTGATAATCCAATTTCAAGCTCGCTGCTGCCCGCGTTCAATACCGGACCTCTTGCGAAACGAAAGCGATATTTAAGGCCATTATAGGAAAGCGAGGATTTGCCCATCTAGTCTCATTCGATCGGACCAGCTATTTGCATCGAACTTAATCACTGCGTTTCTTGTTTCTGAACGACAGCGACGCAACGGAACGGTAAAATCTACACAGCGTGTATCTGCCTTTAAGCGTCATACGCGTAGGAATGCACATTTCAATACGAGCTGCAAATGACTTCCATTGGTTCGTTGTTGGAAACTCCCGACGTCTAGGTTGACGGTAATAGAACCTCGTTTCCTTTCAAATAGGCTCTCGGGAAACAATGACCAATTAACCTTGGGAAGAAGCAATGGTCATTTCGTCAATACTCAGGCCAGGCGGAGCTTTTCGCGATCAAGGCCACCTGCTTTCTTCCATGATTCGAAGCGATGGGATGCCGCGCCGAAACTGATCTCCAACTCAGCACCAACGGCATAACGACTTTTTCCGGCATCAAAAAGCCGATAGCACACCTCGACGCCTCTGTTGGATAGTTTTCCGCTCTCAAGCTTATTCGCTGGGTCACGAGGATCGATCTCCGGGCCATCGGAAGGGTTATTTTTGGGAGCCAATAGAGATTTTAGGTTGGCAAATCCGGTCATCACCCGTTCCATTCCTGCGGTGATGTTGTCGATAGCTTCACCAACAGCCTTTGGATCGTCGTGGTTCATATTCATTTTTTTTTGCTCTGTAAGTAGGTAGTCAGCTTAAGGAAGGTTATGTATAGACGATCAGCAGGCTACCGACAATGCCTATTTGTAGTCTACCTACAGAAAGAAATATTCCGCACCTTTAGAGGAAGGATAGGATCCTTGCCTTTGAGGGTTTTTTGCCTACTTGGAAAAAAATACAATTTGCGTTTGGAGATTCTATTGCGGGGGAAATTGAAAACAACGCCTAGTGAAGTGCCTTTTTCGGAGGGAAACGGCCAACGAGTTGGCCGTACAGTTGGGGTACAGTGGAATAGAGCCTGTCTCAGAACGCGATGAACTGTAGGAAATATGAATGTTCTAACACATTTATAAATCGCACTGCGATTGCGCATACGTAGAGCCAGATTGCGTTAAGGTACCTACTTTTACTCAACGTCGCGAACGTGGATCAATAAATCGCCCGGCTGGCATTTCAATTCCTTACAGATAGAGTCCAGTGTCGACAAGCGCAAGCCCTTGACCTTACCTTGCTTCAGGAGGGATAAATTCGCTTCGGTTATGCCGATGGCGGCGGCAAGATCTTTTGATTTAGCTTTACGCAAGGCGAGCATCACATCTAGCTGAATAACAATTGACATATAAATCTCAAACAAAAGTTCGGTTTTCTGAATTTATTTCACTAGCATGCCAAAGAATATGCGCAATTATTGAAATACACGCCGCTAAAAACAACGCAACAAAACTTGGCGCCATAATGCTTAATGAAATCATTCGCTGACCGACCGGCTCTGTCATCGTGACCCATACGCTGAGCAAGGGCTCACACATAAGGTCGAGCAAAACCCATATTCCCACCGCCTTTCCAACACTGCCTAAACTTCGTGCCGCATCACTTGAAAAATATTCACCTCGCGCATAGCTCTTGAACAGTCGGCGCAAATGCCCCAGACCTATAGCGAGCGCTACTAACGGGATGCTTGACAATACTATGCCCCCAAGGGTTTGCCACCAAGGAAACATTTGTGCTTTATCGGCTATATTTGAAAGTTGGCGATCGGTCAATGCAAAACCGAGCCCCCATCCATTTTTACCGGCAATGACGGGAAATAGCCAAAGCGCAGCGTTAAACACCAGCATCACTACGATTAGCACGAGTGTAACGGCGGCCATTCGCTGGCTGAATCGTGCAAGATTGTTTGATGTCATGAGGAATCCTTTCAAAGGTGAATGTGAGACGAAATGTAGAGCATAAATTGTCGCCCTGCAATAATTTATTTTCGTAGAGCAATAATTACGTGGATTCGAAAGCTATTGATTCACTTTGAGCCCATCGCTTTAAGGATGGGCTGTTGGCACCCGCATGAACGTAGGACACTTATCAGTCGACGTTCTACCGCCTGCGGTCGTCCGGCTTATCTATTGATGGCGATGCTGCGTGTACATTGATGCAGAACTGGTTTGGTTACAGCGATCCAGTAATGGAGGACGTACTGTACGAGACCACGACCCTTCGGCAGTTCGCCGGCCTGAGTCTAAAACGTATTCCGGCATCTTGGCTGTGATCAATGGCTATCGGGGTGACCGAGGTTTGTCGTTGCACCAAGGCACTATTGTCGATGCCGCGCTGATCAATGCGCCCAGCTCGACCAAGAACAAGGAGGGTAAACGCGACCCGGAAATGCACCAGACGAAGAAGGGCAACCAGTATTACTTCGGCGCGAAAGCACACATTGGCACCGACTATGAATCGGGGTTACTACACAGCGTGGTGGTCACGGCGGCTAATGTCACGGACGGCTCCCAGGTCGACAAACTACTGCACGGCGAAGAGAACGTGGTGTGTGCCGCTGGTGGTTACACCGGAGTCAAGACGCGTCCAGAGTATGACGGTCGCCAGGTCATCTGGCAGATCGCAGCCCGTCGCAGCACTTATAAGAACATGGCAAACGCAGCGTTTTGTACAAAGTCATCCGCAAAATCGAGAAAGCCCAGGCTCAGGTACGGGCGAAGGTCGAGCATCCGTTCAGGGTGATCAAGCGCCAGTTCGGTTATGTGAAAGTGCGCTTCCGTGGCCTGGCCAAATACACCGTGCAACTGGTGACGCTATTCGCGCGGTCGAATCTTTGGATGGCCCGCCGACATTTACAGAGCCATGTAGGACAGGGTGCGCTTTAAATGTGGGGAATAGCCGCCGCGAGGTGCTCGCACCGGCTAAAAAGACAGGAATGAGTGAGTGATCTCAGCGTTTTGGATCGACTCTCCATTTTCAAAATCGTCGGTGGCGAAGTCAACCAGAAACACATGGCTACTTCAAACCATCCCTAGATATTGCATTAGGGGATTTGCCTGCGTTTAGTCAATTTGATGTTGTCATCTTCATTTCGAATCCTCAAAACCTCTGACATGGTCACACTAAATTTTATTTCGCTTTGATCGAAAGAAATGCCTATTACGGTGACAAGGATTTCGCCATCGATTATCAAAGCAGTATTAAGGGTGCGGGATAGTACCAGCATTACAAGTTCCGAAATCGCTTAGCAACAAGTAGGAAAACTAGCAGCAATTAAGTCAAGTTGATCAACTTAAATCTAAATTGGCTAGCACTATTTTTAATAAATTTGTCTTGTGATTTTTTATAGTACAAATCCCTAAAAACAATCAAAAATTATTGCTGAAAAATATAGCCATAAAGTTTCTGGCAAATCCAGTCTAATATTTCGCCATTTTTAGAAAACACGATTGGACAGAAGATCCGCCCTGCTTGGCTATAAGACGGATCTTTCTGCATTTTTGGCTTAAGCTATGATATCAGTTACAGAAGCTTGACCAACGGTGCCTGTGGCAAAGTTTGCCCCCCCTTGTGCCATCAAAGTCTATATATAGGCAAGTTTGATTCGTCTCAGCGTAGTAGGCAAGGATTGCATCGCCTGCATGGCCGGTGAAGCCATTAACGAAGTTTAATGTAGCGCTGCCTGATGCAAACTCAGCTAGGCCCGACAGATCGATTTTATCCTTCCCGCTGGTGAAATCCATGATCCAGTCGGGCGCGGTGTAGAGGGAATCATTGGCAGTACCAAACACAAATGTATCTGCCCCCGCTCCACCCAACAATTCATCGCCACCACCTCCGCCAAATATAATGTCATTGCCGGCTCCCCCTTCCAGCAAGTTGTCTATTGCATTCCCGACCAGTAGATCATTCCCGGCCCCTCCGATCGCCGCTTCCATTGTGACACCTTGGGCGATCGAGATGTTCCCCATCAAGCCGCCAACATTCGAAATCTAGCCTTCATTGAGATCAATTTTCTGATCTTGCGTGAAACCGGAGAAGTCTAATGTATCGAAACCGCCCCCATCCCATACTGCGAATACCACTTTAGAAGCAGACGAGGTCGCGCTATAAAAATCTCGATCAGCGGTAGAGTTAAAACCGTATACAGTATCCTCAGCGCGCGTATCCATGTTAGCCCCGTAGAGTCGTTGCAAAGCAGCAATATCGTCCATTAAGGGCGCAGAGGCATAAACACCGTTAAAATTCTGGTGAGTATTGCTCTCGCTCCAGTAACTCATCACGCTGTATCCACGCGTGTCTTGCGCATATGTGACGTCGTTATAGGTAGGATTGCCGGTTCCTGCGTTGTAGTCGCCAGGATGAACAAGGCCCAATGTGTGGCCGATTTCGTGAGTCAGTGTCTGTCGGCCATAGTTGTTTAGACTTGGCGTTTTGTTCTGCGTATAGCTGTCGTCGGTAAAGTACCAAGAGGTGCCATCGTAGCCTGCACCAGAGCCCGGCAGGTAAGCGAACGCCGCCGCACCATTCTGGCCGGCGCTGTAATTGCCGAAGGTCATGTGACCGTCTCCGCCGAAAGTCTTCTCGGTGAAGGTAACGTTGGCAACATCCGACCAGGATTGCATAGCTAGTACGGCCTGTGCTTTCTGCTGGGTGTTGAATTGACTGAATCCGGAGATGCCATGTTTATTCATGGTGCTCGAAGATGCCGAGGTGAGGAAGGTGTAGGTAAGGTCAATCTTGCCGTTTCCATCAGCGTCTCTGTAAGCGGCATGACCGCGCAGCAGCTGGGTGGCTGCTTGATTCACGGTGTAGGACGGTTTGCCATTAATCAGTTCAGAGCCACCGCGGTCGTATAAATGGCTAAATGTATCGACCAGACTATAAGCCGAACTGACCTCACCTAACGAGTTAACCATCTTTTTTTTCAGTTTTATCTGTGACATTGCTAACATCCTTATTTTTAGTCATCGTGCGATAGGCACGAGCACACTACGAAATCGTCCTTTCACTTGCCTGTTTAAAGGCTAAACATTATTGCCACGACGGAAGCAATACAACTAATTAATTTTTCAATAAGTGTTCGCCAAATGTCTTACAAAGCCTCTCACGATAATAGATTTTTGGTCTCTAGCGCCACGAGTACGCGTTATCTGAGCTTCTAAAGCTCAAAGAACTCAAGATTGTGACTCATTTTAGCCGTAGACGGCTACGCACTACAGGAGTGGCTACGACAGGTTAGTATGGTACCGCGCAGCACTTACGAGCTCGTCCCCCCTCAGGTCAATTCGGCGTAGGCATCAACATCCCGATAAAGCTCACGCAAAAAAGTGGGTAAAAACCTGGAATCACTTCAGGCATCAAGAGGAAACCAAAAAAATTTACATTTTGTTGCTACGATATATGTATTGGGATTCGGATTGGCAATGTGAATATTTATGCCTCCCCTATATCTGGAATCAAGTCCCATAAAAAGACTGAGCTAGTAGAATCTTCAGTATAAACAAACCAAAGTTATTCTGCACTGAAAGACGGTGGGGCCGAACAATTTTTACCCGCAAGCATTATTTGCTGACGAGTACTGACCTGATAAATCATATATTACAAAATTAGTCGACTCATCATTATTAATATAATGACTACCATACTGTTTCTCTATAACTCCTTTCGCAAAGGAATTTTTAAGCATATAACGTTGTAGCTATTAACAGCTTTCGTTTTACGTTCCTAAGTTTTTCCCTGAAATCACCACGATATGTTTTGGAGCGTAGTACTCTTCTAAATAAAAACAAGCATCGTGCAGGGAACACGCAGCATTTTGAAAAGACCTGATGAAAGCATCCATTAGGGGAGCTACTGAATCGCCCCTAGTTTCGTAGACACCTCCAAGCCTTAAAATGAGGCCCATTAGGAGGTGCCATGAGCAACCAGCGTTATCCCGAAGAATTCAAAATCCAGGCGGTCAACCAAGTGACCGAAAAGCAGCTTCCTGTCTCGGAGGTGGCTGCGCGATTGGGTGTGTCCGTGCACGGCATCTATGGCTGGATTAAGCGCTACACCAAGCCCCTGGAGCAGCGCGTCCAGGAGGACGATCAGAGTGCTGAGCTTCGACGTCTACGTGCTGAGCTAAAACGGGTGACGGAGGAGCGAGACATCTTAAAAAAGGCCGCCGCGTACTTTGCCAAGGAGTGCGGCTGAAGTACGCCTTTATCAAGCAGCTTGCGGGTGACTACTCCATTCGACGGCTTTGCCTGACGCTGAAGGTTCATCCCAGCGGCTACTACGCGTGGCTATCCGAACCAAAGTCTGCACGAGCCAAGGACGATCAACGACTGCTCGGCTTGATCAAGCACTCCTGGCTGGAAAGCGGTGGTGTTTATGGCTATCGCAAGATCCATGATGACCTGCGCGAGGTTGGCGAGAACTGTGGTCGTCATCGGGTGGCTAGGCTGATGCGCCTTGAAGGTTTGCGTTCTCAGACTGGGTATCGGCGGCGACCAGGAAAGTCTGGCGGCAAACCAGCGGTTGCCTCACCAAACTTACTGAAGCGCCAGTTCGATGTCAGAGAACCCAACAAAGTCTGGGTCACCGACATCACCTACATCCGAACCTATGAAGGCTGGCTGTATTTGGCCGTGGTGCTCGATCTGTTTTCGCGCCAGGTCGTTGGCTGGTCAATGAAGTCACAAATGACCAGCGACTTGGCCATTGATGCACTGCTGATGGCCGTGTGGAGGCGTAAACCAAAGCAGGAGGTAATGGTTCACTCTGATCAGGGCAGCCAGTACAGCAGCTCTGATTGGCGCAGTTTTCTAAAGGCCAACAACCTGGTCGCCAGCATGAGCCGTCGAGGTAACTGCCACGACTACGCCGTAGCTGAGAGTTTTTTCCAGCTGCTGAAACGGGAACGGATCAAGAGAAAAATCTACACCACACGGCAGGATGCTCGTGGTGATGTGTTCGATTACATCGAGATGTTTTACAACTCGAAGCGTCGTCATGGTTTCAACAATCAGCTGTCACCGGTAGAGTTTGAAAAGCGTTACACAGCGAGCCTGGAGAGTGTCTAGAAAACCCGGGGCGATTCACTACATAATTCGGAAAAAACGTACTCTAAGAAAAAAATCGTACCCAAAGGACCGCTTTTTAGCACGTTGGGAATTCTCCAGCAGCCACTATATTGGTTTTGTCTTGAGGAGGGATGGCGGGGAAAGCTCGTTATGCATTTGACCGCATAATTTCATGTGGTTACACGGCCAAAGGCTCATGAAGCGCCGAGTTCTTGCAGTTTACTCAAGCCCGAGACGGAAAAATTCTGGGAACCTTACAGCACATAGCTCTCAAAAGCGGTGGCGGGATAACAACATCGATGAAAAATGTGAGTGGAGTCGTTGAAGGTGAGGGTCTGAGCCTTACGTATCCCTATTTGGCATTAATGGCGAACAGCCTTGGCCTCACAAAAAACACTCATGTACAAGTAGAGCCAACGCTTTGTATACGTACCTATGCGTCAGAGGCTAACGCTCTTGTTATGCCTGCGCTAAAAGATCAGCCGCGCAATGGGTGGATTTTGGTAATACTCCACAAAAGTTATATTTATCGCAAATTGAGCTAGCGTCTATTGTCGCAAAACTTTGTATAAAGCTTGTTAGTAATGCGAACACCATCACAATCATGGTTAATCTAATGCTCTGCAGCGCGCCGAGTTTATGACGGATCTTCACCGACGTGATAGTGTAGCCACCAACCCTACTAAAATAAGACGACTGAAACACGGACGTTTTAAAATGAAAAATGCTGCTCTACAATTAATAAGACCTACGATACACCCCCTACTTCATTCTAAAATAACGGTGGGTATTCGCCAGTTAGCGTCGTGCGAGAATTATATCATATACATAAAAAGCCCACTCCCGATATCCACACCCACGATATATGTAACAGATAACCTCGCTTACACTCAAAAATGGAAGCATGACACAGGTATTGAAGAAATATACGAACTACTAGATGCTTCTATAACTACGCAAGAAATAACAACATGGGTCAAAAAGAAACATACAGCGCTTTTCGATTTTGCTTCGCCTGCAATTACAGGATGCCAGATCGGAAGCGTTGTAATATACAATTATAGTTTTTACAGTGGGTATAAACTGTACGTATGCATTCCACTAGCGAAAACCCCAGAACAAAACATCGAAGCAAACGAAATATATAATGCTCTTTATCCACATTGCAACAGTCTGTTCAAGTTTTTGTCAAGGCAATATAACTTAAAAGCGTTGGCTGAAAAAACAATACAAGAACTCACGCGCAAAGAGCTCAATATACTAAGGCTGGTAGCTGAAGGCTATAACGCAGAGCAAATCGCGTCGCGCGTCTTTGTTAGCAAAGCAACGGTCTATTTTCATATAAAACAAAGCACAAAAAAAATGAATTGTTGCAATAAAACCCAAGCCATCGCTAAAGCGGCAATATTAGGGTTACTTTGAGTATTGTTATAGCTACAAGCGTTGACAAAGGCTGCATACGCTAGAACTTTTATTAAAGACTTGAACGATCAAATGGGCGGCACTAAAGACAATCCAAATCAAGCAATGCACTAGCAATTAAAGCAAACAGAAATTATCAAGTCAGCGAGGCGGCTTGTATTGAGTAGAAAATATAGGCTAAGGAGATTGCTGGAAAATTGATTAATTACTTGCGGTTACGGTTGCCCATATCCGCAAGCATAAAGTTTTATATATGAAATTTTCACAATACTCTAATTTAATGCTCGGTTAGAATATTCTTAAGCTTCAACAATTTATTAAGGTGCCTTATAAAATATTCTGCTGAGACCTTCAACTAAGAAAGCTGAAGGCTGCCTCCACATCCGACGCATCAGTTTTTTTCAGTTGTTCCAAAACTCTTTCTTTCCAAACGTTCCACGTTTGCGCGTCAAAATGAGCGGAAACACCCTGCCCGACCACATCGCTTTTGTTTGAAAAAAAACTTACTAGAAAAAAATCACCACTACTTTCTTTTTTATCGGCATAAGCGCCCATGAAACCGATGGTTAGAAAACCTTGCTGTCTAACTACGGGAGTGATTTGGGTGTTTCTGGTGTTTTCATTTTTGAATTTATAATCCCACGTCAGCTTCAATGCTTCCCTGGCGATGACGTCATTCTTTTTTCCATTTTCTCCTACGGCAGGTTGGTCTGCAGTAATAAATTTGTCGAAAAAGTTTTTAACTAGTTTAATTGCGACACTTTCGGGAAAAATGATAGTTGCAACCGAGTCAAACACCTCTGTTAGTTTAAAAGAGCCACCCGCACTTGAGGTTTTGTAAATCGATGCATAATTGCTAACTGGGACTAACCATGGTACTAGATTGTTTACGACATATTTCATCACAGAAGAGTAATACACTGTTGTGGATTTATTATCTAGCTTGCACTCTAGTAATCCTTTGTCAATATCAGCGGCAGTCCATGGTTTGTCAGAATGAAAAACTGCCATCCAACCTTTTTCGTTAGCAACGCTTTTCGCAAAATTGTCCGTGACGTGATTTACGAATTTTTCACTTTTAATCACCATTAGCCTTTCACTATCGTCAAGTTCTATCGACGGTGACAAAAAGTCATTTACAGCAAAAAGCTTCTTCAGCGCGTCGTCGCTTTCATCTTTTGAATAACCGGGCGACAACTTCACCTTTTCAAGACGCTCTGAAATAGACAATGACCGTAAGTTGCTCTGTTTTGCCATATCAAATGCAAATTCTAGTATTTCTTGATCGGCTGTTTTTTGATTATTCATATCTATTATCCTTGATGTGTGTTAGATAGATTCCACTGGATTAATCCCTTATTACGCTACGCATCAAGCTCAGATGCGCTTTAGAGGAAGTCGAAAATTTGCATATTATTCATATCGGTTTTACTTGTTGCATTAACACCTTTGCTCTCCCATACGTCGTCATAGTAATCATAAACTATGAATTGAAATTTAACTTGTACGTCGAGTTTCGCTCCTAAAAAATTATTTTTAAGTTTTAACATCCAGCCAGCCTCTTTACTGTTGATGCCCAGTGATATGATCGAACCATTTAATACCCCATGACTCCTTACTATAGGCATCAATATGGTGTTTGCTGTCCTGTTATCTTCAGTTGCATGTGAAAAAAAACTATTAAGCATAGACTGAGCTCCAGTTCGTTCCTTTAACAAGATAATAAACTCGAGCAATTTTTTTATATGTAACGAAATTGCAGTTTCCTTATCGGCGAGAGCGGAAATAAGCATCAAGAAATCTGCATTTTTTATCTCTGCGGAAATAGTAGTTTCCGAGCGCTGAATGTTTCTAATCCACGGAGTGTTTCCAATGGCTTGCCTCCAAATCTTACGGTAGGTCAGCCATTCATCGTCTGTTAATTCTGCAATCGCATCAAATTTGGTTGGTGACCATCCATTATCATAAGCGTAATCATAAGCGCGGTTTTTCAGCCATCTTGTCGTTTTTAACGCCATTTCAGTACTCGGATCATCGGCAGTCAGAGCTGAAATGATATTACTATCTGAGAATACTTTGTTTTCTTTGAAAGGAGCTCTACTGGTCATATATTCACCTCTAATTCAACAAGTTGCCTAGCCGAAGTGACACGCAACGATGTACTTAAGTCTTGCACTGCCTAACTGATCTTTAACAATAGTAGATCGACGGCGAAATCCCGCGCCCCTACGGGCGCGCTGAAATCTAAGCTTTCCTTAATAACAGCGGGCAGCATGTTCGAAAATTGATAACTCAGTTCTTAAATTTAACAATATGCCTCGGCTGGATCAGCTAATTTAGGATGCAGCACCTTAAAAAAGCAGTACTCGCAGTAACGACCCGGCCGGGTATGGAGTGGAAGTCTAGTTGTAGGTAAAGGATTGTCAAATTTAAATGCTATCGACATTTTAAATGTTGTCGCACTGGCCACGCCATACCAAGATATGCAGGTTTAAACTATCCATTTTAATAGTTTTTACTCATTGGCTTATTGAATAAGATAATGGCCCGGTAGCGAAGAACCTAAAAACTGGTCTGGTCTTTGCGAAAACAGTGCAGGTGACGGTGATGTCGGCCATCATGGCGCCAATAAGTGGTCTATTAGAAAATCGCGACGTACAGTCAATTGAAATACAAATGGTTTTTGAAAAAAACGTTTTTTTACAATTAAAAAGTTGGCCGCGTTATTTGCCTTTTTCGCAATCAATTCTATATTCATTCCACTAGCGCAGTTCTGAGCAGAAAAAACCCAACAAAAAGGCAAAATCACGGTGACTAATATTTTCGAATAAAAAATAAAAATATCACTAACCCCGACGCAAAAATTGCGAAATTTACGAACATTGGAGTTTTTAAATGGATATTAAAGCTAAAAGTAACGACGGAACAGCGATGGATGCTTTACCTTCAATGTCAGCGCAGGAGATATCAACGCGACTACGTATCCTTGCGCATTCCGGAATTCTTGCGCAACAAGGCGCGTTGGTATTGCTTTCACAGGTCTCTATAGATTCTTTTTTTACTGAAAGTGGCTTGGACGCTATCCCCCTAGCGGCAACACAAAAATTATTCAAGCTTAGTGCCAAGCTTTATCTCGATGAATTTCAAGCCGGTTGGATAAATCTTATTCCTCCTGCGTTAACTTCATGTTCAATCATAGGTTCAGTCGCAGACCAGTTACGACCCCCTATCGATGTAACCGAACTGCGCCAAACTTTAATAGACTGTTTTGACGTGATATTAGTCGAGATCAGCGCTAACGCTGATAAAGCACTTGTCAATAAAGAGTCGTATAAAAGTTATGTCAAAAAAATTGATGAGTCATATTTGGCTTTTGCCAAGGAAGTTGATGTTCGTATCAATGACTTGTCTGGAAGCAGCGGTGTAATAAAAGCTACAAAGAAAGAAATTGAAGATCTAAAAAAAGATTTAATGTTACAGCTAGATAATATAATGAAAAATGCGCAAGACATTGGTGAACTCATTCAAAAAATGGTGCCCGGCATTATAACTACTTTTATGCCTGGTAAGTTAGAATCTGCGACTGACAGTAGCCAGCAGCAGAAAAATGAGGGGCTACCTATAACAGGCACAGATTTCAAAAGTGGGATAACTGGCATGGGGGATGCGTGCCAACAGTACCAAGACGACATAGCCCACCTAGGAGTGTTGTATCAAAAACTACACTCTGAAGAGGAAATGCTTGCGATAGCAATTGCCATTGAGGGACAGACCAGAACTTATGTTGATGATTCTAAAGCAATGATGGATCTCAGCGCTTCTTTTGCCCAGGGTTGGAAAGACACTGAGTCTAACTTTAACTCGGTTTATAAGCAACTGCTCGCAACCGATATATCGGAATCGAAGTTGGTGGAAATAAAAGATAATTTTCTGCATGAAGCAAATGGAGGATGGAAGGCATTCAAAACAAATTTACTTAAACTTTCCCGTGCGCTAAGTGGGCTGGGCTAATAAATCAAATATATTTTATAGGGAAATAATATGAACACCCAACTGAAAAATGCAGTGCCCGATAACGTAACGCCTGCACTAAAATCAATCACTTCGATGCAACAAACTCACATGGGAGCTGGAGTCACAATCCAATCGTATGCGATTAGCATTTTAACCCAAGCACATGTACAACTTCAAAACTTTCCGAATCTTAAAGATGAAGAGGATAAAATCAATAACGCGCTCGATGGTGCCAAAGCGCACGCAAAAGATTACCTAGACCACTTGCAAGTTAAAATTCTAACTTCACTATCTGCTATGCAAGAGTATATCTCGGTACATAAGTCATCGACAGGCTTTTTGACCGGTAACATGTCGCTCCAGGATTTCTTGGATGTTTTAAACAATTTGAAAGATACTACTTCTGGATATAGTAAAATTGCCGGCGATGTAGTTGCCGATTTAACTAGTTTTCGCGACAACCTGACAACCGATGCTACAGCGTTCGCCACCCTCGTCAACGACTTTCATTCAAAAACAGGCGGTGATGTTGATCAGCTAAAAAACATCACCACGCAGATTACTGAACTTCAACATCGTATCACTATAGATATTGCACTGGCGGCCGCGAGTGGATTAGGCATTCTTGCAGGCGGGGTGCTGATTTTTGTGGGCGCTGCTACTGAAGTGTTTACCGCTGGGGCTAGCACTGTCGCCGTTGTGGGTGGCATTGGGTTGGTTGCCGCCGGGATTGGGGGGGAAGCTGCATCCGGCGCTGACCTCGCAGCTTTGATTAAGCAAAAAGCGGATCTGGTAAATCAGCAGGTGGCTTTACAGGATGAAATTAAAACAACTCAAACCTTAGTTGCGGGCTATACGGGTTTAGCTCAACATTCTCAACTAGCCTTTACAGCGGCGCAGGATATGGCTAACACTTGGGAGCTTCTAGGTGCTGCACTGGGTGAGTTGGTTACGATGGTTACAAGCGATCTAGGTCAAGCAGAGACTGCTAAAGCCATCATCATTAAAATTATGAAAGGCGCCGTATTAGACGAAATTGATGTTTTGTCTAAAAATATTGATCTGATTACAGAACAATTTGCAGGCGTGCATCAGAAAGTCAAGGCGATTTATAATCAAAAAGGCAATCTCCTTGTTCGAGCGTATAATGACCCGCGCACCAGTACTCCACAGCTTCACGTGGATCCCAACAAAACAGTATATAATATGCTAGTGGGGTAACAATAATTGAGCGCGCTTTTAGTCTAAGGCGCGCGTTTCACTATCAAGGAGGAGACAATGTTTAATACAGTATCGAAGTTTATTATTTCCCAAAACGCATACGATTCGATGAATGGGAATGGTGCAGTTAAGGTTAAGTTACCTATTGCCTCTCACGATGCGGCCAGTGACGCATGGGGCATTATGATGCTTCCCTGGCACATTATGATTTTTGCGAGAACCAGCACTAATTGGCTAACCACCGTTATCAATGGTGGAGCACCTTTCGGTGGCGCGAACATTGTATTGGGTTTAAGCATTATCAAAGCAGATGCGAACGCATTAGTAATAACCATCACTAAGTTTATTGATGACCTTAATCAATATGGCTCGTCTAGATCTAATGGCGAAAACCTTAGTTCTGAACACTTTAAGACCGATAGTAAAGAGGAGACCCTAAGAATTAGAGTGATTGGATCGCTGTCTGCTGTATCGATTAAAAAAAATGGTCTAAAAGATTATGGTAATTTACCTACTCTGTTGAAAGATGAACTCGCCCGCTACAAAACTCAGCTCCAGAAATTCGATGCTGAAGTCCAGAGAGACTTGGCAGAAGAAATAAGTCAGGTTTACATTACTGCTGATCAGACCGAAACAGAACTGCAAGAGCTAAAAAATTCACTGGTGATGTTGATGTCAGAAATAAATAGCGTATCGGACCTGGCATCGCAACACCCTGATGAGAAATACCCGATACACCTCTTAGCACTAAAGGATAGCATAAGCCATTTGCTGCCTAGTTAGCAGCTTCCACTGCTCGTATCAAGTTGCATAAATTAACTGCGAGTTTATTTTGGTAGCTCGCGACGGAGGCCTTAGAATTATTGATTTACCAAATTAATTTTTTCGAATTAATGATCATTAATTGGCGTCGCACACGCATAGTATGCGTACCGCCCAGATCGACTCTTGCCAATTGTTTTATGTATAATTGTGAGTGTAGTCATTAAATATAATGATAAGTGAGCTCGATTGCGGTGGTCGTAAGTAGTAAACCTTATCGTTCCATGAGACTAACATGAGGTTGAAAATGAACGAGGAAAATATTCTTTCAATACCTAAGGGCGGAACCAAGATGGAAAATTTTTCTGTTGGACAAATTTCCACTTACAGTCATCATAAATTACCGCTGCAAAATAAAGTAAAAAGTAAGGAAGGGCAGCAAAAATTCGAAGGCGCTGAGCACACGTACATTGGTGACCATGCAATTCTCCATCTTAGTAATAGCGACCAAATCGGGACACTTGCTCAGCAGGTTCCCTTACCCTTGCCTAATGATCGAGCATTTACTTACGGTCAAATAGTTGCCTTAGGCGGGGATTTTTATGGTAACCCCAGCGAACCTATCTCCGACGGAGCAAATTTTGACGAATGCAAGCATCGTTTCATGCAGGCGTTTGCTCAGTTCGCATCACGTACGACGGCGGCAGCCGATGCTCCCGAAATCCTCAAAGTGATGGAGCAAGAAGTTAGAGCTGTTCAGAATAAGCTTAAAGCGGGTGCACAGCCTCACGAAGCCTATGACGAGCTGGGAGATAAGCTCTCAGAAGAGTGGAACAGGATTACAGGCGGTTTTGGTCCCGGGGGCATCACCCCACCCGGGCGGTATTACCTATTGGCGAGTACAAATTGGGATCATTTTGGCGAGAACGCTATAACGGCCTACAAAGTGGGTCATTATTTGGCTCTTGACCACGCCCTAATCGCCTCTAAGCAATCTGATGATAAACAAAAATTATTAGGGCTTAAATTAGCCTATGCGGTGAGCGCGTTTGCTGATCACTTCCTAACTGATCTTTTTTCCTCAGGACACCTTCGTGTTCCGCGCAAGGAGTTGCATGGGCGGAATTTAGTCTATCCATATGGGGATTTTCTCTCACGTGCCATGCATGATGAAGACAGCAAATTCGGTCTTATCGTTGAAAACGAAATGGGCCACACTTGGCGAGCCTATGGTGACAAACGTTATGCAGACACTCTGGATAGTAGGAATCGTGAAATAGTTCAACTGGCCCTTCAAGCTTCCGTGAACGAGGTCTTTGATGTTTTTAAAACCGGTGGGGTCAACATTGATACGTCTAAGTATGCTGCATTGAAATTCATTCCAAAGCTAGCTTTATTGAAGAAAGGGGTTGACACAAAAAACTTCCCGCCACTTTTCTACTGTGATAACGGTAGTGAAACTATCTATTGTCGTCGTGTCATAATGTCTCTACTTACCCCGTCATGGATATCTGACTGGGGCACCATTGCGACTTATAACCTAACGGAAGATCTCGTCAAACTGGTCAAGGAAGGAAAGGATCCAAGGAAACCTGCCGATTATGTAGAAGCTCCAAGCGCGCCAATTACTGTTAACAAATGGACTTCAAGCAAGGAAGATCTTCCTAATTGGAAAGCGGGAAACATGGTTCGCTATGCGTACAGTTTTGAGGCTGGGGTAAACGAATCATACTTAGGTGAATGGTTGGGATATGTTCGATTATCGGATGGATTCAAACCAATATTGAATATCCCGAGGGGCCCAAAGAACATTACTCGCCGGAAAATTTATCGTCAATTTCATCTGCGTGATGGAGACGCGGTCACTATCATGGATCCTGAATACGTCGGCACAATAGGAGATAACACCAACCTAACTTATGTAGATGAAAAGTCATGATTTGTGGAAGCAGGCTGAATCGTAACTGTTTAGCAGTCATTTCTTAATGACTGCTTCTCGCGCCGAGAGATCTAGCGACTGGCCGTCGGTAGAGCACTAATACCATTAGTCGAAACGCTTTTTTGAGGCCCGACCCTTGACGGGCTTCCTTCTTTCCTTTCCTTCGGGAACATCTGTCTGTCCAGATTCGTGGCTGCTGTAGAGTAAGCGGATGGCGAACACACCTACCGAACTCCAGTATTTAGGGCGATGGTGTCCGCGTATTTTTAAGCGGACGCGATCACCCTTATCGCCAGGATTTCCATGCGCCAACGCAGCTCTTACCCCAAACCGTTCAAAACCCAGGTCGTCCAGGAATGCCTGCAACCTGGAGCGACGATTTCCAGCGTAGCCATCCATCACGGCATCGACGCCAACGTGATCCGCAACTCTGCCGGCCTTCATCCCCGTACAAGCTGCACCCAAGCGCGCAACAGAAGAGACGGTGATCATCTCACTGGCTCTGGGCGATAAATCCGTCGCCGTAAAATGGCCAGCCTCAGATCCGGACGGCTGCGCGTGTTTTATTCGTGGTCTGGCCCAATGATTCGTATCGACTCCATCTGGCTCGCCACCCAGCCCATGCGCATGCGGGCCGGCACTGACACTGCACTGGCCCGGGTGGTTGCCGTGTTCGGTGCGGCTAAGCCGCACTGCGCCTACCTCTTTGCCAACCGCTGGGCCAACCGCATGAAGGTGCTGGTGCATGACGGCGTTGGTATTTGGCTAGCGGCGCGACGCTTGAATCAGGGCAAGTTTCATTGGCCGGGCATCCATCGTGGCGCGGAGGTCGAACTCGACCCCGAACAACTCCAGGCGCTGGTACTTGGATTGCCTTGGCAGCGATTAGGTGCAGGCGGCGCAATTACATTGCTCCAATACCTGGCTTTTAGCTGTGACCGGAGGACTGCTTTGGTAAAATCCACGGTGTGACTTCCTTGCCCGATCTCGACCAAATGCCCCTGAACAACTGCGCGCGCTGGCTGCGCAGTTGATGTCCAAGGTCGACACCATGGGCAGAAAGATCCATCGTGATGAGACGATCATAGAGCAGCTCACTCACGAAATCGCCATTCTCAAGCGGCACAAGTTCGCCAAACGCAGCGAGCAGATCAGCCCGGCGCAAGGCAGCTTGCTGGATGACCGACCTCGAATCGAGGCCGAGTTAAAAGCACTTCATCCCGCACCCGCGCAGGCAGAAACACGCCAGCAACCCCAGCGTGCGCCGTTGCCGTCGCAGTTCCCGCGCACTGTGATCCATCACGAGCCGGACAACACCCTGTGCGCTTGCGGCTGCCAGCTTCAGCGTATCGGTGAAGACGTCAGCGAGAAGCTCGACTACACGCCGGGCGTGTTCACCGTCGAACAGCACGTTCGTGGGAAATTGGCCTGCCGGCAGTGCGAAACACTGATCCAGGCGCCAGTGTCGTTGCAGGTGATCGATAAGGGCATCCCCACTGCCGGCCTGTTGGCGCACGTGATGGTGGCCAAATTCGCCGACCACCTGCCGCTCTATCGACAGGAAAAGATCTTCGGCCGTGCGGGCCTGGCCATCCCGCGCTCGACACTGGCGCAGTGGGTGGGGCAAACCGGCGTGCAGCGTCAGCCGCTGGTCGATGCGCTGCGCGAAGCGGTGCTGGCCCAGCGCGTAGTCCACGCCGATGAAACACCGGTACAAATGCTGGCTCCAGGAGAGAAGAAAACCCACCGCGCTTACGTCTGGGCCTACCGCAGCACGCCATTCTCGGCACTCAAGGCCGTGGTCTACGACTTCAGCCCCAGCCGTGCCGGCGAACATGCGCGTAACTTCCTGGGCACGTGGAACGGCAAGCTGGTCTGTGACGACTTCGCCGGCTACAAGACAAGCTTCGAGCTGGGCATCACCGAAATCGGCTGCATAGCCCACGCGCGCCGCAAGTTCTTCGACCTGCACGTCGCGAATAAAAGCCAGTTGGCGGAGCAGGCGCTTCACTCGATTGGCGGGCTGTACGAAGTCGAGCGACACGCCAAGGAAATGAGCGACGAAGACCGTTGGCGATTACGCCAGGAAACGGCGGTGCCCATCGCTGAAAAACTTCATGAGTGGATGCTGGCCCAACGCGAACTTGTGCCCGAGGGCTCAGCTACGGCCAAGGCCCTGGATTACAGCCTCAAACGCTGGGTAGCACTGACGCGCTACCTGGGAGATGGTGCTGTGCCCATCGACAACAACCAAATCGAGAACTTGATCCGGCCGTGGGCGCTTGGGCGGTCGAACTGGTTGTTTGCTGGGTCGCTGCGTAGCGGCAAACGGACGGCGGCGATCATGAGCTTGATCCAGTCTGCGCGGGACACTGGTCATGATCCGTATGCATATCTGAAAGACGTTCTCAAATGGTCACCGGTTTAATTACGCGAGGCGTGGTAGCCGGACATATAAAAGGGAATGCCGATGCCGAATGGATTACAAGATGGGAGCCTGCAGCAATAAGCTTTGACATTATTATTTTGAAGCCTACTGACCTCAGTGAAAACGATCTGTCCAACGTCGAGGACGTGCTAGATATTGGATGCCCTGAGGCCGTAATCACATTTCTGGAGTTGGTGTTCCCTGGATGTGCCCAAGGTGCATTTTCGGATAGTGAACGCTACTCGCTCGAGTCTGCTCAGAATGGAGACCCAGTGACCACCATACACCTTACTCTCAGATACGGGCGAGCCTGGTCTGACGCACCAATGCTGAGTTCCTGCCCCTGCTCTTGAGGCTCTGGCAATTGCTCCAGTCAGTAGCTTTTGCGGTCTCCGATAACTCAAGGATCACACCTCCCTGCTATAGACGGCCCATCTTGCTCGCCATAGAGCGGCTCACCTAGCGAATTGGCGCGTGTACCTGATCACATGGTCAGGAAACAACTCTTCATAAAAAGCAGTGGGAATGCCGAGGATACTTATCGTAAGCGCTCCATAAACCCCACATTCAAAGTCATCACCTGATCCCCGATGCTGTGCTCCCGATTCCTTTCCGGAGCCAGCACCTCATGATGCGTCCCGACGCAAAAGTCGAAAAAGTCTATCTCTATCCCAAGCCTGTCGACTTCCGAAAATCCATTGACGGCCTCGCCGCTCTGGTCGAACTGGACATCAAGGTCGCGGTGTTTGACCCGGTGCTTTTCGTGTTCCTCAACAAGCCTCGCAACCGAGTGAAGATTTTGTATTGGGAGCGCAACGGCTTTTGCCTTTGGCTAAAGCGGCTGGAATCCGAGCGCTTCAAAACATCGCCGGATTGTTCGGATGAAGCCATCGTGCTGACGGTTCAAGAACTCAACTGGTTATTGGACGGTTTTGATTTGTGGCGCAACCGGCGTTTTTCAAGGTAGTTGTCGCGTCCACCGTCTCGCTATGCGACTTTTACCACTACGGTTAGCTCCCTTTCTGGGTTCAGATACACCGTCCCGATCGGGTTCCAGTTACGCGTTTCACCCGACCACCGTTCCGGCCTTCTTTCTCGGGCAAGCCCGTAGATCGCGTCCCGGCGCGCCAGGATCTCTTTGTCTTTCCCGTCGTGGCGTTGAGCCGGGGTTACGAAGCGGATTCGGCTGTGACGATGCACGGTGTTGTACCAGGTCATAAAATCCCTCACCCAGATTCGCGCATCATCCACGCTGGTAAACCCATCGTGCGGCCATTGCGGGCAGTACTTGAGCGTTCTGAACAGTGATTCCGAGTACGGGTTGTCGTTGCTCACCCGTGGTCGGCCGCGCGATGGAGTGATGCCCAAGTCATACATTTTGGTCAGCAGCGTCACCGATTTCATCGGCGCACCATTGTCCGAGTGCAACACCAAAGGCTGACGCCAGCATTTTTCAAGCGTTACGCTTCTCTGTAGTAACGCTGCTGCTTTTTCGCCGCTCTCGGCTTCGTGGACTTCCCAGCCCACGGCCTTGCGGCTGTAGATATCCTCGATCAAATAGAGGTAGTAAAACTTTCCGCGAACCGGCGATGGCAGATAGGTGATATCCCATGACCACACCTGATTGGCCGATGTCGCTGCGTAAGTGGTCGGTGCCTCATGGCGATGCGGTCGCTTAGCTCGGGAGCGATGATGCTGCTGACCTGCCGCATGCAGCACGCGATAAAAGGTCGCCTCCGAGGCCACGTATCGTCCCTCGTCGGCCAATTGCGGCACGATCTGGCTCGGAGGGAGATGCGCATAGGCTTTGCTGTTGCACAGCGTCACGATGCCTTGTCGTTCAAGTTCGCTGAGCGCGTTGCTCGGTATCGGCCTGAGCGTCGTCGTGCGTCCATCTGCCAAGATTTCTTCCGGCAAGTTCCAGCGTTGCAGCGTCCTCAGTGAAATGCCTACTTCCTGACAAGCAGGCGCCCTGCGGGCGCCCGCCAGGATGGCTTCATTGAGCCAACCAACGAGTAAATACCGTTCTGGCAACAAGGTCAGTTGTCCTCGTCGTCGCTCCCCCAGTAGGCATTGAGCTTTTTTCGCAGTACCAACAAAGCCGCCGTTTCAGCCAAAGCAGCATCCTTGCGGCGCAGCTCACGCTCCAGTTCGCGGATGCGATTTTTGTCGTCTCGTGATTGGCCAGCATTTACATTTTTAACAGCCGATTGCTTGGTGCTGTTGGCGATAAACGCGTTACGCCAATCAGTGATCTGCTCAGGAAAAATACCTTTGCGCCGGCAGTATTCACCGATTTCCAGCTCTGACAACGCTGACGTTTCGATGATGATCGACAGCTTCGATTCGGCTGACCAATTCTCTACTGGTTGCTTGGCGTCGGACAATTGAGTTCCCCTGGCCGCGGCTTGCTTGCGCCAATAAAAGAGAGACATGTCGCTGCAACCCTCGCGGCGCGCGACCTCAGCCGCTGAAAGGCTCAGTGGCGGAAGCATCATTTTCAGCAGTGCGGCTTTTCGTTCAGGTGAGTAGAAAGGCATGACCATACTCTTGCCGCCCCCGGAATACTTTGGATAAAACCGGAGATACGACAACTACCCTGACACCGGGGGCAACCGTCCGCATCAAGTTTTGACGCCTCGATTTGTCGCCTGATTCGGTATAATCCAGGGCATGATTTCCATGCCCAAAGACCTTCCTGACGACCCTGTTTTGCTCAAGCAGCTGCTTGAGCAAATGCTGAGTGAGCGCGAGTCGGATAAGGGCAAGATCGTTCATCTCGAAGAAGAAAACGCGCTGTTGCGTCAGCGTCTTTTCGGGCGCAAGTCAGAGCAGACTGCCGATCCTGCGACCCCGCAAATGGCCTTGTTCAACGAAGCTGAAAGCGTCGCCGAGTTGGTCGACGAAGCGGTTGAAGAAGAGGTCGTAGCGCCGACCAAGCGACGGGGCAAACGCAAGCCTCTGCCCGCCGATCTTCCGCGTATCGAAGTCATTCACGAACTGCCCGAGCACGAGCTGACCTGCGCCTGCGGTTGCCGCAAGCACGCCATTGGCGAGGAAATCAGCGAGCAGCTGGAGATCGTGCCGATGCAAATCCGCGTGATCAAACATGTGCGCAAGGTCTACGGTTGCCGCGATTGCGAAACCGCACCGGTTACCGCAGATAAGCCTGCGCAACTGATCGAAAAGAGCATGGCCAGCCCCAGTGTGTTGGCGATGTTGCTGACGACCAAATACGTCGACGGTTTGCCGCTGCATCGCTTCGAAAAAGTCCTCGGTCGCCACGGCGTCGATATTCCACGCCAGACCTTGGCGCGCTGGGTTATCCAGTGCGGCGAACACCTGCAGCCCTTGATCAATTTGATGCGGGATCGGCTGCTGGAAAGTCGTGTGATCCACTGCGATGAAACGCGTGTCCAAGTGATGAAAGAGCCTGATCGAGACCCCGCCAGCCAATCCTGGATGTGGGTGCGAACCGGCGGGCCGCCGAATCAGCCGGTGATCCTTTTTGACTACTCGACCAGTCGGGCGCAGGAGGTTCCGTCGCGCCTGCTCGAAGGTTATCGCGGTTACCTGATGACCGACGATTACGCCGGTTATAACGCCTTGGGTGCGCAATCCGGTGTCGAACGTTTAGGCTGTTGGGCACATGCGCGACGCAAGTTTGTCGAGGCGCAAAAGGTGCAGCCTAAGGGCAAAACCGGGCGTGCGGATATCGCCCTGAATCTAATCAACAAGCTGTACGGTATCGAGCGAGATTTAAAAGAAGTCGGCGATGAACATCGCCATGAAAGCCGACAGCAAAACAGCCTGCCGGTGTTGGCCCAGTTGCACACATGGCTGGAGAAAACCCAGCCACAAGTGACTGCGCAAAATGCATTGGGCAAAGCCATCAGCTACCTGGCCAGCAACTGGATCAAGTTGGTGCGCTACACCGAAGCCGGTTACTTGCCGATCGACAACAACGCCGCCGAGCGTGCGATCCGGCCCTTCGTGATCGGGCGCAAGAATTGGCTGTTCAGCGACACGCCCAAAGGCGCGACGGCCAGCGCTCAACTTTACAGCCTGGTCGAGACGGCTAAAGCCAACGGACAAGAGCCCTATGCGTGGCTGCGCCACGCACTTGAGCGCCTGCCGACAGCTTCTTCGGTTGAGGATTACGAAGCTTTACTGCCCTGGAACTGCTCGCCGGTATCGCATAGTTAAACGCGCTGTCCATCTTGATGGCTGGTAGGGTTTACGGTGAGTTTAAAGAACGAGCGGAGCAACGATCATGGAATACGACGATAAACTGATTGAAGAAGCCGTGCTTGCCCTGTTGGTAACCTTCAGTTTTGATAACGGCAATGCTTGGAAAGGGTTCGACTTCGAGACCATGAGCCGATTGCATGAACATGGTTTCATCAGCAATCCAGTGAACAAGAACAAATCGATTTGGTTGACGGCTGAAGGGCTAGAGCGAGGTCGACAGATAGCCGACCGATTGTTTGGGGTAAGAACTCAAGTGGAGCATGTATCCGACTCGGATATCTGACTTCATACCACGGCCATACGGTAGGTGAGGTTTATGGATCGCTTACTACTTATCTCGATGCAATCGGGCAGAAGCTCTTCAACGTAATCCAGAATGGCGACTCCCATAGATGGAATAACCAAGCCTGCTTCGGTTTTTACTGAAAGGGCCAAACCGTACTGGTCGAAGTGATTTGTGCGGCACTCGTTTTGAATAGCGGGATACCCAGTGGTTGGCTCGAACTGGCCGAATGCAACGCCCATGGGAGGATCTCCACTCTCCAGCGACGAGTAGCCAACCAAAATCAATCCGCTATAAATGGAAAATCGCGCCATTTGATCGCCTAGTGCTTGCCGTAGCATTGGATATATATGGTGTTTATCACTTGATTAGCTTGAATGCGAGAGCGCAGTGGAGGTTCGGAAGATGACTTGGCCGGACGCTTACTGATGGGCTTACCTTAAGCAGCCCTAATAATTTTTCATCTCCTATGCTGTAGTGGTGAATAATATTACCTTGCAAGTGGAACGTAGCTTCCTTTTGGTAGTGGTCCCATCTTAACTTGGAGCCTCTCTCAGGCTACCTTCTGAACTGAACCAGCGGCCGATCCAATATTGCCTGAGTTATGCCATGCATATCTGCATTGGCCTGCCATGTGAGGAAACGTGCAAGAAGTTGATGATTAATAAACTTGAGACGTTGATTGGCTTCTGTAAGCTTTGCGATGCGCTCATTCGCTCGGTGGATGTCTTTAACCCAACCTTGCTTCTCAGTTGGAGTCCTTAGCGCTGCCTTGCGATCCTTCATTGCCATGCCTACTGCTGGCAGTTTCATCAACGACTGGCGAGCTCTATTGATATTTAGCTTGGTTTTGCACGCCTCGACCAGAAGAGGCCAGCTCAATTTTGGTTCAGACCATTCTTCAATCAGCATGACGATCTGCGCTTCATCTTTCTTGGTTAAATGTCCCACATCTACCCCTCAATCACGTCTAGCATAGCCGCCAGTTCGTCCAAAGACGTAGACGTAGTTGGTTTCGGAGCTTCAATTGTTTTTACGTCTATAAGTCCCGCCATCGCGGCAGCATTTTTGGTCAAATTCCAGCCGTTATCAACATTCCACACAATGTCGCCGTTCTGGAGCTCTGGACTCTCTAAGACGTTGATCAGTGCATCGCATTTGAGCAGATCAACCGCCGTTTTTTTACGCCAGTCAGAAGCCCCGAAGGTGTTGCGAGCTTCGGCAGCCGCCGCTTTTTCAAAGCGCTGCTTAAGGTAGCTCCTCTCTTCCTTCAGATTGGCAAGCTTGACATGGTCACCTTTCACGCAGCCCAAGCATCCGCAAGTCAAACAGGCGCCCATTTTGGGGCAAGGTTCACTTTCAAATGAGTGGACACAAAAACCAAGGTGAGTTTTATGAATGACTCTGTCTTGGTCACCCTCGCCAAGATCAAAAATATCACTGAGATTCAATGGTTCGTTCGTGTTGATCTTATCTAGGCACTTTGTTGCATTACTTTGTTTGGTTTTAGGGTGAACGGCTGCAACGGCTTGGCGACGCTCTTCAACGGTTACATGGTTGTAGACCGACCCTTGGGTCGTGCGTCCTGAAAACGCATCAATCAGCAGTTGTGAAAGGCCTGCCCGATGCATTTCCGTATTCAGTTCGTGACGAAAGGCATGGGTGTTGACCCTGAGGTCTCCGTACCCGTGGCGCTGAAAGATACTTTGTGAATGCGTAGCGCCTCCTAGTTGCGCCGTCATTCTCGTATGGCCGACAGCTATCTCAACGCCAAAATCACGTTGCATTGCGAAATTGTTTTTTGTCTCATTAGGAAGAGAACCCGTACGCACCGTGAATAATGCATCGCGATACTTAACGCGGTTTTTCCCGTCTTGGGTAGCAGTGGTGTAGGGAAAGTTCTTAGGCAAATATTTTTCGCGTACAAGGACATTGAGCTTTCGTAAGGTAATGACTGATTTATCGTTAAACTGATAGGTATTGAGTTTGCCGTTCACGTAAATACGCTGTCCGGTGCTGGTATCCCATCCTTGCCGAATTTCTTCCAGTACCGTTAGGGTGGCAGGACTTAATGCGGAACGTTTTGCTAGCGAGTCGATCCATTTAGTTTCAAAAATCCTTCGAGCTTGTTGTACCCCGTAAACTTTGGTTTTGAGCGCTGCACAGGCTTCTTCGTACGACAGTGGATCATCCGGACCTTTCGACGGCACACCCTCATGCGGGGGGAATTCCTCAGGGTGATCTTCGAGCCATGCTGCATAGCTACGGGCCCCGTCGGTAATCGGTGTCAGTAGCTCAATCATACGTTCTACTGACGACTCCATGCCTGTCACAACGGGCTTAGTCGTCGCTCCAAAACCCTTCTCGGCATACCATCGCAGGAACATGCGATCACCGCCCTGGGCATCGTGTTTAAATACAACGCAGTCACGCTCAACATCAGCTAACTCGCCGACGCGACTGGGCTGGCTGAGTAAAAGGACACAAGCTGAGAGGGTTACAATGTCTAGTGGATTGGTCAATTCGTTATTAAATAACTCGCCCAAGGCTCGAATGGACTCACGGCTCGGTAGTCGTCTCTGATTATTTTTTTGCTGTTCCTTTAGCGTTCCCGAGTTCTTGTATTGCAGCGGCGAAGTCCATCGAAATGGTTTTTCGAGTAATCCTTTGTCCCTCATCAACACGACTATTTGCTCGAGGAATTTACTCCGTCTATACGCACTGTCCCCATCAGGATATTCGGCCATGAGGTGTTCACAAGCTCTGTTGCAGATAGCAGCCGAGACTCTGTTCGGATCGCTCGTCCCAGTCAGGTCAAACAGGGCAACTTCAAGGATTCTCGCGCCGGAGAGCATGTCCTTGGCCGTTTTTTTTGCTCGAAATACGCTGTGATACACGATCAGCGCCTTGGAAAAATCCATGAATGGCGCTTGCATGAGTTTTCTGCCTTTCGTATTTGAGTTTCTCGGTGATCCATGTGCGGTGAAAGCGCAGCTGTTAATACCCGAATGGTGCCATGAGTCCATATCCCATCGAATCCCCGCATAGACCCGTTTACTAGCAACCCCCTTGGGCAAAGTGGATTGTGCCCAAGCGATAAAGGCATCCAACTGCGCGGCAGCTGTGACGTTGCTAAAGGGTTTAAAGTCGATGATTTGACTCATGCGTCACCTCCGTTCGGCTTCCGTGATTGTCGGAGCGCTTTGCAATCAAGAATTACTTTGCGGCATGCCAGAATTGCACGATCCCATAGCACACCTGTGGTTTTATCGTTGCAAATGGTTTGCGCGCGGCGGCGTTCAAGCCGTTCAAGTGCGGCACCGTGATCAGCGTCTAAAAGTGGCTGAAATTTGATGCAGCCGTAACAAGTAAAGGGAGCATCTAGATAGCAAGTTTGATCGGCACCGCAAACAGCTAGATCCTCAATCTGACGGTCCACACGACCTCCGTTTTTTGCAGAAGCGCGATCATTCACGATCAAGCCTGTAAATGCTCCCACAACCAGCGCCAGATGATCACTCATCTTCTCGTCAATCAGCCTCATTAACTCAGCTGAAACCGCCCTGTATTTACGGACGGTGCGTGTGCCTGAATGCATCAGTGCGCTCGCGATTGACCACTCATCAAGCCCCGCGTTGGAGAGGTCTGTACCGAGCGTATGTCTGAAGCGATGGCCTTTAGAAATTTTCAGAGGCTGATGAGTACGCAAGGATATGGGAAATCCACGCATACCTTCCATTTGCAACAACCAAGCTCTTATCATTCCACCGGAAATATGAAATTTTGCCTGGGGGCTCTGCTCCAATACTTCTAGGTCCGGTAAATCAACTAATACAGAAACTAATCTATTCTCCCTTCTTTCATGATCTAGTTTGCGGCGGAAGAGTGGAACGTGCCCAATCGCTTGAGACCAGTTGGCGCGATGAGGATACTCTCGCTCAAGTTGAGCTAGAACAATCGATTTGTAGGCCTGCACTGTATTGTAAAGATCTTCATCTAAGTTGAAGGTTTCGTACGTTACTCGCCATCCAGTATCATCGTTTTTCTGCTTTGCCCAGAATATTCGTACAACGTAGCCTCGCTCGGTTTTTAAGAAATCATCGAAGACCATCATGCGCAGTTGCGATCCGCGTTGTCCGTAGATCATCGCCAGACGCAAATAGAGATAGCGCTCAGCATCTAAGTTGCCGTGACAGAATTGCTCATGTGCCCACTGATGCAGGGCGTCCTGCTCCACCTGCGTGAACGGCCCCTGTTCTGGGTCTAAGCGCAAGATGACATCGTTTTGCGGCCGCTTCTTTTTTGGTAGTGAGTTATAAGCTTCAATCAAGGCTTTCGACGGTCGCTGTTCAAGCGATTCGCATGCTTGCCAAAATCCCATGAAGCCGACGAGCGCAGAAAACTCCCCCATGTTAAAACGCTCTCGCAAATCGATCAGGTGCTCCTCAGTGAGGGGATCTAGCCCCGCCTGCGCGGCGCGCGACAGAATTGAAGCTGCTAGACCAATGGTGCCTTGTGAAGCCTCGGCCATACGATAGGCCAATGCTGCATGTAACCACCGTTGCCAATCGAATGGAACGCAACGGATTGCGGCTTGCCAATTGATCGCACTACGGGATGACCTGTCAGGCCACCACATCGGTTCGGATGGCGTGAAAAGCGCGCCACATTTGGCAAGGCGAGGCGTACTCAGCCACGCATCAAAAGAGTCCAGCGTGGGTACTTCAAATGCTGAAACTGCGAGATTCACTCTGCGTGCCCTCTTCGGACTTCAGCCTCAACACTCACTCGGATAGCCTTGAATTTATCCGAGCGTGTTTTCATCGCCTTATTGGCCTCTTCCTTCCAGAATTTGGCTCCGTACAGGTTCGGCATGTTGGATTCAGGACTCCAGCCAAAAGCGTAGGTGAGGATTTTTTGGGCCTTTGTCGTGCGATCCTCAGGAGTAAGTGTTTCCAAGTCCTCTCGCATGCTCTCCAGGAGCGTGAAGACTGCATCATGGCGCAGCACATGCGGGTGAACATGTGAAAGTTCTGGCGCGACGTTGCCAACCCGAGGCAGGATGCAATCAAGGGCTTTCACGCTCAGCGGCCTGCCGCTATTGCGTCGATGAGACACCAGCAGAAAAGGATGATTCTTTGCTTCAGACGGCCCCCTTTTACTGACTCGGTAGCTGTCGATGTATGTCTTGACTGCGAAGATTAGGTCGTCACCCATTTCCAGCACGCGCTCGTGGGTTTTGAATTGCGGAGCTAAGGTGCGCGGATCGGTTTCCTCACTCTCAATATCTACGATATAGAGTTCACGACTGTGCCACCGAATATCGCCGATCTTGATAAGCAGCATTTCTGATCGGCGTAGGCCCATATCAAGGCCCAAGAGCAAAATAATATAATTGCGCAGCTTCAATGCTTCATCTGCAAAAGGGTTTTCCGTACTCTCAGGGTGCATAATTTCCAGTAAGCGATTTCGCTCCTGGCTGGTCAGCCCTTTCATGTCATCATTTCGGAATTTCTTCCATGAAGGCTTGGCAGCCTTTATCTTGCGATTGATCCGCCGCTCGACTTCATCAAGAGCTGCATCTCGCGTCGCCTTGTCGCCCAGCTTGTCGTACAGAAATTTGAGGTAGTCGCGCACGGTTTCAAGTCGCTGCTGCGCATGAATTTTACCTACTGTTTTGTAGGCTGCAGGAAGCAGACGTACCCCCCTATACTTTTTGTCCAGAGTGGATTTGCACAACGCTGCGTCCGCAACAAAACGTGAAATCTCAGTGTCCGTTAAGTAACGGGACGTCGGTCGTTCCTCCAGGCGAGCGATCAGGTCAATCGACTCATGCTTCAGATAGTCCTCAATTACCCCTATGTGTTCCAAATACTTGTGCTGCGTATTTAAAGCACGGCCCGACTGCTCTAACGTCACATAAAGGTTGGGGTAGTAAACGGGCATGTGCTCTTGCACCAACACCTTTCCTCTCGCGCCATTCACCCTGATCTGAACTATCTGATGGCCCACGATCCGCCTCCAAAACCTGACTTTTTCAAGTATAGTAACGAATCGAATTTAGCCCAGATTGAAACGTGACTTTTTTCATTCTAGATCGCGTGCTGGAAAGCACTGCAAGCCCTGCAATATCTGACTTATAGGTGTTTTTAAAAATGGCAAAAGGTGACAAACACGGACAGACAGGTTCTTACGTATTCACCATGCATCGGCTGGGCAAAGTTGTTCCGCCGAAGCGGGAAATTCTCAAAAACATTTCTCTGTCGTTCTTCCCGGGCGCCAAGATCGGCGTGCTCGGCCTCAACGGTTCGGGTAAATCCACGCTGCTGAAAATCATGGCTGGCGTCGACACCGAGTTCGAAGGCGAAGCGCGTCCGATGCCGGACCTGAACATCGGTTATCTGCCGCAAGAGCCGCAACTTGACCCGACCAAGACCGTGCGTGAAGTGGTCGAGGAAGCGGTCAGCGTGATCAAGAACGCCCAGGCGCGCCTGGACGAGGTCTACGCGGCTTACGCTGAAGAAGATGCCGACTTCGACAAACTGGCTGCCGAACAGGCCAAGCTCGAAGCGATCCTGCAAGCCAGCGACGGTCACAACCTTGATCGCCAACTGGAAGTCGCCGCCGATGCGCTGCGTCTGCCGGCGTGGGACGCCAAAGTCGAATTCCTCTCCGGTGGTGAAAAGCGTCGTGTGGCCCTGTGCCGTCTGCTGCTGTCCGCCCCGGACATGCTGCTGCTCGACGAACCGACCAACCACCTGGACGCCGATTCGGTAGCGTGGCTGGAGCACTTCCTGCACGACTTCCCGGGCACCGTGGTCGCGATCACGCACGACCGGTACTTCCTCGACAACGTTGCAGGCTGGATTCTGGAGCTCGACCGCGGCGCCGGTATTCCGTACGAAGGCAACTACTCCGGCTGGCTTGAAGCCAAGTCCGATCGTCTGGCCGCTGAATCCAAGCAGCAGTCGGCGCACGAAAAAGCCATGAAGGAAGAACTGGAGTGGGTGCGCAAAGGCGCCAAGGCCCGCCAGTCGAAATCCAAGGCGCGTCTGCAACGCTTCGAAGAAATGCAATCGCAGGAATTCCAGAAGCGTTCGGAAACCAACGAGATCTACATCCCGGCCGGTCCGCGCCTGGGCGACAAGGTCATCGAGTTCAAGAACGTCACCAAGGGCTACGGCGATCGCGTGTTGATCGACAACCTGTCGTTCTCCATGCCTAAAGGCGCCATCGTTGGCGTGATCGGCGGTAACGGTGCCGGTAAATCGACCCTGTTCCGCATGCTGATGGGCAAGGAAACGCCGGATTCGGGCAGCATCGAAGTCGGCGAAACCGTGCAACTGGCCTGTGTGGATCAGAGCCGCGAAGACCTCGACGGCAGCAAGACTGTGTTCCAGCAGATTTCCGATGGTTCGGATCAGATCCGCATCGGCAACTACGAAATCCCGTCGCGCACCTACGTCGGTCGCTTCAACTTCAAGGGCGGCGATCAGCAGAAGTTCGTCAAGGACCTGTCCGGTGGTGAGCGCGGCCGCTTGCACCTGGCGCTGACCCTGAAGGAGGGTGGCAACGTCCTGCTGCTCGACGAACCGTCCAACGACCTCGACGTGGAAACCCTGCGTTCGCTGGAAGAAGCCCTGCTGGACTTCCCGGGCGCCGCCATTGTGATCTCTCACGATCGGTGGTTCCTTGACCGCGTCGCGACCCACATCCTGGCGTACGAAGACGACTCGCAAGCGATCTTCTTCGAAGGTAACTACACCGAGTACGAAGCTGACCGCAAAAAACGCCTCGGCGAAGCAGCGGCCCAGCCACACCGGGTACGTCACAAGAAACTGGCCTGATATCGGGTTGGTTGCATGAAAAAACGGAGCCTTGGTGGCTCCGTTTTTTTTGCGCGTTTTTTCAGGGGTACCGAGGTGAATTCATCGCTGGCAAGCCAGCTCCCACAGGATTTTTGTTGTGCCCGGATTGTGTGAACACCACGAAAACTGTGGGAGCTGGCTTGCCAGCGATGGCGGTATAACTGCTGAACACTCCAGGTGCAAAACAGCCTGTTTTATATCCTGTGCACCATTTGATTTAATATTTGCGACATTTCAAGCTGTTCCTGTGTGCAATTGGTTTGTTACAGTCCGGCTCAATCTCCTCCAACGACAACAAATTTGCCGAGACTTTTGCCCATGATCGAATCCGTCGAATCCTTCCTTGCTCGCCTCAAACAGCGCGACCCGGATCAACCCGAATTTCATCAGGCGGTCGAAGAAGTCCTGCGTAGCTTGTGGCCATTTCTCGAAGCCAATCCGCACTATCTGACCTCGGGGATTCTCGAGCGCATCTGCGAGCCGGAGCGCGCCGTGGTGTTTCGCGTGTCGTGGGTCGACGATCAGGGCAAGGTCCAGGTCAATCGCGGTTTCCGTATTCAGATGAACAGCGCCATCGGCCCGTACAAGGGCGGTTTGCGTTTCCATCCTTCGGTAAACATGGGCGTGTTGAAATTCCTCGCCTTCGAGCAGACCTTCAAGAACTCGCTGACCTCCCTGCCCATGGGCGGCGGCAAGGGCGGTTCGGACTTCGATCCGAAGGGCAAGAGTGACGCCGAAGTCATGCGTTTCTGCCAGGCGTTCATGAGCGAGTTGTACCGGCACATCGGCGCTGACGTTGATGTGCCGGCCGGCGATATCGGCGTCGGCGCGCGCGAGATCGGTTTTCTGTTCGGTCAATACAAACGCCTGAGCAACCAGTTCACCAGCGTTCTTACCGGCAAGGGTATGACCTACGGCGGCAGCCTGATCCGCCCGGAAGCCACCGGTTTCGGCTGCGTGTACTTCGCCGAAGAAATGCTCAAGCGTCGCGGGCAAACCGTTGAAGGCAAGCGCGTGGCGATCTCCGGTTCCGGCAACGTCGCGCAATACGCGGCGCGCAAGGTGATGGACTTGGGCGGCAAAGTGATTTCCCTGTCCGACTCCGAAGGCACGCTGTACTGCGAGGCCGGGCTGAGTGAAGAACAGTGGCTGGCGCTGCTGGAACTGAAAAACGTCAAACGCGGACGCATCAGCGAATTGGCAGTGGCGTTCGGTCTGGAATTCCGCGCCGGTCAGTTGCCATGGTCGCTGGCGTGCGACATCGCACTACCGTGCGCCACGCAAAACGAGCTCGACGGCGAATCCGCCCGCACCTTGCTGCGCAACGGCTGCGTATGCGTAGCGGAAGGCGCGAATATGCCGACCACGCTGGAGGCTGTGGATATCTTTGTCGAGGCCGGGATTTTGTTCGCGCCGGGCAAGGCATCGAATGCTGGCGGCGTGGCAGTCAGCGGCCTGGAAATGTCGCAGAACGCCATGCGTCTGCTGTGGACGGCGGGCGAGGTCGATAGCAAGTTGCACGCGATCATGCAGTCGATCCACCACGCTTGTGTGCATTACGGCGAAGAGAACGGACAGGTCAACTACGTCAAAGGTGCGAACGTCGCCGGCTTCGTCAAAGTTGCCGATGCGATGCTCGCTCAGGGCGTGGTTTAAGCCGATTCGATGCGGATCACTTCAATCAGTTGATCGCCGGCCGGACGTTGCCACAGCACTTCGTCGTTGAGTTGTGCCCCGAGCAATGCCCGACCGAGCGGTGACCCCCAGTTGATCAAGCCATTGCCAGCATCGGCCTGATCTTCACCGACCAGTTGCACACGGTGTTGGTTGTTGTGCTCGTCGGCGTAAGTCACCCAGCTGCCGATCTGCACTTTGCCGGTCGAGGTGGCGGCAGCCACAATTTGGGCGCTGCTCACGCGTTGGTTGAAGTAACGCAAATCCCGTTCGAGATCGGCTTGGCGTTGCTTGTCGGCCTGCTCGCCTTTGGCCGATTGTTCAGCGTACTCGGTTTGCAGCTCGGCAACCTTGTCCTGCAACTGCTGCAGACCTTGCGGCGTGACGTAATTGGGTTGCGCACTGACCAGCCGTTCGACCGGCTGATCGGCTTGTGCGGCGGCGGAGTCTTCGTTGACGAATGCGCGGCTCATGGTGTCCTCCCGTTATAAAGCTTGGGCCATGATCGCGGGGCATTGGTTTCACTGGATGTCCGGGAGCGACTCACTGCGAGCGATATGCGCGGCCAGCGCCCTGGTCTTTCTGTTGCTGCCAGGCGCGTTCGCGTTCGTCGAAGTGGCTGTTGCGATAGTCGTCGCGATCCTTGTTTTCGAGCATCGCCTGGCATTGGCGAAAGCCGTCGGTCCAGCCTTCGGCATATTGCTTGTCCTTGAGATAGCGCGGCACGTTCTTGCGAAACTCGCCGCTGATCGAACCGGCAGCTTGTCGGCCGCTGATGCAACCGTCATCAAAACCGTCGGCGAAGGCCGGTGGGTAACCTTTGGCAATCAGATCTTCGTGGGTGGACTGGCATCCGCCCAGCAACAGCAAAAACCCCAGCAAACCTGCGCACCGCCACATCTCACTCTCCCGAGCCGTTTTGCGGCTTACAGGGAGAGTCTAGAAGTGGATTCGTCGATGGGGCGTGAAAGAAAGATCAAAAGATCAGTAGTGATACCACTTCACCTCAAGCATCACTTCGGTCTCCGGCGTGGCAACGTGGCTGAACTCGCGCTGCGCACTCAGGCGCAGACCGAGGTTGCGCGACAATTCCCACTGCTGATTCAGACTCAGGCTACGGCGCACTTCGCCGTTGGTGAAGTAATCACCCTTGGCCTCCAGACTCAGATTGCCCAGCGGGTTTTTCCACAGGACACCGCTGTTGAATCCAGCGGCCGGGGCGATGAACCCGGCGAAGTCGTTGTTGTGCTCGATGCGTACCGTGCCGAGGGCAAAGCCCAGTACATCCTCGCCAAGCTGCCAGGTTCCGCCAGCGCCACCATTGACGTGGCTGACCAGATTTTCGTCGTCATGCTTGCCCGGCACTCGCTCCAGACCGCCGGTGACTTGCCATGACAGCGGCTGCAACAACTCATTGCGCGGAGTCAGAGAGCGAATGGTCGCCAGATCCAGTTGCTGCACCTGCCAGTCGTTGCCTTCGTACTGACGCAACTTCAACTGGAGGATTTCGATCTGCGCGCCGAGCGGGAAGCTTTCGGCGTTGTCGTTGAGATCGTGATAGGCCATGCGCAAACCGTACTCGCCGAACGCGCGGTCGCCACGGGTGCCGAGTCCGGCCTGCCAGGTGCGTGATTCGTGACCGTCCTCGGGCAGACCCGGTTGCGGAATTTGCAGCTCCGGCGGCGGATTCTTGTTGATCGCCCGCAGCAATTCGAAACTGCGCTGCGCCCGTTGCGGATCACGTTCCTGACCGTTGGCGCGGTAGCGTTCCAGACGATACGCCGCGTCAATGATCAATGCCTGACGTGCGCGGGGCAGGGCTTTGAATGCAGGGTCTTGCAGCTGTTGTTGATCGGCGCTGACCTTCAGCACCCAGTCTTGCTCTTCACTGCTCAACGGTTCGGCGCGGCTGAGCAATTCACGCTCGCGCGACGGACGATACTCGATGCTTTCTACCAGCCCGGCCTCTTTCACTGCTTTGACGGTGTCGGTGGGAATCGCGGTCAGCGGGAATTGCTCGGTCAGGCGCAGGCTCGGACGCGCTACTTGCAGCAGTTCGAGCAGGCGATACGAGCAGTTTTCGTCGAAGAAGAAATAGTCGAACTGGATCTGCTTCAACTCCCACACATGCTCGACCATCCGGGCGGTTTCGGCCTGAGTCAGGTTCAGCCGGTATTCCCATAGATCGCGGTTTTCCAGGCTGCGGTACTCGGAAAGTTTCTCCTGATACGGCACCAGCGCAAACAGCCCCGGATAGCCGCCCATCAAGCCTTTCCAGGCATACAGAATGCTGTTGTCCGAACCTTCGATGTAGGCGCCGAAGTTGATCGCATAACTCAGCAGCGACGTCTTGTCGCTCTGCACATCGGCCTGATCGATGCGCAGCAAGGTGTGGCCGAACATCGACGAAGGACTGTTGAGGTAGGCCGCCGGGAAGATCATCACCGCGCTGTGCGGCGAGACGTCTTTGAACCATTTCTTGAATTCGGCGCAATCGGGCTCAGGCAGATCGGTCAGCTTGAGTTGATCTTTTAACCAGCGAGTACGCGCCGGATAGACGCATTGTGCGTGCTGTTCGCCAGTGCTGGCTGGAGCGTACAACGCCTGCACGGTGGCCGCGAGTTCATGATCGGGATGTTCGTTGCCATCAGGTGCGAGAAAGAATTTCTTGTCGCTGACATAGCTGCGCCAGCCGCCAAGCTTGGCGCTTTCGTAGTGACCGAGGGAAATCCAGAAGCGGTCGTTGGCCAGTTGCTGCAAACGTTGAGGATCGATGTGCGGCGCGGCGGACAGCGGGGCGCAGACACACAGCGCCAGCCAGGCAAGGCGTTTGAGCATAAGTGGCAACTTAAGTCGAAAAGAAATAAAGCCCAAAGAGGGGCGGGCCGAAAAAACAAAACCCGCTTCCCGAAGGAAGCGGGCGGGGTCGAGCTTAAGCCTGAGTTGCGTACTTGGCCAGACGTGCGTCTGACTTCAGAACGGACAGGGTGTTGGTATGCACGTCTTCGGCGGTCACGTCAGCCTTGCTGAAGATCTGCTGGAAGTGCTCGTGAGTCACGGCAGCGAAATGCGCGCGATCTTCCGGCGCCACGCCCAGTACCACGGCATAAGTCGTCAGCGCTTCGCCGTTGCCTTTGGCCATGTCTTCGGACAGCTCGTTCATCATGCCATTCATGGCAATCCAGGATTTGCCGCCATAGGTCAGCGACGCGTTGGTCGAGCAACCGTTGGTGCCGGAGGTCATACCAAACGTTGCGTTACCGGATGTGCCGTTGGTGGTGGATGCCAGGAAGTGAGCCGGGGTGCCACGCTGACCTTCGAACAGCATGTTGCCCCAACCGCAATCCGGGCCGCCTGGCGCTTGAGCCATGGCGTTGAGGGATACAACGGTGAAGAGAGTACCGAGAAGAATCCGTTTCATAGCTTTGTTCTCTTTATGTGCATACCAATGGACAGGGGTTCTGGCGCCTTGCGGTGCCAGTGGGCCGGTTATTAGTTCCAGCCGCGCAGTTTGGAGTTTAGGCACATTCCGAGGGTTCCGTGATTTTTTGCACAATATTTGGAATAAACACTGGTTTCCCGAGGCCGGACCTCGGGTTAGCCTGTTGTCTATGCTTTGTCGTATGGCGCGCCTTGCCAGTGGGGCACGGGCAGCGCCAGAATGCCGCTATCTGCCCCGCCTGATTGTTAAGGAAGCCCGATGCCTGATCCTGTTGCTGCCAGCTTGCGTCTAGCGCCCGAAGCGCTGACCCGTCCGTTTTCCGCTGAACAGTTCAGCTTCACTACCACCAATGATCTGGAGCCCTTTCGCGGTGTGCTCGGCCAGGAACGCGCGGTCGAGGCCTTGCAGTTCGGTGTGGCCATGCCACGCCCCGGTTACAACGTGTTCGTCATGGGCGAGCCCGGCACCGGCCGGTTCTCGTTCGTCAAACGCTATCTGAAGGCCGAAGGCAAACGCCTGCAAACCCCGGCGGACTGGGTCTACGTGAACAATTTCGATGAGCCGCGCGAACCTCGCGCGCTCGAATTGCCGGCCGGCACTGCCGGTGCGTTCATCACGGACATCAACGGCCTGATCGACAACCTGCTGGCGACGTTTCCGGCGGTGTTCGAACACCCGTCCTACCAGCAAAAGAAAAGCGCCATCGACCGCGCCTTCAACCAGCGCTACGACAAGGCGCTGGACATCATCGAGCGTCTGGCGCTGGAAAAAGACGTCGCGCTGTACCGCGACAGCAGCAACATCGCGTTCACGCCGATGCTCGACGGCAAGGCGCTGGACGAAGCCGAATTCGCCCAGTTGCCGGAAGTCGACCGCGAGCGTTTCCACGACGACATTTCCTGGCTGGAAGAACGCCTGAACGAAGAACTCGCCAGTCTGCCGCAGTGGAAGCGCGAGTCGAGCAATCAACTGCGTCACCTCAACGAAGAAACCATCACACTGGCCTTGCAGCCACTGCTCGCGCCGCTCTCGGAAAAGTACGCCGAGAACGCTGCGGTCTGCGGTTATCTGCAAGCGGTGCAGGTCTATCTGCTGAAAACCGTGGTCGAGCAACTGGTCGACGACAGCAAGACCGACGCGGTGGCGCGCAAGCTGCTGGAAGAGCAATACGCACCGAGTCTGGTGGTCGGTCACCCGTCCAGCGGCGGTGCGCCGGTGGTGTTCGAGCCGCATCCGACCTACGAAAATCTTTTCGGACGCATCGAATACGCCACCGATCAGGGCGCGCTCTACACCACTTATCGCCAGTTGCGCCCGGGTGCCCTGCACCGCGCAAATGGCGGTTTCCTGATCCTTGAAGCGGAGAAAATGCTCGGCGAGCCGTTCGTGTGGGATGCGCTCAAACGCGCCCTGCAATCGCGCAAGCTGAAAATGGAATCGCCGCTGGGCGAGATGGGCCGTTTCGCCACCATGACCCTCAGCCCGCAGTTCATTCCGTTGAACGTCAAAGTCATCATCATCGGGGCGCGGTCGCTGTATTACACGCTGCAAGACCTCGATCCGGACTTCCAGGAGATGTTCCGGGTACTGGTGGACTTCGACGAAGACATCCCTATGGTCGACGAAAGCCTCGAGCAATTCGCCCAGTTGCTGAAAACCCGTACTTCGGAAGAAGGTATGGCGCCGCTGACCGCCGATGCGGTGGCGCGTCTGGCCACTTACAGCGCGCGTCTGGCCGAACATCAGGGGCGTTTATCGGCGCGCATCGGTGATCTGTTCCAGCTGGTCAGCGAGGCGGATTTCATTCGCCATCTGGCCAGCGATGAGATGACCGATGCCGGCCACATCGAACGCGCGTTGAAGGCCAAAGCCACGCGCACCGGTCGCGTGTCGGCGCGGATTCTCGACGACATGCTCGCCGGGATCATCCTGATCGACACCGATGGCGCAGCGGTTGGCAAATGCAACGGGCTGACTGTGCTGGAAGTCGGCGACTCGGCGTTCGGTGTACCGGCACGGATTTCCGCCACGGTGTATCCGGGCGGCAGTGGCATCGTCGACATCGAGCGCGAGGTTAACCTGGGCCAGCCGATTCACTCCAAAGGCGTGATGATTCTGACCGGGTATCTGGGCAGCCGTTACGCGCAGGAATTCCCGTTGGCGATTTCTGCGAGCATCGCGCTCGAGCAATCCTACGGTTACGTGGACGGCGACAGCGCGTCGCTGGGCGAGGCGTGCACGCTGATTTCGGCGTTGTCGAAAACCCCGCTCAAGCAGTGCTTCGCGATCACCGGTTCGATCAACCAGTTCGGCGAAGTGCAGGCGGTTGGCGGGGTCAACGAGAAGATTGAAGGTTTCTTCCGTCTCTGCGAGGCCCGCGGGCTGACCGGCGAGCAGGGCGCGATCATTCCGCAGGCCAACGTTGCGACGCTGATGCTCGATGAGAAAGTGCTGGCGGCAGTGCGTGCCGGGCAGTTCCACGTTTACGCCGTGCGTCAGGCCGACGAGGCATTGAGCCTGTTGGTCGGCGAGCCGGCGGGTGCGCCGAATGAGGATGGCGAGTTTCCTGAAGGCAGCGTCAACGCGCGGGTGGTGGAGCGCTTGCGGGTAATTGCCGAGATGATCAGCGAAGAGGATCTGAAAGAAGCCGAGAAAGAGTTGGCGCTGGAGGCACTGGCCGAAGCCAAACCGGCGTAACCCATTCGCACCGCACAACACTGTGGGAGCGGACTTGCCCGCGATGACTGACTGTCAGTTGACTCAAATATTGACTGACACTACGCCATCGCGGGCAAGCCCGCTCCCACAGTTACTTGGATTGCATGTCGAGAAAAGTGCCATCACTCTGGCGCCAATATTCACACAATGACCATTCGGCGCCTTCTGGTTCCGTTCGGCTTGCGAGGCGAACTTTTCTTCTATTCTCAGCTCAAGGATAAGGACAGGATCAGTGGATCGAAACAGCTCTTCAGCAAGGGCTGAATAACGGCTTTACCGAGGGTCGCCGCCATGTCGCGCAACCTCTGTCTCACCCGTCAGTGCCTGGGTCTTGTGACCCGTATCGAATGCGCCATCAAGCCGTTGGCCGGTGATAACGGCATGTGGACGCTGCTCTTCGCCGCCGGCATGGCCGGTGAACAACCTTCCGCCATCAAGGCTCAAGGCCCGTTTCATGGGCCGATCGCCGCCGAATCAATCCTCGACACCATTGTTGAAAGCCTGACAATGCACGGCTACGAGCTGGCCAGCGATCCGCAGATCTGGTCGTTGCATCTGCAAGCGCAACTGCGCCAGATCAACGGTGGGCGCGGGCGTCCTGTTGGCGTTTTCGACCACTAGGCGTGATCACGGCGCAGCACTCTGGGTCTGCGCCTTGTCGAGTTTGACCTCAAAGCCATATTGCACGGTGGCGAGGTCGGTGCGCTGGTAGGTTTCCACCTGCGTGGGGCGCCCATAGAAATAATGCACGCCGAACACCGCCGGGCCTTCTGCGCTCGCATCATGGCTGACCGAAAGAATCTGCTTGAGGTAGTTGCCACTGGCGTCTTTGACGAAGAATCGCCATTCATCGGCGGGGAAGGTCTTCAAATCCACCACCAACGTGTTGTTCCTGACCTCCAGGCCCTTGGGCAGGGACTTGGCGTCGAACGACTGTTTGGCAACCTTCGCCAGGAACAACGGTATCGAACCGACGGCAATCGCCGGGGTTTCCGGGAACAGGTTCAGGTCGTAGGTGATGGTCGCTTGTAGCGGATCGACCTGATACGCCTCGGGCGGCAGTTCAATCGGCTCATCAAGTTTGCCGCCGCGTTTCTCGGTGAAGAACGTTACCGGACTGACGCCGGGACTCAGGTCATCACCGAGCAATTCATCATTGAAGGTTTTACGGTGATCGAACTCGATGCGCGCCGCGCTGGGATCTTCCACCGACTGGCGGATATGCACACTGGCTTTCAACTGATCTTCGGTGAGGCTGGCGCCTTTGAGCCAGTTCACCGCCCGATCGTCATAGGCGGTGATTGGCAGATCGAGCGGCTGCACGGCTTTGGCGGTGGTGTGCGCGTCAAATTCGCGGATCGGCAGATCAAGGGTTTTGCGGGTTACTGTCGCTTGCGAAAAGTCCAGCACGCTGACTTCAAGTGTCTCGATGGGGCCATTGAAGTAGACCTTGTTGTAGCGGCGTGGATGCTGCTGTTCGAAGGCGTTTTGCTCGTCGTTCAGCTGTTTTTCCAGGGTGTCACTCCAGGTCGTTGCCTGTTGCAACTGCGCCAGTTGTTTCTGATAGAACGCAACTTGCGCCGGGCTTTCGTTGATCGAACCGGCGCGCCCCAGATACTGCCCCGTGTTGTCGCGCGCCTGGACGATCAGCGGGTTGAGCGGGGTTTCGCGGACTTCCTCGGCGAGCGGCGAACTGTTGCTGAATTCGACTTCGGCGTAGTTCTTCTCAAGTTTGACCAGGGTGACGCTGAGGTTGTCATCGCTGCGGGTCTGGCCGATGTCGTTCTTGCTCAGGTTGAAAGTGTGCAGGCGCTTCGGCGCGATGACTTCGACCTGGCCTTGCAGGCTGACCGGTTGCGGCTGTTTGTCCTTGTCCCGGTCCAGACCGTCGATGAACGGGTAAGTCACGGTCAGATCATCGGGGTTGGTCACATTCGAGCTGGATGGGCTGAGCTGGATTCCGGGGTCGGTTTCCGACCATTCCGGCTGGAAGGCGATCACGCGGTTGTCGCTCAGGGTCACCGACTGCCATTCCACGCCATGCGGGAACAGGAAGCCGCCGGGAATGTTCAGGTTGAAGGGGAACACCGGTTGCAGGTCGGTCAGGTAGTCGGAACTGGAATCCTTGTGCAGCACAAACAGACCGTTGATGAAGGTATCGACCAGTGCCTGCGGCGAAGGGTAGTGCTTGAGCACGCCGAGGGCGTCTTCGCCGTATTCGGTTGTCGCCGGCTTATCGTCGAGCCGTTGCTGCGCGCGTTCGAGCAACAGCAGCGAGCCGCCGAGTTCGGTGACGGCGTCCTTGAGCTTGGGATCGCTGATGGTATCCAGCGACTGTTCGAACTGTGCAGTCTTCTGTTCGAGAGTCTGCGGGTGTTTCTCGTCATCGGGCGAACAGCCACCGAGGAGCAGGGCCAGGCAAATTGCGGTCGTCGCTAATGGTAATCGCACATGCATTTCCAGTTGTCCTGTCCACTGTCGCCGGGCTGGCATTGTTTTCGACACTAGCAGAAAACCTTTGATACATACGCGTGGGCGGAGGTATTTCGGGCTATTTCTGGCTGTCATTAGGGGCTGATATACTCGCGGCCATTTCCAGCCCCTTGTGTGAGTAACGATGGAACGCTTTATTGAAAATGCAATGTACGCTTCGCGCTGGCTGCTGGCGCCGATCTACTTCGGTCTGTCACTGGGATTGCTGGCGCTGGCGCTGAAATTCTTCCAGGAAGTGTTCCACGTTATCCCCAATGTTTTCGCGATGGCCGAGTCGGATCTGATTCTGGTGCTGCTGTCGCTGATCGACATGGCGCTGGTTGGCGGCCTGTTGGTGATGGTGATGATTTCCGGCTACGAGAACTTCGTCTCTGAACTGGACATCGACGAGGGCAAGGAGAAGCTCAGTTGGCTGGGCACCATGGACTCGTCGTCGCTGAAAATGAAAGTCGCGGCGTCGATCGTGGCGATCTCTTCGATTCACTTGCTGCGGATCTTCATGGACGCCAAGAACGTCGATCCCGAGCATCTGAAGTGGTACGTGATCATCCACATGACTTTCGTGGTCTCGGCTTGCGCCATGGGTTATCTGGACAAGATCACCAAGCACTGATTTGTATTGCGCCAAATATCTGTGGCGAGGGAGCTTGCTCCCGCTGGGTCGCGTAGCGATCTCTTCAACGCGAAGCCGCCCGTCTGTTGCGAAACAGACGGGCGGCTTCGTTTGTGGGTTGTACTTTTGCGCGCCGAGGCATATCCCTGTAAGAGTCCAGTCTCGCCACTGCGTGGGGTGTGTCCATGAATCTGCAAGAGTTGAATGCGTTCGCCGTCGCCGGGAAGGTCCAGGAGTTGAATCTGATCTCGCTGGAGGGCGGGATTTACCTGCTTGAGGCAAGGATGCATGGAGCGGCGTATCCGCTCAGCGATCCGAAGGGGCAGATGCTCAAACTGCGCTCGGTCGAACATGCGCGGGACGTATTGCATACCTTTCCGGTATTGCCGTTTAACCTGGTGCACACCTCGGTGCACGATGAAATGTGCGGGCTCGGCGCCAGCGCCGAGGAAAGCCTGAAAGTGCCGATCGCCTGGCGTTCAGCGCTGTAGGTCTGCCCCGCTGATCAATGCCGGAACATCTGTGCTAGTCTGCTCGCCCTTTTGGTTCCGGGCGCGCCGGGACGCGCTGTGTACGCACGGCATGTCTTGCGGCCGTCCGCACAGCGGAGCAGTGTCATGTCCGAAGTAAATCTGTCCACCGACGAAACCCGCGTCAGCTACGGCATTGGCCGTCAGTTGGGTGACCAGCTGCGCGACAACCCGCCACCGGGTGTGAGCCTGGACGCGATTCTGGCTGGCCTGACCGACGCTTTCGCCGGTAAGGAAAGCCGTGTCGGTCAGGAAGAAATGTCCGCCAGCTTCAAGGTTATCCGCGAAATCATGCAAGCCGAAGCCGCTGCCAAAGCTGAAGCGGCGGCTGGTGAAGGCTTGGCATTCCTGGCTGAAAACGCCAAGAAAGACGGCATCACCACTCTGGCTTCCGGCCTGCAATTCGAAGTACTGACTCAAGGCGAAGGCGCCAAGCCGACCCGTGAAGATCAAGTGCGCACTCACTACCACGGCACCCTGATCGACGGCACTGTCTTCGACAGCTCCTACGATCGTGGTCAGCCTGCAGAATTCCCGGTTGGCGGCGTGATCGCTGGCTGGACCGAAGCGCTGCAATTGATGAATGCCGGCAGCAAATGGCGTCTGTACGTGCCGAGCGAACTGGCTTACGGCGCTCAAGGCGTTGGCAGCATCCCGCCGCACAGCGTTCTGGTATTCGACGTCGAGCTGCTCGACGTTCTGTAATCCGGTTACCCTGCACAAGCATTGCTTGTGCAGGGTTCCTCAGCCTTTCTCATACTTCGATCTTGTGCTGCAGTTCACTGGTCGGGCGCAATGCACGGGCGTAGCAGAACAGGAACAGATTGCGCACCAGCTCCTTGAGCACCATCGGCTCGCTGGAACTCAGTCCACTGACATCCAGATCGCCCTGATCCTGCAATTCATGCAGGGCTTCTTCTTCAAGCACCGCACAGACTTCCCCGGTTTCCCGATGGAGGATCCTGAGGTAAGGGTGTGGGCGATCCAGCCAGGCGTCGATCAAATAAGTCATGGTTATTCTCCTTGAAAGGTTTCAATGAGAATAATTCTTATTCATCAAATAGCAAGCGCCTATTGGCGGATTGTGATTTTTCGTGGGTAAAGATTGCGTAAGGTCAAAACGGCTGGCGTTTGGCTATTGCGAGGGTTTGCTGGGGAGAAGCGGGGAGGGCGAAGCACCCTCCCACGCCTGATGCGGGGGAGGGCTGACAGCAGAATCAGACTTTTCTGACGAACTCGGATTTGAGCTTCATCGGGCCGATGCCGTCGATCTTGCAGTCGATGTCGTGGTCGCCATCGCACAGGCGGATGTTCTTGACCTTGGTGCCGACCTTGACCACCAGCGAAGTGCCCTTGACCTTCAGATCCTTGATCACGGTGATGGTGTCGCCGTCCTGCAGGACGTTGCCGACCGAATCTTTCTTCACGGCATCATCGGACGCAACTTCGGCTTCGCCGCCGGCAGTCCACTCGTGGGCGCACTCAGGGCAGATCAGTTGGGCACCGTCTTCGTAGGTGTATTCGGAATTGCATTTCGGGCAGGGTGGCAACGTGCTCACTAAGGCTCCTTGGTAGGGATCGCTAAAAGTCGCACATTGTATAGGGTTTTAACTGAATGGGCAGTCAACAAAAAACCGCAGGCTCCAATGGAGGCTGCGGTTTCGTGGTACTGCAGTGTTGATCAGTGCGTTCGGGCAACCGCAAATTCACTCAGCTCAACCAACGCATCGCGATACTCACTGGCCGGCAGCGCATCGAGGCACTTGATCGCACGGGCCACGTAATCACGCGCCAACTGTGCGGTGTACTCCAGCGAACCCGAGGCTTCCACGGCAATGCGGATGCTTTCGAGATCTTCGATCCCACCTTTCTGGATCGCCTGGCGCACCAAGGCTGCCTGTTCCGGCGTGCCTTCGCGCATGGTGTAGATCAGCGGCAGCGTCGGCTTGCCTTCTGCCAGATCGTCACCGACGTTCTTGCCCAGGGTTGCCGCGTCGCCCTTGTAGTCGAGCAAATCGTCGACCAGCTGGAACGCCACGCCAAGGTGATCACCGAAGGTGCGCAGGGCTTCGCTCTGCTCGGCACTGGCACCGGCGAGAGCGGCAGCGCTGTGGGTCGAGGCCTCGAAGAGCATCGCAGTCTTGCCGCGGATGACTTCCATATAGGTTTCTTCGGTGGTGCTGGCATCGCGCACCTTGGACAACTGCAGCACTTCGCCTTCGGCGATGATGCGCGTGGCCTGGGACAGGATCTTCATCACCTGCATCGAGCCGAGTTCGACCATCATTTCGAACGAGCGCGAATACAGAAAGTCGCCGACCAGCACGCTCGGGGCGTTGCCCCACATGGCGTTGGCGGTCGAGCGACCACGGCGCATGCCGGACATGTCGACCACGTCGTCATGCAGCAGGGTTGCGGTGTGCAGGAATTCGATGGTGGCGGCCAGCAGGCGCATGTCATCGCCTTCACGGCCCAGAGCCTTGCCGCACAACAGAACCAGCAACGGACGCAGACGTTTGCCGCCGGCCGAAGTGATGTAGTCGCCGATTTTCGATACCAGCGGCACGCGGGAAGTCAGCTGCTTCTTGATGATGCCGTCGACGGCGCTAAAATCGTCCGCCACCGCGCGGTAGAAAGCTTGGGGTTGCATCAGCGACAGTCGCTCCAGAAGGGTTGCGCGGCATGCTAGGACCCACATCGGCAGGTGTCAAGGCGCGATGGACGGCCTCTTGCGTGACTCCCGAAGCTTGCGTACAATCGCGCACCCTGAACTTCCTGGGCAGCACCTGCCTTACGCAATTGCAATCGGGCCTCCAGCCCAATGCAGCCATGCCAGCCAATACCTCTTCTTATAAAGAGCTGGGTGAGCAGGATTATCGGAGAAATACCATGTCGTACGCAGTAATTGTTACTGGTGGCAAGCAATACAAGGTCGCCCCAGGTGAATACCTGAAGATCGAAAAACTGGAAATCGCTACCGGCGAATCCGTTACTTTTGATCGCGTTCTGTTGGTCGCCAATGGCGATGACGTGAACATCGGCGCTCCAGTTGTTGCTGGCGCTACCGTTGTGGCTGAAGTGATCTCCCAAGGTCGTCACGATAAAGTCCGCATCATCAAGTTCCGTCGTCGTAAGCACCACATGAAGCGTATGGGCCACCGCCAGTGGTACACCGAGATCAAAATCACCGGTATTCAGGCTTAATTTCAGCCTAATTCCTCACTAGGAGAATTGACTCATGGCACACAAAAAAGCTGGTGGTAGTACCCGTAACGGTCGCGACTCAGAAGCCAAACGCCTTGGCGTGAAGATGTATGGCGGCCAGAAAATCATTCCGGGCAACATCATCGTTCGTCAGCGCGGCACCCAATTCCACGCCGGTTACGGTGTTGGCATGGGTAAAGATCACACCCTCTTCGCGAAAATCGAAGGCGTGATCAAGTTTGAAGTAAAGGGCGCGTTCAACCGCCGTTACGTGAGCGTTGTCGCCGCTTAATTGCGCGATCGCTGGAAAAGCCCTGTCTCGCGACGGGGCTTTTTCGTTTGTGGGGTGAGTCTCTTGCAAAACTGTTTGTATGGGCTGTCGGCGTACGATGTAGGTCGTGGATTGGGGTCGCTGCGCTCATTTTTGCAAGAGTCTTATGTCTTGATTGTTTTTCGGCTCGTCCGTATGGCGAGAGGCGTTGGTTATGAAGTTTGTAGATGAAGTATCGATTCGCGTAAAAGCTGGCGACGGTGGCAATGGTGCCATGAGTTTCCGCCGGGAAAAATTCATTGAAAACGGTGGCCCGAACGGCGGTGACGGCGGTGACGGCGGTTCCATCTATATGATGGCCGACGAAAACCTCAACACTCTGGTCGACTACCGTTACACCCGGCACTTCGATGCCGAGCGTGGCTCCAACGGCGGCAGCACCGACTGCACCGGCAAGAAAGGTGAAGATCTGGTGCTGCGCGTGCCGGTCGGCACCACCATCATCGACTCGGCTACCCAGGAAGTCATCGGCGACCTGACCAAGGCGGGTCAGAAGTTGATGGTCGTACAGGGCGGCTGGCACGGTCTGGGTAACACCCGTTTCAAATCCAGTACCAACCGCGCGCCGCGTCAGACCACTCCGGGCAAACCGGGTGAGCAGCGCGACCTGAAACTGGAAATGAAAGTACTGGCCGACGTAGGTCTGCTGGGCTTGCCGAACGCCGGTAAAAGTACTTTTATCCGTTCGGTCTCGGCTGCCAAGCCGAAAGTCGCCGACTACCCGTTCACCACGCTGGTGCCAAACCTCGGTGTGGTCAGCGTCGATCGCTGGAAGAGCTTCGTCGTCGCGGATATTCCGGGGCTGATCGAAGGTGCTTCCGACGGTGCCGGCTTGGGCATTCGCTTCCTCAAGCACTTGGCGCGTACGCGTCTGCTGCTGCACCTCGTGGATATGGCGCCGCTGGATGACGCCAGCGCCCCGGACGCTGCTGAAGTGATCGTCAACGAGCTGATCAAATTCAGCCCGTCGCTGGCCGAGCGTGATCGCTGGCTGGTGCTGAACAAGTGCGACCAGATCCTTGAAGAAGAGCACGATGCTCGCGTCAAGGAAATCGTTGATCGCCTTGAATGGACTGGTCCGGTGTACGTGATCTCGGCCATTTCCAAGCTCGGTACCGAGCGTCTGTGCCGCGACATCATGCGCTACATGGAAGATCGTGCCGATCGTCTGGCTGCAGATCCTGCTTATAAGGAAGAGTTGGCGGATCTCGATCAGCGCATCGAAGACGAAGCTCGTGCGCAATTGCAGGCGCTGGATGACAAGCGTGCCCTGCGTCGCAGCGGCGTGAAGTCGGTCCACGACATCGGCGACGATGACTGGGATGAAGAAGATGTGGATGACGAAGACGGTCCGGAAATCATTTACGTGCGTGACTGATCTGTTGCGATAAACTTGAACGCCGCTCAATCGAGCGGCGTTTTAGTATCTGGAAATCGATCGTTGGTCACCAATAACCACGATTAACGTCACGGGCAGCGCCGGGTCGCGCTGTCCTCAAGCTAAGGTTGAAGATGATGCGGAGCAAGGTGACAGGTGCGCAGCGTTGGGTCGTGAAGATCGGCAGCGCTTTGCTGACAGCAGATGGCAAAGGGCTGGATCGTGCGGCAATGGGGGTCTGGGTCGAGCAGATGGTGGCCCTGCATGAAGCCGGCGTCGAGCTGGTGCTGGTGTCCTCCGGGGCAGTGGCGGCCGGCATGAGCCGCTTGGGCTGGAGCACCCGACCCAGTGCGATGCACGAGCTTCAGGCCGCTGCGGCAATCGGCCAGATGGGGTTGGTGCAAGCCTGGGAATCGAGCTTCGGCGAGCACGGTCTGCACACCGCACAGATCCTCCTGACCCATGACGACCTGTCTGATCGCAAGCGCTACCTGAACGCTCGCAGCACTTTGCGTGCGCTGGTCGAGCTGAAAGTCATCCCGGTCATCAATGAGAATGACACGGTGGTCACCGACGAAATCCGTTTCGGCGATAACGACACGCTGGCGGCGCTGGTGGCGAATCTGGTCGAGGCCGATCTGCTGGTGATTCTTACGGATCGCGACGGCATGTTCGACGCTGATCCGCGCAACAATCCTGATGCGCAGCTGATTTACGAAGCGCGCGCCGATGATCCGTCGCTGGATGCGGTGGCTGGCGGCACCGGTGGTGCATTGGGCCGTGGCGGCATGCAGACCAAATTGCGTGCGGCACGTCTGGCGGCACGCTCCGGTGCACACACGATCATTGTCGGTGGGCGTCTTGAGCGTGTGCTTGATCGTCTGAAAGCAGGCGAGCGCATCGGTACGCTGTTGTCGCCAGAGCGCGGCATGCTCGCGGCGCGCAAGCAGTGGCTGGCCGGGCATCTGCAAACCCGTGGCACGCTGGTGCTGGACGATGGCGCGGTTTCGGCGCTGTCGCAGGGCAACAAAAGTCTGTTGCCGGTTGGCGTCAAGCTTGTGCAGGGCAGTTTCCGTCGCGGCGAAATGGTCGTGTGCGTGGCGCCGGATGGTCGCGAGATCGCCCGCGGTCTGGCCAACTACAGTGCGCTCGAGGCGCAAAAAATCATCGGTCAGTCGTCAGATGCAATTGTCGGCTTGCTGGGCTACATGGCTGAGCCGGAACTGGTTCATCGTGACAATCTGATTCTGGTCTAAGGAAAAGTCGATGCGCGTAGTAAAGGGATTGTTGGGTCTGTTGGTGGCACTGCCATTGCTGGCCTCGGCCGAGGAGATCGGTCAGGTATCGACCGTGTTCAAGTTGGTCGGGCCGAACGACCGGATCGTCGTCGAAGCATTCGATGATCCGAAGGTTGAGGGTGTGACGTGCTATCTGTCGCGCGCCAAGACTGGTGGTGTGAAGGGTGGTCTGGGTCTGGCTGAGGATCGTGCCGAGGCTTCCATTGCTTGCCGTCAGGTCGGGCCGATCAGCTTCAAGGGTGAGCTGAAGGACGGTGACGAGGTGTTCAAGGAGCGCACGTCGCTGGTGTTCAAGACCATGCAGGTGGTGCGTTTCCTCGACAAGAAGCGCAATACCCTGGTGTATCTGGTCTACAGCGACCGCGTGATTGAGGGTAGTCCGCAGAATGCGGTGACCGCGATCCCGATTTTGCCGTGGGTTCCGGTGAAGTAATCTGCCGATAAAAACAGAGGAGCCAGGTGCTCCTCTTTTTTTGCCGTGTTTTCAGCAAATCGCAGGCAATAAAAAACCGACCCGGAGGTCGGTTTTTTAACGAACGCTTCGCTTAGGCAGCAGCGGCAACGTTCAGGGCCTTTACGTGGCCATTCAAACGGCTCTTATGGCGAGCAGCCTTGTTCTTGTGGATGATGCCTTTATCGGCCATACGGTCGATAACTGGCACAGCCAGAACGTATGCAGCTTGAGCTTTTTCAGCGTCTTTTGCGTCGATGGCTTTAACTACATTCTTGATGTAGGTGCGAACCATGGAACGCAGGCTGGCGTTGTGGCTGCGACGCTTCTCAGCCTGTTTTGCACGTTTTTTGGCGGAAGGTGTGTTGGCCACCGTCGAGCTCCTCGAAAGACTTTTTAGGAAATAGCAAACAAAATAGGCCGCGAATCATGCCGATGAGTTGAAGTCTTGTCAAGGGCGCTTGAAACGTTCCGCTAAGTGGTAGGTGTACTGCGACGGGATATTTCTTTCCGGCGTGTGACCTGTAAACTCGCGAGCTTTGGCTCTGTGCTGTTGCGGCGCGGAGTATCGCACAAGTAGGCGCATTGTTCGCCTGCTGTTTATCGACAGGCACTAATTCCCTCAATGAACCTGCTCAAATCGTTGGCCGCCGTCAGCTCTATCACCATGCTTTCCCGGATTCTCGGGTTCGTTCGTGACACGCTCATCGCCCGTACATTCGGTGCCGGGATGGCGACCGACGCCTTCTTTATCGCCTTCAAACTGCCCAATCTGCTGCGGCGAATTTTCGCCGAGGGCGCATTTTCCCAAGCCTTCGTGCCGATTCTGGCGGAATACAAAAGTCAGCAGGGCGAAGAGGCGACTCGCACGTTCGTTGCTTATGTGACGGGCCTGCTGACCCTCGTTCTGGCGCTGGTGACCGCGCTGGGCATGATCGCTGCGCCCTGGGTGATCTGGGCCACCGCGCCGGGTTTTGCCGATACGCCGGAAAAATTCCAGCTGACCTCCGATCTGCTGCGAGTGACCTTCCCTTATATATTGCTCATTTCCCTGTCCTCGCTGGCCGGGGCGATTCTCAACACCTGGAACCGATTCTCGGTGCCGGCCTTCGTGCCGACCTTGCTCAACGTCAGCATGATCGTGTTTTCACTGTTCCTCACGCCGTACTTCGATCCACCGGTCATGGCCCTCGGCTGGGCGGTACTGGTCGGTGGTCTGGCGCAGCTGCTCTATCAACTGCCGCACCTGAAAAAGATCGGCATGCTGGTGCTGCCACGCCTGAACCTGCGCGATACCGGCGTCTGGCGCGTGATGAAGCAGATGCTGCCGGCGATCCTCGGCGTGTCGGTCAGCCAGATCTCGCTGATCATCAACACGATTTTCGCCTCGTTTCTGGTGGCCGGTTCGGTGTCGTGGATGTATTACGCCGACCGCTTGATGGAGTTGCCGTCCGGCGTGCTTGGTGTGGCGCTCGGCACGATTCTGCTGCCGACACTGGCCAAGACTTACGCCAGCAAGGATCGCCACGAGTATTCGCGGATTCTCGACTGGGGTCTGCGCCTGTGTTTCATCCTGGTGCTGCCGTGTGCGCTGGCGCTGGGGATTCTGGCCGAGCCGCTGACGGTTTCGCTGTTCCAGTACGGCCAGTTCAGTGCGTTCGATGCGTCGATGACGCAACGGGCGTTGATTGCCTATTCTGTCGGGCTGCTGGGCATTATCGTGATCAAAGTGCTGGCCCCGGGCTTTTATGCGCAACAGAACATCCGTACACCGGTAAAAATCGCAATCTTCACCCTCATCGTCACCCAGCTGTTCAACCTGGTGTTGATCGGCCCGCTGGCTCACGCCGGTCTGGCGTTGGCGATCAGCGCCGGCGCCTGCCTCAACGCCGGGCTGCTGTTCTATCAACTGCGCAAGCAGCAGATGTATCAGCCGCAACCGGGTTGGGCGAAGTTCGGCTTCAAGCTGCTGGTGGCGGTAGCGGTGATGTCGTTGGTGTTGCTGGTCGGCATGCATTTCATGCCGGCCTGGGAGCAGGGCGGCATGCTTGAGCGCTTCTTGCGTCTGGGCGCTCTGGTGGCGGCCGGCGTGGTGAGCTATTTCGGTATGTTGCTGTTGATGGGCTTTCGTCTGCGCGACTTCAATCGCAAGGCGCTGAGCTAGGGTTTCGGCCCACATCGGGATGCTCGGGCCGGCAGTTTTGTCGGCTCGATCACTTTGGGTTACGGTGTTGCCTGTCGTCTGCCGCCGGGTGTGGTTATAATCGGCCACTTTATGAGCAAGAAGCGCGTTATGCAGCTGGTTCGAGGCCTCCACAACTTGCGCCCCCAGCATCGGGGCTGCGTCGCCACTATTGGCAACTTTGACGGTGTTCACCGTGGTCACCAGGCAATCCTGGCCCGACTGCGTGAGCGTGCGCTCGAGTTGGGCGTACCCAGCTGCGTGGTGATTTTCGAGCCGCAGCCACGGGAATTCTTCGCGCCGGACACCGCACCTGCGCGTCTGGCCCGATTGCGCGACAAGCTGCAATTGCTCGCCGCCGAGGGCGTTGACCGGGTGTTGTGCCTGGCGTTCAACCAGCGTCTGAGCAAACTCAGCGCCAGTGAATTCGTCGACACAATTCTGGTGGATGGCCTCGGCGTGCAACATCTTGAGGTCGGTGACGACTTCCGCTTCGGTTGCGACCGCCTCGGCGATTTCGACTTCCTGTTGCAGGCCGGGCAGGTTCGGGGTTTCACCGTCGAAGCGGCGCAAACCGTCGAACTGGATGGCATTCGTGTCAGCAGCACCCAGGTGCGCAATGCGTTGGCCGCCGCCGATTTTGCCCTGGCTGAAAGCCTGCTCGGGCGCCCGTACCGCATCGCCGGTCGCGTGTTGCACGGGCAGAAACTCGCTCGGCAACTGGGCACGCCCACTGCCAATGTTCAACTGAAACGTCGTCGCGTGCCGTTCACCGGGGTTTACCTGGTCGACGTCGACATCGACGGCAAGACCTGGCCCGGTGTCGCCAATATCGGCGTACGGCCCACGGTGCAAGGTGATGGCAAGGCCCACCTTGAAGTCCATCTTTTAGATTTTGCCGGCGATCTGTATGACCGGCGTTTGACGGTGGTTTTCCACCAAAAGCTGCGTGAAGAGCAGCGTTTCGCCTCCCTGGAGGCGCTGAAAACGGCGATCAACGCGGATGTCGCCGCCGCCCGTGCACTAGCCGCACCTAGCGCCCACCGCTAATGAAGAGCCTTAAATGACCGACTATAAAGCCACGTTAAACCTTCCGGACACCGCCTTCCCAATGAAGGCCGGCCTGCCACAGCGCGAACCGCAGATCCTGCAGCGCTGGGACAGTATTGGCCTGTACGGAAAGTTGCGCGAGATTGGCAAGGATCGTCCGAAGTTCGTCCTGCACGACGGCCCTCCGTACGCCAACGGTACGATCCACATCGGTCACGCTCTGAACAAGATTCTCAAGGACATGATCATCCGCTCGAAAACCCTTTCGGGTTTCGACGCGCCGTACGTTCCGGGCTGGGACTGCCACGGCCTGCCGATCGAACACAAGGTTGAAGTGACTCACGGCAAGAACCTGGGCGCGGACAAGACCCGTGAACTGTGCCGTGCCTACGCCACCGAGCAGATCGAAGGGCAGAAGTCCGAATTCATCCGCCTCGGCGTGATCGGCGACTTTGCCAATCCATACAAAACCATGAATTTTACCAACGAGGCCGGTGAAATCCGCGCCCTCGCCGAAATCGTCAAGGGCGGTTTCGTGTTCAAAGGTCTGAAGCCGGTGAACTGGTGCTTCGATTGCGGCTCGGCGCTGGCCGAAGCGGAAGTCGAATACGAGAACAAGAAGTCGTCGACCATCGACGTGGCGTTCCCGATTGCCGACGAGGCCAAACTGGCCGCCGCATTCGGTCTGCCAGCGCTGAGCAAACCGGCTTCGATCGTGATCTGGACCACCACTCCGTGGACCATCCCGGCCAACCAGGCGCTTAACGTTCACCCGGAATTCAACTACGCGCTGGTTGATGTCGGCGACAAGCTGCTGGTGCTGGCTGAAGAACTGGTCGAATCGTGCCTCGCTCGTTACAGCCTGGAAGGTTCGGTCATCGCGACGACCACCGGTAAAGCGCTGGAGCTGATCAACTTCCGTCACCCGTTCTACGACCGTCTGTCGCCGGTGTACCTGGCTGACTACGTGGAACTGGGCGCTGGCACTGGCGTGGTTCACTCCGCCCCGGCCTACGGCGTGGACGACTTCGTGACCTGCAAGAAATACGGCATGGTCAACGACGACATCCTCAATCCAGTGCAAAGCAACGGCGTTTACGTGCCGACGCTGGAGTTCTTCGGCGGCCAGTTCATCTGGAAAGCCAACCCGGCCATCGTCGACAAACTCACCGAAGTCGGTGCGTTGCTGCACACCACCGTCATCGAACACAGCTACATGCACTGCTGGCGCCACAAGACCCCGCTGATCTACCGCGCCACCGCGCAGTGGTTCATCGGCATGGACAAAGAGCCAGTCAGCGGCGACACCCTGCGTATCCGCTCGCTCAAAGCCATCGAAGAAACCAAGTTCGTTCCGGCCTGGGGCCAGGCGCGCCTGCACTCGATGATCGCCAACCGTCCGGACTGGTGCATCTCGCGTCAGCGCAACTGGGGCGTGCCAATCCCGTTCTTCCTGAACAAGGAAAGCGGCGAACTGCACCCACGCACTGTCGAACTGATGGAAGAAGTGGCCAAGCGCGTTGAAGTCGAAGGCATCGAAGCCTGGTTCAAGATGGACGCCGCCGAACTGCTGGGCGATGAAGCGCCGCTGTACGACAAGATCAGCGACACCCTCGACGTCTGGTTCGACTCGGGTACCACGCACTGGCACGTGCTGCGCGGTTCGCATCCGATGGGCCACGAAACCGGCCCACGCGCCGACCTGTACCTGGAAGGTTCGGACCAGCATCGCGGCTGGTTCCACTCGTCCTTGCTGACCGGTTGCGCCATCGATAACCACGCGCCGTACCGCGAACTGCTGACCCACGGCTTCACCGTCGATGAGTCCGGCCGCAAGATGTCCAAATCGCTGGGCAACGTGATCGCCCCGCAAAAAGTCAACGACACCCTCGGCGCCGACATCATGCGTCTGTGGGTTGCATCGACCGACTACTCCGGCGAAATCGCGGTGTCCGAGCAGATTCTGGCTCGCAGTGCCGATGCCTACCGGCGTATCCGTAACACCGCGCGCTTCATGCTTTCCAACCTGACCGGTTTCAACCCGGCCACCGACATCTTGCCGGCCGAAGAAATGCTCGCGCTGGATCGTTGGGCGGTGGATCGCACCTTGCTGCTGCAACGCGAACTGCAAGAGAACTACGGCGAATACCGTTTCTGGAACGTCTACTCGAAGATCCACAACTTCTGCGTGCAGGAGCTGGGTGGTTTCTACCTCGACATCATCAAGGACCGTCAGTACACCACTGGCGCCAACAGCAAGGCCCGCCGTTCGGCGCAAACCGCGCTGTACCACATCTCCGAAGCGCTGGTGCGCTGGATCGCGCCGATCCTCGCCTTCACCGCCGACGAACTGTGGGAATACCTGCCGGGCGAGCGCAACGAGTCGGTAATGCTCAACACCTGGTACGAAGGTCTGACCGAACTGCCGGCCAACTTCGAACTGGGCCGCGAGTACTGGGAGCGGATCATGGCCGTCAAGGTCGCGGTCAACAAGGAAATGGAAATCCAGCGCGCGGCCAAAGCCGTCGGTGGCAACCTGCAAGCCGAAGTGACGCTGTTTGCCGAAGACGCGCTGAGCGCCGATCTGGCCAAGCTGAGCAACGAACTACGCTTCGTGTTGATCACCTCCACCGCCAGCGTTGCACCATTCGTGCAGGCACCGGCCGATTCCGTGGTCACCGAAGTCAGCGGCTTGAAGCTGCAGATCGTCAAATCGGCCTTCCCGAAGTGCGCCCGTTGCTGGCACTGCCGTGAAGACGTCGGCGTGAACCCAGAGCACCCGGAAATCTGCGGTCGTTGCGTAGACAACATCAGCGGCGCTGGCGAGGTTCGTCACTATGCCTAATGCCATTGGCCGTTTCGGACGGTTGAGCTGGCTCTGGTTGAGTTTGCTGGTCCTGGTCATCGACCAGGCCAGCAAGTTCTACTTCGAAAACAAGCTCGAAATGTTCCAGCAGATCGTGATTATTCCCGATTACTTCAGCTGGACCCTGGCCTACAACACCGGCGCTGCATTCAGCTTCCTGGCTGACAGCTCCGGCTGGCAGCGCTGGCTGTTCGCCCTGATCGCCATTGTGGTCAGTGCGGTGCTGGTGGTCTGGCTCAAGCGTTTGGGTCGCGACGAAACCTGGCTGGCCGTCGCTTTGGCGTTGGTGCTGGGTGGCGCGCTGGGCAATCTGTATGACCGGATTGCCTTGGGCCATGTGATCGATTTCATTCTGGTGCACTGGCAGAACCGCTGGTACTTCCCGGCCTTCAACATCGCCGACAGCGCAATTAGCGTAGGCGCAGTGATGCTGGCACTGGACATGTTCAAAAGTAAAAAAACCGGAGAAGCCGCTCATGACTGATCAGGTATTGGCTGAGCAACGCATCGGCCAGAACACGGAAGTCACCTTGCACTTCGCGTTGCGCCTGGAAAATGGCGACACCGTCGACAGCACGTTCGACAAGGCCCCGGCGACTTTCAAGGTCGGTGACGGCAACCTGCTGCCGGGTTTTGAAGCCGCGTTGTTCGGCTTCAAGGCTGGCGACAAGCGCACCCTGACCGTCGAGCCGGAAAACGCGTTCGGCCAGCCGAACCCGCAAAACGTGCAGATCATTCCGCGTTCGCAGTTTGCGGACATGGAACTGTCGCCCGGTTTGCTGGTGATCTTCAACGATGCGGCCAATACTGAGCTGCCGGGCGTGGTGAAAGAATTCGATGACGCGCAAGTGACCATCGACTTCAACCACCCGCTGGCGGGCAAGACGCTGACCTTTGACGTGGAAATTTTCTCCGTCAAAGCTCTCTAAGCAATACAGCAGAACCACTGTGGGAACAGGCTTGCTCGCTCCCACAGTGGTTGCTGATGAGCCAATTTTTCGCGCGCAAGACACGAGGCACAGCATGCAAATCAAACTCGCCAATCCCCGTGGCTTCTGCGCCGGTGTGGACCGGGCGATCGAAATCGTCAACCGCGCCCTGGAAGTCTTCGGGCCACCGATCTATGTGCGTCACGAAGTGGTGCATAACAAGTTCGTGGTTGAAGACCTGCGCAGCCGTGGCGCGATCTTCGTCGAAGAGCTGGATCAGGTGCCGGACGACGTCATCGTGATCTTCAGTGCTCACGGCGTATCGCAAGCGGTGCGTAGCGAAGCCGCCGGCCGTGGTTTGAAAGTGTTCGATGCCACTTGCCCGCTGGTTACCAAGGTGCACATCGAAGTCGCGAAATACAGCCGCGACGGCCGTGAATGCATCCTGATTGGCCACGCCGGTCACCCGGAAGTCGAAGGCACCATGGGTCAGTACGACGCCGGCAATGGTGGCGCGATCTACCTGGTCGAAGACGAAAAAGACGTTGCCGAGCTGCAAGTGCACAACCCGGAAAAACTCGCCTTCGTTACCCAGACCACGCTGTCGATGGACGACACCAGTCGCGTCATCGATGCCTTGCGCACACGTTTCCCGGCCATCGGCGGCCCGCGCAAGGACGACATCTGCTACGCCACGCAAAACCGTCAGGATGCGGTCAAGCAATTAGCCGATGAATGCGACGTGGTGTTGGTGGTCGGCAGCCCGAACAGCTCCAACTCCAACCGTCTGCGTGAACTGGCCGAGCGCATGGCCACTCCGGCGTACCTGATCGACGGAGCCGAAGACCTGCAAAAAAGCTGGTTCGATGGTGTCGAGCGCATCGGCATCACCGCGGGTGCCTCCGCGCCGGAAGTATTGGTGCGCGGCGTGATTCAGCAATTGCAGGCCTGGGGCGCGACCGGCGCCGATGAACTGGCCGGGCGTGAAGAGAACATCACCTTCTCCATGCCTAAAGAGCTGCGCGTGCGTTCATTGCTTTAACACTCTGCGCCTTGGTACACAGCGCCTGTTCAGCCTTGTCGCTGGCCAGGCGTACGCGACCGGTCGCCGCCAGCACCAATTGCAGCTGGCTGACCGGCTCGCGTGCCGAGCAGATATGTAATGTGCCTGCCTGAAATGCCCGACCGGGCATCAGCGGTTGCCCCAGACTGCTGAACCTTATGTAGCGACTGACCGACCAATTACCGACAATCGGAATCCGCCCGTCACTGGCGTGTTCGATCAGCAGCGGATTGGCATTGTCCTGCGACCCCTTGCCGCTGATATCCAGAATGATCCGCCAGCCCTGACTCCAATCGCCGTTGATGCCATGAATCACCACGCTCTGATTGCGCGTGATGGCCATCGTCCGTGCGTTGCGAATGCCATCAAGCAGTGACTGCGCCGCTTGTTCGCGACGGTTCGATTCGGTAAAGGCAGCAAACGCCGGACTGACCAGCGACAGAACAATTGTGCCAATCGCCAGTCCCATGAGCAGTTCAACCAGCGTGAAACCTGTTTGCGGCATGCGTCTTCCCTCCATGGGGTCGGTTGACCAAGGCAATCCGTGCCTCAGTCGTGGCAAATCAACCGGCGCAGTCCGGTCGAATGTTCTAGCGTGTAGAAGCAGGTATAGCCGAAGGCTACGGAGGGCATCGATGGATCATCGTACAAAAGGTTTCACGCTGATCGAGCTGATGGTGGCGGTCGCGGTGTTCCTGATCATGATCACGATTGCGGTGCCGTCCTTTACGCGTTCAATTCAGGGCAGCAAGGCCGACACCGAAGTCGGCGACCTGCAACGAGCCCTCAACTACGCTCGTATGGAGGCCATTAACCGGGGTGTGACCACACGCTTGCGGCCGAGCGCCGGCGGCAGCGTGTGGACCGGCGAATTGGCGGTCTACGGCAGTACTGGCACTCCGGCCAATGTATTGCGGGTTGTTCCAGCGATGAGCAGCGGCGCGACTCTGACGCTACCCTCTGGAGTGACCGCGCTGGATTTCAACAATCTCGGCGGTCTGGCGGCCCCGTCCACGGCGGTGGTCATCAGCTATACCCTGGGCACGCAAAGCAGGACGCTGAACGTGTGTCTGAACGGACGAATTCAATTGGGTGGAAGTTGCGGATGAGGGCAGGGAGCAAAAGCGCACAGGAGGGCATGACGCTGATTGAAGTGTTGGTCGCGTTGCTGATTCTGACAGTCGGGATACTGGGCGCGGCGGCCGTGCAGTTGAACGCGCTGAAGTACACCGACAGCTCGCGTATGACCAGCCAGGCGAGTTTCATCGCCTATGACATGATGGACCGCATCCGCGCCAACTCCGGCGCCGACTACACCGGCACACCGCCGACTGCCGGCAATCTGAGCGTTGCGCGGGATCAGGATCTCTACGATTTCAGCACCAACATCATCGCCTTCGGCGGCCCCAGCGCCACTGGCAGCATCACCCTCAACCAACGGGTTTACACCATCACCATCACCTGGGATGACGCCCGCGCCGCCAATACCGCCAGCGCGCGGCGCAGTTTCGTGTTGAGCAGTCGCGCCACCGTCGATCCGGTGGTCACGCCATGAAGCGCAATCAACGTGGGTTTGGTCTGATCGAATTGCTGATCACTCTGGCGCTGGGGCTGATCGTGGTGCTGGGCGTGGTGCAGATTTTCATCGCGGCGAAAAACACCTATATCAGCCAGAACAGCGCTGCCGCGATGCAGGAAGACGCGCGTTTCGTCCTGAGCAAGATGATTCAGGAAATCCGCATGGTCGGGATGTTTGGATGCCTTGGCACCATCACCGATTCGAGCGCTACGGGGGATTTTTATGCCGCGCAGCTCGCACCGATCAGTTGGGATAATGCCAACCTCAAATTGACCCTGGTCACGGCCGATGTGGGTAGCAGCGGTGGTACGCCTACATGGACGGTGGTTTCCGACTGCCGCAATAGTGCAACGGCTTACACGGGGCTGCGCGCCGCCGCGACTGGCCAGATTGCCTTTCCCATCCGCCGGCTGATTTACAGCTTCAGCAATAACCAGATACTCATGGGCACCGGTAGCGGCACACCGACCCAGCAGGTGCTGGTGAACAACGTCAGTGCCTTCACCGTCATGTTCGGCCTTGCGAGTTCCGCTACGGATATCGCAGCGTCCACCTACAGCGCAAACCCCGGCGATCCAGCGCGCATCCGCAGTGTGCGCCTGAGCCTGACCCTCACTGACCCGAACAGTCGGGTACGCAATCAAACCTTCAACGTGGTTGCCGCTTTGCGCAACCGCTTGCAGTGAGGGGCGGACGATGAGAATTACCCTCCATCAGCGTCTGGCTCAGCGCGGCATGGTCTTGTTGATCAGCTTGGTGTTTCTGCTGGTGCTGACGCTGATCGGCCTGTCATCGATGCAAAGCGCCAACCTCCAGGAAAAAATGGCTGGCAGCGTGAGTCTGCGCAATCAGTCGTTCCAGACTGCAGAAGCGGCGTTGCGTATTGGTGAAAGCGCGGTGCAACTCGACACCTACACGCTGCCGGTTTGCGCCAGCGCCACGCAGTGCGCACCGCCGGCAGAGTCGTCGGTGGTCACGGCAGCGGGGCTCAACTCCACTTCTGGAGTGACCTGGATCACTGCTGGCAGTGGCTTTTACGGCGTACAAAATATCGGCACCACCCTGACGGCGGTCAACGTCCCGAGCAACACCTCGGCGACGTTGTACCGGGTCACCGCTGTCGGCCTGGCGGGCAGTTCGCGCAGCGTGGTGGAGAGTGTCTATGCGAAGTATTGAGCGCGGTTCGATCTGGCGGTCGCTGCTGACCGGCATGCTGCTTATCCTGTATCTGACTGCCCCGGCGTACGCCTTCACACCGTCTGAGTCGCCGCTGCTTAGTGCCGCAGCGGTGCCGCCGAACGTCATGCTGCTGATCGACGATTCCGGGAGCATGAACAGCATCATCTATGCCGCAGGATTTGACCCGACCACCAATCGCACGCCGGCCCGGCAATGCAATGCATTCCTCGGGTTGTGTTCGGCGCTGAATGCCCCGGCGATTACTGGCGATACCGTGTTCCTGTCGAGTTTGCCGACCTCTGGCTGCTCCGGCGGGGCGTACGCTTTTTACAACAACAGCGTCGCACCGTTATGCCTGAAGTTACCGGATCCAGTGGGTGGCGAGGACACCCGTTATTCGGCCGATTACATCTCATATCTGGTCGGACTGGCCATCAGCAACGGTACTCGCGATTTCACCTCCGGCGCGATTCCCAACGACTACCGGATCAACGTCGCGCGCAATGTCTCCAGCGCATTGGTCACCAGCAACCGCACGCTGCGCATGGGGCTGGCGACTTTCAACCCTGCCACCAGCAACAACTCGGGCAACGGTGGATTTATCGCCCGGGCGATCAGCGATCTGGCGCCGGTCAGTGGCAACGTCACCCAGGCCCAGGCCGACAACAACTACAACGCGCTGATCTCGTCGATCAACGGCCTGAGCGGCGTGGCCAACACGCCGCTGGCGGAAGCCTATTACGAAGTCACCCGTTACATGCGCGGGATGGCGCCGTACTACAACAGCACGCCGGCGACCTACACCAGCCCGATTCAGTACCGCTGCCAAAAAAACTATGGTGTGGTCATCACCGACGGATTGCCGACCTTTGACCGGACATTTCCCACCAATGATCCTTTGGGCGGCACGCGCTTGCCGAACTGGGACGGCGTCAACAATGACGGCGACAATCTCAATGGCGACGGGGAGGGTGACACCCTGTATCTGGACGACATCGCCAAATTCGCCTTCGACATCGACATGCGCTCAACCGGTACCGACGCGGCCGGCAAGAGCTGGAACGCGGTGGACTTTCCTAAACAGAACATGAACACCTACACCGTTGGCTTCACCGCCTCCAACGACATGCTTTCGGACGCCGCCGATTACGGGCGAGGCAAGTATTACCAGGCGACTGACAGTACCGGCCTGAATGCCGCGCTGTCTTCGGCGTTAAGCGACATCACCTCCAAGGCTGGCTCCGGCGGTGCGGGTGTGACCAGCGGTACCACGCTGACCAGTAGCAGCAGTTTTTATCAAACCACCTATGACCCCAAAGATTGGCGCGGCACCATCAAGTCGTTCGGTTTCACCTCGGCCGGGGCGGTTAATACGTCTGTTGCGCAGTGGACGACCGACACCACCATCGTGCCATCCGCCACCGCACCGACTTACCAGTCCTGGAACACCTTGAGCAACGCCGGGGTAACGTTGGCCTATGGCAATTTTTCCCCGGCGCAGCAGACCACGCTCAGTCAGGGCCTGCCCACCGGCATCAGCGGCATTGATCTGGTGGAGTGGAGCAAAGGCGTCAACAAGGCCGGCCTCAAAGTGCGCAGCGTGTTGCTCGGCGACATCATCAATTCACCGCTGGTGCTGGCTTCGCCCACTGACAAGACCGCTTCTGATCTGTCCGGGGACACCACTTACAGCAGTTACCTGACCACCAAGGCGGCCAACATGAACGCCAATCTGCTGGTGAATGCCAACGACGGTTTTGTCAGCGTGATCAACTCGGCGAATGGCACCCGACGTTTTGCGTACATGCCATCCAGTGTGTTGCCGTCGTTACGACTGATCGCCGACACCAATTACGTCAACGGTGTCAGCCACAAGTTTCTGGTGGACGGGCAGCTCGGGGTGTTCGACGCGCAGTTCGGCACGGCCTGGAAAACTCTGGCCATTGGCGGCACCGGCGCTGGCGGAAAGACCTTCTACGGGCTGCAACTGTTCGATGCCTCGGCGGGCAATGTGCTCAAGGCGTTGTGGGAAGTCAGCGCGCCGGCCACTGCCAACACGGCGAACGCTTTCAATGATCTGGGTTATGCCTACGCCCGCCCGGAAGTGGCGCGTTTGGCCGATGGTCGCTGGGCGGCATTCATTGCCAACGGCTATGGCAGTAACTCCGGAGTGGCTGCGTTGTACGTGCTGGATGTGCGCGATGGTTCGCTGATCAGGAAGATCGTGATCGACAGCACTGAAACCACCAACGGCCTGTCGTCAGTGAAGCTCAAGGTCAACTCGCAGAATGTAGTGCAGGCTGCCTATGGCGGCGACTTGAAAGGGCGCTTGTGGAAGTTTGATCTGAGCGCTACATCGAGTGACAGCTGGGGCGTCGCGTTTTCCGGCAAGCCGTTGTTCACCACGGCGGGCGGGGTGACGCAGCCGATCACGGCACAGCCATTGCTCGCGGACAACTCGCTCGGCGGCAAACAGATCTTCGTCGGCACCGGTAAATTCAACGAGACCGCCGACAAGACCAACAAGGATTTGCAGGCGTTCTACTCCGTGTGGGATGCCGATGGTGGCTCAGGACAATTGACCGTCAGCAGTTTGCAGGCCCAAGCGATTACCGGATCATTCTCCGGTAGTTCCGGGCAGTTCCTCACCACGACTCAGAATGACACGACGTATCCGGCGGAGAAGGGCTGGTATCTGCCGCTGGTGTATAACAACGTGCTCACGGGCGAGCGGGTGATCAATCAGGCCAGCATCGTCCTCGGGCGCATCGTGTTTACCACGGCCAGTGTCGACACCACCGATCCCTGCGCGAGTTTCGGGACTGGCAAACTGGTCGAACTCGATGCGTTCAGCGGTAAGATGCTCAACTACGCGGTGCTCGATACCAACGCCGATGGCGTGGTCAACAGCAGCGACACGATTTCCAGCGGTGTGATATTCACCGGCGGCATTCCGACCTTGAACTTCGTCTCCAGTAATGCTGAGCGGAAGGGAACGCTGGACACCAGTGGCACGATCACAATCATTGTGGAAAAGGGCGGCGGCGGCAGCCGTCGCATAATGTGGCGACAAATACAGTAAGTGAGACTTGAGGCATGCGCAGATCCAACCGCGGATTCACCCTGATCGAAATCATGATCGTGATTGCGATCATCGGGATCGTCATTACCATTGCCGCACCGAGTTTGACCGAATACGTGAAAAAGGGCCGTCGCGCTGAAGTGGTCTCGCTGCTCTCGGAACAATCGCAGATCCTCGAACGCTTCTACTCGAAGAACAATATCTACACCGGTATCACCGGGCTGAGCACCGGCAACGATTTCTACACCATCACGCCGACCATCACTGACCAGACCTTCCTGCTGACTGCAATGCGCAAGACCGGCACGGCGATGGCCACCGACAAGTGCGGGGATTTCACCCTGACCAACACCGGCGTCAGAAGCATGAACAACGCAACAACCGGGCTGACCACCAAAGATTGCTGGGGTCGCTGAGCCGTTTTTCTTCGGGCGCCTTTTGCGCCCACGTCTTTTTTACGGTTGGATCAAACATGACCAGGCAACAGCAAGTGGTGATTGTCGGTGGCGGCGTGATTGGCCTGCTCACCGCATACAACCTCGCCTCCGAAGTGCGCAGCGTGGTGCTGCTGGATCGTTCGAATCTCGGTCAGGAGTCGTCCTGGGCCGGGGGCGGCATCGTTTCGCCGCTCTATCCTTGGCGCTACAGCCCGGCGGTTACCGCGCTGGCGCATTGGTCGCAGGATTTTTATCCACAACTCGGTGAGCGTTTGCTTGCGGCGACCGGGGTCGATCCCGAAGTACACGTCACTGGCCTGTATTGGCTGGATCTGGAGGACGAAGCCGAGGCGCTGGCCTGGGCAGCGCGGGAAAATCGTCCGCTGCGGGCTGTGGATATCTCGGCCGCGCACGATGCGGTGCCGGTGCTTGGCAGTGGATTCTCGCGGGCGATCTACATGGCTGATGTGGCCAATGTGCGCAATCCACGCCTGGTCAAATCGTTGAAAGCGGCCTTGCTGGCGCTGCCCAATGTGACGATTCACGAGCAATGTGAAGTCAGCGGTTTTGTTCGTGAGGGCAATCAGGTAGTTGGCGTGCAGACTTCCCATGGCGTGATTGCCGGTGATCAAGTGGTGCTGACTGCCGGTGCCTGGAGCGGCGAGTTGCTCAAGACGCTGGAGCTGACGTTGCCGGTCGAACCGGTCAAGGGCCAGATGATTCTCTACAAGTGTGCGGCGGACTTTCTGCCGAGCATGGTGCTGGCCAAGGGGCGTTATGCGATCCCGCGCCGCGATGGGCACATTCTGATCGGCAGTACGCTGGAGCATGAAGGCTTCGACAAGACCCCGACCGATGTGGCGCTGGAAAGTCTGAAGGCGTCGGCGGTGGAGTTGCTGCCGGCGCTGGCCGAGGCTGAAGTGGTGGGGCATTGGGCCGGGTTGCGTCCGGGTTCACCGGAAGGAATTCCATACATCGGCCGGGTGCCGGGGTTCGAAGGGTTGTGGCTGAACTGCGGGCATTACCGTAATGGGCTGGTACTGGCGCCGGCGTCGTGTCAGTTGTTTGCCGATGTGATGCTTGGGCGCAAGCCGATCATTGATCCTGCGCCGTATGCACCTGAGGGCCGTATTTAATTTCAAATTTCTACGCATCTGTTAGATCGCCATCGCGGGCAAGCCCGCTCCCACAGGGATTTGTATAACGCCATAGATCCCTGTGGGAGCGGGCTTGCCCGCGATGAGGCCCTCAATCCAGACCGAGTTTTTTCAGTCGATAGCGCATCGAGCGAAACGACAGATTCAACCGCTGCGCCGCCGCCGTCCGGTTCCACCGAGTCTCCTCCAGCGCCTGCAAAATCAGTTTGCGTTCGACGTTCTCCAGATAATCCTCGAGATTGTCGATCTGCGTCAGATCAGCAATACCACCCTCGGCCGCACAATTGCCCTCGCTCAGACGCAGATCCTGCGCCTCGATCGTGCGCTGCTCACACAGGGTGTGCGCCCGCTCCAGTACGTTCTCCAGTTCACGCACATTGCCCGGGAAGCGGTAATTCTTCAGCGCCTCCAAGGCTTGCGGATGCAAGCGCGCCGCGGGTTGCCCGCTGCCATTGGCCAAGCGCTTGAGCATGTGGCTGGCGAGGGTTTCGATGTCATCGCGACGTTCGCGCAGGGACGGCACGCGCAGTTCGATCACATTCAAGCGGTAATACAGATCCTGACGAAAGCGCTCGGCCGCAACCTCGGCGTCGAGATCCTTGTGCGTGGCGCACAGAATGCGCACATCGACCACGCTTTCCTGCTGGCCGCCGACGCTGCGTACGGCTTTTTCCTGAATCGCCCGCAGCAATTTGACCTGCATCGACAGCGGTAAATCCGCCACTTCATCGAGAAACAGCGTGCCGCCATGCGCTGTCTGAAACAGCCCTGGCTTGTCCTCCATGGCGCCGGTGAAACTGCCTTTGCGGTGACCGAAGAATTCGCTTTCCATCAACTCTGAAGGAATCGCCCCGCAGTTCACCGGCACAAACGGCTGGCTGGCGCGCGGACCTTGTTCGTGGATCAGTCGCGCGACCAGCTCCTTGCCGCTACCGGACTCGCCGCTTATATATACCGGCGCCTGACTGCGGGCGAGTTTGTCGATCTGTTTGCGCAAGTTGCGCATCGGCAGCGAATCGCCAAGCAATCGCCGCTCGATCGACGTACACACACCGCCGGCTGCCGGCATGCGCAGGGCAGTGCTGACCAGTTCGCGCAGCCGGGTCAGATCCACAGGTTTGGTGAGGAAGTCGAAGGCGCCGGCCTTCAGCGCGTTGATCGCGGTTTCCAGGCTGCCGTAGGCGGTGATCATCGCCACCGGCAGTTGTGGATAACGTTGCTGGATGTGCTGCACCAGATCCAGACCGGTACCATCGGGCAGACGCATGTCGGTCAGGCACAGCTCGAACGTCTCGCGATGCAATAAAGCCTGGGCCTCGCTGAGATTACGTGCGCTGTAAGTATCGAGTTTCATCCGTCCCAGGGTGATTTCCAGGAGTTCGCGGATATCCGGTTCGTCATCAACGATGAGAATTTTTTGCCGTGAGCTCGTATTCAACTTTGTTTCCGTCCGTGAGCAAAGGTGATGCGAAAGCAGCCGCCGCCTTGGCGTGGTTTGAAGTCTAGGCGCGCTTGATTGCTTTCGCACAGCTCACGGGACAGATAAAGCCCAAGGCCGGTGCCTTGATGACTTGTGGTGAAAAACGGTTCGAACAGATGGGCCTGCTGATCAGGTGGCACGCCGGGGCCGTTGTCCTGCACTTCGAGCACTGCCAGCTGGCTGTCGGGGTCGATGAACAGTGCCAGCCAGACCTCGGCGGGATCGTGCAACAGAGCGCTGTGGCGCCAGCCGTTGCGTAACAGATTGTCGAGAATTTGCGTCAATTGGTTGGGGTCCATCAGCGTGCCGAAGTCTCCCGCATCGATGCGCAGATGAATCTGCTGGCGTTCGCTGGCTTGCTCGCGACTTTCAGCGACGAACTGCTCCAGCCACGGCTTGAGATCAAGGCGTTGCGGGGCGCTGTGCTGGCGGCGGGACAGTTGCAGGACGTTTTCGATGACTCGATTCATGCGCTGGGAGTGGTCTTGAATAATCTGCGTCAGACGCCGATCCGCGCCATCGAGTTCCTCGGATTCCTGCAGCAACTGCGCGGCGTGACTGATGGCGCCCAGCGGATTACGGATTTCGTGGGCGATACCGGCGGTCAGTCGCCCAAGTGCGGCGAGCTTCAATTGCTGCGCTTGTTGGGCGATTTGCGCCAGATCTTCGAGGAAAACCAGCGTCTGCCGGTTCGGGCTGTGTTTTAGCGCGATGAAGTTCGGTTGCAGCTCCAGACCGTTGCCAGCCATCTTCAGGCTTTGCGGGCGCAGGCTTGGATTGTTCAGCCACAGTTGCAGGCGTTCGACCAGCGCGCTCGAATAATCGTCGATCAACAAGCCTTCTAGATGAGGCTGGCCGATCAGGGTTTTCGCACTGTGGTTGGCCAGTTGCACCCGACGTTGCTCGTCGAGCACCAGAATCCCGGTGCGCATGCGTTGCAGGATCAGCGCGTTGAGTGCTTCGAGGCCGACCACTTCGCTGGCGCGTTGCTCGGCCAGGGTTTCACTGACTTCAAGTCGGCGGATCAAACCCTGCACCAGCAGTGACGCAGCGAAACACAGCGCACCGAGGGTGCCCGCTTGCAGATAATCGTTGGCGCTCAGCGGATGACTGAAACTCAGCAGAAAGCTCAGGACGACAATGCCGATGGCGCCAATCGCCGCAATCAGCAGGCCGATGCGCCGCCGCAGCAAGGTATTGCTGATCGCCACCGAGACAATCAGCAAATTGCCTATGGCGCTGCCCACACCGCCGGCAGCATAAAACAGGCCGCACAGCAGCAGCACATCGACCAATGAGAGGGCAAACAGCTGCGTCGGGCGACGGATGTTCTCTAGGAACACCACCAGCAGAATATTCAGCACCAGGTACAACCAACTGCCATTGCGCAGCCACTCGTCGTTGGCTGACGTCAGCAGGCGGTTGTCCATGTTGCTGGAGATCAGCAGCACCAGCGTGATGCCGATACTTAAACGGTAGAGGTGATAAAGGCGCAGCAGTCGCTGAGCCTGTTTGCTGTCGGCGTTGGCGGCCTCAGCGGTCACTGGCACCCGGGCCTTGCTCAAGGTGAGCCTGGCTGCAATACCACTGTTGTTGCAGGTTCAGCGCGCGGTCACGCGGCAGGTGCACGCCGCAGTGGGCGCAGCGCACCATGGGCGCGGCGTCTTGCTCGCGCGGCGATTGGGCGGACGCGGCAGGCGCTTTGAATTTGCGCCACAGCCACAGCGCGGCGGCAATCAGGGCGATCCAGAACAGTAAACGAAGCATGATGGGCGGCTTTTCGACGGATGAATCGGCAGTTTAGCCAAGGACTCGGCAGGCGCACAGCCTATTAAATCGCGGCAATAAAAAAGGGAGATCCGCAGATCTCCCTTTTTCGTACCGCCGATGTAATCAGTCGAACAGACCAAAGGTCATGTAGCTGAAGATCGAGCGGTCAGTGTCGCTTGATTCCGGCTCAGGCTCTTCGATCACGTCGCCGTTCTCGTCTTTCGGCTTGAGATCGTTCGGAATCGCGTCTTTCGCGTCCTGGTACTGCTTCTGCACGTCCTGGTTGGCGCGGGTTTCGCCCGGCGGCAGCGGTGGACGCGATTCGATCAGGCCCAGAGTCGCCTTGCTCAGGAACGAACGGTTGTCGGCTTCGGCGACCGTTGGCACGAACTGACCGTCTTGCAGGGTGCGGTGATTCGGGTAGTTGAGCTTCAGGGTTTCCAGACTGGTGGCAGCCAGTTCGTCGAGGTGCAGACGCTGGTAAGCCTCGGTCATCACCGCCAGACCGTCACCGACCGATGGGGTTTCCTGGAAGTTCTCAACCACGTAACGGCCACGGTTGGCAGCGGCTACGTAGGCCTGACGGGTGAGGTAGTAGTCGGCCACGTGGATTTCGTAGGCCGCCAGCAGGTTGCGCAGATAAATCATGCGCTGCTTGGCGTCCGGCGCGTAGCGGCTGTTCGGGTAGCGGCTGGTCAACTGGGCGAACTCGTTGTAAGAGTCGCGGGCAGCGCCCGGGTCACGCTTGGTCATGTCCAGCGGCAGGAAACGCGCCAACAGGCCGACGTCCTGGTCGAACGAGGTCAGACCCTTGAGGTAATACGCGTAATCCACGTTCGGATGCTGTGGGTGCAAACGAATGAAGCGCTCGGCGGCGGACTTGGCAGCTTCCGGCTCGGCGTTCTTGTAGTTGGCGTAGATCAGCTCGAGTTGTGCCTGGTCAGCGTAGCGACCGAACGGATAACGCGACTCCAGGGCCTTCAGCTTGGCTGTGGCACTGGTGTAGCTATTGTTGTCCAGGTCCTGCTGAGCCTGCTGGTACAGCTCGGCTTCACTCAGGTTCTCGTCTACGACTTCCTTCGATGAGCAAGCAGCGGTCAATGCGAGGATGGCGATCAGCAGCAGGTGTTTCACTTGCATGGCGGCTTGCGTCCCTATGACGGCCGCTGTCTTGGGCGGGGCCGTCCTGTTATGATGAGCGCCCCGTTGAAAAGCCTCGGGGCAAAAGACGCCGTATTTAACCACAAGCGCGCAGCCGAAACCAAAAGCTGTGCCGACGCACAGTCAGAGCATGTCCGATAAAATTGAACTTCGCGCAGAGGTGCCGTCCGATTTGGGCGGCCAACGCCTCGATCAAGTCGCCGCCCAACTCTTCGCTGAGCACTCGCGCTCGCGCCTTTCCGCCTGGATCAAAGACGGCCGCCTGACTGTGGATGGGGCGGTTATCCGCCCGCGAGACATCGTTCACGGTGGCGCCATTCTTGAGTTGACTGCCGAGCAGGAAGCTCAGGGCGAATGGATCGCTCAAGACATCGAACTCGACATCGTTTACGAAGATGACGACATTCTGGTGATCAACAAGCCTGCGGGCCTGGTGGTGCACCCGGCTGCCGGTCACGCCGATGGCACCTTGCTCAACGCCTTGCTGCACCACGTGCCGGACATCATCAATGTTCCGCGCGCCGGTATCGTGCATCGTCTGGACAAGGACACCACCGGTCTGATGGTGGTGGCCAAGACCATTCAGGCGCAGACCCAACTGGTCACCCAGTTGCAAAGTCGCAGCGTCAGCCGGATCTACGAGTGCATCGTGATTGGCGTGGTCACTGCTGGTGGCAAGATCAACGCCCCGATCGGTCGTCACGGCCAGCAGCGCCAGCGCATGGCGGTGATGGAAGGCGGCAAGCCTGCCGTCAGCCACTACCGCGTGCTGGAGCGTTTCCGTTCCCACACTCACGTGCGGGTCAAGCTGGAAACCGGTCGTACGCACCAGATTCGCGTACACATGGCGCACATCAACTTCCCGTTGGTCGGCGATCCGGCGTACGGCGGCCGTTTCCGCATTCCGCCAGCGGCCAACGTGAACATGGTTGAAACCCTGAAGGCATTCCCGCGCCAGGCACTGCACGCACGCTTCCTGGAGCTGGATCATCCGACGACCGGTAAGCGCATGAGCTGGGAATCGCCATTGCCAGAAGACCTGGTGTGGCTGCTGACCTTGCTCAAGCAGGATCGCGAGGCGTTCATCGGATGAACTGGCTGACGCCGGACTGGCCCGCGCCGGCCAGCGTCAAAGCCTGTGTCACCACCCGCGAGGGCGGCGTCAGTCTGGCGCCGTTCGACAGCCTCAATCTTGGCGATCATGTCGATGACAGCCCCGCAGCTGTCGCCGAAAACCGCCGACGCCTGACTGAGCACTTTTCGATCAAGCCTGCCTGGTTGCAGCAGGTCCACGGAATTGCCGTGGCCCATGCCGATCCGGGTGTGGTTGCGACCGCTGATGCCAGTTGGACGGATACGCCTGGAGTTGCCTGCACGGCGATGACGGCGGATTGCCTGCCTGCATTGTTCTGCAACCGTGCCGGCACTCGCGTTGCCGCAGCCCATGCCGGTTGGCGCGGTCTGGCGGCCGGAGTGCTGGAAGCCACGCTCGACAGTCTGGACGTTGCTCCCGAAGAAATTCTGGTCTGGCTTGGTCCGGCCATCGGTCCGCAAGCCTTTGAAGTCGGCCCGGAAGTCCGGGAAGTCTTCGTCAATCAATTGCCCGAAGCCGCGGCAGCTTTTGTCCCGAGCCACAACGCCGGCAAGTTCATGGCCGACATCTATATGCTGGCGCGTTTGCGTTTAGCTGTGCGTGGTGTCACAGCGGTTTATGGCGGCGGTTTCTGCACCGTCAGCGATCCGCGCTTCTTTTCCTATCGCCGTGCTTCGCGCACCGGTCGATTTGCCTCTCTGGTTTGGCTCACCCGCTAAGCTTGTCTGACTTGCATCAACTCTCCGACGCTTGAATCTTGCAGAATCGACCGCATCTACAGTGGTATCTGGCAGGTTTCTTTATTCAGGATGGTTTCTTAGGTCCGGCCTGCTCAAAAGGAAGGTGACCCATGCGTATAGACCGTTTAACCAGTAAATTGCAGTTAGCCTTGTCCGACGCCCAGTCTTTGGCGGTCGGTCATGATCATCCGGGCATTGAGCCAGCACATTTGATGCAGGCGATGCTCGAACAGCAGGGTGGTTCGATCAAACCCCTGCTGATGCAGGTGGGCTTCGACGTCAACAGCCTGCGCAAAGAGCTGACCAAAGAGCTCGACCAATTACCGAAAATCCAGAACCCGACTGGCGATGTGAACATGTCGCAGGATCTGGCGCGCCTGCTTAACCAGGCTGACCGTCTGGCGCAGCAGAAGGGCGACCAGTTCATTTCCAGCGAGCTGGTGTTGCTGGCGGCGATGGACGAGAACAGCAAGCTCGGCAAGTTGCTGCTCGGCCAAGGCGTGAGCAAGAAAGCTCTGGAAAACGCCATCAACAATCTGCGCGGTGGCGAGGCGGTGAATGACGCCAACCACGAAGAGTCGCGTCAGGCGTTGGATAAATACACTGTCGACCTGACCAAGCGCGCCGAAGAGGGCAAGCTTGATCCGGTAATCGGCCGTGACGACGAAATCCGCCGCACGATTCAGGTTCTGCAACGCCGCACCAAAAACAACCCGGTGCTGATCGGTGAGCCTGGCGTGGGTAAAACCGCGATTGCCGAAGGTCTGGCCCAGCGCATCATCAACGGCGAAGTGCCGGATGGCCTCAAGGGCAAGCGTCTGCTGTCGCTTGATATGGGCGCGCTGATTGCCGGTGCCAAGTATCGCGGCGAGTTCGAAGAGCGCCTGAAATCCTTGCTCAACGAGCTGTCGAAGCAGGAAGGGCAGATCATTCTGTTCATCGACGAGCTGCACACCATGGTCGGCGCCGGTAAAGGCGAAGGCTCGATGGATGCCGGCAACATGCTTAAACCGGCACTGGCGCGCGGCGAGCTGCACTGCGTCGGCGCGACCACGCTCAACGAGTACCGCCAATATATAGAGAAGGACGCGGCCCTCGAGCGGCGTTTCCAGAAAGTACTGGTGGAAGAACCTAGTGAAGAAGACACCATCGCGATCCTGCGTGGCCTCAAAGAGCGTTACGAGGTTCACCACAAGGTGGCTATCACCGACGGCGCGATCATAGCGGCAGCCAAGCTCAGCCATCGCTATATCACTGATCGGCAGCTGCCGGACAAGGCCATCGACCTCATCGACGAAGCCGCCAGCCGCATCCGCATGGAGATCGACTCCAAGCCGGAAGTGCTCGATCGTCTGGAACGACGTCTGATTCAGTTGAAGGTGGAATCCCAGGCGCTGAAGAAAGAAAGCGACGAAGCGGCGATGAAACGTCTGGAAAAACTCCAGGAAGAAATCGTCCGGCTTGAGCGCGAGTACTCCGATCTGGAAGAGATCTGGAACTCGGAGAAAGCCGAGGTGCAGGGTTCTGCGCAGATTCAGCAGAAGATCGAACAGTCGCGTCAGGAGCTGGAAGCGGCTCGGCGTAAAGGCGACCTGAACCGCATGGCCGAGTTGCAGTACGGGGTGATCCCGGATCTGGAGCGCAGCCTGCAAATGGTCGATCAGCACGGCAAAAGCGAAAACCAGTTACTGCGCAGCAAGGTGACCGAAGAGGAAATCGCTGAAGTCGTTTCGAAGTGGACCGGCATTCCGGTATCGAAAATGCTCGAAGGCGAGCGCGACAAGCTGATGAAGATGGAAAGCCTGTTGCACAAGCGCGTGATCGGTCAGGAAGAAGCGGTCGTCGCCGTTTCCAATGCGGTGCGGCGGTCGCGCGCCGGGTTGTCCGACCCGAATCGCCCGAGCGGCTCGTTCATGTTCCTCGGCCCGACCGGTGTCGGTAAAACCGAGCTGTGCAAGGCGCTGGCCGAATTCCTCTTTGATACCGAAGAGGCGATGGTGCGGATCGATATGTCCGAGTTCATGGAGAAACATTCCGTGGCTCGCTTGATCGGTGCGCCACCGGGATACGTTGGCTATGAAGAAGGCGGTTACCTGACCGAAGCGGTACGCCGCAAGCCTTACTCGGTGATCTTGCTGGACGAAGTCGAGAAGGCGCATCCGGATGTGTTCAACATTCTGCTGCAAGTGCTCGAGGATGGTCGCCTGACTGACAGCCACGGTCGTACAGTGGACTTCCGCAATACCGTGATCGTCATGACCTCGAACCTGGGTTCGGTGCAGATCCAGGAACTGGTGGGGGATCGGGAAGCGCAACGTGCGGCGGTAATGGACGCACTGACCACGCACTTCCGCCCGGAATTCATCAACCGGGTTGACGAAGTAGTGATCTTCGAGCCGCTGGCGCGGGATCAGATCGCGGGCATTACCGAGATCCAGTTGGGCCGTCTGCGCAGTCGTCTGGCCGAGCGTGAGCTGAAGCTGGAACTGAGCCCGGAGGCGATGGACAAGCTGATCGCCGTCGGTTACGACCCGGTGTACGGCGCGCGTCCTTTGAAGCGCGCGATTCAACGCTGGATCGAGAACCCGTTGGCGCAACTGATCCTGTCGGGTCGGTTCATGCCGGGCGAGACCGCTACCGGCATCGTGACCAACGACGAGATCACCTTCGACTGACGCTTTATGCTGTCGATGTAACCAAGGCCTCGCATTGCGAGGCCTTTTTTTCGCCAGGCTGTTGAACTCTAAGGAAAAGGCTTGTAAAGTGCGCCCCGCAGTCAGTCACCCACAAGGGTTTCAGCTCACCGAGCAGGAATCTGAAATAAGTTGCAAATCATTAACTTGAAAGCGATTTAGGGGGTTGACAGAGGTGTTCTAGGTTGTAGAATAGCGCGCCTCAGACACACTAACGCAGCGATGCGAAAGCGGTGTCGAGAAGCTGCAAGTTTCACCGTTGTAAATTGAAATATGTAGTTCCGTGATAGCTCAGTCGGTAGAGCAAATGACTGTTAATCATTGGGTCCCAGGTTCGAGTCCTGGTCACGGAGCCAATTTCAAACCGGGGTATAGCGCAGTCCGGTAGCGCGCCTGCTTTGGGAGCAGGATGTCAGGAGTTCGAATCCCCTTACCCCGACCATTTTTGGGTCGTTAGCTCAGTTGGTAGAGCAGTTGGCTTTTAACCAATTGGTCGTAGGTTCGAATCCCACACGACCCACCATTTTTGAAACCAGTTAACACTGGGATCGAATCTTAAGATCAGGCGCCAAAAGCGCTGATCGAAGAAGGCGATCGAAAGGTCGCCTTTTTTTTACCGGGGTATAGCGCAGTCCGGTAGCGCGCCTGCTTTGGGAGCAGGATGTCAGGAGTTCGAATCCCCTTACCCCGACCATATTAAAAATCCTCGTATCGAAAGATACGGGGATTTTTTTTGTGTTTCGTTTATGAACAGACCATGGCGCTGTTCTACAGACATGAAAAAAGCCGCGCTTTTCAAAAGGAAAGCGCGGCTTTTTTATACAGCTGGTTTTACATCAATGCAGTTTCAAACGTGGCTCGGTGCCGCGTCCGATCTTGCTGCCAAGCATCAGCATCGCCGTGCGGAACGGCCCATACAGCGCCACCTGGTGCATGCGGTACAGCGACACGTAAAACATCCGCGCCAGCCAGCCCTCGAGCATCACGCTGCCGGTCAGGTTGCCCATCAAGTTACCCACAGCGGAAAAACGCGACAGCGAAATCAGCGAGCCGTAGTCGGTGTACTTGTACTCCGGCAGTGTCTTGCCTTCGATGCGCAGTTTCAGCGATTTGGCCAGCAACGACGCCTGTTGGTGCGCAGCCTGAGCGCGCGGCGGCACGTTGCGGTCGGTGCCCGGTTGCGGGCAAGCGGCGCAGTCACCGAAGGCGAAAATATTTTCATCACGGGTGGTCTGCAAAGTCGGCAGCACTTGCAGCTGATTGATGCGATTGGTTTCCAGACCGTCGATGTCCTTGAGGAAGCCCGGCGCACGAATACCGGCCGCCCAGACTTTCAGGCTGGCCTTGATCTCGTTGCCATCGGCGGTGATCAGGCTGTCGGCGGTGACTTCGCTGACCGAAGCGTTGGTCATCACGTTGACGCCCAGCTTCTCCAGGGTTTTGTGCACTGGCCCGCCGATACGTTCCGGCAGGGCAGGCAGCACCCGTGGCCCGGCTTCGATCAGGGTGATGTGCATGTTTTCCGGTTTGATCCGGTCCAGACCGTAAGCCGCCAGTTCATGCGCAGCGTTGTGCAGTTCGGCTGCCAGCTCCACGCCCGTGGCGCCAGCGCCGACGATGGCCACGCTGATCTGCTCGACCGTATCGGTCTGCCCGGCATGCGCGCGCAGGTAGTGATTCAGCAACTGCTGATGGAAACGCTCGGCCTGTTTGCGCGTGTCGAGGAACAGGCAATGCTGCGCCGCGCCCTGGGTGCCGAAATCGTTGGTGGTGCTGCCGACTGCGATCACCAGCGAGTCGTAGGCCACTTCGCGCGCGGGCACCAGTTCGACGCCGTTTTCGTCGTAAGTGGCCGCTAGCTGAATTTTCTTCGAGGCGCGATCAAGCCCGCTCATGCGCCCCAGCTGAAACTCGAAGTGGTTCCATTTGGCCTGGGCAACATAGTTGAGTTCGTCTTCGGAAGAGTTCAGCGATCCGGCGGCTACTTCGTGCAGCAGCGGTTTCCAGATGTGCGTCAGGTTCGCGTCGACCAGCATCACGCTGGCCGTGCCGCGTTTGCCCAGAGTCTTACCCAGACGGGTAGCCAACTCCAGACCGCCGGCGCCGCCGCCGACAATAACAATACGATGGGACATAGGGATAACTCGCAAGGTTTTTAAAGGAAATCGGTGCGGTTACCCAAGCGAGCGCGAGGCAGCTCATAGCGTCAGGTAACTGATAAATCGGCTCAACAAGCCCAGACCAATGGTCACTGCCAGCACCAGCACCAGGAGCATCCACGGCCGGAAAGGCCGGCGCTCGACTCGGTGTTGGGACAGATGCAGGTACTCTTCGACATGCTTTTGGTCATCGGGGTTCAGGCGGCTGGTCATAAAGGCCTCGTCAGGTAGACGTTGCTGAATGTGCAGAAGCTACAGCGGTTTTCAACCGGGGTTGAACGGAGCATAGCCGCTGTCCGGCAGCGGTTCGACGAGCACGTTATCGTCGAGGCGAATGATCCCGCTTTGTAACACTCGCGCGGTGATTCCGCCATGCCCGCGCACCGCTTGAAAGGTGCCGGGGCCGAGGTTGTTTTGCAGGCGCGCGCAGGGCTGGCACCAGCCGGTGGTTTCGAAAATCGCCTGACCAATGCGAAAGCGCCGGCCCTTGAGGCTGAACAGGTTGATGCCACTGATGACCAGATTGCGCCGCAGATCTTCAGGTTTGACGGGTTGCTCGCTCGGGCGGCCCATCAAAGCGCTGATCACTGCCAGGTGTTCCCACTGAATCAACGTCACCTGCCGCGCATTGCGTACGCCGGGACGCGCGTGGTCGCCGGTCAGTCCAGCCTCCAGCCGAGCTTCGACTGCATCGAGTTCGATCATTGGCCCACGCGATTCGGGACGCACGCCGATCCAGCGCACCCGGCCAGTCTGTGGAACATCCGCGATCAATTGTTGAAGTGGCGTCACAGGCTGATCCCGACATCGAACACGATGCTGCGCCCGAGGTTGCTGCGCAGAAAGTCCGGTGCATCCGGATGCGCGAACAGCACGCGGGCAAAAGTCGGCCCGACCAGCGACAGCGAGCGCCAGCCTTGGCGCAGATATTCGGTCGGCGGTGGAAAGTGGCTGTTCAAATCGAGCACTTCACGCTTGAGGCTGGCGAAAGCAATGATGTCCAGCTCGCCCAGATCCATCCCGCGTTCCTTGTAGTTGTGCGCCTTTTTACGCAAGGTCGGCGCCAGTCGCATGAGGAACTCGTTGGCCGGAATACGTTTGGGTTTGGCTTCGCGACGCACCAGTTGGCTGAGGGAAAACGCGCTACGCCGCCGTTGCAGTTCATCGCGCCATTCGTCGTTGAGCCGCCGGCCTTCATCCAGAACGAAGAACACTTCGAAGTTGGCGTCACGAAACAACACGTCCGGTGGCTCGCCAGCGGGGGCGAATTCGTCGGCGCGATACGGAATGTTCAAGCCTTGCAGCAGGCGTTGGCAGACCCAACGCTCACGCTCCCATTTGCGGGCATTGGACAGGAACGCGTTGGCTTGCTCGGCCGCGATGGTCAGCAGGCGTAGGTAATCTGAGTCATCCATAGGCCCAAGCTTAGCGTTCAAATGCGACAAGCAGAAAGCTTTGCTTGGGCTGATGCACTCCGAGTAGCGGTGTAGACTTCGACATCACGGACTATCGGCACGATGAAATACCTCCTACACGGGTGTGGGATGTTGTTACGAGGCGAGGGAGTCATGATTGGCGCGGAACTGCTTTCGACGATGAGCCTGACGCTCGGCTGGCTGATTTATCTGCCGGTGCTGCTGTGGGCGATCTGGCGTGCGCCGTGGGTCGAGCTGTTCAGCGACAGTCGCCGGCAGCATTTGCTGTTCGGCACGGTGTTCGCGTTGTTTCTGCTGTGGCTGGTGCGCAGGGATTTTGACACTGGCGTGTCGTATCACTTTATCGGCATGACCGCCGTGACGCTGCTGCTGGACTGGCCGTTGGCAATCATCGGCGGTCTGGTGGCGCAGATCGGTCTGGTGCTGCTCGGGCGTCAGGATCTGGCGGCGCTCGGGGTCAACGGTGCATTGTTTATTCTGCTGCCGGTGCTGATCACCGAGTGCGTGGCGATCCTCGTCGAGCGCGCTCAGCCGCGCAATCCGTTTGTGTATATCTTCTGCTCGGGGTTTCTCGCCGCCGCGCTATCGGCGCTGCTGTGCCTGTTGCTCAGCCTGACATTGCTCTGGTACGACGGCATCTTCGCCATGCCGGAGTGGCTGGAAGATTTCATCGGCTACCTGTGGCTGATCATATTTCCCGAGGCCTTCATCAATGGCATGGTGGTCAGCGCGCTGGTGGTGTTCAGCCCGGAATGGCTGGAAACCTTCAACCGCACGCGCTACCTGTCGGCGCCGTGGAAGGATGACGATCCGAAGTCTTGATCCGCGCTCAGTGACGCGGATCGAAGTCGCCGGAAAACAGTTCATCTTCGGCATCCGGCGCAACCGGAATCTTGTGCTCTTCCGACGCCCAGGCGCCGAGGTCGATCAGCTTGCAGCGATCCGAGCAGAACGGGCGGGCTTTGTTCGCTGGAGTGAATTCCACGGGGGCGCCACAGGTCGGGCATTCTACGGTTGGGATCTGGCTCATGCTTGGCCTCCGGATAAAGTCAGGTAAAAGTGATGCAGGCGTTCGACCTCGCTGTGCAGCCAGGCGAGGTCGCGGTCGTTGACCACCACGTCGTCGGCACGGTTCACTCGGTCTTCGCGGCTGGATTGGGCCTTGAGGATTGCCTGAACCTGCTGCTCGCTGGTCTGGTCACGCTGCAAGGTGCGTTCGATCTGCAGTTGTTGCGGGGCGTCGATCACCAGGATGCGCTGAGTCATCGCGTATTGCCCGGACTCGATCAGCAGCGGCGATACCAGAATCGCGTAGGGCGATTTTGCCAGCGCCAGATGATGGGCGATCTCTTCGCCGATCAGCGGATGCAGCAAGGCTTCGAGCCAGCGCCGTTCCTCGGGGACTTCAAAGATCAGTTTGCGTAGCGCCGCGCGATCAAGCGTGCCGTCGGCCTGTAATACGCCAGCGCTGAAATGCTCGGCTATCTTCGCCAGTGCCGGACGCCCCGGTTCGACTACCCAGCGCGCCGCGTGATCGGCATCCACTACATGGATGCCGAGGTCGATGAAGTGCTGGGCCGCCGCGCTTTTGCCGCTGCCGATGCCGCCGGTCAGGCCGAGAATCCAGGGTTGTTTCACAGAGGTGTTCATTGCAAACCGACAAACTGCCAATAGAAGCCGGTTATTTGACCACCCCAGAGCAAAGCGATCCAGCCGGCAATTGCCAGAAACGGCCCGAAGGGGATCGGCGTTGAGGTTTTTTGCTCGCGCAGGCGCAGAAAAATCACGCCGATCACCGCGCCGACCAGCGATGACAGGAGGATGGTCAGCGGCAGAATCTGCCAGCCACCCCAAGCGCCAATCAACGCCAGCAACTTGAAATCGCCATGACCGATGCCGTCCTTGCCAGTAATCAGTTTGAACAGCCAGAACACCGACCACAGCGCCATGTAACCGGCCACCGCGCCCCACAGCGCGTCATGCAGCGAAGCGAACAGCCCGAAGCTGTTGACGATCAAACCCAGCCACAGCAGCGGCAGCACCAGCACATCCGGTAGCAGCTGATGCTCGGTGTCGATCAGACTCATCGCCAGCAAGCCCCAAGTGAGCACGATCAACCAACCTGCCGGCCAGCCAAACCCCAAGTGCCAGGCGATGAAGGCCGAGAGCAGGCCGCAAGCCAGTTCGGTCAGTGGATAACGCTTGCTGATCGGTGCTGCGCAACTTGAGCAGCGTCCACGCAACAACACGTAACTGAGCACAGGAATATTTTCCCAGGCGCGGATGCGGTGGCCGCAGTGCGGGCATTGTGAATGCGGCAGCATCAGGTTGTAGGTCGGCAGCGGTGTTTCGCCGGGCAAGCCGAGTACGTCCTGTGCCTGCTGGCGCCATTCGCGCTCAAGCATTTTCGGCAGGCGCCAGATCACCACGTTGAGGAAGCTGCCGACCACCAGCCCCAGCACCAGTGCAGTGAGGGTGAAGGCCAGCGGATACAGGCTGAGGAATTCGTCGATGGGCATGTCAGATCGCTGAACCGAGCTGGAAGATCGGCAGATACATCGCCACTACCAGACCACCGACGATGACCCCGAGCACCACCATGATGAACGGCTCCATCAGGCTGGTGAGGTTGTCGACCATGTTATCCACTTCCTCTTCGTAGAATCCGGCGACCTTGTCGAGCATTTCATCCAGCGCGCCGGACTCCTCGCCGATGGCAGTCATCTGCACCGCCATGTTCGGAAACACCCCGGTGCTGCGCATCGAAAAATTCAGCTGCATGCCGGTGGATACGTCCTGACGGACGCGCAATATCGCACGCTTGAACACCACGTTACCGGCGGCACCGGCCACCGAATCCAGCGCCTCCACCAACGGCACCCCGGCGGCGAAAGTGGTCGAGAGAGTGCGGGCAAAGCGCGCCACCGCCGATTTGTACATCAGTGTGCCGACCAGCGGCAGCTTCAACAGCCAGGTGTCGCGCTTGTCGCGAAAAGTCTGCGAGGTTTTCAGCGCATGGCGCGTACCGAAGAACGCTGCGACCAACGCGCCAAGAATTGCCCACCACCATTGCTGCATGAACTCCGACAGACTGATCACCATCAAGGTGAATGCCGGCAGCTCAGCGCCGAAACCGGAAAAAACCGACTGAAACTGCGGCACCACTTTCACCAGCAGAATCCCGGTGACCACCGCCGCCACCAGTACTACGGCAGTAGGGTAGGTCATGGCTTTCTTGATTTTGGCCTTGAGACGTTCGGTCTTTTCCTTGTAGGTGGCGACCCGCTCCAACAGGGTGTCGAGGGCGCCGGATTGCTCGCCGGCATCCACCAGGTTGCAATACAGCTCATCGAAATATTGCGGCTTTTTGCGCAGCGCGGCGGCGAAGCTGTTGCCCGCGGCGACTTCCTGTTTCACCTCGTCCACCAGTTTGCGCATGGCCGGGTTATCGAAGCCTTCGCCGATGATGTCGAACGACTGCAACAGTGGCACGCCGGCCTTCATCATGGTCGCCATCTGCCGGGTGAACAGCGCGATGTCCTGCGCCTTGATGCGTTTGCCCAGGCTTAGCCAGGACGCGGATTTCTTGCGCACTTTGCCGGGGTTGATCCCTTGCTTGCGCAGCTGTGCCTTGATCAGCGCGGGGTTGTGCCCGCTCAACTCTCCGGTGACTTTGCTGCCTTTCTTGTCCATGCCTTCCCAGGAATAGACGCTGATTTTCGCTGCCTTGACCGCCATGTTCAGTCCTTGGTGACCCGGTTGATTTCTTCAAGGCTGGTGATGCCTTGCATGGCTTTGATCAGGCCCGAGGTGCGCAGATCGTTGAAGCCGTCGCGGCGCATCTGCGCGTCGATTTCCAGCGAGTTGCCCGAGGCCATGATCAGCCGTTGCAGCTCGGGGGTGTTCTTCACTACTTCATAAATGCCGATGCGGCCCTTGTAGCCGTTGTTGCAGAGATCGCATCCGACGGGCTCATAGAGGGTAAAACTGCCGATGCGTTCCGCGGGGAAGCCTTCCTTGATCAGGGTTTCGCGCGGAATTTCGATGGGTTTCTTGCAGTGGCTGCACAGCTTGCGCGCCAGACGCTGGGCGATGATCAAGCTGACCGAGGTGGCGATGTTGAAGCCGGGAATGCCCATGTTGTGCAAACGGGTCAGGGTTTCCGCAGCGCTGTTGGTGTGCAGCGTGGACAACACAAGGTGGCCGGTCTGCGCCGCTTTGATGGCGATCTCTGCAGTTTCGAGGTCACGAATCTCGCCGACCATGATCACGTCCGGGTCCTGACGCAGGAACGAGCGCAGCGCCTGGGCGAAATCCAGCCCTTGGCGCGGATTGACGTTGACCTGATTGACGCCTTCCATGTTGATTTCCACCGGGTCTTCGGCGGTGGAGATATTGATGTCGACGGTGTTGAGAATGTTGATCCCGGTATACAGCGAAACGGTTTTGCCTGAACCGGTCGGGCCGGTCACCAGAATCATCCCCTGTGGCTGCTTGAGCGCGGCCATGTACAAGTCTTTTTGCTCCGGCTCGTAGCCGAGGGCGTCGATGCCCATCTGCGCGCTGGACGGATCGAGGATCCGGATCACGACCTTTTCGCCCCACAGCGTCGGCAGAGTATTGACCCGGAAATCGATCGATTTGGATTTCGACAAACGCAGCTTGATCCGGCCGTCCTGAGGTTTGCGCCGTTCCGAGATGTCGAGGCTGGCCATGACTTTCAGCCGCGCGGCGATCCGTCCCGCCAGTTGAATCGGTGGCTTGGCCACTTCGCGCAGGATGCCGTCGGTGCGCACGCGAACCCGGTAGGTTTTCTCGTAGGGTTCGAAGTGCAGGTCGGAAGAGCCGCTCTTGATCGCATCGAGCAGCATCTTGTGCACGAAGCGCACCACGGGCGCATCGTCGGCGTCCATCCCGCCGATAGCGTCCTGTTTGTTGTCATCAATGGATTCGACGTCCAGCCCGTCAAGGTCGACATCGGCCATGTCTTCCAGACCGCTGGTGTGAGTGTCGAAGAATTTCTCGATGGCATCACTGAGCTTGTCGTCCTCGACCAGGATCGCTTCGGTGCTCAGCCCGGTACTGAACTGGATGTCATTGATTGCCTGATAATTGCTCGGATCGGAAATCCCCACAAACAGTTTGTTACCGCGTCGCCACAGGGGCAGGGCGTGGTGCTGACGCACCAGTTTTTCACTGACCAGGCCTTTGGGCTGGGTTTCCTTGTCCAGACAGCTGAGGTCCATGAAGGCCATGCCGAAGTGCTCGGAGGCGATCTCTGCGACCTGGTAACTCTTCACCAGTTTGTTTTGCACCAGATAGCTGACCAGCGACAGTCGATTGCGCTGGGCCTGTTGCCAAGCGTGCTGGGCGCTTTTTTCCGTGAGCAGTTCGGCCTGTACCAGTTGTTTGGCCAGACCGCTCAGAGCGATGTCGTTCATGGGGATTCCGTGCGCTTGCAGTTCATGACTTATAGCCTAGTCAAGTGACAGCACAAAACACGGTGGGTGCAGGTGACAAAAAGCGTCAGATAGTGCGGTTACGGGTTGTAGGACGGCGCCTTGCAGCGCCTTCGCCCCCTGCGTTCGGGGCCTTGCGGCGGTTGGCATGGGCTGTGCTGAGTCCTTGTCAGATCATGAGACTTCGACTCATGCATGGAGAGCCTGTCTATGAACAACCAAAAAGGTTTCACGCTGATCGAGCTGCTGATCGTAGTGGCGATCATCGGCATTCTGGCGACCATCGCCCTGCCACAGTATTCCAAGTATCAGGCGCGCTCCAAGGTGACGGCGGGTCTGGCAGAGATCAGCGCTTTGAAAGTGCCATTTGAAGACACCATCAATCAGGGCACAGATCCGACGCTGACGCTGGTAGCGGGTGGTGCTGCGGCGACGACCTCCAACTGCACACTCGCGGCTACCGGCACAGCTTCTACGGGGGCCGGCTCGATCACTTGCACGTTGCTCAACGCACCCGGCCCGGTGCTGGGTAAAACGATCACACTCAGCCGCTCCGGCGCGGCCACTGGGGCCACATCAGGCGTGTGGACCTGTGCAACGACAGTGAACGCGGAATACTCCCCTAAAGGCTGCACTGCCAGCGGCGCGTAATCCGTCAGATCTCGTAAAACAAATGCCCCGCGTTGCGGGGCATTTTGATTTGTGCAGCACTTAACAAAAGCTTCAATAATTTCAGCGTCTTAGGAACTTTCCCAAAACCTGCAACTTGCATGTCGTTTTATCGAGTCTCATGCAATTTGCATGATTCCGAAAATTTACGGTTTTGTTAACGCATTGATTTATATGAATATTTTGTCTTTTGAAAAGTTGGCACAGCCTTCGCAATATCTACCGTAACCCTGCTGACAAGACACGCAGCAGACTTTCCAGAAAAACAGGAGTTACTCGTATGAAGAAGTTCGCTATCACTGCCGCTGCTGCTACCGCGCTGACCCTGACCATGGCTTCCGGTGCATTTGCCCAGACTCAAGCCACCCAGGCTCCAATGACTCTCGCGGCTGGCGAAGTTACTGAAATGAAACAAGACACCTCCGACACCTGGATCACCACCAAGGTCAAAGCCGACCTGGTTACCGAAAAAGGCATTCCTGGTACCGACATCAAAGTAGAAACCAACAAAGGCGTTGTTTCGCTCTCCTCGACTACTGCTGTCACTGAATCGCAGAAAGACGTGGCTGTAGCTATCGCCAAGAAAATCAAAGGCGTTAAAGCGGTCGCCGCTGACGGCCTGAAAGCCGAGTAAGGCAAGACTTCTCGCCTGAACCGGGAGAAGACGCGACAGCCGGGCCGAGCAATACGTCTGTCGCACCTTTAGAGTTCATGCGAACGGCCACATGGAATGTGGTCATTGCAGGCCCTGACACTTGTGTCGGGGCCTGTTCTATTGGCGAAACAAAAAAGCTCGCAGCCTGCGAGCTTTTTTCAGTTTCCGCGTTTGCTGTTGATCTGTCGCAGACGATTACCTTCGAAGCGCAAGTATTGGTACATGCCGTTGTTCGGGCCGTAGGTCCATTCCTCGACCTGAAACTCCTCGCGCCGATTGACACTGCGCTTGTAGCCAAGCGGATCGCGGCTGACCGGCTCCCCGCATTTCTGCAGCACTTCACTGGAGCGGTCGCCGAGGCTGACCAGTTGACTGCCGCAACGCAAGGTATCTGACGCCGACGCCTCGCCTGTAGCCAGTGTCAGCGCCATTGCAGCCAACCATTTGCAATTCATCACTCGGCATCCAGATGCATTTGCGTGACCACCCGACCGTCGCTTTCAGCTTCGCCGAGAGTGGTGTCGATGAAGTACACGCGATCGTCCGCCAACTGGCCTTTGTCGACCAGATAGTCTTTGATGCTGCTGGCGCGATCCTGGCCGAGTTGGCGCAGCAATACTTCGCTGGAACTCCAGAACTCGATGATCCCGGCGCGCATTTTGGCGGTACGTTCTTCCTTGCCCAGGTCCTTCCATTCGGCCGGAGGCTGGGTTTTCAGGCGAGTGCGGTAGATACCTTCGAGCAGCGGACCTTTCTCGCCGTCCGGCACCTCGATCAACGAAGCCTGCGCCGGTACCTTGTCGCCACGGCGCTGGAGCATTTTGTAATAGTTGTACTGGTATTCGCGTTCCAGACGCTGTTCGGCGAGCAAGGGGCCATCGCTGCTTTTCGCTGCGGTGCCTTCAATTTCCAGACGCAGGGCCGGACGTTCCTTCAGTGCTTGCGAGAGCTTCACCAGCGCCGCTTCGGCGTCTTTGCTCAGGTCACTTGAACCCGGTGCAAACGAGACGGTGCCGAGGTCTTGCGAACCGCCACCACTGACCAGCCCGCCAATCATCTTGAACGGTGCGGCGGCAGCTTTGACGATCAGGTTGCGCAGGGTCTGCCAGACAATCGGCATCACGCTGAACTGCGGGTTGTTCAGGTCACCCGTGACCGGCAGCTCGATGGAAATCTTGCCATCGACGTCCTTGAGCAAGGCGACTGCAAGTTTCAGCGGCAGGCTCACGGCATCCGGGCTGTCGACTCTCTCGCCCAGTTGCAGTTGCTCGACCACCACTTTGTTTTCGGCCTTGAGCTGACCCTTGGTGATCAGGTAATGCAGATCGAGATTGAGCCGGCCCTTGCGGATGCGATACCCGGCGAATTTGCCGGAGTAGGGCGTCAACGTGGTCAGCTCTACCCGTTTGAAACTGGTGGTGATGTCGAGGCTGGCCATCGGGTCGAACGGGTTCACCGCACCTTTGATGGTCACCGGCGCATAACGGTCAACCTTGCCTTTGATATCGACAGTGGCCGGTTTCACCTGGCGGCTGTCGATGGTGCCGATCTGGCCGTTGAGCTGCTGAACCGCAGTGGCGAAATTCGGCGTCAGGCTGAAGTCGGCAAAGTTCGCCGAGCCGTCATTGATTGCGACTCCACCGATACGGATGCCCAGTGGTTTTTCGTTGTTGGCGGTTTTCGCTGTCGCCGGTTTTGCTCCGGAATCCGCAGGCTGCGGGATCAGCAGATCGTCGATGTTGGTGGTGCGATCGTCGTTGATCATGAACCGCACATAGGGCTGGAACAGGTTGACCTTATCGATCGACAGGCTGTCGCCGTGCTGATAATTCAAACCTTCGAGCACTACTTGCTGCCACTTGAGGAAGTCACGGGTTTTCAGGGTGTCGAGGGTGTGCAGTTGATCGATCTGCGCGCGGCCGGTGACGCTGAGTGCCAGCGGATCGGTGCTTTTCAGATTGACCTTCAAGTCACTGCCTAGCATGCCGCTGCGCAGTTCGAGTTTGATGAACGGGTTGATGTAGGACTGGGCGACACGCAGGTCGATGTCCTGGGTTTTCACATTGAGCTGAGCCGTCACTGGCGCCAGATTGACCACGCCGTCGGCGCTGATCTTGCCTTGCTTGCCCAGGCCCGTATCGAGCTTGAGGTTGAAAGGCGAGCCATTGAGGCTGTCGAAATTCTGCAGATCGACGTTCAGCGGACCGACTTCCAGCGCCACCGGCGGCTGTGCCTTGCGGTCGGCGAGGTGCACTTGGTAATTGCGCAGTTGCACGTCCTTGAGCAGCACTTGCCACGGTTTGCCCGGTGCCGTTGGCTCGGGCTTCGGCGAGTCGGCGGCGGCTGGCGTGCTCTTGGGTTCGGCGGCGGCTTTGGCGGCAGGCTTCGACGGCTGGCTGGCGAACAGTTTCTGCCAGTCGAGTTGGCCGTCGGCCTCCAGCGCAGCCCAGGTTTCGAGTTTCTGGCTGCGGATCTTGCCGACCACCACTTGCTGCTTGGCCAGATCGATCGTGGTTTCACTGATGTCGAGGCGCTCAAGCTTCGCCAACTGCCGACCATCCGGCGCCTTGATCGCAAACGGCGCGACGCTGACCGCGACATTGCTCAGCAGCAGTTCGGTTTGTTTCGACAGGTTGAGCTTGTAGTCGGTGCTCAGGTTCAGCACGCCGTTTTCCAGCACCAGCGGCAGCGAGTCGCGAACGTACGGCCACCAGACTTTCATCTGGCCGTCGGTGATTTTCAACTTACCTTCGGAGGCGATCGGGATCAGGCTGAAATTGCCGGTCCAGTCGATCTGGCCGCCAGCGGGGCCGGCGGCGACCAGCGTCATGTCGGCGTTGTCATCGGGCAGGGTGCTGAGGTTTTTCAGCTCGAAGTCGAGTTTGTCGTAGAGAAATTCGATCGGTTCGCTCGGACGCGCGTCCTGGAAATGCACGTTGCCGCTGGCCAGCTTGATGCGCTCGATGCGCAGCGGGAACGGTTTGGCGTTCGGGTCAACCGGCGTCGGCTCGCTCGCCGGGATCTTGAACAGCCCCAGCAGGTTGAGCTTGCCGTCTTTGGCGAACAGGATTTCGGTCTTGGGTTTATCCAGTTCGATATCGGACAGGTGCAGCGCTTTGGTCCACAGGCTGTCGAGTTGCAGGTTGGCGTACAAGCGTTCGAAGCCGACCTGTTCCTTGCCCGGCTCGCCGATGACCAAGCCCCACAGGGTGACCTCAAGGCTGAACGGGTTGAGTTCGATGCGCTGGATGTGCGCGGGCACCGTGGCGTAGTTGGCCAATTGCTGGTTGGCCACCCGTAGTGCAATGCCCGGCAAAATCAGAAACCCCAGCAGGCTGTAGAGGGCCAGAGCGGTCAACAGTGCGCCAATCGCGCGAATCAATCCTTTGGGCATGTGCGGCTTCATCTGTCTGAATCGGAGTGCCTTGGAGTATGGCACGCCATTCCGGTTCCGAAGTACCCGACGGTAGACAGGATTGTTCAGATTGTTCGGTCGCAAAGTTCCGGGATCTGCCTCAGAGCTGCAGGATCAGGGTTTTCAGCGGCGGCTGCTGATCCAGCGAGGGGAAGTCGCGACCCGGCGTCATCACGCTGCACTCACGCACCGGGCGCCCGGCCTTCTCCGCGCAGCGCAGCACCTGATCGCGCCAATCGTCCATGCTGACTTTCGCCAGATTGTTGCAGCAAATCAGCACGCCGTTGTCGGCGGTGCTCAGCAGGGCGGGTTTGAGCAGGCTTTGATAGTCGCGCAGCAAATCGACGGTGCCGAACGCGCTCTTGGCCCAGGCCGGTGGGTCGAGCAGCACCAGATCATATTGGCGCTGTTCGAGGCGCGGATAGCTCGGCAGCTTCTGCCCGCGGCGCTGGCTTATCGGCAGGCCGGCCAGTTGGCGAATCGCCGGGAAGTAGTCGGACTGCACGAATTGCATGCTCGGCAGTTGCTGGTTGAGCAGACCGTTTTCACGGCCGACCGCCAGATTACCCTCGGCGAAATCCAGGTTGCACACTTCGCTGGCGCCGCCGGCCGCAGCGCTCAGGCCAACGCCGCAGGTGTAGGCAAACAGGTTGAGTACGCTTTTGCCTTTGGCGTGGTCCTTGACCCAGCCGCGCGTATTGCGCAGATCAAGGAACAGCAACGGATCCTGCCCGGCATGCCGTCCGCGCACGCGGTAGTTCAAGCCCCATTCGTGCCCGACCATATCCACCAGTGCGGCATCTTCGGCGCGGTAGACGCTGTCTTCACGGTCGATGCGCGAATTGCCACGCGAGCGGTCGTTGTAAACCAGCAGGGTTTGCAGCCCGAGGGTTTCATTCACCGTGGCGTGGAGTTGCAGCAGGTCGGCGAGCTCCAGCGTCTGGTGGAAACTTTGTACCAGCAATTGCGGGCCGTAGCGGTCGATGGTCAGGCCACCGGCGCCTTCCTGGCTGCCATGGAACAACCGATAGCAGTCAGTGCCCTGACTGTGCAGCTCGGCGAGCAGTTCCTGGCGTTGGTCGAGGGCGGCGCGCAGCGCCTGATTCAGGGAAGACATGCTTGCGCCTTGCTGGTGGGAATCGGGGCGCGGGAGTTTAACAGTTACTGCGCCTCAGCTCAGCCCCATCCGCCGCTTGGCCCGCTGCACCGAACCATTGCGCATGGCCCAGCGCAGCATTGGCGCACTGCGCTTGACGCTGGCGCGGATCAGTTGCCGCTGCAACGGGTTCTGGCGCACATCGAGCATGTCGCTGGCCCAGTCCGGCAAGAGGTCGATGCCGGCCTTCATCATCAAGTCGCCAAACGGCCGCACCATCCGGCTCGGCGCCGGCGCATCGAGCAACAGCCGCAGCACTTCGCGACTGCGTTCGTCGCACAGCAATTGCGGGCGCATGCGTTGCAGATAGTCGGCGACTTCCTGGCGGGATTTCGGCACATCGCGCGCACCCAGGCGTTCGGCGATGACGGCAATCTCCGCGTAATAGCAATCCTGATCCGTCAGCGACAACTGCGGGTTGCGATAGCGCAAATGAGCGGCGAGAAAGTTGCTGACTTCAGCCACATGCACCCAGGTCAGCAGATCCGGATCGCTTGCCGCATACGCGCGGCCGTCTGGCGCAGTGCCGACCACTTGCAGGTGAATGGTGCGGACTTTCTCGATCAGCCAGTCGGCGTCGCGGCGCGAGCCGAACGTGGTGCCGGATACGAACTGACTGGTGCGGCGCAAACGCCCGAGCATGTCCTGACGAAAATTCGAGTGATCCCAGACCCCGGCCAATGCCAGCGGATGCAAGGCTTGCAGCAGCAAGGCACTGATACCGCCAATCAACATGCTGCTGAAGTCGCCGTGCACTTGCCAACTGATCGAGTCCGGACCGAACAGGCCCGGATCACCCTTGGGGTTTTCCAGATCGAGCTGACCGAGGGACAGACCGGTCAGGCTCATGAGTTGGTTTTCGATACGGCTGCGGATGAATTCCATGACCACTCATTGGTGAAGGGCGGGCGCGGCCGGATGACCGCGCCACGTAGTTTACTGGTTGAAGCGCGTGTCGATCAGCCCTTGAACCACGCTCGGATCGGCCAGGGTCGAAGTGTCGCCCAGGCTGTCGAGTTCATTGCAGGCGATCTTGCGCAGAATCCGCCGCATGATCTTGCCTGAACGGGTTTTCGGCAAGGCCGGCGCCCACTGGATCAGATCCGGTTTGGCGAAGCTGCCGATTTCCTTGCTGACGTGTTCGAGCAGTTGTTTTTTCAAGGCGTCATTCGGCTCGGCGCCGTTCATGGGTGTAACGAAGGCATAGATGCCCTGACCTTTGACGTCGTGCGGGTAACCGACCACGGCGGCCTCGGCGATGCTGTCGTGCAGCACCAGCGCGCTTTCCACTTCGGCGGTGCCGATGCGGTGGCCGGAGACATTGATCACGTCGTCGATGCGCCCGGTGATCCAGTAATCGCCATCCTCGTCGCGGCGTGCGCCGTCACCGGTGAAGTAGTAGCCGGGGTAGGGTTTGAAATAGGTATCGACCATGCGCTGCGGATCACCGTAGACGCTGCGGATCTGCGCCGGCCAACTGGACTTGATCGCCAGTACGCCGCTACCGGCGCCTTTGATTTCCTTGCCCTGTTCATCGAGCAACACCGGTTGCACGCCGAACATCGGCTGAGTCGCGCAGCCCGGTTTGATCCGTTGCGCGCTGACCAGCGGGCTTAGCATGATGCCGCCGGTTTCGGTCTGCCACCATGTATCGACAATCGGGCAACGCTGCTCGCCGACCACGTTGAAATACCATTCCCAAGCTTCCGGGTTGATCGGCTCACCGACGCTGCCGAGTAATCTGAGGCTCTGCCGGGAAGTTTCCTGCAACGGCCCGGCGCCCTCACGCATCAGCGCGCGCAGGGCAGTCGGCGCGGTGTAGAAAATGTTGACCTTGTGTTTGTCGATCACCTGCCAGAAACGCGAGCTGCTCGGATAACTCGGCACGCCTTCGAAGATCAGCGAGGTTGCGCCATTCGCCAGCGGCCCGTAAACGATGTAGCTGTGGCCGGTGACCCAGCCGACGTCGGCGGTGCACCAGAACACTTCACCGTCGCGGTAATCGAGTACGTACTTGAAAGTCATCGCCGCTTGCAGCAAGTAGCCGCCGGTGGTGTGCAGCACGCCTTTGGGTTTGCCGGTGCTGCCGGAGGTGTAGAGGATGAACAGCGGGTCTTCGGCGTCCATCGGTTCCGGCGGACAGTCGTCGCTGACATCGCGCACGGCCTGGTGATACCAGAGGTCGCGGCCCTCGACCCAATCAACCTCGCCTTGCGTGCGCTCGACTACCACCACGGTGCTGACGTCCGGGCAATTCTGTAGGGCCTTGTCGACATTCTGTTTCAGTGGCACAAATTTGCCGCCGCGCACGCCTTGGTCAGCGGTGATCACGGTGCGGCAGTCGGCATCGAGGATGCGGTCGCGCAACGAGTCCGGAGAGAAACCGCCGAACACCACCGAATGAATCGCCCCGATTCGCGCGCAGGCGAGCATGGCGTAGGCGGCTTCGGGAATCATCGGCATGTAGATGCACACCCGGTCGCCTTTCTTCACGCCACGGCTTTTCAGCACATTGGCCAGGCGGCAGACGTGGTGATGCAATTTCTTGTAAGTGATCTGCGCCGATTCGGCGGGGTCGTCGCCTTCCCAGATGAAGGCAGTCTGATCGCCGCGCTGTTCGAGGTGGCGGTCGATGCAGTTGTAGCTGACGTTCAGCTTGCCCCCGGCAAACCATGCGGCTTCACCGGTTTTCAGGTCATAGCGCTGGACGGTTTTCCAAGGTTTGCTCCAGTCGAGAAACCGCGTGGCCTGCTCGGCCCAGAATTCAGTGGGGTGCTCGATCGATTGGCGGTACAGACGCCGGTAGTCGTCCTGACTCAATTGCGCAGCCCGGCGGACGGCATCGGCTTGCGGGAACGTGCTGATATCGAACATGACGGTTCCTTATTCTTGTTTTGCGAAGAATAAAGATGCGCCGATGAAGGAAAGGGTTCAAGCGCTGCAGCAGAGCCAAGAGCCCCTCACCCTAGCCCTCCCGAAACGTCGGACCGCCCGGAGGGAGAGGGGACTGACCGAGGTGTCATGCGTTATACGCCGACCTGCAATATTGAGTCGAACTCAGGCTCTGAAAACAACCGAGATCCGCTCCCTTTCCCCTCTCCCCCTTTGGGGGGAGAGGGCTGGGGTGAGGGGGAAACGATCTCCCGGTCACCACAAACTTCAGACCAAAAAAAGCCCCTGAATATCAGGGGCTCTCTTCATCATTCATTTACTCAAGCCAGCCACACAGCAACAAATCACCCGCGATGACGACCACGGAAGTAGTTGATCAGACCTTGAGTAGACGGGTCTTCAGCAACCGATTCTTCGCTGCCGACCAGGCGGTTGTAGACGCCTTTGCCCAGTTCTTTGCCCAGCTCCACGCCCCACTGGTCGAAGGCGTTGATGCCCCAGACCACGCTTTGCACGAACACTTTATGTTCATACATTGCCACTAGGGCGCCGAGACGACGCGGGCTGATGCGTTCGACCACCAGGGTGTTGCTCGGACGGTTGCCCGGGATCACCTTTTGCGGCGCGATGCGCTGCACGTCTTCTTCGCTCATGCCTTTGTCGCGCAGCTCGGCTTGAGCTTCCGGCAAGGTTTTGCCGAGCATCAGCGCCTGGCTCTGCGACAGGCAGTTGGCGTACAGCCACTGATGGTGATCAGACACCGGGTTGAAGCTGACGATCGGCACGATGAAGTCAGCCGGAATCAGCTGGGTGCCTTGGTGCAGCAACTGGTGGTAAGCGTGTTGACCGTTGCAGCCGACGCCGCCCCAGATCACCGGGCCAGTATCGGTCGACACCGGGGTGCCGTCCTGACGCACGCTCTTGCCGTTGGATTCCATGTCCAGCTGTTGCAAGTGCTTGGTGATGTTACGCAGGTAGTGGTCGTACGGCAGGATCGCGTGGCTCTGCGCGCCCCAGAAGTTGCCGTACCACACACCGAGCAGGGCCAGCAGCACCGGCATGTTCTGTTCGAACGGCGCGCTCTGGAAATGCTGGTCCATGGTGTAGGCACCGGACAGCAGTTCCTTGAAGTTGGACATGCCGATGGCCAAGGCAATCGGCAAACCGATAGCCGACCACAGCGAGTAACGACCGCCAACCCAGTCCCACATCGGGAAGATGTTTTCTTCGCGGATACCGAACGCCACAGCCGCAGCGTTGTTGCTCGATACAGCGATGAAGTGACGATACAGCTCGGCTTCCGAACCACCCTGAGCCAGATACCACGCGCGCGCGGCCTGGGCGTTTTTCAGGGTTTCGAGGGTGTTGAACGACTTCGACGAAACGATGAACAGCGTGGTTTCGGCGCGCAGTTTCTGCGTCAGTTCGTGGAACTCGCTGCCGTCGATGTTCGCCAGATAATGGCAACGCACGCCTTTCTGCGCGTAGGACAGCAACGCTTCGGACACCAGCTCCGGGCCGAGGAACGAGCCACCGATACCGATGTTGACCACGTCGGTGATCGGTTTCTCGGTGTAACCGCGCCACAGACCATCGTGGATGCGGCCCACGAGATCGGTGATCTGGTTCAGCACCTTGTGCACTTCAGGCATCACGTTGACGCCGTTGACCGACAACTTGTCGCCTACCGGACGGCGCAGGGCTGTATGCAGCGCCGGGCGGCCTTCGGAGGAGTTGACGATTTCGCCGTCGAACAGCGCTTTGATCGCGCCTTTCAAATCGACTTCATTGGCCAGACCCACCAGCAGGTTGCGGGTCTCGGCGTTGATCAAATTCTTCGAATAATCGAGAAACAGGCCGCAGCTGCTGAGGGTGAATTGATTGAAGCGCTGCGGATCGGCGTTGAAGGCTTCGCGCATGCTGAAATCCTGCATGGCTTGGCGGTGATCTTTCAACGCTTGCCAGGCGGGCAGAGCGGTAACGTCGTGAGGAGTGCGGTAGTACGCCATCGCTGCGATTTTCCTTTTTACTTGAACGGCCTTATATACACGGATCAGGCGGCCCCGCCATGTTTGGGCGAGGCGCCAACTGCGTCGAGACGATTACGTGGCGCAGGGCGAATACAGTAAACCTCGCGCCGCCATCTGTCTTGACTTCTTCTGACCTGTTTCCGGTACTTTTCTAACATCGCTGGCAGCGAAAGACTGACCAACGGTCAGGCTGGCGTGTCGAGATTCAGGTGCAAGTTGTCGATCAAACGCGTAGTGCCGAGGAACGCGGCGACCAGAATCACCAGATCACGATCCTCAGCCGTCGCCGGACGCAAGGTCAGGGCGTGGCGAATTTCCAGGTAATCCGGGCGCAGTCCAGCCGCTTCCAGCTGTTGCTGTTGCGCGTGGATCAACGCCGGGAAATCGCGCTCGCCTTGCTTGATCGATTCGGCAATGGCGCTCAACGTGCGATAGACCACCGGGGCCACGGCACGTTGCTCGTCGCTGAGGAAACCGTTGCGCGACGACAGCGCCAGGCCATCGGCAGCACGCACGGTCGGCTCGCCGATGATCTGGATCGGCATGTTCAGGTCGTGCACCAGCGCGCGAATCACCGCCAGTTGCTGGAAATCCTTCTGGCCGAAGATCGCCAGATCCGGCTGGACCATGTTGAACAGCTTGCTGACCACCGTTGCCACACCTTCGAAATGCCCCGGACGACTGGCGCCGCACAGGCCTTCGGAGAGTTGCGGCACGCTGACGCGGGTCTGTCCGGCCATACCGTCGGGATACATCTCCTCAACGGTGGGGGCGAACAGCAGCGAGCAGCCGGCTTCGAGAAGTTTTTCCTGATCCGCCGCGAGCGTGCGCGGGTACTTGTCGAGGTCTTCGCCAGCGCCGAATTGCAGCGGGTTGACGAAAATGCTCGCAACCACGAAATCCACACGTTGCGTGGCTTTGGTCACGAGCGCGACGTGGCCGCTGTGCAGGTTGCCCATGGTCGGCACGAAGCCGATGCGCTTGCCTTCACTGCGGGCGCGGGCTACAGCGGCGCGCAGTTCGCGTACGGTTTTAACGGTGTTCATGCAGAGAATCCGTGTTCGATCCCAGGGAAAGTGACGCTTTTGACTTCGCTGACGTAAGCCTTCAGCGCGGCTTGAATGGTGTCCTGCTCGAGCATGAAGTTCTTCACGAATTTCGGTACACGACCGGTGATCGACAGGCCAAGCATGTCGTGCAGCACTAATACCTGGCCATCAGTGGCGCTGCCAGCGCCGATGCCGATCACCGGGATCTTCACCGCTTGGCTGATTTCTGCCGCCAATTCGCTCGGCACGCATTCGAGCAGCAGCATTGCCGCGCCAGCCTGCTCCAGCGAAATTGCATCGGCGCGCATCTGCCGCGCCTGGTTCTCGTTGCGACCCTGCACTTTATAGCCGCCGAGAATGTTCACCGCTTGCGGGGTCAGGCCCATGTGCGCGCAGACCGGAATGCCGCGCTCGGCCAGCAAGCGGATCGACTCGGCCAGCCACAGTGCGCCTTCGACTTTGACCATGTGCGCGCCGGCCTGCATCAGCGTGGCGCTGTTGAGCATGGTTTGTTCGAGGGTGGCGTTGGCCATGAACGGCAGGTCGGCCAGGATCAATGCATCGCTGTTGCCGCGTTTGACGCTGGCAACGTGGTAGGCCATTTCCGCAGTGGTCACCGGCAGGGTGCTATCGTGACCCTGCAGAACCATGCCTAGGGAGTCGCCCACCAGCAGCACTTCGACACCGGCCTCGTTGCAGGCATGGGCGAAGGTCGCGTCGTAGCAGGTCAGCATGGTGATCTTCTCACCTTTCTGCTTGAGACTCTGGAGCGTGGTCAGGGTGATGGCTGGCATGTAAAAAATCCTCGTTCAGGCGCTCTGGAAACTACTGCGAGTAACGCGCGTGATTCTTCATTAACTCAGGCGCACGCTCTTTATGTCGTGCTTATAAGGCCTGGATTGCGCCCGTATGTGCCGGGTTGGCGGCAGCGGGACGCCTATAGTCGTGAGGAGACATCAGGAAGTCAATTGCGTGTGTTACCGCGTTGTTACGAGGGGAGTGTTACCGGCGTTACTGATGCGATTCAGCGGGGCGGCGGGGCTGATTTGCAGAGATTTTGTCCTACAAATCCCAAGCGTTGGCGGGGCACCTGTGGCGAGGGGATTTATCCCCGTTGGGTCGCGAAGCGGCCCGCCTTTTGATTTGTTCAAAGACAGTTGGGGACTGCTGCGCAGTCCAACGGGGATAAATCCCCTCGCCACACAGGCCCCATTTCACGGGGGGATTGTGGTTAGGGCTGGGAGAGGCGTTCCAGGCCGACGAACGGGCAGGCTGCTAGAAGATCGGGTAGGGAGCGGCCGTCGGGCAGGCGCAGATCCTGTGGGGCCAGCTCTGCCAACGGATACAACACAAACGCCCGCTCCTGAATCTGATAATGCGGCACTTTCAAGCGCGGCTCGTCGATCAATCGATCACCGAACAACAGAATGTCCAGGTCCAGCGTCCTCGGCCCCCAACGCTCCAGGCGTTCACGGCCCTGATCGTTTTCGATGGCTTGCAAGGCATCCAGCAGATCCAGCGGCGCGAGCCTGCTGTCGAGCGCAGCGACCGCGTTGGTGTAACGCGGTTGGCCCGGCAGCAGTGAGTCGCTCTGATAGAAGGCCGAAACACCGATCAGCTCGGTATCCGGCAATTGCCCCAGCGCGTCGAGCGCGCTGCGCAATTGTTCGGCGGGGTCAGCCAGATTGCTGCCCATGCCGATGTAGACACGTTCCATGCGTTATTCGCCTGTAGCGCTCGGTGCGCCGGCGCGTTTGCGCTTGGAGCCGCTGCTACGGCGACGCTTGCGTGGTGCGCCGCTGGCGTCATCGCCCTTGCCGCTGAGGTCGCGGATCATGTCGCGACGTTCGCTGTCATTGGCGTCCTGATAATCGGTCCACCATTCGCCCAAGCCATCGGTCTGCTCACCGGCGCTTTCGCGCAGCAGCAGGAAGTCGTAGCCGGCACGGAAGCGCGGATTGTCCAGCAACAGGTCGGCGCGTTTGCCACTGCGACGCGGCAAGCGTTCCTGCATGTCCCAGATCTCGCGGATCGGCATGGTGAAACGTTTCGGAATCGCAATTCGTTGGCACTGCTCGGCGATCAACTCGTGCGCCGCTTCCTGCATCGCCGGAATCGGCGGCATGCCGCGCTCCTGCAGACGCAATACGCGAGCCGGCAGGGCAGGCCAGAGCATTGCAGCAAACAAGAACGCCGGGGTTACCGGTTTGTTCTGCTTGATCCGCAGATCGGTGTTGCTCAGTGCTTCGCTGATCAGCGTGTGGGTGTATTCCGGGTTGTGTTCCAGCGCGTCGGCACTGGCCGGGAACAACGGCGCAAACAGTTGCAGATCGACCAGCATTTCGAAGGTGATCGCCGCGTGGCCGGAGAGGAACAACTTGAGCACTTCTTCGAATAGCCGCGCCGACGGAATCTCACGCAGCATCGGCGCCAGTTCACGGATCGGTTGCACGGTGTGTTTTTCGATACCAAAGTTGAGTTTGGCGGCGAAACGCACGGCGCGCAGCATGCGAACCGGATCTTCCTGGTAGCGCTGCTTCGGGTCGCCGATCAGACGAATCAGGTGATTGCGAATGTCGTGTACGCCGTTGGCGTAATCGAGGATGCGCTCACTGACCGGATCGTAATACAGGGCGTTGATGGTGAAGTCGCGGCGTTGCGCGTCCTCTTCCAGAGTGCCGTAAACGTTGTCGCGCAGAATCCGCCCACTCTCGTTACGCGAAGACTGATTGCTGTCTTCGTCGTCATCGTTGACCGGGTGATTGGCGCGGAAGGTCGCGACTTCAATGATTTCGCGACCGAAGTGGATATGCACCAGTTTGAAGCGCCGACCGATGATCCGCGCATTGCGGAATTCGGCACGTACTTGCTCGGGGGTGGCACTGGTGGCGACGTCGAAGTCTTTGGGTGTGATACCCAAAAGCATGTCGCGCACGCAACCGCCAACCAGATAGGCCTGGTAGCCGGCGCCTTGCAGACGTTCGACGATATTGACCGCGTAACGGCTGAACTGGCCCTTTTGCAGCGAGTGTTGCCCGCTGTTGAGAACTTCAGGCGTGCTACGGATGTGTTGTGTACGACGAACGGGAGTTCGGAATGACTGGAACAACTTCTTCAGCATGGGATGCACTGTTTGAAGGAATGTTCGGCCAGACCAAAGAATGACCGCATGATGGGCCGGGATTCTAGCATTTAGTCGAGGGATGGTGTAGGGCATGGCTGATTCGAGCTGCAGACCGCAGGCTAAAGGCGTCGAGTCGTCTGGGAGGGGAGATTTTATCGCGGAGGAGAAACTACAAGGGGAGCCGAAGCTCCCCAAGAAGTAGTTGCGTGCTCTTTTTATTATTGATTCGGGCTTCTTGTTTTTGTTGAGTGCCCTTGCCATGAAGCTTTTGCTTCATGGCCCTCCCAATCGGGAGCCAAGAGCAAACGGATTGCTTTGGTCGCTGAATTGCAGTGATCTCTCGATCCAACCAGTACAGGCTCTGTCTTAGGACAGTTTTTGTTGTTCTCGGCCTGGTCGTGGGGCAAGCCCCAAATACAACGCCTCTCCAAAAGAATCAGTTAGCTGCGCCTCTCGCCGTCTTGTTTTTATTGTGCGTGAGTCGATTCGTCTTATTTTTATTGTCTTGTGCATTGCTTGTTATTGTTCTTGTACCAAACATATAGCAGGGGGCGTGCCAACTTTTGCGAAACCCAGTGAAACAAAGGGTTAGGTCGATATAACCGTTTTCTCAGGGCGAAAAAAAGCCGGGGTTTCGTTACCGATAACCCCGGCTTCTGTTACGTGGAAAAACCGAGGTAACAGTTTTTTCACATCTTCAAGCGTTACTCGCACACGCTACAGGTGACGTTCAGCTCTCGCTGGCGACCCCGGTCTTGCGCCGTGGAATGCCCAGACGCTGACGGCGTTCCCACAGACATTTGCGGCTGACGCCCAATTTGCGCGCCAGTTCGGTCTCGGTCATGTGGTCCTGATGCTCAAGCACGAAGTGCTGGAAGTAGTCTTCCAGCGACAGATCTTCGGTTGGCTCGTGGCTACTGTTGCTGGTGTTACCGCCGGTTTGCGCCGGCAGACCGATGAACTCGTCATCGTCAAGATCGCTCAGCTCGATATCGATGCCCAGCAGCTCGGCGGAAATTTCCGAGCTTTCGCTGAGGATCACCGCGCGCTCGACCGCGTTTTCCAGTTCGCGCACGTTACCCGGCCAGGAATAGTGCCGGATCGCCTGTTCGGCATCGGCAGCAAATTTCAGGTCGGTACGGTTGATGCGCGCGCTCTGACGAGCAAGGAACGCCGTGGCGATTTCGTTGACGTCGGCGCCACGCTCGCGCAGAGCCGGCAATTTCAGAGCGATCACGTGCAGGCGGTAATACAAGTCTTCACGAAACTGGCCGATTTTCGCCAGGCTCTTGAGGTCACGGTGAGTCGCGGCGATCAGACGCACATCGACTTTCTGTGATTGCACCGAGCCGACGCGGCGAATTTCGCCTTCCTGCAACACGCGCAGCAGGCGTGCCTGAGCTTCGAGCGGCAGTTCGCCGATTTCATCGAGGAACAACGTGCCGCCATCCGCTGCTTCCACCAGACCGGCGCGACCGGCGCTGGCGCCAGTGAACGCACCTTTCTCGTGGCCGAACAGTTCGGACTCGATCAGGCTTTCCGGGATCGCCGCGCAGTTCACCGAAATCATCGGTGCCTTGGCGCGTTTCGACAGGTTGTGCAGGGCGCGGGCCACCAGTTCTTTACCGGTGCCGGATTCGCCCTGGATCAATACATTGGAATCGGTTGGCGCGACTTTGCGAATCTTGCTGTACAGATCCTGCATCGGCGGGCACGAACCGATGATGCCAATCTCGCCGTTACTATTATCGACGGCGGATTTGCCGCTGCCATTGGCAGGTTTGGCGGTAACACTTTCACCCGCTGCCGGGGCCGATTGACGGTCGCGCAGGATCCGCGCGACGGCTTGCAGCATTTCATCGTGATCGAAAGGCTTGGCGATGTAGTCGACCGCGCCCATCTTCATCGAATCGACTGCCGAACGCAGGCTGGCGTAACTGGTCATGATCAGCACCGGAGTGCCCTGGCCAAGCTTGATCAGCTCGGTGCCTGGCGCACCTGGCAGGCGCAGATCGCTGACGATCAGATCGAATGTTGGAATGGTGAAGCGTTCTTGTGCTTCCTGCACTGAACCGGCTTCGCTGACCTGATACTGGTTACGTTCCAGCAGGCGGCGCAAGGCGGAGCGGATAATTGTTTCGTCTTCGACGATCAAAATGTGCGGCATTGATTCGATACTCTCGACGGTCTCAGTTCACAGCGGACGTCGCTTCGACATGACGCGGCAATGTCACCCGGATTCGGGTGCCGCGCTGGCTCAAGACATCAGCCGGGCTGTCGATGGTGATTTGTCCATAATGCTCTTCAACGATGGAATAGACCAGTGCAAGGCCCAGACCGGTGCCTTCGCCAGGATCCTTGGTGGTGAAGAAGGGTTCGAACAATCTGTCCATGATGTTCTTCGGAATACCGCTGCCTTCGTCCTCGACGATCAGATCGACCGTGTGTTCGCCGGCTTCGCTCTTCACGCGTACCGCACTGCCGGCAGGCGAGGCGTCACGAGCGTTGGAGAGCAGATTGATCAACACCTGGGCGAGCCGCTGCGGATCGCCTTCGACCCAGTGATCCGGGTCGCACAGGTTATAGAACTGCACTTCGAAATTGCGTCGGTTCAGCGCCAGCAGACCGATTGCATCCTGCGCCACTTCGGCCAGACAGACGGGCTCGTCGCTGTGCTGATGGCTGCCGGCATGGGCGAAGCTCATCAACGACTGCACGATGCGCGACACGCGTTTGGTCTGCTCGAGAATCTGGCCGCTGATCTCAGTCAGCTCGCTGTCATCTTCGCGCTCTTCGCGCAGGTTCTGCGCCAGACAGGCGATGCCGGTGATCGGATTGCCGATTTCGTGAGCCACACCGGCCGCGAGCCGACCGATGCTGGCCAGTCGCTCGGAGTGCACCAGTTTGTCTTCGAGCATCTGGGTTTCGGTCAGGTCTTCCACCAGTAACACCAAACCACTGTTACCCGGTGCCAACGGCTCATCAATGGCGGCTTTGTGCAGATTCAGCCAACGGGTCTGGCCGTCGAGCGCCAGATGTTGTTTGTGCAAATGCTCGTCCGGCAGATTGATGAAGCCTTGCAGCAATTCTTTCCACGGATCGGCGATGGTGCTCAGGCGCGAACCGACCACTCGTTGCGCAGCGATCCCGGTCAGCTCTTCCATGGCTTTGTTCCACATCAGGATCTCTTGATCCTTGGCCAGCGAGCAGACGCCCATCGGCAGTTCCTGCAAGGTCTGGCGGTGGTAGCGGCGCAGGGCGTCGAGTTCGGCGGCGAGGCCGGTCAGGCGCGAGTGGTAATCCTCAAGCCTGCTCTCGATAAAGTGAATGTCTTCGGTAACGTAGTTTTCGCCGCCGGCCTTGTAGGGCAGGAAGGTTTCCACCATGTCCTGCGCAACACTCGGGCCCATCAGGCCGGACAGGTTGGCCTCAATGCGATCGCGCAGACGACGCAAGGCGTACGGCCGGCGCTCGTCGAACGGCAGATAAAGGTCCCGCAGCGCTTGCTCGACTTCTTTCTGCGCAGCCTTGGCGCCAAGCGGTTTGGCCAGTTGCGTGGCGAATTCCTGCGGGGACGCGGCGTGCAGTTCGCGTCGCTGCGGACGGCGCACGTTATCCACCGCGCAGGCTTCAGCAGCGCTGGCTTCTTCCGGGCTGGCGTTGGTGAACAGCGAGATCAAGGTGAACATCAACACGTTGGCTGCCAGCGAAGCGATTGCAGCCATGTGCCAACTGGTGTCGTCCAGGACGTAGATCATGTTCAGCAGCGGAATATAGAAACCCTGCAGATTGCCGACCAGCGGCAGCAGCATGGTCACCACCCACACCAGAATCCCCGCTAGCAGACCGGCAATGAAACCGCGACGGTTGGCAGTCGGCCAGTACAGCACCGACAGCACGCCCGGCAGGAATTGCAGGGTGGCGACGAACGCGACAATCCCGAGGTTGGCCAGATCCTGCTCGGCGCCGAGCATCAGGTAGAAGCCGAAACCGGCCATGATGATTGCGACGATCAGCGCCCGGCGCGTCCATTTCAGCCAACGGTAGATGTTGCCTTCGGCCGGCGGCTGATAAAGCGGCAGTACCAAGTGGTTCAGCGCCATGCCGGAAAGTGCCAGCGTGGTAACGATGATCAGACCGCTGGCCGCCGAGAGGCCGCCGACATAGGCGAGCAACGCCAGCGACTTGCTGTTGGCGGCGATGCCGATGCCGAGGGTGAAGTATTCCGGATTGGTCGTGGCACCGAGTTTCAGCCCGGCCCAGAGAATCAGCGGCACCGCCAGACTCATCAGCAGCAGGAACAGTGGCAAGCCCCAGCTCGCACTGACCAGCGAACGCGGGTTGAGGTTTTCGGTGAAGGTCATGTGGTACATGTGCGGCATCACGATCGCCGAGGCGAAGAACACCAGCAACAACGTGCGCCACGGGCCTTCTTGCAGAGGCGTGTGCAGAGCGGCGAGGGCGGTCTGGTTTTGCAGCAGCCACAGTTCCAGTTGCTGCGGGCCGTCGAACACGCCGTACAGCGCGTAGAGGCCGACGCCGCCGATGGCAATCAGTTTGATCACCGATTCGAAAGCAATCGCAAACACCAGTCCTTCGTGTTTTTCGCGGGTGGCGATGTGGCGCGAGCCGAAGAAGATCGTGAACAGGATGATCAGCGCACAGAACGCCAGCGCCACCCGGCTCTGCACCGGTTCGCCAGTGAGGATGCCGATCGAGTCGGCCACCGCTTGAATCTGCAAGGCCAGCAACGGCAGCACGCCGATCAGCATGAAGATCGTGGTCAGTGCGCCGGCCCAGGTGCTGCGAAAGCGAAAGGCAAACAGATCGGCCAGCGACGACAGTTGATAGGTGCGGGTGATTTTCAGGATCGGATACAGCAACACCGGCGCCAGCAGAAACGCGCCCGAAACGCCGAGATAACTGGAGAGAAAGCCGTAGCCGTACTGATAGGCCAGACCGACCGTGCCATAGAACGCCCAGGCACTGGCGTAAACGCCCAGCGACAGGGTGTAGGTCAACGGATGGCGAATGATCGCCCGCGGAATCATTCCACGCTCACTGATCCACGCCACGCCGAACAGTGCGGCCAGGTAGGCGGCGCTGATCAGCAGCATCTGGGTCAGACTAAAGCTCATCGGCATCTTTTTGGCTCTGCAGGATGAAGGTCACGACGATCAGAATCAGCCACAGCAGATATGGGCGATACCAGGCGCCCGTGGCGTCGATCCACCAATCCATGATGGCCGGAGAAAACAGGTAGATCCCCACGACCAGAAGCAGGACCAAGCGATAGATGTACATCCCGGCCTCTCTTTTTATGTGCGTGCCCGAAAACGTGCGGCGATGGTAACGGATGGGCGCGCCACTGCAAGCGCCGTCATGCCAGTTGTGCTTCAGGCAGCGTCAGCGTGCGCGGGATCTTCGCGGCGTCCCAGTGGGCGCTGCCCCAGATCAGCAATTCCTGCGGAGTGGCGTGGGCCAGTTCGGCGCCGGGGTTTTGCCCCAGTGCACGCAAGGCGCGCAGCAACAAAGGCGTGGCCTGATCGGCCTCCAGCGGCGGCGAACGGTAGGACTTGCCGAGCTTGTTGCCGTCCGGCTGGGTGATCAGCGGCAGGTGCAGATAGCGTGGCTGACGCAAGCCCAACAGTTCCTGCAAATACAGCTGACGTGGCGTCGAGTCGAGCAGATCGGCGCCACGCACAATGTCGGTGATACCTTGCCAGGCATCATCCAGCACCACGGCCAGTTGATAGGCGTAGAGGCCGTCGCGGCGGCGAATTACGAAATCACCGACGTCGCGCCCCAGATGCTGACGGAATTCGCCCTGCACACGGTCGATGAAGTGATATTCCAGTTCCGGCACACGCAGGCGGATCGCCGCATCGTCCTGTCCGTGGCCGGCATTGCGGCACAGTCCGGGATAAATGCCGTGATACGCCTCGAGTTGTTTGCGCGAGCAGGTGCAGGCGTACGCCAGGCCATGATTGAACAGGCTGTTGAGCACTTCGGCGTAGGCGTGGTGCCGATCACTCTGGCGCACCATCTCGCCATCCCACTCGAAACCGTAGCTTTCCAGCGCCTTGAGGATTGCCGCCTGCGCGCCGGGTTCTTCGCGCGGAGGGTCGAGATCTTCCATGCGCACCAGCCAGCGGCCGCCGACCGAGCGCGCGTCAAGATACGAAGCCAGTGCGGCAACCAGCGAACCGAAGTGCAGATGTCCACTGGGGGTCGGGGCGAAGCGTCCGATGTAGGCGGGTGAAGTGATGGCAGTCATGGCGGCGATGTTATTTGTGAGGGTCAAAAACAGCTGTGAGAGTCAAAAACAGCAGAAACAAAAACGGAGCGTTCGCACGCTCCGTTTCTCGTTCAGATCGGAATTACTTGCCGACCTGCTTTTCCTTGATTTCAGCCAGATTCTTGCAGTCCACGCACATATCAGCGGTAGGACGGGCTTCGAGGCGCTTGATGCCAATCTCGATGCCGCAGGACTCGCACCAACCGTAATCTTCGTTCTGGATCAGATCCAGCGTCTTGTCGATCTTCTTGATCAACTTGCGCTCGCGGTCGCGGGCGCGCAGCTCCAGGGCGAACTCTTCTTCCTGGCTGGCGCGGTCGGCCGGGTCAGGGAAGTTGGCTGCTTCGTCCTTCATGTGATCAACCGTGCGGTCGACTTCCTGCATCAAGTCCTGTTTCCACTTGTTCAGAATCTTGGTGAAGTGGGCGCGCATCGGAGCGCCCATGTACTCTTCCCCAGCCTTCGGAACATAAGGTTCGAAGCCGCTGATCGTCTGAGTCTGTTGTTGCTTTGCTTGGGTGGGCATGAAATGGACCGCCTCTACTCTTGTAATCCATTGCGCAGGATTGCTCCATCACCGACACCTGCCGGCCCTGCGGCTGCAAGCGGGCGAACTTACCAGATCAATTCGGCCCGCGCTACTCCCGGATGTCGAAGCCCCGGCGGGTGGCGCTTGCAATTGTTGGGCAAGCTATGTCTGACGGTGTGGAAGACCTGTTCAATCACTGATTTTAGTCAATCCTGGAGCGTACGTTCGTATCGTTACAGTCCAGCGTTCTTGAGGCTGTGACCGCTGCGGGTTCTCGCTCGTTCCGGGAGACGGTTAGAATCGTTTTTTTTACCCCCGTCGAAGGAAGGCCAATGGCTCAGCCCTACAGTGCGCGCAGTCGTGCGATCGAACCGTTCCATGTCATGGCGTTGCTGGCGCGGGCCAATGAATTGCAGGCCGAAGGGCACGACGTGATCCACCTGGAAATCGGCGAGCCGGACTTCACCACCGCCGAGCCGATCATTCGCGCCGGGCAAGAGGCGCTGACGGCGGGCAAAACTCGCTACACCGCCGCCCGTGGCATTCCCGAGTTGCGCGAGGCGATTGCCGGTTTTTATCAGACGCGATATGGCCTGAATATCGATCCGCGGCGGATTCTGATTACGCCTGGTGGTTCCGGCGCATTGCTGCTGGCCAGCGCGCTGCTGGTGGATCCGGGCAAGCACTGGTTGCTGGCTGATCCGGGTTATCCGTGTAACCGCCACTTCCTGCGTCTGGTCGAAGGCGCAGCGCAGTTGGTTCCGGTCGGCCCGGACGTGCGTTATCAACTGACGCCGGATCTGATCGCCCGGCATTGGGATCACGACAGCGTTGGCGCGCTGGTGGCTTCGCCGGCCAACCCGACCGGCACCATTCTCACGCGCGATGAACTGGCCGGGTTATCCACAGCCATCAAAGCGCGGCACGGGCATTTGGTGGTGGATGAGATCTATCACGGCCTGACTTATGGCACTGACGCTGCGAGCGTGCTGGAAGTCGATGACAGCGCCTTCGTGCTTAACAGTTTCTCCAAGTATTTCGGCATGACCGGTTGGCGTCTCGGCTGGCTGGTGGCGCCGGACGCGGCGGTCAGCGAACTGGAAAAACTTGCGCAGAACCTCTACATCAGCGCACCGAGCATGGCGCAATACGCGGCACTGGCGTGTTTCGAACCGGCCACCATTGCCATCCTCGAAGAGCGTCGCGCCGAATTCGGCCGTCGTCGCGACTTCCTGCTGCCGGCGCTACGCGAACTGGGTTTCAACATCGCCGTGGAACCTGAGGGTGCGTTCTACCTGTACGCGGATATCAGCAAGTTCGGCGGCGATGCCTTCGCGTTCTGCCGACATTTTCTCGAAACCGAGCATGTGGCGTTCACACCCGGACTGGATTTCGGCCGCTATCAGGCCAGCCACCATGTGCGTTTTGCCTACACGCAAAACCTCCCGCGCCTACAGGAAGCGGTGGAGCGCATCGCGCGCGGCTTGAAGAGCTGGCAAGGCTGATGCGCTTTCATCCTCCCCTCGAACAAGCGCGGCTGATCCGACGTTACAAGCGTTTTCTCACCGATATCGAGACCGTTAGCGGCGAGATGTTGACCATTCACTGTCCGAACACCGGCTCGATGCTCAATTGTCAGGTCGAAGGCGGGCAGGTCTGGTTCAGTCGCTCGAATGACCCCAAGCGCAAATTGCCCGGCACTTGGGAAATTGGCGAAACCCCGCAAGGGCGGCTGTTCTGCGTGAATACCGGCCGCGCCAATACGCTGGTCGAAGAAGCTTTGCAGGCAGGGGTTATCAGCGAGTTGAACGGCTTTACCGCTTTAAAGCGCGAAGTCGCTTACGGGCAGGAAAACAGCCGCATCGATTTCCGGCTCGACTACCCGAGCGGCCCGGCCTATGTCGAAGTGAAAAGCGTCACCTTGGGCTTTGATGGCACAGCGGTAGCGGCATTTCCGGATGCGGTGACCCAGCGCGGGGCCAAGCATTTAAGGGAATTGGCGCACCTGGCCCGCGACGGCATCCGTGCGGTGCAGCTGTATTGCGTCAATCTCACTGGGATAGAAGCGGTGCGCCCGGCCAGTGAAATCGATTCGGCCTACGCCGATGCGCTGCGCGAAGCGGTGGCCAGCGGTGTGGAAGTGCTGGCCTACGGCGTGCGCCTGACCCATGAGGAAATCGTCATCGACCGCCGTCTGGACGTGTTGCTCAACGGTTAAACATCGACCCACAAGCCTTGCGCGTCTTCGCGACAAGGCACCGCACTCAGCGATTGCCCGGCGCACGGCCCGGATACGCACTCACCGTCCTCGATCAGAAACAGTGCGCCGTGGGTGGCGCACTGGATCAGGCTGTTGCTTGGGTCGAGAAACTGGTCGGGCTGCCATTCAAGGCCGACGCCACGGTGGGGGCAACGGTTGAGATAAACGTAGACCTGGCCTGCACGACGCACGGCAAACAGTTTATTACCGTCGATATCGAAACCGCGGCTGGCAGCTTCAGCCAGATCGGCGCCCGCGCAGAGAAACTTCATGGCTATCCTCAGATGTCGTGTCGGGATATGTCCGAGCTTGACGTTTAAATGCAAACAATTATCAAATGGCCGCCTTCGCCCGCTGCGCGGTGGCCGATGCCGAGGATACTTGGCTCGCCGATTCGCTGCCCGGGAAAACCTTCAAGGAAGTCGTGTATGCGCCTGAGTTCCCGCATTGCTGCGCTGTGTGCCGCACTTTTCGTCAGCCAGCAGGCTACAGCCGCCGATCTGCCGCAACGTTGGGTCAGCGCTGGCGGCGCGTTGTCAGAGTGGGTCAGCGCGTTGGGCGGCGAGGCGAAACTGGTAGGCGTCGACACTACTAGCCAGCATCCCGATTCTTTGAAAGCGCTGCCGAGTATTGGCTATCAGCGCAGTCTTTCGGCTGAAGGTATTCTCAGTTTGCGCCCGCAGATTTTGATCGGCACCGAGGAGATGGGGCCACCGCCAGTCATCTCGCAAGTGCGCGCTGCCGGGGTGAGGGTTGAATTGTTCTCGGCGCAGCCTGATTTTCCAACGCTGCAGAAGAATGTTACCCACTTGGGTCAACTGCTCGGCGCTGAACCGCAGGCCGCGCAACTGCTGCAAAGTTATCAGCAGCAACTCGACGCGCAGACGTCCCGAGTCATTGCCGCCCAAGTCAAAGCGAAAGCACCGGGTGTTCTCTTGTTGCTGGGACACGCTGGTGGCAAGCCGCTGATCGCCGGCAAGGACACTGCCGCGGACTGGCTGCTGCAACAGGCCGGAGGCCATAACCTCGCGACTCATACCGGCTATAAACCGTTTTCCGTGGAATCATTGGCCAGCCTCGATCCTGAAGTGCTGGTGGTGTCCGATCGTGCATTGACTGGCGATGCGGCGAAAGCGGCTTTGTTCAAGGAGAATCCAATCCTCAATTCGAGTCGTGCGGCCAAGTCTGGGCGCGTGGTGGAACTGGATCCGACGCTGTTGGTGGGGGGGCTCGGACCACGTTTGCCGGCGGCGCTGACAAGCCTGTCTGACGGTTTCTACCCGACCCAGAGCGGCCAATGACCACGCTGGTCAAACCCCGTGGCTTGTTCATCGGCCTGACGCTGCTGTGTCCGGTAGCTATCTGGCTGTCTCTGGCGTTGGGGCCGGTCAGTCTGCCGCTGTTCGATACCTTGCGTGCCGCGCTGCGCATGATTGGCGTGCCGCTGGCGCCGGATGGGCTGGAGCAGGCTGAGCTGATTCTCGGGCAGATTCGTCTGCCGCGAACGCTGCTGGGGCTGGCGGTTGGCGGTGTGTTGGCGCTGTCCGGGGTAGCGATGCAGGGCCTGTTTCGCAATCCTTTGGCCGATCCGGGTTTGGTCGGGGTTTCCAGTGGCGCGGCGTTGGGCGCGGCGGTGGCGATTGTCGGCGGCTCGGTGTTTGGCGGCTTGCCGGAATGGTTCGGGCCGTATCTGTTGTCGGCGTGTGCGTTTCTCGGTGGGCTTGGAGTGACGGCACTGGTGTATCGCCTCGGTCGGCGCAACGGCCAGACCAATGTCGCGACCATGTTGCTGGCGGGTATTGCGCTGACGGCGCTCGCTGGCTCTGCGGTGGGGCTGTTCACCTATCTTGCAGATGACGCGACGCTGCGCACGCTGACGTTCTGGAATCTCGGCAGCCTCAACGGCGCCAGTTACGCGCGGTTGTGGCCGCTGCTGATCATCAGTGCGGGCGTGGCGTTGTGGTTGCCGCGGCGGGCCAAGGCTTTGAATGCGCTCCTTTTGGGTGAGTCGGAAGCCGGGCATCTGGGTATTGATGTGGAACGGCTCAAGCGTGAACTGGTGTTCTGTACCGCGCTGGGCGTTGGCGCGGCTGTGGCGGCGGCCGGGATGATTGGGTTTGTCGGGTTGGTGGTGCCACATCTGGTGCGCTTGCTCGCCGGGCCGGATCATCGAGTATTGCTGCCAGCCTCTGTACTGGCGGGAGCGAGTCTGCTGCTGCTCGCCGATCTGGTGGCGCGTCTGGCCCTGGCGCCGGCGGAGCTGCCGATCGGGATTGTCACAGCGTTTATCGGCGCGCCGTTCTTTCTGTTCCTGCTGCTGCGAGGGCGTGCCTGATGTTGAGTGCGCAAAATCTGCACATCCGCCGTGGCCGCAAAACCGTGCTGGCCGATGTCAGTCTGCAACTTGAACCGGGCGAAGTGCTCGGAGTGCTGGGGCCGAACGGTGCTGGCAAAAGCACCTTGCTCGGGGCGTTGTGCGGTGAGCTTGCGGCCAGTGACGGCGAGGTTTTGCTCGACGGTAAAGCGTTGAGTCATTGGAGTGGCCCGCGGCGCGCGCAGCGTCTAGCGGTGTTGCCACAGGTTTCGACCCTGGACTTCGCTTTTCGCGTGGAAGAAGTCGTAGGCATGGGCCGTTTGCCGTATCAAAGCGGTCGGGTGCGTGATGACGAGATTATTGCGGCGGCATTCGATGCGGCGGACGCGGCTCATCTGAGTGGTCGCAGTTATCTGGCGTTGTCCGGCGGTGAGCGCCAACGCGTGCATCTTGCGCGGGTGCTGGCGCAGCTCTGGCCGGGGCAGGTTGGGCAGACGTTGCTGCTGGATGAACCGACTTCGATGCTCGATCCTTTGCATCAACACACCACGTTGCAAGCGGTGCGCGAATTTGCCGATCGCGGCGCAGCGGTGCTGGTGATCCTGCATGATCTGAATCTGGCTGCGCGTTATTGTGATCGCTTGTTGCTGCTGCAGGATGGGCGGCCGGTGGCGCTGGATACGCCGCAGGTGGTGCTGCGACCCGAGCCGCTTCAAGCGGTGTTTGGCCTGGAGGTGCTGGTGCAGCCGCACCCGGAGCGTGGGCATCCGCTGATCATCGCCCGCTGATCACGTCGTCGAGGTGCAGACATGCGCAGGATTTTGCTGTTGATGGTGTTGTTGCTCGGTGGCTGTCAGCACGTGCCGCCTCCACCGGTGGCTGGTGAAATCCGCGATCTGCGTAACGGCGAAGTGCTTACCGCGCAGGAGCTGCTGGCGCGCTTGAGCAAACCGGCACGGGTGATCATTGGCGAACAACATGACAATGCCGATCACCATGCTGTTGAGTTGTGGCTATTGCAGAACCTTGGACAAACGCGGCCTCAAGGCAGTTTGATGCTGGAAATGCTCACGCCGGATCAGCAGGTGCGGGTTGATCAAATACGTCATGCATCGCCTCCACCCAACGATATTCCAGCGGCATTGGCCTGGCAGGACGGTTGGGACTGGAATCTATATGGCCCGATTGTTCGTTTCGCCCTGACGCAGCCTTATCCGCTACTGGACGCCAATCTTGATAACAGTGAAATTCGCGCTGTTTATCGCAATCCACCCGTGTTGGATGGCACCCGCAGTAATGCTGCGACGGTGAAGTCCGAGTTATTGGGTGAGATCAGTGATTCCCACTGTGGCCTGCTGCCGCAATCGCAAATGCCGGCCATGCTCGCCGTCCAGCAACAACGTGATCGGCGCATGGCTACGCGTTTGTTAGAAGCGCCCGCCCCCGCACTTTTATTGGCCGGTGGATTTCACGCGCGCAAAAATGTCGGCGTGCCGCTGCATGCGCTCGACCTGGGGGCGCCTGAAGCGCCGACCGTGCTGATGCTCGCGGAGCAGGGCAGTCAGATCACGCCTGCTATGGCCGACTACGTCTGGTTCACTCCGGCCAAAGCGCCGCAGGATTACTGCGCCGAGATGCGCAAACAGTTCGGTAAATGACTTTGTTGCGGGCAAAAAAAGACCCGGTAAAAACCGGGTCAAATAACCGTGATTAGCCTGATGAGGAGATAATCTGAGAGTCCGAACCAAGGGCTTTTCAGAATATCGACTGATCTCGCGACCAGTTGTGATAATCATAGCGATTCTCATTACCAAGTCAACTGCTGTTTTTTGATTTGTTTTGCTTCTTCTTGGAAATGGCCGCAATGCCCTGCAGATGCTGGGCGTCAGATCCCTTTTCTGGGGGCAGTCAGTTGCTTGTTGAGCTGGTCGATACGCCGCGCCATGCTCTCGATCAGGCTGTGGGCGATTTTCGGATTGGTGCGGGTCAGGCTTAAAAACTGCTCGCCGGGGATCAACATCACGGTACTTGGCTCGCTGGCGATGACCGTGGCATTGCGCGGTTCGCGGGTGAACACTGCCATCGCTCCGAAGATCTCGTCCTTGGGCACTTCGCCGACCTTGTGTCCATCGACGAACGCCTCGGCGTGCCCTTCGATGATGACAAATACGTGATCTGCCTCATCGCCCTGGTGAATCAACACTTCGCCGGCCGGTACCCGTTTGAAACCATTGGTGCTGCGAAATTCACGCGGTTTGAGTTCTGCAACCGCGTGGGCAAGTAGTGCCATTTGCCCGAGCAGGTAGTTCAGAAGCGGCTCGCATTGCACCTGCGCAAACAGATCGCTGCGGCGATAGGGCAGTAACCGCAGCGGGCTCTGCGCGCTCAAGCGGCAATCTGCCCATTGCGTACCGCGCTGCAAGCCGATCAGGTCACCTTCCTGCCAGTAGAACAGCGGCCGCCCGGCGAAATAGCCGGTGATCACCCCTTCGACCAGCAGGAACAGTTGATCCTCAGGCAACTCCGTCAGCAGGTCCTCGGCGCCTGCCAGTTCCAGCAGCGGCCCGCACGGCTCAACTGCCTCAAGCCATTGCGCCGGCAGTTTCTGCAAATGGTTGATCAATGTGTCGGTCTGCGCCGATTGCTCCCCGAGCAGGTACATGGTTCAGGCACCCGTTCAGTTCTTGTGGCGAGCGGAAATGGCATCGAGCTGTTTGTTCAGTGCATCTTTGCGTTCGGCGGGAATGTCGTTCCAGTGCACATCCATCAACGCGCCCTCGATTGCATACAGCAACACCTTCGACGCCCGGAACCCGCGCGTACGCACGGCGCGGTAGGCGTCCACCGCCCCCAGGCGACGCAAGTCCGAGGCGCTGTGGATGCCCACGGCATGCAGCCATTGCGCCGACGTCTTGCCAAGATTCTTCAGGTGTTGCAGTTCATCATTCATCAAGCCTCCTTGCGACGGCCGAGCGGGGCGTGGGCGAGCTTCTCAGGAGTGTAGTCATCAGCAGGAAAAGCGTGGTTCTTTGGTCGGATTCGACGCAAACGCTTCTAAGCCCGGTCTGATATTTCAGCGGGATAGAAGTCGGGAAGGGTGTAGGAGGAATTCTAAAGTCACGCAGTCCAGCGCAAAGCGGGGGCGCTGGACAGGTTCAGGTGTTTCGCGGGTTAGCGGGTGCGGTAGCGCAGGCGGGTGCCGAAATTCATCGACATCAGAATCTCGTCGGCACTCAGCTCGGGCGGAAAGTAGGCGCCGGAGATTTGCGCATGGGCCAGGCTCGCGCCTTCCAGCGCCGCTTGGCGAAAGTCGATGCCACGCAAATCAGCGGAACGGAAGTAGGCGTCCCGGAAATCCACGCCATCGGCGTTCAATTCACGCAGGTCGAGACCACGAAAATCGCCACCGACCATATCGATCGGGCCGTCTTGCGGGCGCTCGTTGTTGAAACCGGTTATGTCGTCTTTGTGCAGCAAGGCATACAGCGGGGTGTCGAGAAGTTTCGGCTGGCTCATGTCACATCACCTGTTGGTTTTATGACGCCAGTATAGTGCCACTATTTGGCGGCCGTGAAGCCAGCGATGGCGTCACGGCCGAAATAGTTTCTTACAGACCTGGCAGGCGCTGACGGATCTGCGCGACCACGGTGTCCAGAGTCCCGGATTCGTTGGTCTGTACACGTTTGCTGCGCAGAATTTCTTCCGGGCTCAGCGCTTCGCGATTGGCTTGCTGCGCTTCGATCACGGCCAGCGTTGCGTCGGACGGATCTTTTTTATCTGCCTGACGCGTCGCCAGCCAGCTCTCGATGACCGCTTGCGGTGCGTTGCAGTCGAGGATCAGGAACGGCGTGCCAGTGGCTTCGGCAACCTTGGCGGCGTTGTCGCGCTGCTCACGCTTGAGGTAAGTGGCGTCGATTACCACCGGGAAACCGGCATGCAGGATGACGTCGGCAATCTCGTGCAAGCGAGCATAGGTGGCAGCGCTGGCATCGGCGCTGTAGATCCCGGCCTGCACATCATTGGCCACGGTTTGCTCACCGAACAGACGCTTGCGCTCCACATCGGAACGCAGACGAATCGCGCCCAGCGCTTCGACCAGACGCATGGCCACGTGGCTTTTACCGACAGCGGAAACGCCGTGGGTGATCGCCATGAAGCGCGAAGGAATGGTGCTATAGCTTTCCGCCAGGTTGGCGTAGTTGCGGTACTGGCGCAGGGTGGTAGCGCGCTGCACCGGGGTGGCGTCCGCCGGCATGCTGAACAGTGCGACTTTGGCGCGAACCAGCGCGCGGTAGGCTTTATAGAAGTTCAGCACTTCCAGGCCTTGATAGTCACCGGTCAGTTCCAGGTATTGGCTGATGAAGCGACGGGCGAGGGATTTCAGGCCGCGGTCTTCGAGGTCCATCGCTAGGAAACCGGTGTCGGCGTAGACATCGGTGAAGCGGAACGGCTCGTTGAATTCGATGCAGTCGAAGATCACCACTTTGCCGTCGATCAGCGTGGCGTTGCCCAAGTGGATATCACCGTGGCATTCGCGGGTGAAACCGTCGGCCTTGCGCTGGGCGAACAGCGGCTTGAGGCGTTCGAAGCTGCTTTCAGCCCAGGCTTGCAGCGCTTCGAGTTGCAGCAGATCGTTCTTGTCGCTGAGGAATGGCAGGATCTGTTCGAAGTTCTGCCGCACTGGTGCCATCACGCTGTCCGGGGTGCCGGCGTCGTGTTCGGCCGGGACTTTTGGCGCGCTGAGGTGGAACTTGGCAATCTGCTCAGCCATCTCGTCGATATGCGTGGTGGTCAGCTCGCCGTTGGCTTGCAGGGTGCTGAGCAGACCGGATTGCGGGAACTGGCGCATTTTCAGCACATATTCGATAGCCGGGCCGTCGCCGCCCAGTTGCGGAGCCTCGGCAGTGCCGGTCACCGGCAACACTTCAAGATACAGATCATCGGTCAGGCGCTGGTTCAGACGCAGCTCTTCACCGCAAAAATGCGCGCGGGCTTCGAGGCCGGTGAAGTCGAGAAATCCGAAATTCACCGGTTTCTTCACTTTATAAGCGAACGGGCCGGTGAGCAGCACCCACGAGATGTGGGTTTCGATGACCTGGAACCCGTCGACGGGATGCGGGTAGAGGGCCGGGTTTTGCAGGGCAGCGATCAGAGACTGGCTCACGGGCGATCCTTCAGAGACTGGGGGAAATTCGAGGCGGCCATTATGGCCGCTCGCCAGCCTGACGCAAACCTCGGAGCGCTTCTATCGAGTCTGAATAAAGTGCGTATAATCCGCCGCCATGACTCGAACTCGATCCCCCCGTACCAAGAAAAAACCACCATCCAAGGGCATGAACCCTTGGCTGAGCTGGGCCATTAAACTCAGTCTGGTCGGCCTTGTGGTGCTGGCCGGCTTCGCCGTTTACCTTGATGCCGTGGTGCAGGAGAAGTTCTCCGGCAAGCGCTGGACCATCCCGGCCAAGGTATACGCGCGCCCGCTCGAGCTGTTCGTCGGACAAAAGCTCAGCAAGGACGATTTCCTCACCGAACTCGATGCCTTGGGCTATCGCCGTGAAGCCGTGAGCAACGGCCCCGGCGCTGCGGCTGTCAGTGGCAACACCGTCGATCTGAATACCCGTGGCTTCCAGTTCTACGAAGGCCTGGAAAAACCCCAGCCGGTTCGCGTGCGCTTTTCCGGCGATTACGTCGCCGAGCTGTCGGCGAGCAACGGCTCCAAGCTATCGGTGGTGCGTCTTGAGCCGCTGATGATCGGCGGGATCTACCCGAAAAACCTCGAAGACCGGATTCTGATCAAACTCGATCAGGTGCCGCCCTATCTGCTGGAAACCCTGGTTGCCGTTGAAGACCGGGATTTCTACAGTCACTGGGGCGTGTCGCCGAAGTCGATTGTCCGGGCGATCTGGGTCAACACCTCTGGCGGCAAGATGACCCAGGGCGGCAGTACCCTGACCCAACAGTTGGTCAAAAACTTCTATCTGACCAACGAGCGCAGCCTGACCCGCAAACTTACTGAAGCGATGATGGCGTTGCTGCTGGAAGTGCATTACGACAAGAAAGACATTCTTGAGGCCTACCTTAATGAAGTGTTTGTCGGCCAGGACGGTCAGCGTGCGGTGCACGGTTTCGGTCTGGCCAGCCAGTTCTTCTTCGCCCAGCCATTGTCCGAGTTGAAGCTGCATCAGGTCGCGTTGCTTGTAGGCATGGTCAAGGGACCGTCCTATTACAACCCGCGGCGCAACCCTGAGCGCGCGCTTGAACGCCGTAATCTTGTGCTCGATGTGCTTGAGCAGCAGGGCGTGGCCACTGCCGAACAGGTCGCTGCGGCGAAACTGATGCCATTGGGTGTGACCACTCGCGGCAAGCTGGCTGACAGCTCGTTCCCGGGCTTCATCGATCTGGTCAAACGCCAGTTGCGCGAAGACTATCGCGATGAAGACTTGACCGAAGAGGGTCTGCGGATCTTCACCAGTTTTGATCCGATTCTGCAGATGAAGGCCGAGGCTTCGGTCAACGACACCTTCAAACGTTTGTCCGGGCGCAAGGGTTCCGACGATGTCGAAGCGGCGATGGTCGTGACCAATCCGGAAACCGGCGAAGTCCAGGCCATGATCGGTAGCCGTCAGGCGAGTTTCGCCGGCTTCAACCGCGCGCTGGATGCGGTGCGGCCAATCGGCTCGTTGATCAAACCGGCGGTGTATCTGACGGCGCTGGAGAAACCAAGCCAGTACACGCTGACCAGTTGGCTGTCGGACGATCCGTTATCGGTCAAAGGTGCGGACGGCCAAGTGTGGAAACCGCAGAACTATGACCGGCGTTCCCACGGCACGGTGTTCCTTTATCAAGGGCTGGCGCATTCCTACAACCTGTCGACCTCGCGTCTCGGGCTGGCGGTCGGCGTGCCGAATGTCCTCAAGACGTTGGGGCGTCTGGGTGTAACTCGTGAGTTCCCGGCTTACCCGTCGATGCTGCTGGGTGCCGGTGGCATGACGCCGATCGAAGTGGCGACCATGTACCAGACCTTGGCCAACGGTGGGTTCAACACACCGATGCGCGGGATTCGCAGCGTGCTGACTGCCGAGGGCGAGCCGCTCAAGCGTTACCCGTTCCAGATCGAACAGCGTTTCGACCCGGCCTCGATCTATCTGATTCAGAACGCCATGCAACGCGTGATGCGCGAAGGCACTGGCAGTTCGGTCTACAACGTGCTGCCGAAGACCCTGACGCTGGCGGGCAAGACCGGTACCAGTAACGATTCGCGCGACAGCTGGTTTGCCGGTTTCAGCCAGGATCTGCTGGCGGTGGTTTGGCTCGGTCGCGACGACAACGGCAAGACGCCGTTCACCGGTGCGACCGGTGCGTTGCAGGTGTGGACCAGTTTCATGCGCAAGGCCGATCCGTTGCCGCTGGACATGCCGCAGCCGGACAACGTGGTGCAGGCCTGGGTCGATTCGCGTACCGGACAAGGTTCCGATGCCAACTGCCCGGGCGCGGTGCAGATGCCGTATATTCGCGGCAGTGAGCCGCCTCCCGGCGCCGCCTGTGCAAGCGAAACGCCTGCTTCCGGCGAGTCGGTGATGGATTGGGTCAAGGGCTGGATGAATTAAGCAAAGAGGGTTTCAAGTGAACAAGTGGTTGATTCCAGCGGTGACTGCCGTGGCTTTGCTCAGTGGCTGCTCTACCGTACAGCGTGGTTCGATTCCGGTTGTCGATTCCGGCACCGCCGTGTCCAACAGCGAACGCATTTCGGCCAATGGCGGTTTCCGTCAGACCACCGTCAAGCGTCCTGCGCAGGCCCAGCCTCAAGCTATCCCGCAAGGCGATACCGGCGTTGTGGTGATGGTGCCGGGTGGCGGCGCGACAACATCGGCGCCGATCAGCTCTGCGCCAATCGTGCCTGGCCCATCGACCGGCGGGATTACTTCCGGGCCGTACAATCCGTCGCCAGTCGAGTCTGCGCCGATCAACTCCGGCAGCTACAGCATGCCGTCGTCGCCGAGCGGCATTCCGTCGGCGAGCAGCGGCGGCGGTCTGTCGGCCGATGAGCAACTGGACGGCCCGGTGCTGGCGCTGCTGACCACCGCGCAACAGCAACAGGCCGGTGGCGACCTAAATGGTGCCTCTTCCAGCCTGGAGCGCGCCCAGCGTGTCGCGCCGCGAGAGCCGCAAGTGCTTTACCGTCTGGCGCAAGTACGCATGGCCCAAGGCGATGCGCCGCAAGCCGAGCAATTCGCTCGTCGTGCGCTGACCATGGCCAACGGTCGTCCGGACTTGCAGGCCAACCTGTGGGAATTGATCGCGCAGTCACGTGAGAAACAAGGCGATTCCGCCGGCGCCACACTGGCCCGTCAGAAGGCCAAGGTAGCGTTGTAATGGATGCACGCTTCCCGAAGATCGCCGATCAGCTTCTGCTGATCGAGCGTGAATTGCGCACGCAAGGCTGGTGGGACGAAGTGCAGCCATCTGCCGAAGCCTTGAGCAGTGTCGAGCCGTTCTCGGTCGATACGCTGGATTTCGAGCAGTGGCTGCAATGGATTTTCCTGCCACGGATGAAGATGATCGTCGAGCAGGATCTGCCATTGCCGAACGCCTCGGGCATTCAGGAAATGGCAGAAATGGTCTTCGCCGCACGCAATGTGCAGGGCAAGGATCGCCAACTTCAGGTCTTGCTCAAGGAGTTCGACCTGCTGATCACCGCTTCCCGCTAACTCCGGCTCGTTGTAGGAGCTGTCGAGGAACGAGGCTGCGATCTTTTGACTTTGCTTTTTATAAATGCAAGATCAAAAGATCGCAGCCTCGTTTCACTCGACAGCTCCTACAGTTTTGTTATTGGCAGTTCTCTGCGATCTGCTTCTGCGCCTCGGTCACACGTTCCTGGCGTTGTGTATCGCTCAGTCGCCGCAATTCTCCACCGACTTCCTCTCTCAAGCGCGGGTTGTTCTGCAACTGCGCGAGATTCGTCCGCGCCTGATCGCAAAAAACTTTGAGCTGCGCCTGCTGCTCGGCAACCTGCTCTTTCACTTTACCGTCGATGGCTTTTTGATCGCCAATCGTGCTGCTGCCTGGCATTGCCGGCGGTTTGATTGCAGGCGGGGAGGGCGTCTGTATGGAGGTCGAAGGTTGTCCTTGTGGCGGCTGCGCATCGAAATGCGTGACCCCTTGAGCATCGACCCACTTGTAGATTTGACCGGCCATGCACCACGGGCTGAGGCCGATCAACAGAGTCAGGAGGAACGTTCGCATGCTGATTCCTTGGCAAAACTGCGCAATTGAAGCTAACAGAGTAGCGCTTTCCGGGTTTTTTCTTGCGTTCTCATGTGCTTACCCACAATTAACCACATTGACGGCTTGACTTGCAGAGGGCGAAACAGAAGAATCCAAAGTCCGCTGTAGAGGGACTGCCAGAAGCAGACCCACTCGGTAGATCATGAGGCGCATACCCGCGCCGACCTGTTACACCCGCAACGCGTTACCTCGCGCTGGGTGGGAAAGGCCCGCAACACTTGGGACGATCCCAATACTTGCTCAGTCAGTGCTGACGTAGTCGGCGACCACCGTCGCTCATGCTCTGCCGAGAAGTAAACCTATTAAGACCCGTTCGCTTTTTTGTGGACGGTATTCTGGCGTTTTAGAGGTGAACAACGTGGAGCTTTTATCTGGCGGTGAGATGCTCGTCCGCTTCTTGCGTGACGAAGGCGTCAAATATATCTACGGGTACCCGGGTGGTGCTCTCCTGCATGTTTACGATGCCCTGTTCAAAGAACCGGAAGTGACTCACATCCTGGTTCGTCACGAACAAGCGGCAACCCATATGGCTGACGGCTACGCCCGTGCCACCGGTAAAGCCGGCGTGGTATTGGTGACTTCCGGTCCTGGCGCCACAAACGCCATCACCGGTATTGCGACCGCCTATATGGACTCGATTCCAATGGTGATCATTTCCGGTCAGGTGCCAAGCACCATGGTCGGCACCGACGCGTTCCAGGAAACCGACATGATCGGTATCTCCCGGCCGATCGTGAAGCACAGCTTCATGATCAAGCACGCCTCGGAAATCCCGGAAGTCATGAAGAAAGCGTTCTACCTGGCGCAATCCGGTCGTCCGGGCCCGGTCGTGGTCGATATCCCGAAAGACATGACCAACCCGGCCGAGAAGTTCGAATACACCTTCCCGAAGAAAGCCAAGCTGCGTTCCTACAGCCCGGCCGTACGCGGTCACTCGGGGCAAATCCGCAAGGCAGCAGAGATGCTCCTGGCGGCCAAGCGTCCGGTGATGTACGCCGGCGGCGGTGTGATTCTGGGCCACGGTTCGGAGCCTTTGACCGAACTGGCGCAGATGCTCAATCTGCCAGTGACCAATACTCTGATGGGCCTCGGTGCTTACCCTGGCACCGACCGGCAGTTCATCGGCATGCTCGGCATGCACGGCAGCTACACCGCCAACCTGGCGATGCACCATGCCGACGTGATCCTCGCGGTCGGCGCGCGTTTCGATGACCGTGTGATCAACGGCCCGGCGAAGTTCTGCCCGAACGCCAAGATCATTCACATCGACATCGACCCGGCTTCGATCTCCAAGACCATCAAGGCCGACGTGCCTATCGTGGGTCCGGTGGAGAGCGTGCTGACCGAAATGGTCGCGATCCTCAAGGAAATTGGCGAGACCCCGAACAAGGAAGCCGTCGCCAGCTGGTGGAAGCAGGTTGATGAATGGCGCGGTGACCGCGGTCTGTTCCCTTACGACAAGGGTGACGGCAGCGTCATCAAGCCGCAGACCGTGATCGAAACCTTGTGCGAAGTGACCAAGGGCGACGCCTTTGTGACCTCCGACGTAGGCCAGCACCAGATGTTCGCGGCGCAGTACTACAAGTTCAACAAACCCAATCGCTGGATCAACTCCGGTGGTCTGGGCACCATGGGCTTCGGTTTTCCGGCGGCCATGGGCATCAAGTTGAGCTTCCCGGACGCCGATGTTGCCTGCGTTACCGGCGAAGGCAGCATCCAGATGAACATCCAGGAACTGTCGACCTGCCTGCAATACGGTTTGCCGGTGAAGATCGTCATCCTCAACAACGGTGTTCTGGGCATGGTTCGTCAGTGGCAGGACATGAGCTACGGCAGCCGTCACTCGCACTCCTACATGGAATCGTTGCCGGACTTCGTCAAACTGGCTGAAGCCTACGGCCACGTCGGCGTACGCATCACCGAATCGAAAGATTTGAAGTCGAAGATGGCAGAGGCGTTCGCCATGAAGGACCGCCTGGTGGTGATCGATATTTCGGTCGACACCAGCGAGCACGTCTACCCGATGCAGATCAAAGACGGCTCCATGCGCGATATGTGGCTGAGCAAGACGGAGCGTACTTAATCATGCGGCACATTATTTCCTTGCTTCTGGAAAACGAACCCGGTGCTTTGTCTCGCGTTGTCGGCCTGTTCTCGCAGCGCAACTACAACATCGAAAGCCTGACCGTGGCGCCAACCGAAGACCCGACTCTGTCGCGTCTGACGCTGACCACAGTCGGCCACGATGAAGTCATCGAGCAGATCACCAAAAACCTGAACAAGCTGATCGAAGTGGTCAAGCTGGTCGACCTGTCGGAAAGTGCTCACATCGAGCGCGAACTGATGCTGGTCAAGGTCAAGGCCACTGGCGCCCAGCGCGCCGAGATCAAACGCACCACCGATATTTACCGTGGACAGATCGTCGATGTCAGCGCCAGCGTGTATACCGTTCAACTGACCGGTACCAGCGACAAGCTCGACAGCTTCATTCAGTCCATCGGCACCGCATCGATTCTGGAAACCGTCCGCAGCGGCGTGACCGGTATTGCCCGCGGCGACAAAGTACTCAGCATCTAAACCAATTTAGTGAATGGCCTGAACGGCCTGGATATATAGGGGAATTTCATGAAAGTTTATTACGAAAAAGACTGCGACCTGTCGATCATCCAGGGCAAGAAAGTTGCCATCATCGGTTACGGTTCCCAGGGCCACGCTCAAGCGTGCAACCTGAAAGACTCCGGCGTTGACGTTACTGTTGGTCTGCGTAAAGGTTCGGCCACTGTTGCCAAAGCCGAGGCTCACGGCCTGAAAGTGACTGACGTTGCTTCGGCTGTTGCTGCTGCCGACCTGGTCATGATCCTGACCCCGGACGAGTTCCAGTCTGCTCTGTACAAGAACGAAATCGAGCCGAACATCAAGAAAGGCGCCACCCTGGCCTTCTCCCACGGCTTCGCGATCCACTACAACCAGGTTGTGCCGCGTGCTGACCTCGACGTGATCATGATCGCGCCGAAAGCTCCAGGCCACACCGTGCGTTCCGAGTTCGTCAAGGGCGGCGGCATTCCTGACCTGATCGCGATCTACCAGGATGCTTCGGGCAACGCCAAAAACGTTGCACTGTCCTACGCTGCAGGCGTTGGTGGCGGTCGTACCGGCATCATCGAAACCACCTTCAAGGACGAGACCGAAACCGACCTGTTCGGCGAGCAAGCCGTTCTGTGCGGCGGTACCGTTGAACTGGTTAAAGCCGGCTTCGAAACGCTGGTTGAAGCTGGCTACGCGCCGGAAATGGCCTACTTCGAGTGCCTGCACGAACTGAAGCTGATCGTTGACCTCATGTACGAAGGCGGTATCGCCAACATGAACTACTCGATCTCCAACAACGCCGAATACGGCGAGTACGTGACTGGCCCGGAAGTGATCAACGCTGAGTCGCGTCAGGCCATGCGCAACGCCCTGAAACGTATTCAGGACGGCGAATACGCCAAAATGTTCATCAGCGAAGGCGCAACCGGCTACCCTTCGATGACCGCCAAGCGTCGTAACAACGCCGCTCACGGTATCGAAATCATCGGCGAGCAACTGCGCTCCATGATGCCGTGGATCGGTGCCAACAAGATCGTCGACAAAGCCAAAAACTAAGTCGTCGTCCCTTGTATGAAAAAACGCGGCCTCGGCCGCGTTTTTTCGTATGGGCCGATGGTTCTGGTATAAAGCAGCAGCGTTTGTGGCCGAACCGTCGTCCCAGACACCTGTCCAACCCGTTGCAAGGTAATGTCCATGAGCGAACGTCCCGAAGAGCCGAACAAGGCTTCTGACGCCGAAAGCCTGCTGCCCATCGATGAACATATCGAAGAGGGGCATGACGCAGAAGGTCGTAAAGTCCGGCATCGTGGTATCTATCTGCTGCCGAATCTGTTCACCACTGCGAACCTGTTCGCGGGGTTCTATTCGATCATCAACTCGATGAGTGCCCAGGCTGCGTTGAGCGCCGGGGATAGTGCGAACGCGAGCAAGTATTTCGCCTTCGCCGCCATCGCGATTTTTGTCGCCATGGTGCTCGATGGTCTTGATGGCCGTGTAGCACGCATGACCAACACACAAAGTGCTTTCGGCGCCGAGTACGACTCGCTGTCGGACATGGTTGCCTTCGGTGTCGCGCCCGCGCTGCTGGCATTCGGTTGGGCATTGGGCGACATGGGCAAGGTCGGCTGGATGGTCGCCTTCATCTATGTCGCTGGCGCGGCATTGCGTCTGGCACGCTTCAACACGCAGGTCGGTACCGCTGACAAACGTTACTTCATCGGTCTGGCCAGTCCGGCCGCTGCCGGTGTGGTGGCGGGGATTGTCTGGGCCTTCAGCGATTACGGGATCCAGGGGTCGAAGATGTCGTTCCTGGTCGCGTTGATGGTGGCTGCTGCCGGCATGCTGATGGTCAGCAACATCAAGTACAACAGCTTCAAGGAGCTGGACCTGAAGGGGCGTGTGCCATTCGTAGCCATCCTTGCCGTGGTGCTGGTGTTCGCCGTTGTATTCAGCGATCCGCCACGTATTCTGTTGCTGGTATTTCTTGCCTATGCAGCGTCTGGCCCGGTGCAGTATTTGTTACGTCTTCGTCGTCACAAAAACGCCGAGTGATGTAATTTCCCTCATACTCCGCAGTCAATGGTGCATCTGTCCTCCAAAACTGCGGAGTTGCCATGCTGATCAAAGTCCCTAAAGCGTCCGACTGCCATGAGTCGGACGTCACGTCTGAATCCATTTATCTGTCTCGTCGCCAATTGCTTGGGGCTACTGCTGCCGGTCTGGCAATGACTGGCCTGCCGCGTTGGGCCAGCGCCGAAGATGCTGCGCGCTATGCCGATGTCGATCCTGGAAAACCTCCTGCCTGGTTCAACGAAAAGCTGCCTTCTACCAAATGGGGGGCAGTGAACGTCAAGGATGAGGCGATCACGCCTTTCAAGGACGCGACCCATTACAACAACTTCTACGAGTTCGGTACCGACAAGGGCGATCCGGCGGCCAATGCTGCGTCGCTGAAAACCGAACCGTGGAGTGTGGTGGTGGACGGTGAGGTGGGGAAGCCGGGCCGCTATGCGCTGGAAGATTTCATGAAGCCCTATCAGTTGGAGGAGCGCATCTATCGCCTGCGTTGTGTAGAAGCATGGTCGATGGTGATTCCATGGATCGGTTTTCCCATCTCTGCGCTGTTGGAGCAGGTAGAACCGAACTCGAAGGCTAAATACATTCGCTTTGAAACTCTCCAGGATCCGAAGAGCATGCCGGGTCAGCGTTCCGGGTTTGCCCTGATCGAGTGGCCGTATGTTGAAGGCTTGCGGCTGGACGAAGCGATGAATCCTTTGGCGATTCTCGCCGTGGGCATGTATGGCCGTGAGCTGCCGAATCAGAATGGTGCGCCCTTACGTCTGGTTGTCCCGTGGAAGTACGGCTTCAAGAGCGTGAAGTCGATTGTGCGCATCAGTCTGGTCAGTGAGCAGCCGAAGACAACCTGGCAGAGCATTGCAGCGGACGAGTACGGTTTTTATGCGAACGTGAATCCGACAGTTGATCACCCGCGCTGGACCCAGGCACGCGAGCGGCGTCTGCCGAACAGTCTGTTCAAGCCGAATGTGCGCGATACGCAGATGTTCAACGGCTACTCGGAGGAGGTCGCTTCTTTATATACGGGCCTCGATCTGCGGAAGAATTACTGATGCGATATCCGTTGTGGCGTGTTGGCGTTTTCATTGCGGCGGCGATCTGGCCGTTGCTGTGGTTCTATCAGGCCTTTGCGGATTTGCTTGGGCCTGATCCCGGCAAGGTCCTGGTTGATCGGCTAGGGCTGGGCACTTTGGTGTTGCTGCTGATCACCTTGAGCATGACGCCGTTGCAGAAGCTCACTGGGTGGGCAGGGTGGATTGCTGTGCGTCGGCAATTGGGCTTGTGGTGTTTTGCCTACGTCGTGGTGCATCTATCCAGCTATATGGCGTTCATCCTGGGATTTGACTGGTCGCAGCTGGGTGTCGAGTTGCGCAAGCGTCCCTACATTATTGTCGGGGCTCTGGGGTTTCTCGGATTGTTGGCTTTGGCCGTGACGTCGAACCGCTACAGTCAGCGTCGGCTGGGTGTTCGCTGGAAGAAGCTGCACCGGCTGGTTTACGTGATTCTAGGGTTGGGTTTGCTGCATATGTTGTGGATCGTGCGTGCCGATCTTAAAGAGTGGGCGGTCTATGCCTTTATCGGTGTCGTCCTTCTGGTGCTGCGGATTCCTCCAGTAACTCGGCGAATCCCGCGTTTGCTGGGTAAAAAGCCTGTTTTGCAAGAAAAGCGAAATTAGTGATTGACGGCAGATTCCAGAAGTCTATAATTCGCCCCACTTCCGGCGCAGTCGAAACGGAAAACTCCTTGAGATTCAATGAGTTATGTAGGTTTCA
>NZ_JBMFBT010000001.1:0-989466 GCF_048822895.1 Pseudomonas sp. P4795 | reverse complement strand
GGTCAACAACTCTTCACCGGTGACCATCGATACCGGGCAACCGTTGGTGCAGGTCGACGCCGCGCAGTCGGCGCTATCCCCGTTGGGATTCTTAGCCTGATCCGATACCTCATCCCGAGGCTCAAGCCGCTCCAGCCGCGTCATGTCTTGTGACTTGTTGCGCGATATCGCCGCCGGGTTGGGCACCGTCAAAACCGGCGCCTCGCCCTGACGAATCTCCAGCGGTACGGTCGGCGTCGGCTTCAACGGCGCCTGCCGCGCATTGACCATCAGCGGTCTCAGCGCATTAGCATGTCGGGTCAGATCGGCCTCAGAGGTCAGCTCAGCCAAACGCAACGCCGCAGCCGCCAGCCACTCCCGCGCGCGCGGTGATTTGATCTTGCCGAGGACTCTGGCGCTCAACAGCAGCTTCACGCCCATGCCGCGCCCAACGCACATCAGCAGAAAGCCAATCAGCAACTCGGCGCGAACTTCCGCTACCACCTCGGCCAGATACTGCGGCGGCAGCATCTTCAACCAACTGGTAAACGCCGCCAGATGAATAAACAGCAGCGGCTCGTCACTGAGCATCAACAAGCCGTTGGCAATGGCCTCGGCAGACGCGTTCAACAGGGCGTTCAGCTCAAGCTCGGACAGGTACGCCAGCAGTTTTTCGCTGTTGGCCTGCAAATCGGCGAGCAGCGCAAACACTTGCTTGACGTCATCCCAGACGCCGTTTAACGCACTCTCAAAACCCCGCCAGTCTGCCTGCTGCAACAAGCCATAACGCTCACTGAACCCGGCACTGGAAAACTCCGCCCACTGCGGCTCAAACCCTGCCCACTCCTCACGCAGCCAGACCTCAAGCCCATCGATCAGCCCTTGGTAGGAGGCGTACAACGCCTTGACGTGATCGGTCGACACATCAGGAAAGAAGGTGATGCGATAACGCTGGCCCCGATTGCAGTCAGTGACCTCGAGAATGCCGCTGGGGCCGATGGTGTGATGCAGCGGTTCGCCGTAGCTCAGGACGCCATCGACCTCTGCAACCAGCGGTTCCAGCATCACCGGCGTATTACCGATCGGCACAAACCGCGCCGCTTCGAACATGTGCACCAAGGTCAGGGGGCCTTGGGCAGGGCACATGAACACCGACGGACTGACCGCTTTACGCGACTTGATCGGAGCCGTCAGCGAAACATCGTTGCCGACCTTGAATACCTGCTCGACATCCAGCGCCGTCCCGGTCCAGAACTGCTCGGCCCAGGCGTCGTAGTTGTTCAAACACAGGCGAAATTCACCGAACAGCGCTTCGGCGTCGGGCTGCTCGGGATTCAGCGCCGCGACCACCAGCAAACCAATGGTGTTATTGAGTTTCAGCAGAGGATCGGGTGGCAGCATTCGCAGTCGCTCGCGCAATTCGATGGAAGGCGCGCAACTGTGCGGGGGATCAAACGGGAAAGAAGTCAGCCAAGTAGGCGGTGGCTGTAGGGTATTTCGCTAATTGCCTGCGACTGTTTTAAACCAAACAGCAGAGATTGCCCGTTGCCCAATGGCGATCACGCTCGTTATGCTGCTGAACCCTTTAATCAGATCCGTGCTGCTGCCTCAACGGCGCGGGGCTGGATGACATTGCTGACGGATCCGATGATGAATGCACCGCTGAAGGCGTTCGGCCCGATCAAGGCCGTGATTTTCGATATGGACGGTTTGCTGCTGGACACCGAGGGCATCTACACCGAGGTCACGTCGATGATTGCGGCGCGTTACGGACGCACATTCGACTGGAGCATCAAACAAAACATCATTGGCCGTGGCGCGGGTGACCTGGCGCGCTACGTGGTTGAAGCACTCGAACTGCCGATCACTGCCGAAGAGTTTCTGGTGATCCGCGAACCGTTGATGCGCGAGCGTTTTCCCACTGCTCAGGCGATGGCGGGGGCAGAGGAACTGGTGCGTCACCTCAAGGCGCACAACATTCCGATTGCGGTCGGTACCAGTTCATCGCGTCAGTCGTTCGCTCAGAAAACCACGTTGCACCGCGACTGGTTTGCACTGTTTGACTTCATCGTTACCGCTGATGACCCGGAGGTCGGCGCGGCAAAACCGGCGCCGGATATCTTCCTGACGGCTGCCCGGCGTTTGGGTGTGGCGCCGGAAGATTGTCTGGTGTTCGAGGACTCGCCATTCGGCGTGACGGCGGCCAAAGCGGCAGGCATGACCGCCATCGCGATTCCTGATGCGGCGATGGCCGATGAAAAATACGCACACGCCGACGGGATTCTTCGTACGTTGAAAGCGTTCACCCCAGCTGCTTGCGGATTGCCGGCGCTGGATTGGGCCTGACGTAACCGCAGCAAAAAACGCCGCCCCTCCATTAAGGAAGGGCGGCGTTTTTCGTTCAGAGTATTTCAGCGGTATCAGGCGCCGAAACCGCCGTCGATGGTCAGGCTGGCACCGGTGATGTAGCCGGCTTCAGGGCCTGCCAGGTAGGCGACGAAGCTGGCGATTTCTTCAGCCTTGCCGTAACGGCCGACCGCCATCAACGGGATCAGGCTGTCGGCGAACTCGCCGTGGGCCGGGTTCATGTCGGTGTCGACCGGGCCGGGCTGCACGTTGTTGATGGTGATGCCGCGTGGGCCGAGATCGCGCGCCAGGCCTTTGGTCAGGCCAACCAGTGCCGATTTGCTCATCGCATACACACTGCCGCCACCGAAGGGCATGCGATCGGCGTTGGTGCTGCCGATATTGATGATGCGCGCGCCTTCGCCCATGTGCTTGGCGGCCTCCTGGGACGCGATGAACACGCTGCGGACGTTGATTGCCAGGGTCTGATCGAAGTCTTCCAGTTTGAAATCTTCCAGCGGCGCGATGGCGAGGATGCCCGCGTTGTTGACCAGGATATCGAGGCGGCCAAAGGCTTCAACGGTGGCAGCCACGGCGCTGCGGATGGCATCGGCGTTGGCACTGTCGGCCTTGATTGCGAGGGCTTTGCCGCCGTTGCCGGTGATGCTGTTCTGCAACTCCTGAGCCTTGGCGTCGGAGCTTACATAAGTGAAGGCAACTGCTGCGCCTTCGGCGGCCAGGCGTTTGACGATGGCGGCGCCGATGCCGCGAGAGCCGCCTTGAATCAGAGCGACTTTACCGCTGAGGTTTTGAGTGGTCATGTGCGATCTCCAGAAATTACAAGGCAGGCTGCCTTGGTGTCGGGGTCGAGTATCTGCCGCCAGCCAGCAACCGTGTAGCCCGAGGTTGCTATAGTCTGTGTAAACCAGAAGTTTATAGTGGCGACCATGGAAACATTCAGTAGTATCGAATGCTTCGTCCGCAGTGCCGAGGTCGGCAGCTTCGCCGAAGCCGCCAGACGCCTCAGTCTGACTCCGGCAGCGGTCGGCAAAAGCGTGGCGAAACTCGAAGCACGTCTTGGCGTAAGGCTGTTTCAGCGCAGTACCCGCAGTTTGACGCTGACCGAGGCCGGGCAACTATTTTTGAGCGAGGTCAGCGCCAGCCTCACCACGATCCAGAATGCTGTGGCGAATCTGGCCAGCGCCGAAGGGCAACCGGCGGGTACGTTGAAAGTCAGCATGGGCACGGTGTTTGGGCGGCTGTACATCGTGCCGTTGCTGGGTGAGTTTCTGCATCGGTTCCCGGCGATCAACCCGGACTGGCATTTCGATAATCGTCAGGTGGATCTGATCGGGCAGGGCTTTGATGCGGCGATTGGCGGCGGTTTTGAACTGCCGCAAGGCGTGGTCGCGCGCAAGCTGACTCCGGCGCATAGGGTATTGGTGGCGTCTCGCGAATATCTGGATAGCCACCCGGCAATTAATCAGCCGGAGGACCTGAAGGATCACGACGGTATTCTGATCCGCTCACCGCAAACCGGCCGCGTGCGCTCGTGGCAGTTGAGCGATCGCAAGCAACAACACAGCCCCTTGATCCTGCGAGTGCGAATGACCATGAGCGATTCCGAGGCCGCTTGCGCCACGGCGGCGCAGGGCTTGGGCATTGCGTTAGTAAGCATGCCGTTTGCCGTTGGTTATCTGGACACCGGGCGTTTACAGCGAGTGTTGCCGGACTGGTACGTCGACGATGGCAACATCTCGATCTATTACGCGGAGCACAAATTGCTGCCCGGCAAAACTCGAGCATTTGTCGATTTCGTCATCGAGCAGTTTGCCGAGCAGGGACTGGCCAAACGCTTCAGTGCAGTCTGAACCCGGCTTGAAACCGGGTGTTGGCTAAGCCTTGGATTTGCCGATGATGTTCCCGGCGTGCAGCCCACACTCTTTTTGCGTGGCTTCTTCCCACCACCAGCGACCTTCGCGCTCGTGCTGGTTTGGCAGCACCGGGCGGGTGCATGGCTCGCAACCGATGCTGATAAAGCCGCGCTCATGCAGGCTGTTGTACGGCAGCTCGAGCATGCGGATGTAGCCCCAGATTTCCTCGCTGGTCATCTGTGCCAACGGGTTGAACTTGTACAGCGTGCGTTCCGGAGTGGAGAACGCGGTGTCGATTTCCAGTACCGCTACCGCGCTGCGGGTGCCCGGGCTCTGGTCACGGCGCTGGCCAGTAGCCCAGGCTTTGACGCCGGACAGTTTACGGCGCAGCGGCTCGATCTTGCGGATCCCGCAGCACTCGCCGTGGCCGTCCTTGTAGAAACTGAACAGGCCTTTTTCCTTCACGAACGGTTCGAGTTTTGTGTAGTCCGGCGACACCAATTCGATGTCGATCTTGTAGTGCTCGCGCACCTGATCGATGAAGCGGTAGGTCTCCGGGTGCAGGCGCCCGGTGTCGAGACTGAAGACTTTGACGTTCTTGTTGAGCTTCCAGGCCATGTCCACCAGCACAACATCCTCGGCGCCGCTGAAAGATATCCACAACTCGTCACCGAACTCGGCGAACGCGAGTTTGAGGATGTCTTGCGCGGATTTGTTGGCATAGGTCGTGGCGAGTTCCACGACGTCGAACGTTGGGCTCATCAGGGCGGCTTCCTACAGGTCGGTGGCGCTGGGCGCTCTATATGGCGGCGATGTTAACAAAAAGTCGCGTGGGCCGGGGCGTGCTGTGCGTTGCACGGGCCGGGTCGAGCCGCTAGAGTTCGGGCTCGCTCGACTCAATAAACATTACAAACGGAGTGTCCTGTGGAAATTGCCTGTCTTGATCTTGAAGGGGTGTTGGTGCCGGAAATCTGGATCGCCTTCGCCGAAAAAACCGGAATCGAATCCCTCAAGGCCACCACCCGGGACATTCCCGATTACGACGTGCTGATGCAGCAGCGCCTGCGCATCCTCGACGAGCACGGCCTGAAGCTCTCGGACATTCAGGAAGTGATCGCCACGCTCAAGCCGCTGGATGGCGCAGTGGAGTTCGTCAATTGGCTACGCGAACGCTTCCAGGTGGTGATTCTGTCGGACACCTTCTACGAATTTTCCCAACCGCTGATGCGTCAGCTGGGCTTCCCGACCTTGCTTTGTCATCGTCTGATTACGGACGACAGCGGGCGGGTCACCAGCTATCAACTGCGTCAGAAAGATCCGAAGCGCCAGTCAGTGTTGGCGTTCAAAAGCCTGTATTACCGGGTGATTGCCGCGGGCGATTCCTACAACGACACGAGCATGCTCGGTGAAGCGGATGCGGGGATTCTGTTTCATGCGCCGGACAATGTGATTCGCGAGTTTCCACAGTTCCCGGCGGTGCATACCTTTGCCGAGTTGAAGCAGGAATTCATCAAGGCCTCGAACCGCAATCTGAGTCTCTAATCACTTTCTGTGGCGAGGGAGCTTGCTCCCGCTCGGCTGCGTAGCAGTCGCACAAATTCTGGGAGCGCTTCGCACTCCAGCGGGAGCAAGCTCCCTCGCCACAGTTAATTAAAGGGTTTGCAGAGTTTGCAGAAGTATCTTCACTTTGGTGATCGACTCCTGATACTCAGCCTGCCAGTCGGAATCGGCCACAATCCCGCCGCCACCCCAGCAACACACCTGCCCATCCTTCACCAGCAAACTGCGAATCGCGATGGAGCTGTCCATCTCGCCGCGTACGTCCAGATACAGTAACGAACCGCAGTACAACCCGCGCCGGGTCGGCTCTAGCTCGTCGATGATCTGCATCGCCCGAATCTTTGGCGCGCCGGTGATCGAACCGCCGGGGAAGCTGCCAGCGATCAGATCCAGCGCATCGCGATCGTCCGCCAGCTCGCCGGTCACGCTGCTGACCAAGTGATGCACATTCGGATAGCTTTCCAGACTGAACAACTCCGGCACCCGCACCGAGCCGATGCGGCAAGTGCGACCGAGGTCGTTGCGCAGCAGATCGACGATCATCAGGTTTTCGGCGCGATCCTTGGGGCTGGCCAGCAACTCGGCGGCGTTGGCGGCGTCTTCGGCAGGCGTCAGACCGCGTGGGCGAGTGCCCTTGATTGGGCGGGTTTCGACCTGGCGCTGGCTGACTTTGACAAAGCGTTCAGGCGACAGACTCAACACCGCGCCGCCGTCGGGCAGGCTCTGGAATCCGGAAAACGGGGTAGGGCACGCTTCGCGCAAGGCGCAATAGGCCAGCCATGGATCGCCTTGGCACGGTGCGCGAAAGCGTTGCGCGAAGTTGACCTGGTAGCAGTCACCCGCCTGAATGTAGTGTTGAATGCGTTCGAAGGCATGACGGTATTGATCTGCCGACAAATCGGCCGTCATCGGACTATTTAACGAAAAAGGCGCCGAAGCCTCTGTCGTCAGTTCAGTGAACAAATCAATCAGCCGGCGCTGCTCGTCGGCACTCACTGAAGGATGAAACACCAATTGGCTGGTGGCCAAAAGATGATCCGAAATCAACGCCCAGTCATACAGACCAAACCGCGCATCCGGCAATTGCAGATCATCCCGCGCCTGACTCGGCAGGTGTTCCAGATGCCGGCCGAAGTCGTAGCTCAGATAGCCGATCAGGCCGCCGGCGAATGGCAGTTCAAAACCGTCAGGCAAATCCGCCTTGCCCAAACGGGCCAGATTATCGCGCAAGCGTTGCAGGAACAGACTGCCGCTTTCATCCGGCAAAACCGCGAGCTGTTCCAGCGGCCAGGCGCTGAGCAAATCATAGCGGCCACGTTCTGCGCTCGGCCGGCCGCTGTCGAGCAGCACGGCGCCGGGGGCATGGCGGATTGCCGCGAAGTACTCGGCGGGGTTGGCGCGATAGGGCAGGGGGTGTACGGAACAGGTCGGCATGTTCGGGATCAACCCTCGACCGCCGGAATATGCCCAAACAATTCCTGGGCAAACGCCACCCGCTCTTCAACCGTCTCCGTCACCCCACGCGCCTTCAACTCTTCCAGTCGTGCTTCAACCGCATGCGTACGCAACGTCAGCCCGCAATCGTTGGCGATCTGAATATTCAGCCCCGGCCGCGCATTCAGCTCAAGAATCAGCGGGCCTTTTTCCTGATCCAGCACCATGTCCACACCGATGTAGCCCAACCCGCATAGCTCATAACAACCGGCCGCGAGTTTCATGAAACCGTCCCAGTAGGGCAGTTGCACGCCATCGACTGCGTTGGTGGTGTCCGGGTGTTTGGTGATGATGTTGTTCAGCCAGGTACCGCGCAGGGTCAGGCCGGTGGCCAGGTCAACGCCGACACCGATCGCGCCTTGGTGCAGGTTGGCCTTGCCGCCGGACTGGCGAGTCGGCAAGCGCAGCATGGCCATCACCGGATAGCCCATCAGCACGATGATGCGGATGTCCGGCACGCCTTCATAGCTGATGCTTTTGAAGATCTGGTCCGGGGTCACGCGGTATTCGATCAGTGCGCGGTCGCGGTGTCCGCCCAGTGAATACAGGCCGGTGAGGATGCTTGAGATGTGATGTTCAAGCTCTTCGTGGGCAAGGATCTTGCCCGAGATCGTGCGATAGCGGCCCTCGAAACGGTCGGCGATCACGATGATGCCGTCGCCGCCCGCGCCTTGGGCCGGTTTGATCACGAAGTCGCTGCGCGCGCCGATGATCTCGTCGAGCTTGTCGATTTCCTTCTCGGTGGAAATTACACCGTACAGTTCCGGCACATGAATGCCGGCCTTGATCGCGCGCTCTTTGGTGATGATCTTGTCATCGACAATCGGGTACAGACTGCGCTTGTTGTACTTGAGCACGTAGTCCGCGTTACGCCGATTGATGCCCATGATGCCCCGGGCTTCCAGGGCCTTCCAGGTCTTCCAGAAACCGAACATCAGGCGTCAGCCTTCTTCAGGAAAGCCTTGAAGCGCACCAGTTCGGTCAGGCGATAACCGCGATAGCGACCCATTGCCAGCATGAAGCCCACCAGAATCAGCAGGATCGCCGGGAAGGTAAACACGAAGTACACCAGCTCCGGCACGCTCATGATGAGGTGCGCCAGGGACGCTGCGAACAGCGTGCCGATCGCCACTTTCATCGCATGTCCGGCACCGCGTTCTTCCCAGGTGATCGACAGGCGTTCGATGGTCATGGTCAGAATCACCATCGGGAACAGCGCCACCGACAGACCGCGTTCCAGACCAAGCTTGTGACTAAAGAGACTGATCGCCGCGATCAACACCACAACAAAGGTCAACACCACCGAGAGTCGCGGCAGCATTTGCAGCTTCAGATGTTCCAGATACGAACGTAACGACAGCCCCAGCGCGGTAATCACGGTAAACAGCAGAATGCCGAACCCGAGTTGCGTCTCGCGGAAGGCCAATGCGATCAGCACCGGAGTAAAGGTGCCGAGGGTCTGCAAGCCGATCAGGTTGCGCAGGATCAGGATCACCAGCACGCCAATCGGGATCATCACCATGATCATGAAGGTCTGCTGGGTTTGCAGCGGCAGTCCGTACAGCGAGTAATCGAGGAAGTTGGCGTCGGTGTTTTCGTCGGTCAGCTTGGCCAGACGAATCGCGTTCATCTCGCTGTTGTTCAAGCTGAAGGTCACGTTGGCTTTCTTGCCGCCGTCGACGGTGATCAGGTTTTCATCGCCGGTCCACCACAGCAGGCGGTCGGTCGGCAGGCCCTGTTCGCCGGTTTCCGGGTTGAAGTACAACCAGTCGGCGCCATTGAAGCTGCGCAGCCACAGTTCCGGGGTTTGCGGCTGATCGGCGACCAGACGCAGGGTGTGGACTTTTTCTACCGGTACGTGGGCGATCGACAGCAGCAATTCGACGATCTTGGCTTTGTGCGCAGTCGATGGATCACCGGCCAGCAGCAGTTTCACGTTATCGTCGTTGAGATTGTTGACGCGTTTGATCGCTTCGCCGATGAACGTTTCGACGTCGGCGGAGTGCTGGCGGATCGGCGCGAGCAAGGCTTCGGCGGCGATTTTCTCCGCGCCTTCGATGACCATGCTGTCGCGGAAGGTCGGGCCTTTGATCTTGGTTTTTTCCGCGGTGTAGCGCTTGGTCAGCACCAAGCGGTAATACAGCGTCTGATTGCCCTTGGCGCGGCGCGCCGACCACGTCACCTTGCGGTTGCCGTCAACCCGGTTGACCGCTACCCCGTAGTTGTTCGAGATGAAGCTTTCATTGAGGCTGACATAGTCGCGACTCAGGGGCGGCACGAACATCTGGATCTTCACCGGATCCTTGGTGCTGGCGACGAACTCGACTTTGGCGTCGATGTTCCACAAGTCGTCGGTGGCGTCTTCGGTCACCGGGATGCCGAGCACGAAAATCTGATAGGCCGTAACCGAAACGCCGAGCAGCACCAGAATGGTGATCAGGATTTTCAGGTGGAAGGTTAGAGAACGCATGGAAATTACTCGGCGGTATGAGCGGCGATGGCGCAGGCAGGTTTGCCGGCAGCGTATTTAAGACTGGGATCGACCAGCGCGTCGAAGCGTTTCAACGCTTCGGAGCCGATCAAAAGCGGATATTGGAACGCACTTCGGTCGGTCAGGTTCACTTCTATGCTGCGCATTGCCGAACCCATGCAGATATCCAGCTCGATCACCGGACGAGCGGTGTATTTCTTGCCCTCTTCCGGATCGTAGTCGCCGGCGCGGCGCTTGATTTTGCTGACCCGTGCCAGCGGCCGTTCGAGCGGGTGCGAATGCGCGGTGTCGATGGCCAGATAGAAGCGTACCCACGACTCGCCGTTGCGTTTGAAGCGTTTGATGTCGCGGGCGCTCAGTGAGGCGGTTTTGGCGCCGGTGTCGAGTTTGGCCGCGACTTGCAGATTGATACCGTCCAGCGCTGCGTATTCATTGAGGCCGTACACGGTTTTTTCCCCCGCCAAGGCGAGGCCGGGCAGGCAGAGCATATAAAAGAAGGTGGAGAAGGGCTTGAGTCTCATAAATCCTGGTGCGCAGCGTTCCGTTTCTCGGTGCAAGGCGTTGGGCAATGACTGCGCAAGCGCCTACGTGTGCCTATCAGCTTTTTATGACAAGCCGTGCAAATGACTGGCAAATGCGGGCGGCATTCTAGCACGGTGGTTTTATGGCGCCAGCCGCCGAGCGGGTCTATAACCCTTGGGGCTGAATCAGTGGCTTATTAGACGATTGTCGACAATACCTATTTATCCTTTGACTGATGCGGGCTTATTCGCTATTTTTTGCCGCATCTGATTTAAAGGTGTCGACAATATGCTGGATCAACTCGATCCCCCGGTGATCAGCGGTGACGATTCCGAGACACTTTCGGAAAACGTCTTTCGGCGCATTCAGGCGGCCATCGTCAAAGGTGAAATCGCCCCGGGCAGCAAGATCTCCGAGCCGGAGCTGGCGCGTACCTACGGCATCAGCCGTGGGCCGCTGCGTGAGGCGATCCATCGTCTGGAAGGCCAGCGCTTGCTGGTGCGCGTACCGCACGTCGGCGCACGGGTGGTCTCGCTGAGCCATGCCGAATTGCTCGAACTCTACGAAATTCGCGAATCCCTTGAAGGCATGGCCTGCCGTCTGGCGGCGGAACGCATGACCGCCGAAGAAATCGACGAACTGCGCCGGGTCCTCGAAACCCATGAGCGCGACGCGGCGTTTCAGGCCGGCGTCGGTTATTACCAGCAAGAAGGCGATTTCGACTTTCACTATCGGATCATCCAGGGCAGCGGCAACCGCACCCTGACCCAGATGCTCTGCGGCGAGCTGTATCAACTGGTGCGCATGTATCGCATCCAGTTTTCTACCACCCCCAACCGTCCGCGTCAGGCGTTTGCCGAGCACCACCGGATTCTCGATGCCATCGCCGACCGTGACGGCGAACTGGCCGAATTGTTGATGCGCCGGCACATCGGCGCTTCGAAACGCAATATCGCCCGTCATTATCAGGACGGCGCCAACCCGACAGTCACTGAACGAGGTGAGTCATGAGTTCCAACCAGAACACTCCAGGCCAGCGTTTTCGCGATGCGGTTGCCAGCGAGCATCCGCTGCAAGTGGTCGGCGCGATCAACGCCAACCACGCATTGTTGGCCAAGCGCGCCGGTTTCAAGGCGATCTACCTGTCCGGTGGCGGGGTGGCCGCAGGCTCTCTCGGGGTGCCGGATCTGGGCATCACCGGTCTGGATGACGTGCTGACCGACGTGCGCCGCATCACTGACGTCTGCGATCTGCCGTTGTTGGTGGATGTCGATACCGGTTTCGGCTCCTCGGCGTTCAACGTCGCGCGCACCGTCAAATCGATGATCAAGTTCGGCGCGGCGGCGATTCACATCGAGGATCAGGTCGGCGCCAAGCGTTGCGGCCACCGTCCTGGTAAAGAAATCGTCTCGCAGCAGGAAATGGTCGACCGGATCAAGGCTGCGGTCGATGCGCGCACCGATGACAGCTTCGTGATCATGGCCCGCACCGATGCGCTGGCAGTTGAAGGTCTGGAATCGGCACTGGATCGCGCGGCCGCGTGCATCGAGGCCGGTGCTGACATGATCTTCCCGGAAGCAATCACCGAGCTGGATATGTACAAGCTGTTCGCCAGCCGCGTGAAAGCGCCGATTCTGGCCAATATCACCGAGTTCGGCGCCACACCGCTGTACACCACCGAACAACTGGCCGGGGCCGATGTATCGCTGGTGTTGTACCCGCTGTCGGCGTTCCGCGCGATGAACAAGGCTGCGGAAAACGTCTACACCGCGATCCGCCGCGACGGTACGCAGCAGAATGTCATCGACACCATGCAGACTCGCATGGAGCTCTACGATCGCATCGATTACCACACGTTCGAGCAGAAGCTCGATGCGTTGTTTGCGGCGAAAAAATAAACGCCGCCAGCCTCCCTAACAAATTCAAGATTGGAGAAAACAATGGCCGAAGCAAAAGTACTCAGTGGCGCCGGGCTCCGGGGCCAGGTTGCCGGGCAAACCGCACTGTCCACCGTGGGCCAGGCCGGTGCCGGGCTGACCTATCGCGGCTATGACGTGCGCGAACTGGCGGCAGATGCGCAGTTCGAAGAAGTGGCGTACCTGCTGCTGTACGGCGAACTCCCTAGCAAAACCCAGCTCGCCGACTACCAGCAAAGACTCGGCAAGCTGCGCGATCTGCCGCAAGCGCTGAAAGAAGTGCTTGAGCGCATTCCCGCCGACGCCCACCCGATGGACGTGATGCGCACCGGTTGCTCCTTCCTTGGCAACATCGAACCGGAGCAAGACTTCTCCGAGCAACTGGACAAGACCGACCGGCTGCTGGCCGCGTTCCCGGCGATCATGTGCTATTGGTATCGCTTCAGTCACGATGGTCAACGCATCAATTGCGTCAGCGATGAACCAACCATCGGCGGCCACTTTCTGCACTTGCTGCACGACAAGAAGCCGAGCGAACTGCACGTCAAAGTGATGAACGTGTCGCTGATCCTCTACGCCGAACACGAATTCAACGCTTCGACTTTCACTGCCCGGGTGTGCGCTTCGACGTTGTCTGATCTGTATTCCTGCGTAACGGCGGCCATCGGCTCGCTACGCGGCCCGCTGCATGGCGGCGCCAACGAAGCGGCGATGGAAATGATCGAGCGCTTTTCGTCGCCGGACGAGGCGATCAAAGGCACCCTCGGCATGCTTGAGCGTAAAGACAAGATCATGGGCTTCGGCCACGCGATCTATAAGGACAGCGATCCGCGCAACGAAGTGATCAAGGGCTGGGCGAAAAAGCTCTCTGACGAAGTCGGGGACAAGGTGCTGTTCGCGGTTTCCGAAGCGATCGACAAGACCATGTGGGAGCAGAAGAAACTCTTCCCCAACGCCGATTTCTACCACGCCTCGGCGTACCACTTCATGGGCATCCCGACCAAGCTGTTCACGCCGATCTTCGTCTGCTCGCGCCTGACCGGCTGGGCCGCGCACGTGTTCGAACAGCGCGCCAACAACCGCATCATCCGCCCGAGCGCCGAGTACGTCGGCGTCGAACAGCGCAAGTTCGTGCCAATCGAACAGCGCTGACCGGGGAGGGCGCCGGTACAGGCGCCCCCTCTTTTGTGACTACCGTGACCGAGTCCCGACCGATGAACACAGAATTCCGCAAGAACCTGCCCGGCACGCCGCTGGATTATTTCGACGTCCGTGCGGCGGTCGATGCGATTCAGCCCGGCGCCTACGACACCCTGCCGTACACCTCGCGCGTGCTGGCGGAAAACCTCGTGCGGCGTTGCGATCCGGCCACGCTGACCGAGTCCCTGAAACAATTCATCGAACGCAAGCGCGACCTGGATTTCCCGTGGTTCCCGGCGCGCGTGGTGTGCCACGACATTCTCGGCCAGACCGCGCTGGTCGACCTCGCCGGTCTGCGCGATGCCATCGCCTTGCAGGGCGGTGACCCGGCCCAAGTCAATCCGGTGGTGCCGACGCAGTTGATCGTCGACCACTCGCTGGCCGTCGAGGCCGGTGGTTTTGACGCGCAAGCCTTCGAGAAGAACCGCGCCATCGAAGACCGCCGTAACGAAGACCGTTTCCACTTCATCAACTGGACGAAGAAGGCCTTCAAGAATGTCGATGTGATCCCGCCGGGCAACGGCATCATGCACCAGATCAACCTGGAGAAAATGTCTCCGGTGATCCAGGTGCGCGACGGCGTGGCGTTCCCGGATACCTGCGTCGGCACCGATAGCCACACCCCGCACGTCGATGCACTGGGCGTAATCGCCATTGGCGTTGGCGGCCTCGAAGCCGAGAGCGTGATGCTCGGCCGCGCGTCGTGGATGCGTCTGCCGGAAAGCGTCGGCGTCGAACTGACCGGCAAGCTGCAACCGGGCATCACCGCCACCGATATGGTGCTGGCGCTGACCGAATACCTGCGCAAACAGAAAGTCGTCGGCGCATGGCTGGAATTCTTCGGCGAAGGCGCCGCCGCGCTGACCCTCGGCGACCGCGCGACCATCTCCAACATGGCCCCGGAATACGGCGCCACCGCGGCGATGTTTTACATCGACCAGCAAACCATCGACTACCTGAAACTTACCGGTCGCGAAGACCAACAAGTGCAGCTTGTCGAGCATTACGCGAAGACCACTGGCCTGTGGGCCGACAGCCTGAAAGGCGCGCAATACGAGCGCGGCCTGACGTTCGATCTGTCGTCGGTCGTGCGCAACATGGCCGGCCCGAGCAACCCGCACGCCCGCGTGGCGACTTCGGATCTGGCGGCCAAAGGCATCTCCGGTCAATGGGATGAAGTGCCGGGGCAAATGCCCGACGGCGCAGTGATCATCGCCGCCATCACCAGTTGCACCAACACCAGCAACCCGCGCAACGTGATCGCCGCCGGCCTGATTGCGCGCAACGCCAACAAGCTTGGGCTGACGCGCAAACCGTGGGTCAAGTCGTCGCTGGCGCCGGGTTCGAAAACCGTGGCGCTGTACCTTGATGAAGCGGGGCTGACCACTGAGCTGGAGCAGCTTGGTTTCGGCATCGTCGCGTTTGCCTGCACCACTTGCAACGGCATGTCCGGTGCGCTCGATCCAGTGATCCAGCAAGAGATTATCGACCGCGATCTGTACGCCACCGCCGTACTCTCGGGCAACCGTAACTTCGACGGACGCATTCACCCGTACGCCAAGCAAGCGTTCCTTGCTTCGCCGCCGCTGGTGGTGGCTTACGCCATCGCCGGGACCATCCGTTTCGACATCGAGAAAGACGTACTTGGCGTGGTCGATGGCAAGGAAATCCGCCTGAAAGACATCTGGCCGAGCGACGAAGAAATCGACGCCGTGGTCAAATCCTCGGTCAAGCCGGAGCAGTTCCGTCAGGTCTACATTCCGATGTTCGCCATCCACGAAGACACCGGCCCGAAAGTCGCGCCGCTGTACGATTGGCGCGAAATGAGCACCTACATCCGCCGTCCGCCGTACTGGGAAGGCGCGCTTGCCGGCGCGCGGCCGCTCAAGGGCATGCGCCCGCTGGCGGTGCTGCCGGACAACATCACCACCGATCACCTGTCGCCCTCCAACGCGATCATGCTCGACAGCGCCGCCGGCGAATACCTGGCGAAAATGGGCCTGCCGGAAGAGGACTTCAACTCTTACGCAACGCACCGTGGCGACCACCTGACCGCGCAGCGCGCGACCTTTGCCAACCCGAAACTGTTCAACGAAATGGTCGTGGAAAACGGCAAGGTCAAACAGGGTTCGCTGGCCCGCGTCGAGCCGGAAGGCCAGGTGATGCGCATGTGGGAAGCCATCGAAACCTACATGGAACGCAAGCAACCGCTGATCATCATTGCCGGCGCTGACTATGGCCAGGGTTCCTCGCGCGACTGGGCGGCCAAAGGCGTGCGCCTTGCCGGGGTTGAAGCGATTGCCGCCGAAGGTTTCGAGCGCATTCACCGCACCAACCTGGTGGGCATGGGCGTGTTGCCACTGGAGTTCAAAGCGGGCACCGATCGCCATACGTTGGCCATCGACGGCACTGAAACCTACGACGTGATCGGTGAGCGCAAGCCGCGTGCGGATCTGACGCTGGTGATCCACCGCAAGAACGGCGAGCGCGTCGATGTGCCGGTCACCTGCCGCCTCGATACCGCCGAAGAAGTGTCGATCTACGAAGCCGGCGGCGTGTTGCAGCGCTTTGCTCAGGACTTCCTCGAAGAATCGGCGGTTGCCGTTTAAAACAAGTTAAGCGACCAAAGGATGATGAGTCCTTTGGCCGCTTTGAAGGAGCAGTCATGGCTCACGCAGCACAAATCAAAATCCCCGCCACTTATATGCGTGGCGGCACCAGCAAAGGCGTGTTCTTCAGCCTGAAAGATCTGCCAGAAGCCGCACAGGTCGCAGGCCCGGCCCGCGATGCTTTGTTATTGCGCGTGATCGGCAGTCCCGACCCTTACGACAAGCAGATCGACGGCATGGGCGGTGCGACCTCCAGCACCAGCAAAACCGTGATCCTGTCGAAGAGCACCAAGGCCGATCACGATGTGGATTACCTGTTTGGTCAGGTCTCCATCGATAAACCGTTCGTGGACTGGAGCGGCAACTGCGGCAACCTGTCGGCGGCGGTCGGTTCGTTCGCCATCAGCAATGGATTGGTGGATGCCGAGCGCATTCCGCACAACGGCGTCGCCGTGGTGCGCGTGTGGCAGGCCAACATTGGAAAAACCATCATCGCGCACGTGCCGATCACCAACGGCGAAGTGCAGGAAACCGGTGATTTCGAGCTCGACGGCGTGACCTTTCCAGCGGCTGAAGTGCAGGTCGAATTCATGGATCCGGCGGCGGAAGAAGAGGGCGGCGCTGGTTCGATGTTTCCCACCGGCAACCTGATCGATGACCTCGACGTGCCTGGCGTCGGCACCTTCAAAGCGACCATGATCAACGCCGGTATTCCAACGATTTTCGTCAACGCTGAAGACATCGGCTACACCGGCACCGAGCTGCAAGGCGCGATCAACGGTGACCTGAAAGCGCTGGCGATGTTTGAAACCATTCGGGCTCACGGCGCATTGCGCATGGGCCTGATTTCCGATCTCAACGAAGCGGCCAAACGGCAACACACGCCGAAAGTCGCATTCGTCGCCAAGCCTGCGGATTACGTGGCCTCCAGCGGGAAGGCGATTGCGGCGGGGGATGTAGATCTGCTGGTGCGCGCCTTGTCGATGGGCAAGCTGCATCACGCGATGATGGGCACGGCGGCTGTGGCGATTGGCACGGCGGCGGCGATTTCCGGCACCTTGGTGAACCTCGCTGCCGGTGGTGTTGAGCGTAATGCGGTGCGGTTCGGGCATCCGTCCGGAACCCTACGCGTCGGGGCTGAGGCCAGTCTGGAGAACGGCGAATGGGTGGTGAAGAAAGCCATCATGAGCCGTAGTGCGCGGGTGTTGATGGAGGGCTACGTCCGCGTTCCGGGCGATTCCTTCTGACACAACACACCCCGTGTAGGAGCCTGCGGCAGCTCCTACAAGGGGCAATTGGTTATTTGAAGCGCCGCTCGACGCCTTTCTCTACGAGAATTTTCGCGGAAATCTCTTCCACCGAAAAATGCGTGGAATTGATGTTGGGGATGTTCTCGCGGCGGAACAGGTTTTCCACTTCGCGCACTTCGAATTCGCACTGGGCGTAGCTCGAGTAGCGGCTGTTGGGTTTGCGCTCGTTGCGGATCGCAGTAAGGCGATCCGGGTCGATGGTCAGTCCGAACAGCTTGTGTTGATGGGCGCGCAGGGCGGCCGGCAGTTGCAGGCGTTCCATGTCGTCTTCGGTCAGCGGGTAGTTGGCCGCGCGGATGCCGAATTGCATCGCCATGTACAGACACGTCGGCGTCTTACCACAGCGCGACACACCCACTAGTATCAGATCGGCCTTGTCGTAATAGTGGGTGCGGGCGCCGTCGTCGTTGTCCAGGGCGAAGTTCACCGCCTCGATGCGCTCCATGTAATTGGAGTTGTGGCCGATGGAATGCGACTTGCCGACGGTGTAGGAAGAATGCTCGGTCAGTTCCTGCTCAAGCGGTGCAAGAAAGGTCGAGAAAATGTCGATCATGAAACCATTGGACGTTGCGAGAATCTCACGAATGTCCTGATTGACGATGGTGTCGAAGATGATCGGCCGGAAGCCGTCGGTTTCGGCGGCTTTGTTGATTTGTTGTACCATGGCCCGCGCTTTTTCCACGCTGTCGATGTACGGTCGCGTGAATTTGCTGAAGGTAATGTTTTCGAACTGCGCCAGGAGGCTTTGACCCAGGGTTTCGGCAGTAATGCCGGTGCCATCGGAGATAAAGAAAGCAGATCGTTTCATTTGCACCTTGGGCCTTAAGCTAATAGTCATTCTTGGATATGATAGGCGCGATTTGCCGGCCGCCAGTGGCCAGCATTCTCACTTATTTTCCAGGTCCAGGCCATACAGCCGGCCAACGCTCCCCCGAGCAGCCGGTTTCTGAGCTTTTCCAACACAGTTAGTGGAGAGATCACCTTGGTAGAGTACGTAGTTTCCCTCGATAAGCTCGGCAAACACGATGTTGAGCATGTGGGGGGCAAGAACGCATCCCTGGGCGAGATGATCAGCAACCTGGCCGGCGCCGGTGTTTCGGTCCCCGGCGGCTTTGCCACCACCGCGCAGGCCTATCGTGACTTCCTGGAACTGAGCGGTCTGAACCAGCAGATCCACGACGCGCTCGACGCCCTCGACGTTGACGACGTCAACGCCCTGGCCAAGACCGGTGCGCAGATCCGTCAATGGATCATGGACGCCGAATTCCCTGAAAAGCTCAACGCCGAGATCCGCACCGCGTTCGCCGCGCTGTCGGCCGGCAATCCTGACATGGCCGTGGCCGTGCGCTCTTCCGCCACCGCCGAAGACTTGCCGGACGCATCGTTCGCCGGTCAGCAGGAAACCTTCCTGAACATTCGTGGCGTGGAAAACGTTATCCGCGCTGCCAAAGAAGTATTCGCCTCCTTGTTCAACGACCGTGCGATTTCCTACCGCGTGCACCAGGGCTTCGACCACAAACTGGTCGCCTTGTCTGCCGGCGTGCAGCGCATGGTGCGTTCGGAAACCGGTACCGCCGGCGTGATGTTCACCCTCGACACCGAATCCGGTTTCCGTGACGTGGTGTTCATTACCGGCGCTTACGGTCTGGGCGAAACCGTTGTGCAAGGCGCGGTGAACCCGGATGAATTCTACGTCCACAAAGGCACGCTGGAGGCCGGTCGTCCGGCGATCCTGCGCCGTAACCTGGGCAGCAAAGCCATCAAGATGATCTACGGCGAAGTCGCCACGGCCGGCAAATCGGTCAAGACCATCGATGTGGACAAGGCTGATCGCGCGCGTTTCTGTCTGTCCGACGCTGAAGTCAGCGAATTGGCCAAGCAAGCGATGATCATCGAGAAGCACTACGGCTGCCCGATGGACATCGAGTGGGCCAAGGACGGTGACGACGGCAAGCTGTACATCGTGCAGGCGCGTCCGGAAACCGTGAAAAGCCGCACCCAGGCCAACGTCATGGAACGTTACCTGCTGAAAGAAACCGGCACTGTGCTGGTGGAAGGTCGTGCGATCGGCCAGCGCATCGGCGCCGGCAAGGTGCGGATCATCAAGGACGTCTCGGAAATGGACAAGGTCCAGCCGGGCGACGTGCTGGTTTCCGACATGACCGACCCGGACTGGGAACCGGTCATGAAGCGCGCCAGCGCCATCGTCACCAACCGGGGCGGCCGTACCTGCCACGCGGCGATCATCGCCCGCGAGCTGGGTATTCCGGCAGTCGTGGGTTGCGGCAACGCCACTCAGTTGCTGAAAGATGGCCAGGGCGTGACCGTTTCCTGCGCCGAAGGCGACACCGGTTACATCTTCGAAGGTGAGCTTGGCTTCGATATCAAGAAAAACTCCGTGGACGCCATGCCTGATCTGCCGTTCAAGATCATGATGAACGTCGGCAACCCGGACCGCGCCTTCGACTTCGCGCAACTGCCGAACGCCGGTGTGGGCCTGGCCCGCCTGGAGTTCATCATCAACCGCATGATCGGCGTGCACCCGAAAGCACTGCTGAACTACGACGGTCTGCCGCAGGAAATCAAGGACAGCGTCGACAAGCGCATCGCCGGTTACGACGATCCGGTCGGCTTCTATGTCGATAAACTGGTCGAAGGTATCAGCACCCTGGCCGCTGCGTTCACCCCGAAAAAGGTCATCGTGCGTCTGTCGGACTTCAAGTCCAACGAATACGCCAACCTGATCGGCGGCAAGCTGTACGAGCCGGAAGAAGAAAACCCGATGCTGGGTTTCCGTGGCGCTTCGCGTTACATCAGCGAATCGTTCCGTGACTGCTTCGAACTCGAGTGCCGTGCGCTGAAACGTGTGCGCAACGAGATGGGCCTGACCAACGTCGAAATCATGGTGCCGTTCGTTCGAACCTTGGGCGAAGCCAGCCAGGTTGTTGATCTGCTCGCAGAGAACGGCTTGAAGCGCGGCGAGAACGGTCTGCGCGTGATCATGATGTGCGAACTGCCATCCAACGCGATTCTGGCGGAAGAATTCCTCGAATTCTTCGACGGTTTCTCGATCGGCTCCAACGATCTGACTCAACTCACGCTGGGTCTGGATCGCGACTCCGGGATCATCGCGCACCTGTTCGACGAGCGTAATCCAGCGGTCAAGAAGCTGCTGTCGAACGCGATTCAGGCGTGCAACAAGGCTGGCAAGTACATCGGCATCTGCGGTCAGGGTCCTTCGGACCACCCGGATCTGGCGCGCTGGCTGATGGAGCAGGGCATCGAAAGCGTGTCGCTGAACCCGGATTCCGTGCTGGAAACCTGGTTCTTCCTGGCTGAGGGTCAGGCTCAGGCTTGATCGGTGAGTGAAGCGGCCGGTCACTGACCGGTCGCTTTATGATTGAAACAGGGCGGGCTCCTCTGGACGCCGCCCTTTTTTGTGCAAGAGCATTATGCAAAGCAGCAGCAACCTATTTCCTGTCGCCCTGATCAGCGCCGAGCGGCGCGGCGATCTGAGCGAAGACGTGTATCGCCTGAAACCCGGCAACAGCCCCGACTGGTCGGTGGAAATCGCCGTGACCCGTCTGGGCATGGCCGATGAATCGCTGGCGCGCGGCGTGCCGGTGATTCTGCTGCATGGCAGTTTTTCCAATCGACGCTTCTGGTTTTCGCCCAAGGGTCTTGGCCTCGGCGCCTATCTGGCGCGATTGGGCTACGACGTGTGGATTCCGGAAATGCGCGGGCATGGCTTGTCCCAGCGCAACCAGAACTACCGCAAAAACCGCGTCGCCGATTACGCGCGCTACGATCTGCCGGCGATTGCTGCGTTTGTGCGCGAGCAGAGCGGGCAGATTCCGCACTGGATCGGTCACTCGCTGGGCGGCATCACGCTGGCTGCGGCGCTTGGCGGGGAATACCTCGGTGAGCCTGCGGTGGCGTCAGCGGCATTTTTCGGAACGCAGGTCAGCCGCACCTATTGGCCGCTGAAAATCCCGCCGGTGGAGTGGAGCGGGCGCTTCATTCTCAAGCGCTTTGCGCAACTCTCAGGTTCGCGGCTCAAGCGTGGCCCGGAGGACGAGCCGATCGGTCTGGCGCTGGAAAGCATGCGCTGGTACGGCCTGTTCGGGCGTTTCGGCGACAAGGACAAGGACTGGTGGGCGGGTCTGGCCGAGGTTCAGGTGCCGGTACTGGCAGTGAGCGCGGCGGGCGATCATCAGGATCCGACGTGGGCCTGCCAGAAACTGTTCGAGCAGATCGGCTCCGAGCACAAGCAGTTCATCAATCTTGGGCGCGAGCAGGGCTTCAAAGATAATTTTGGCCACGTCGAAATGCTGGTCAGTAAAGCCGCGCAGGCTGAGGTCTGGCCGTTGGTGGCGCGTTGGCTGGCTGATCAGCAGACACCGTTACTAGGTGAGGCGGCGAGTCTGGCGAAAGCTGTTTGAACTGACGAAGGCATTTCGTTCAGGCTTGCTTGCGGCTAAGATATGACGGATTCAGTGGTTCTGGTCATTTTTAGTGGCCATTTGGCTATTACGTTTCAGCGTTTGTTCAGGTGCTGTCGGCGACCATGCCATGGGCTAAGGTGAACAGCGACCGTTCGACATCCTTGATCGTCTTCCTTTGACAGGAGTTTTTCGATGAACCATTACCTTACGCCTGACCTGTGCGATGCGTATCCGGAGCTGGTGCAGGTGCTGGAACCGATGTTCAGCAATTTCGGCGGCCGTGATTCCTTCGGCGGCGAGATCGTGACCATCAAATGCTTCGAAGACAACTCGCTGGTCAAGGAACAAGCGGAACTCAAGGGCAACGGCAAGGTGCTGGTGGTCGACGGCGGCGGTTCCCTGCGTCGGGCGCTGTTGGGCGACCTGATCGCCGAGAAGGCGGCGAAAAACGGCTGGGAAGGGCTGGTGATCTACGGTTGCATCCGTGATGTCGATGTCATCGCTCAGACCGATCTCGGGGTGCAGGCACTGGCCAGCCACCCGATGAAGACTGACAAACGCGGTATCGGCGATCTGAATGTCGCCGTCACCTTTGCCGGTGTGACGTTCCATCCGGGCCACTACATCTATGCGGATAACAATGGCGTGATCATCTCGCCAAGCCCGCTGCAAATGCCTGAATAAATCGCGGTAATCATTAGGGGTGAGGATGTTCGAGGAAGAAAACGCGCAATGGGGGCTGGTGCATGCCCTGGTGCTTGACGGTAAAGGCGGCGCGCGTTCGATAGCCCGGACTGATCTCGACGATTTGCAACTGCAGGCCCACGAGAGCCTGTGGTTGCATTGGGATCGCAGTCACCCGCAAACCCAGACCTGGTTGCGTAAATCCAGTGGGCTAAATGAGTTCACCTGCGACCTGTTGCTGGAAGAAAACACCCGGCCACGCCTGTTGCCGCTGCCGGATTCCGAGCTTTTGCTGTTTTTGCGCGGGGTCAATCTGAACCCCGGCGCTGAGCCGGAAGACATGGTCTCGGTGCGCATTTTTGCCTCGGCGCAGCGAGTTATTTCCCTGCGTTTGCGCCCGTTGCGCGCAACCGATGAGTTGTTGGTGGATTTGGCAGAGGGCAAAGGCCCGAAAACGTCGTCTGAACTGATCCTGTATCTGGCGCAGTTCCTCACCAATAAAGTGCAGGACCTGGTGACTTGCCTCTCGGAAATCGCCGATGAGGAAGAAGAAAAGATGGATGCCGACGAACGGTATACCCCCGAGCATGGCTCGATTTTGCACATCCGTCGTCGGGCTGCCGGGCTGAAGCGTTTCCTCGCTCCGCAACGGGATATTTTCGGCCAACTGACGCGGATAAAACTGCCATGGTTTGTCGACGACGACGCTGACTACTGGAACGAATTGAATAACAGCCTGACGCGCTATCTCGAAGAGCTCGAATTGACTCGAGAGCGCGTGGGGCTTGTGCTGGAGGCCGAAGACCGGCGCTTGAGCGTGCGTATGAACCGCACCATGTACCGCTTCGGGATCATCACCGGGATCTTTTTGCCGATGAGTTTTCTCACCGGTCTGCTGGGCATCAATGTCGGCGGAATACCGTTCTCGGAAAGTCCCTACGGATTCATGCTGGCATGCCTGCTGATGGCCTCGGTGGCACTCGGGCAATGGTGGTTGTTCCGCCGTTTGCGCTGGGTATGAATATGCAGCATGTGACCCGACCAAATTTGCCCGCGTCTTTCACAGACATCACGAGAGGTGCGTATGCACGATCCGTTTGAACAGTCTCTGCGCGACATGCTCAACGCCTCGCCGTCCGCTCGCGACGACGATGCGGCCCTTGGGCGTGTGCTTAAAACCGCCAACCGCCAGGTCGGCGCCGGCGATCTGTTCAGCCTGCTGGGCCGCTGGCTGCCCGCGCTGATGATCGCTTTGAATAATGGATCGGCGCATGTCTCGCCGGTTTCCCGTCTTCGTAAACCTGTTGCTCGCACTGCTGATAAGGCTGATTGAATATGGAACTTGATCTCTGGACTCAGAGCCTCGTCACTGCAATGACTGCGTTGTGGACCAAAGTCGCCAATTTCATCCCGAACCTGTTCGGCGCACTGGTGGTGCTGCTGTTGGGCTTCGTGGTGGCCAAGTTGCTCGACACGTTGCTGTCCAAATTGCTGGCCAAACTCGGTCTTGACCGCTTGATGGGCGGCACCGGTTTGACTAAATTAATGTCCCGTGCGGGGCTGCAAGTACCGATCTCGACGCTGATCGGAAAAATTGTGTATTGGTTCGTTCTGCTGATATTTTTGGTTTCTGCGGCAGAATCCCTTGGCCTTGAGCGAGTTTCAGCTACGCTCGACATGCTGGCGTTGTATTTGCCGAAAGTTTTTGGCGCCGCGCTGGTGTTGTTGGTGGGTGTTCTGCTCGCACAATTGGCCAACGGGCTGGTGCGCGGGGCGGCAGAAGGCGTAGGGCTGGACTACGCTTCAGGACTTGGGCGAATTGCCCAGGGCCTGGTTATCATCATCAGCATCTCGGTCGCGATCAGTCAGCTTGAGGTCAAGACCGACCTGCTGAACCATGTGATTGTCATCGTTTTGATTACCGTTGGTCTGGCAGTTGCGCTGGCCATGGGCTTGGGAAGCCGGGAAATTGCCGGTCAGATTCTTGCGGGAATCTATGTGCGTGAGTTGTATCAGGTTGGGCAACAAGTGCGTGTTGGCGAGGTCGAAGGCCAGATCGAAGAGATCGGCACGGTTAAAACCACATTGCTGACCGATGAGGGTGAGCTAGTCTCTCTTTCCAATCGGATCCTGCTGGAACAGCATGTGAGTAGCCGCTAACCCGGCAAACCCTGCTAATGTATGCCGCCGCGAAATGCCAGCTGATGCTGGTTGCGGCGGACATTGACCTGACTGTCGGCACGACTTGTTTTGAATAAAGCCCATACGCTATCTACGCGCTACGACCCCCGCGAGCTCTCTGATGAGGAGTTGGTCGCGCGCTCGCACACCGAGCTGTTTCACGTGACGCGCGCCTATGAAGAGCTGATGCGGCGTTACCAACGAACATTATTTAACGTTTGTGCGCGATATCTTGGGAACGATCGCGACGCAGACGATGTCTGTCAGGAAGTGATGTTGAAGGTGCTGTACGGCTTGAAGAACTTCGAGGGGAAATCGAAGTTCAAAACCTGGCTGTACAGCATCACTTACAACGAATGCATCACGCAGTATCGGAAGGAACGGCGAAAGCGTCGCTTGATGGACGCATTGAGTCTTGACCCCCTCGAGGAAGCGTCTGAAGAGAAGACGCCGAACCCCGAGGACAAGGGCGGGCTTGATCGCTGGCTGGTGTATGTGAACCCGATTGACCGCGAAATTCTGGTGCTACGATTTGTCGCAGAGCTGGAGTTTCAGGAGATCGCAGACATCATGCACATGGGTTTGAGTGCGACAAAAATGCGTTACAAACGTGCTCTAGATAAATTGCGTGAGAAATTTGCAGGCATTGCTGAAACTTAGTTCGGCGCAAATATCTCTTACGTGTAGGCAAGTTCTGATAGACTTGCCGCCGAGTTGTCCCCCGGTTTGCGGGACTGCTTCACAATCACCAGATGGGGATTTAACGGATGAAACTGAAAAACACCTTGGGCTTGGCCATTGGTTCTTTGATTGCCGCCACTTCGTTCGGCGCTCTGGCACAAGGCCAAGGCGCAGTTGAAATCGAAGGCTTCGCTAAGAAAGAACAATTCGACAGCGCTCGTAACTTCAAGAACAACGGCAACCTGTTCGGCGGCTCTGTTGGTTACTTCCTGACCGACGACGTTGAACTGCGTCTGGGCTACGATGAAGTGCACAACGTACGTGCCAACGACGGCAAGAACGTAAAGGGCGCTAACACCGCTCTGGACGCTCTGTACCACTTCAACAACCCGGGCGACATGCTGCGTCCGTACGTTTCGGCCGGTTTCTCTGACCAGAGCATCGACCAGAACGGTTCGAACGGTCGCAACCGTTCCACCTTCGCCAACGTTGGCGGCGGTGCCAAGCTGTACTTCACCGAGAACTTCTACGCCCGTGCTGGCGTTGAAGCTCAATACAATATCGACCAGGGCGACACCGAGTGGGCTCCTAGCGTTGGTATCGGTGTGAACTTCGGTGGTGGCTCCAAGCCTGCTGCTGCTCCAGTTCCAGCACCAGCTGAAGTCTGCTCCGACAGCGACAACGACGGCGTATGCGACAACGTTGACAAGTGCCCGGACACCCCAGCCAACGTAACTGTTGACGCTGATGGCTGCCCAGCAGTTGCTGAAGTTGTACGTGTAGAGCTGGACGTTAAATTTGACTTCGACAAATCTGTTGTTAAAACCAACAGCTACGGCGACATCAAAAACCTGGCTGACTTCATGAAGCAGTACCCATCCACCACCACTACTGTTGAAGGTCACACTGACTCCGTCGGTCCTGACGCTTACAACCAGAAACTGTCCGAGCGTCGTGCAAACGCCGTTAAGCAAGTTCTGACCAACCAGTACGGTGTTGAATCGTCCCGCGTTCAGTCTGTTGGCTACGGCGAAACTCGCCCAGTTGCTGACAACAAAACTGACGCTGGCCGCGCTGTAAACCGTCGCGTAGAAGCGCAGGTTGAAGCTCAAGCTAAGTAATTAGCTGCCGCTCTGAGGAAAGCCCGGCTTAGGCCGGGCTTTTCTTTGTCTGCGATTTGACTGCCGGTATTTGCTACCGGGCGATCGCGCTCTGAATGTAGGAGCTGCCGCAGGCTCGGGCCGCGATCGGACGATCTTTTGATCCTGCCCGCCAGGCAACGGCACCGATGACCAAAATTGCCGGGCTTTTCAACTGAAATCTGCAAGCATCCTCCTCCATAGCCGTCAGATCACTGCGACATTCGCGCTGCTCCGGCAGGGAAGCGTTTTCGATCATCGCCACCGGCGTAGCCGCCGCCATGCCGCCAGCCAACAGCTGCTCACGAATTTCGCTGAGCTTGGCCACACCCATGTAAATCACCAGTGTCGTCCCGCCCTGCGCCAGCGCCTGCCAGTTCAACTGACTGTCGTCCTGCGTGTGCGCCGTGACCAGCGTCACACCACGCGCCACGCCGCGTAACGTCAGCGGAATATCGCATTGCGTCGCCCCGGCCAGCCCGGCGGTGATGCCATTCACCAGTTCCACTTCAATCTCACGCTCACGCAGCCACTGCGCTTCCTCACCACCACGGCCGAAAATACACGGATCGCCGCCCTTGAGCCGCACCACGCATTTGCCTTGGCGCGCGTAGCGCAGCATCAGTCGATGAATGAATGCCTGTGGCGTTGAACGACAGCCACCGCGCTTGCCGACGGCAATGATCCGCGCGCCGGGGCAGTGTTCCAGCACTGCTGCGTTGACCAGATCATCAATCAGCACCACATCTGCCTCGCGCAGCGCACGCACGGCTTTGAGCGTGAGCAATTCCGGATCGCCAGGGCCTGCGCCCACCAGCCAGACTTTCGCGTTCATGGTGTTTCCTCTTCAGATGACGGCAACCGGCTGCACATTGGCCGCCAGCAAACGCTTGATTTCCGGGACGCAGGAGCCGCATTGCGTGCCGCAACCCAATTCTTGTTTCAGCCCCGGCAAGTCCAGACCCCGGTGGATGCCGGCGCAGACTGCGCTTTGACTGACGTTGTTGCAGTTGCACAGGGTTTTATCCGCAGCGAGCTGCGTTCCGGTGCTGCCCGGTGGCGCACTCATCGGTGCCAGCAGCCAGCGCCGCAACTGCTCGTCCGCGCGGCCCTCCAGCCACAGGCCTTGCAACCAATGTTGCGCAAGGGTTTCGCCAGCGAGGCGAATGGCGGTGATCCGGCCGTTTTCGATGCGTACTCGTTTGCCAATGGCGCGGCGCGGGTCGTCGTAAGCCAGTACCGGCCCGTCAATCAAGCTCAAACATTCGTCAATCTGCCGCAGTAACTGCGGATCTGGCGCAACCGCGCTGGCGGCGCGTATCAGCAATGCAGGGCGTTCCCGGCCGACAAGGCTGAGGCTGACGTAGGAAAACGCCTCACACAGCGGTCGAAGTGTCTCGAAATGCCGTTGAACATCGCCCTCAATCAGAGCGAAAAGCTGCCAAGGCAAATCCACCGTTTCAAGGCGTACGCCGCTGTGCTTGAGTTCGGGTTGTTTCGAGAGGGGGTCAAAGGCCGGCAGGGTCAACGTGTTCACGCCGCCCTTGAGGAATCGGTCACCCCAGTGCATCGGCAGGAAAGCCTGGCCCGGACGCACACTGTCGTCGCTGCCGACCGCGACAATCACTGTGCCACGACGGCTTTTCAGATTGACCAGATCACCCGGCTGCAACCGGTGCCGACGCAGTTCGTCCGGGTGCAGACTCAGCACGGCTTCGCTGACATGCCCGAACAACTGCGCGGCGGTGCCGGTGCGGCTCATCCCGTGCCATTGATCGCGCAGGCGGCCGGTGATCAGCGTTAGCGGGAAACGTGCATCGCGCTGTTCTTTGGCTGCGCGATAAGGATCGGCGACAAATTGCGCGCGACCGCTGGCCGTAGGAAATATGCCGTCAACGTAGAGGCGTGTTGTGCCTTGACGCGCTCCGTCAGGAAACGGCCACTGCTGCGGCCCGAGTTCATCGATCAAAGCATGGCTGATCCCGGACAAATCCAAATCGCGGCCACGGGTCAGCAGTTTGTATTCGTCGAACAGCTGCGCAGGGCGATCGAACGCAAACAGGCTTGGTTGTTGCGGGCGCAGACGTTTCTCCAGACGTTGTGCGAAATCCACCGTGATCGCCCAGTCCGGCCGTGCTTCACCCGGTGCGACAATGGCTTGGCGCACGTGGGAAATCCGCCGCTCGGAATTGGTCACCGAGCCTTCCTTTTCGCCCCAGCTCGCAGCTGGCAAAAGCAGATCGGCAAACGCAGCAGTTTCAGTGGTGCGAAAGGCTTCCTGCAGCACCACGAACGGACATGCTTCAAGCGCTGCGCGCACGGAAGTCTGATCCGGCATCGATTGCGCGGGGTTGGTGCAGGCGATCCACAACGCCTTGATCTTGCCACTGCGCACTTGCTCAAACAGCTCAATCGCACTGAGGCCGGAATTTTCTGGCAACGAATCCACGCCCCAATACTCGGCCACTTCGGCGCGATGCTCAGGGTTGGTCGCATCGCGATGGCCGGGCAGCAGATTGGACAAACTGCCGGTTTCCCGTCCGCCCATGGCATTCGGCTGACCGGTCAGCGAGAAAGGTCCTGCGCCGGGCCGGCCGATTTGTCCGGTGGCCAGGTGCAGATTGATCAGCGCGCTGTTTTTCGCGCTGCCAGCGGTGGACTGATTCAGGCCCATGCACCACAACGACAGAAAACTCGGCGCGGTGCCGACCCACTCGGCGCACTGCTGCAATTGCTCGACACTGATTCCGCACAGCTGGGAAACCGTGGTCGGGGTGTAATCGCGCACCAGATTCTTCAGCTCGGCAAGGCCTTCGGTATGTGCGTTGACGAAGTCGCGGTCGATCCAGTCTTCCCACAACAGCAGATGCAAAATCCCATGAAACAACGCGACATCGGTGCCCGGCAGGATCGCCAGATGCAGATCGGCAAGGTCGCAGGTGTCGGTGCGCCGTGGATCGATAACGATGACTTTCATCTGCGGGCGGCGCGACTTGGCTTCTTCGAGGCGACGAAAAAGTACCGGATGGGCGTAGGCCATGTTACTGCCGACGATCATCACGCAATCGCTCAGGTCCAGATCTTCGTAACTGCACGGCGGCGCATCGGCGCCGAGGCTGCGCTTGTAGCCGACCACTGCCGATGACATGCACAGCCGCGAATTGCTGTCGATGTTGTTGGTGCCGACCAGTGCCCGCGCCAGTTTGTTGAAGGCGTAATAGTCCTCGGTCAGCAACTGTCCAGAGATGTAGAACGCCACGCTGTCCGGGCCGTGTTCGGCGATGGTCTCGGCGAACACCTGAGTCGCGTGATCGAGCGCGGTGTCCCAGTCACAACGGCTGCGCGCCAGGCTTTTGCCCAGCCGCAGTTCCGGGTACAACGCGCGCGCCGCCAGGTCGCCGGTCAGGTGCAGGGTCGAGCCTTTGCTGCACAGTTTTCCGAAGTTGGCCGGGTGCGCCGGATCGCCGCTGACGCCGAGGATGCGCTCGCCGTCATGCTCGATCAGGACGCCGCAGCCGACCCCGCAATAGCAGCAGGTCGAGGCGGTCGTCTGGCGGTTCATCAGACGGCGTCCCGCAGGGCCAGTTGCACCCGACCATTTTCCACTCGCGCCGGGTGGTGGTGCGCGCAGCCGATATCCGGGGCCTGGGCTTCGCCGGACTCCAGGTCGATCTGCCAGTTGTGCAGCGGGCAGGCCACGCGTTTGCCGTAGATCAGACCTTGTGACAGTGGCCCGCCCTTATGCGGGCAGCGGTCATCGAGGGCGAAAACCTCATCGTCGCTTGTACGAAAAATCGCGATGTCACCTTTCGGCCCGGCAATGATCCGCGAACCGAGGGCGTTGATTTCATCCAGCGCACAGATATCGAGCCAGTTCATGCCGGCACCTCCAGGTTCTTCACAGGAATGACATCGAATTCTTTCTTCAAGTGCGGCTGCGCGAGGCGCTCTTTCCACGGATCCTGCTCGAACGACAAGGAGAATTGCAGACGCTCGTTCAGCGCCTTGCGGCGTTCCGGATCTTCCCGCACGGCCTTCTTGATGTGCTCCATGCCAACGCGCTGCATGTAGTGCACGGTGCGTTCGAGGTAGAAGGCTTCTTCGCGGTACAGCTGCAAAAACGCGCCGTTGTATTCGCGCACTTCCTCGGCGGTCTTGAGCTTGACGAAGAACTCGGCGACTTCGGTTTTGATCCCGCCGTTGCCACCGATGTACATCTCCCAACCGGAATCGACGCCGATAATTCCTACGTCTTTGATACCCGCTTCCGAGCAGTTGCGTGGGCAACCGGAGACCGCCAGTTTCACTTTATGCGGCGACCACATGTTGAACAGATCGTGCTCAAGCTCAATGCCCAGTTGCGTCGAGTTCTGCGTGCCGAAGCGGCAGAACTCGCTGCCGACGCAGGTTTTAACGGTGCGGATGGATTTGCCGTAGGCGTGGCCGGATGGCATATCGAGGTCTTTCCAGACACCCGGCAAGTCCTGCTTCTTGATCCCCAGCAAATCGATTCGCTGGCCACCGGTGACCTTGACCATCGGCACGTTGTACTTGTCGGCGACATCGGCAATCCGCCGCAGCTCGGACGGATTGGTCACACCGCCCCACATGCGTGGCACCACCGAGTAGGTGCCGTCTTTCTGAATGTTGGCGTGCGCGCGTTCGTTGATCAGGCGCGATTGCGGATCGTCCTTGGCTTCGCCCGGCCAGGTTGAGATCAGGTAGTAGTTGAGCGCCGGGCGGCAGGTGGCGCAACCGTTCGGGGTGCGCCAGTTGAGGTAGCTCATGCTGCCGGCGATGGTCAGCAAGTGTTGCTCGCGAATGGCCTGACGAATCTGCCCGTGGTTGAGGTCGCTGCAACCGCAGATGGCTTTTTCACTTTTCGGTTTGACGTCGGCCGCGCCGCCCACGGTGTTAATCAGGATCTGCTCGACCAGTCCCGCACAGGATCCGCATGAGCTGGCAGCTTTGGTGTGCTTCTTCACTTCATCGACGCTGAACAATCCATGTTCCTGAATCGCTTTGACGATGGTGCCTTTGCACACGCCGTTGCAGCCGCAGACTTCGGCGTTGTCGGCCATGACCATGGCTTTGTCCTGGCCTTGGTGTCCTACGTCGCCCAGTGCGTTTTCTCCGAACATCAGATGATCACGGATCTCGCCGATGGCGTGATTCTCACGAATCTGTCGGAAATACCAACCGCCATCCGCCGTATCGCCGTACAGACAGGCGCCGACCAGCACGTCATCCTTGATCACCAGCTTTTTGTACACCCCGCCGATCGGGTCGGAGAGGGTGATGGTTTCGGTGCCTTCGCCGCCCATGAAATCGCCGGCGGAAAACAGGTCGATGCCGGTGACTTTCAATTTGGTCGAAGTCACTGAACCTTGATAACGGGCGAAGCCCAGTTGTGCCAGGTGATTGGCGCAGACCTTGGCCTGTTCGAACAGCGGCGCCACCAGTCCGTAGGCGATGCCACGGTGGCTGGCGCATTCGCCGATGGCGTAGATGCGCGGGTCGTAGGTTTGCAGGGTGTCGTTGACCAGAATCCCGCGGCTGCACGGGATGCCGGATTTCTCCGCGAGTTCGGTATTGGGACGGATGCCTGCGGCCATGACCACCAGATCGGCGGGGATGATCTCGCCGTTGTTGAACTGCACCGAGCCGACCCGGCCATTGCCGGCGTCGTGCAGGGCTTGAGTCTGTTCGCAAAGGCGAAAGTGCAGGCCATGGGATTCGAGGGCGGTTTGCAGGAGTTGGCCGCTGGTCTTGTCCAGTTGCCGTTCCAGCAGCCACTCGCCGATGTGCACCACGGTGACGTGCATGCCGCGCAGCATCAAACCATTGGCGGCTTCGAGGCCGAGCAGGCCACCGCCGATCACCACGGAGTGTTTGTGGGTTTTCGCGGTGTCGATCATCGCCTGGGTGTCGGCGATGTCGCGGTAACCGATCACGCCCTGCAAAGTGTTGCCGGGTATCGGCAGGATGAACGGGGTCGAACCGGTGGCGATCAGCAGGCGATCGTATTCAGCTTCGGTGCCGTCTTCTGCGATCACGCGACGCTTGACCCGGTCGATCTCGACCACTTTGCGGTTGAGCAATAACTTGATGTTGTTTTCCAGGTACCAATCGAGATCGTTGAGCACGATGTCTTCGAAAGTTTGCTCACCGGCCAGCACCGGCGACAGCAGGATGCGGTTGTAGTTGGTGTGCGGTTCGGCGCCGAAGACCGTGATGTCGTAAAGCTCGTCGCTCAGCTTGAGCAGTTCTTCCAGGGTGCGGACCCCGGCCATGCCGTTGCCGATCATCACCAGTTTGAGTTTTTTCATCAGGTTCTCCGGGAGCTTGGGGCTTGCCTCTTGTGGGCAGTCAGGCCTTGCTCGACAAATAATGCGCAAACAAAAAAAGGCGTCCCGCTAGTTGCCTAGCGAGGACGCCTTTGTCCTGGTCCCGTTCTCTCGGGAAGCCCGGCCTTCGTCGTTGAAGGTTGGGCTTTATGTAAGTTGAAACAGGTAATGCAGTGGTTGTGCCAAGTGGTGAGGGTGCCGTGATTAAAGGGGTTTGGCTGCGGGAGCAGGGTTTTCGATGCACCGTCGCGAGGCATCGCGCTCGGTTTTGAAGCGTCGGATCAAGGCTGATGAAACAGCAAATACAGCAGCACCAGATTCCCCAACAACGCCACCAGCGCCAATGTCCGCCAGACCTTCAGCGGCTCACGCTCGAGCAATGGCCTCGGTCGCACCGTCAAACTGTGGCGTTCACCTTGCTCCAGCACCAGCAACCATTCCTCCGCCGTTTCAAAACGCTGCAAAGGGTCCGCCGCCACGCCGCGCTCCAGACTTTGCGCCAGCCACTCCGGCAGATCCGGTCGATAGCGACTGGCACTCACTGATACGCCGAATCGCGGACGCTGAAACGCCTCAATCTCGCCGTAGGGAAAATGCCCGGTAAGCAGGAAATACAAGGTCACGCCCAGCGCATACAAATCCTGCTGCGCAGCGGGCGCATCCCCGAGAAAGGCTTCCGGCGCGATGAAGCTCGGCGTGCCCGGCAAAGTTGACGGCGTGTCTTCGGACAATCCCTGGCAATACGCCAGACCAAAATCCAGCAGCCGCAACTCGCCGTCATCGCCCAGCAGCAGATTCTCCGGTTTGATGTCGCGGTGCAGGATCTGCCGCCGATGCAGCAGGCCAACCGCGCGCAGCAGCCGTTCAGCCAAATCCTGCCATTGCGCCAACGGGAGCGGGCCGCTTTGCTCGAACAGTTGCGCGAGAGTCGATCCGGAATATTCACGCATCACGTAATACAAATGCTGACGTTGAGTCAGCGCGTGCACTTCAGGAAAATGCCGTCCGGCGACCCTTTTCAGAAACCATTCTTCCGACAATAACGCCTGACCTGCCTGCGCATCATCGGCCAGGCGCACAGGCAAGGTTTTCAACAGCCACGCCTGGCCTTGTCCATCGAGTACCCGATACAGCAGCGATTGCTGACTCTGAGCGACGATCCCCTGCACCTGCCAGCCTTCAAAGCTCTGGCCCGGTTTCAAGAGTGGAGGCAGCGGCCATTGCTGCAGATGCATCAACGCATCGCCAATATTTGCCTCACCCAGCGCATCGACCCGCACCAGCAATGCGCTGGCGTTGTCCTGACTGCCCGCCAGATGCGCAGCGCCGACCAGTGTCTGCGCAGCTGCGGGCAGATCTGGCTGATCCCGCAGAACCGCCGCAATCGCCGTATCCCCCAGCGTCGACCACACGCCATCGCTGAGCAGCACAAAGCTCTCACCCTCGCGCAATTCACCGTCGCGAAAATCCAGCACCAGGTGTTGATCCAGTCCCAGGGCGCGCTTGAGCACATGCTGCATGCCCTGCTGATCCCAGACGTGATCGTCGGTGATGCGCTGCAAGGTGTCTGCATGCCAGCGATAAACCCGACAATCGCCCACATGCGCCAAGGTGAAACGCCTGCCGCGCATGACCAGAGCGCTGACCGTGGTCAGTAACGGCTGACCGCCGCCGTTGGCCTGCAACCAGCGATTTTGCGCGAGCAGCAGGCGATCCAGTGCCTGCGTCACGCTCCAGGTCTCCGGGGTGGCGTAGTAGTCCAGCGCCAGTGCCTGCAAGGTCGAGCGCGCGGCGAGTCCGCCATCGGCGCACTGGCTGACGCCGTCGGCGATGGCGAACAGAAAGCCCTTGCTCGCTGCCAGCGCGGGGGCTGGAGTGACCAGGCGCAAGGCGTCCTGATTCTCCGCCCGCGGGCCGGTGCCGCTGGCATCGGCGAAACTCAGTTGCAGCGCCATGCAGGCCTCAGACCCGCGCAGCGGTCACGGCCGCCGAGCCCCAAGTGGTTCTCCAGCGACGCTTCACGCCATGCAGGCCGAACCACGCCAGCACACCAAGGCTGGCAAACAACCACAGCGCCAGTTGATAGCTGCCGGTGCTCTGCTTGATCGCACCCATCCCCGCCGCCAGAGCAAAACCGCCGATACCGCCGGCCATGCCGATCAGCCCGGTCATCACCCCGATCTCGCGGCGAAAGCGCTGTGGCACCAGTTGGAACACTGCGCCGTTGCCTGCGCCTAAACCGAGCATGGTGCAGACGAAAAGTGCCAGCGCCGCGTAGGAACTTGGCAAGTTGAAACCGACCGCAGCAATGCAGATCGCCGCCACCGTGTACATCGCCAGCAGGGTGCGAATGCCGCCGAAACGATCGGCCAGCGCGCCGCCCAGCGGGCGCATCAGGCTGCCGCCGAACACGCAGGCAGCGGTGTAGTAACCGGCGGTTACCGGGTTCAGGCCGTATTGGTCGTTGAAGTAACCGGGCAGGGCGCTGGCCAGACCGATGAAGCCACCGAAGGTCACGCTGTAGAAAAACATGAACGACCAGCTGTCGCGGTCGCCCAAGGCCTTGAAGTAGTCGGCCATGGATTTGGCTTTCGGCCGCTCAGGAGCGTTTTTCGCCATCCATGCGAAGAGTACCAGCGTCAGGATCAATGGAATCACGGCGAAGCCGAAGACGTTGCTCCAGCCGAACGCGGCAGCCAGCACGGGTGCGATCAGCGCGGCGAGCACGGTGCCAGAGTTACCGGCGCCGGCAATGCCCAGCGCTTTGCCTTGATGTTCTTGCGGATACCATTGCGAGGCCAGCGGCAGGGCCACGGCGAACGACGCCCCAGCCATGCCGAGGAACAGCCCGAGGATCAGCGCCTGTTCGTAGCTGTGAATCCCCAGTTTCCACGCGCCGAACAGTGCGCAGATGACGATCACCTGGCCGATCAGCCCGGCGGTTTTTGGCGACAGGCGATCCGCGAGCATGCCCATCGCAAAGCGCAGCACGGCGCCAGCCAGGATTGGCGTTGCGACGACGAGGCCGCGCTGTTGCGTGGTCAGGTGCAGGTCGGCGGCGATCTGCACCGCGAGCGGGCCGAGCAGATACCAGACCATGAAGCTCAGGTCGAAATAGAGGAAGGCCGCGAACAGGGTCGGGGTATGGCCGGATTTCCAGAAGCTTTTATTCATCGCGCACCTCAGCTGTAAGAGTCTCGAGAAGGAGTCATTGACCAGCAAGTGGAGCGCCGCCACGGCCGCACCACCGGCCCCGGGCTGTGGGGCCAAAACGCAAAAACGCCGCTACCCGGATCGCTTGTGGGCGAGGAGGGTGAGCGACGTCTTTGTCGTAGGTGGGGCAACCGCCGTTGGTTACCTGTAGTGATTACTTAGCGAGAACTGTGCCAACAGCGGAAGAGCAAAAGCCCCTCACCCTAACCCTCCCGAAACGTCGGACCGCCCGGAGGGAGAGGGGACTGACCGAGGTGTCTGACGTCAAACATCGACCTGAAAGACCGAGTCGATTATGGATTCACAGCAGAAAACACAGGTCGGCGTGTTTCGCGAGCATCCCCCAATCAGTCCCCTCTCCCCCCGGGCGGTCCGACGTTTCGGGAGGGCTAGGGTGAGGGGCTTTTGCTCTTCAGTGAGGCAACCTCAGCCCAGCAACTCGCTCATGGCAATGATCTGTTCGGCAACCTGAATCAGTTTCTGCTGGCGGCTCATGGCCTGGCGGCGCATCAGCGTGTACGCCTCTTCCTCATTGCAGTCCTTCATCTTCATCAACAAGCCCTTGGCCAGTTCGATGCGCTTGCGCTCGGCCAGCTGCTGGTCGCGGGCATGCAGTTGCGCGCGCAACGCCTGATCGCTTTCGAACCGGGCCATCGCCACGTCGAGAATCGGCTGCAAACGTTGTGCGTGAATGCCTTCGACGATGTAGGCACTGACCCCGGACTTGATCGCCTGACGCATCACGCCGGGGTCATGTTCGTCGGTGAACATCACGATCGGCCGGGGCTGGTCGCGGCTGACCAGCACCACTTGTTCCAGCACATCGCGGCTCGGTGACTCGGTATCGATCAGAATCACGTCGGGGCGCACCGTTTCGACGCGCGCGGGCAGGTCGATGGTCAATCCCGATTCGTCGATCACCTCGAAACCGGCCTCGGTCAGCGCGGCTTTCAGGCGCCCGACTTTTTTCGCGGTGTCGTTGATCAGCAGAATGCGCAGCATGTTCGCGATCTCCTGTCAGCGGCGGGCGAGAAGGGCAGCGCTGTCACTCAGCGCGTGCAGCTTGAAACTGCGGGCGTAGGCTGCGGGGTCGCTGCCGTCCCAGATCTTGCCGTCGATCAACTGGCTGCTGCGCATATCGTCCACGCCCAGCGGCACACCGATGGCCGTCGCTGCGTCGCGGTATAGCGCCAGTTGCTGCACCTGACGGGCGACACTGAGGTAATCCGGGTCATCACGCAGCAAACCCCAGCGGCGGAACTGGGTCATGAACCACATGCCGTCCGACAGGTACGGCAGATTGACCGCGCCGTCGCCGTGAAAGCGTAGCGCGTGCGGGTCTTGCCAGCGATTGCCGAGACCGTCGGCGTAGTCGCCGGTAAACCGCGGTTCGATACAGGCAACCGGCGCGTCGAGATATTCCGGCGCGCTCAGCAACTGTGCGGTGCTGCGGCGGTTTTCCGGGCTTGCTTCGATGAAACGGCTGGCTTCGAGAATCGCCATCACCAGCGCCCGTGCGGTATTCGGATACTGCTCGACGAAAGCGCGGGTGCAGCCGAGGACTTTTTCCGGGTGATCGGGCCAGATGGTCTGGCTGGTCGCCAACGTAAAGCCGAGATCCTGTTGTACCGCGCTGGCTGCCCATGGCTCGCCGACGCAGAAACCGTCGATACGCCCGGCCTGCAAGTGCGCGACCATTTGCGGCGGTGGTACCACCACGCTATCGACATCGCGCAGTGGATGAATGCCTTGGCTCGCCAGCCAGTAATACAGCCACATCGCGTGAGTGCCGGTGGGGAAAGTCTGCGCGAAGGTGAGTTTTGCGCGCGAATGGTGCACATGGCGGTCGAGCGCTTCAGGACTGGTCACACCGAGCCGTTGCAAGCCGTGGGACAGGTTGAGGCTCTGACCGTTCTGGTTGAGGCCCATCAACACCGCCATGTCGGTCGGCGCCACGCCGCCGATGCCCAGATGCACCGCGTAGATCAGGCCATACAGACTGTGCGCGGCATCCAGTTCACCGCTGACCAGTTTGTCGCGCAGATTGGCCCACGAGGTCTGACGCTTGAGGTTGAGGGTCAGGCCATAAGGTTGAGCGAAGCCCTGCGTGGCGGCGACCACCAGCGAGGCGCAGTCGCTCAGGGCCATGAAGCCGAGATTGATTGCGCTTTTTTCCGGGGCGTCGCTGCCGTTGACCCAGGCCAGCGGCCCGGCAGAAGGTTGAGTCATTGCATGCACCTGCAAAAGCGATCGTGAAATACCGGGGTGCAAGGCATATGCCACGCACATGGATTTGCGCGTGCGCCTCGCGCCGCAGGGTCATGCCCGGCTATAATCGCCGCCTCTTTTCGCCGCCCGAGTCATCGCCGCCCATGTACACCCTGGCCCGTCAGCTGTTGTTCAAACTCTCCCCGGAAACCTCCCACGACCTGTCGCTGGATCTGATCGGCGCGGGCGGACGTTTGGGCCTCAACGGCTTGCTGTGCAAGGCCCCGGCGCACGTGCCGGTGAACGTCATGGGTCTGGACTTCCCGAACCCGGTGGGTCTGGCCGCAGGTCTGGACAAGAACGGCGCGGCTATCGACGGCTTTGCGCAGTTGGGTTTCGGTTTCGTCGAGATCGGCACCATCACCCCGCGTCCGCAGCCGGGCAACCCGAAACCACGGATCTTCCGCTTGCCAGAAGCCGAGGCGATCATCAATCGCATGGGGTTCAATAACCTTGGCGTTGATCACCTGTTGGCGCGGGTTGCTGCCGCCAAATATAAAGGCGTGCTTGGGATCAATATCGGCAAGAATTTCGACACCCCGGTCGAGCGCGCAGTCGACGACTACCTGATCTGCCTGGACAAGGTTTACGCCCACGCCAGTTACATCACGGTCAACGTCAGCTCGCCGAACACCCCGGGCCTGCGCAGCCTGCAATTCGGTGATTCGCTCAAACAGTTGCTGGCGGACTTGGCCCTGCGTCGCGCCGAACTGGCGCTGCGTCACGGCAAGCATGTGCCGCTGGCGATCAAGATCGCCCCGGACATGACCGACGAAGAAACCGCGCAGGTTGCCCAGGCACTGATCGAAACCGGGATGGATGCGGTGATCGCCACCAACACCACCCTGAGTCGCGTTGGCGTCGAAGGCATGGAACATGGCGACGAGATGGGCGGTCTGTCCGGTGCGCCGGTGCGTGAGAAGAGCACGCACACGGTGAAAGTGCTGGCGGCGGAGCTGGGCGGTCGTCTGCCGATCATCGCGGCGGGCGGGATTACCGAAGGCAAGCATGCAGCCGAGAAGATTGCTGCCGGCGCGAGCCTTGTGCAGATCTACTCCGGCTTCATCTATAAAGGCCCGGCGCTGATTCGTGAATCGGTGGACGCCATCGCCGCAATGAAAGTCGGACGCTGAATCTGGCAAGGGGCTCTTGTGGCGAGGGGATTTATCCCCGCTCGGCTGCGCAGCAGTCGTCGTTTCTGATCTTTTGATTTATCTGGGGCACCGAGGTGACAGGTTTTGGGGCCGCTGCGCGACCCAACGGGGATAAATCCCCTCGCCACAGGAATAGTGTTGAATGTGATGCATAAAAAAGGGCTCCTCGAAGGAGCCCCTGGGCCGCAGCCCGCCGTCCGGGAGGGACGTGCGTGGTTAAGGTGTTACATGTTCAGATTGTCGTGTCGGAATTAATGCCCTGTGTCAGCCGACGGCGTGAAGTTCGTTGAGTCTGTGGATTCCCGCAGTGCCGGTCATACCGTCCCAGTTGTCGCCGCGTCCTTCTCGCCAGCCGTTGATCCAGGCTTGACGTACCGACGGTAGAGTAAATGGGCAAAGCTCACGGGATTTGCCACCAACGCCATATTGATATCCGCGCAAAAATGCTCTTTCCAACGGATCACGCTTAAGTCTTCTCATAGGGTGTTTCCCTCACTTGTTGACTGTATATGTCGCGTCGACCTCAATTGAGGTCTGGCAGAAAAAAGATCTGCCGTTGGCGGCCCGCTGCCGGCGTGGCGAGCCAAGGTGTTGACGCCGTTGGGACGTCAACCTGAGACAAGTTCTAACCAAAGCGTCACATCGAGGGAATGACCGTTTTGTAATAAGGACGTAACGAAAAAGATGCTATGGCCATAAGTAACAGCGCATTTGCTGAGCGCTTCGTGGCCAAACCCCGGTATGATCGGCACCGCGCTGCATAATGAGGTTAATCCTTTAGTGAGAATGACCCACGTTTACACTGGGGCATTATTCGACGAAGGGTTGCTTTGAGTCATTTTGTTGCTTCAACTTTTTTCTCTGTCCCGGCATCTAAGCTCTTTAATTCGAGCAGCAGGGATGGAACGGCACACCTTCGTGCCACGCGGGCGCTCTCACAGAAAAGCGCCTGATTGAAAACCGGATCGGCAATGCGTTGCCGGTTCACTCAGCCAAAGGCTCTGAAATTCCAATGTCCGATCAATTCGAAATCTTCCTCACTTGCCCCAAAGGCCTTGAAGGCCTGCTCATCGAGGAAGCCGTCGGGCTTGGCCTTGAAGACGCACGCGAGCACACCTCTGCTGTGCGTGGCATGGCGACCATGGAAACCGCCTATCGCCTGTGCCTGTGGTCGCGCCTGGCCAACCGCGTGTTGCTGGTGCTCAAGCGCTTCGCGATGAAAGACGCGGAAGACCTGTACCACGGCGTGCTCGACGTCGAGTGGCAGGATCACATGCTCAGCGACGGCACCCTGGCCGTCGAGTTCAGCGGCCACGGCTCGGGCATCGACAACACGCACTTCGGCGCGTTGAAAGTCAAAGACGCCATCGTCGACAAACTGCGCACCCCGCAAGGCGACCGTCCGTCGATTGACAAGCTCAATCCGGACCTGCGCATTCACCTGCGTCTGGATCGCGGCGAAGCGATTCTGTCCCTCGATCTGTCCGGCCACAGCCTGCACCAGCGCGGTTACCGCTTGCAGCAGGGCGCTGCACCGCTGAAGGAAAACCTCGCGGCCGCGATCCTGATCCGTTCCGGCTGGCCGCGCATTGCTGCCGATGGCGGCGCGCTGGCTGACCCGATGTGCGGTGTCGGTACGTTCCTCGTCGAAGCCGGCATGATTGCCGCCGACATGGCACCGAACCTGCGTCGCGAGCAGTGGGGCTTCACCGCATGGCTGGGTCACGTGCCGGCGCTGTGGAAAAAGCTGCACGAAGAAGCGAGTGAGCGCGCCGCTGCCGGTCTGGCCAAGCCACCGCTGTGGATTCGCGGTTATGAAGCCGACCCACGCCTGATTCAGCCAGGCCGTAACAACGTTGAACGTGCCGGCCTGAGCGAGTGGATCAAGATCTACCAGGGCGAAGTCGCGACCTTCGAGCCGCGCCCGGATCAGAATCAGAAAGGCCTGGTGATCTGCAACCCGCCGTACGGCGAGCGTCTGGGTGACGAAGCCAGCCTGCTGTATCTCTACCAGAATCTCGGCGAGCGTCTGCGTCAGGCCTGCCTGAACTGGGAGGCCGCGGTGTTCACCGGCGCGCCGGAACTGGGCAAGCGCATGGGCATTCGCAGCCACAAACAGTATTCGTTCTGGAACGGCGCGTTGCCGTGCAAGTTGCTATTGATCAAAGTCACGCCTGATCAGTTCGTCACTGGCGAGCGCCGCACCCCGGAGCAACGTCAGGCCGAACGCGAGCAAGCGGTTTACGATCAACTGCCGGACGAGCCGCAAGAGCGCAAATTCAACAAGAACGGCAACCCGATCAAACCTGTGCCGGCCCCGGCGCCAGTGGTCGAGCAGGCGCGTTTGAGTGAAGGCGGGCAGATGTTTGCCAACCGCCTGCAGAAAAATCTCAAGGCACTGGGCAAGTGGGTCAAGCGCGAAGGCATCGATTGCTACCGCGTCTACGATGCGGACATGCCGGAATACGCCATGGCCATCGACCTGTACCACGACTGGGTGCATGTGCAGGAATACGCTGCGCCGAAGTCGATTGATCCGGAAAAAGCTTCGATTCGCATGTTCGATGCACTGGCGGCCATTCCCCAGGCGCTGAACATCGACAAGAGCCGCGTGGTGGTCAAACGTCGCGAGCGTCAGAGCGGCACCAAGCAGTACGAGCGCCAGGCTGCTCAGGGCAAGTTCAATGAAGTGACCGAGGGTGGCGTCAAGTTGCTGGTCAACCTCACCGACTACCTCGACACCGGGCTGTTCCTCGACCACCGTGCGATGCGTCTGCGCATTCAGAAAGAGGCGGCCGGCAAGCGCTTCCTCAATCTGTATTGCTACACCGCGACCGCCAGTGTGCACGCGGCCAAGGGTGGCGCGCGCAGCACCACCAGCGTCGACCTGTCGAAAACCTACCTCGACTGGGCGCGCCGCAACCTGTCGCTGAACGGTTTTTCCGACAAGAATCGTCTGGAGCAGGGCGACGTGATGGCGTGGCTGGAGAGCTGCCGCGAAGAGTACGACCTGATCTTCATCGATCCGCCGACCTTCTCCAACTCCAAGCGCATGGAAGGCATTTTCGATGTGCAGCGCGATCAGGTGCAGTTGATCGATCTGGCGATGGCGCGCCTGGCGCCGGGCGGGGTGTTGTACTTCTCCAACAACTTCCGCAAGTTCCAGCTCGAAGAAAACCTCGCCGAGCGTTACGCGGTCGAGGAAATCAGCGCACAGACCATTGATCCGGATTTCGCGCGCAACACCAAGATCCACCGCGCCTGGAAAATCACGGCTCGTTGACACTCTGAGCACCTGGATCCACAGAGCCTTGATTCTTATAGGCTCGTGGATCCGTTCAGTGCTAGCAAAGTTAGTGGCTAATAGCTATAAATCTACTCACGGCCTAGGGGGTTTCTCCGAAACTCTGGCGTAGTGAGTTGCCTTTATGTCGTTGCACCCCGTACGCCCGAAGATTCTGGGTTTTATCAGTGAAGACGTCTCGGCCTGGCTGGTCGCGCTGCTGGTATTGCTCGCCGGCGGGATTCTTACGGGGCTGCTCGCCTGGGCCACGCTCAATCAATTCAATCAACAATTGCGTCAGCGCTTTCAGCTACTGGCGAATGAGCGTTACAGCCGCATCGAAGAGCGTTTTCAGGATCAGGAGCAGCGGCTCGACAGCCTGCGCCGGTTCTTCGCCAACTCCAAATCGGTGTCCCGCGCCGAGTTCGACGGTTACACCCATCCTTTATTACTGCGTACCCAAGCCTATTCGTTCGCTCTGCGAGTGAGCGGTGCCGAGCGCGCGCAATTCGAGCAGCAGGTGCGCGACGAAGGTTTGAGCAACTTCAGCGTGCGTGAGCTCGATGCTCAAGGGGCGCTGCAAATTGCCGCTGCCCGTGATGAATACGTGGTCGTGCTGTACAGCCAGACCCAGAGTCGGCTCGGCTCGCCGCTGGGTTATGACCTGCTGGCGCAGCCGCTGCGCCGCTCGACCCTGGAACGCGCCGATCACCTCGGTAGCCTGGCGGTGTCGCAGCCGATGCATCTGGTGAGCATCGAACCGGCCTACGCGCGCGGCGTGCTGCTGGTGGCGCCGGTGATTCGCGAAGGCGAGCAGAAGTCGTTCGGCTACGTGATGGCGGTGATCAGCATGCGTCAGTTGCTCGCCGATGGACTGCCGGATGCGTTCCACGATTACCTGTCGGTGCGCATTCTCGATCTGTCCACCAGCGACGAGCATGAAGCGCTGTTCGAATCGAGCAACGCGCCGGCCCCGAGTGATCTGTCGGCCACGCGCCTGTTGCGCATGGCCGATCACGACTATCAGGTGGATATCGCGCCGAGCGAGGCGTTCGTTCAGGCCAATCATTCGTCGATCAGCAGTGTGGTGGTGCTCGGCGGCTTGCTCAGTCTGCTGCTCAGCGCGCTGTTATATGTGCTGGTCAGCCAGCGCCAGCGCGCCTTGCGGCTGGTCGAGCAGCGCACGCAAGAGCTGCACGCCAGCGAACAGGAACTGCGCGGCACCCACGGCCAACTACGCGGCGTGCTGAACGCGGCGACCCAAGTGGCAATCATCGCCACCGACCTGCGCGGGGTGATCAGCACCTTCAACCCCGGCGCCGAACAGATGCTCGGCTATCGCAGCGAAGAAGTGGTCGGCCGCATGACCTTGGAGAACCTGCATTTTCCCCGTGAGCTGATTGCGCGCGCGGCGGAGTTGAGCGCGCGTTATGGCAAGAACATTCCGACCTGTCAGGCGATGCTGGTCGAGGGCGGCGAAGTCGGCGGCCATGAGGCGCGCGAGTGGACGCTGATCTGCAGTGACGGCAGCCATCTACCGGTGAACATGCTCGCCACTCCGCTGCTGGATGAGCAGGGTTTGTGGGTCGGGCATCTGGCGATCTGCATCGACATCACCGAGCGCAAGCGCGTACACGAAGCCCTGGCGGCGCGCGATGTGCTGCTGAAAAAGCTCAGCGCTCACGTGCCGGGCGGCATCTACCAGTTCAAAATGGAGTTCGACGGGCGCTTCAGCGTGATCTACGCCAGCGACGGCATCCGCGAGATCTACGAGCTGGAACCGGACGTGTTGCTGTTCGACGCCGAGGCGATCTTCACCCGCATTCATCCGCAGGACACCGTGCGCGTGCGTTCCTCGATCCGCACCTCGGCGGCGAACCTCAGCCCGTGGCGCGAGGAATATCGCGTGCAACTACCGAGTCGCGGCCTGCGCTGGGTGCGCGGCGAGGCGACCCCGGAAGAACTGCCGGGTGGCGGCGTGTTGTGGCATGGCTATATCTCGGACATCTCTGACCTGAAACGCGTGGAGGAAGAACTGCGCGCGTTGTCGGTGACTGATTCGCTGACCGGGATTCACAACCGCCGGTATTTTCAGGAGCGCCTGACCACGGAAATGGCGCGGGTCGAGCGTGGTGGCGGCGAACTGTCGGTGATCATGCTCGATATCGACCACTTCAAGCGCATCAACGATCAGTACGGACATGCCGTGGGTGACCGAGTGTTGCAAGCGGTGTGCGAGCGCATTGGCCATCGGCTGCGCCGGACCGATGTGTTCTGCCGCTTGGGTGGCGAGGAATTCATGGTGTTGTGCCCGGATATCGATGGCGAGCATGCATACATGCTGGCGGTGGAGTTGTGGCAGGGGTTGCGCAGCGAGCCGGTCGATGTGGTCGGGGTGGTGACGGCGAGTTTCGGCATCGCCAGTTGGCGAGTGGGTGAGGGCGCGGATGCGTTGTTGCTGCGCGCCGACTCCGGCGTGTATGCCGCCAAGCAGCACGGGCGGGATCGGGTTGAGCGGGAGATGAATTGAAATTGAGCACGGCGCAAATCCTGTGGGAGCTGGCTTGCCAGCGATAGCGTCCGTCCAGCCAGCACATGTAGTGACTGACAAACCGCCATCGCGGGCAAGCCCGCTCCCACAGTGTTTTGTGGTGTGGTTACAGGACCGAAGCCGTCTGTGCCAATCGCGGCTGTTTATACAGATCCAGCAGCACCTGATCCAGCACCGACGACGCACCAAACGGGGCTTTGTCGTTAAGGATCGCCACCACCGCCCAGGTGTTGCCATTCACATCACGGCTGAAACCGGCAATCGCCCGCACGGTGTTCAAAGTGCCGGTCTTGACGTGGGCTTCGCCGCGCATCGCCGTGGTTTTCAGGCGTTTGCGCATGGTGCCGTCAGTGCCGGCAATCGGCAGCGAGCTGATGTACTCGGCGGCGTACGGGCTGTGCCACGCGGCTTGCAGCATGGCCGCCATCTCACGCGCGCTGACCCGTTCGGCGCGGGACAGCCCGGAACCGTTTTCCATCACCAGATGCGGCGCGGTGATGCCTTTCTTCGCCAGCCACTGGCGTACTACACGCTGCGCAGCCTTGGCATCATCGCCATCGGCATCGTTGCGGAATTTCTGGCCGAGGCTGAGGAACAGCTGCTGGGCCATGGTGTTGTTACTGTATTTGTTGATGTCGCGGATGATCTCCGCCAGATCCGGCGAGAACGCGCGGGCCAGCACTTTGGCGCTGCTCGGGGTTGGCGCCAGACGATCGCGGCCCTGAATGCTGCCGCCCAGTTCCTTCCAGATCGCGCGCACGGCGCCAGCGGTGTAAGTCGCGTGGTCGAGCAGCGACAGGTAAGTCTGCGAGCTGCAGCCATCGCCCAACTGACCGGCCACGGTCACGGTCACGCTGCCATCGGCTTGCGGCACCGGGTTGTAGCGCACGCCGCCAGTGCATTGCTTGGAGTTGATCGCTTTGACGGTGTTTTCAATTTTGATGCTTGCAATCGGCGGCTCGACCGAAATCAGCACGCGGCCGCCGTCATTGCGCGCAACAAAGCGCAGAGCCTTGAGGTTGACCAGCAGCGAATCCGGTTTGACCAGGAACGGTTTGTTCTCGTCATTGCCGTCGTCGTTGAATTCCGGCAACTGCGGCTGCACGAAGAAACTGCGATCGAGCACCAGATCGCCGGTAATCTGCGTCACGCCGTTGGCGCGCAGGTCGCGCATCAGCAGCCAGAGTTTTTCCATGTTGAGCTTCGGATCACCGCCACCCTTGAGGTAGAGGTTGCCGTTGAGGATGCCGCCGCTCAGATCGCCGTCGGTGTAGAACTCGGTTTTCCACTGGTGATTGGGGCCGAGCATTTCCAGCGCCGCGTAAGTGGTGACCAGTTTCATGGTCGAGGCCGGGTTGACCGAAACGTCGGCGTTGTACACGGTCGGGTTGCCCGGACCATCGAGTGGCACCATCACCAGCGACAGCGCATTGGGCTGCAGCTTGCTGGCTTTCAGGGCTTTTTCGACGTTGGGGGTCAGGGCAGTATTGATAGTGGCAGCGGAGACAGACAGGGCCAGCGGCAGAAGAAGGCCGGCGAGGAGCAGAGGACGCAACGATTTGATCATATGAAATAAAACCCTACAGCCGAGGGGAAAAAAGACGAGGACATGGATGAAAAAGCCCTCAGTGGTCATGAAAGTGTCGGCATTATGCCCCAAGGTGTTACCGCTTGTGCCCGATCCGAGGGGGCTAATCGGCGATTTTTTTACCGGCGGTCACACGCACGTCCCACAGAGACGGGCAAAACGCGGCTTAAACTGCTAAAGTGCCGGCCGTTATTACTTAAGAGGATTGTTCCAATGGCGACTAACCGTTCCCAGCGTCTGCGCAAAAAACTGTGCGTCGATGAATTTCAAGAGCTGGGTTTCGAACTGAACCTGGACTTCAAAGAAGACTTGTCCGAAGAAGCCATTGACGCTTTCCTCGAAGCATTCATCAAAGAAGCCATGGAAGCCAACGGTCTGGGTTATGTTGGCGGCGATGACTTCGGTCTGGTTTGCCTGCAGAAGCGTGGCTCGGTCAACGAAGAGCAGCGCGCTGCTGTTGAAGCCTGGCTGAAATCCCGCACTGAGCTGACCGGTATGACCGTCAGCCCGCTGCTGGACGTGTGGTACCCGGAAACACCGGTCAACGCGGCAAAGTGATGTAATGAAAAACGGCGACCCAAGGGTCGCCGTTTTTTTTGCTGGATCTTTGGTTTTCAGGCTTTACGCCAATTCAGAATCACCAGCGTCAACACCCCCGCAACAATCCCCCAGAACGCCGAACCGATGGAAAACAGCGTCAGCCCCGACGCCGTGACCATAAAGGTAATCACCGCCGCTTCCCGCTCCTTGACCTCGGTCATGGCAATGCTCAAGCCATTGATGATCGAACCGAACAGCGCCAGCGCGGCAATCGACAGCACCAGTTCTTTCGGCAGCGCAGCAAACAGCGCCGCCAATGTTGCGCCGAACACCCCGGCGATCCCGTAGAAAATCCCGCACCACACCGCAGCGGTGTAACGCTTGTTGCGATCCTCGTGAGCATGCGGCCCGGTGCAGATCGCCGCACTGATCGCCGCGAGGTTGATGCCATGTGAGCCAAACGGCGCAAGCAGCAGAGAAGCAATGCCGGTGGTGGTGATCAATGGCGAGGCCTGGACGTTGTAGCCGTCGGCGCGCAATACGGCGATGCCGGGCATGTTCTGCGAGGTCATCGCCACCACGAACAGCGGGATGCCGATGCTGATGGTCGCCGCGAGCGAGAAGTGCGGCGTGGTCCACACCGGCGTCGCCACTTCCAGATGAAAAGCGCTGAAGTCCAGCAGCCCCATGAAGCCCGACAGCGCGGTGCCGATCAGCAACGCGGCGAGCACTGCATAGCGCGGCGACAGGCGCTTGACCACCAGATAAGTGAAGAACATCCCCAGCACCAGCCCGGTGCGGTGCTGCGCGGCAACGAAGATTTCGCTGCCGATCTTGAACAGAATCCCCGCCAGTAACGCGGCCGCCAGCGATGCCGGAATCTTTTTCACCAGCCGTTCGAAACTGCCGGTCATACCGCAAATGGTCACCAGCACCGCGCAGGTGACATAGGCGCCAATCGCTTCGCCATAGCTCACGCCGCCGAGGCTGGTGATCAGCAATGCAGCGCCAGGCGTCGACCAGGCAATGGTGATCGGCGTGCGGTAGCGCAGCGACAGGCCGATCGAGCACACCGCCATGCCGATCGAAATCGCCCAGATCCACGAGGAAATCTGCCCGCTGCTCAGGCCCGCCGCTTGCCCGGCCTGGAACATCAGCACCAGCGAACTGGTGTAACCGGTCATCATCGCAATGAACCCGGCGACGATGGCCGAGGGCGAAGTGTCCGCGAAAGGGCGCAGGCGCGTGTGGGTGATGTCGTTCATGACAGCGGTGTTCCTTATACAGAAGACAGTTTTCCCCTGTAGGAGCTGCCGAAGGCTGCGATCTTTTGATCTTGTTGTTTAGAAGCAACATCAAAAGATCGCAGCCTTCGGCAGCTCCTACATAGAGCGAAGCAGCGGATTCTGCGATCAAGCCTAAACTCAAACGTAACGGAGCGTTGCAATACAGCGGAAGTCACAAACAGCCGTACAGTCGTGTTGCCACCATCCATTGTGTACAATCGGCGTGTTTTTTACGCGATACTTGCCAGCGACCGACTGTGCCGTATTACAGTCACGGTCTATTCGCCGCAGTTCTTCCGACTCGAGTGCCCATGAACGAACAGTTGCAACCCCTCAAGAAACAACCGCGAGCAGGCAAAGCCGGCCGCACCGGCACCCAGGACGATATTGTCTACGCGCATATCTTCGAGGCCATTCTCGAACAGCGCCTGGCGCCCGGCACCAAGTTGAGCGAAGAAGCGCTGGGGGAAATTTTCGGGGTCAGCCGCACCATCATTCGCCGCGCACTCTCGCGTCTGGCCCATGAAGGCGTGGTGTTGTTGCGGCCGAACCGTGGCGCGGTGGTTGCCAGCCCGAGCGTCGAAGAGGCGCGCCAAGTGTTCCTCGCCCGCCGTCTGGTAGAGCGCGCGATCACTGAACTGGCGGTGCAACACGCGACGGCTGAAGAAATTGCCGAACTGCGGCAGATGGTCAACGACGAACGCGACAGCTTCTCCCGTGGTGATCGCGGCGCCGGTATCCGTCTGTCGGGCGAATTCCACCTGAAGCTGGCCGAAGCGGCGAAGAACGCGCCACTGATCAGCTTTCAGCGCAGCCTGGTGTCGCAGACTTCGTTGATCATCGCGCAGTATGAAAGTGGCAACCGCTCGCACTGTTCCTACGACGAACACACCCAGTTGATCGACGCTATCGAAGCGCGCAACGGCGAGTTGGCGGTGGACCTGATGATGCATCACATGGATCACATCGACAGCAAACTCAACCTCGATGAGGAAAGTGCGTCGGATGATCTGCATGCGGTGTTCTCGCATTTGTTGCAGACCAAGAAGCCAGGGCGGCCAGCCGCCAAGCTTTAAAGTAGACCGAGTTGGCCCCAATCGCTGGCAAGCCAGCTCCCACAGGATTTGCGGTGTTGCGCAAACTTGGTGAACACCATAAAACCCTGTGGGAGCTGGCTTGCCAGCGATGACAATCCAACAGGCACAAAAAATCCCCCGGACTGAGCAGTACCGGGGGATTTTTTTGTCCGCAGAAAACTAGCGCTGATGCACCAACGCACCCGCGGCATAGGTCTGGGCAACCGTCCGGTCATCGCCCAGCGTCATCAACACAAACAACGTCTCGGCAATGTTGTTGGCCTGCTTCAAGCGATAGCTCAGCAGCGGCGTAGCGTTGTAATCGAGCACCAGGAAGTCGGCGTCGCTGCCCGGCTGCAGATTACCGATCTTGTCCTCCAGACGCAGCGCACGCGCACCGCCCAAAGTCGCCAGATACAACGATTTGAACGGGCTCAAACGCGCACCCTGCAACTGCATCACTTTGTACGCTTCGTTCAGGGTTTGCAGCAGCGAAAAACTGGTGCCGCCGCCAACGTCAGTCCCAAGGCCGACATTGACCTTGTGCTTCTCGGCCATCGGCAAATTAAACAAACCGCTGCCGAGGAACAGATTCGAGGTCGGGCAGAAGGCGATCGCCGAACCGGTCTCTGCCAGGCGCGCGCATTCGTCGTCGCACAGATGTACGCCGTGGGCAAACACCGATCGCTCGCCGAGCAATTTGTAGTGATCGTAGACGTCGAGATAGCCCTTGCGCTCCGGGAACAGCTCCTTGACCCACTCGACTTCCTTGAGGTTTTCGCTGATGTGGGTCTGCATGTACAGATCCGGGTATTCGTTGAGCAACTGGCCGGCGAGGGTCAGCTGTTCCGGGGTGCTGGTCGGGGCGAAGCGCGGCGTCACCGCGTAGTGCAGACGACCTTTGCCGTGCCAGCGCTCGATCAGCGCCTTGCTGTCGACGTAGCTCGATTCCGGGGTGTCAGTCAGATAGTCCGGCGCGTTGCGGTCCATCATCACCTTGCCGGCGATCATGCGCAGGTCGAGCTTCTCGGCGGCTTCGAAGAACGAGTTCACTGACTGCGGATGCATGCTGCCGAACACCAGCGCAGTGGTGGTGCCGTTGCGCAAGAGTTCCTTGATGAAAATGTCGGCAACTTCGTCGGCGTGGGCCTTGTCGGCGAACTGGCTTTCGCACGGGAAGGTGTAGGTATTCAGCCAATCGAGCAGTTGCTCGCCGTAGGCACCGACCATGCCTGTTTGCGGAAAATGGATGTGCGTGTCGATGAAGCCGGGGGTGATCAGCGCATCCTGATAGTGGTTGATCTCGATGTCCGCCGGCAGGGTCGGCAGCAGGTCACTGGCGTGGCCGAGGGCGCTGATCTTGCCGTCATCGACCACCAGCAGGCCGTCCTCGAAATATTCGTAGGAGGCTTCGATGCCGACCTCGGCGGGGTCGGCGATGCTGTGCAGGATGGCGGCGCGGTAGGCTTTACGAGTCAGAGGCATGTCGTTCTCTATATGTGAGGCTAATCAATTTGAGGCTTTGAGTTGGGTGGCCTGACTGCGCCGGGAGGCCGGCAGCAGTTTGGCGATCGGTTCGGCGCTGGCAGTGTGCTGGCCGAAATTCGCGTTATAAGTGGCGATGATTTCGCCAGCGATGGAGATGGCGATTTCCACCGGCAATTTGCCTTTGACTTCGCCAATGCCCATCGGGCAACGCATGCGCTGCACGACGCTGGCATCGAAGCCACGGTCGCGTAAACGGTGTTCGAACTTGGCGCGTTTGGTCTTCGAGCCGATCAGGCCGAACCAAGTGAAATCGTTGCGCTTGAGGATCGCGGCAGTCAGTTCCAGATCCAGTTGATGGTTGTGGGTCATGACGATGCAATAGCTGCCGGCGGGCAGGTCATCGACTTCATCCACCGGTTCTTCGCTGACGATTTTGCGCACGCCGTGGGGGATCTGCGCGGGGAATTCGTCCTCGCGCGAATCGATCCAGCGCACCCGGCATGGCAGGCTGGCGAGCAAGGGTACCAGCGCGCGGCCGACGTGGCCCGCACCGAATACGCAGATTTGTGCCTGCACCTGACCCATCGGTTCGAACAGCAACACCGTGGCGCCGCCGCAGCACTGGCCCAGGCTGGCGCCGAGGCTGAAGCGCTCCAGATGCGTGTCTTGCTTGCCGCTGGCGAGCATCTCGCGGGCGATCTGCATGGCTTTGTATTCCAGGTGTCCGCCACCGATGGTGTCGAAAGTCTGGCGAGCGCTGATGACCATCTTCGAGCCGGCGTTGCGCGGCGTCGAGCCAAGCTCTTCGATGATCGTCACCAGAACGCAGGGCTCGCCCTGATTCTGCAGGTCGGCGAGGGCGTCGATCCAGTTGTACATATTCACCTCGACATCTTCGTTGTCTGTTCGGGCCTCATCGCTGGCAAGCCAGCTCCCACAGTGTTTTATGGTGTCCACAAAATTGGGATTCCACGCCAAACCTGTGGGAGCTGGCTTGCCAGCGATGGCCGCGATGCGGTTTTAGAGCGAAGCCAACTCAGCTTCAGCCTCAACAGCTTTCGCCACCTTCAACTGTCGCATCTGCTCACACCCCCACAACACCCGCTCCGGCGTCGCCGGCGCATCAATCTTCGGCTGATGCTTATAGTCACCGAGACTGGCCACCGCATCCTTGAGCGCACACCACGCCGCAATCCCGAGCATGAACGGCGGCTCACCGACAGCCTTGGAATGGAACACCGTGTCTTCCGGGTTCTTGCGGTTTTCCACCAGCTTCACCCGCAGGTCGAGCGGCATGTCGGCTACCGCCGGGATCTTGTAGCTGGCCGGGCCGTTGGTCATCAGCTTGCCCTTGTTGTTCCACACCAGTTCTTCCATGGTCAGCCAGCCCATGCCCTGCACGAAGCCGCCCTCGACCTGGCCGATGTCGATGGCCGGATTCAGCGAGGCGCCGACGTCGTGCAGGATGTCGGTGCGCAGCATTTTGTACTCGCCGGTCAGGGTGTCGACGATCACTTCACAGCACGCCGCACCGAAGGCGAAATAGTAGAACGGCCGACCACGTGCCTGGCTGCGGTCGTAGTAGATTTTCGGGGTCTTGTAGAACCCGGTGCTCGACAGCGACACCTGATTGAAATACGCCAACTGGATCAGCGCTTCAAAGGTCAGGATGTGATCGCGAACCCGTACGTGACCGTTGTGGAACTCCACGTCTTCTTCGCTGACTTTGAAGTGGCGTGCGGCGAATTCGACCAGACGCTGCTTGATGATTTCTGCCGCATTCTGCGCGGCTTTACCGTTGAGGTCGGCACCGCTGGAAGCTGCAGTCGGCGAAGTGTTCGGCACCTTGTCAGTGTTGGTCGCGGTGATCTGCACCCGATCCATTTCCACCTGGAAAACCTCGGCCACAACTTGCGCGACTTTGGTGTTCAGACCCTGGCCCATCTCGGTGCCGCCGTGGTTCAGATGGATGCTGCCGTCGGTGTAGACGTGGATCAGCGCGCCGGCCTGATTGAGGAAGCTCGCGGTGAAGGAAATACCGAATTTCACCGGGGTCAGCGCGAGCCCTTTTTTCAGAATCGGGCTGTTGGCGTTGTAGCGACGGATCGCTTCGCGGCGCTCGTAATACTGGCTGCTTTCTTCCAGTTCGGCGGTCATCTCTTCGAGCATATTGTGCTCGACGGTCTGGTAGTAATGCGTGACGTTGCGCTCGGTCTTGCCGTAGTAGTTGGCCTTGCGCACCGCCAGTGGGTCGAGGTTCAAGTGGCGGGCAATTGCGTCCATCACTTCTTCGATGGCGACCATGCCTTGCGGGCCGCCGAAGCCACGGTACGCGGTATTCGACGCGGTGTTGGTCTTGCAGCGATGACCGTTGATGGTCGCGTCACCGAGGTAGTACGAGTTGTCCGAGTGGAACATCGCGCGGTCGACAATCGACGCCGATAAGTCCGGCGAGCAACCGCAGTTGCCGGCCAGGTCCATGTTGATCCCGTGCAGGCGCCCGGTGCTGTCAAAGCCGACGTCGTACTCGACGTAAAACGGGTGACGCTTGCCGGTCATCAGCATGTCTTCAACCCGTGGCAGGCGCATCTTGGTCGGCTGGCCAGTGAGGTGCGCGACCACCGCGCACAGGCACGCCGGGCTGGCGGCCTGAGTTTCCTTGCCGCCGAAACCGCCGCCCATGCGGCGCATGTCGACGACGATTTTGTTCATGGATACGTCGAGGACTTCGGCCACCAGTTTCTGCACTTCGGTGGGGTTTTGCGTTGAGCAGTAGACGATCATGCCGCCGTCTTCGGTCGGCATCACCGAAGATATCTGCGTCTCCAGATAAAAGTGTTCCTGGCCGCCGATGTGCAGCGTGCCCTGGATGCGATGTTCGGCAGTCGCCAAAGCCGTGGCCGAGTCGCCGCGCTGATGGGTGTGGCTGTCGAGCACGAAATGGCGTTTGCGCAGGGCTTCGACCACGTCGAGCACTGGCTCCAGATCTTCGTATTCGATGATCGCGGCCATCGCGGCTTTGCGCGCGGTCTCCAGATCTTTCGCGGCCACGGCGAGTACCGGTTGACCGACGAATTGCACGTCGTCAATCGCCAGCAGCGGATCGCCCGGCAGCAGCGGGCCGATGTCTTTCAGACCCGGCACGTCTTTGTGGGTGATGGCGATGCGCACGCCTTCGAAGGCGTAGCACGGCGTGGTGTCGATGCTGATGATTTTCGCGTGGGCGCGATCCGACATGCGTGCATAAAGGTGCAACTGGTTTGGAAATTCGAGCCGGTCATCGATGTACTGCGCTTCACCGGACACATGCTTGGCCGCGCTGTCGTGCTTGACGCTGCGGCCGACGCCGCTGGTCAGATCCTGGGCAAACAGTTCGGCCAGTTCAGCCTGAGTTTTCTCTACGCCGTGATGATTAGACATAAGCGGTCACCCGAGTTTCGATGTGCGGTGTTTGCAGTTCGATGAAGTATTTGCGCAGCAGATTCTGCGCGCTGAGCAGGCGATATTCCTTGCTGGCGCGGAAGTCCGAGAGCGGGGTGAAATCTTCTGCCAGCGCGGCGCAGGCGCGTTCGATCACGGCGTTGTTGAATGGCTGGCCGAGCAGCACGGCTTCGCAATGTGCTGCGCGTTTCGGAATTGCTGCCATGCCACCGTAGGCAACGCGCGCATCGGCGATCACACCATTTTCGATGCGCAGATTGAACGCGGCGCAGACGGCGGAGATGTCATCGTCCAGGCGCTTGGAAACCTTGTAGGCGCGGAACAGTTGTTCAGCGCTGGCACGCGGCACGATGATCTTCTCGATGAACTCGCTTTCCTGACGCGCAGTGACGCGGTAGTCGATGAAATAGTCTTCGAGGTTGAGCGTGCGACGCACTTCGCCCTTGCACAGCACGATCTGCGCGCCGAGGGCGATCAGCAGCGGCGGTGAGTCACCGATCGGCGACGCGTTGCCGATGTTGCCGCCGAGGGTGCCCTGGTTGCGGATCTGCAGCGAGGCGAAACGATGCAGCAATTCGCCGAAATCCGGGTACTCGGTGTTCAACGCTTCGTAGCAGTCGGAGAGGGCGGCGGCAGCGCCGATTTCAATGCGGTCGTCGAAGGTCTCGATGCGCTTCATTTCGGCGACGTTGCCGACGTAGATCATCACCGGCAGCGTGCGGTGAAACTGGGTGACTTCCAGCGCAAGGTCGGTGCCGCCAGCCAGCAGACGGGCTTGTGGATAGGCGTCGTAGAGGTCAGCCAGATCGGCGACGGTCAGCGGCACCAGGCAGCGCTTGTCGCCGCTGTTGAGTTCGCCGATATCGGTGGGCGCGATGGCTTTGAGGCGGGCGATGGTCTCGGCTTCGCGAGCATCGAATTGATCGGGTTGCTTGCCGCAGCAGGATTGTTCGGCGGCGGCCAGGATCGGTCGATAGCCAGTGCAGCGGCAGAGGTTGCCGGCCAGCGCTTCGTGGGCCTTGGCATGATCCGGCGCATCGCTGTTCTTCTGCAGTGCGAACAGCGACATCACAAAACCGGGTGTGCAGAAGCCGCACTGCGAACCGTGGCACTCGACCATGGCTTTCTGCACGCTGTGCAGTTCGCCCTGATGCTTGAGGTCTTCGACGCTGATCAATTGCTTGCCGTGCAGCGACGAAACGAAGGTCAGGCACGAATTGAGGCTGCGATAGCGAATGTGCTCGCGACCGTCGTCATCCGTTTGCAACTCGCCGACCACCACGGTGCAGGCGCCGCAGTCACCGCTGGCGCAGCCTTCTTTGGTGCCGGATTTGCCCACGTGTTCACGCAGGTAATTGAGCACGGTCAGGTTCGGGTCCAGGGCGTGCTCGCTACGGAGTTCCTGGTTAAGTAAAAACTGGATCACGGAGGGCCTCGCAAACTCATTATTGTTGTTAAGCGACTTCAGCCGAATTTAGCAGCTCTGACTTTTCGGTCAATGGTTTTCTGACTTAAAGGTCAAGAAAGTCAGTTTTGTCGATCAACAACCTGCGTATTCAGTATTGACCTTGTATCGATCCCCTGCTTTTTTGCGGGATTCGTGCCAAAAACCGCTGTGCGGGCACTCCGCCATGACCGCGCATTGCGCTACACTGCGCCGCTTGTGCAGATCGAAGAGTTTGAAGGACAACCATGACGTTCAAGGCGCCGGACAGCCTCGCCGAGCAAATTGCTCACCACCTCGCCGAACGAATCATTCGTGGCGAAATGAAGCCGGGAGAGCGCATCCAGGAACAGAAGGTCACGCTGGCGCTCAACGTCAGTCGCGGTTCCGTCCGTGAGGCCTTGCTGATCCTCGAACGCCGGCACCTGATCGCGATCCTGCCGCGCCGTGGCGCGCACGTCACCGAACTCACGGCGCACAAGGTGCAGAGCCTGTGCACGCTGATGAGCGAGCTGTACATCCTGCTCGGCAACTCGGTGGCCAACGGCTGGCAAGTCCAGTCCGACATGGCGCCGTTCGTGCAGATCCAGCAGCGTCTGGCCGCGAGCTACGAGCGTCAGGACATCCGCACCTTCGTTGACGACAGCTTCAACGTGATGCGCGCCGCGTACCCGTTCGCCAACAATCCGTATCTGCAGGAAACCGTCGAGAACCTGCAACCGGCCATGAGCCGCGCGTATTTCCTCGCCCTCGAGCAGCGCAAAGCCGAGATGAGCGAATTCCTCGAATTGTTCGAACGCTTGCTCGCCGCCGTACTGGCCCGTGATTTGCCGCAGATCCGCATCGTGCTGACGGCTTACGCCCAGCGCAGCTGCGATCTGGTGGTGTCTGCCCTGACGGTTGCCTGACCTTGCGGCTCAAGTGCATCAAACTGGCGGGGTTCAAATCCTTCGTCGATCCGACCACGGTGAACTTCCCCAGTAACATGGCGGCGGTCGTCGGGCCGAACGGTTGCGGCAAGTCGAACATCATCGACGCCGTACGTTGGGTGATGGGCGAAAGTTCGGCGAAAAATCTGCGTGGCGAATCGATGACCGACGTCATCTTCAACGGTTCGACCAGTCGCAAACCGGTGAGCCAGGCGAGCATTGAACTGGTCTTCGATAACTCCGACGGCACGCTGATCGGCGCCTACGCGGCATACGCCGAGATTTCGATCCGGCGTAAAGTCACCCGCGACAGCCAGACCACTTATTACCTCAACGGCACCAAATGCCGGCGCCGCGACATCACCGATATCTTCCTCGGCACCGGCCTCGGCCCGCGCAGCTACTCGATCATCGAGCAGGGGATGATCTCCAAGCTGATCGAATCCAAACCGGAAGACTTGCGCAACTTCATCGAAGAAGCGGCGGGGATCTCCAAGTACAAGGAGCGGCGGCGCGAGACTGAAAACCGTATCCGCCGCACCCACGAAAACCTCGCCCGTCTGACTGACCTGCGCGATGAACTTGAGCGCCAACTCGAACGCTTGCACCGCCAGGCCGAGGCCGCGAAGAAGTATCAGGAATTCAAGGGCGAAGAGCGTCAGCTCAAGGCGCAACTGTCGGCGCTGCGCTGGCAGGACCTGAACGATCAGGTCGGTCAGCGCGAAGCGATCATCGGCACCCAAGAAATCAGTTTCGAAGCGCTGGTCGCCGAGCAACGCAATGCCGATGCGGCCATCGAACGCCTGCGCGACGGGCACCATGATCTGTCGGAGCGCTTCAATCTGGTGCAGGGGCGCTTCTATTCGGTCGGTGGCGACATCGCCCGCGTCGAACAGAGCATCCAGCACGGCCAGCAGCGTTTGCGCCAGTTGCAGGACGACCTGAAAGAAGCCGAGCGCGCGCGACTCGAAACCGAATCGCATCTGGGCCACGACCGTACGTTGCTGCTGACCCTCGGCGAAGAGCTGGATCAACTGACGCCCGAGCAGGAAATCACCAGCGCCGCTGCTGAAGAAGCCGCCGCCGCGCTGGAAGATGCCGAAACCACCATGCATGGCTGGCAGGAGCAATGGGACACCTTCAACCTGACCGCCGCCGAGCCACGGCGTCAGGCCGAAGTGCAGCAGTCGCGCATCCAGCAGTTGGAAACCAGCATGGAGCGCCTGGCCGATCGGCAGAAACGTCTCGGTGAAGAACGCGCGTTGCTCTCGGCCGATCCGGAAGACGCGGCGATCATGGAACTCAGCGAACAACTCGCCGAGTCCGAAGCCACCCTTGAAGATTTGCAGACCAGCGAAGAAGCCCAGGTCGAAAAACTCGAACAACTGCGTCAGGAATTGCAACAAGCGCTGACCGCGCAGCAGCAGGCGCAAGGCGATTTGCAGCGGCTCAACGGTCGCCTCGCATCGCTCGAAGCCTTGCAGCAAGCCGCGCTTGATCCGGGCACCGGCACCGCCGAGTGGCTGAAGGAACACAACCTCGCCGAGCGTCCGCGTCTGGCTGAAGGTCTGAAGGTCGAGGCCGGTTGGGAACTGGCGGTGGAAACCGTGCTCGGCGCCGATCTGCAAGCGGTGCTGGTGGATGATTTCGACGGCTTCGATCTGTCCGGTTTCAGTCAAGGCGATTTGCGTCTGCTCAGCCCGGGCAACGACGGCGTGCGCGTGCCCGGCAGTCTGCTCGACAAGGTCGAAGCACAGATCGACCTGTCGCCGTGGCTGGGCCAGGTCAAGCCGGTCGACAGTCTTGAGCAGGCGTTGGCCCTGCGCGGGCAATTAGCGGCCGGGCAGAGCCTGATCAGTCGCGACGGTTACTGGATCGGCCGGCATTTTCTGCGGGTGCGCCGTGCCAGCGAAGCCGAAAGCGGCATGCTCGCGCGCGGTCAGGAAATCCAGGATCTGCATCTGGAACGCGAAGAGCGCGAAGCCACGGTCGAGGCCATGGAAAACCGCTTGCAGACCTTGCGCGCGCAACAGCGTCAGCAGGAAAACGGTCGTGAACATTTGCGCCGCTTGCTGCAAGACGAAGCGCGTCAGCAAGGTGAATTGAAAGCCCAGTTGTCCGCCGGTAAAGCCAAGGCTGAGCAACTGACGCTGCGTCGCAAACGTCTCGATGAAGAGCTTGTCGAGCTGGGTGAACAGCGCGCGCTGGAACACGAAAACGTCGGCGAAGCGCGCATTCAATTGCAGGACGCCCTCGACGCCATGGCGCTGGATACCGAGCAACGCGAATTGCTGCTGGCCCAGCGCGACAGCCTGCGCGAACGCCTCGACCGCGTGCGGCAGGAAGCGCGTCAGCACAAGGATCACGCCCATCAATTGGCCGTGCGTCTCGGTTCGTTGCGCGCGCAACACGACTCCACACGTCAGGCGCTTGAGCGTCTGGAAATGCAGGCTGAGCGCCTCACCGAAAAACGCGAACAGCTCAGTCTGAACCTGGAGGAGGGCGAGGCGCCGCTGGAAGAGCTGCGCCTCAAACTCGAGGAACTGCTCGACAAACGCATGAGCGTCGACGAAGAACTCAAGACCGCGCAAATCGCCATGGAAGATGCCGATCGCGAATTGCGCGACGCGGAAAAACGCCGGACTCAGGCCGAACAACAATCGCAATTGATCCGTGGTCAGCTCGAACAGCAGCGCATGGAATGGCAAGCCCTGACCGTGCGCCGCAAGGCCTTGCAGGATCAGTTACTCGAAGACGGTTATGACTTGCACGGCGTGCTCAATACGCTGACCGCCGAGGTCAGTGAAAAGGACGCCGAAGAAGAACTTGAACGGATCAATGCGCGGATTCAACGGCTGGGCGCGATCAACCTCGCGGCCATCGACGAATACACGCAACAGTCCGAGCGTAAACGTTATCTGGATGCGCAAAACGCCGATCTGGTGGAGGCGCTGGAAACGCTGGAAAACGTCATTCGCAAGATCGACAAGGAAACCCGTAACCGTTTCAAAGATACCTTTGATCAGATCAATGGCGGCTTACAGGCGCTTTTCCCGAAAGTTTTCGGTGGTGGCCGCGCGTATTTGGAACTGACGGGCGAAGATCTACTCGATACAGGGGTGACGATCATGGCGCAGCCGCCCGGAAAGAAGAACAGCACCATCCATTTACTCTCCGGCGGCGAAAAAGCCCTGACTGCATTGGCACTGGTATTTGCGATCTTTAAATTGAATCCGGCGCCGTTCTGCATGCTCGACGAAGTTGACGCACCGCTGGATGACGCTAACGTTGGACGTTATGCACGCTTGGTCAAAGAGATGTCTCAGACCGTGCAGTTCATCTATATCACCCACAACAAGATCGCCATGGAAATGGCTGATCAACTGATGGGCGTGACGATGCATGAGCCGGGCTGTTCACGGCTGGTGGCGGTGGATGTCGAGGAGGCGATGGCGATGGTGGATGCCTGAGCCGGCGCGCTGTCGGAAAAGGTATTTGAGGTTTGTAGGACTTTTTTACCGCATTCGACTGGCTGGCCAATCGACATATTCGCGCAAGCCAATGAGACAGACGGTGTAAAGTTGCCTTTGGTCGTGCTAGTTTAATGTCAATTTTTCGTATACGTGGGCAAAACGCCTGTCAGAACATAGAGTTGGCGCCACGTTTTAAAGCGGTTTACGCAGTGTAAACCCCTTATTTTTCAGCATTTTTTATAGAGGCACGGGATTAAATGGAAATCGGTCTGCGCGAGTGGCTGATCGTCATCGGCATCATAGTGATTGCCGGTATTCTTTTCGATGGCTGGCGCCGTATGCGCGGCGGCAAGGGAAAACTGAAGTTCCGTCTTGACCGAAGTCTGTCCAATTTGCCGGACGAGGACACCAGCGCCGAGCTGTTGGGCCCGTCTCGCGTATTGGATAACCATAAAGAGCCGCAACTGGACGAGCATGATCTGCCGTCGGTGAGCATGCCTGCCCGTGAAGCGCGCGAGCCACGTGAATCCGCTTCCAAGCGTGGCAAACGCGGCGCCAATGGCCCGGCGCAGGGCGACCTGAATCTTGATCTGGATCTGAACGACGGCCCGAGCTTCAGCAGCCGTGATGACGACTTCGTCCACGACGCCAAGCCAGCGCCGGCCGTTGCCGAAAAAGATCAGCCGCAAGCTGAAGAAGTCTTGGTGATCAGCGTGATCTGCCGCGACGCCGCTGGTTTCAGAGGCCCGGCGCTGTTGCAGAACATTCTGGAAAGCGGTCTGCGTTTCGGCGAGATGGATATTTTCCACCGTCACGAAAGCATGGCCGGCAACGGCGAAGTGCTGTTCTCGATGGCCAATGCGGTCAAGCCGGGTATTTTCGATCTGGACGACATCGACCATTTCAGCACTCCGGCAGTGAGTTTCTTCCTCGGCCTGCCAGGCCCGCGTCATCCGAAGCAAGCCTTCGACGTGATGGTCGCTGCAGCACGCAAGCTGTCGCAAGAACTCAACGGCGAACTGAAAGATGACCAGCGCAGCGTACTGACCGCGCAGACCATCGAGCACTACCGCCAGCGCATCGTCGAATTCGAACGCCGCGCCCTGACCCAGAAGCGCTGAGGCGAAAAGATCAAAAGATCGCAGCCCCGTTGCACTCGACAGCTCCTACAGGGATACGCGATTTTTGTAGGAGCTGCCGAAGGCTGCGATCTTTTGATTCTGCTGCCAAATGAAGTATTGAGATAGGAGCAGCCTCGGCTGCTCTTTTGCTTTATGAGAGAACACCCATGACCGCCGCCAAAAACCGCATTCTAGAGCTGCGCGCTGAGCTGGATCAGCACAACTACCGATACCACGTCCTCGACGAGCCGAGCATTCCGGACGCCGAGTACGACCGGTTGTTCCACGAGCTCAAGGCGCTGGAAGCGGCCAACCCGGAACTGATCACCAGCGACTCGCCGACCCAGCGCGTCGGCAGCGTGGCGCTGACCGCATTCACTCAAGTGCGTCACGAAGTGCCGATGCTCAGCCTCGGCAACGCCTTCGAAGAAACCGACATGCGCGAGTTCGACCGGCGGGTGACCGAAGTTCTGGATCTGCCGGTCGGCGATCTGTTTGGCGGCAGCGCGGCGGTGGAATACAGCTGCGAACCGAAACTCGATGGCCTGGCGGTCAGCCTGCTCTATCAGGACGGCGTGCTGGTACGCGGCGCCACGCGCGGCGACGGCACCACAGGTGAAGACATCAGCGTCAACGTGCGCACCGTGCGCAACATTCCGCTGAAACTGCACGGCACAGGCTGGCCGGCGACCCTGGAAGTACGCGGCGAAGTGTTCATGTCCAAGGCCGGTTTCGAGCGTCTCAACGCCTCGCAACTGGAAGTCGGTGGCAAAACCTTCGCCAATCCGCGTAATGCGGCTGCCGGCAGCCTGCGTCAGCTCGATTCGAAGATCACCGCCAACCGGCCGCTGGAATTCTGCTGCTACGGCATCGGCCAGGTTTCTCACGATATTTCCGACACGCACATCGGCAACCTCAAGCAACTGCAAACCTGGGGCATGCCGATCAGTCATGAGTTGAAACTGGCCAAAGGCATCGACGAATGCCTCGACTACTACCGCGACATCGGCGCCCGGCGCAACGCGCTGACTTACGAAATCGACGGCGTGGTGTTCAAGGTCAACAGCATTGCCGACCAGCGCGAATTGGGCTTCCGTGCGCGCGAACCGCGCTGGGCCATCGCGCACAAATTCCCGGCCATGGAAGAACTCACCGAACTGCTCGACGTGGAATTCCAGGTCGGCCGCACCGGCGCGGTCACCCCGGTTGCGCGGCTGAAACCGGTCAAGGTGGCTGGCGTCACCGTGGCCAATGCCACGCTGCACAATATGGACGAAGTCGCGCGTCTCGGCCTGATGATTGGCGACACGGTGATCATTCGTCGCGCCGGTGACGTGATCCCGCAAGTGGTGCAGGTGGTCACCGAGCGCCGGCCCGAAGATGCGCGGCCGGTGCAGATTCCCGAAAGCTGCCCGGTCTGTGGCTCGCACGTCGAGCGCACGCAACTGGTCAAGCGCAGCAAGGGCAAAGAGACCATCAGCGAAGGTGCGGTGTATCGCTGCGTCGGCCGGCTGGCCTGCGGTGCGCAGCTCAAGCAAGCGATCATTCACTTCGTGTCGCGGCGTGCGATGGACATTGAAGGCCTTGGTGATAAGAGCGTCGAGCAACTGGTCGACGAAGGGTTGGTCAGTTCGCCGGCCGATCTGTATGCGCTGAAGTTCGACGACATCGTCGACCTGGAAGGCTTTGCCGAGGTCTCGAGCAACAAACTGCTCGCTGCGATTGAAGACAGTAAAAAACCCGGGCTGGCGCGTTTCATCTATGCGCTGGGGATTCCCGATGTCGGCGAGGAGACGGCCAAGGTGTTGGCGCGCTCGTTGGGTTCGCTGGAGCGCGTGCAGCAGGCTCTGCCGCAGGTCCTGACTTATCTGCCGGACGTGGGTCTGGAAGTGGCGCACGAGATTCACAGCTTCTTCGAAGATGCGCACAACCAGCAGGTGATCACCGAGCTGCTCGGTCACGGTTTGCAGATTCAGGATCAGGGCGAGTTGGGCGCGGAGTTTGCAGCCAGCACCACGCTGGGCGGCTTCCTCGACAAGCTGCACATCCCTTCGGTCGGACCGGGCGGGGCGCAGAAACTGGCGGACAAGTTTGGTTCGCTGCAAGGCGTGATGGACGCCGATTGGCTGGACATGCGCCAAGCGCTGCCGGAGAAACAGGCCAATTCGGTTCGCGAGTTTTTCGCTGTGCCCGAGCATCGTCAGCTTGCCGAGTCTGCTGAAAAGCAACTGCGTGATTTCGGCATGCACTGGGAAAGCGAAAAGAAAGTCGTCGAAGGCTTGCCGCTGGCCGGGGAGACTTGGGTGCTGACAGGCAAGGTCGAATTGATGAGTCGCGACGTGGCCAAGGATCACCTTGAAAGCCTCGGCGCCAAAGTTGCCGGTTCCGTTTCCGCCAAAACCCATTGCGTGGTCGCGGGGCCGGGCGCCGGGTCGAAATTGACCAAGGCCAATGAGCTGGGCATTAAAGTCATGGATGAAGAAGCGTTTATCGCATTCCTCAAAAGCCACGGCGTCAGTGCATAAGATCAAAAGATCGCAGCCTTCGGCAGCTCCTACAGGGATCAATGTAGGAGCTGCGGCACGCTGCGATCTTTTGATTTTGCTCCTTCACTGCGTGGGAACGATCTGTGCAGGCGAATGATCTAGTCTTGGCCAGCCCCAGGGAGAGATCGCCATGTACCGCTTTTTCGAGCAGCTCAGTTCTCGCATCGTCGCGCCGTTCATGGGCGAGCCTTCGCGCAACAGCAAAATCTGGCCGTGTCGCTGCGGCCAGTCGTTGTTCTTCCGTAACAGCCAATGTCTGGCGTGCAACGCAGTGCTCGGTTATCAACCGGAACACAGTCGCCTGACATCGCTGCAACCTGGCCCACAGGAAGGCACCTGGACGCTCGACGTTGACCCTGACAGCGGGCTATTCCGTCGCTGCGCCAACCTCGACACCCCGGCCGCCTGCAACTGGCTGCTGCCAGCCAACGAGCACGCCACGCTGTGCGCCGCGTGTAGTCTGAATCGCACCATCCCAGACCTGTCCGTCGCGGAAAACCCCGAACGCTGGCGCAAAGTCGAAATCGCCAAACGCCGACTGGTCGCGCAACTGATCAGCCTCGGCCTGCCAGTGATCTCGAAAACCGACGACGAAGACACCGGCCTGGCTTTCGACTTCATCGGCGTCGACCTCGAAGGCAACGCGCCGGTGACCGGCCACGCCAACGGCCTGATCACCCTCGATATCAAAGAAGCCGACGACGCCCACCGCGAACAGGTGCGTGCGCAGATGCACGAACCCTATCGCACCTTGCTTGGGCACTTTCGCCATGAGGTCGGGCATTACTATTGGGATCGCCTGATCGACAACGGCCCGTGGCTCGGCGCCTTCCGTAATCTGTTCGGCGACGAGCGCGCCAGTTACGCCGAAGCGCTGGATCGGCATTATCAGCAGGGTGCGCCCGTGGATTGGCCGCAGCACTACGTCAGCGCCTACGCGACCATGCACCCGTGGGAAGACTGGGCGGAAACCTGGGCGCACTACTTGCACATGATGGACGCGGTGGACACTGCGCTGGGTTTTGGCATGAGCGCGCGCGAGATGGATCTCGACTACCAGCCGTTTCCGCCGAGCACCCTGTATGACCCGGAGCATCCGGGCGGCGCGGCGTTCCTGTCGTTCGTCAACGCGTGGATCGAACTGGCCGGCATGCTCAACGAACTGTCACGCAGCATGGGTCAGCCGGATTTCTATCCGTTCGTGCTCCCGCCGGCGGCGATTGCCAAGCTGCACTTCATTCATCTGGTGATCCAGCAAGAGGGCGGCCGGGCGGACGAGGTGTTGCAAGCGCAATAGCAAGTGCTTGAGTCGCTTCATATTTTTAATCTGAAACCAACGGTTGTAACTTCGTCTCAGATAGGTACAATGGCGCGGCTCGCCGACAGGCAAGCGTCGTTATGGTGACCCCATCGGTCCCCCCGCAACGATTACCCGTGAACCTGGTCAGATCCGGAAGGAAGCAGCCACAGCGGGAACATTGTGTGCCGGGGTGTGGCTGGTGGGGTCGCCACCTTAACGAAAAATCGCACCAAACCTGAACTGCATGGGTTTCGCCCACTGCGGTTTTTTTGTGTCTGCGATTTCTCACTCGATACGAAATGCCCTATGGTAGCCGGCCTGTCCTCCCGCGGCTGCGAGGTTGTATGCACCCGGAACATCTCGAATTATCCAATCCCGTTTTTTTGCCCGTCACCGACGAAGTCTGCGCGAGCCTGCTGCTGCCCGATGGCGCAGCTGCGCTCGACGCCCTGACAGACCCGGAGCTGGCGGCGGTGTTGGTCATTCAGAATCTGGAGCAAGCGACGGAGGCCGACCAGAACGCCGCTGCGGCAGAAAAGGTTCTCGCCAAGCTTATTGGTTGGGCGGTCGATACTCGGCGCGCGACTGGCGCAGGATTGTTGGCCGAGGCGCATCGGCTGTTCGATCAGCGCAAGCTGTACTTCGGTTTGCAAGCCATCAAGGGTTTGAACCTGCGCTTTCTACTGGCCGATGAAGTGGCCGCGCGCAATTATCTGCTGTCCGATGGTAAATGGGACTTTGACTACAAGGTCCGCCATCATATCGGCAACAACTCGTTCAGCCAGCAGATGGTCACGCCCAAACATCGCGAGCGCTGGTTGAGCGCTGCGCAAGACAAACTGGTCAGAACCTTTCGCGCCAATCTCGATGAAGACCTGCACGTTCAGGGTTACGCGGGCATCGGCAAGAGTCATCTGCTGGTCGCCTTGCTCGAGCACTTGCGCCCCGAGCGCACGCTGTTGCTGGCGCACACCGATGCAAAACTGGACAACCTGCGCAAGCGCATGAAAGGCGTGATCGAGAAGAAGGCCGGCCGGACCTTTCAGCAATTTGCTCAATCGCTATTGCTTGGCCGCCGCCCGCAGTTCGCCAATACCCCGGCGCGGGTTGCGAGCAAGCAGGCCGTGGCGCAGGAACTGAACATCTTCGGGTTTCGTCACCACGATGGGCAAGCGACGCTGGACGTCTGCCTGCAGGTCATCGAGCGCTATTGCCGCTCGCGCGAACACAGTTTCTCGACCAACCATCTGCCGCATTTCACTCAGGCATTGTCCCGTTCGGACGCCAGCGTGCTGCTCGAATATTCCAGTCGCCTGTGGGGTTACCTTGAGCTGAATCCGGCATGGGGCAGCCAGACTGGATTCGACGCGTTGTTGCTGTTGAAGCGCGCAAACCTGGCCGATTGCCTGGTGCCGCCGCGCTACACGCATGTGCTGATCGACGAAAGCCAGGACATTCCCGCGCCGCTGCTGCAGATCATCGAGCGCGGCCGTCAGGTGCTGATCACCCTCGGCGATGAATACCAGCAGGCCAGCGGCGTGGTGGTCAAACGCAAGCGTGAAGTTCGTCAGAGTGATATCAGCTTCTCCGTGCGCTCCGGCCGTGCTGTCGAGCGGCTGGTCAATCCGCTGATCTCGCGCCATTCGCAGAAGAGCAAAATTCCCTTCGAAGGCGCGCGGGATGCCGATGTCGCTATCGAGGAATACCCGACGGGTTTCGTCCCGCCCGAAGGCTGCGTGGTGCTGACGGCGTCGCGTTGGGACACGATGAGGTGGGCAATCGAGCTACACAAATCCAACTGTGCGTTCAGTTTTCCGGACAAAACGGCGCAGGAGGATTTCAAGCAGTTCATGGGTTCAGCCATCGCCATGTTCAAACCGGACTTCTATAGCACTGAATACAGCGAAAAAGGCTCGCACCGTTATTTCAGCGACATGCCCGACTGGCAAGCCGTATGCGACGCCAATCAATTCGATGAGTCGTTTCACTGGGTCAGGGAGGAGCTGGAAAAAGGCTTCAAAGTTGCCGATCTGACGCTGCTGAACCGGATGCTCGGCAACCCGGCTAATCCCTGCGTACTGATGCTGGCAGAGGAAGCGGGCGGAATGGAGTTCGAGCTGGCGCTGCTGACTCCCGAGTTACTCACCACTGTGATGTTCAAGGACGCCTATGAGTTCGACCAGCGGATCTGCGCGGTGTACATCGCGATCTCTCGCGCCAAGCGCAAGCTGTACGTTCCGATCGATGTGGTGGAGTGGGTTGACTATCACCAAAGCCGAGAACCGAAATTCCGCGAATCGCATGGGCACTGACTGGCCGCTTTCGCGCTCATGCCCCCACAGCCCATCGCATAAACGCTTCGGTCATTCACGCTCCCGAGCCGATAACAGCCCCCGCTGAAGCAGCTTAGCCAGATTAGACGACTACACCGGATGCAATTTTGCCCTTGCTCCGCTAGCATTAGCCGCTTCTGCTTCCCTTGCCGCGACGGTTTTCGATGAGTTATCAGGTTCTTGCACGTAAATGGCGTCCGCGCTCGTTCCGCGAAATGGTCGGCCAGACCCATGTGCTCAAGGCTCTGATCAATGCCTTGGACAGCCAGCGCCTGCACCACGCCTACCTTTTCACCGGTACGCGCGGCGTCGGCAAGACCACGATTGCGCGGATCATCGCCAAATGCCTGAACTGTGAGACAGGTATCACTTCCACCCCGTGTGGCGAGTGTTCGGTGTGCCGCGAGATCGACGAAGGGCGTTTTGTCGACCTGATCGAGATCGACGCCGCCAGCCGCACCAAGGTCGAAGACACCCGCGAGCTGCTCGACAACGTGCAGTACGCGCCGAGCCGCGGGCGCTTCAAGGTCTACCTGATCGACGAAGTGCACATGCTCTCCAGCCATTCCTTCAATGCGCTGCTGAAAACCCTCGAAGAGCCGCCGCCGTACGTCAAGTTCATCCTGGCGACCACTGACCCGCAGAAACTTCCGGCAACGATTCTTTCGCGCTGCCTGCAATTCTCCCTGAAGAACATGACCCCGGAACGCGTGGTCGAGCATTTGACCCACGTACTCGGCGCGGAAAACGTTCCGTTCGAAGACGACGCGCTGTGGTTGCTCGGTCGCGCGGCTGACGGTTCGATGCGTGACGCCATGAGCCTGACCGATCAGGCCATCGCCTTCGGTGAAGGCAAGGTGTTGGCGGCGGATGTGCGGGCGATGCTCGGCACACTCGATCACGGTCAGGTCTTCGATGTACTGCACCGACTGATCGAAGGCGACGCCAAGGGCTTGCTCGAAGCCGTGCGCCATCTGGCCGAGCAAGGCCCGGACTGGAACGGCGTACTCTCGGAAATTCTCAACGTGCTGCACCGTGTGGCCATCGCTCAGGCGCTGCCGGACGGTGTCGACAATGGCCATGGCGACCGTGACCGGGTGTTGGCCCTGGCTCAGGCGCTGCCGGCCGAAGACGTGCAGTTCTACTACCAGATGGGCCTGATCGGGCGCCGCGACTTGCCGCTGGCACCGGATCCGCGCGGCGGTTTCGAAATGGTCTTGCTGCGCATGCTGGCATTCCGGCCGGCAGACACGGCGGACGCCCCGAGGCAACCGCTAAAGCCAGTGGGGATCAGCCAGGCCACAGTTGATTCCGCAAACTCAGTGGCTGCCGCGCCGAAACCTGCGCCGGTGGTTGCTGCTGTAGTCGAGCCGACGCCTGCGCCAGTGGTGGCGCCGGCGCCTGAGCCAGCAGCTGTGGTTGTCGCTGAGCCTGAACCGACGCCCGAACCCGAGCCAGTCGCCATCGAAGCCGTCGTCGACCTGCCATGGAACGATCCGATCGAGCCTGCGCCGGTGCAGCAGCCGGCCGTCGAACCCGTGCTGGAAACCGCCGCCGAGCAGCCAGAACTGCCGCCGATGCCGCTGCCGATCCCTGACAGCGTGGTGCCGGATGCACCGGAGTGGGCCGCCGCGCCGATTTCCGAGCCGTCCGTGGCCGACGTCGATGCCGCGACTCCGGGCAGCGACGACGATGAGCCGCCGCTGGACGAGGATTACATCGAGCCGGACATGGATTCGGCCTACAGCTATCTCGACGAACTGGCCAGCGAACACGCCGCTGACCCTGAGCCGGAACCCGAGCCTGAACCGGCGGCGATGCCGGCCACCGGGCTGGCCCTGCAATGGCTGGAGCTGTTCCCGAAATTGCCGATCTCCGGCATGACCGGCAGCATCGCTGCCAACTGCACGCTGATCGCGGTCGATGGCGACCACTGGTTGCTGCACCTCGACCCGGCGCACAGCGCGCTGTTCAACAGCACCCAGCAGCGTCGTCTCAACGATGCGCTGAACCAGTTTCACGGGCGCACCCTGACCCTGACCATGGAGCTGATCAAGCCCGAGCAGGAAACCCCGGCGCAGGCCGCATCGCGCCGCCGGGTCAATCGCCAGCGCGAAGCCGAAGAGTCGATCCACGGCGACCCGTTCATCCAGCAGATGGTGCAGCAGTTTGGCGCGGTCGTGCGAAGCGATACTATTGAACCTGTCGACGCTCTGGTCAGTCAGGGCTAATAACTGAAGGCGCTCGGTTGCAATCGCCGGGCGCTGTTTTGATCCAAGTACTTTTGAGGTGATTCCCATGATGAAAGGTGGCATGGCCGGCCTGATGAAGCAGGCACAGCAGATGCAGGAAAAAATGGCCAAGATGCAGGAAGAACTGGCCAGCGCTGAAGTCACCGGCAAGGCTGGCGGTGATCTGGTCAGCGTGGTGATGACCGGTCGTCATGACCTGAAAAAAGTCAGCATCGACCCGAGCCTGGTCCCGGGTCTGGACGAAGACGACCGCGAAGTGATCGAAGACCTGGTCGCCGCCGCCATCAACGACGCCGTGCGCAAGATCGAAGCCAACAGCCAGGAAAAAATGGGCGGCATGACCGCCGGCATGGGTCTGCCAGCGGGCATGAAACTGCCATTCTGATTCGCCTTCGGGTGACAGATGAGCTACAAAAAGTGCCAGGCATTGCGCCTGGCATTTTTTTGTCTGCTTTACAGGTATGACTTATGGCGAGGGGGCAGTGGAGAAACATCGAACCCGATACCCATACAAAGGTCTGCTCCCTATACCCGCCAAATTCTTCACTTCAAGGAGACGCTGACATGTCCGACCCTCTGACCCTCAACCAGCGCATCGTGCTGGCCTCACGTCCGGTTGGCGCGCCGACCCCGGAAAACTTCCGTCTCGAACGCGAGGCGCTGCCCGATCTCGAAGATGGCCAGGTCCTGCTGAAAACCCAATATCTGTCTCTTGATCCCTACATGCGCGGGCGTATGAGTGACGCACCGTCCTACGCCGCGCCGGTAGAAATCGGCGAAGTGATGACCGGTGGCGCTGTCAGCCGCGTCGAGCGCTCGCGTCATCCGAAATTCCACGAAGGTGATCTGGTGGTCGGCGCGACCGGTTGGCAGAGCCACAGCATCAGCGACGGGCGCAACATCATTCCGATCCCGTCCGGGCTGCCGAGCCCTTCGATGGCCCTCGGTGTGCTGGGCATGCCGGGGATGACCGCGTACATGGGCCTGATGGACATCGGTCAGCCGAAAGAAGGCGAGACATTGGTGGTGGCCGCCGCGTCCGGCGCTGTAGGTTCGGTCGTCGGCCAGGTGGCGAAGATCAAAGGCCTGCGCGCAGTCGGCGTGGCGGGCGGCGCCGAGAAGTGCAAGTACGTGGTCGAGGAGTTGGGTTTCGACGCCTGTATCGATCACAAAGCGCCTGACTTTGCCGAACAACTGGCCAAAGCCTGCCCCGATGGCATCGACATCTACTACGAAAACGTCGGTGGCCATGTGTTCGACGCGGTCGTGCCGCTGCTCAACCCCAAGGCGCGGATTCCATTGTGCGGTCTGATCGCCGGCTATAACGCTTCCGAAGCGCCGACAGGTCCGGATCGTCTGCCGATGTTGCAGCGCACTCTGCTGACCAAGCGTGTGCGGATTCAGGGCTTTATCGTGTTCGACGACTACGGTGATCGTCAGCCGGAATTCATCAGCGCGATGGTGCCGTACGTGCGCGACGGCAAGGTCAAGTTCCGCGAAGACGTGGTCGATGGCCTGGAGCAGGCACCTGAAGCCTTTATCGGGCTGCTGGAGGGGCGCAACTTCGGCAAACTGGTGGTGCGGGTCGCCCAGGATTGAGCATTTGACGCTGGCCGGAGGCGCGGGTATAAACCGCGTCTCGTTGTTTTGTCGGACTTTTTACCCATGAGCTTCAGCCCTTTGATTCGCCAACTGATCGACGCCCTGCGAATTCTGCCGGGCGTGGGTCAGAAAACTGCCCAGCGCATGGCGTTGCAGTTGCTCGAACGCGACCGCAGCGGCGGCACGCGCCTGTCTCAAGCGCTGGGTCAGGCCATGGAAGGGGTCGGACACTGCCGCCAATGCCGTACGCTGACCGAAGACGACCTCTGCCCGCAATGCGCCGACACCCGCCGCGACGACACGCTGCTGTGTGTGGTGGAAGGGCCGATGGACGTCTACGCGGTCGAGCAGACCGGATTCCGGGGGCGCTATTTTGTGCTCAAGGGGCACTTATCGCCGCTGGATGGCCTCGGCCCGGAGGCGATCGGCATTCCGCAACTGCTGGCGCGGATCGAAGAGGCGGGGACTTTCACCGAAGTGATTCTCGCGACCAACCCAACTGTTGAAGGCGAAGCAACCGCGCACTACATCGCGCAGCTGTTGCAGCACAAAGGGCTGATCGCCTCGCGCATCGCTCATGGCGTGCCGTTGGGTGGCGAGCTGGAGTTGGTGGATGGCGGGACCCTGGCGCATTCGTTTGCCGGGCGTAAACCGATATCCCTTTAAAATCAAAAGATCGTCCGAACGCGGCCCGAGCCTTCGGCAGCTCCTACAGTTGAAATGCAAATCTTGTGTAGGAGCTGCCGAAGGCTGCGATCTTTTGATCTTCCGCCCTTCTTAGGGTTGAAAACCAAGCAAGCGCTCGGTTAACGTCGGTGAACCCCCCAGTGGAGTTCGCCGATGCCTGCCTTCCAGGAATACTTCGACCCCAGCCACCAAATGGTCCGCGACAGTGTCAGACGTTTCGTCGAGCGCGAGATCCTGCCGGACATTGACGCGTGGGAAGAATCCGAAAGCTTCCCCCGCGAGCTGTACCAGAAGGCCGGCGCCGCCGGCATTCTTGGCATCGGCTATCCCGAAGCGCTCGGTGGCAGCCACGAAGGCGACCTGTTCGCCAAAGTCGCCGCCAGCGAAGAGCTGATGCGCTGCGGCTCTGGCGGATTGGTCGCGGGCCTGGGTTCTCTGGATATTGGCCTGCCACCGATCGTCAAATGGGCGCGCCCCGAAATTCGCGACCGCGTAGTGCCACAAGTGCTCAGCGGCGAGAAGATCAGCGCGTTGGCCGTCACCGAGCCAAGTGGCGGCTCCGACGTCGCCAACCTGCAAACCCGCGCCGTGCGGGACGGCGAGCATTACCGCGTCAGCGGCAGCAAAACCTTCATCACCAGCGGCATCCGCGCGGATTACTACACCGTCGCGGTGCGCACCGGCGCGCCGGGTTTCGGCGGTATCAGTCTGTTGCTGATCGAGAAGGGCACGCCGGGTTTCAGCGTCGGCCGGCAATTGAAGAAAATGGGCTGGTGGGCGTCGGACACGGCTGAATTGTTCTTCGACGATTGCCGTGTGCCTGTAGGAAATCTGATCGGCGCAGAAAACATGGGATTCGCCTGCATCATGGGCAACTTCCAAAGCGAACGCCTGGCGCTGGCATTGATGGCCAACATGACTTCACAGCTAGCGCTGGAGGAAAGCCTGAAGTGGGCGCGCGAGCGTGAAGCCTTTGGCAAACCGATTGGCAAGTTTCAGGTGATCAAACATCGCCTCGCCGAAATGGCCACGGCGCTGGAAGTGTCGCGGGAGTTCACTTACCGGCAGGCGGCGAAGATGGCGGCGGGCAAGAGTGTGATCAAGGAGATTTCCATGGCCAAGAATTTCGCTACGGACACCTCGGATCGTATCACCACGGAGGCGGTGCAGATACTTGGGGGCATGGGGTACATGCGCGAGAGTCTGGTCGAACGGCTGTATCGGGATAATCGCCTGCTGTCGATTGGCGGCGGGACGCGGGAAGTGATGAACGAAATCATCAGCAAGCAGATGGGGCTTTAGAAGCAAAAGATCGCAGCCTTCGGCAGCTCCTACACGGGATTGCATTTCACCTGTAGGAGCTGCCGAAGGCTGCGATCTTTTGATCTTTACTATTTGTCAGACAGTGCAAACTGCGTCAGGCAAAAGGTCGGAATGCCCATGTCCTGCAAACGCTGCGAGCCACCCAGCTCTGGCAGATCAATGATCGCCGCCGCTTCGTGAACGCGGGCGCCCATGCGGCGAATCAGGTTCGCTGCAGCAATCAGGGTGCCGCCAGTCGCGATCAAATCATCAAACATCACCACCGAATCGCCTTCACACAGGCTGTCAGCGTGCACTTCAAGGAAGGCTTCGCCGTACTCGGTCGCATAACCCTCGGCCAGCACGTCCGCCGGCAGCTTGCCTTGCTTGCGGAACAGCACCAGTGGCTTGTTCAACTGATAGGCCAACACCGAGCCGATCAGAAAACCACGCGCATCCATCGCGCCGATGTGGGTGAAATCAGCTTCCACATAGCGGTGGGCGAAGCTGTCCATCACCAGGCGCAGGGCCGTCGGCGACTGAAACAGCGGGGTGATGTCGCGGAAGATCACGCCCGGTTTCGGGAAGTCGATCACGGGGCGGATCAGGGATTTGATGTCGAAGGAGTCGAAGACCATCGTCGAGTTGTCCTGGCAGGGCTGCAAACGACGCAGTATACCCGCGGCTGAAACGATTCGCTCGGCCGCGGGTCGAGATCAGACTTCGAGCGAGCCGCCGGCCAGTGCGCACAGCTGAATCGGGTCGAGAATATGAATTTCTTTGCCCTCGGCGGCAATCAGCGCGTTCTGCTGAAAGCGCGTGAACACGCGGGACACGGTTTCCACCGCCAGCCCCAGATAATTGCCGATTTCATTGCGCGACATGCTCAAACGGAACTGGTTGGCCGAGAAGCCGCGAGCGCGGAAACGTGCCGAAAAATTCACCAGGAAAGTCGCGATGCGCTCGTCGGCCGTTTTCTTCGACAGCAGCAACATCATCTGCTGATCGTCGCGGATTTCACGACTCATCACGCGCATCAACTGGCGGCGCAGTTGCGGCAATTGCAGGGCCAGTTCGTCGAGGCGTTCGAAGGGGATTTCGCAGACCGAGGTGGTTTCCAGCGCCTGGGCGGAGACCGGATGTTTCTCGGTGTCCATGCCCGACAGGCCGACCAGTTCGCTCGGCAGGTGGAAGCCAGTCAGTTGTTCTTCGCCGGCATCGCTCAGGCTGAAGGTTTTCAGGGCGCCGGAGCGCACGGCAAAAACGGAATCGAACGTGTCGCCCTGGCGGAACAGGAACTCACCTTTTTTCAACGGGCGACCGCGTTTAACGATTTCGTCCAGCGCATCCATGTCTTCCAGATTCAGAGAAAGTGGCAGGCAGAGAGGGGCCAGGCTGCAATCCTTGCAGTGTGCCTGGTTGTGAGCGCGCTGTTTAACTGGCTCAGACATTTCTTCAATCCTTGTGGGAAAACACACATAAGACGTAAGGGTAACCCACGAGAGGACATCCAGGCCAGCTTGTGGCGAGATTGCCCCACAGGCATAAAGCCGCAGGGCAACGCCAAAGTCAGATCACCCGGGAAAAACGCTGACGGTTCTGCTGTTCCAGATAGGCGTCGAAGACCATGCACACCGAACGCACCAGCAAGCGTCCGGCCGGTAGTACATTGATCCGATCACGATCAAGTTCGATCAAGCCATCGCTGGCCATGTCTTGCAGTTGCGGCCAGAGTGCGCCGAAGTAGCCTTGAAAATCGACGTTGAAGGTGCGCTCGATTTCGGCGAAATCCAGGCTGAAATTGCAGATCAATTGCTGGATCACGGCGCGGCGCAAGCGATCATCGGCGTTGCACACCAGGCCACGACTGGTCGCCAGTTGCGCGGAGGCGAGGGTGTTCTGGTATTCATTCAGGTCACTGCTGTTCTGGCAGTACAGATCACCAATCTGGCTGATCGCTGAAACGCCCAGACCAATCAAATCGCAGTGCCCATGTGTCGTGTAGCCCTGGAAATTGCGCTGTAGCGTCGATTCTTCCTGAGCCACCGCCAGTTCATCGTCGGGCAGGGCAAAGTGGTCCATGCCGATGTAGCGATAACCGGCGGCAGTCAGTTGCTCGATGGTGCGCTGGAGCATTTCGAGTTTCTGCGCCGCTGCCGGCAGTTCGTTGCCATTGATCCGCCGCTGCGGCATGAAGCGTTCCGGCAGGTGCGCGTAGTTGAACACCGAGAGCCGGTCCGGTTGCAGGCTGATCACTTCGTCGACGGTGCGGGCGAAGTTGTCCGGGGTCTGCTTCGGCAAGCCGTAGATCAAGTCGATGTTGATCGAGCGAAATTGCAGGGTCCGCGCCGCATCAATTACCGCGCGGGTTTCTTCCAGGCTTTGCAGACGGTTGACCGCGCGTTGTACCGCCGGGTCGAGGTCTTGCAGGCCGATGCTGACCCGGTTGAAGCCCAGTTCACGCAGCAGGCCCATGGTCGACCAGTCGGCTTCACGCGGGTCGATCTCGATGCCGTAGTCGCCGGAATCATCGTCGAGCAGATTGAAATGCTTGCGCAGGTGCGCCATCAACTGGCGCAGTTCGTCGTGGCTGAGGAAGGTCGGGGTGCCGCCGCCGAAGTGCAGTTGCTCGACTTTCTGCAGCGGGTCGAGGTGGCAGGCGATCAGCTGGATTTCCTGCTCGAGCCGTTGCAGATAGGGCAGGGCACGCCCGCGATCCTTGGTGATGACCTTGTTGCAGGCGCAGTAGTAGCAAATGTTCGCGCAGAACGGCACATGCACGTACAGCGACAACGGACGCTGCGCCTTGCGGCTGTCGCGCAGGGCGTGGAACAGGTCGAAGGTGCCGACCTGACTGTTGAATTGAACGGCCGTGGGATACGAGGTGTAGCGCGGCCCCGCCAGGTCGTAGCGGCGGATCAAATCGGTGTCCCAACGAATGGCGTCGAGCATGCGGGCGTTCCCCGGATAGGCTGGCAGTGTTGGCGAGTCTATCGGGGTGAGGCGATGGGGCTCTTGATTTGCATCAACCGCAGATCTTAATGGCCCATCAGCCAATGCTGGTGTGGGCCGGGCAATGTCCAGATGCCGAACAGGATCACCAGCAAGCCGCCGGCCATACGCACGCTGCGTTTGCGCAACAACGCGGTGACGCGCTCGGCGGCGAGGCCGGTCGCGAGCAACACCGGCCAGGTGCCGAGGCCGAACGCGAGCATCAACAACGCACTGTCCAGCGCATTGCCCTGACTCGCCGACCACAGCAAGGTGCTGTAAACCAGTCCGCACGGCAGCCAGCCCCACAGCGCACCAAGGAGCAAGGCGCGCGGCAGGCTCGACACTGGCAATAGGCGATTGGCGACCGGTTGGATGTAGCGCCACAAACCGCGTCCGAGGCTTTCGATGCGGGTCAGTCCGCTCCACCAGCCGGCCAGATACAAACCCATGGCGATCAGCAGCAGCCCGGCCAACACGCGCATGAACAACGCCGCAGGACTGTTGGCCAGCGCCCAGCCGGCGAGTCCGATCAACAGCCCGGCCGTGGCATAACTGAGGATCCGCCCGAGGTTGTACGCCAGCAGCAAGCGAAAACGCCGACTGCGTTGTTCCTTGGGAATTGCCAGTGTCAGCGCGCCCATCAAACCGCCGCACATGCCCAGACAATGGCCACCGCCGAGCAAACCGAGGATCAGCGCAGACACCAGCAGTGGCGCCAATTCAAGCATGGGGCGGAGCCTTGTCGTCGGGTTTGGCCGGTTTGACTTCGTCCACCGCTGCAGTGTGGTTCGGGTCCTGATCGTCGAACAAAATGCTGTGGGCCGGGCCGTCGAGGTCGTCGTACTGACCGCTGTCCACCGCCCAGAAAAAGATGTACACGGCGATCGCCACGATCAGCAGCGCGGCCGGGATCATCACGTAAAGAGCTGGCATCTGCTACTCCAGGCCCGCGCGGCTCAGGCCGGCAGCGGGCGATTTTCCGACGTGGCGTGAATGCTTGGCGCGCTCGGCAAACGAGTCAGGCGCAGGGCATTGAGCACCACGGTCAACGAACTGATCGACATGCCGACTGCGGCCCACACCGGGGTGATCCAGCCGAGGGCCGCGAACGGCAACATGAGACCATTGTACAGCGCGGCCCACAGCAGGTTTTCGATGATTACCCGGCGGGTGCGACGCGCCAGCGTAAAGGCTTGCACCAGCGCGTCGAGACGATTGGACAGCAGCACCGCGTCAGCGCTGGTCTTGGCCAGATCGGTGGCCGAGCCCATCGCCACGCTGATGTCGGCCGCAGCCAGCACCGGCACGTCGTTGACCCCGTCGCCAAGCATCAACACCTTGCGGCCTTCCTTGTGCAGTTGTTGCAGTACTTGCAACTTGTCGTCCGGGCGCAGACCGCCATGGGCCTCGTCGATACCCAGTTCGGCGGCGACACTGGCGACCATCGGCGAACTGTCGCCCGACAGCAGCAGCGTCCGCCAGCCACGCGCCTTGCACGCGGCGAGCAACGCCGGAGCATCGGCACGCAAGCGATCATCGAGAACCAACCACGCCAGCGGCCCGTGGCTGTCTCCGAGCAACAACCATTGACCAGCTTCGTCGGGCATCGGCGGGATATCGGCTGTGCTGAGGGCGCAGACAAACTCAGCCTGGCCAATGCGCAAACGCTGCTCGCCGACCAGACCTTCCAGACCCAGCCCTGGCGAACTGTGCACTTCTTCGGCGGCCAGCGGCGCTCGGCCGAAGGCGCGGGCAATCGGGTGTTCCGAGCGGTTTTCCAGCGCGGCGGCAAGGCTCAGGCATTGATCGCTGTCGAGTGCGTCGAGCGGGCGGATCGAACGCAGCACCAATCGCCCTTCGGTGAGGGTGCCGGTCTTGTCGAAAATCACCGTGTCGATCTGGTTCAGGCCTTCCAGCACATGCCCGCGCGTCAGCAACAGACCGAGTTTGTGCAGGGTGCCGGTGGCGGCGGTTAGCGCGGTCGGCGTTGCCAGCGACAGTGCGCAAGGGCAGGTCGCTACGAGCATGGCGAGAACGATCCAGAACGCCCGCGACGAATCCAGCTCCCACCACAGCAGGCCGATGGCTGCGGCGGCGATCAACGACAGCAGCAGAAACCACTGCGCGGCACGGTCGGCGATTTCTGCCAGCCGTGGTTTTTCGGCCTGGGCGCGGTCGAGCAAACGGACGATGGCCGACAGCCGCGTGTCCTGACCCAGCGCCTGCACTTCAACCGTCAGTGCGCCTTCGACGTTGAGCGTGCCGGCGGTGACCGCATCCCCCGGCCTGCGCGGTTGCGGCAGGTATTCGCCGGTCAGCAGCGATTCGTCGACGCTCGACTGGCCGTCGAGGATCTTGCCGTCCGCCGGCAGAATCGAACCCGGTTGCACCAGCACGTGATCGTTGAGGCGCAGTTCGCTGAGCAGGATGCGCTCGCTCTGGCCGGACTCATCGAGACGCAGGCACGAGGCCGGCAACAAGTTCACCAACTGCGCAGTGGCGGCAGCGGTGCGCTCGCGGGCGCGGCGTTCCAGATAGCGTCCGGCGAGCAGGAACAGCGCGAACATGCCCACCGCGTCGAAATACAACTCGCCGACGCCAGTGATCGAGGTCCAGATCCCGGCGATGTAGGCGCCGCCAATCGCCAGCGACACCGAAACGTCCATGGTCAGATGGCGCGTGCGCAAATCGCGCATCGCGCCTTTGAAGAACGGCGCGCAGCTGTAGAACACGATCGGCGTGGTCAGAAACAGCGCGACCCAGCGCAGTATCGTGTGCAGCTCGGGGCTGAGGTCGATGTTGAATTCCGGCCAGGTGGCCATGGTCGCCATCATCGCCTGGAACCACAGCAAACCGGCGACACCGAGTTGACGCAGGGCGAGACGGTTTTCGCTGGCCATTTGTTCGCTGGCGCGGTCGGCCTGATACGGGTGCGCGGCGTAACCGATGTGGCGCAGTTCGCCGAGGATCTGGCTCAGCGGCAATTGCGCGTCGGCCCAGCGTACGTGCAGGCGATGGTTGGACAGATTGAGTCGCGCCTCGGCCACCGCTGGCAGAGTGCGCAGGTGTTTCTCGATCAACCAGCCGCACGCGGCGCAACTGATGCCTTCCATCAACAGGGTGGTTTCGGCCAGTTCGCCTTCATGCCGCACGAAAGGTTTTTGCACATCGGCGCGGTCGTACAGCGCCAGCTCGTCGACCAGTTGCACTGGCAGCGCTTGGGGGTTGGCCGAAGCTTCACTGCGATGCTGGTAATAGCTTTCGAGCCCGCCGGCGACGATGGCTTCGGCCACGGCCTGACAGCCCGGACAGCAGAACTCACGCGACTCCCCGAGCACGACAGCGGTGAAGCGGCTGCCGGACGGAACGGGCAGGGCGCAGTGGTAGCAGGGGAGTGGGGTGGTCATGGCATCGTCGACGGGGTAAGCCCGGGTATTTGAGTGGTCCGCTTGCCCTCACCCCAGCCCTCTCCCGGGGGGAGAGGGAGCCGAATGGTGGTGGCCGGATTAACAGGTTCAGTCAGCGCTAACGTCACTGAAGTAGATCAATTACGCAAACGCCCGAGACCAGTCCCCTCTCCCTCTGGGAGAGGGTCAGGGTGAGGGGCTTTTGACGTTGACTCACTTCTTCAGGTCTTCCGCGCCCTGGAGGGGTTCGTCTCCGAGCAGCAGATCCTTGTCATGGCTGACCTGTTCTTCTTCGAACATCCGCCAAATATGCTCATCCTGCGTACCGAGCAATTCGACGAACCGCCGACCTTCAACCTTGTCTCCCAACTGACCGATATAGCGGCCCGCTTCCGATTCGCTGCGCGCCAGCACAATCTTGCGATCCTTCTCCGGTTGCGTCGGCGAGATCAGGTTCAGCTCCAGAGTGTTCGGCTGGCTGTCACCGCTCAAGCGCAAATCGACTTCGCCAGTGACGCCATCCAGATGCACGCTGGCACGCATCTTCAGGGTCTGCGCCAACAGCTCGCGATCCAGCGAGCGGTTGATGCCCTTGCCCGCCTCGTAGTAGTTGTCGTTGACCAGATTGTCCGGGTTGTTCACCGCGATGGTCACCATGGACAGGGTCAGGGTCACCGAGCAGGCGAGAATCGCGATGATGATCCATGGCCAGAGATGCTTGTACCAAGGACTTGCGGCGTTTGCTGCGGGCATGTTCAGTTCTCTCAACGAATTTGTGGGCCGATGAATCGGCTCTTGGCTTCAACGTGGACGCTGGCGTCATCGGCATCCTTGAGGGTGAATTTCACCTCGTTGGTGCTCGACGGCAGTTGCTCAGGCGCGCTCGACAGCTCGACCGGCATGCTGAAAATATCCCCGGCGGCGACCTTGATCTCGCGTTTGCCTTGCAGACGCAGATCCGGCAGACCGCTGGCTTCGAGCAGGTAGGTATGGTCGCGCTGGTCCTTGTTCATGATCTTCAGGCTGTAGACGTTTTCGATTCGGCCTTCGGCGTTTTCGCGGTACAGCACGCGGTCCTTGCTGACGTCGAAACCCACCAGCGAGCGCATGAAGAAAGCCCCCGCCAACAGGCTGATCATCGCCAGCAGCACCACGGCATAGCCGATCAGGCGCGGACGCAGTTTATGGGTTTTCTGCCCGGACAGATTGTGCTCGGTGGTATAGCTGATCAACCCACGCGGGTAGTCCATTTTGTCCATGATGCTGTCGCAGGCGTCGATGCACGCGGCGCAACCGATGCACTCGATTTGCAGGCCGTCGCGGATGTCGATGCCGGTCGGGCAGACTTGCACGCACATCGTGCAGTCGATGCAGTCGCCCAAACCCTGCGCCTTGTAATCGACGCCTTTCTTGCGCGGGCCACGGGTTTCCCCGCGACGTGGATCGTAGGAAACGATCAGCGTGTCCTTGTCGAACATCACGCTCTGGAAACGCGCATACGGACACATGTAGATGCACACCTGCTCGCGCAACCAACCGGCGTTGCCGTAAGTAGCGAGGGTGAAAAAACCGACCCAGAAATACGACCAGCCATCGGCCTGGCCGGTGAAGAACTCGAACACCAGCTCACGGATTGGCGAGAAATAGCCGACGAAGGTCATGCCGGTGACAAAGCCGATCAGCAACCACAACGAGTGTTTGGCCAGCTTGCGCAGGAGTTTGTTGCCGCTCATGGGCGCTTTGTCGAGCTTGATGCGCTGGTTGCGGTCGCCTTCGGTGACTTTCTCGCACCACATGAAAATCCATGTCCAGACGCTTTGCGGGCAGGTGTACCCGCACCAGACCCGCCCGGCATACACGGTGATGAAAAACAGGCCGAACGCGGCGACGATCAAAATCCCCGACAGCAGGATGAAATCCTGCGGCCAGAAGGTTGCACCGAAGATAAAGAACTTGCGCTCCGGCAGGTTCCACCACACCGCCTGATGCCCGCCCCAGTTCAGCCACACCGTGCCGAAATACAGCAGGAACAGTCCGGCACCGCCCAACATCCGCAGATTGCGGAACAGGCCGGTGAAAGCGCGGGTGTAGATTTTTTCTCTAGAGGCGTAAAGATCGACGCTGTTGTTCGCGTTTTTGCTCGGTGGTGTGACGTCGTGTACCGGAATCTGATTGCTCATCATTGCATCCCACGGCAGTGGAAAAATGCCTCGGTCGATACGTGCCAACCGGGGTCAGAAAGGGCTGTTGCGGTGGCGCAATGATACGCCTGTCATACCGACGAACGGGTGCGACCTTTGGTCGCGTTGGGCAAAATCAATTGATGGTGTAATGACTTGAATCAATTGACTTGTGAGAGATCGCCCTTTTTGGGTCGGCCAATAAATGAGTCTAGGCGATTCGTCGCCATTGCGCTGTCTGGTCATCTGCATGGCCGAAACCCGGCTCCTGGCTGTTCGTTGCCAGTGGTCAAACTTCGAGAAGTCTGGTTGAAACAAGAAACTTTGGTTTTCTGTTGTTTGTATGTTTGAAACAAGTTTATTTAATTGCTCCTGTAGTCTGCTTTGAAAGATTCCGTTTGATCGAATATGTTTGCGTCTGGCGATATTCGCGCCAGTTCTTATTCAGATTAAATGGAGTTTCAAGGTTATGTATTTCAATGGAGTGGTAAAGTTTCTGCTGGGTGTCTGTTTATTCGTTTTTGTTACTTTGGCTCATGCCGTTGAGGGCATGCCACGGCATATGGTGTTCGCGTCCGATACGCAATACCCCTGGACTGACAAGACCGACAGCGAAGCGCCGGAATCCGATGCGGATTTCGAAAAGCGTGCCAAATGGCTGGTGGACAGCCAGTTGCGCAGTATCGCCGAGTTTCGAAATGCCCACGGGGGGCAGGCGGCAATCCCGTTGATGATCAACGGTGACATTACTGCTTTCGGCCACGGTTGGCAGCGCTCGTACATGAAGTCGGCCCTGGAAAAATACTTCAAGGGTGATTACCTGTACGGCCTGGGTAATCACGATTACGAAAATAACGTGGATGACTGTTTCAGCAATAGTTGTGCGGCGGGCAGTATTGTCGAGTTCAATGAACATCATAAGGCGAAGGTGAATAATTTCGACCTGAAAGTCACCGGCGGTTTTCTGGATATCCTTTATTCGGGCAGTCTGGCTTACTCGAAGAGTGTCGGAGAAGTTCATCTGGTACAACTCAATAACGAGCCTACCTATACCACGAAGATTGCTCATGCACTGAATCCGACAACCTTCAATATCACCAGCGCACTGGACTGGCTGGAAAACGATTTGTGGGTGGCGAGGACTCAGGGCTACGCCATCATCCTCAACATGCACAAATGGGATGACTGGCAGGGAGACAGGCAACAGCAACAGCGCTTTCTGGACATGATCGAGAAGTATGAAGTCACCGCCATCTTTGCGGGTCATTACCATACCCGAGGTGGGGCCAAGCGCTGGATGGGTAAGGTGCCGATGTTTCTCAGCGGCGCAACGTCCCAGCAGACTTACCTGACGGCCAGCTTCTCAGATGACCGCAAGCAGCTGCACGTCAACCTCATCGAGAACAATGAATGGCAAAAACCGCAGTCCGTGCCTACGGTCCCGGTGAAGTCCATCTGGGCCAGTCGGCCTTGAGTAACCTCCAGGGCACCGCTTTCATTGGTTTTATCCGGTACACCGGACTTTTTTCAAGGATGAAAATGTATGAACGAAAGCACTCTCAAGGCACTTGGCGTTACTCAGAAAGAAATTGATGCACTGAACGTCATTCTCAATATCGCGATTCCGGGAGCTTCCGTGGCCGTCGCGCAGCTGCAAGCGGCTCTGGCAGCGCTTGAGTCTACCGAAGCTGCAGAGGAGACGAAGGATCCGTCCACACAGAAGAGCAACCCGCCGGACGACTCTGGCAAGAAGCGCAAACCTTCCGGCCTGGACAGTCTCGGTGGAGGCAATATTCTATGAATCAGTAGAGAGGGAAAATGAAACGGCCCCGCCAATTCACATTGGTGGGGCCGTTTTTTTGCTTCAAGCGTTGGTGTTACTGCGCCTCGGCTTCCGGCGCTTTTTCACCGTGGGACAGGCTGTAAACGTAAGCCGCCAGCAGGTGCACCTTGTCATTGCCTTGCAGCTGTTCCTGCGCAGGCATCTGGCCCTGACGGCCGTAACGGATGGTCTGTTGCAGTTGCGCGAAGCTTGAACCGTAGATGAACGCGCCCGGGTGGGTCAGGTCAGGGGCGCCCATTGCCGGCGTACCTTTACCGGCTGGACCGTGACAGGCCACGCAGTTGCCGGCGAACAGTTTCTGGCCGTTGGCGACATCGGCTTTGGTGCCTTCCGGCAGCTTGCGCCCATCGAGGTTGGTGACCACGTACGCAGCCACATCGGCCACGCCTTGCTCGCCAATCACTTCGGCCCAGGCCGGCATCACCGCGTGACGGCCGCCCATGATGGTGGTCTTGATGGTTTCCGCTTCGCCGCCCCAGCGCCAGTCGGCGTCGGTCAGGTTCGGGAAACCGTAGGCGCCCTTGGCGTCGGAACCGTGGCACACCGAGCAGTTGGAGGCGAACAGGCGGCCACCCATCTTCAGTGCTTGCGGGTCCTTGGCCACTTCTTCAATCGGCATCGCCGCGAACTTGGCGAAGATCGGACCGAACTTGGCGTCCGAACGAGCCATTTCCTTTTCCCACTCGTGCACACCGGTCCAGCCGGTCTGGCCGTTGGCGAACGCGGTCTGTTTCTCGGTATCGAGGTAGTTGTAACCCGGCAGCAGACCTTTCCAGTTGCCCAGGCCCGGGTACAGCACCAGATAACCCAGGGCGAAAACGATGGTGCCGACGAACAGCATGAACCACCATTTCGGCAGGGGGTTGTCGTACTCCTCGATCCCGTCGAACGAGTGGCCAACCGTCTCGTCCGTCTGCTCGCTGCGCTGGCCCTTGCGGGTCGACAGCAGCAGCCAGGTCAGGGCGAAAATCGTACCCAGACTGAGGACTGTGACGTACAGACTCCAGAACGTAGTCATTCTTTGTTACTCCTAGAAGCTTGCTCGACGTGCTTGATGGCTTCGGGATCATCCGCGAAAGGCAACAAGGTCGCGTCTTCAAACTCCGACTTGCGCTTGGGGCTGAACACCCACAACGCCAGACCGATGAAGGCCACCATCACAACAACGGTGCCCAGGCCACGAATCATCCCGATATCCATCTAGATCACCGTTTGCTTTTGATGATGGTGCCCAGGCCTTGCAGATAGGCCACCAGCGCGTCCATTTCGGTTTTGCCCTTCACGGCATCCTGTGCACCGGCGATGTCTTCATCGGTGTACGGAACGCCGAGCGTACGCAAGACCTCCATTTTCTTGGCGGTTTCCTTGCCGTCGAGCTTGTTTTCCACGAGGAACGGGTAAGCCGGCATTTTCGACTCGGGCACTACGTTGCGCGGGTTGTACAAGTGCGCACGCTGCCAGTCATCGGAGTAACGACCGCCGACACGGGCCAGGTCCGGGCCGGTACGCTTGGAACCCCACAGGAACGGGTGATCCCACACGCTTTCACCGGCAACCGAGTAGTGGCCGTAGCGTTCGGTTTCGGCACGGAACGGACGGATCATCTGCGAGTGGCAGCCGACACAGCCGTTGGCGATATAAACGTCGCGGCCTTCCAGTTCAAGCGCGGTGCGCGGCTTCATGCCTTCGACCGGCTTGTTGGTGACGTCCTGGAAAAACAGCGGAACGATTTGCGTCAGGCCGCCGATGCTGACGGCGATGACCATGAAGAAGGCCAACAGGCCAATGTTCTTCTCGACTGCTTCATGCTTCATCAGTGAGCTCCAACTACAGCAATCTTGGCGGCGGCTTCGGCTTCCACCGGATCCGAGGCGCGAACGGTGCGGTACACGTTGTAAGCCATCAGCAGCATGCCGCTGGCGAAGAACGCACCGCCCAAAGCACGGACGATGAAGCCCGGATGGCTGGCTTGCAGCGCTTCGACGAACGAGTAGGTGAGGGTGCCGTCATCGTTGATTGCACGCCACATCAGGCCTTGAGTAATGCCGTTGACCCACATCGAGGCGATGTACAGCACGGTACCGATGGTCGCGAGCCAGAAATGCGCGTTGATCAGACCGACGCTGTGCATCTGCGCGCGGCCGAACAGTTTCGGGATCATGTGGTAGATCGCGCCGATCGAGATCATCGCTACCCAACCCAAAGCGCCGGCGTGTACGTGGCCGATGGTCCAGTCGGTGTAGTGCGAGAGCGAGTTGACGGTCTTGATCGCCATCATCGGCCCTTCGAAGGTCGACATGCCGTAGAACGCCAGCGATACCACGAGGAAGCGCAGGATCGGGTCGGTGCGCAATTTATGCCACGCGCCCGACAGGGTCATCATGCCGTTGATCATGCCGCCCCAGCTCGGCGCCAGCAGAATGATCGACATGGCCATGCCCAGCGATTGTGCCCAATCCGGCAGTGCGGTGTAGTGCAGGTGGTGCGGACCGGCCCAGATGTACAGGGTGATCAGCGCCCAGAAGTGCACGATCGACAGGCGATAGGAGTAGATCGGACGTTCGGCCTGTTTCGGCACGAAGTAGTACATCATCCCGAGGAAGCCGGTGGTCAGGAAGAACCCCACGGCGTTGTGGCCGTACCACCACTGGATCATCGCGTCGGTCGCGCCCGAGTAGGCCGAGTAAGACTTGAACAGATTCACCGGCAGGGACGCGTGGTTGACGATGTGCAGCATCGCGGTCACGACGATGAACGCGCCGTAGAACCAGTTACCCACATAGATGTGCTTGGTTTTGCGCTTGGTGATGGTGCCGAAGAACACCAGACCGTAGGTGACCCAGACAATGGCCAGCAAAATGGCGATCGGCCATTCCAGTTCCGCGTATTCCTTGGTGGTGGTGTAACCCAGCGGCAAGGTAATGATCGCGCCGACGATGACCGCTTGCCAGCCCCAGAAGGTGAAGGCCGCGAGGCTGTCGGAAATCAGTCGCGTCTGGCAGGTTCGCTGCACGACATAGTAGGAAGTGGCAAACAGTGCACAGCCACCGAAGGCAAAAATCACCAGGTTTGTGTGCAACGGGCGCAGGCGTCCAAAGCTCGTCCATGGCAGACCGAAGTTCAACTCCGGCCAGACCAGTTGCGAGGCGATGAAGACACCGAGCCCCATGCCAAGGATCCCCCAGACCACCGTCATGATGGCGAACTGGCGGACTACCTTATAGTTATAAGCAGTCGGACTGATTGCTGTGCTCATTCTAAGGTTCCACGGTTTGGGTGTTTTATTAGGATTAAAATCGGCCGCAAGTATGCAGAGAGCAGGGGGTCATTGCAACGCGCCATGACCTGGGTCAATGCTTCCCAGCGCTGATTCTGCGGCCTTTCCATACGCCGCGTAAGGTCAAAATTGGCCTCGGACAAAATGTCGCAGCGAACGAAAAAAGCGAAGGGTTCAGGTCACTTGTAACTGCGTGTGTTGAAAAGCCCGGATCGGGCGACCGATGGCATTTGGCACGACAGCCGGTATCTACCTGCCTTTGCGGCCAGTTGCTCATCTGATTGGTCGAACACATCGCGCAAGCTTGACCCGGAACCGGCACGCGCCAGTTCGCCTCGAGCAAGCTTAGACCCGAATCCGGGGATTCGAAAGGCGGGGTTTAGAGGGGGTGCGACAATGGGTCGCAAAGAGGCAGGGAACTGCCGCATCCAAAAGAATGCGGCAGTCGGGTGCTACGCTTCAGTCTTTCTTGGTTTCAACTTGCAGATTATCTGTATTCAATCCGTGTGACAGGCTGTACACATAAGCGGCGAGCAATTGTACTTTATCGTTGCCCAGCAACTCGTTCTGCGCTGGCATGTGGCCCTGACGACCGTGGCGGATAGTCTGCTCGAGTTGCGTCAGGCTGGTGCCATAAATGAATCCCGCCGGATGCGTCAGGTTCGGCGCGCCCATCGCTGCAGTGCCCTGACCGTTAGCGCCGTGACAGGCGACGCACATGGTGCTGAACGCCTGCTGACCTGCTTGCAGATCCGCCTTGTTATCCGCCGCCAGCGGCAGACCGGCCAGTTCATGACGCACGAATGCGGCAACGTTCTTCACACCGGCTTCGCCCAATGCTTCACCCCAGGCCGGCATCGCCGCCATCCGCCCACCCATGATGGTTGCCTTGATGGTGTCGGCGTCGCCGCCCCAGCGCCAGTCGCTGTCGGCGAGGTTAGGGAAACCGAACGCGCCTTTGGCGTCGGAACCGTGGCACACCGAGCAGTTGGAGGCGAACAGACGGCCACCCATTTTCAGTGCCTGCGGATCCTTGGCCACTTCTTCCAACGGCATCGCGGCGAACTTGGCAAAGATCGGCCCGAACTTGGCGTCAGCCTTGCTCATTTCCTTTTCCCACTCGTGCACGCCAGTCCAGCCGTCCTCATAACCCGGCAGGATACCTTTCCAGTTGCCCAGGCCCGGATACAGAATCAGGTAACCCACGGAAAACACCAGCGTGCCGGCGAACAGCATGAACCACCACTGCGGCAGCGGGTTGTCGTACTCCTCGATGCCGTCGAAGCTGTGGCCCATGGTCTGGTCGACGCTGCCCTTGGTCTCGCCCCGACGGGTGCCGACCAGCAGCCAGGTCAGGCCGATCAGGCTGCCGATGGTCAGTACGCAGATCCACGTACTCCAGAAGGTGGTCATGACCGGGTACTCCTTGTTTCTTCAGATGCTGGATTTGGGGCGAGTTGTGGTTCGTCGGCGAAGGGCAGCAGGCGCGCTTCGGCGAATTCCGGATTGCGCTTGCCGTTGAACACCCACAAAGTCAGGCCGACGAAGGCCACGAACACCACGACCGTGCCTAAACCACGAATCAGTCCTGCGCTCATTTCAAAGACCATCGTGATCACCTCTTGCTCTTGATCGCAGTGCCGAGCACTTGCAGATAGGAGACAAGGGCGTCCATTTCGGTCTTGCCCTTGAGGCTGGCGACCGCGCCGCTGATGTCGTCGTCGGTGTACGGCACGCCGAGGGTGCGCATGACTTTGAGCTTGGTTTCGGTGTGGCTGCTGTCGACCGCTTGCGTGACCAGCCATGGGTAGGCCGGCATCTTCGATTCCGGTACGACGTTGCGCGGGTTGTACAAATGCGCGCGGTGCCAGTCATCCGAGTAGCGTGCGCCGACCCGTGCCAGATCCGGCCCGGTGCGTTTGGAACCCCAGAGGAACGGGTGATCCCAGACGCTTTCGCCCGCCACCGAGTAGTGCCCGTAACGTTCGGTTTCGGCGCGAAACGGCCGGATCATCTGCGAGTGGCACTGTACGCAGCCTTCGCGGATATAGATGTCGCGACCTTCCAGTTGCAGCGCGGTGTAGGGCTTCATGCCTTCCACCGGTTTATTGGTTACGTCCTGGAAGAACAGCGGGACAATCTGCGTCAGGCCGCCGATGCTCACGGCGAGCACCATCAACAGCATCAACAGGCCGACGTTCTTTTCAATCGTTTCGTGTTTCATGGCGGACTCCTCAGGCCATCTGCGCGGCAGCGGCGACGTCAGCAGGCTGCGAGGCCCGCACGGTGCGCCAGGTGTTGTAAGCCATCAGGAACATGCCGCTGAGGAAGATCGCACCGCCTACCAAGCGCACGACGAAGCCCGGGTGGCTGGCCACCAGGGTTTCGACGAAGGAGTAGGTCAGCGTGCCGTCCTCATTGACTGCGCGCCACATCAGGCCCTGGGCGATGCCGTTGACCCACATCGACGCGATGTAGAGCACGGTGCCGATGGTCGCGAGCCAGAAGTGCGCGTTGATCAGACCGATGCTGTGCATCTGCTCGCGGCCGAAGATTTTCGGGATCATGTGGTACAGCGCGCCGATGGAAATCATCGCCACCCAGCCGAGCGCACCGGCGTGAACGTGGCCGATGGTCCAGTCGGTGTAGTGGGAGAGGGCGTTGACAGTCTTGATCGCCATCATCGGACCTTCGAAGGTCGACATGCCGTAAAACGCCAGCGACACCACGAGGAAACGCAGGATCGGGTCGCTGCGCAACTTATGCCAGGCACCCGAGAGGGTCATCATGCCGTTGATCATCCCGCCCCAGCTCGGTGCCAGCAGCACCAGCGACATCACCATGCCCAGCGACTGCGCCCAGTCCGGCAGCGCGGTGTAGTGCAAGTGGTGCGGGCCGGCCCAGATGTACAGGGTGATCAGTGCCCAGAAGTGCACGATCGACAGGCGATAGGAATACACCGGACGCTCGGCCTGTTTCGGCACGAAGTAGTACATCATCCCGAGGAAACCGGCAGTCAGGAAAAAGCCCACAGCGTTGTGCCCGTACCACCACTGCACCATCGCGTCGGTGGCGCCGGAGTACAGCGAGTAGGACTTGGTGAAGCTGACCGGGATTTCCAGGTTATTGACGATGTGCAGAATCGCCACGGTGATGATGAACGCACCGAAGAACCAGTTGCCGACATAAATGTGCTTGGTCTTGCGCTGCATGATCGTGCCGAAAAACACGATGGCGTACGCGACCCAGACGATGGTGATCAGAATGTCGATCGGCCATTCCAGCTCGGCGTATTCCTTGGAGCTGGTGTAACCCAGCGGCAGGCTGATCGCCGCCAACAGAATCACCAGCTGCCAGCCCCAGAACGTGAACGCGGCGATTTTCGGCGCAAACAGTTGGGTCTGGCAGGTGCGTTGCACCGAGTAGAACGAACTGGCGAACAACGCGCAGCCGCCGAACGCGAAGATCACCGCGTTGGTGTGCAATGGGCGCAGGCGACCGAAACTGGTCCACGGCAGATCGAAGTTGAGCTCGGGCCAGACCAATTGAGCCGCGAGAAAAACCCCGAGCCCCATGCCGACGATGCCCCACACCACCGTCATAATGGCGAATTGGCGGACCACCTTGTAGTTGTAGGCGGTACTGATAGAAGTGTTCATGGTTCCCCATCCACGGTTCAGCCGAAGTGAGCGCGCAAAAAATGCGGCGAATCCTTCGTCTGGAGTTATAGGCAGACTAAAAGCGAGGCAAGCATGGACAAACAGCACAAGGCCAGTATTGACGGGGATCAATGGGCGCAGTGTGTACGTGATCATGGGTGGCTTTGGGATGCGGCCAGCGGTGAGGCTTCGGCGACTCTCATCCTCGCCCATGGTGCTGGGGCGCCGATGGACAGTGAGTGGATGACGGATATGGCTGGGCGCCTTGCCGGGCTTGGGGTGAATGTGTTGCGGTTTGAGTTTCCGTATATGGCGCAGCGGCGGGTTGATGGGGTTAAGCGACCGCCCAATCCTGCGGCGAAATTGCTTGAGTGCTGGCGTGAGGTGTATGGCTTGGTGCGACTTCATGTCGCTGGGGTTTTGGCGGTTGGCGGGAAGTCGATGGGGGGGCGGATGGCCAGTCTTTTGGCTGATGAGTTGGGGGCTGATGCGCTGGTGTGTTTGGGGTATCCGTTTTATGCGGTGGGGAAGCCGGAGAAACCACGGGTCGAACATCTGGCTTCTTTGCGGACTCGGACGTTGATTGTGCAGGGGGAGCGGGATGCTCTGGGGAATCGGGAGGCGGTTGAAGGTTATTCGTTATCGCCGGAAATTGAAGTGTTTTGGCTGGTGGCAGGGGATCATGATTTGAAGCCGCTCAAGGTTTCGGGGTTTACGCATGAGCAGCATTTGGCTTCGGCGGCCGAGAAGGTTGGCCTGTTTCTCAAGGATTCTCCAAAATTCTGAACGGCATGAAGATCGGCTCCCTTTCCCCCTCGCCCCCTTGGGGGAGAGGGCTGGGGTGAGGGGGTAGATCTTGAACGTTGCACATTTTTCGATCTGTGTGCATATCCATTGCTGCGGCAACGGCCAATTAGGGTTCCGCCCTGACGGCGGGTCACCTTTTCCAAACGCCGAAAAGGTAACCCAAAAGGCTTTACCCCAACGTTCGGCCCACTCGCTAAGGCTCGGGGTTCCTTCGCTCCGGGGTTCATCCGGGGGCATCGCCTCCGGTTTGCTGCGCTGCACCTCCTCTCGATGTGTTTGGCTGCGCCAAACGGTCGCTGCGCTCCCACCCCGAATGAGCCCCTCCACTCAGCCTGCCGACGGGGCCGGTGGATCAAGATCAAGAGCGGCTGCCGAGCTAACGCTCATCCTGTTGAGTGGTGAGAGGCGGGTGGTTGGCTTTTGTTTTTTTGTGGGAGCCAGCCTGCTGGCGATGGCGGCCTGATAGCCGACCAGTTTCCAGCAAATGAACACAATCAACCTGTGCGGATTTGGTGACTGCGGTAAGGCCGCTATCTGTGTTCCTTCAGGGCCAGCCCTCACCCTAGCCCTCTCCCAGAGGGAGAGGGGACTGACCGAGGTGATCTTGAAAGTTACGCCGACGTGAAATACCGAGTCGAACTCAGATTTTGAAAGGCATGAAGATCGACTCCCTTTCCCCCTCGCCCCCCTGGGGGAGAGGGCTGGGGTGAGGGGGATGGATCTGACATACAACACAATTTTCGAGTGCAAGAAAATTGCAAGCCAACCAACCGTCACCCCTCTATTACCGCAAGCAATAAACACAACTCGGCCAGTGCGTTTAACTTACACGAACCGTTACTCCATAAAGGCTACAACAACTTGCGTCGTTGCCTACGCGTACGCCAGAATCCGCCGGCTTACGCGGCTATAGGGCGGGCTGTATCGTTTCCCTGTCACTGAAAAACAGTGATCGGGTTTGGTAGCCCGCCTCAAATTGTCGTTGTAGCGACACCCTAGATGCCGTCTCTTTTTTGGGTATGGCTTTGTATGGTGGGCATGCGTGGGGCTCCTTTGTGAGCGCCGGGTTTCCCGATTTGACCGGTCTACCAACCCGCGCATGGCCGCCACCCGCCGTTTGGTAGCGAGGGTGATGGCTCCTATTTTCAAATTGGAGCTCTATCTATGTTCAAAGCGACGCCAAACCCACCGCACACCGATCCAATCCCCTACGACCCCGAGCTCGAAGCCGAAAACATAAAAACGGCCACAGAACGAGCAATCAACCTCTACCTCGATCCTGCCACCCACAAGACATCCAAACCTTCACGCAAGCCCGGCCGAATCTTCCTCGTCAACCCGACCGTGGACGACGAAACCCTTCTCGTCGAAGCATGCGAAACGCTGTCGTCCGCCACGGACATGGCCCGCGACATTGCCAGCACCATCGATCCATCACAGCGCAAAGCAATGTTGGTGCTGCAGCAGGTCATCATGCTCAGTGAGCTGCTGGCCAATCGTGTGCTCGATAACCAGCGCATCCCGCAAGCCGGGGGTATCAACTGATGCTCACGACAGCGCCCACCGCCAGAATCATGGCCACTCCCTACACGCCCAGCGTGATGTTCATGGTCAATCCGCAAGCTGACACTGAGTCGTTACTGGTCAATGCCTGCGAGTCGTTGGCCTCAGCCACGGTCATGCTCGGTGATTTTGCCGGGTTGCTGGAGGGGCCGAACCGCAACACGCTTTTGGGTATTGCCCAGGTGGTGATGTTGGGGGAGTTGGCGGTTAATCGAGTGCTGGATAACGTTGTGCCGAAGGAGTAGTTGCGGTGGGGCTGCTTGCTGTGTTCCTTCAGGGCAAGCCCTCACCCTAACCCTCCCGAAACGTCGGACCGCCCAGAGGGAGAGGGGACTGAGCGAGGTGTTTGGGCGAAATACATCGACCTGCATTCCCGAGCCGAACTCAAAATTTGAACCGCATGAAAATCGGCTCCCTTTCCCTCTCGCCCCCTTGGGGGCGGTCCGACGTTTCGGGAGGGCTGGGGTGAGGGGGCAGCGGCCCCCCTGATACAACAAAAAACCCGGACAGCTCACGCCATCCGGGTTTTTTCGTTCCCGCCAAACCAATCAGCGGTTAAACCGCTCCACCAACGAATACTGCGTATTAGCCGTCTTCGTCAGCTCCTCACTCAGCAGCGCCGAGTTTTGCGCCTGTTCCGAGGTCTGGTCGGCCAGTTGCGAGATGTTGCTGATGTTGCGGCTGATCTCTTCAGCGACCGCACTTTGCTCTTCGGTCGCAGCGGCGATCTGGGTGGTCATGTCGGTGATGTTGGCCACCGCTTCGCTGATGCCTACCAGTGCCTGATCCGCTTCCAGAACCCGCGCAACGCCTTCTTCGGCCTGGCGGTGCCCGGCTTCCATGGTTTGCACGGCGCTCGAGGCGGTTTGCTGCAGCTTGGCGATCAAGGCATGGATCTGCCCGGTCGATTCGCTGGTGCGTTGTGCCAGTTGGCGCACTTCGTCAGCCACCACCGCAAAGCCGCGACCCATTTCACCGGCGCGGGCCGCTTCGATGGCGGCGTTGAGGGCCAGCAGGTTGGTCTGGTCGGCGATGCCTTTGATCACGTCGACCACGCCGCCGATTTCGTCGCTGTCCTTGGCCAGTTGGGTCACGGTCAGGCCGGTTTCGCCGACGACAACGGACAGGCGCTGAATGGCTTCGCGGGTTTCGCCGGCGATGTCGCGGCCGCGACCGGTCAGGCGATTGGCTTCCTGAGTGGCGTCAGCGGTGCGTTGCACGTGGCTGGCAACTTCCTGCGTGGTGGCGGCCATCTGGTTGACGGCGGTGGCGACCTGTTCGGTTTCCACGCGCTGACGCTCCAGACCGGTCGAGCTGCTGTGCGCCAGTCGGTCGGACTGCTTGGCCTGATCGGTCAGGTGTTCGGCGGTGTCCTGCAGACGGGTCAGGCAGGTTTTCAGGCGTGCTTCCTGGCTGAGGATCGCCATTTCCAGACGCGCCTGAGAGCCGCGGCTGTCGGTGTACATCTGTGCGATCAACGGGTCGGACGTGGTCTGTTCAGCCAGACGCAACAAGCGCTTGAGGCCACGCTGCTGCCATTGCAGGCCCAACAGGCCGAGCGGCACCGACAGGCCGGCGGCGAGGGCAAAGCCCCACTGCGAGTTGAGCGTGGCGCCGATCATGAAGCTCAGTTGGCTGACCAGAATAAATGGCAGCCAGTCTTGAACCACCGGCAGCCATTTGTCGCTCGAAGGAATCGCCGACTTGCCCTGGTTGATGCGTTGGTAGAGCGCTTCGGCACGGCGGATCTGTTCGGCGGTGGGTTTGACCCGCACCGACTCGTAACCGACCACCTGATTGCCTTCGAACACCGGTGTTACATAGGCGTTAACCCAGTAATGGTCACCGGTCTTGCAGCGATTCTTGACAATGCCCATCCATGGCAAGCCTTGTTTCAATGTGCCCCACATGTGCGAAAACACCGCAGCCGGGACGTCTGGGTGACGAACCAGGTTGTGCGGCGCACGGATCAGTTCTTCACGCGAAAACCCGCTGATCTCGACGAAAGCGTCGTTGCAGTAGGTGATCACGCCCTTGGCGTCGGTTGTGGAGATCAACCGTTGCTGAGCCGGGAAAGTCCGTTCGCGTTGTGTAATGGGCTGGTTGTTACGCATGGTTTTTCAATCCGCAAGGCTTTGAAAGGTTGTCGGCGGCCTCGGGAAATTATTGAATTTTTCTTTCAGTAATAAGTACCGCGTCGCAAAACGCGGCTTGCTTCAGCCGGCCAGCATCGGATAGGTGAACAGTCCGAAATGCAGCAGATTCAGGCCGAAGTGGGTGAGGATCGCCGCACCGAGTCCGCCGAAACGGTAGGCCAGACCATAGCCGACCCCCGCCAGCGTCGCCAGCAACACCCAGGTCCAGCCTGCGCCGATATGCGCCAGACCGAACAACAGGGACGCCAGCAGCAGCGCTAGATTTTCGCCATAAGGCAGGTGCTTGAAACGTCGGCTGAGGCCGCCTTGTATATAGCCGCGAAACAGCGCTTCCTCGACCAGCGTCACCAGCAGCAGATTGTTCAGTACCCACAACCACGCCTGATCCGGCCACTTCGGCGCCCAAGCGATCACGCCGAGCAACAGCGCGCCGCCCAAGGCAAGGATGGCGCTCAAGGCCAGGCCCATTGCCGTTGCATACACCGTCATGCGCAAAGACCGCCGCGCGACGATCCACGGGCAGACCAGCAACAGCCAAAAGCCGAGCAGCGGTTTGTCCTGATTGAGGTGCATCGAAAAGCGCACGGCATTGTCGGTGAGACGCTGCGGTTCGATCACTCGACCGTTATAGAAACCGGGTAGCCAATGCATGGCCAGCGCCACCGCCAGCACGATAAACAGCCCATGGCCGAGATATCGTGCGAACGGTACGGTTTGCTGACGCACGGCGTACCCGGCGAACAACAGCAGCGCTATGGAGATCAGCGCGAGCCAGCCAAGTTGGCCGAAGCTCAATGCCAGTGCGTAGCCGAGGCTGAGCAGGGCGAGTGAGAGCCATGGCAGGGAGGTCATGAAGAATCCTTGTACACATTTTTGGTGGACAGGCTTTCTACACGCACGACCGCCAAAGATCAAAGGATCGCAGCGTGCCGCAGCTCCTACAGTTTAAATGCGATCCCATGTAGGAGCTGCGGCACGCTGCGATCTTTTGATCTTGCTCTCAGCTCAAATTCAACTTCGCCGCAGCACGCTGGGTAATTTCCGTACGTAACTTCAACGAAGGCGCCGCACGCTTGCGCGCCTCCTCGACAACCGCACTCGGTGCAGTCTCGGGGCTACCGGCAGCAAACGGAGGCGCCGGCGCATATTCCAATTGCAGTTGTACCAGTTGCGCAGTGTCGGCACCGACCAGTTCCTGCGCCAGCACCAGCGCAAAATCAATCCCCGCGGTAATTCCGCCGCCGGTAAACAGATTGCCGTCACGCACCACCCGATCCTTCACCGCGATTGCGCCCAGCGTCGGCAGCAGATCGTGATAAGCCCAGTGTGTAGTCGCGCGTTTGCCTTGCAGCAAACCCGCCGCACCGAGCACCAGCGAACCGGTGCACACCGACGTCACATAACGCGCCTGCGCCGCTTGCCTCCGGATAAACGCCAGCGTCTGCTCATCCTCCATCAACGGCCCGACGCCGCCACCGCCAGGGATGCAGATCACATCCAGATCCGGACAATCCTCGAACGTGGTGGTCGGTTTCAACACCAGGCCGGTGCTGGCAGTAACCGGCACCAAATCTTTCCAGATCAGATGCACCTGCACGTCCGGCAACGAAGCCAGCACGTCATACGGGCCGGTGAGGTCGAGTTGCTGTACCTGCGGAAACAACAGAAAACCGATCTGCAAAGTCATGGCGTGTTTCTCAAGAGTGGGGTGGACGGCTTCACTCTAGGCGCGTAGCGTCTGGCGCATACGCCAATCACCCCACGAATTACGCCAAATGCCTAAAGCCATCCACGTACTCGCGTTTGCCAACGTTCAGCTGCTCGACGTCACCGGGCCGTTGCAGGTGTTCGCCACCGCCAATGACATCGCCCGCCAGCAGGGTTCGCCCGCACCCTATGCGCCGACAGTGATCGCCAGCGGTGGCGGGGCGGTAATGTCTTCGGCGGGGCTGGCGCTGCTGGCCGAGCCATTACCGTTGGAGGCCAGCGATACGCTAATCATCTCCGGTGGTTGGGGCGTGTATGCAGCCGCCGAAGACGTTGACTTAGTGAATTGGGTGCGCGATCACGCGGCGGAATGTCGGCGCGTATCGTCGGTTTGCACCGGGGCATTTCTACTCGCCGCCAGCGGCTGGCTCGATGGCCGGCGCGTGGTCACCCACTGGACCCGTTGCGAACAACTGGCCAAGCAGCACCCGCAATTGCACGTTGAACCCAACCCGATCTTCATCAACGACGGTCCGATCTGGACCTCGGCCGGGGTCACCGCCGGCATCGACCTCGCGTTGGCCATGGTCGAAGACGACCTCGGCCGCGACATGGCCCTCGACGTCGCGCGGCAACTGGTGGTGTTCCTCAAACGCCCGGGCGGGCAATCGCAATTCAGCGTGACCCTGTCGCTGCAAAAACACGGCAATCGTTTCGACGAACTGCACGCCTGGATCGCCGAAAACCTCACCCGCGATCTCGGCATCCCGACCCTCGCCGAACAGGCCGGCATGAGTGAACGCAGCTTCGTGCGCCACTACCGCGCCGACACCGGCCAGACCCCGGCCCGCGCCATCGAACTGATCCGCGTCGAAACTGCACGGCGGTTGCTCAGTGACACCGGGTTACCGGTGAAACGAGTCGCGGTGAATTGTGGCTTCGGCAGTGAGGAAACCTTGCGCCGCAGTTTTCTCAGGGCTATTGGTGTGACGCCGCAGGCGTATCGGGAGCGGTTTTCGGTGAGTGGTGCGACTGATCCCGCAATGCCATGACCGTCGCCTCCGCTATCCGAACAAAACCTTCTTCCAATGGTCTTCGCCAACAATAGCAATCGGCACGCCGCTATTTCGCAGCTCTACTGCTTTCTTGATTTTGGTGCCATAGCTGCTGTGAAGCCATTGATCGTTGCCAATGCTACCAACGACTAAATAGTGAATTTTTTTGCTGACAGAGCCGCCGATGATGCCGCCGCGCTCGACTACCAAGGCTTCACAATCTTTGCGCGGCCCGTGTTCCATGATTCCGGTGAATAGAAAAACTCGATCTGCCCAATTCAGATCCGGCGCAGGGTTGTCGAGTGGCAGGGTGGTGGAGGCAGTGGCGGATTGTGGCGAGCCGATGGGCAGACCCGTGAACTGATGCAGCATCTCCAACAATTCCGCCGACTCTTCTGCATGCAACACGTTGTCGCTGAGCATTTGAGCGAGGCGCGTGTAAAGAATGTTAACGACTGGATCGGCCAGGTGAATCAAATGGCTTTCGATCCATGTCTTGAGAAACTCGGCTTCCTGCTGGTTGATTTTGCCGTCAGCGGCGAGTCCGGCAGCAGTACCTACCAAGGCGTCAGCAGAACGACGGTCAATCCGTGCTTGGTGAAAGAAAGCGCTGTTTTGAAATTCCTGATGTAAATCGACCATCGTGCTTCTCCTTAAGCCTCAGTTTCCGCCACTTGATTCAAATACTTGCTGCGATCCGGCGTAAACGTCACCACCATCTTCGTCCGCGAGCAAGTCAGCGCGCGCTCCACGCTCAGATCGATATCCAGATCTTCCCCACGCAAGCCCTGCCACTGCGCAAGGTATTTCAACGAGCCGTACTTTTCGTTTTTCTTCAGGCTGCGACTCGCTCCGCCTTTCCAGCCGAGGACTGGCAGTTCATTGGCGAGGCAACGTTGGGCGAGGTCGGGGAAGCGGGTGGCGCGTTGGCGGCCGATTTCCCAGCATTTGATCAGGCCTTTGTCGGCGGCTTCCCATAGCTGGGTGCGGCTGAGGCCGGTGCGCAGGGGCGCGGCGATTTCACGGTGGATGCGCTGGGTCATTCTGGTTCCTTGAATCGGGTTTTATTGGACAGCTCCGCTGTGCCCGTTGCGGTGGATGGTAGGGGGGGATGTAACAGCTGGCAACAAGGTATTTCGGGGTGTGAGTGCGAGTTACAGCGCAGGCTTCGTTGGGATTTGTTTAATGGTTGCAGGTCGGACGCTGCGCTCATTGTGGCGAGGGGATTTATCCCCGTTCGGCTGCGCAGCAGTCGCAAACCCAGGCGATTCGGTACTTCTGGAGGAATGCGGGGGGATGGAATGGGGCTGCTGCGCAGCCCAACGGGGATAAATCCCCTCGCCACAGGGGGTTGGGGCACCGCTTTCTTTGTAAGTTTTAGTCCTACATTTTCAGAAGTGCATGGGAAATCTCTGACAGCCTGTGACGAGTTTTACGGCTGCCAGACGTTCTTTTCCCCACTCAGCTTGCGATCCAGGAAGCTCGCCGCGCTGATTAACGCCAAATGCGTCAGCGCTTGCGGCGTGTTACCCAGATGCCGGCCGCGACTGTCGAATTCCTCGGCGTATAGCCCCAGCGGGTTGGCGTAGCGCAACAGTTGTTCGAACTCAAGGTGCGCTTTCTCCACCTGTCCGGCGCGGGCCAGACACTCGACGTACCAGAATGAACACGCCGCAAACGCACCTTCAGTGCCGGCCAAACCGTCGATGCCGGCTTCTTCGTTGCGATAGCGGTAAACCATGCCGTCACGCACCAGAGTCTTTTCGATGGCCGCCAGCGTCGATAGCCAGCGCGGATCCTTGGCGCTGACAAAACGCACCAGCGGCATCAACAACATCGAACCGTCGAGGGCGGTGCCGCCCTTGTACTGGACAAAATGTCCGCGTTCTTCATCCCAGAAGTTGTCCCAGATGTCGCTGTAGATCGCCTGACGTGTCGCGTCCCAACGTTCAAATGGCGCCGGCAGCGAGCGTTTCGAGGCGAGGCGAATCGCCCGGTCCAGCGCTACCCAGCACATCAGCCGCGAATGCAGGAAATGATGTTGCTCACCGCGCATTTCCCAAATGCCTACATCCTTGGTATTCCAGGTCTCACAGACTTGATCGACAACTTCCACCACATGTTTCCAGCCCTCGTGGGAAATCGCGTCGCCGTACTTGTTGACCAGATACACCGCGTCCATCAGTTCGCCGAAGATATCCAGCTGGATCTGGTCGTAAGCGCCATTGCCGATGCGCACCGGTTTGGCGCCGCCGTGGCCGGAGAAATGGCTGAGTTCGGTTTCCGGCAATTCCTGACGGCCGTCGATGGCGTACAGGATATTCAGCTTCATAGGCTTGCCGCAGCAATCGCTGACCCGCCCGCGCAGCCAGCGCATGTAATCATTGGCTTCGCCGACAAAACCCAAACGCAGGAATGCGTAAACGGTGAAAGAGGCGTCGCGAATCCACGTGTAGCGGTAATCCCAGTTGCGTTCGCCGCCGGGCGTTTCCGGCAGGCCGAAGGTCGCGGCGGCGAGGATCGCGCCGTGTTTGCGCGAGGTCAGCAGCTTCAGGGCCAATGCCGAGCGGTTGACCATTTCGCGCCAGCGTCCGCGATAGATCGATTGACCAATCCAGTCGCGCCAGAACTTCAGCGTGCGCTCGATACACAATTCGGCCGCACCTTCGGCGAAGCGCGGATCGTCACTGGCGCCGAGCATGAACGCGGCCGTCTCATTTTGCGTGAGGGTGAATTGCGCGACCGCCGCATGTGCGTCAACGCGCATCGGCTGATCGGAGGCCAAGCGCAGGGTCGGCTGGTCAGTAGCGCTGAACGTCACATCGCGTTCGTCGATCTGCGCCTGCGTCTGCGCGCGGGCATAGTCATGCCGCACCGCGCAGCGCATATGGAAAGTCGCCTGCCCGCTGACCACGCGCACCCTGCGCATCAGCAGCGGCAGGGCGTCTTCGCTGTCGCCGATCGGCAGTAGATCGGTGATTTCCACCACCGCGTGTTCGCTCAGCCAGCGAGTTTGCAGGACGTTTGTGTCCGGCAGGTAAATCTGTTCGCGGCGCGCGTCGGGCAAGTCCGGGGCGAGTTGGAAAATCCCTGCGTCGGGACTGTCCAGCAGCGAGCAGAAGATCGTCGGGCTGTCGAATTCCGGCCAGCAGAAAAAGTCCACGCTGCCCTTGTCGTTGACCAGCGCTGCGCTGCGCATGTCGCCGATGATGCCGTGGGCGTCAATCGGACTTTGTCGTTCGGATTGATGCTCAGCCATTGCCACGGAACTCCGGATAGAGGCTCATGCCACCGTCGATGAACAGCGTGGTGCCGACGATGTAATCGGATGCATCGCTGGCGAGAAACACCACGGCGTTGGCCACGTCTTTGACATCGCCGATGCGCCCGTAAGGAATCAGTTTCAGCAGCTCTTCGGCAGCATCGCCCTCGGTCGCTTCTTTGTTGATTGCAGTGCGAATCGCCCCCGGCGCAATGCCGTTGATGCGGATGCGCTGGTGGCTGACTTCCTGCGCCAGCGTCTGCATCAACTGATCGACGCCGCCCTTGGACGCGGCGTAATTCACATGCCCGGCCCACGGAATCCGCTGGTGCACCGAGCTCATGTGGATGATCTTGCCAGCAGCGCGCGACACGCCTTCGCGTACGCCCTGACGGTTGAAAATACGCAGCGCAGCTCGGGCGCAGAGGAACTGGCCGGTGAGGTTGACGCCGATCACTTGGTTCCAGTCGTCGAGGGACATGTCGACGGCGGCGGCGTCTTTTTGCAGGCCGGAATTGGCGATCAGAATGTCCAGCGTGCCGAAGGCATCCAGGGTTTGCTGGAACAAACGCTCGACGTCTTCTTCTTTGGAGACATCGGCGCCAATCGCCAGCGCCTGACCGCCAGCGGCGATGATCTGCCGCGCGAGTTCCTGCGCCGGTTCAGCCTGGCGGTTGTAGTTGATGACCACGGCAGCGCCAGCGGCGGCCAGTGCTTTGGCGGCGCCGTGGCCGATGCCGGAACTGGCACCGGTGATGAGTGCCACTTGGCGGGCGAGGGAGATCTGCATGCAGGGTCGCGCCTTGGGTTGGGGGCTTATTTAGCTGACTGATGCCTGGCCGCGAGAGTTCATCCGCGTACATGAAAAGATCGACATCCAACCCTTCACACTCCACCAACAATTCCACGCTTCCCGGCCCACCAACCTTTATGGCAACTTGGCGGCCCTTGATGAGGCAGCAACCATGGCAAACCCGTACCGCGAACTGTTCAACGCCCCCGGCGCCCGCGCTTTTGTGCTGGCCGGAATGATCGCGCGCATGCCGATTTCCATGACTGGCATCGGCCTGATCACCATGCTTGCGCAATTGCATGGCGGCTATGGACTGGCCGGTGCGGTAGCGGCGACGTTTGCGTTGTCCACAGCATTTTGCGCGCCGCAGGTGTCGCGCCTGGTTGATCGTTTCGGGCAGGGGCGGGTGCTGCCGGTGTCGGCGTTGGTCGGTGGCGGGGCGCTGTTGATGTTGCTGCTGTGCACGCGTCTGCAGGCGCCGACCTGGACCCTGTTTATCTGCGCGGCGCTGGCCGGGTGCATGCCGAGCATGTCGGCGATGGTCCGCGCGCGCTGGACCGAAATCTATCGCGGCCAGCCGCAATTGCAGACTGCTTATGCGCTGGAATCGGTGCTCGACGAAGTCTGCTTTATCGTCGGCCCGCCGCTGTCGGTCGGCTTGTGTGTGGTGGCGTTTCCCGAGGCCGGGCCGTTGGCGGCACTGGTGATGCTGGCGATTGGCGTCACGGCGTTTGTCGCGCAGCGCAGCAGCGAGCCGCCGGTGCATCCGCACGAATTGCAGCATCAGGGTTCGATCATTCGTTCGACGGATGTGCAGTGGTTGCTGCTGTTGATGATCGCCATGGGCGTGATTGTTGGCGTGGTGGATGTGGTCAGCGTTGCGTTTGCCCAGCACCAAGGGCAACCGGCAGCGGCGAGCATTGTGTTGTCGGTGTATGCGATTGGTTCGTGCATGGCCGGTATCGCCTTCGGCGCGATGCGTTCAAAATTGCCGTTGCCGCGTCTGTTCCTCTACGGCGGCGTGGCGACGGCGGTAACGACATTGCCGCTGTTGCTGGCGACGAACATTTTCGGCTTGTCGCTGGCGGTGTTCATCGCCGGGTTGTTCTTCTCGCCGACGCTGATCGTGGCGATGGCGTTGATCGAACGCATCGTACCGCCGGCCAAACTCACCGAAGGCCTGACCTGGCTGGTGACCGGTTTGAGCATCGGCGTGGCCGTCGGCGCGGCGGGTTCCGGCTGGCTGGTGGATGCGTTCGGTGCGCGCAGCGGATTCTGGCTGGCGATTGGCGCCGGCGCCGTGGTACTCGGCTCCGCGGTGCAGAGCTTCCGCCACCTGAAATAGCGGTATCCCTGTAGAAGCAGCGTGTCGCAGCTCCTACAGGGGGGTGTGATCTTCTTTACCAACCCCGTCCCGAGTTCACCCAGAAGTTCACCGACAGCGACGTCGATACCGATTCCACTTGATGGAACCAGCCCTCCGGCAGAAACAGCAGATCCCCGGCCTCCAGCGTCACGCGCAGGAACGTGACGTTGCGCGCCAGCGGGAAGCGCTGATAATCCGGTGCATCCGGGTTGAAGTCGCAACCGTCCAGCCCACCTTGCGGCGCGGTCGACCACGTACCCAGCGCCTGACGGTGGTGCGGCGCGGCGAGGGTGAATTTTTTCTGGCCCCAGACCTGCGCGAACAGGTTGTCGGTGTCATCGCGGTGCAGCGGCGTCAGCGTGCCTTTGGGGCCGATCCAGATGCGCGGCGGGATAAACAGCGCAGCGTCGAAGTAGGGCGGGTACTTGATCTGCTCCATCAATTGCGCGGGCAGGATGTTGTTGCCCATGTACGCCGGCGGCTCGCCGTCCGCGCCTTTGGCCGCCGGGCTGTCCAGCGAGGCGATGAAATCAGCCATGGACGTGGAGCGAAAATCGCGTTCGGTGGAAAAGGTTTTCTTCACGTAATCGCCGTGCCGGGTGATCCCTTGCAGTTCGGCGAAATGCACCAGCGACTCTTCGCGGCTGAGCTTGAACAGCGGCCAGTCATGCAAGGCATCGCGGATCACCACGGGTACCCCGTTGGGCAGGTAGCGGCGTTTGAACTCGTCGACGGACAGCTCGCTGCGCGCGTGCCGCTCGACCACGGTCTGGGTCGGCAGGCTGGCGCTCACGCGCTCGCTGACCCGGGGCGGGGTCGGGTAGCGCTTGTTCATGTCGACCTTTTCCACCGGTGCGGCGCCGTGACGCGCATGGTCGATGATCTGCGGCAGCATCGTCGCCAGGCCCATGTTGCCTGCGATCTTCAGGCGTCCGCTGGCGAACAGCTCTTCGACGTTGGCGATGCCGGCCATGATTCCCAGAAAATCCTTTTCCGCCACCTCAATCGTCACGTCCGGACTGGCATGGCGCCCGGCCTCGGTGCGGCTGCTGGTCTTGATCTCGGACCAGTAGGCCTGATGCGGGCCGAACACGAATTGAAAGACCCCTTCAATACCGACTGCGCCAGCATTGGCGAACAGCTTGCCCAGAATCGTCTGCAGGTCCACGGCGTTGCCTCTTGTTCAGGTTTTGGCGTGAACAGGAAACGTACCGCTTAGTGAAAAATTTACCGGCGCCGCTAACTTTCAGCCGCGCTCGCGCGTTCTCTAAGCAATATGACTTTTGTGAGGTGAGTGCGGTGACTCAATTGACACTGCTGTGCCTGCCGTATTCGGGGGCCAGCGCAATGGTGTACAGCCGCTGGCGGCGCAAACTGCCGGAGTGGCTGAAGTTGCAGCCGGTGGAGTTGCCGGGACGCGGCATGCGTTTCGATGAAGAATTGCAGACCGACATGCAGGCGCTGGTGCAGCAACTGGCCAGGGAATTGCGCGGTTCGCTGAAAGCGCCGTATGCCTTGTTCGGCCACAGCCTGGGCGCGTTGCTGGCCATCGAGCTGGCACATGCGTTGCGGGCGATGGGTTGTCCGCCGCCGGTGGCGCTGTTTGCTTCGGGCACGGCGGCGCCGAGTCTGCGCGATGAATATGACCGCGATCTGGCGCGACCCAAGAGTGACGCTGAGTTGCTGGAGCAACTGCGCGGCTTGCAGGGCACCAGCGACGAAGCGCTGGCCAATGAAGAATTGATGAGCCTGACCCTGCCGATCCTGCGCGCCGATTTTTTGTTGTGCGGCAGCCACCACCCCGTCGAGCGGCCATTGCTCGATTGCCCGGTGCATGTGCTGGGCGGCACCACGGATCGCGCGACCACCGAGCAGTTGATCGGCTGGAGCCGGGAAACCCGTGGCAGCTTTTCCGTGGACATGTTCGCCGGCGGGCACTTCTTCATTCATGAGCACGAAGCCAAGGTGTTGCGCCTGATCAAAGATCATCTGGATATCCATCATCGCCGGCACGCAATCCCCGAAACCGCCTGAACACCACCCGGTCCCTGTAGGAGCTGCGGCACGCTGCGATCTTTTGATCTTGATCCTGAAAAATCAAAAGATCGCAGCCTCGTTTCACTCGACAGCTCCTACAAGGGGTTGTGTGGTTTGCAAAGCCTCGTTTTACCTCCCGCCTGACAGTTGTTCTCAATCGCTAATTTTTCCGGTGTGCATTCGTTTTATAGGGACGACGTGCCTTTGTGGCTGCCAGCCTACTGATCCGGATGCCAAGAAATGAATGCTGAAGACTCCTTGAAACTCGCTCGCCGGTTTATCGGGTTGCCCCTGGAAAAGCGCCAGATGTTCCTGGCTGCCCTGAATAAGGAAGGGGTGGATTTTTCACGGTTTCCGATTCCGGCCGGGGTCGAGGCTGAGGATCGTCAGGCGTTGTCTTATGCGCAGCAGCGCATGTGGTTTCTCTGGCAGCTGGATCAGCAAAGTGGCGCCTACAACCTACCGAGCGCGGTGCGCCTCAAGGGGCGCTTGAACGCCGAGGCGGTCGAGCAGGCCTTCACCAGTCTGGTGGCGCGTCACGAAACCTTGCGTACGGTGTTCGTGCGTCAAGCCGATGAAAGTTTGCAGCAAGTGCCCGCCAGCACGCCGTTGCGCGTCGAGCAGGTTGATCTGCGCGACTTGCCGGACGAGGCCCGCGAGCAGGCAGTGGTGCGCGAAGTCGAGCAGCAATCAGTGTTGCCGTTCGATCTGGCGCAAGGCCCGTTGCTGCGGGTGAAATTGCTGCGCCTTGGCGAGCAGGAGCACGTCCTGCTCCTGACCCTGCACCACATCGTTTCCGATGGCTGGTCGATGAACGTGCTGATCGACGAGTTCACCCGTTGCTACGACGCGCATGAGGCTGGCGTTCAGCCGCAGTTGCCGGCGTTGCCGATCCAGTACAGCGACTACGCGTTATGGCAGCGGCGCTGGCTGGAGGCGGGTGAGCAGGCGCGGCAGTTGGAGTACTGGCAGGCGCGTCTGGGTGATGAACACCCGGTGCTGGAATTGCCTACCGATCAGTCGCGCCCGGCGATGCCCAGCTATCGCGGCACGCGCCATGAGTTCGCCGTCGATGGCGAACTGGCCGAGCAACTGCGCAGCACTGCCCGCCAGCACAACATCACCTTGTTCATGCTGTTGCTCGGCGCGTTCAACGTGTTGCTGCATCGCTACACCGGGCAGAACGATATCCGCGTCGGCGTGCCCATCGCCAACCGTAACCGTGCCGAAGTCGAAGGCCTGATCGGTTTCTTCGTCAACACCCAGGTGTTGCGCACCGAGCTGGACGGGCAGACGCGCGTCGCCGATCTGCTGCGCACTGTCAAAGACACCGCGCTGGGTGCGCAGGCGCATCAGGATCTGCCGTTCGAGCGGCTGGTCGAAGCGCTCAAGCTTGAACGCAGCCTGAGCCACACGCCGCTGTTCCAGGTGATGTACAACCACCAGCCGCAGGTTGCTGACGTTTCCGCGTTGAGCACCGCTTCGGGCCTGCAACTGAGTGCGCTCGACTGGCAAAGCCGCACCACCCAATTCGACCTGACCCTCGACACCTATGAGCAGGGCGGCAAGCTGCGCGCGGCGCTGACGTACGCCAGCGACATGTTCGACGCCTCGACCATCGAACGCATGGCGCGGCACTGGACGCGGCTGTTGCAGGCGATGGTCGGCGACCCCGATCAGCGCATCGGCGAATTGCCGCTGCTGGATGCGGATGAACTCAACGTGCTGGTGCACGACTGGAACCACACCGCCCAGAGCTACCCGACCGAACACTGCATGCATCAGCTGATCGAAGCCCAGGCCGAGCGCACGCCGGATGCCACGGCGCTGGTGTTTGGCGACGTCGCGTTGAGCTATGCGCAACTGGATGCCCGTGCCAATCAGCTGGCCCATCTGCTGCGTGAGCAGGGTGTCGGGCCGGATGTGCTGGTGGGCATCGCGCTTGAGCGTTCGATTGAAATGGTCGTCGGTCTGCTGGCGATCCACAAGGCTGGCGGCGCTTATGTGCCACTCGACCCGGAGTATCCGCAGGAACGTCTGGCGTACATGATCGAAGACAGCGCGATTGCGCTGCTGCTGACCCAGAGCAGTCTGCTTGAGCGCCTGCCGACCCAAGGCGTGAACGTGATCACGCTCGATCAGGACGCCGACTGGCTGGACCGCTACAGCGACGCACGCCCGGCTGTGGCGATGCACAGCCTGAACCTTGCGTATGTGATTTACACCTCCGGCTCCACCGGCAAACCCAAGGGTGCCGGCAACAGCCACGCCGCGCTGGTCAATCGTTTGTGCTGGATGCAGCAGGCTTATGCGCTGGATCACAGCGATGCGGTGCTGCAAAAGACCCCGTTCAGCTTCGACGTGTCGGTCTGGGAATTTTTTTGGCCGCTGATGAGCGGCGCGCGGCTGGTGGTGGCTGCGCCGGGCGAACATCGCGAACCGGCGCGACTGATCGACACCATCAACCGCCAGCAGATCAGCACGCTGCACTTTGTGCCGTCGATGTTGCAGGCGTTCATTCACGAGCCGGGCGTCGAAGCCTGCACCAGCCTCAAACGCATCGTCTGCAGCGGTGAAGCGTTGCCGCTGGATGCGCAATTGCAGGTGTTCGCCAAACTGCCGCAGGCCGGGCTGTTCAATTTGTACGGGCCGACCGAAGCGGCCATCGACGTGACTCACTGGACGTGTGTCGATGAAGGCGCCGACAGCGTGCCGATTGGCCAGCCGATCGCCAACCTGCGCACTCACGTGCTGGACGCACAATTGCGTCCGGTGCCGGCCGGTGTGGCGGGCGAGTTGTACCTTGGCGGTGCCGGTCTGGCGCGCAGTTACCATCGGCGTCCGGCGCTGACGGCTGAACGTTTTGTGCCGTGCCCGTTCCACGCTGGCGCGCGGCTGTACCGCACCGGCGACCGCGTACGCCAACGCGCCGATGGCGTGATCGAATACCTCGGGCGTCTCGATCATCAGGTCAAACTGCGCGGCTTGCGCATCGAACTGGGCGAAATCGAAACCCGCCTGATGCAACATCCGCTGGTGCGCGAGGCCGTGGTGCTGGTGCCGGGTGGCAAACATCTGGTGGCGTATCTGGTGCTCGAAGACGCGGCGCCGGATGAGCAATGGCCGCAAACCCTCAAGGCCTGGCTGCTCGGCAGCCTGCCGGAATACATGGTGCCGACGTACCTGATCCCGCTGGCCAGGCTGCCGGTGACCGCCAACGGCAAGCTCGACCGCAAAGCCTTGCCTGAGCCGGAAGCGGCGGTGCAGCAAGCGTTTGTCGAGCCGCAGGACGCCATGCAAATCGCCCTGGCGCAGATCTGGCAGCAGGTGCTCGGCGCCGAGCGCATCGGCCTGGAAGACAACTTCTTCGAGCTGGGCGGCGATTCGATCATCTCGATTCAGGTGGTCAGCCGCGCGCGGCAGGCGGGGATTCGTCTGAGTCCACGCGATCTGTTCCAGTACCAGACGGTGCGCAGTCTGGCGCTGGTCGCGAGCTTCGAGCAGCACACCACGCTCGATCAGGCACCGGCCACTGGCGCGGTACTGCTGACGCCAGTGCAACATGCGTTCTTCGAACAACCGATGGCCGTGCGCGGACATTGGAACCAGTCGTTGTTGCTGACGCCACGGCAAGCCTTACAAGCGCCGCTGCTGGAGCGAGCGTTGACCCAACTGCTCAACCAGCACGACGCGCTGCGTCTGCGCTTCAACCAAGGCGCGCAAGGCTGGCAACAGGCTTACGCCGATGTCGTCAGCGAATCCGGTTTGTGGCAGCGTCAGGCCGACAGCGACGATTCGCTGGCCGCTCTGTGCGACGCAGCGCAGCGCAGCCTTGATCTGCACGACGGCCCGTTGTTGCGCGCGCTGCTGGTGCAGATGCCCGATCACACGCAACGCCTGTTGCTGGTGATCCATCATTTGGCGGTGGACGGCGTGTCGTGGCGGGTGCTGCTGGAGGATTTGCAGCAGGCCTACAGCCAACTGGAAAGCGGCGGTGGCGTGGTGCTGCCGGCGCGCACCAGCGCCTATCAGGCGTGGGCCGAGAAGCTGCATCAATATGCGCCGCAACTCAGTGCAGAGTTGCCGTACTGGCAGCAACAAACGGTGGTCGCCGAACTGCCACGCGACCGTGCGGATGGCAGCCTGGAAAACCGCTTCGGCCAGAAAATCGAAGTCAAGCTCGACAGCGCGCTGACCCGACAACTGCTGCAAACCGCACCGGCGGCCTATCGCACGCAGGTCAACGATCTGCTGCTGACTGCGCTGGCGCGGGTGGTTTGCCGCTGGAGCGGGCAGCCATCGACCTTGATTCAACTCGAAGGCCATGGCCGCGAAGACCTGTTCGATGAACTCGATCTGACTCGCACTGTGGGCTGGTTCACCAGCCTGTTCCCGGTCAAGCTGCAACCCGTCGAAACCCTGGCGGATTCGATCAAGTCGATCAAGGAACAGCTGCGCGCGGTGCCGGGCAAAGGTCTCGGTTACGGACTGTTGCGCTACCTCGGCGAGGCGCCGGCGCAACAAGCGCTGGCGGCCCTGACACCGCCGCGGATCACCTTCAACTACCTCGGCCAGTTTGATCGCCAGTTCGACGAAACCGCGCTGTGGGAACCGGCCCGCGAGCGCAGTGGCGTGGCCCAGGACGAACACGCGCCGCTGGCCAACTGGCTGACGGTGGAAGGTCAGGTGTATGGCGGCGAGCTGGCGCTGCAATGGGGTTTCAGCGAGCAGATGTTCGACGCGGCGACCATTCAACATTTGGCCGATGCCTATGCCGCTGAACTCAAAACCCTGATCGAGCATTGCTGCGCAACCCCGGCCGGGCAGGCGACGCCGTCCGACTTTCCGTTGGCCAGCGTCAGCCAGCAACAGCTGGAGGAACTGCCGCTGAACCTGTCGGCCATGGAAGATTTCTACCCGCTGTCACCGATGCAGCAGGGCATGCTCTTTCACACCCTGTACGAGCCGCAGGTTGGCGCCTACATCAACCAGTTGCGCCTGGATATTCAGGGTCTGGAACTGACGCGTTTCACCGCTGCATGGCAAGCGGCGCTGGAGCGCCATGACATTCTGCGCAGCAGCTTCCACTGGCTGGGTCTGCACAGCGCGCATCAGGCGATTCATCGTCAGGTCGAGCTGCAATTGCAGGTGATCGAGCAAGCGGATGCCGACCTCGATGCGCTGGCCGATGCCGAACGCGCGCGTGGTTTCGAGTTGAGCGCGGCGCCGCTGTTCCGTCTGCAACTGGTACGCACTGGCACCAACGATTGGCACCTGATCTACACCAGCCACCACATCCTGATGGACGGCTGGAGCAACGCGCAGTTGCTTGCCGAAGTCATTCAGCATTACGCCGGGCAGGCGCCGGGCAAACCGCTGGGGCAGTACCGCGATTACCTCGGCTGGTTGCAGCAACAATCGGCGAGTGCCGGCGAGCAGTTCTGGAAAACCGCACTGGCGCCATTGCCAGCGCCAACCCTGCTGGCCGAAGCGCTGCGTCCGCCGCAGGGCGGTCAGGGCAGCGCCGAGTATCGCGTGGCACTCGACGTGCCGAGCACCCAGCGCCTGGCGGATTTTGCCCGCCAGCAGAAAGTCACCCTGAACACCGTGATGCAAGCGGCGTGGGGCCTGTTGCTGCAACGCTATACCGGCCAGGATTGCGTGGCGTTCGGCGCGACGGTGGCCGGACGTTCAGCGGCATTGCCGGGCATCGAGCAGCAATTGGGGCTGTTCATCAACACCTTGCCGATGGTCTGCAGCGCAGCGCCGGATCAGCCGGTCGGCCAATGGCTGGGCGAACTGCAAGCCTTGAACCTGAGCATGCGCGAGTTCGAACACGTGCCGCTCTACGACATTCAGGGTTGGGCCGGGCAACAGGGCACGGCGCTGTTCGACAGCCTGCTGGTGTTCGAGAACTTCCCGGTGGCCGAAGCGCTCAAGCGCGGCGCGCCGGCCGGGTTGTCCTTCGGCGAGTTGCACAACCATGAACGCACCAACTATCCGCTGACCCTCGGCATCGAGCTGGGGGCTGGCCTCAGTCTGGAATTCAGCTACGACGCGGCACGTTTCAGCGCCGCGCAAGTCGCGCAACTCAGCGCCAACCTGCAACACCTGCTGGCGCAAATGGTCGCGACGCCGAATAGCCATCTCGGCGCACTGCAACTGCTGGATGACGCTGGACGTGCGGCGGTGCTGGCCGTCAGCCAGCCGCCGGCGTTGCATCTGCGCAGTGACGCGCTGGTGCATCAGCGTTTTGCCGCGCAAGCCGCTGCGACCCCGCAAGCGCTGGCGCTGCAAGTCGGCGAGCAACAACTGAGCTACGCCGAGTTGAATGCGCAAGCCAACCGTCTGGCCCATCGTCTGCTGGAACTCGGCGTCGCGCCGGGACAGCGTGTCGGCCTGGCCATGCGTCGTGGCCCGCAGTTGATCGTCGGCCTGCTGGCGGTGCTGAAAAGCGGCGCGGCTTACGTGCCACTCGACCCGAAATACCCGGCCGAGCGTCTCGCGTACATGATCGAGGACAGTCGCCTCAATCTGCTGCTGTGCGAGACCGGCCTGCTGCAAGATTTGGCGCTGCCGGACGCGCTGACGCGTCTGAGCATCGGTGATCTGCAACGTGAACTGGCCGGCTATGCCGACAGCGATCCACAATCCACAGCGCTCGCTGCTGACCTTGCGTATGTGATCTACACCTCCGGCTCCACCGGGCAACCGAAAGGCGTGGCCATCGATCATGGCGCGCTGCGCGAGTTCTGTCAGACCGCTGCCGAGTATTCGCGGCTGACTGCCGAGGATCGTGTGCTGCAATTTGCCACTTTCAGCTTCGACGGCTTCGTCGAGCAGTGCTATCCGCCGCTGTGTGTCGGTGCGGCGCTGATCATGCGCGGTGACGAGCCGTGGGATGTCGGCCAGTTGGCGGCCGAGATCGTCGCTCACGACGTGACTCTCGCAGACTTGCCGGCGGCTTACTGGTATCTGCTGGCGCGCGAATGCGCCAACGGCAGCGTGGCCGGGCTGGGCAACCTGCGTCAGGTGCACGTCGGCGGCGAAGCCATGTCGGTGGAGGGCTTGCGCCTGTGGCACGCGGCGGGGCTTGGCCATGTGCGCTTGCTCAACACCTATGGCCCGACCGAAGCGACCGTGGTTTCGAGCGTCCACGAATGTACGCTGGACGATGCCAACGACACCTTCGGCATTCCGATTGGTCAGGCCACGCCGGGCCGTGCGTTGTATGTGCTGGATGCGGCGGGGCAATTGTTGCCCGCTGGCGGGGTCGGCGAGTTGTGCATCGGTGCAGCGGCCTGTCTGGCGCAGAGTTACTTTGATCGTCCGGGATTGACTGCTGAACGCTTCCTGCCCGATCCGTTCTCCAGCGAACCGGGTGCGCGGCTGTATCGCAGCGGCGATCTGGCACGCTACAACGAGGCGGGGGCGCTCGAGTACGTCGGGCGCATTGACCATCAGGTGAAAATTCGCGGTTTCCGCATCGAAATGGGCGAAATCGAAGCCTGCCTGCAAGCGCTCGAACAGGTGCGCGAAGCGGCAGTGATCGCCCAGGACGGCCCGGGCGGCGCGCAACTGGTGGCGTACGTGGTGGCGAGCGATGCTTCACTGTTCGCCGCCGACCTGACTGCGCAAGGTGCATGGCTTGAACAGCGCAAAATCGCACTGCGCCAGGCGCTGCCGGAATACATGGTGCCGGCGCATCTGGTGCTGTTGGCGGCACTGCCGCTGAACAACAACGGCAAGCTTGATCGCCGGGCTTTGCCGGCAGTCGATATGAGCCAAAGCCAATACGCGTTCGTCGCGCCGACCACGCTCTTGCAGCAGCAATTGGCGGCCATCTGGGAAGCGGTTCTGCAGGTCGCGCCGATTGGTCTGGCCGATCAGTTCTTCGAACGTGGCGGTCATTCTTTGCTCGCCACTCAAGTGATTTCGCGGGTGCGGCATGAACTCAAACTCGACGTGCCGTTGCGCGTATTGTTCGAGCAGCCAAGCCTCGGCGGATTTGCCCAGGCCTGCGCCGAGCTGAGCGCCAGCCATTCGCTGCCGATGCTCGCGCTGGAGCGCGGCCAGCCGCTGGCGTTGTCGTTTGCCCAGGAGCGCCAGTGGTTCCTCTGGCAGCTTGAACCCGACAGCGCCGCCTACCACGTGCCGACCGCATTGCATCTGCGCGGTGCGTTGCATGTCGAGGCGCTGGACCAGGCATTGCAGGCGCTGGTGGCACGCCATGAATCGCTGCGCACGGTCTTCGTCGAAGAACCTGCACAAACCCTGCAAGTGATCCGCCCGGCCCAGCGGCTGCTGATCGAGCGCGACCGTTTCGCTGCGCACGCCAGCCAGGCACAACTGAAGGCGCGCGTGGAAGCCGAAATCCAGCGTCCGTTCGATCTGCTCAACGGCCCGCTGCTGCGGGTGCTGTTGCTCGAATTGTCGAGCGAGCACCACGTGCTGGTGATCACGGCTCACCACATCATTTCTGATGGCTGGTCGATGCAGATCATGGTCGATGAATTGGTGCGCTTGTATGGCGGTTTCAGTCAGGGGCACGAAGTGCAGTTACCGCCGTTGGCGTTGCAATACGCCGACTACGCCGTGTGGCAGCGCCAGTGGATGAACGACGGTGAAAGTGCCCGGCAACTGGCCTACTGGCGCGAGCGGCTGGGTGGCGAACAGCCGGTGCTGGAATTGCCGTTCGACTTCCCGCGTCCGGCCCAGCAGAGTTTCCGTGGTGCGCGCTTCGACTTCGAGCTGCCGGCTGATCTTGCGCAGCAGCTCAACGCACTGGCGCAGCGTGAAGGCGTGACCTTGTTCATGCTGTTGCTGGCCTCGTTCCAGACCTTGCTGCAACGCTACAGCGGGCAACGCGACATTCGCGTCGGCGTGCCGGTGGCTAACCGCAATCGTCTGGAAACCGAAGGCCTGATCGGCTTCTTCGTCAACACTCAGGTGCTGCGTGCCGAGGTCGATCCGGAATACGGTTTTGACCGCTTGCTGCAACAGGTGCGTCAATCGGTGCTGGATGCCCAGGCCTATCAGGATCTGCCGTTCGAACAGCTGGTGGATGCCGTGCAGCCGCAGCGCAGCCTGAGCCACAGCCCGTTGTTCCAGGTGCTGTTCAATCACCAGAACCTTCAGCGTGTGCCGACCGGGTTGGCGGGCTTGCAGATCGAAGGCATTGCCTGGGACAGCGCTGCGGCGCAGTTCGACCTGACGCTGGACACCGCCGAAGTGCCGGACGGTCTGGCGGCCTCGCTGACTTACGCCACCGATCTGTTCAAACCCGCGACCATCGAACAACTCGCGCGCCACTGGCTGAATGTGCTGCGCGCGGTGAGCCTTCAAGCGTCGCAAGCCATCGGCGATTTGCCGTTGCTCGACCATGCCGAACAACAGTTGATCATGGCCGACTGGAACAGCCTTGAACTGACGCAACCGACCGAGCAGACCATTCATGCGCTGGTCGAGGCGCAGGTCGCCGCCACGCCGCAGGCGTTGGCAATGATCTTCGGCGAGCAATCGTTGAGCTATCAACAACTGAACAACCGGGCCAATCGTCTGGCGCTGCAACTGCGTGAATTGGGGGTTGGCGCCGAGGTGCGGGTCGGCGTGGCGCTACCGCGTTCGGTGGAAATGATTGTCGCGCTGCTGGCCGTGCTCAAGGCTGGCGGCACCTACGTGCCGCTGGACCCGAGCTACCCGGCCGAACGTCTGGGCTACATGCTCGAAGACAGCCACGCTGCATTGTTGCTGGTGGGTGTCGACGGTCAGTTGGCGGGGTTGGCCACACCGGGTCTGCGCGTGTTGGTCGTGGCGCCCGAAGCGGATGATCTGCCGCCCGTGGCTGACCTGCCGGCGCTCAGCGTGGCCGATAACCTCGCATACGTGATCTACACCTCCGGCTCCACCGGTAAACCCAAGGGCGTGGCGATCACGCATCGCAACGCGGCGGCGCTGATCCAGTGGGCACACGGCGTGTACAGCCAGCAGGATCTGCAAGGGGTGTTGGCCTCGACCTCGATCTGCTTCGACTTGTCGGTATGGGAGCTGTTTGTCACCCTGGCCGGTGGCGGTTTCTTCGTTCTTGCGCAAAACGCGCTGGAGCTGCCGGACTTGCCGGCGCGCGACCGCGTGACGCTGATCAACACCGTACCGTCGGCGATTGCCGCGCTGCACCAGGCCGGACAGATTCCGCCGGGCGTGCGCATCATCAACCTCGCGGGCGAGCCGCTCAAGCAAGTGCTGGTGGACGCCTTGTATGGCCAGCCGTCGCTGCAACACGTCTACGACCTGTATGGCCCGTCGGAAGACACCACCTATTCGACCTATGTACGGCGTGAGGCCGGTGGCCAAGCGAGCATCGGCCGACCGCTGGCCGGCACCGACAGTTTTGTCCTCGACGCGCGCCTGCAACCGGTGCCGTTGGGTGTGGTCGGTGAGCTGTATCTGGCCGGCGCGGGCATTGCCCGGGGCTATCTGCTGCGTCCGGACCTGAGCGCCGAACGTTTCGTGCCGAACCCGTTCAGCACCAGCGGCGAGCGCCTGTATCGCACCGGAGATCTGGTGCGCTATCAGGTCGACGGCCAGATCGAATATCTGGGGCGCGTCGATCATCAGATCAAAGTGCGCGGCTTCCGTATCGAGCTGGGCGAAATCGAGAAACGCCTGCTCGCGCATGCCGATGTGCAGGAAGCGGTGGTGGTTGCGCGCGACAGCGGCCACGGCACGCAACTGGTCGGCTATGTGGTCAGCGACGCGCAAGCGCCTGTGCTGGATCAAGAGCTGCGCGCCTGGCTCAAGGAAACCCTGCCGGAATACATGCTGCCTGCGCAGTTGATGTTCCTCGCGCAACTGCCGCTGACCCCCAACGGCAAGCTCGATCGCAAAGCCTTGCCGGAACCGGATTTCAGCGCCGCGCAAGCCACTTACCTGGCGCCGCGCAATCCATTGGAGCAGGCGCTGGTGGCGATCTGGCAAGACGTGCTGAAGCTTGCGCAAGTGGGCATCAGCGACAACTTCTTCGAACTTGGCGGCGACTCGATCGTGTCGATTCAGGTGGTCAGTCGGGCGCGTGCGGCGGGGATTCATTTCAGCGCCAAAGAGCTGTTCCAGCATCAAACCATTCAGGACCTGGCGCGGGTCGCGCGACAGTCCGCGGCGCCGGCGCTGATCGATCAAGGGCCGGTGCGTGGCGCGACGCCGCTGCTACCGATCCAGCACGATTTCTTCGCTCAGGCGATTGCCGAGCGTTCGCACTGGAACCAGTCGCTGCTGCTGCGGCCTGCGCAAGCGCTGAACGCCGAAGCGCTGGAGCAAGCCTTGCTGGCGTTGCTTGAACATCACGATGCATTGCGCCTGAGTTTCGCCCCGGCCGCCCACGGTTGGGACGCGCTGCACCTGCCATTCGACGCGCAAAGCAGCGTGCTGTGGCAGGCCGATGTGGCCGATGCTGCGGCGCTCGAAGCCTTGTGCGACAAAGCCCAGCGCTCGCTGCACATCGAGCACGGGCCGTTGCTGCGCGCAGTGCTGGCGCAGATGGCTGATGGCAGTCAGCGGCTGTTGCTGGTGATCCATCACTTGGCGGTCGACGGGGTGTCGTGGCGGATTCTGCTGGAGGATTTGCAGAACGCTTACGCTCAGCGTGTGCAGGGGCAAACGCTGCAACTGCCGCTCAAGACCAGCGCCTTCAAAGCGTTCGCCGAGCGTATGCGCGAATACGCGGTGAGCGCGCCGGTGCAGGCCGAACTCGCTTACTGGCAGGCGCAAGGTGCGCTGGCCGAGCTGCCGTGCGACAACCCGGCGGGCAGTCTGCAAAACCGTTATGCGGCCACCGTGCAGAGCCGACTCGACACCACCCTGACCCGGCAACTGCTGCAAGACGCCCCGAGCGCCTACCGCACGCAGGTCAACGACCTGTTGCTGACCGCACTGGCGCGAGTGATCTGCCGCTGGACCGGGCACGCAGCGACCGCGATTCAACTTGAAGGGCATGGCCGCGAAGAGCTGTTCGATGACATCGACCTGACTCGCAGCGTGGGTTGGTTCACCAGCCTGTTCCCGGTGCGCTTGACTCCGCAAACCCGCCTCGACGACTCGATCAAGGCGATCAAGCAGCAACTGCGCGATGTGCCGAACAAAGGTCTGGGTTTCGGTGCCTTGCGCTACCTGGGCGATGCCGAAACGCAAGCAGCGCTGGGCGGCATAGCGATGCCGCGCATCACCTTCAACTACCTCGGCCAGTTCGACAGCCAGTTCGATGAGCGCTCGCTGTTCGTCCCGGCCAGCGAAAAGGCAGGCGCCGAGCAAAGCGAAACGGCACCGCTGAGCAACTGGTTGTCGCTCAACGGCCAGGTGTATGGCGGCCAATTGAGTCTGGACTGGAGCTTCAGTCGCGAGATGTTCGACGAAGCGACCATCCAGCGTCTGGCGGATGACTACGCCGCCGAACTGGGCGCGTTGATCGACCATTGCCTGCGCGCCGACAGCGGCGGTTTCACTCCGTCGGACTTCCCGCTGGCAACGCTGCAACAGGCGCAACTCGATGGCCTGGGCCTGATCGCCCGGGACATCGAAGACATCTATCCGCTGTCACCGATGCAGCAAGGCATGCTCTTTCACAGCCTGTTCGCCGCAGGCACTGGCGACTACATCAACCAGATGCGCGTCAGCGTGCAGGGGCTTGAAGTCGAGCGCTTCCGCGACGCCTGGCAAGCCACCGTGCAAGCGCATGCGGTGCTGCGCAGCGGGTTCATCTGGACCAGCGAGCAGGAGCAACCGGTGCAGGTGGTGCAACGCCACGCGTTGTTGCCGTTCAGTGTTCACGACTGGCGCACTCGGGCCGGGCAGGAACAGGCGCTGGAGGAGTTGGCCAGTGCCGAACGCGCAAGCGGTTTTGATCTGACACGCGCGCCATTGTTGCGTCTGGTGCTGGTCCGCACGAGCGATGACACCCATGAGCTGATCTACACCAGCCACCACATCCTGATGGACGGCTGGAGCAACTCGCAGCTGCTCGGTGAAGTGCTGCAACGCTACAGCGGTGCAGCGCTGCCGAGCCGTGTCGGCAGCTACCGCGATTACATCGGCTGGCTGCAACGTCAGGACGCGCAGGCCAGCGAAACCTTCTGGAAGGCGCAACTGCGCCTGCTGGATGAGCCGACCTTGCTGGCGCGGGTCTGGGCGGATGGCACGCAAGTCGCGGCCAGCGGCCACGCCAGCCACACGCAATTGCTCGACAGCGTGCAGACGCGCAGTCTGAGCGAGTTTGCCCGTCGCCAGAAAATCACCGTCAACACCGTGGTGCAGGGCGCCTGGCTGTTGCTGTTGCAGCGCTACACCGGTCAATCGGCGGTGGCGTTCGGCGCGACAGTCTCGGGTCGTCCGGCGGAATTGCCGGGCGTCGAGCAACAGGTAGGCCTGTTCATCAACACCTTGCCGGTGATCGCCGCGGCGCGACCGGAGCAAGCACTGGGTGCATGGCTGCAAGCCTTGCAGGCACAGAACCTGGCACTGCGCGAGTACGAACACACGCCGTTGTTCGATATTCAGCGCTGGGCCGGGCAGGGCGGTGAAGGCCTGTTCGACAGCTTGCTGGTGTTCGAGAACTACCCGGTCTCGCAAGCCTTGGAACAGGGGGCGCCGCAGGGCATGCGGTTCGGTCAGGTGTCGAGCCATGAACAGACCAATTTGCCGCTGACCGTGCTGGTGGATCTGGGTGAGACCCTGGCGCTGGAATTTGCCTATGCACGCCAGCACTTCAGCGCCGACGTGATCGAGCAGATCGCCGGGCAGATGCAGCATCTGTTGCTGCAATTCAGCCAGGCCTCGGCCGAGCATCTGATCAGTGACATGCGTCTGCTCGATGCTGCACAGCAACAGTCGGTGGTGCAGGACTGGAACCGCCACAGCGCGACCTTCCCGCAGACCACCAGCCTGCACCAACTGATCGCCGAACAGGCGCGGCGCACGCCACAAGCGATTGCCGTGAGCCTGGACGAGCAACAGCTGACCTACGCGGAGTTGAACCAGCGCGCCAACCGTCTGGCGCATGCGCTGATCGAGCGCGGGGTCGGTGCCGACGTGCTGGTGGGGCTGGCGGCCGAGCGTTCGCTGGAGATGATTGTCGGCCTGCTGGCAATCCTCAAGGCGGGCGGGGCTTACCTGCCTCTCGACCCGCAATACCCGGCCGAGCGTTTGCAATACATGGTCGAGGACAGCGGCATCAGCCTGCTGTTGATGCAGCCGGGAGTGCTGGCGCACGTCGCTCTGCCGAATACCGTCCAGACGTTACTGCTGGGCGAAGAGGGCGCGGGTTATCCGTCGACCGATCCGCACGTCACGGTCGACAGCGACAACCTCGCGTACGTGATTTACACCTCCGGTTCCACCGGCAAACCCAAGGGCACGCTGCTCGCGCATCAGCAGGTGTTGCGCCTGTTCGACGCAACCGGACACTGGTTCAACTTCGGCCCGCAGGACAGCTGGACGCTGTTCCACTCGTATGCGTTCGACTTCTCGGTCTGGGAAATTTTCGGCGCGTTGTTGCACGGTGGGCGGCTGGTGATCGTGCCGCACGCGGTCAGTCGTTCGCCGCAAGAGTTCTACGCGTTGCTCTGCCGTGAGCAGGTCACGGTGCTCAACCAGACGCCGTCGGCGTTCAAGCAACTGATGCAGGTCGCCACTGATGCGCAGCAGACCGCGCAACCGGCGCTGCGCTACGTGGTGTTCGGCGGCGAAGCGCTGGAGGTCAAGAGCCTCAAGCCGTGGTTCGACCGTTTCGGCGACAGTGCACCGCAATTGGTGAACATGTACGGCATCACCGAAACCACCGTGCACGTGACTTACCGGCCACTGACCCTGGCCGACTTGCACAACGCTGCCGGCAGCCCGTTGGGCGAGCCGATCCCGGATCTGTCGTGGTACGTGCTCGACGCCGATCTCAACCCGGTGGCCAAGGGTTGCATCGGTGAACTGCACGTCAGCGGCGCCGGTCTGGCGCGTGGTTATCTCAATCGTGCTGACCTGAGTGCGCTGCGCTTTGTGCCGAATCCGTTCAGCGCCCACGGGGCGCGGCTGTATCGCACCGGTGACCTGGCGCGTTATTGCGCCGACGGCCGGATTGAATACAGCGGCCGGATCGACCATCAAGTGAAGATCCGTGGTTTCCGTATCGAGCTGGGCGAAATCGAGGCGCAGTTGCTTGCCTTGCCGGGTATTCGTCAGGCCGTGGTGCTTGATCAACCGGGCGCCGGCGGCGTGCAACTGGTGGCGTACATCGTCGCCGCGCAAGCGCTGGACGCGGCGCAGCAGGGCGCATGGCGTGATCAAGTGCGCCAGGCACTCAAGGGCAATCTGCCGGATTACATGGTGCCGGCGCACCTGCTGCTGCTCGACAGCTTGCCGCTGACAGCTAACGGCAAACTCGACCGCCGCGCCTTGCCGCAACCGGACGCGCATTTGTTGCAGGGGGCTTACGTGGCGCCGGTCAGTGAGCTGCAACAGCAGATCGCCGAAGTCTGGGGCGAAGTGCTCAAACTGGAACGCGTGAGCCTCAGCGACAACTTCTTCGAACTCGGCGGCCATTCGTTGCTGGCGACGCAAGTGGTGCTGCGTTTGCGCGAGCTGCTGGGCTTCGAAATACCGCTGGCGAGCCTGTTCGGCAGTGCCGATCTCGCAGCGTTCAGTGCTGCGGTGCAAGCCCTGCAACCCGATTTGCAGCCCGTTCATGATGTTTTGGCTAAATCCTTGGAGGCCCTCAATCGTTTATCAGCAGATGAACTTGAAAAACTGATTTCCTAACGAGGACCACGGCATGCAGGAGTTGATTGAATCGGTAGGCGCGCTTTCTCCCGAGAAACGCAAGGCGCTGGCGATTCTACTGGGCAAACAAGGGGTCAATCTCTATGGCATCGCCCCGGTTTTCCGGCGCGGCGCCAGTGAGCCCCTGTTGCTTTCCTATGCTCAGGAGCGGCAGTGGTTCCTCTGGCAAATGGAGCCGCACAGCGCGGCCTATCACATTCCGACCGCGCTGCGTCTGCGTGGGGCGCTGGATCTGCCAGCCTTGCAGGCCAGCGTCGCGGCACTGATCGAACGGCACGAAAGCCTGCGTACCGGGTTCGTGCTCGACGAGCAGGGCAAAGTCTTGCAGACGATCCATGCGCCGTTCGAACTCGCGTTGGCGGTGCAGGATGTGCAAGGCATTGATGAGGCGGCGTTGAAAGCGCTGATTCAGGAGGAAATCGCTCAGCCGTTCGACTTGCTGCAAGGCCCGTTGCTGCGCATTCGCGTGTTGCGTCTGGGCGCCGACGAGCATGTGTTGGTGGCAGTGCAGCACCACATCGTGTCTGACGGCGTGTCGATGCAAATCATGGTCGATGAGCTGATCCAGTTCTACGCCGCATGCAGTCGCGGTCAGGCCGTGGCATTGGCGCCACTGCCGATCCAGTACGCCGACTACGCGTTGTGGCAACGCAGCTGGATGGACGCGGGCGAGCGCGAGCGGCAACTGGCGTACTGGACCGACCGCCTCGGCGGCGAGGCCTCGGTGCTCGAATTGCCGCTGGATCATCCACGGCCGGCCGGCCAGAGTTTTCGCGGTGGCAGCCTCGACATCAGCCTGCCGTCGGCTTTGAGCCAAGGCTTGCAGGAGGTGGCGCGGCGCGAAGGCGTGACCTTGTTCATGCTGTTGCTGGCGTCGTTCCAGACGTTGTTGCACCGCTACAGCGGCCAGAATGATATTCGTGTCGGCGTGCCGATTGCCAACCGCAATCGCAGCGAAACCGCAGGCTTGATCGGCTTCTTCGTCAACACTCAGGTGTTGCGCGCGGAACTCGACGAGCAGCTGCGTTTCAGCGATTTTCTGCAACAGGTCAAGCAACATGCACTGGGCGCGCAGGCGCATCAGGACTTGCCGTTCGAGCAACTGGTCGAAGCGCTGGCGCCGACCCGCAGTCTGAGCCGCAGCTCGCTGTTTCAGGTGATGTTCAATCACCAGACCGCCGCCGTGGCCGCACACAAATCGCTGCAAATGCCCGGGCTGAGCGTCGAGCCGGTGAGCTGGGACAGCCACACCGCGCCGTTCGATCTGACCCTCGATACCTACGAATCCGCCGCTGGCCTGAGTGCTTCGCTGGTGTACGCCAGCGATCTGTTCGACGCCGCGACCATCAGCCGTATGGCAGATCACTGGCAGCGTTTGCTCGGCGGCATCGTGGCCGACAGCAACCAGCGTATCGGCGAGTTGCCGATGCTCGGGCGTGAAGAGTTTACGCAGCTGCAACTCGACAATGCACTGGCGCCGATGGATCTGCTGCCGGTGCATCAACGTTTTGCGCGCATCGCGGCAACTCAGCCGCAGGCGCTGGCAGTACGTTGCGCCGAGTTGCAACTGAGCTTCGCCGAGCTGGACGTTCAGGCCAACCGCCTGGCACAGCGCCTGCTGCTTGAGGGTGTCGGGGCGGAAGTACGCGTCGGTATCGCATTGCCGCGCAGCCCGCAGATGCTGGTGGCAATGCTTGCGGTGCTCAAGGCGGGCGCGGCGTATGTGCCGCTGGATGCCAGTTATCCGCGTGAGCGGCTGGCGTACCTGATCGCGGATTCGGGGATTGCCTTGCTGCTCAGCGACTCGACGCTGATCGACCAATTACCGCTGACTGATGGATTGCCGAGCCTGTGCCTCGACACGCTGGACACTACGACGTTTCCTGACACCGCGCCTGCCGTGGATATTCATGAACACAGTCTGGCGTACGTGATTTACACCTCCGGTTCCACCGGGCAACCCAAAGGCGTGTGCGTGGCCCACGGCCCGCTGGCGATGCATTGCCAGGCCATCGGCCAGCGCTATGCGATGAGCCCGGACGATTGCGAACTGCATTTCATGTCGTTCGCTTTCGATGGCGCGCATGAGCGCTGGATCACGCCGCTGACCCACGGCTCCAGCCTGTTGCTGCGCGATGACAGCCTGTGGACGGCCGAACAGACGTACCGCGCGATGCAGCGTCACGGCGTGACCGTGGTGGCGTTCCCGCCGGCCTATTTGCAGCAGTTGGCCGAGTTCGCCGAAATCGACGGCAACCCACCGAACGTGCGCATTTACTGCTTCGGCGGCGACGCCGTGCCCAATGACAGCTTCGAGCGCGTGCGCCGCGCCTTGGCCCCGCAACACATCATCAACGGTTATGGCCCGACCGAAACCGTGGTCACGCCACTGCTGTGGAAGGCCGATCGCGACACCGCGTGCGGCGCAGCGTATGCGCCGATCGGCCAACGCGTGGGCGAGCGCAGCACCTGGGTGCTCAGCGCGCAACTGCATCCAGTGCCGCAAGGCGTGGCCGGCGAGTTGTACCTGGGCGGCTACGGCGTGGCGCGCGGTTATCTGGATCGTCCGGCGCTGACTGCCGAACGTTTTGTGCCGGATCCGTTCGGCGAGCCGGGTGCGCGTCTGTATCGCAGCGGCGATCAGGTGCGCCTGCGCGCTGACGGCGTGTTCGACTATCAGGGGCGGGTCGACAATCAGGTCAAGGTGCGCGGTTTCCGCATCGAACTGGGCGAAATCGAAGCGCGTCTGATGGCCCTCGACTCGGTGCGCGAAGCGGTGGTGCTGGCGCAGCAAGGGCCGAACGGCGCGCAACTGGTGGGCTACGTGGTCGCCGCGCATGCCATCGCCGACAGTCAGCACAACGCCTGGCGCGAACAGATTCGCGCCAGCCTCAAACATAGCCTGCCGGACTACATGGTTCCGGCGTACCTGATGGTGCTCGAGCAGATTCCGCTGACGCCCAATGGCAAGGTTGACCGCAAGGGCTTGCCGCAACCCGACGCCAGTCTGCTGCAGCAAACCTATGTGGCGCCGGTGACTGAGCTGGAGCAGCAGACCGCACAGATCTGGGCCGATGTGCTCAAGCTGGAGCGGGTCGGCATGACCGATCACTTCTTCGAACTCGGCGGCCATTCGTTGCTGGTCACGCAAGTGCTGTCGCGCGTGCGTCAGGCCCTGCAACTGGACGTGCCGCTCAAAGCCTTGTTCGAACACAGCAGCCTCGGCGCGTTCTGCGGCCATCTGGCGCAGGCAGCAAACGCTGCGCAACAACCGGCGCTGGTGGCGCTGCAACGCGGGGCGCCGCTGGCGTTGTCGTTCGCGCAGGAGCGTCAGTGGTTCCTCTGGCACATGGATCGCAACAGTTCGGCGTACCACATTCCCACCGCGTTGCGCCTGCACGGGCCGCTGGATCGCGCGGCGCTGCAACGCAGCTTCGACAGTTTGATCGAGCGTCACGAAAGCCTGCGCACCTGCTTCCTGCAAGATGCCGACGGCACTCGCCAATTGATTCTGGCGCCGTTCAGCCTGGCGATTGAATGCCAGAGCCTCGCCGCCGACAGCGATGACGCTGCGCTCAAGGCGCGGGTCGAGGCTGAAATCAGCCGGCCGTTCGACTTGCACCAAGGGCCGCTGCTGCGTGCCACGTTGCTGCAACTGAGCGCCGAAGATCATGTGCTGGTGTTGATCCAGCATCACATCGTCTCCGACGGTTGGTCGATGCAGTTGATGGTCGATGAGCTGATCCGCCTGTACGCCGGCTACTGCCGTGGCGACGCGCTGCAGTTGCCGGCACTGCCGATTCAGTACGCCGACTATGCCGTGTGGCAGCGGCAGTGGATGGCGGCGGGCGAGCGTGAACGACAACTGGATTACTGGCTGACCCGGCTCGGTGGCGAGCAACCGGTGCTCGAGCTGCCGCTGGATCATCCGCGCCCGCCGACCCAGAGTTTGCGCGGTGGACGCTTTGAACTGGCGCTGGACGCGACCCTCAGTCAAGCCCTCAACGAGGTGGCGCGCCGTGAAGGCGTGACGCTGTTCATGCTGTTGCTGGCATCGTTCCAGACCTTGCTGCACCGTTACAGCGGCCAGGACGACATCCGCGTCGGGGTGCCGGTGGCCAACCGTAACCGGGTGGAAACCGAAGGCTTGATCGGCTTCTTCGTCAACACTCAGGTGATGCGCGCTGACCTCTCTGGCGGCATGACCTTCAGTGCGTTGTTGCAACAAGTCCGCCAGGCGGCGCTTGGTGCCCAGGATCATCAGGATCTGCCGTTCGAGCAACTGGTGGAAGTCTTGCAACCGGAGCGCAGCCTGAGCCGCAGCCCGCTGTTCCAGGTGATGTTCAACCACCAGGCGCAAACCCGTCGCAGCACGGCACTCGCGCAACTCGACGGTTTGCAGATCAGCGAGGTCAACTGGGACAGCCTGATGGCGCAGTTCGACCTGACCCTCAATACCGAAGAATCAGCCGACGGCATCTGCGCCTCGCTGGTGTATGCCGCCGACCTGTTCGACGCCGCGACCATTGCGCGCATGGCCCAGCACTGGCAGGCGTTGTTGCGCAGCATCAGTGCACAGCCGCAGCAATTGATCGGTGAGTTGCCGATGCTCGGCCAGCCGGCCATTCAACACAGCCTCAGACAATGGAACCCGGCACCGCGCAGTTTTCCTGTGCAGCAAGCGCTGCACCATTTTATCGAAGCCCAGGCGCACAAGGCGCCAGAGGCGATTGCCGTGAGCCTTGGCGAGCAGCAACTGAGCTATGGCGAACTCAATCGTCGGGCCAACCGGCTGGCCCATGGGTTGATCGCGCGCGGTGTTGGCGCGGATGTGCTGGTAGGGCTGGCGGCCGAGCGGTCGCTGGAGATGATTGTCGGCCTGCTGGCGATTCTCAAGGCTGGTGGCGCTTATCTGCCGCTGGACCCGCAATACCCCGCCGAACGTTTGCAGTACATGATCGAGGACAGTGGCATTGCACTGTTGCTGGCGCAGCCCGGTGTGCTTGATCACGTCGCGGTCGGCGCGCACGTCACTCGCCTGTCGTTCGCTGACGGCGCCCAAGGGCAGGCGGACAGCGATCCGCAAGTCAGCGTCGATCCGGCCAATCTGGCCTACGTGATTTACACCTCCGGCTCCACCGGCAAGCCCAAAGGCACGCTGCTCAGCCACGCCAATGCGTTGCGCCTGTTCGAGGCCACGCAAGACTGGTTCAACTTCGGCGCGCAAGACTGCTGGACGCTGTTCCATTCCTGCGCGTTCGACTTCTCGGTCTGGGAAATCTTCGGTGCATTGCTGCATGGCGGGCGTCTGGTGATCGTGCCGCAGGACGTCAGCCGCTCGCCACAGGATTTCTACCAGTTGCTGTGCCGCGAGCAGGTCACGGTGCTCAATCAGACGCCGTCGGCGTTCAAGCATTTGATGCAAGTCGCCTGCGAGTCCTCGGCGCAGCTGCAACCGGCGCTGCGTTACGTGGTGTTCGGTGGCGAGGCGCTGGAGGTCAAAAGCCTGCGACCGTGGTTCGAACGCTTCGGCGACAGCGCGCCGCAACTGGTGAACATGTATGGCATCACCGAAACCACCGTGCACGTCAGCTACCGTCCGCTGTCGCTGGCCGATCTCGACAACGCGGTCGGCAGCCCGTTGGGCGCGCCGATAGCAGACTTGTCCTGGTACGTGCTGGATGCCGACCTCAACCCGGTGGCGCAGGGCTGCATCGGTGAGTTGCACGTGGCCGGCGCCGGTCTGGCGCGCGGTTATCTGAACCGCGCCGATCTGAGTGCCATGCGTTTTGTGCCCAACCCGTTCAGCGCCGAGGGTGCGCGGTTGTATCGCACCGGCGATCTGGCGCGTTACTGCAGCGATGGGCGCATCGAATATGCCGGGCGTATCGATCACCAGGTGAAGATTCGCGGGTTCCGCATCGAACTCGGCGAAATCGAAGCGCGCCTGCTCGCGTTGCCGGGCGTGCGTCAGGCCGTAGTGCTCGATCAGCCGGGTGTCGGCGGCGTGCAACTGGTGGCGTACATCGTTGCGGCGCAAGCACCGGAGCCGATTGAACAGGCTGCCTGGCGCGAACAGATCCGCCACAGCCTGCGCCAGGATCTGCCGGACTACATGGTCCCGGCGCACCTGTTGCTGCTCGACCAATTACCGCTGACCGCCAACGGCAAACTCGACCGCAAGGCACTGCCGACGGCGGATGCCAGCCTGGCGCAGCAAGCCTACGTGGCGCCCGTGACTGAGCTGGAGCAACAGGTCGCGGCGATCTGGGGCGATGTGCTCAAACTCGATCAGGTCGGCCTGACCGACAACTTCTTTGAATTGGGAGGTCACTCCCTGCTGGTGATAAACATCGTGTCGCGCATTCAACTTGAACTCGGCAGGACGCTGCTCCCGCAAACCATTTTCCAGCACCCGGTGCTCGGCGATCTGGTGGCGCAATTGCAAGGTAACGGTGAACAGGTCACGGCCTCGAAACTGAGCCTGCTCGAAGACCTCCTCGACGAAATGGAGGACGCGTGAATGGACATTAACGTCGCCACGCGGATTGCCCGCCGTTTCATCACCCTGCCGCTGGAGAAGCGTAAGGAATACCTTGGCAAGATGCTCGCCGAGGGCGTGTCCCCGGCCAACCTGCCGATTCCCGAAGTGCAATCGGCTTTCGACAGCGTTGCGTTGTCGTACGCCCAGGAGCGCCAGTGGTTTCTCTGGCAACTGGAACCGGACAGCGCGGCTTATCACATTCCGATGGCCCTGCGCTTGCGCGGCCAGCTCGATGTGCCGGCGCTGCAACGCAGCTTCGACAGCCTGATCGAACGTCATCAGACCCTGCGCACGGTGTTCGTCCACGACGGCCAGCGTCCGCAGCAGGTGCTGGTAGAAGCTGCAGGCTTGAGCATCGTGCAGCAGAATCTGCCGGCCGATACTGCCGACAGTGAGCTGCAACGGATGATCGAAGCCGAGATCCAGCAGCCGTTCAACCTGGCCGATGGGCCGTTGCTGCGGGTCAAGTTGCTGCACCTGGGGGCGGATGAGCATGTGCTGATTCTGATCCAGCACCACATCGTGTCCGATGGCTGGTCGATGCGGGTGATGGTCGATGAGTTGATCGGTCTGTACGCCGGTTTCAGCAGCGGCACGCCGACCGCATTGCCGGCGTTGCCGATTCAGTACGCCGACTATGCGCTGTGGCAACGCAGCTGGATGGAGGCAGGTGAGCGTGAGCGGCAACTGGCGTATTGGCTCGAACAGCTCGGCGGGGAACAACCGGTGTTGGAGTTGCCGCAGGACCGCGCGCGGCCGGCAGTGCAAAGCTATCGCGGCGCGCGGGTCGACCTTGAACTCGACGCTGATCTGAGCCGTGGTCTGCACGCCATCGCGCGCCGTGAAGGCGTGACGCTGTTCATGGTCTTGCTGGCGGCATTCCAGAGCTTTTTGCACCGTTACAGCGGTCAGGGCGATATCCGCGTCGGCGTGCCCAACGCCAACCGCAACCGCACCGAAACCGAAGGCCTGATCGGCTACTTCGTCAACACCCAGGTACTGCGCGCACAGCTGGAACCGCGCCTGCCATTCACGGCGTTGTTGCAGCAGGTCAAACAGGTGGCGCTCGGCGCGCAAGCGCATCAGGAGCTGCCGTTCGAGCAATTGGTCGAAGCTCTGGCGCCGGAGCGCAGCCTGAGCCGCAGCCCGCTGTTCCAGGTGATGTTCAACCATCAGACCGCCAGCCGCGAGCAGGGCGCGAACGCTTCACTGGCGCAGTTGCAGGTCGAACCGATGACCTGGGACACCCATCAGGCACAACTCGACCTGACCCTGGAGACGCACGAATCGGCCGACGGCATCGGCGCGTCGCTGATCTACGCCACAGATCTGTTCGACGCCGCGACCATCGAGCGCATGGGCCAACATCTGTTGGCGCTGTTGCACGGGATTGTTGCGCAGCCAGAGCAAGTCATCGGCGAATTGCCGATGCTCACCGCGCAACAACGCCAAGTGATCTTGCACGACTGGAACGCCACGGCTGTCAGTTACCCGCTGACCTCCAGCGTCCAGCAGTTGATCGAAGCGCAAGTCGCGAAAACCCCGGACGCTCCGGCGCTGGCGTTTGGCGACACGCATCTGAGCTATGCACAACTTAATGCCAAGGCCAATCGCCTCGCGCATCGTCTGATCGAAAGTGGTGTCGGCCCCGAGTCGCTGGTGGGCATCGCCGTCGAGCGTTCGATTGAAATGGTCGTCGGCCTGCTGGCGGTGCTCAAGGCTGGCGGTGCTTATGTACCGCTGGACCCGGAGTACCCGCAGGATCGCCTGCGCTACATGATCGAAGACAGCGGCGTGCAGCTGCTGCTGACGCAAGCGGCGCTGCTCGCCAGCCTGCCGCTGACGGACAACGTCCAGACCCTGGCGCTGGATCTGCTCGGTGAGTTGGAGGCGTATCCGTGCAGCGATCCGCAAGTGCCGGTGGATGGCGAAAACCTCGCCTACGTGATCTACACCTCGGGTTCCACCGGCAAGCCCAAGGGTGCCGGCAACCGCCATTCGGCGCTGACCAACCGTTTGTGCTGGATGCAGCAGGCCTATCAGTTGGGTGCCGCTGACAGCGTGCTGCAAAAGACCCCGTTCAGCTTCGACGTGTCGGTGTGGGAGTTTTTCTGGCCGCTGATGACCGGCGCGCGACTGGTGGTTGCAGCACCGGGTGATCACCGCGATCCGGCGACGCTGGTGGCGCTGATCAAGCGTGAACAGATCACCACGCTGCACTTTGTGCCGTCGATGTTGCAGGCCTTCCTGCAAGATCGCGACGTGTCGACTTGCCATAGCCTCAAACGCATCGTGTGCAGCGGCGAAGCGTTGCCGGCCGATGCGCAACAGCAAGTGTTTGCCCGACTGCCGCTGGCCGGTCTGTTCAACCTCTACGGCCCGACCGAAGCCGCCATCGACGTGACGCACTGGACGTGCGTGGAGGAGGGCCGCGACAGCGTGCCGATCGGTGCGCCGATTGCCAATCTGGCGTGCTTCATCCTGGACGACGAACTGCAGCCGGTGCCGGTCGGTGTGCTCGGCGAACTGTATCTGGCCGGCGCCGGTCTGGCCCGTGGTTACCACCAGCGCCCGGCGCTGACTGCCGAACGCTTTGCGGTCAGCCCCTATGGCGATGGCCAGCGGATTTATCGCACTGGCGATCTGGCGCGGTATCGCGACAACGGCGTGATCGAGTACGCCGGGCGCATCGACCATCAGGTCAAGCTGCGCGGCTTGCGCATCGAAATGGGTGAGATCGAGGCGCGTCTGCTCGAACACGAGGCCGTGCGCGAAGCGGTGGTGCTGGTGATCGACGGCAAACAGTTGGTGGCGTACGTAGTGCTGGTCGACGAAAGCCCTGACTGGCGTGAAGCACTGGCCGCGCATGTGCAGCAACAATTGCCCGAATACATGGTGCCTACGCAATGGCTGGCGCTGGCGCAAATGCCGCTCAGCCCCAACGGCAAACTCGACCGCAAGGCTTTGCCGAAACCCGATGCGAGTGTCGCGCAGCAGCAATATCTGGCGCCGGACAACGCCATGGAGCAGCAACTGGCCGAGATCTGGCAATCAGTGCTGGGCCTGGAGCAGGTCGGCGTCAGCGACAATTTCTTCGCCCTCGGTGGCGATTCGATCATCTCGATTCAAGTGGTCAGCCGCGCCCGTCAGGCCGGGCTGCATTTCACGCCCAAGGATCTGTTCCAGCATCAGACCATCCGCAGTCTGGCGACGGTGGCCACACTCGGTGACGGTGGGGTGCGCATCGACCAGAACCCGGTGACCGGCAGCACGCCGATGCTGCCGTTCCAGCAGTTGTTCTTCGCCACCGAGATTCCCGAGCGGCATCACTGGAACCAGTCATTGCTGCTGAAGCCTGCGCAAGCCCTGCACGGCGAAACGCTGGAGCAAGCGCTGCAAGCGCTGGTGCGTCATCACGACGCCTTGCGCCTGACGTTCAAGCAGAACGCCGATAGCTGGCACGCCGAACACCGCGCAGTCACCGATCAGCAAGACTTGTTGTGGCAAACCGCGCTGAATTCGGCCGATGAAGTCGAAGCCGCCTGCGAAGAAGCCCAACGCAGCCTCGATCTGCACCACGGCCCGCTGTTGCGCGGCATGTTGCTGAGCCTGGCCGATGGCAGTCAACGCCTGCTGCTGGTGATCCATCACCTGGCGGTGGACGGCGTGTCGTGGCGCGTGCTGCTGGAGGATTTGCAAGACGCCTACCGCCAGATTCAGGCCGGGCAAGCGCTGAAGTTGCCGGCCAAGACCAGCGCCTTCAAGCACTGGGCCGAAGGCTTGCAGGCGCACACGGCGAATCTCGTCGGTGAACTGAGCTTCTGGCGCGAACAACTGCGCGACGCCCCGCTGGACTTGCCGCGCGACAACCGCGACGGTCGTCTCGACAACAATCAGGCGCTGAGCGTGCGCACGCAACTGGACAAAGAACTCACACGCAAACTGCTGCAACGCGCTCCGGCGGCCTATCGCACCCAGGTCAATGATTTGCTGTTGACGGCGCTGGCGCGGGTGATCTGCCGCTGGACCGGTGACGCCTCGACGCTGATCCAGCTCGAAGGCCATGGCCGCGAAGAGCTGATCGACGGTATCGATCTGAGCCGCACCGTGGGCTGGTTCACCAGCCTCTATCCGGTGCGCCTGACTCCGCAGGCGCCACTCGCCGAGTCGATCAAACAGGTGAAGGAACAACTGCGCGCGATCCCCAACAAAGGCCTGGGTTTCGGCGCCTTGCGTTACCTGGGCGATGACGCGACCCGCGCGGCGCTGGCCGCGGTGCCGGATGCACGCATCACCTTCAACTACCTCGGGCAGTTCGACAGCCAGTTCGACGAGGCTGCCTTGTTTGTGCCGGCAGCGGAAAGCGCCGGGCGCGAGCAGAGTCCGTTGGCCCCACTGAGCAACTGGCTGGAAGTCAGTGGTCAGGTGTACGGCGCCGAGCTGAAACTGAGCTGGACCTTCAGCCGCGAAATGTTCAACGAGGCGACCATCCAGCGCCTCGCCGATGACTACGCCATTGAGCTGGCAGCGCTGATCGAGCATTGCTGTGCGCCGGGCAACAGCGGCATCACGCCGTCGGACTTCCCGTTGGCGAGCCTGAACCAAGCGCAACTCGACGGCTTGCCGCTGGCAGTGGCCGAGATCGAAGACATCTATCCGCTGTCGCCGATGCAGCAGGGCATGTTGTTCCATACCCTGTCCGATGATGGCGATGATCTGTACATCAACCAGATCAACCTGCCGGTCGACGGCATGGATCCGGAACGCTTCCGCCGCGCTTGGCAACATGTGATTGGACGGCATGCGATTTTGCGCACTTCGTTCCACTGGCAGGGCGGGCAGACTTCGCCGATTCAAGTGGTGCAGCACCATGCCGAAGTCGATCTGCAGGTCATCGACTGGCGTGGTCAGGACATCAGCGCGGAGCGTCTGGCCGAGCGTGCACGTGAAGAACGCGCGCGCGGTTTCGAGCTGCACCGTGTGCCGTTGCAGCGGTTGTTGCTGATCCGTACCGGCGAAGACAGTCATCAACTGGTCTGGACCAGCCATCACATCCTGATGGACGGCTGGAGCAGCTCGCAGCTGTTCGGCGAAGTCTTGCAGCATTACGCAACCGGCGAGGTCGTCGGCGACAGCGGCCGTTACCGCGATTTCATCGAGTGGCTGCAAAGCCAGGATCAGGACCGTCTCGAACAGTTCTGGCGCGGTCATCTGCAAACCCTGGCCGAGCCGACTGCGCTGAGCCAGGCGATGCACCCGCGTCACGTTGACACCACCGCGGGCCACGAAGCGCTGTACACCAACTGGGACGCGCAGCAGACCAGCCGTCTGCAACACCATTGCCGCGCCCATGGCATCACCGCCAACACTCTGATTCAGGGCGCGTGGCTGCTGGTGTTGCAACGCTATACCGGACAAAGCAGCGTGGCCTTCGGCGCGACGGTGGCCGGGCGTCCGGAAGGGCTGGCGAATGCCGACAGCATGCTCGGCCTGTTCATCAACACCCTGCCGGTGATCCAGACCCTGCAACCGGCGCAGCGTTTGAGCGACTGGCTGGCGCAGTTGCAGGCCTACAACCTCGATCTGCGCGATCACGCACATGCGCCGCTGGCGGATATTCAGCGCTGGTCGGGGCAGGGCGGGCAGATGCTGTTCGACAGCATCATCGTGTTCGAGAACTACCCGATCGACCGCCGTCTGGAAGAAGCCAAGGGCGGCCTGCGTTTCGGCGCTTCGGCCAACCATGACGTGACCAACTTCCCGATGGACCTCGCGGTGCATCTGAACGAAGAGCTGTCCATCGAGTACCTGTTCCTGCGTGATTGCTTCAGTGTCGAAGCGGTGCAGCGCATCCGCGAGACCATGGAAATCACCCTGCAAGCGATGCTCGACACGCCGCACGAATACCTCGGCAACCTGCAACGTCTGGCCCCGCAGCAACTGCAAGCCTTGCAGCAGTGGGGTGGTGAACCGGCGCAATCTGACCAGCGCGAATGGTTGCCGCTGATGATCGCGGAACACGCGCGCATTCGTCCGCAGGCCAGTGCCGTGGAATGCGCCGGTGAACGGCTGAGCTACGGCGAACTCGACGCCCGGGCCAATCGTCTGGCGCGGCACCTGATCGCCAATGGCGCGGGTCCCGAAGTGCTGATCGGCGTGGCGCTGGAGCGTTCGCTGGACATGCTCGTGGCGCTGCTCGCGGTGTTCAAGAGCGGTGCTGCGTATGTGCCGCTGGACATCGATTACCCGCGTGATCGCCTGGCCTTCATGATTGAAGATTCGGGCATGCGCCTGATGATCAGCCGCGGCCAGGTGGCCGAGCGTTTACCTTTGTCTGACGGACTGGCTTTGGTCGATCTGAACGCGTTCGACGCCAATGCCTGGCCGGACACGGCGCCGCCGGTGCAGGTCAGTGAAGACACCCTGGCCTATCTGATTTACACCTCCGGTTCCACCGGGTTGCCCAAAGGCGTGGCCGTCACCCATGGCCCGCTGAGCATGCACTGTCAGGCGATTTGCCAACTGTATGAAATGGATCAGACCACGCGTGAATTGCACTTCATGTCGTTTGCCTTCGACGGTGCCCATGAGCGCTGGCTGACCACTCTGGCGTTCGGCGGCACGCTGGTGCTGCGTGACAACGAATTGTGGACGCCGGAGCAGACCACGCATGCCTTGCAGACCCTGGCGATCGACATCGCCTGCTTCCCGCCGGCGTATCTCAAACAAGTCGCCGAGTATGTGCAGGCCAGTGGTTTGAGCGCACCGCAAGTACGCATCTATTGCCTGGGCGGCGATGCCGTGCCGGAGCAGACCCTGCAACAGGTGCGCAGCATTCTGCGCCCGCAATACATCACCAACGGTTACGGGCCGACCGAAACCGTGGTCACGCCGATGCTCTGGAAAGCGCCCAACGATGAAGCCTGCGCGGCGGCCTATGCGCCAATCGGGCGAGTGGTCGGCCAGCGTTCGCTGTGGGTGCTGGACGATGATCTCAATCCATTGCCGGCGGGGTTGTCCGGGCAATTGCACATCGGTGGCTATGGGGTTGCCCGTGGTTACCACGGTCGTCCTGCGGTCACTGCCGAACGCTTCGTACCGGACCCGTTCGGTGCGCCGGGCAGTCGTCTGTATCGCAGCGGCGACCTGGTGCGCCTGCGTGATGACGGCGTGATGGATTACGTCGGCCGCGCTGACCATCAGGTCAAGGTGCGCGGTTTCCGTATCGAGCTGGGCGAAATCGAAGCCTGCCTGCGTTTGCAGGAAGGCGTGAGCGACGCGGTGGTGATTGCGCGTGACGGCGTCTCCGGCAAGCAATTGATCGGTTACGTGGTGTGTGACAGCGATGATGAGGTGCGCACTGTCGAACGCCTGAAGACCGAATTGCGTGCACGTCTGCCGGACTACATGGTGCCGGCGCAGATCATGTGCCTGACGCGCATGCCGATTTCACCCAACGGCAAACTTGATCGCAAGGCCTTGCCCGAGCCGCAGTTTCAGGTTGAGCAATACGTGGCGCCGCGCACCGAGGAAGAAGCCCTGCTGGCGCAGATCTGGGCCGAGGTGCTGCAAGTCGGACAAGTCGGTTTGACCGACAACTTCTTTGAGCTGGGCGGCGACTCGATTCTCAGCCTGCAAGTGATTTCGCGGGCGCGTAACCACCCGCAACTCAAGCTCGATCTGAAGCTGCGTGATCTGATGCGCTACCAGACCATCGGCAATCTGTTCGATCAGCAGGTGGTCAACCGCGCGGCCGAGGAGCAGGTGCAGGTGGTGCGTGCAGGCGCATTCCCGCTGATCCCGATTCAGCAGTGGTTCTTCGACGAAGAAATGAACGCGCCGCACCACTTCAACCAGGCCCTGATTCTGCGTTCGCGGCAGTCGCTCGATGCGCAGGCACTGGAAAAAACCCTGATGGCGATGCTGGTGCAGCACGATGCGCTGCGTCTGCGCTTTGTCCGCGAAGGTGGGGTCTGGACTCAGCATTATCAGAGCCTTGAGGAATGCCAACAGCAGGCGCAAAACGCGCCGTTGCTGTGGGTGCACGAGGTGGCCGACAAGGATGAACTGGAAGTGCTCGCCAACCAGGCGCAGCGCAGCCTGAATCTGGGAACGGGGCCGCTGGTTCGCGGCTTGCTGGCAACGTTGCCGGACGGCGAGGCGCGGCTGTTGCTGGTGATCCATCACTTGGTGATCGACGGCGTGTCGTGGCGGGTGCTGTTGCAGGATCTGCAAACCGCCTACGACGCTTATTGCCTGGGCGAGGAGCCGCAATTGCCGGTGCGCTCCAGCAGCTTCCGCGACTGGGCCGAACACCTCAGCGCACACACGCGCACGCTGATCGACGAGGAACTCGATTACTGGCTGCAAACCCTCGACCAGCCGGGCAAGGAAATGCGCTGCGACAACCCGCGCGGGAAAAACCTCGTGCGGCATCGCGCCGAAGCGGTGATGAATCTTGATGAAACCTTCACCGCCAGCCTGCTCAAACAGGCACCTGCGGTGTACCAGACGCAGATCAACGACCTGTTGCTGACTGCGCTGGGCCGGGTGCTGTGCCGCTGGAACGATGAACAGTCGGTGCTGGTGCAACTTGAAGGGCATGGCCGTGAAGATTTGTTCGAAGACCTCGATCTGAGCCGCACCATGGGCTGGTTCACCAGCATGTTCCCGGTGCGTCTGGCGCCGGGTGCGAGCGCCGACATCGGCGCCTCGATCATGACTGTGCGCGATCAATTGCAGAGCCTGCCGAACAAGGGCGTCGGCTACGGCGCGCTGCGGCACATGGCGGGTGCGCAGATCGGCCAGCGTCTGGCGGCATTGCCGCAAGCGCGGGTGACGTTCAACTATCTCGGGCAGTTCGACCAGAGCTTCGACGAGCAGGCGTTGCTGGTTCCGGCCGATGACAACATCGGCGACAGCTACGACATGGACGCCGGCATGGCCAACTGGCTGGAACTGGTCGGCCAGGTGTACAACGGCCGCTTGGCGTTCCGCTGCATCTACAGCACCCGACGCTACCGCACCAGCACCGTCGAACGTTTGATGGATGACTATCAGCGCGAGCTGCAAGCCCTGATCGACCACTGCCTGGCGCAGTCGGCCTGAACCCTTTTCAACCTTCGATAGAGGTGCGGCCCACGGGCCGCACCGGGATGTCCTACATGTCTTTGAATCCGGAAATCGCTGCGTTTCTCGACCTCGTCGAGGCCAACCAGACAGGTGCTGCGCAGGCCTTTCACCAACAGACGCCGGAACAGGCCCGGCAAGCGTTCGAGCAGTCTTCGGCGCAGATGCGCTGGCAAGTGCCGGGCGTGGAGTCGCGTGATCTGAGTTACCCGACCCGCGACGGCTCGAGCATGGCGCTGCGGCTTTACACGCCGATCAGCGACAACGCCGAGCCATTGCCGGTGACGGTGTTCCTGCACGGCGGTGGTTTTGTGGTTGGCAGTCTCGACTCCCACGACGGCATCTGCCGCGAGTTTTGCCAGCGCACGCCGTGTGCGGTGGTGGCGGTGGAGTATCGTCGCGCACCGGAATACAAATTCCCCACCGCGCTGCATGACGCCGCCGATGCGCTGGCCTGGCTGGCGCAACAGGCACCGGCGCTGAACCTCGATAGCACGCGGCTGGCGCTGGCCGGCGACAGCGTCGGCGCAACTCTTGCCACGGTGCTGGCGATTGAAGCGGCGGCCGATCCGCAACGGCTGCAACCGTGCCTGCAACTGCTGTGTTATCCGGTCACCGATGCTTCGCGCAGCAGTGAATCGCGGGAATTGCTCAGTGAAGGTTATCTACTGGAAAGTCCGACGCTGGAATGGTTCTACGAGCACTACGCGCGCACCCCTGAAGACCGCCACGACTGGCGCTTCTCGCCGTTACTGGCGCCTGCTTTGCCCGGTGTCGCGCCTGTGCATCTGGCGCTGGCCGGGTTTGATCCGCTGATCGACGAAGGCCATGCCTACGCGCAACGGCTGGAAGCGAGCGGGGTGACGGTGCAGTGCAAGGAATACACCGGGCTGGTGCATGACTTCCTGCGCATGCCGATGGTCACGGGCGAGATTGAAAGCGTGTATCAGGAGCTCAGCGAGGTATTGCGACAAGCGTTGTACCCGGCGGGTTGAGCAATCGCTGTAACGCACGAGGCCGGAGCGGGGTAACCCGTTCCGGCCTTTTTGTTGCTGGCTGGCGCAGTGCGGCAAGCACCTGAAACCCGCGCATAAAAAAACGCACCGTCAGACGGTGCGTTTTTTCAGACTGAGGCAGTTTTGTCTCAGAACGAGTACTTGAAGCTGGTCATCACGTTGCGCGGGGCGCCGTACATGCCGTCGTAGTAGATCATCGAGTAGTACTCGCGATCGAACAGGTTATTGACGTTCAGGGAGGCACTGAGGTTTTTGCTGATGTCGTAACGCGCCATCACGTTGGTAATCGCGTAGCTGCCTTGCTCGTTGGTGTGCAGGTCTTCGCCGATTTTCGACTGCCAGTTCACGCCACCGCCAATGGTGATCTTGTCCAGTGGGCCATGCAGACGATACGAGGTGAACGTCTTGAGCATGTGGCGCGGGGCGTTGGTGACAATGCGCTTGTCATCAGCGTTGGTGGTGACGCTGTAAGCATAACCGGCGGACGCCTGCCAGCCCTCGGCCAACTCACCGTTGAGTTCGAACTCGACGCCTTTGGTCTCGGCGCTTTGCTCGAGGCGATAAGCCTGAGTGTCGGACATCCACACGGCCAGGTTGTCTTGTTCAAGCTTGAACAGGGCCAGGCTGGTGTTGAGTTTTTCGTCGAAGAAGGTGCCTTTTACGCCCACTTCGTAGCCCTTGCCTTCGGTCGGTGCCAGGGACTTGTTGTTGATGTCGCGAACGTAGGACGCCTGCGGGTTGAAGATTTTGGTGTAGCTGGCGTACAGCGACCAGTTGTCGTCCAGGTCGTACACCACGCCGGTGTATGGCGTGAAGATCCCGGTTTCCTTTTCCTTCACGGTGCTGGCTTCACCGCCGTAAGGCTTGGTGTCGGTGTCACGTTTCCAGTCGGTCAGACGACCGCCGAGGATGAACGTCAGGTCATCGGTGACGTTGAAGCGCGAGGTCATGTAGGCCGCGTACTGCTTCTCGTGCATGGAGCCCTTGCTGATGACCGAGGTGGCTGGTTTCGGCGAGTTGCCGTTCCAGGTATTGATGTCCGGTACAGCGAAGCTGTAATCGCGCAACCAGTCGCCGTAGCTCGGAGTGCTTTCCTTGTAGTCGGTCGCGGTGACGCCGAGGATCAGCTCATGCTCGCGACCGAAGGCCGAGAACGGGCCGGTGAGGTATGCGTCGATGTTGTCCTGGCGTGGCGTACCGGACCAGCGCACCGGCAGCAGGCCGGTGCCCGAGCCAGTCGCCTGGTCGAGCGTGCCGGTGGCGACGGCGTAGAGCTGGTCGAACTTGTTTTCGGTGTGACCGTATTCGATCTTGCCGCTCCAGCCATTGTCGAAGCGGTGCTCGACCGAGGTGAAGAAGTTGGTTTGATCGTGGTCGTTGTAAGACCAGTCCGGCGAAGTGTTCAGCGAACGACGCACGTGGGACTTCTGGCCATTGCCGAAGAATGCCGGGTAGCCGCCGCGCATTGGCGAGTCGACCTGGGTTTTCTGGTAGCTGAAACCGGCGGTCAGCAGGGTGGCGTCGCTGAGGTCGAATTCGGTGATGCCGTAGATCAGTTGCGAATCCTGTTTGAAGCGATCAACCCACGAACCCTGAGTCTTGTAATCCACCACCAGACGGCCGCGCACGTTGCCGGTTTCGGTCAGTGGACCGGACACGTCCATGCCGGTGCCGTAGCGATCCCAGTTGCCGGCTTCGCCAGTCACGCTGGCTTGTGCTTCGGCGGTCGGACGCTTGCGGATCAGGTTGATGGTCGCGGAAGGATTGCCCAGGCCGCTGATCAGGCCGGTGGCGCCACGCACGATTTCCACGCGGTCATACATCGCGGTGCTTTGGGTGTAGTTGTCCAGACGGGTGGAAGTCGGCACGCCGTCGATTTCGAAGTTCTGGATCTGCGAGCCGCGCGACCAGTAGGAGTCGTTCTCGGTGCCCATGCCGTTGCGGGTCACGGTGATGCCGGCGGTGGCGTCGAGCACGTCGGTCAGGTTGGTCAGCTTCTGGTCATCCAGACGCTGACGGGTCATGACGGTCACCGACTGCGGGGTTTCGCGCGGGGTCAGGTTCAGCCGCGTCGAGCTACTCGACGAATAGGTGGTGTACAGCCCGGTGCCTTCGGTCTGCGAACCGGGCGCCTTGCCGGAAATCGAGATCGCACCCAGTTGCATCGAATCTCCCGCTGCGCCGGCAATTGGCGTCAACGAGACCGTGTTGCCGGTGATCTGATACGTCAGGCCGCTCCCCAGCAGCAAGTCGTGCAACGCCTGTTCAGGCTCGAGATTGCCCGACACCGCGTTGGATTTCAGGCCCTGGAGCATTTCCGGGCTGTAGATCATCTGCAAATTGGCCTGTTGACCCAGCTGCTGCAAGGCGCTGGACAATGGCTGAGCCGGGATGTTGACGTTGGTCGGTGCGGCGAGCACCTCACCGGTGCCAAGCAACAGCAGGGTCAGCAGGGCGCGCGGCAGGATCGCCTGGCTCCGGGTTTGCTGCTGGATCGCCGTTGCCAGGGGTGCGCGGGACAAGGTTGGGCTGTGCATTGCGTGAAATGCTCCTGAAGTGCGTATGGGCAGTTTTATTAGTTAATGATAATTAGACGCAACAACCGCCGAAAACCGGAAAAATAAATCCCGCACACTGCGAAAAAACGTCTATCGCGAGAGGCGGGATTGGTTTGACGCGGTATTGCTCCGTCAGGCCGGGGCCATTTCCGTCACGACGCGGCCGGCTTCCATGCGCACCAATTGGTCGGCCACGTCGAAATAGCGGTCATCGTGGGAGATCACGATGATGGTTTTTCCCAGCCGTTTGAGGTCCGGCAGCAGCTCGGTGTAGAAGATCCGGCGGAAGGTCGGATCCTGATCCGCCGCCCATTCGTCGAACACCAGCACCGGGCGTTCTTCGAGCCAGGCGTTGACCAGTGCCAGGCGCTTGCGTTGCCCGGTGGACAGATCGGTGGTGGTGAAACTGCCGTCCTGCACGCTGACCTTGTGCGCGATTTCCAGGCGTTGCAGGTATTTGTTGGCGTCTTCGGGGATGTGCGTGTCGCCCTGCACCACGTCATCGAACAGGTAGTAATCGGCAAAAATCGTGGTGAACAACTGGCGGTAGTCGTCGCGGTTCTCGGCATTCACGCTTTGCCCGTTGAGGCGGATTTCACCCTGCTGCGGCGGGTACAGCCCGAGCAGCAGTTTGATCAGGGTGGTCTTGCCGCAGCCGTTTTCGCCGACGATGAAAATGATTTCGCCCTGAGCGATGTTCAGGTTGACCGGGCCCAGACGAAATGGCGCAGCATCGGCCACCGCCGGGAACGCGTAGCTGACGTCCTTGAGTTCCAGGCTGTGCACGGCCGGGGCCTTCTGGCCCTGATCATCGAGCAGCAGGTGCGCTTCTGGCGAGGAGAACTGTTCGGACAGTTCGGCGATCCGGCGGAAGGCGATTTGCGCACGGCTGACAATCGGCAGGGTGCCGACCAGATGCTCCAGCGGGCCTTTCATGTACAGCAACACCAGCACAAAACCGCTCATGACGGTTTTGTCGGCGCTCGGCCAGTAGGTTTGCAGCGCCAGTGCGAGGCCGATCACCACAAAGAACAGCATCGAACCGAAGGTCTTGGCGATCACGAACGTGTTGATCGAACGAATCTGCGTGCGGCAGATGAACTCGGCGGTGGCCTTGATCCCGGAGACGAACATGCGCTGGCGACGCGGGCGGTGAATGCGCAGTTCCTTGGCGCCTTCAGCGATCGCGTTGTAGTGCTTTTGCAATTCGTCTTCAGCGTCACGCGCCGCCATGAAGCCTTGAATGCCACGGCCCTGGGCGAAGAACTGAATGCCGGTGCCGATGATGATCGCCACCACCATGATCAGGAACATCGGCCACGACAACATCGCCAGATAGCCCATGCAACCGAGGGTCACAGTCATCGAAATGGCCAGCGGGGCGAAGGCGAAAGCGAAGTCACTGATGGTGTCGACGTCGTGGGTCAGCACCGGTATCAGGCGATGGCTGCGATAGCGCTCGATCTGTTCGATGGGGGCCGACAGCACTTTCTCGCCGAGCTGTTTGCGCAGGGTGGCGATGATGTGTTGCCCGACGAAGTTGGTGCCGATGTCCGAGCAGATCGAGCTGAGCAGCGCCAGCACGCACAGCCCGGCGAATAGCGCGACCATGCCTTGGGTCAGGCCGGCGTCGGAGTGCAGCGCCGAGTTGATGGTTGCCAGCAGCACCGTCACGCTGAGGCCGCCGACCATGCCGAGAATGATCGACAGGATGACGACCAGCCTGAACGGTTTGAGCAGCGTGAACAATTCGTGAACGGCACCGCGTGAGGGCTGGGACATGGGGAGACAGTTCCTTGGGTCGTAGAGACAGATACCCAGTAGAACGTCTGGTCAGGCGCTTAATTTAGACGGTCGCCGACTGGCGGCGACCGGAGGGGAGAGCGGGTGCCTGCGCGCAGGTCAGAGATCGCGTACTACGCGAAAGCCGATCCAGTCGCCACGGGTGCTCGGATAGATGTTGTTGCGGTTGCCCGAGCGCGAGAACACCGGTGCTTCGCCCCAGTCGTTGCCGCGAATGTTGTACGACTCGCAGCCCGCTTCAACCCACGCGCTGCCGTCGGTCGGGGCACCGACGTAGTTGGGATGTTCGCAATCGGCAATCCACTCGTAGACGTTGCCGTGCATGTCGTACATGCCGAAAGCGTTTGCCGGGAAGCTGCCGACTGGCGAGCTGAAGCTGAAGCCATCGGTCGGGCCGTAGGTGTTGGCATGCTTGGCGATGTTGTACTCGCCGTCTGCATCGAAGGGGAACGGAAACGGGCCGCTCGAACCGGCGCGCGCAGCGTATTCGCGCTGCGCTTCGCTGACCATGCGGTAGTTCTGGCCGGTTTTCTTCGACAGCCAGGCGACGTAGGCCTGAACGTCGCTGAAGTCCATGCACACCGCCGGTTGCCGCGGTTCCTGTTTGTAGCGCGGTTTGCTCGCCACGCATTCGCGTCCCGGACGGGTGTCACCGTCGGCGATCTTCACCCCGGTTTCCTTGACGTAGCTGTCCCACTCGCCGGCGGTGATGTGGAAGCGGCTCATGGCGAACGGCTTGGCGAAGGTCACTTCGTGCATCGGGCCTTCATCGGGTTCGCGGCCGACTTCGTTGTCCGGGGTGCCCATGGTGAATTTGCCGGCTGGCAGCACGACCATTTCCGGGCAGTTCTTGCAGTCCTTGAACACCTTGCCGGCGGGCAAAGGTTCAGTCGCCGCAGCGGCAGTGCCAGGCAGCAAACCGCCGAGCAGCGCGGTCAGGGCCAGTCCGGCCAGGGCGTTGAGTGTCGGGAGGTTTCGCGGTCGGTTGAGCGTGTCACTGTTCATGAGTTATCTCGATCAAAGGGAAAGCAAAGTTGTGGGATCACAGCTGCGGGACCAGCAACTGCATGAAGCGATCAATTTCGGCTTCGGTATTGAGAAGACCCGGCGCGGTACGCACCACTGGCCCGACATCGCGCTCGACGGCATCCACCACCACGCGGTTGTGCATCAGGAAGGCGGCGATCTTGTCGCTGTCGCGATCCTTGACCCGGAAGAACGTGAAGCCGGCCGACATCGCCGGACTCAGCGGGGTCACCAGTTCGATCTGCGGGTGTTGTTGCAGACGTTGTTTGAGGTAGCTGTTGAGCTGGTGAATGCGCGCCTGAACCTCGGCCTTGCCCAGTTGCAGGTGCAGCTTGAACGCCTCGCTCAATGCCCAGCGATGTTCGAAGGCGTGGTAACCACCGGGCGACATGCTGGTGGCGAAATTGCTGTCCTGAGAGAAGGTCGGAACAGTCGGCGTGACGTCTTTGAGCTCTTCCGAGCGCGCGCAGATTATCCCGGTGCCGCGCGGGCCGAACATCCATTTGTGGGTGCCGGCGATGAAGAAGTCGCAGTGCATGTCCGGGAAGCTCAGGTCTTCGACGCCAAAGCCGTGCACGCCGTCGACCACGTACAGAATCCGCTCTGCCTCGGCACGATTGCGGTTGATTTGGTCGACCAGTTTGCCGATCTCGCCGATGGGCAGTTTCACGCCGCTGCCCGATTGCACCCAGGTCATGCCCAGCACGCGGGTGTTGGGGCGAATGGCCTTGCGGATCGCGGTCAATACCTCGTCGGTCGAAACGCTGTAGGCGTTCTCGAACAGCTTGATCTTGCGCACCTGCGTGCCTTGCTTTTTCACCCGGAAGTCGAGGGTGAATTCGGTCGAGTAGTGTTCGTGAACGGTGGTCAGGATTTCCTGGTCCGGGCGCACGTGGATGCCGCCATAAATCGCCGCGAGGCCTTCGGTGGTGCTGCCGGTCAAGGCGATCTGGCCGGGTTTGACTTGCAGATAGCGACCGGCCCATTCGCGCACATCGGCTTCGTGTTTCCAGGTTTCTTCCAGGTCCCAATCCATCATCAGTCCGGGGTTGCGATCAAGCGTCGCGCGGTGGCGGTCGATGGCTTCCTGCACCGGGCGCGGATGCGAGGTGATCAGAAAATTGGAGAAATGCAGGTAGTCAGGATCCTGATTGAACAGCTGACGCAGCTGACCCCATTTGTCGTTGGTCAGCACTGGCGCGCTGGGGGAAGTCTGGGCGTGTGCCTGCACGGCGGCACCCAGCGGCAGGCCGGCGGCGAGGATGCCGGCCTGTTTGAGAAAGGTACGGCGGTCGGTCATGGGCGCGGTTCACTTGTGCTCAAAGTGGAGAAGTTCATCGGCTGGCGACGGGTTTGGCGGATTTCTGCACCTGATCCCAGACCCGCAGGAAGTTGCCGCCCCAAAGCTTGGCGATGTCGGCTTCGGAGTAGCCGCGCTCCAGCAATTCGGCGGTGACGTTGCGAATCTCGCCGACGTTTTCCCAGCCTTTGACGCCGCCACCTTCGTTGAAATCCGAGGCGATGCCGACGTGGTCGATACCGATCTTGCGCACCGTGTAATCAATCGCGTCGCCGAGATCTTTCAGCGTGGCTTTCGGCTCTTCCTCGAGGATGCCGTACAGCTGACCGGCGTACTGGCCGAACTTCTGTTCCGGCCATGCCGCAATGATCGGATCACCCGGCATCAGCGCCATGGCCAGGTTCGGCAGCGGCGGCAGATCGAAGCGCGCGCGCAGGGCGTTGAGTTTGTCCTGCGTGCCTTGGGTCAGCGGTCGCAGATAGGCCGAAAAACCCACCACCTGGACCACGCCGCCGCTCTGTTTGATCAGCTGCATTTCCTTGTCGCTGAGGTTGCGCGGGATGTCCACCGACGCGCGCGGTGCCGAGTGCGAGGCAACCATTGGCGTGCGGCTCAGTTGCGCCACTTGCTCCAGCGCCTTGGTCGACATCTGCGAGACATCGATGATCACCCCCAGATCATTGAGGCGCTGCACCGCTTGTTTGCCGACATCCGACAGACCATTGAGCGCGTCCGGCGAATCATTGAAAAACGGCAGCGGCCGCGAAGAATCGCTCCACTGGTTGTTGCCGATGTAGCTGAAGCCGAACATGCGCATGCCGCGTGCGGCCCAGGTGTCCAGCAGGTTCAGGTCATTGCCCAGCGGGTAGGCGTTGAGCATGCTGATGAAAATCGCGAATTTGCCTTCGCCATGCAGACGGCGGAAGTCGTCGGGGGTGTAGGCGATGGCCACCTGATTGGGGAAGTCGCGGACCATGCCGGAGATGATTTTGTAGCGCACTTCCTGTTGATTGCGCGCTTCCTCGACGAAGCCGTCGGTAGGTTTGTGCGGAGCATTCGGGCCGTTCCACATTTCCGGCCAGCCGAAGATCGTCAGCGCCGCGCCGGACAGGCGTCCGCGACTGGCCTTGACCAAGTCGAACTGGCCGCTGCCGTCCTTGTCGATTTCGTTGCCGGCAGTGCCGAAGTCCAGCGGCACGGTGATGTGGCTGTCGAACGAGAGAATTCTCTCCTGCAGCTCATCTGCCTGTTTCAGGGTTTTGGCCGGGTAGCCGGGATTGTCCTTGAACCAGTAATCCCAGGCCGCATAGCCTGCACCGGCGCTGATTGCCAGAGCCAGCGGCAGGCCGATGTATAGAGCCTTTTTCGAACGTGGTTTTGTCATTGCCAATCTCAGTCAGTTCGCCGTCGAGGTGCAGGCACAAGGGCCTTTGCTATCTGGAAAGAACGAGTGATTGGCGAGGGAATTTAGGTTTCGGCCAAAGATCGCTTCAGGGCGCGGCGGTCTTTTGCCGTCGCTGCGTAAATTTGCCGGCGTAACAATCGTTCTAGCTTGGATAAAGCCTGCTTCATGGCTGACACAGGTAGGGCAATGAAGATTTCTCGACGATGGTTCATGGCAGGCCTGGCGGTGACCGGTGCTGCCGTGCCTGCGGCTATTTATGGGCATCGCGAATGGACGAAGCCCGACCCGACGATTACCCCCGGCGAGGCCACGGTGGACCTGGCCGATGCGGCCGGTCAGCAACTGTCGAACGCCTTGCGCGGGGTCTGGAGTATTCGCTTCGAAGGCTCACAAGCGGGGCTGGACGGGTTGCCGCTGGAGGGGCTGGAACTGTTTCTTGATGTAGCTCAGCGCGGTCGCGGTCTGCGCGGTTACCTCGACACCGCCCAACGTCTGCGTGGCGATGCCGAGCCGCGCTATCGGATCATCGGCGATCTGGTGCAGGCCAAACCGTCCGAGCTGTACTGGCGCCTGATCGACACGCACGCGGCTGACGGTGCGCCGGCGTACGAGTTGGCGGTGGTGCTGGATGAGGTCTGGGCGGATTTCGGCAATGCCGGCAGCGGCACGCTCAGCGGGCGCATTTTGCGTCTGGATCGGGCACTCGGTTTGCCCGAGGAGAACAATCGCTTTGTCGCACACAAACACTTGTTTCCCGAAGCACGGCAGCGCATCGGCCTGAGCCCGACCTTGCTGGCGTGGCTGATTTCGCCCGAGCATCGGCTGTTCCATCAGCTCTGGCATGCGTCGCGAGACAAGTGGCATACCCTGCCCGAAGACAAACGCGATGCGCTGCGCGGCATCGGCTGGCAGCCCGGGCCGCGCGGCCAGGAGCGCGATGCGCGTGGGCCACGCAAGGATCGTAATGGTTCGGGCATCGACTTTTTCTTCATGCACCGGCACATGCTTGGCACGGCGCGCTCGATGCAGCCGCTGCCGTCGTGGCCGGAGTTTCCGCGACCGCAACCGCAACTCGATCTCGACCGCCAAGGCTTCGCGCGTTATTTCGATAATCACGACGGCTATGCCTTGCCGCCGACCTGGCTGGCCAGCGATGACGCCGACTACACGCAGTGGGTCAGCGACATCAAAACCAGCGAGACCTATCACAGCAATTTCCAGGTCTGGGAGTCGCAGTACCGTGATCCGCGCTACCTGTCGAAGCTGACCCTCGGGCAGTTGGGGTCGGAGATGGAGTTGGGTCTGCATGACTGGCTGCACATGCGCTGGGCCTCGGTGCCGCGCGATCCGTCGAACGGTCAGCCGGTGCCGTTCGCCCGCGATCCGGCGGACTTTTCCGCGCGCTGGTACGCCGCCGAAAACGACTTTCTGGGCGACCCGTTTTCCTCCCACGTCAACCCGGTGTTCTGGCATTTCCATGGCTGGATCGATGACCGTCTCGAAGACTGGTTCAAGGCGCACGAGCGCTTTCATCCGGGTGAGCTGAGTCGTCAGGAGGTCAACGGTGTGCCGTGGTTTGCGCCGGGGCGCTGGGTCGAGGCCGGTGATCCGTGGCTCGGGCCGGTGACTCACGGTTGCAGCACCACGCCTGGCTTGCAGGTCGGCAAGTCGATGGAAATGGACCCGGAAACCATGAAGCTGGCGCTGCGCATCACCTTCAGCGAAGACGAGAAAGTCCTCGCCGGGTTGTTCCGTCGGGTGCCGCAACGGCCGTGGTATGCACGGCATCTGAAGGTCAAACAGCGGCAGGTCTGACTGGCGCTTTATCTAGCAATCGCGAGCCTGGCTCGCGATTTTCATCTGAAGGCTGATGCGGTTAGCGCGTCGGCCATCCGCCACCCAACGCCTTGTATAACGCGATGCTCGCCTGCACGCGCGACAGCCGCAGTTGCACGTTCAGATCCTGCGCGGCGTACAGCGTGCGCTGGGTTTCGAGTACCGTCAGCAAGTCTTCGGCGCCGGCCTGATAGCGGCTCTGAGCGATGTTGAAAGCGGTTTGCGCCTGATTCAGTTCTTCGCTTTGCCATTGTCGCTGTTCGTCGAGCCCGCGCACGCTGCTCAGCGCTTTCTCGACGTCGGCGAAACCATTGATGATCGCGCCACGGTAGTTTTCCAGCAGTTCCTGCTGGCGGGCTGTGGCCTGATCGCGCTCGGCGCTCAAGCGGCCGTTGTTGAAAATCGGCGCGATCAGTCCGGCAGTCAGGTTATAAAAAGGGCTGCGCAGCATGTCGTTGAAGCGGTCGGCACCGGAACCCAGTTCGGCACTCAAAGTGAGATTGGGCAGCATCTTCGCGCGGGCCACGGTGACGTCGGCGCGGGCGGCGGCCAGTTGCGCTTCGGCGCGAGCGATGTCCGGGCGCCGATTGATCAGCTCGCTGGGCACGCCGGCAGCGATGGTTGGCCACTGCAATTGGTCGAAGTGTCGGGTGAGCGCGGGCAATTCCTGCACTGGCCGGCCGAGCAGGGCGGCGAGGGTGATTCTGGCGTCGCGCGCACGTTGCTGCACCAGCGGTAATTGCCGTTGTTGCGCGGCGACCAGGCTTTTCTGCTGCGCCAGTTCCAGCGCGGTTGCGGAGCCTGAATCAAAACGCGTCTGCACCAGTTTCAGGACATCCGAGGCGTTGCTCAGATTGAGTTGGGCAATCCGGCTTTGCTCGCTCAGGGACAGGGTTTGCGCATAGCTGTCAGCAACGCTGCCGAGCAATGTCAGCTCCACGGTCGCCTGATCGAATTCGCTGGCCTGCAAGGCGTATTGCGCGCTTTCGCGCGAAGCTCGCTGGCCGCCCCAGAAGTCCAGTTCATAACTGGCGCTGAGGTTGGCGCTGAAGTAGTCCACCGTGGTGTTGCTGCTGTCGGCGTCGAGCTGGCTGTAGCCATTGCCGCGCAACAGCTTCTGCCGATTGGCGTTGAGCCCGGCCTTGACCTCGGGCAGTTGCGAACCACCGGCAATCACCGTGCTGGCCTGGGCCTGGCGAACGCGCGCGACCGCCGCCGCAAGATCAAAACTGCCGAGCCGCGCCTGTTCGATCAGGCTATCCAGTTCAGGGCTGCCGAACTGCGTCCACCACTGCGCGTCGTTGCGCGCGCTGCTGGCGCTGTGCGGCGTGTGCCACGCGGCGGGTGGCTGGATGCCGCTCTGCGGGCGTTGCGTAGGACTGCCGCAAGCACTGAGTAAAAGGCACACGGTCAACAGGCTGAGACACGGTTTCATAGATCGATCATTCACTGGTAAGGGCCGTGACCGGGTCGAGCCGGGCAGCTTTGCGAGCCGGCATGAAGCCGAAGACAACACCGGTGACCAGTGCGCAGCCAAAAGCGCCGAGCACCGCCATCAGGGAGAATGCGACGGCGACTTCGCTGAGGATCAGCACGCCGCCGACCAACAGCGCCAAGCCGATGCCGGCGAGTCCGCCGACCACCGAAAGCATCACCGCTTCGGTGAGGAACTGGCGCAGGATGTCGCGTTGCCGCGCACCGGTAGCCATGCGAATCCCGATCTCGCGGGTGCGTTCACGCACGGTCATCAGCATGATGTTCATCACGCCGATGCCGCCCACCAGCAGCGAAATGGCGGCAATCGAACCAAGCATCAGCGACAGGGTGTTTTGCGTGCGCGCCTCGGCCTGGATCATCGCGGCATTATTGGTCAGCTCGTAGTCGTGCTTGCCGTTGTGCAGGCGCTTCATCAATTCATCGATGGCCAGTTCGGCCTCTTTGACCTTGCGCGCGTCACTGGCGGCAATCACCACGTATTCCGGATTGTGCCCGCCAAGCAGACGGATGGCGGCGGCGGAGTAGGGCACGGCAATGCGGTTGTCGCTGTCCTGATCGCCGGAGCTGGCGCCTTTCTCGGCGAGCACCCCGACCACCTGAAACGGTACGTTCTCGATCAGGATGTACTGGCCGATCGGGTTGGCGACATCCTTGAGCAGTTTGTCGCGAATCTTCTTGCCGATCACCGCGACGGCGGCGGCGTTACGCTCGTCCGCGTCGGTGAAGTAGCTGCCTTGCACCACCGGCCAGTTGAAGATGCTCGGGAAATTGGTGTCATTGCCGCCGACGTAAGCGCTCTGATCGACGTTGCCAAAACGCACGGCGGCTTCAGCACCAGTGACCGGCATGATGCGTTTGACCTGCGGCAGGGTTTTCAGCGCGGCCACGTCGTCGAGAGTGATCACGCCCAGCGGCGTGCGCGGATTGGGTGAAGCGCCGCTGAGGTACAGCAGGTTCGAGCCGAAAGCACCCATTTGCGCCATGACCTGGCGCTTGCTGCCTTCGCCGACCGCCAGCATCACCACCACCGACGCCACGCCAATGACGATGCCGAGCAGGGTCAGGGCAGTACGAAAGCGGTTGATCCACATCACTCGCCACGCCGCCTGCACGGCGTCCACCAGTTCACCTTTCCACGCGCCCGTGGCTTCGGCGCCTTCGCTCAGCCGCTTGCGCAGATCGACGGCCTGCAGGGCGCCGGGATTGGCCGAGGTCTGCGCGTGGGGGTTGTCCAGCGCGCTGTCGCTGATGATCAGCCCGTCGCTGATTTCAATGATGCGCTTGGCGCGGGCGGCAACTTCGCGGTCGTGGGTGATCAGGATCACCACGTGGCCCTGGCTCGCCAATTCGTCGAGCAGCGCCATGACTTCTTTGCCGCTGTGGCTGTCGAGCGCGCCGGTGGGTTCATCGGCCAGGATGATATGGCCGCCGTTCATCAAGGCGCGAGCAATGGAAACCCTTTGCTGTTGCCCGCCGGACAGTTGATGCGGACGGTTGCCGGTGCGCTCGCCCAGACCCAGGCGTTGCAGCAGGGCGGCGGCATGCGCGTGGCGCTCGGCGGCGGGTGTGCCGGCGTAGATGGCCGGCATTTCAACGTTTTCCTGGGCTGAACTCGACGGAATCAAGTGGTAGCCCTGGAACACAAAACCGAAGGCTTCGCGGCGTAGCCAGGCCAGTTCGTCACTGTTCAGTTGCGCAACGTTTTCCCCGGCGAACAGGTATTCACCCGAGGTTGGGCGGTCGAGGCAGCCAAGGATGTTCATCAGGGTCGATTTGCCGGAGCCGGAAGCCCCGACAATCGCCACGAATTCCCCGGCGTGGATCGCCAGGTCAATCCCGCGCAGCACGTCGACTTGCGGGGTGTCCTGTCCGCCGTAGGATTTGCGAATGTCTTTGAGGTCGATCAGCGGCGTTTGCATCAGCCTCCGCTACCTTCTGCCGGGCCGATCAACAGGTGATCGCCTTCATTCAGGCCGTCGAGGATTTGCACCTGCAAGCGGTCGCTGAGGCCGGTGCGCACCTGACGATGTTCGATGTCACCGTTTTTCGCCACCACCCGCGCGGTCTGGCTGCCGGCCTGCTGGCCTTCGTTGTACAAGGCTGCAACCGGTGCGGTGAGTACATCTTTGGCGGCGCCGGCGACGAAAAATACTTGGGTGGTCATCTCGGCCATCAGCGCGTTGTCGCTGTTTTCGACGTCGAGCAAAACCGTATACAGCACCACGCGGCCGCTGCCGCTTTTGCTCGTGCTGTTGGGGCTGCCGCTGCCCTGGCTGGTTTGATCCAGTGGCTTGGGCGGCACCGGCAGAATTTGCCGCACGGTGCTGCTCCAGCGCCGGCTGCCGCCGCTGAGCGTGGTGAAGTAGGCATTCATGCCGGGTTTGACGTGGCCAATGTCGGCTTCGGAAACCTCGGCCCATACGGTCATCGGCGACAGCTTGGCAATGCGCAGGATCAACGGCGTCTGCTGCTGCGCGTTGAGGGTCTGGCCTTCGCGGGCGTCGATGTTGACCACCGTGCCGGCCATCGGCGCATAGATTCGTGTGTAGCCGAGCTCGGCCTGATCGCTGCGCAGGCTGGCCTGAGCCTGGCGGATCTGCGCCTGGAACATGTCGATGCGGGCCTGCGTGGCCTTGAGTTCGGCGCGGGCGGTCTGCACATCTTCTTCACGAGTGGCGCCGCCGGCGGCGAGGTTTTGCTGGCGCTGGTATTTCTGCTGCGCCAGTTCGTGCTGGGCCTTTTGCTCTTGCAACTGCGCTTTGAGGTTCTCGATGGAAAACTGCCCGGCGTCAAGTTTGGCCTTCTGCGTGGAGGGGTCGATCTCCACCAGCAACTGGCCTTCCTTGACTACGTCGCCGACTTCCACATGGATCTTCTGGATCTGCCCCGACGCTTGCGCACCGACATCCACGTAGCGTCGCGGTTGCAGGGTGCCGAGCGCGGTGACGCTGCTTTCGATGTCGCCGCGACTCACCTGCACCGTGGTGAATTTGTCCCGGCCCGGCGGCATGATCTGCCAGGCAGCGTAAGCGACAACGGGGATCAGACAGAGGATAACGAGCAGGGCGCGTCGGGCGGGACGAGGACGTTTCATGCAGGGTTCCGGCCAGTGGAATTCGGCCCGTCATTCGTGTGCCGCGCAAGATCGGCGGTCATTGAATGCTGGCGCAGGGCGCGACAGACACGGGGAGCTGTCCATTAAACGATGAAAGCAGGCAGGAATTTAGCTGGTGACACAGGTTGTTACAGCTAATCATGCGGTATAGCGGAGGACTATTTATCCGGCAACGACAAACACCACTTTAAATCTATATGAGAATTACTATAAATTACGCGCCTCAAGTTGCCACCATCTCGCTACTGCGCTTTTGCGGGTGGCCGGGTGGTGTGCTCAAGGACAGAAACCGCGCTTTTCGCGGCCGGGAGTCATGTTGGAAAACTACTATCGCGAGCTGGTGTGTTTCCTGAACGCCAAGCTCGGCAACCGTCAGGTTGCCGAAGATGTGGTGCATGACGCCTATCTGCGGGTGCTGGAACGCTCCAGCGACACGCCGATCGAGCAACCCCGCGCTTTTTTGTATCGCACCGCTCTGAATCTGGTGATCGACGACCATCGGCGTAATGCTCTGCGTCAGGTCGAGTCGCTGGACGTGCTCGACAGCGAAGAGCGCTATTTCACCCCGTCGCCGCACAGCACCCTCGATCACAGTCAGCGTCTGGAAATGCTCCAGCGTGCGTTGGCAGAACTTCCCCCGCTGTGTCGCGAAAGTTTTCTGCTGCGCAAGATCGAAGGCCATTCGCACCCGGAGATCGCTGAGCATCTGGGGATTTCCAAGGCGCTGGTGGAAAAGCACATCGTCAACGCGATGAAACATTGCCGGTTGCGCATCAAACAATGGGATGCCCATTGAGCTGTTGCCGGTAAATTTTATTTCACTGTCCTCGTTCCTACTCAACAGACGACCTGCTGTCCCGCTCAAGGGCCGGCCGGTCACCCAAGCTCTTCCTCCCCGCTGTTGAGGGGTTCATCCAGAGGACACTGGAAATGACACAGGCAATTGCATCGCCCATCGTTCACGACCTGATCGGCGTCGGCTTCGGCCCTTCCAATCTGGCGCTGGCCATCGCTCTGCAAGAGCGCGGCCCGACCCAGGGCGAACTGGATGTTCTGTTTCTCGACAAGCAACCCACCTACAGCTGGCACGGCAACACCCTGTCGACCCAGAGCGAGTTGCAGATTTCCTTCCTCAAGGATCTGGTGACCCTGCGCAATCCGACCAGTCCGTATTCGTTCGTCAACTACCTCAAGCAGCACGGGCGCCTGGTGGATTTCATCAACCTCGGCACCTTCTACCCGTGCCGCATGGAGTACAACGACTACCTGCGCTGGGTCGCAGGGCAGTTCACCGAACAGAGCCGCTACGGCGAAGAAGTGCTGACTATCGAGCCGGTGCTGCACAACCATCAAGTTGAAGCGCTGCGAGTGATTTCCCGTGGCAGCGACGGCCAGCAATTCGTGCGCACCGCGCGTTCGGTGGTGGTCAGTGCTGGCGGCACGCCGCGCATTCCCGAAGCGTTCAAAGCGCTGAAGGGTGACGGCCGGGTGTTCCACCATTCGCAGTACCTGTCGCAAATGGCCAAGCAACCGTGTGTGAACAATCAGCCGATGAGCATCGCGATCATCGGTGGCGGGCAGAGCGCGGCGGAAGCCTTTATCGATCTGAACGATTCGTTCCCGTCGGTGCAGGTCGACATGATCCTGCGTGGCTCGGCGCTCAAGCCGGCGGACGACAGCCCGTTCGTCAACGAAGTGTTCTCGCCGGAATTCACCGACCTGATCTTCCAGCAGAAGAGCAGCGAGCGTGAGCGGCTGGTCAACGAGTACCACAACACCAACTACTCGGTGGTCGACATCGATCTGATCGAGCGCATCTACGGCATCTTCTATCGCCAGAAAGTTTCCGGTGTCGCGCGTCACGCGTTCCGCACGTTGACCACGGTCGAGAAAGCCATCGCGACCGACAACGGTATTGAACTGGCAGTGCGTAACAACGCTACTGGCGAAGTCAGCGTGCGCACGTACGACGCCGTGGTGCTGGCCACCGGTTACGAGCGGCAGATGCACCGCAAACTGCTGGCGCCGCTGGAAGAGTATCTGGGCGACTTCGAGGTTGATCGCAACTACAAACTGATCACCGACGAACGTTGCAAGGCCGGTCTGTACATGCAGGGTTTCTGCCAGGCCAGCCACGGTCTGAGCGACACGCTGCTGTCGATCCTGCCGATTCGCGCGGATGAGATTGCCGGTTCGCTTTATGAGCATGGCAAGAACCGTGGGCACCGTTCGATGGCGGATCTGTTGTTGGCGACTGCCAGCTAAATCAATGTCGGCTGATACATCGCCTTCGCGAGCAAGCTCGCTCCCACACTTTGCCCTGTGTACACAGAGCTATTGTGGGAGTGAGCTTGCTCGCGAAGAGGACCTTGCTGGCACTGCAAAATCTGAATCCTGAACCCTTCCTGAACATCCGCCACATTCCCCAACCTCATTCCTTTTGCGGGTTTACTCTCCAGAAATCGGGGCGTAAGCTTCGCGCGTTTTCATCAATAGCGGAGACCCACAGTGGGTACTTGTTCGAGTGACAGTTGTCGGCCGGTCTCGGTAACCGGCAGATTCTCGGCAAGATAACGCGCATCTTTTTGTGCCGTTGTCTCGCCGAACAGCGAGCAGCGGCATCCCGATCCTGACCGATTCCGGTCATGTCCCGACGTCCTTCTCATCGACACTGAAAAGAGCGTGATTACGACCTCATCGTCGTCATCGCAGCCCTATCGACACGCCTGTCTTTTGTGACTGGCGCGCCACGCCTTGCCGTGCCGATTTTCCGGCTGCCAGAGGCATGGCCGTACCTGCTTGACGGTTTCCCGGCTGACCATAGGGGCAACAGCCATGAAACTTACGCTCAAGGAATTTTTCGCAGGCTTTCTGCGTAACCGCCACATCGCCCGGCACTTCCGCCGCCTGGCGTTGCTGGAAACCATCAACGACACCACGGTCAGCCGTGAAGTCCCGCCCACGCTGGCCAACGTGTTGGTCGACGCCGCGCATTTCGACAGCGGCCTGCTGCTGTCATCGCTGGGCACCCACAGCGATGGCCTCACCGATATCGAAGTCGAAGCGCTGCGTGCGCAATATGGCCTCAACGAAGTCGAACACGAACAGCCGCTGCCGTGGTGGACCCATCTGTGGCACTGCTACAAAAACCCGTTCAACCTGCTGCTGACCCTGTTGGCAGTGATCTCGTGGCTGACCGAAGACCTCAAAGCCGCCACCGTGATTTTCTCGATGGTGGTGCTCTCGACCCTGCTGCGCTTCTGGCAGGAGAGCAAATCCAACCAGGCTGCCGACGCGCTCAAAGCAATGGTCAGCAACACCGCTACTGTGCTGCGCCGCGATGCACCACGCGCTGAACTGCCGATCAAGCAACTGGTGCCGGGCGATCTGATCGTGCTTTCGGCCGGCGACATGATCCCCGCCGATTGTCGGGTGCTCAGTGCCAAGGATCTGTTTGTCAGTCAGGCAGCGATGACCGGCGAATCGATGCCGGTGGAGAAATTTCCGCGCCAGCCCGATCGCGACACACGCAATCCACTGGAGCTGGAGAACATCCTGTTCATGGGCACCAACGTGGTCTCCGGGACGGCGGTGGCGGTGATCCTGACGACCGGCAACAACACCTATTTTGGCGCCTTGGCCCAGCGCGTTGGCGCCACCGATCGCGCGCCGACTTCGTTTCAGCACGGCGTGAACAAAGTCAGCTGGCTGTTGATCCGTTTCATGTTCGTGATGGCGCCGCTGGTGCTGTTCATCAACGGTTTCACCAAGGGCGACTGGACCGAAGCGCTGCTGTTTGCGCTGTCGATTGCCGTGGGCCTGACCCCGGAAATGCTGCCGATGATCGTCACCTCGACCCTGGCCAAAGGTGCGGTGTTTCTGTCGCGCAAAAAAGTCATCGTCAAACGTCTCGATGCAATCCAGAACTTCGGTGCGATGGATGTCCTGTGCACCGACAAGACCGGCACCCTGACCCAGGACAAGATCTTCCTGGCGCGCAATGTCGACGTCTGGGGCCAAGACTCGGATGACGTGCTGGAAATGGCTTACCTGAACAGCTACTACCAGACCGGCCTGAAAAACCTGCTCGACGTCGCGGTGCTGGAACACGTGGAAGTCCACCGCGAACTGAAGGTCGGTACGGCGTTTCGCAAGATCGATGAAATCCCGTTCGACTTCAATCGGCGCCGGATGTCGGTGGTGGTCGAAGGGCGCGGCCAATCGCATCAACTGATCTGCAAAGGCGCCGTGGAAGAAGTGCTGGCGGTGTGCAGCCGCGTGCAGCACGGTGATGTCGAGGAAGCCTTGAGCGATGAATTGCTGGCGAAAATTCGTCAGGTCACAGCAGCATTCAACGCTGAAGGCTTGCGCGTGGTGGCGGTGGCCGCTCGGTCAATGCCGCAAGGTCGCGACACTTACAGCCTGGCCGATGAGCAGGAACTGACGCTGATTGGTTATGTGGCGTTTCTCGATCCACCGAAAGAAAGCACCGCGCCAGCGCTCAAGGCGTTGGCCGCACACGGTGTGGCGGTGAAAGTGCTGACTGGGGATAACGAACTGGTCACGGCGAAAATCTGCCGCGAAGTCGGCCTCGCTCAGCAAGGCCTGCTGATGGGCAACGACATCGAGCGCATGAGCGATGCCGAACTGGCGCTGGCAGTGGAGACCACTAACGTGTTCGCCAAACTGACGCCGTCGCACAAAGAACGCATCGTGCGCATCCTCAAGGGCAACGGTCATGTGGTCGGCTTCATGGGCGATGGCATCAACGACGCCCCGGCGCTGCGTACGGCAGACATCGGCATTTCCGTGGACAGTGCGGTGGACATCGCCAAGGAAGCCGCCGACATCATCCTGCTGGAAAAAAGCCTGATGGTGCTGGAGGAGGGCGTGCTCGAAGGACGGCGGACCTTCGCCAACATGCTCAAGTACATCAAGATGACCGCCAGTTCGAACTTCGGCAACGTGTTTTCGGTGCTGGTGGCGAGCGCGTTCATTCCGTTCCTGCCGATGCTGCCGATGCATCTGTTGGTGCAAAACCTGCTTTACGACATTTCTCAGATCGCGATCCCGTTCGATAACGTCGATGAGGAAATGCTCAAGCAGCCGCAGCGCTGGCAGCCAGGCGACGTCGGGCGCTTCATGCTGTTCTTCGGGCCGATCAGTTCGATCTTCGACATCACAACTTTTGCTTTGATGTGGTACGTGTTTGATGCGAACACCCCGGATCACCAGACGCTGTTCCAGTCCGGCTGGTTCGTGGTCGGATTGCTGACCCAGACGCTGATCGTGCACATGATCCGCACGCCGAAGATTCCGTTCCTGCAAAGCCGCGCAGCCATGCCGCTGCTGGTCATGACCGCAATCATCATGGCCGTGGGCATCTTCCTGCCGATGGGACCGCTGGCGCACTACTTCAAACTGCAGGCGCTGCCGTCGCTGTACTTCGTGTTCCTGCCGATGATTCTGCTGGCGTACATGGCGCTGACTCAGGCAGTGAAAGGCTTCTACATCCGCCGGTTCGGCTGGCAATAACAGCTGTCGCTGTTCCACATCACCCTGTAGGAGCTGCCGCAGGCTTTGTGTTTTCAGCCCCCAGCAAGGGGGCTGTGATTTATTCAAGGATTTCATCATGCAAGCCATCAACAACCTCAACCTGACCTCGCTGATCGACACCCTCGTCAGCCTCAGCGCGGCGTTCATTCTCGGCGGTCTGATCGGCTTCGAGCGCCAGTATCGGCAACGCACCGCAGGCCTGCGCACCAACGTGCTGGTGGCGGTCGGTGCGGCGATTTTTGTCGACATGGCCAACCGTCTCGCCGGGGCCGAAGGCGCGGTGCGCGTGGTTGCTTACGTGGTCTCCGGGATCGGTTTTCTCGGCGCCGGGGTGATCATGCGCGAAGAGGGCAACGTGCGCGGCCTCAACACAGCCGCGACTCTTTGGACATCCGCGGCGGTCGGTGCCTGTGCCGGCGCCGATCTGCTCGCCGAAGCCGTGCTCGGCACACTGTTCATTCTCGCCGCCAATACCTTGCTGCGACCGATCGTCAACAACATCAACCGCCAGCCACTGGATGTGGTCTCGGCAGAAGTCACCAACATCGTCTACGTGATCGCCCGGCGTTCGCAGCAAAAAGCCGTGCTGGCCTTGCTCGAAGCCGAGCTGGAGCGCAGCAACTACCCGGCTAGCGATGTCGATGTGCATGCGTTTGGCTCCGACGAAATTGAGGTCGAAGCCACCCTGGCGACCACCTCGGTGGACGGCGATGAACTGGACGCACTGGTGGCGCGCATCTCGACATCTGCGCTGGTGGTTCAGGCGTTCTGGAGCCCGAGCACGACCGAATAAGCGTTGCTGGCTAACGCATCGCAACGCAACAACCCGGATGAATGACTGGTTTTTTAGGAAAAGTCCTACAGAAGACTTCGCGTGGCGTGCGTAACCTTGGCGACCCTGAAGCAGCCACCGCCCGGGTAATCCACCGTGATCCACAAAGACTTGCGCATTCTGATCGCTGATCCACAGCACTTTCAGCGAATGATGATCGAGCGATCGTTCAATCGCCTCGGCTACTATCGCATCGCTCCGGTGCAATCGCTTATCGAACTGCTGACCCTGGTCGACAGCGAGTGCACGACGTTCGACGTGGTGCTGGTGAATGCAGATCTGGCGGCAGGTTCGCTGAATCTGGCGGGATACTTCCTCGATAACCCGCAGGTTCGTCAGTGGCTGATCTATAACGAGCCTTTGAGTGATGCGGCCACGCCGGACCTCCAGACAATCGAGCGTTTGATGTCGCGGGTCGAAGCGTCACGCAAGCAGGAGGTTGTGACCTGGAACCAGGCGTTGCCCATGCAATGCAGGGCGTGAACACAGTTTTCAGCCGGCCGCAACTGTCAGATCTGACAGGTAGATTGATCGCGATTCCCGTGCAACAGTCGTTGAGCAGCCACCGTGGCGCCAGCGTCCTACGTCTGTATGGGGAGTGGTAATGAATAAAGCGCTGATTGCTGACGATCATCCGGTGATCCAGAGCGCCGTCAGTCTGATTCTGCAAGCGTTGGGCTTCGGCACGATTTATCTGGCGACCAGCGGTGTGGAAGCCTTGTCGGTGATTCGCGAACACCAGCCGGATATCGTGATCCTGGACTTGAAACTCAAAAAAGGGAGCGGCTTGGAGGTGCTTGAGCGTATCCGGTCGAGTGGCTTGAGTAGCCGGGTGCTGGTCTACTCGGCGGCGGGAGATGACCACTACATGGGGCGCTGCAGGCTCGTCGGGGCAATGGGTTACGTCAACAAGGCAGCGCCATTGCAGCAGTTGCGCGATGCCATCAAGGCTCTAATGACCGGTTACACCTTTTTCCCTGAATCCGCATTCAACGGGAGCAGAGGTACGCCACACAGCAGTGAGCGCCAGATGATCGATCAATTGTCCGATCGGGAACTGCAGATTCTGGTCCAACTGGCCGCTGGCAAAGCCAACAAGGACATCGCGGTCGAGATGTATCTGAGCCATAAAACCATCAGTACTTATAAAACCCGCCTGATGCTGAAACTTGGGCTGAGCTCGCTGGTGCTTTTGCGCGAATTTGCCACGCGTAACGGGCTGATCTGATGGCGCGCGCATGAGGCCGGGCGAAGTTGTCCTCGCGCTGCTTTTGGTAATCGGGATTGCGGCATGGGCCAGCGCCACGCCGCAGGAACTGGAAGTACTCCCCCGCGCCAGTCTTGAAAACGTCCATCTGCAACTGGACGGCAGAGACCAACAATGGCTACGCAAGCTTGCACCATTGAGCATCGGGGTTTCTGGTGCCGATTACGCGCCGTTCGAAGTGACGCGCAATCAGCACGAGCTGGAAGGTCTTTCCGCTGACTACGCCGACATGCTTGGGCAACTGTTGAATGTTCCGGTCAAGGTGCTGCGTTACCCGAACCGTGATGACGCCATGGCCGCGCTCAAGTCCGGCACTCTCGATCTGCTGGCTACTTCGAACAACTTCGAGCGTGCCGACCCGGGTTTGACGCTGTCTCGCGCCTACGCCGAAGATCAGCCCATGTGGGTTATCCGGCACAACGCGCTGCTGCCGGCGGACCTTGCGGGCAAGCGCATCGCCATGGTTGAAGACTACTTGCCCGCGTCGACCATTCGGCAGGCATATCCCGGCGCCGTGCTGATCACGTATTCCTCGATTCTCGATGCCCTCGGTGCAGTGGCATTCGGCATGGCCGACCTGTATCTCGGCGACTTCATCAGCTCCAACTATCTGATCAACACCAACTACCGCAATGACCTGCAGTTGGCCGGGCCTGCCGGGCTGGACGCCAATCCGTTCGCTTTTGCAATGGCACACGGCAATGCCCGATTGAAGCGCATCGTCGACCAGGCGTTGCTGGCCATCCCCATGGAGCAGCGGCAGATCATGGAGCAGCGCTGGAGCGCTGGCCGCGCCGACATGAGTGGGCAATTGCGCGTGAGTCTCAGCCCTGGTGAGCACGATTGGCTCGAACAACATCCAGTGGTGCGGGTCGGTGCCATCGAGGATTTCGCCCCGCTGACATTCTTCGATGCTGATGGGCAGTTGCAAGGTCTCACTGCACGATTGCTGGATCTGATCACCCAGCGCAGTGGACTGACATTCGAGATCGTGCCCGGGCAGTCTCTGGATGCTCAGGTCGAGCAGCTCAAGAGCGGGACGCTGGATGTGTTGCCCGTGTTGACGCCGAGCCGCGACCGAGAAACCGAGATGCTGTTCACTCGCGCCTACCTGAACAGCCCATTTGTGTTGATCACTGGTACACAGGCTCATGCACCGCGCAGTCTGGGCGAGATGGCAGGCAAGCGCCTGGCGCTCTATCGCAACAATCCTCTGCGTGACTACCTGTTGGATCTCGTGCCGGATATTCGCCTGATCGAGTTGCCGAGTCCGGCGCAGGGCACGCAGGCGCTCCTTGAAGGTCAGGCGGACGCGACGTTGAGTTCGCTGCTGGTCGCGCGCTATCTGATTGATCACCGGTACCGCGAGCGATTGCGCATCGTGTCCACCTTGGGCGATACCCCGGCCAGAGTGGCCATGGCCACTGCGCAGGACGCACCGCAACTGCATTCAATTCTGAACAAGGCACTGCTCAGCATCACTCCACAGGAGATGGACGATCTGCTATCGCGCTGGAGTCATAACGTGGTTGTGCAGGACAGTTATTGGCTGCGCCATCGCCAGCAAATCCTCCAGGGGTTTGCGATGGCGGCGGGGTTGTTGCTGCTGGCCCTGCTGTGGATCGCTTTTCAGCGCCGACAGATCCGTCAGCGTCAACAATGGCTACATGAGTTGCAGCAAGCCAAGCAAGCGGCCGATGACGCCAACCGCGCCAAGACGACTTTTCTGGCGACCATGAGTCACGAGCTGCGCACCCCGTTGAACGCGGTGATCGGCATGCTCGAGCTGGCACTCAAACATGCCGATGAAGGTGTCACCGACCGTGAGGCCATTGAGGTCGCGTCTCAGGCCGGCCAACAGTTGCTGGCAGTGATCGGCGATATTCTCGATATTGCGCGCATCGAATCCGGGCATTTGTCGCTGAATCCCGAACGCGCCAACCTGCGCGAGCTGGTGATGTCGGTGGGCCGGGTCTTCGAAGGCTTGGCACGACACAAGCAATTGGCATTGCACGTTGAGGCGGATACGCGCAGTTATGTCGATGTAATGATCGATCCGACGCGTTTCAAACAGGTAGTGTCCAACCTGCTGAACAACGCGATCAAGTTCACTGATAACGGCGAAGTGCGCCTGCGCTTGCAGGTCATCACCGAACATGACGGACGCGTGGAAATTGGCCTGGCCGTCGAAGACACCGGTAGCGGTATTAGTGCCGTGGATCGCCAGCGTTTGTTCAATCCTTTCGTGCAGGTCGGCGACCAGGCGCATTCGGCGCGCATCGGATCCGGCCTGGGCCTGGTGATCAGTCGCAATCTGTGCCGGATGATGGGTGGCGAGTTATGGCTGGAAAGCGAGCCGGGACGCGGTACCCAAGTCATGCTGCGACTGGAGCTGCTCAAGCTCGAGCCAATTGTGCAGCCGGCCGAAGGGGCTCAATCGCTTCCTTCAGCAAAATCGCTGAGGGTACTGGTGGTGGATGATCATCCGGTAAACCGTTTGTTGCTGTGCCGGCAGTTGAGCGAACTCGGGCATCGAACCGTCGACATCGAGGATGGCGAGCAGGGCTTTGCGTTGTGGCGCAGACAAGCGTTCGATGTACTGATCACGGACGTCAATATGCCCGGTCTCACCGGTTATGAACTGGCACGCGCGGTGCGACAGGAGGAGGTGGCAACGCACAGGGCGCCGTGCCTGATACTAGGATTTACGGCCAACGCCCAGATTGAAGAAAAGCTGCGGTGTCTGGCTGCAGGCATGGACGAATGCCTGTTTAAACCGATTCTGCTGCGCGAATTGAGCGAGGCGCTGTTGGTCGCGCAATCTGCCGAGTGGCCGACTGAGGGCGGGATCGATGAGGCATCGGCCGACTTTGATTTGTCTACGCTGGTGCAACTTGCGGGAGCGGACAATCCGCTTGTCCAGCAACTGCGTGAAGAGGTCTTGAGCAGTCTCCGCATCGACCTCAAGCGCTTGCTCGAATTGGGTCGGATCGTTGACCGAAGTGGCTTGCATGAACTGGCGCATCACATCACTGGCGGCGCTCACATGATCGGAGCTGATCGCGTGGTCTCGGCGTGTCGAGAGCTTGAACGGGCCTGTAGTGACGGCTCCGCCGGGGTAATCAAGAGCGCAGTCGATGCGCTGCGCGATGCCATGCACGACCTTGCGCAGCAGCTTCAGGCCTGACCGGTCAATCCCACTGTTGCGCAATGTGCTCGGCGCCGACCACGGCAATCGCCTGCTGCATCAGATCGTAGCCTAGTCCAAGGGCAGTGCTCACCGAAGATGACTACCTGACCTTGCAGGGGAAACGTACCACGACCGAAAGCGGGAACCGACATGCAGGACTCCAGGGTTGCAGTGGGAATGGGCTGGAGTATCCGCAAGTGGTGGTCTGAGAAAAACCGTTAACAGGGCAATATAATGTCCACCCAGGGTCACGAATGACATCATAATCATTTTTAACTGCGTTTATGAAAGCGATACTGCCGACCTCTTTCATTGATAGTTGCCAGTAAATCCAGCGCGTGTTTGTCCAAAATTCCGGACCGTTGCAGTACTGCGTAGAGTTGGTAAAAGTCGCCGTTAAGATCGTTAGCAAATATGCCAGGATCGTCCGAGCCTAATGAGATCATGATATCTGGGTCTCCATCGATAGCATAGCCAGGAGCTTTCATCCACCTCAGGGAGTGATGCTCGGAAAACGACTCGTACTGACTGATCCGAACATTGCTGGTGGGAAGTGTTTCTACCACGATGTTTCGTTCAGAAATCAACTTCATAACTTTCTGTTGAAGTAGAAGCAGCATGCTGTCATCAAGATAGTTAGTATTAACACTGATCAGCTCTTCGCTACGCTCCCATAACTTATTCTCTCCGGTGAGCCACTGTGCGTAAAGTTTTAGCGCGCGCGCGTTTTTTCTTTTTACCATATAAACTATGGAGGCTTCCTCTCTCCAGTTGTCAGACAGGGATGCCTGCCGCCAGCACCAAGAAGAATTTTTCTCAGCCTCAAGTACATACGGGGCATGCAGCCCGCGTAGTCGCATAATATGTTCTAGGCAGGTTATGCTGATGTCCTCATTGAATATGTAGCTGGCGAGTCCCGTAATTGATGCCTCCAAACTCCTTGCCGAAAGTTGAGCTTTAGGGTCAGTGTGCAATAGGGACCACGCACACAACAGATCCAACATCCATTCCCCTCGGGTTATCACTAATTGCGGGGGCATTCTCGAGAGCCAGAGAGACGGGGCAATTCCGAAAGCCGTACCATGCCCAATCCGATCTCCTTGTTCAAGATTTAGCAATTGCAGTGCATCGGTTACATGGCGCAAACCGGATATTAAGTGGGAGAAGTCTTCTCCGACGTGGTAGGTTCGGTGCGTGAATCCCTTGCGCTGACATACTCTGAAAATAGTTGCGAACACTTCAGGAGGTGCGTGTAGTTCATTTGCCGCAGCATCAATCCCGGTTATCCAATCCTCTAACAATGGCCACTTATTGATCACTCCGATCAATGCGTTGCCTTGGACAGCAAGTTCTCTTCTTAGTGAATAATGTCTATATGGTTGTTCTTTTTTATCTTTCCAGTTCCATTGTTTTTTGGGGAAGTGTGCGACTAGAGTCAGTTTGTGATTGTTGCGATGATTAGAGGTGTTGAAATCGTTTCTGCGTGCATCCAGTTCTAGCAGAATTTTGCTTAAAGAGCGCGGCGGGCGGGAAGATTTATTTTTAGTATCATTGTTTAATAAATACTCCAAGTACCCACCTAATACGGAAGCAAGAATCGTTTGATTCGCAGTGATGCTTCTTTTTGGTGCAAAGCGCCCCTCCAACCATCCAATCCTACTGACTTTTGGGTTGTCTCCATGCATCTGCTGGAAGCGCGCGAGATACCACTTCTCAATGGGGTCGCGCAAATTTGTCAAGGTCAGTTTTTGGAATTGGTCGAAGCCATACTGTTCTTCGCTTTGTACAAGAAGTCGGTAATATTGGTTTTGCAAAAGTAGATAGATGTGCAAGAGTCGATCAATTAGTGGGAATTTCTTTTTTTGCAGGCGCTCAAGTACGACCTGTATCCAGATTAGTTCTTCGCTAAAAGTGCATCTGTTTTCAATAAGTGCACGGGGAGTAGCTTTCGATGATGCACTTAAGATTTCTTTATGATGAATCATGTTCTGGAAAGTGGCTGGAATTGTTAAGTTTTGAAAACACTCGATATCGTAAGCGAATACAATCAGGCAGGCGCGAATGTTCCGAGCACCTAGCAAGTGACGATACAGGAGGGCCGGTGACAAATCCGCGTTTATCGAGTGGCACAGTTCTCGAGTTCGTGCCCCGTTTTGAGAGCGCTCGGAGTACTGTTTGGAAAATGCCTGAATGTCTGACTTGGGTTCGTAGAGCGCCTTAAGCCAGCAAGATTCAGCGTGGGTACTCCCATTGAGGTGCAGATGCGTCTCATGAAGCCCTTCACGTTCGATATAATCCTCAACGAGTGGATGTGTTGGACTCAGTAAATGGGCCACCTTCATATGATTTTTGTGAGTTTTCTGCCGGTTATATATCGCCTGTTCAGCGCTTCCTGCATATGCCGCCGCCTGAATGGGGAGGGCGGATATCCTACTTAGAATGTTCTGTTGCCACTCGCCAAAACGCGCCATGGTGACATGGAGGTCTCCATGCTGAAATTCTAGGAATTCGTTAACCAGAGTTTGCAGTGTCGGTAATACCCAATGTCCTTCTTTCGCGAGGTAACTACTGCAGAAAAGTCGCCAGTTAGACTGGAAGATATGATCCGGTTGACGGGCGAACCAAGTTTGAAACGTTAAATACACAGCTTCCGCCATATCTTCTGCGAGAAGTTCTTGGGTGAATGGAAGTTGCAGTAGTCTATTGAGTAGGCGGTTGCTCGATAATAGCGAAGTAGCTATTCCCGAATGTACTATGGCAGGAGTGTCCAGATAAGATTTCATATGGTGTTTTTCGCTACCTGCGAGGGTGTGGTTTTAGTTGTTATTAGATTTGTTTTTTCTCGCCTGACGAGGGATTGAAGCTAGGTTTATATATGCATGTGTTCTTTCCGGTACGCCGGGATTATTTTTTTCTGAAGCGCTTAATGCAGAAAAAAGTTCTGTGTATGTGATTATATTAGGAAGTAAGTTTAGAATTAACGGGCATCCTCCGATAATGGTAGTCAGCGGGTAGTCACCTTTTTTAAAATCCTTAAATTTTGAATTGATTGTAGATCCAGATTGTTTTGGGTTTTTTCTGAAATTGTTGGAGGTGTCTGGGTTTCTGTTCGAGCTGTAATGGTGCTCATGCTCTTCCACGAACACGGCGTTGATTACACAGAGTGCGTAAAATTCCATGATGGTGGCTGCACCAGTTGTTGAATGTGCTTCGGTCGAGTAGTTTTGTGCCACATTTATAAGGCTGAAATACAGACGTGTCCAGATTTTGCCGATTAGAATCGCAGATGGATTTACATTTTTTTCTTGTCGTTTGGTTTCGGTAATCCATTCGGCTAAGTTTGCAAATAGTTTGGATTCTGTTTTGTAGCTGGGTTCAGTTTCGTCTTCTTTGTGCAGTGAATCTTCCGGCCCCGTGCCCTCGGACCAGCGTGGTGCGGAAATTGTCGGAGTGGGGCGGATTTTACTCAGTTCATCCGTCACATGAGTCAAAGGATTTTTGTTTGTGTCGCGCAACAAGCGACACATTAATCCGAGTGTGTTGAAGATGGACGCATACGTTCGGTTGTCTTTATCAAAAACGTTGATGAGTGTGAATGCAAAAGCTGGAAGTTCTTCATCAGGTTTTAACTCGAGTTCAGTAAGGATTTGCTCAATTGTTGTTGCGTTCGAGTTGGATCCTGTGCTTCGGCTCAGGCGGATTACGCCGCACCTTATAGGTGTGGACGGTGTAGTGGAATTCATGATTACCGGTGTTGCATGCCATGCCCAGTTCAAAGCGTCCTCTTCGCGACCGATGCTGAGATAGTTTTTGAATCGACCTTGAGCTGTTTCATCATCGTCTATTTTCATACTGCTTCGGGAATCTTTGTATAGTGCGACGCTGCCAGGGCCTTGCAATAGATACTTAATGGTGTTCGCGGTGCTGTTTTCGCACAGTCGTGCAACTTCCGTCGAGAGTGCTGCGAAACTTTTACGTAAGCTTTCGTCTTTCGGTTGCGGACGCAAATAGGCTCCAGTGTCGAACTCGCCATCTTCTAGAGTCAGGCGAAAGACAGCGTCAATTAACGTGGGCGTGTCTCCAGCGCCAAGCGCGTCTATGTCCACCTCTTTTTTATATAAACTGCCTTGCACCATGGCACGCATTGCTTCAGACAATATCGTGGGCGTGATGGAGGAATTCTCGGAGACTAAATATGGTGCGCAGGTGTTTAGTAGTTGTAGGATAGATCGCAACGGCTGTTTATATAGAAACTCACGAAAGAGCTGAATGTCTTGGTCGGACTTTAATCGCAGACCATCGGTAATGATTCTGGTAACAACTACATCAAGCTTGCGTGGCTCGGCTCCCCAGATAGAATGCGTGAGGAATATGTTGTCGATCGACTTATGAATCCATAGAGGAGGAAGCTGAATTCTTTTGTTTATTGGGAATAATTTAAGCAGGTATTGATCTTCAAGATGGTCGATTAGTTTTTCACGTTGCACATTTCTGGATGGATCTTGCCGATACAGTCGATCGCCCATGTTTTCATGGTAATGGTCGCGCACTAGGTGCGAGTATAATTTCATATCTCCAGTAAACAGTACAACAAACCTGGACGTATCGAGGTAGCATCGAATTAGTTCCAGTATTTCACGTCCTTTTTTAAAATTAGTATCTGCATCGTCGATCGCAATTACTAATGCGTTGGCGTCAAGTATTTTGCACGTTAGTTCTACAAGGTTTTGAAAGTTTTTGGCGAGTTCAACTCCATCTTTTGCTCTTTCTATTCCCCAGTCTAGAAATACTTCCTCGTCTATATTGGTTAGAGGGTTGTGTTCTTCGTTGAGTAGCTGAAGTCCACCCGCTAGCTGTTTGAATTGGTTTCTGAAATGTTCATTTGTATCGTTCGAAGAGTCAGAGCGGTATTGGCTGTTTTCTCGGTTGTGAGAGTCTACTGTTTTTTTAATTTTATATAGTATTGATAAAAATACATGCTCGCGGATATGGATCTTGCTTGGGTCAATTAATTGAAGTGGGGCAAGCTTTAGCTCCTTAATTTGTGCTGTGCTGCCATAGCATAGAGCATTATATACAGCGCTCAAAAATGTAGATTTTCCTGCGCCACGAGTTCCATCAATAAAAAAACCTGGCTGTTTCCCAATGCCGGCGAGTATGACTCGGAAGATTTTCTATTGATCAGTCGTTCTTTAATTTGATTTGTCAGTTTTGTGAACGCTTCTGATTGAATCAGATTATTGGGTTCTATCTGCGAGTTTTGTTCACTTGCAGACAAATCAATTGTTATATGAGGATCAGTTTGATGTGCCAACATTTTTTTATTCCGTTTGAAAAAATGGTGTTGAACTTCTGTTGCTTGATTTTGCGTCGTGCTCAAGAAGTTATTGAATGTTTTGGCATGCTATGCCGAATTTTTGGCCGTTTTATGCCGAAGCCGTTTCTACGAAGTCGTTCACATAAATTCCATCCCTAGAAAAGTTACAGGCAGAAATATTCTGAAAGATATCGAATTGACATCACTTCGTCTACGGAGTCCATGTAGACATTGGTCTGAGCCTTAGAAGCTCAAGCGATGTCGCTTCGCGCGAACTCCTCGCCAAGAAAATCAATCAACGTCCGCACCGAAGGCAATAACCCGCGCCGCGACGGAAATATCGCATGCACGATCCCGCTCTTCGGCGCCCAGCCCGGCACCAGTTGCACCACGCGTCCGGCGGCGATGTCCTCACGCACCACCACGCTGGGCAGATGCGCGATGCCAACCCCGGCAATCACGGCCTGACGCAACGCGATCAGATCATCGGTGACCAGCCGTGGCGTGTGACGGATCTGCGCCTGGGCACCGTCAGGGCCGGACAACTCCCACTGATATTCGCGCTGCGCCGCGCCCCAATGCAGGCTCGGCAAGCCGCTGAGATCAGCGGGCGAGGGCGGTGATGACAGGCGTTCGGCAAACAACGGGCTGCCGACCAGCGATTGCGTGCTGTTGCCCAACACTTTCATCACCATGTCGGTGTTTTCCAGCGGCGGAAACCGTACCCGCAGGGCGATATCGAAACCTTCGTGCAGCAAGTCGACCCTGCGGTTGGTGCTCTCGATGAATAACTCCACCAGCGGGTACTTGAGCATGTAGCGCGTAAGCATCGGCCCGACCCAGGAATTGAGCAGCGCGGTCGGGCAACTCAGGCGCACCAGTCCCTGCGGCTCCGAGCGGTTGCGCTCGATCAGTTCGGCGGCGCTCTCGGCCTCCACCCGCATAGCCAGGCAACGCTGGTAGTAGGCCTGGCCGAGTTCGGTCGGCGAACAATGGCGGCTGGTGCGATGCAAAAGCCGTACGCCGAGGCGCTCTTCGAGCTGCGAAATTCGCCGGCTAAGCTTGGATTTAGGCATGTCCAATGCCCGTCCCGCAGCGGCAAAACCATGATGTTCGACCACTTGGGTGAAGTAATAAAGGGTGTTGAGATCTTCCACCATCGTTCTCCAGATAGAACGCTAAAGCTGATTTTTGCAGTCTAGCGCAGCAAGGGTCACGGTTTTAAGCTTTGTCCATCGCGTCACTCACCCGAATTGGAGGCAAGCATGAAAAACATCATCGGTATCTACACCAGCCCTCGCGGCCATTGGGTCGGCGATGGCTTCCCGGTTCGCACACTGTTTTCCTACGACACTCTGGGTAAACACATCAGCCCGTTTTTGCTGCTCGACCACGCCGGGCCTGCGCCTTTCACCCCGACCACCGAGCGACGTGGCGTTGGTCAGCATCCGCACCGTGGTTTCGAAACCGTGACTATCGTCTACGAGGGCGAACTGGAGCACCGCGACTCGACGGGCAGCGGCGGCAAGATCGGCCCCGGTGATGTGCAGTGGATGACCGCCGCCTCGGGGATTCTCCATGAAGAATTTCACTCCGAAGGCTTCGCGAAAACCGGCGGCACCCTGGAAATGGTTCAGCTGTGGGTCAACCTGCCGGCCAAGGACAAAATGGCCGCGCCGGGTTACCAGACCATTCTCGATGGCGACATTCCGAACATCGCGCTCAAGGACAACGCCGGCAGCTTGCGTCTGATCGCCGGTGAGTTCGATGGCCACACCGGCCCGTCGCGCACTTTTACGCCGATTGATGTGTGGGACCTGCGACTGAACGCTGGCAAGTTGCTGACGCTGGATCTGCATCAAGGTCGCAACACTGCGCTGGTGGTGCTGCGTGGCGCGATTCAGGTCAACGGTCTGGAATCGGTACGCGAAGGGCAGTTGGCGCTGTTCGAGCGCGATGGCCAGCACCTGACACTGGAGGCCAGTCAGGAGGCTGTGGTGCTGCTGCTCAGCGGCGAGCCAATCGACGAGCCGATCGTCGGTCACGGCCCGTTCGTGATGAACACCGAGCAGGAAATCCATCAGGCGTTTGCCGACTTCCAGTCCGGTCGCTTCGGCCGCATGCACGGCTAGCCCGCAGCACTTCAACACTCCGCTCTACAAAGGACGCGTAGGCCGGTTCGAAGGCCAGGGATGGCTGTTGCCCAAAAGAAAGAGGAAACGCACATGAATAACGTCAATGCTGCCAACTTCAATGGCCAAAAACCGACCATCGACGCCAACGACAGCGCGATGCTGTTGATCGACCATCAGAGCGGTCTGTTCCAGATCGTCAAGGACATGGACGTGCCGCAACTGCGCGCCAATGCCGTCGCGCTGGCCAAGGCTGCAACTTTGCTGAAGATGCCGGTGATTACCACGGCTTCTGTACCGCAAGGACCAAACGGGCCTTTGATCCCGGAGATTCACGAAGCCGCGCCGCATGCGCAATACGTGGCGCGCAAAGGTGAAATCAACGCCTGGGACAACCCTGAGTTTCACGCGGCAGTGAAAGCCACCGGCAAGAAGACCTTGGTGATCGCCGGCACCTTGACCAGCGTCTGCCTGGCATTTCCGTCCATCGCAGCGGTGCATGAAGGCTACAAAGTATTTGCCGTGGTCGATGCCTCCGGCAACCACTCGAAACTCGCCACTGATCTGACCATCGCCCGTCTGACTCAGGCCGGGGTAGTGCCGATCGACATCATGGCCACGCTGTCCGAGCTGCAAGGTTCGTGGAACCGCCCCGATGCCGAGCAGTGGGCGGCCGTGTACGCCCAAGCCGTGCCGCACTATCAATTGCTGATCGAGAGCTACCTCAAGGCTCAGCAAGTCGCGAACGAACACGAGGCGCTGGATTCCCAGCGCTGACCTGACCCATCGACATCATTCGATGTCGATCCCACGCGAGGATTACTGCAATGACCACTCAATACAAACGTCTGGACAAAAACAACGCTGCGGTTCTGCTGGTCGATCATCAGGCCGGGCTGCTGTCGCTGGTGCGTGACATTGACCCGGACAAGTTCAAGAACAACGTGCTGGCGCTGGCCGATCTGGCCAAGTACTTCAAGCTGCCGACCATCCTCACCACCAGTTTCGAAACCGGCCCCAACGGCCCGCTGGTGCCTGAGCTGAAAGCGCTGTTTCCGGATGCGCCGTACATCGCGCGCCCCGGGCAGATCAATGCCTGGGATAACGAAGACTTCGTAAAAGCGATCAAGGCTACCGGCAAGAAACAGCTGATCATCGCGGGTGTGGTGACCGAGGTCTGCGTAGCGTTCCCGGCGTTGTCGGCGCTGGAAGAAGGGTTTGACGTGTTCGTAGTAACTGATGCGTCCGGCACATTCAATGAACTGACCCGTGAATCAGCGTGGAACCGTATGTCCAGCGCCGGCGCGCAACTGATGACCTGGTTCGGCCTGGCCTGTGAGTTGCATCGCGACTGGCGCAACGATGTCGAAGGTCTGGGCACACTGTTTTCCAACCACATTCCCGATTACCGCAACCTGATGACCAGTTACAGCACGTTGACCAACAGCAAGTAATACAAGCTGAACAACACACCCCGTGAGCTTTGTGCTCACGGGGTTTTTCGGCTATCCGGGGTAGCGTAACCATCCCGCCAAATCAATTGCTCCTACACTGAGCCCAATCTGTGCGATCTTCTCGCGATTGGCCCCTGTCGGAGTTGTTTGATGCTGTCTCTGCTCACCGAACATCCGTTGTTTTGTGCATTGATCCTGATCCTCGTCGACTTGGGGCTGTGGCGCCTGATCAGCTCGCGCGGCAGTGAGTGGAAGCTGCTGGTGCGGGTGCTGATTTTCACCCTGTTCAGCATCGTGCTGTTCAACGAAGGTCTCAACCCGATGGAGCCCGCGCCGTGGGCTGACAACGTGCCGCTGCACCTGGCGGCGACCGGGTTGCAGATCGGCTGGTGGCTGTTCGGTGCGCGTACGCTGACGGTGTTGCTCGGCGCGGTGATGATGCAGCGGGTCGGGCACACCGGGCGCTTGTTGCAGGACTTGCTGGGTGCGGTGATCTTCCTGATCGCGATCATTGCGGCATTGGCTTATGTGCTGGATCTGCCGGTCAAAGGTGTGCTGGCGACTTCCGGCGCCTTGGCGATCATTGTCGGTCTGGCTTTGCAGAGCACCTTGAGCGACGTGTTTTCCGGGATCGTCCTGAACACCACCAAGCCCTATCAACTGGATGACTGGATCTCCATCGACGGCACCGAAGGGCGGGTCACCGATATCGACTGGCGCGCCACGCGTCTGCAAACCAGTCAGGGCAGCATGGCGGTGATTCCCAACTCGCTGGCGGCCAAGGCCAAGATCATCAACTTCAGCCGCCCGAGCGATATGTTCGGAATCTCCATCAGCCTGCAAGTCAGTCCGCATGCGCGGCCGAACACGGTGATCGAAGCGCTGGAGCGCGCCATGCAGGGTTGCCGTCCCTTACTCGACCACCCGGCGCCAAACGTGTCACTGAAAAGCTCGGCCAGTGGCGGCGTGGAGTATGAAATCAGTGGCTTCGTCGCTTCGATGAACGAAAAGCGCACGGTGCGCAATCAACTGTTCGATCTGGCCTATCGGCACTTGCAGGCTTCTGGAGTCAACCTGTTGTCGAGCGTCGAACCCAGCCCGCCTGCGCACCTGTCGCGGCCACGCGGGTTGCTCGACAGTTCGCCGATTTTCTCCACGCTGCGTGAGGAAGAAAAAGAAACGTTCAGCCAGAACATGACCCTGCAAACCTTCCGTGCCGGCGAGACGATTCTCGGCGCAGGCGAGGTCAGCGATCACTTGTTCATCATTGAATCCGGCGTGGTCAGCGTGACTCTGACGCGCCACGGCGTGCCGTTCGAATCCGGGCGCATGGGGCCGGGCGAGGTGATCGGCGAGGCCGGGATTCTTTCCGATTCATCGGTGCCCGCCGCGTTCGCCGCGAAAACCTTCTGCGCGATGTACCGCATCGAGAAGACTTACCTCAAGCCATGCCTGGATGCCCGTCACGACATCAACGACGCCATGCAGACTTTGCTCGATTACCGCCTGCACAAGGCGCAAGCGCTGACGCAGGACGCGCCGGTGATCGTGCCGAAGAAAGGCTTTCTTCAGTGGCTGCGCAATCGGGTCTGAGCAGGCAAATCCAACGCAACCACTTCGGCACGATGGCGGTCACAGCTTAACCGTCACTGGCAGGAGCTTGCGTCGATGAAAAAGCTGCGGATCGCCACCTACAACGTCAACGGCCTGCGCGCGCGGCTGCCGAATCTGCTGGATTGGCTCAAGCGCGAACAGCCGGACATCGTTTGTCTGCAAGAACTCAAACTGGTCGACAGTGCATTTCCGGCTGCAGAACTTGAGGCGGGGGGCTACGGTGCGATCTGGCACGGTCAGGTGGCGTGGAACGGCGTGGCAATTCTCGCTCGCGACGCGCAACCGCTGGAGAGTCGGCGCGGCTTGCCCGGCGATCCGGATGACAATCAAAGCCGATATCTGGAAGCCGCCGTGCACGGCATTCTGGTCGGCTGTCTGTATTTGCCCAACGGTAACCCGCAACCGGGGCCGAAGTTCGATTACAAACTGGCCTGGTTTGAACGCTTGATCAGCTACGCCAAGGATCTGCAACGCAGCGATCATCCGGTGGTGCTGGCCGGTGATTACAACGTGGTGCCGACCGATATGGATATCTACAACACCCGCTCATGGCTCAAGGATGCACTGCTACAACCTGAGAGCCGCGAGTGCTATCAGCGTTTGCTCGATCAGGGCTGGACCGATTCGCTACGGCATCTGCACCCCGAGGATCGGCTGTACACGTTCTGGGATTATTTCCGCAACCACTGGCAGAGCAATTCCGGGTTGCGCATCGACCACTTGTTGCTCAATCCGGCGCTGAGTCCTTATCTGCACGAGGCCGGGGTCGATGCGTGGGTGCGCAATCAACCGCACGCCAGCGATCACGCGCCGACCTGGATTCGGATTGATTCGCGCAAAAAGCGTTAGGGCTGATTGGCGAAATCAATTGTCGAAGCGTGGCTCGGATCCCGTATACATGGCGACCATCAGCGGAACGATCCGCAGCCACTGCATAAGGACCGAGCAATGAGCGAACCACGCCTGACGGACGTCAAACTGTATCTGCAACGCCTGGGTTTCGAGCAACCTCCCGCGCCGACACTCGACACCTTGCGCCAATTGCAACTGCGCCACACCGGGGTTTTTCCCTTCGAAAATCTTTCGACCATCAGCGGCGAAGCGGTGTTGATCGATCTGCCATCAGTGCAGCAGAAAATTCTGCACGATGGGCGGGGCGGTTACTGCTACGAACTCAACAGTCTGTTTCTGGCGCTGCTGCTTGAGCTGGGTTTCGCTGCGCGTGGTATCAGTGGCCGGGTAGTAATGGCTCAGCCCGAAGGTGCATGGACGGCGCGCACGCACCGCTTGAGTCTGGTGACCATCGACGGGGTGCGTTACATCACCGACGTTGGCTTTGGCGGCATGGTGCCCACTGCACCGTTGTTACTCGACACTGAAAGCGAGCAAGCCACGCCGCACGAGCCGTATCGCATCGAAGCGCAAACGGACGGCTACATGCTCTCGGCCAAGGTCGCTGGCGAGTGGCGCCCGATGTACCTGTTCGATCTGCAGCGCCAGGAAGATATCGATTTCACCCTCGGCAACTGGTACGTCTCGACGCATCCGGAATCGCCGTTCGCTAACCGTCTGATGGTTGCGCGCACTGGCGACGGCTGGCGGCGTACGTTGAACAACGGCAGTTTCGCGATTCATCGCATGGGTGCCGAGAGCGAGCGGCGCGAGGTGGTGGATGTCGATGAACTGCTCGAATTACTCGGGCAGGAATTCGGCATTCGCGTGCCACGCGATCCAGCCTTGCGCGCGGCGTTGTTGCGTTTGATCACCCCGATCTAAGGCTTCACATCCGGCTCCAGCACTCGGCGGATTTCATTGACTGCCGCCGAGAGTTTTTTCTCCAGACTTTTGAGGTCGGTGGTGGTGATGCCGTTTTTGAACTGACCGGATTGCACCGCGTGCTCGACCTGTTCCGGCCTGCCGACATCGAGCAAGGCGTGGCGCAGGGTGTTGTTGATCACCGTCTGATATCCAAACCCTTCGTCTTCGGCCAGCGTACGTGCCGCCTCGATCACCGCATCATCGAGCATGATGGTGATGCGCGTCTTACCCTTGTTGGGCGCCAACGCGCCACGTTTGCCCTGAGAGAAGTCGTATTCATCTTTCATAGATCAAGCCTCCAGAAAATACTCGCGACGTTCGCTCGGTGTGGCGATACGTGCGGAAATGATTCGAATGACATTCGCTTCGCGATAGCTGTACGCAACGACCAATAACCGTCCTTTGTTATCAAGGCCAATGCTGATCCAGCGCGGTTCGTTATGGTCGTTGTCCTCAATGGTCAGTGCTCGTTCGTCGTGAAACACCGGTTCGGCCTCAGCGAGGCTGATGCCTTTGTGCTTGAGTTTGTTGGCTGCGTTCTTGCTCTTGTCGTACTGAATGTCGAATGACTTCATTATGCATACTTTATATGTATAGAAAAGAGCGCGACCGTACCGCTGGTCGCCATGAACACTTCAGCCTAGTGGGATAAAACGCGAAGCCGCAGACGGATGTATTGCCGGATTTGTGAGGGATGGAAGCACCGGGATAGAAGGTTGGGTGGCTACCTATCCATTATGTGACTGACAAGTTGTATACAACTCTATGGACATTTGTCCTGAGTCTTGCATACAGTGTGCGCATAACAAAAACCAGGGAACCCCCCAACCATGAAAACGCCCCATGTTTCACACCAACGGCCCGAGGACGAGAATCTCGGGGTCGGCGCGAATATGGCTTACGGCCTGCAACATGTTCTGACCATGTATGGCGGTATCGTCGCGGTGCCGCTGATCATCGGCCAGGCGGCCGGTCTGTCGCCGGCAGACATTGGTTTGTTGATTGCTGCTTCATTGTTTGCGGGGGGGCTGGCGACGCTGCTGCAAACCCTCGGCGTGCCGTTTTTCGGTTGTCAGTTGCCGCTGGTGCAGGGCGTGTCGTTCTCGGGCGTTGCGACCATGGTCGCGATCGTCAGCAGTGGCGGGGAGGGTGGCTTCCAGTCGGTGCTCGGCGCGGTGATTGCCGCGTCACTCATAGGACTATTGATAACCCCGGTGTTTTCGCGAATTACCAAGTTCTTCCCGCCGCTGGTCACCGGGATTGTGATCACCACTATCGGCCTGACGCTGATGCCGGTGGCCGCACGCTGGGCGATGGGCGGCAACAGCCATGCGCCGGACTTCGGCAGCATGCAGAACATCGGTCTGGCGGCGGTCACGCTGGTGCTGGTGTTGCTGCTGAGCAAGGTCGGCAGCTCGACCATCTCGCGCTTGTCGATTCTGTTGGCGATGGTGATCGGTACGGTGCTGGCGGTGTTCCTCGGCATGGCCGATTTTTCCACCGTCACTCAAGGCCCGATGTTCGGTTTCCCGACGCCGTTTCACTTCGGCATGCCGACCTTCCACTTCGCCGCGATCCTGTCGATGTGCATCGTGGTCATGGTGACGCTGGTGGAAACCTCGGCGGACATTCTCGCCGTCGGTGAAATCATCGGCACCAAGGTCGATTCCAAACGTCTGGGCAACGGCCTGCGCGCCGACATGCTGTCGAGCATGTTTGCACCGATCTTCGGCTCGTTCACTCAAAGTGCCTTTGCCCAAAACGTCGGGCTGGTGGCGGTGACCGGGATCAAGAGCCGCTTTGTGGTGGCCACCGGGGGCTTGTTTCTGGTGATACTCGGCCTGCTGCCGTTCATGGGGCGGGTGATCGCGGCGGTTCCGACTTCGGTTCTGGGCGGCGCCGGCATCGTGCTGTTTGGCACCGTGGCGGCGAGCGGCATTCGTACGCTGTCCAAGGTCGATTACCGCAACAACGTCAATCTGATCATCGTCGCCACTTCAATCGGCTTCGGCATGATCCCGATTGCTGCGCCGAGCTTCTACGACCAATTCCCGAGCTGGTTCGCGACCATTTTCCACTCGGGCATCAGTTCGTCGGCGATCATGGCGATATTGCTGAATCTGGCGTTCAACCACTTCACCGCTGGTAACTCTGACCAGCAATCGGTGTTCGCAGTAGCAGAGGAGCGCACCCTGCGCTATCGCGACCTGGCGGCGCTGCGAGAAGGCGATTACTTCAGCGACGGCAAACTGCATGACTGCGACGGCAAGGAGGTGCCGGTGATTGAAGTGGACGCGGATCACGGCCACGGTGCGCCTAAAGTGCAGAGTAAAAGCAGCGAGCATGTCTGACTGCTTTGACGTTTGAAAAAGGGCCGATCTGGTGACAGATCGGCCCTTTTTATTGGGAGCCACCACGCCCTCTTGGGTGGGAGTATGCAATACCTGCGCAAAGGTTGATTGTTGACGCAATTACAATTTGGTCACAAGTTGTCAACCACCTTGGGGATGAGTAAGCTGCTCGCATGAATCAGCCATCAGTTTCTTCGCCCAGCGCCCGAGGCCCAGTCGATCACGACATTCGAGACCAGATTGTCGCGGCGGCCAACGAGCATTTCAGTCAGTACGGTTATGGCAAAACAACCGTTTCTGACCTTGCCAAGGCCATCGGATTTTCCAAGGCTTACATCTACAAATTCTTTGAGTCCAAGCAGGCGATTGGTGAAGCAATCTGTAAAAATTGCCTGACGGAGATCGTCACGGCAGTGGAGCAGGCCATCAACGTAGAGGGCATTTCGCCGACCGAACGGTTTCGGCGTCTGGTCAAAACCGTGATCGCTACAGGTGTGAGCCTGTTCTTCAACGACCGGAAACTCTATGACATCGCAGCGTTTGCGGCGTCAGAGCGCTGGCCCAGTTCAGAACTCTATGACACTCAGATCAAGAACTTCGTGATGCAAATCGTGCGTGAAGGGCGAGAACTGGGAGAGTTCGAGCGCAAGACACCGCTGGACGAAACGGTAGAGGCGATTCATCTCGCGCTGCGGCCCTTCATCAATCCTTTGCTCTTGCAGCACAACCTCGATGTTGTTGAGCAAGCCCCTTCTCTGATCTCCAGTCTGGTTCTGCGCAGCCTGATGCCTTGAACCTCTGCTGACGGATGCACTACGCATCCGTCTCAGCTTGTACGCCTGAAAAACAGATATCAGTCTTTTCTGCTGTGTTCTGATCCAGTGGAAAGTACTCATTTGTCCGATTAGTGACGATTGACTTAATTGGTCACTTGAATGAGCATGGCGCATCCGTTACCGGGAGGTCTTTATGATCCTGCGCCATCGCTTGTCACTCGCTGTCATTCTCGTCTTGCCGTTTGCCCTGGCCGCCTGCAACAAGGCCACGCCTGCCGATCCTCGCCTTCAAGTGCCTTTGGTGCGTATCGGTGTGGTTCAGCCAGCCGGGGCCGCTGCACGGACATTCACGGGGATCGTCGCGGCGCGCGTTCAGAGCGATCTCGGTTTTCGGGTATCAGGGAAAGTCTCGGAGCGTCTGGTGGATGCCGGGCAGACTGTAAAGCGCGGTCAGGCGCTCATGCGCATCGATGCCAACGACTTGACGCTGACGGCGAGGGCGCAGCAGGAAGTGGTTCTGGCGGCGACAGCTCAAGCCCGGCAAGCCATCGATGATGAGCTTCGCTACCGTAAGTTGGTGTCCGTCGGCGCAGTATCGGCTTCCGCGTACGCCGGGTACAAAGCGGCTGCCGACTCGGCGAAGGCCCAGCTCAACGCTGCCCGAGCTCAAGCTGATGTGGCAAAAAACGCGACCGGTTACTCGACGTTATTGGCTGATGCCGATGGCGTTGTGGTGGAAACCCTGGCTGAGCCGGGACAGGTGATTGGCGCTGGTCAGGTGGTGGTGCGTGTTGCTCACTCAGGGCTGCGCGAGGCGGTGATCCAGTTGCCCGAAACGCTCCGTCCAGCCCTGGGTTCTGTGGCGACGGTTGAGCTCTACGGACCCAACCAGCGTGGCGGCAGTGCTCGTTTACGTCAGTTGTCCGATTCTGCCGACCTGCAGACCCGAACCTTTGAAGCGCGTTATGTGCTGGAGGGGACTCTTTCCCAGGCCATCCTGGGTTCGACGATATCGGTGGGTATCGCGGATACGCATGTGGCTGATGCCAAGGAATTACAGGTGCCCATGGGCGCCCTCTACGACGCGGGTAAAGGCCCCGGTGTCTGGCTGGTTGAAGGCGAGCCGGAACATGTGGTGTGGCGTCCGGTCAAGGTTCGCAGCCTGAACAACGAAGCCAGCGTGCGCGTGACGGGTGATCTGCGTGTGGGTGATCGAGTCGTCGCATTGGGTGCGCACTTATTGAGTGAGGGAGAGAAAGTCAGGACTGAACTGACCGGTGCCACGCAAAAAATGCTGGGAGATGTGAGTCGATGAGCGGCTTCAATCTTTCGGCCCTGGCAGTGCGCGAGCGCTCAATCACCCTGTTTCTGATTCTGCTGATTTCTGTGGGTGGGTTGTACGCCTTCTTCAAACTGGGGCGTGCGGAAGACCCCGCATTCACCATTAAACAGATGACAGTGGTCAGCGCCTGGCCCGGGGCGACAGCCCAGGAGATGCAAGACCAGGTGGCAGAAAAACTGGAAAAACGCATGCAGGAATTGCGTTGGTACGATCGGACCGAAACCTTTACCCGGCCCGGCCTGGCGTTCACCACGGTTTATCTGCTCGACAGTACGCCGCCTTCAGCCGTTCAGGAGGAGTTCTACCAGGCGCGCAAGAAAATCCTCGATGAGCAGAAGGGATTGCCGTCCGGGGTGATTGGTCCAATGGTCAATGACGAGTATTCCGATGTGACCTTCGCGCTTTATGCGCTCAAGGCCAAGGGTGAGCCGCAACGCCTGTTGGTGCGCGAAGCCGAGAGCTTGCGCCAACGTCTGCTGCATGTAGCGGGTGTGAAAAAGGTCAACATCATCGGTGAACAGTCAGAGCGCATTTTTGTCGAGCTGTCCTACGAACGTCTGGCGACACTGGGCATTTCTGCACGAGACATCTTCAGTGCGTTGAACACGCAAAACATGATGACGCCGGCCGGCTCGGTGGAAGCGAAGGGGCCGCAGGTTTTCATTCGCCTGGATGGCGCATTTGATGACCTGCAGAAGATTCGTGATACCCCACTGATGGTGGAAGGCAGAACCCTCAAGTTGTCCGATGTGGCTGAGGTCAAGCGCGGTTATGAGGATCCGGCGACGTTCCTGATTCGCAACAATGGTGAGCCGGCATTGTTGCTCGGCGTGGTCATGCGTGATGGCTGGAATGGTCTGGATCTGGGCAAGTCGCTGGAGGCCGAGGCGACAGCGATCAACCAGCAGATGCCTTTGGGCATGAGCCTGACCAAGGTCACGGATCAGGCGGTGAATATTGGCGCATCCGTCAACGAATTCATGCTGAAGTTTTTTGCAGCCCTGGGCGTGGTGCTGCTGGTGTGTTTTCTCAGCATGGGCTGGCGGGTCGGCGTTGTGGTTGCCGCGGCGGTGCCGCTGACCCTGGCGGCGGTGTTCATTGTGATGGCGGCCACGGGCAAGGACTTCGATCGAATTACTCTGGGGTCGTTGATTCTGGCGCTGGGACTGCTGGTGGACGATGCAATCATTGCCATTGAAATGATGGTGGTGAAGATGGAGGAGGGCTATGACCGGATCAAGGCGTCTGCTTACGCCTGGAGCCACACGGCCGCGCCGATGTTGTCGGGGACGTTGGTGACGGCAATCGGTTTTATGCCCAACGGGTTTGCCAAGTCGACCGCCGGTGAGTACACCGCGAACATGTTCTGGATCGTTGGTATCGCGCTGATCACTTCGTGGGTGGTGGCCGTGGTGTTTACCCCTTATCTGGGGGTCAAACTGCTGCCGCAGATCAAGGTGCCTGAAGGCGGGCATGCGGCGATTTACGGTACGCCGAACTACCAGCGGTTCAGGCGCCTGCTGGGCAGTGTGATCCGCCGCAAAGGCCTGGTGGCTACATCCGTCGTTGGCTTGTTTGTTATCGCGATTCTGGGCATGGGTGTGGTCAAGAAACAGTTCTTTCCCACGTCCGATCGACCTGAAGTGTTGGTTGAAGTGCAAATGCCTTACGGCACCTCGATAGAACAGACAGATGCGGCAGCGGCCAAGGTCGAGGCGTGGCTGGCTCGGCAGCCGGAGGCGAGAATCGTCACCGCTTACGTTGGTCAGGGCGCGCCGCGTTTCTATTTGGCGATGGCACCTGAGCTACCCGATCCGTCCTTTGCAAAAATCGTCGTGCTCACCGCGAGCCAGCAAGAGCGCGAGGCGCTCAAGCTTCGCCTCAGGCAAGCCGTGGCCGATGGCTTGGCGCCTGAAGCTCGGGTGCGCGTGACGCAGTTGGTATTTGGCCCCTATTCACCGTATCCAGTGGCCTTCCGTGTGATGGGTGCCGACCCTGCAGTATTGCGGGATATCGCCGCGCAGGTGCGTCAGGTGCTGACCGCCAGCCCCATGACGAGAACCGTCAACAGCGACTTCGGCGAACGCGCGCCGGCACTTCATCTGACGCTGGATCAGGATCGCCTGCAAGCCTTCGGCTTGACCTCGGCCGATGTCGCGCAACAGTTGCAATTCCTGCTCACGGGGGTGCCTGTCACCGAGGTGCGTGAGGACATTCGTTCGGTGCAGGTGGTCGCTCGCTCGGCGGGAGATACGCGTCTGGATCCAGCGAAAATTGCCGCCTTCACGCTGACCGGCGCCCAAGGGCAGCGCGTGTCGCTGTCCCAGGTCGGCGCGGTGGATGTGCGGATGGAGGAGCCTGTTCTGCGACGTCGTGATCGTACGCCGACCATCACCGTGCGTGGTGACGTGGCTGAAGGTCTTCAACCACCCGATGTTTCCAATGCCTTGATAAAGCAGTTGCAGCCCATCATCGACAAACTGCCAGCGGGATACCGGATTGAGTTGGCCGGCTCGATCGAGGAGTCGGGTAAAGCGAACAAGGCATTGCTGCCGTTGTTCCCGATCATGATTGCGCTGATGTTGCTGACCATCATCATCCAGGTACGTTCGATGTCGGCAATGATGATGGTGTTCGCTACTGCGCCGTTGGGACTGATTGGAGTGGTGCCCATTTTGCTGCTGTTCCAGCAACCGTTCGGGATTAACGCCTTGGTGGGGCTGATTGCCCTGTCCGGGATTCTGATGCGCAACACGCTGATTCTCATTGGCCAGATTCACTCCAATGAGCAATCCGGCCTGTCGCCTTACAACGCCGTGGTCGAAGCCACTGTGCAGCGCGCGAGGCCGGTGATTCTCACGGCGCTGGCGGCGATGCTGGCGTTCATTCCGCTGACCCATTCGGTGTTCTGGGGGACGCTGGCCTATACCCTGATTGGCGGTACGTTTGCCGGCACCGTGCTGACCCTGGTGTTCCTGCCAGCGATGTACGCCCTCTGGTTCAAGATCAGGCCTGAGCCCGCGCATACGAAAGACTGAAACGAAAAAACCCGCCAGAAGGCGGGTTTTTTCGAGGATTCAAAGACTGGAAAAACCATCTCTGAATCTATGTTTGGCTCCACAACCTGGACTCGAACCAGGGACCCAGTGATTAACAGTCACTTGCTCTACCAACTGAGCTATTGCGGAATTGGTGCGTATGTTACTGATTCAAAAAGAGAAGTCAAGCATCAGTTATTAACTTTTACGATTCATCAGGACGGACGGTGGTTTGTCAGCGATTGGCGGTTACCAGAATCGCCCGAGAGGTCTACCATGGCCGCCCGGAAGTGGTCACACGCGCTGCCGGCCATTCGCCGAAAAGGTACGCGCCACATGAATCACACATCACTGCACATCGAGGTGTCCGCATGACCACCGCTCAAATCAGCCTGCCCAAGGGCGTCGGCCCGCACGCCGAAAAACTCTTCGATGCGATCACTCAGGCCAGCACCGCTGAAGAATTGAACCGCGCGGGCGGCAAGGCTGAAGGCTTTGTCCTCGGCCTGGAAACTGCCAAGGCCATCAAAAGCCAGATCGCCGAGTCGCTGTACGTGGTCTATGACGACGCTGCCACTCAGCGCGCAACCGAACTGGCTTAACCGCCGAACGTGACGGTGCCGAGCATCAATTTGGCGTAGAGCATCGTCGCGCCGAGTTGCACCAGCCACAGCGCCAGACCGCCGAGAAACACTCCAGCCGCGACTTGCAGCACCAGATTGTTGCTGCGTTTGGCCGGGGAGCGGGGGATGAAGTCATCCATTTCGTCGCGGTCGGCACGCAGGTCATCGTTTTTCATGTTGTCTCTCTGAAGTATCGTCTGTGTGCAGTCTAGAGGTTATGGGCGGCTTTCTTCAGACAAATAAAAACGGGAAGCCCTGAGGCTTCCCGTTTTTCGTCACGCAACCGAATCAGATCACCTGAACGATGGCATCCGTCACCGCTTTGATGTTGCGCTGGTTCAGCGCGGCCACGCAGATGCGGCCGGTGTCCAGGGCGTAGATGCCGAACTCGTTGCGCAGGCGATGCACCTGTTCTGTGGTCAGACCGGAGTAAGAGAACATGCCGCGCTGACGACCGACGAAGCTGAAGTCGCGTTGCGGGGCTTTTTCTGCCAGCAGGCTGACCATCTGTTCGCGCATGCCACGAATGCGCAGACGCATTTCGGCCAGTTCGGCTTCCCACTGGGCGCGCAGTTCCGGGCTGTTCAACACCGCAGCGACGATGCTTGCACCGTGGGTCGGCGGGTTGGAGTAGTTGGTGCGGATCACGCGTTTGACTTGCGACAGCACGCGCGCGCTTTCTTCTTTCGATTCGCTGACGATCGACAGGGCGCCGACGCGCTCGCCGTACAGCGAGAACGATTTGGAGAACGAGCTGGAAACGAAGAAAGTCAGACCGGACTCTGCGAACAGACGCACGGCAGCGGCGTCTTCATCGATACCGTCGCCGAAGCCTTGGTAAGCCATATCGAGGAAAGGCACGTGACCTTTGGCGCGCACGGCTTCCAGTACGTTGTTCCAGTCCGCCGGGCTCAGATCGACGCCGGTCGGGTTGTGGCAGCAGGCGTGCAGGACAATGATCGAGCCGTTCGGCAGAGCGTTGAGGTCTTCGAGCAGGCCGGCACGGTTCACATCGTGGGTGGCGGCGTCGTAGTAGCGGTAGTTCTGTACCGGGAAACCGGCGGTTTCGAACAGTGCGCGGTGGTTTTCCCAGCTCGGGTCGCTGATGGCGACGACGGCATTCGGCAGCAGTTGCTTGAGGAAGTCGGCACCGATTTTCAGAGCACCGGTCCCGCCGACAGCCTGAGTGGTGACTACGCGACCCGCAGCCAGCAGCGGCGAATCATTGCCGAACAGCAGTTTTTGCACAGCCTGGTCGTAAGCGACGATGCCATCGATTGGCAAATAGCCTCGCGAGGCATGCTGAGCAGCGCGGGTGGTTTCGGCTTCGATAACGGCGCGCAGAAGTGGAATTCGCCCCTCTTCGTTGCAGTAAACACCCACGCCCAGGTTGACCTTGTCGGTGCGGGTGTCTGCGTTGAATGCTTCGTTGAGGCCCAGGATCGGATCACGGGGTGCCATTTCGACAGCGGAGAACAGGCTCATTTTTGCGGCGGCTCTGAATGGAGTATGGAGGGACGTGTAGCGCTCCAGCCGAATGCACTAGAGCGGTGCACAAACGGGGAGCTAGTATAGAGGCCATCATCGACCGATGGCGACAGGCGAATCGGCTTTTGGCGTAAGTTTTTCCGATTATTTCTCGACCGTTAGTCGATTGCCCATGTCAGAGACTTTACCGGATGTAGGACGTTTGCCTTGAAAGGCGAGGCAATCGACTCCACATTCAACACAATCTTCGTTTTTCCTCGGGCGACATTGCTCGTTTGCGGTCTTTTCCGTGGCGCGCCGGTTGATCCGCAGCGTCGCGACCCAGAGGTATTTATGTCCGAATTCCAGCTTGTCACCCGTTTCGACCCCGCTGGCGACCAGCCGGAAGCCATTCGCCAATTGGTCGAGGGCATCGAGGCCGGGCTGGCGCACCAGACGCTGCTCGGCGTGACCGGTTCGGGCAAGACCTTCAGCATCGCCAACGTGATCGCCCAGGTGCAGCGTCCGACGCTGGTGCTGGCGCCGAATAAAACCCTGGCCGCGCAGTTGTACGGCGAGTTCAAGGCGTTTTTCCCGAACAACTCGGTCGAGTACTTCGTTTCCTACTACGACTACTACCAGCCTGAAGCTTACGTGCCGTCGTCCGACACCTTCATCGAGAAGGATGCGTCGATCAACGACCACATCGAGCAGATGCGTCTGTCCGCGACCAAAGCGCTGCTGGAGCGCAAGGACTCGATCATCGTCACCACGGTGTCGTGCATCTATGGTTTGGGCAGCCCGGACACCTATCTGAAAATGGTGCTGCACATCGATCGCGGCGACAAACTCGATCAGCGCGCCCTGGTGCGCCGCTTGGCGGACTTGCAGTACACGCGCAACGACATGGACTTCGCCCGCGCGACCTTCCGCGTGCGCGGCGATGTGATCGATGTTTATCCGGCCGAATCCGATCTGGAGGCGATCCGCATCGAGCTGTTCGATGATGAGGTCGAGAGCATTTCCGCGTTCGATCCGCTGACCGGCGAAGTCATCCGCAAGATGCCGCGTTTCACTTTCTACCCGAAGAGCCACTACGTAACGCCGCGCGAAACCCTGCTCGGCGCCATCGAGGGCATCAAGGTCGAATTGCAGGAGCGCCTCGAATACCTACGCAGCAACAACAAACTGGTCGAAGCCCAGCGCCTGGAGCAACGCACGCGTTTCGATCTGGAGATGATCCTCGAACTCGGCTACTGCAACGGCATCGAAAACTACTCGCGCTACCTCTCGGGTCGCGATTCCGGCCAGGCGCCGCCGACCTTGTTTGACTACCTGCCGGCCGATGCCTTGCTGGTGATCGACGAATCCCACGTCAGCGTGCCGCAGGTCGGCGCGATGTATAAAGGCGACCGTTCGCGCAAGGAAACCCTGGTCGAATACGGCTTCCGTCTGCCCTCGGCGCTGGACAACCGGCCGATGCGTTTCGACGAATTCGAAACCATCAGCCCGCAGACGATTTTTGTATCGGCCACGCCGGGCAATTACGAGGCGGAACACGCCGGTCGGGTGGTCGAGCAGTTGGTGCGGCCGACCGGTCTGGTCGACCCGCAAATCGAAATCCGTCCGGCGCTGACCCAGGTCGATGATCTGCTCTCGGAAATCGGCAAACGCGTGGCGCTGGAAGAGCGGGTGCTGGTCACCACGCTGACCAAGCGCATGTCCGAGGACTTGACCGATTACCTCGCAGATCACGGCGTGCGCGTGCGCTATCTGCACTCGGACATCGACACCGTCGAACGCGTGGAGATCATCCGCGATCTGCGCCTCGGCGCTTTCGATGTGCTGGTGGGAATCAACCTGCTGCGTGAAGGTCTGGACATGCCGGAAGTGTCGCTGGTGGCCATTCTCGATGCGGACAAGGAGGGCTTCCTGCGGTCCGAGCGATCTCTGATCCAGACCATCGGCCGTGCGGCGCGTAACCTCAATGGCCGCGCGATTCTTTACGCGGATCGCATCACCGGTTCGATGGAGCGTGCGATTGGTGAGACTGAGCGTCGTCGCGACAAACAGATCGCGTTCAACCTGGCCAATGGCATTACGCCGAAGGGCGTATTCAAGGACGTCGCCGACATCATGGAAGGCGCCACCGTGCCCGGTTCGCGCAGCAAGAAGCGCAAAGGCATGGCCAAGGCTGCCGAAGAAAGCGCCAAGTACGAAGCCGAACTGCGTTCGCCGAGCGAGATCACCAAGCGTATTCGTCAACTCGAAGAGAAGATGTACCAGTTGGCGCGTGATCTGGAGTTTGAAGCGGCGGCGCAGATGCGTGATGAAGTGGCGAAACTCCGCGAGCGCCTTTTGGCTGTTTGATCTTCATTGCTTCAGATGGCCTCATCGCTGGCAAGCCAGCTCCCACAGGTTTCTCTGGTGTTCACACATGTTGTGTACACCGTCAATCCTTGTGGGAGCTGGCTTGCCAGCGATGGGGCCAGTACAGGCCATACAAAAAATCAGTGGGCCTCTCCAGCCTTCAACCCCTGCGGCAATTTCTTGGTCAACAAGATCGCCAACATGCTGATCCCCAGCGCAATCCCGACAAAGTGAAACGCATCGTTGTAGGCCATGATCGCCGCCTGCTGATGCACGATTTCACTCAACTTGCCCAGCGCTGCCGTGTCACTGCCAAAGCGATCGGTCATCGACGCCATACGCTCGGCCACCTGTGGATTGGTCGGCACAATCGCCTCGCGCAGATAATCGAAGTAGGTCTTGGTGCGCGCATCCAGTAGCGTGGCGAGCAACGCGATACCGATCGCGCCGCCGAGGTGGCGCAGGATGTTGAACAGGCTCGACGCCGATCCCGCGTCCTGCGGCAGGATGTACGCCGTGGCAATCAGCGAAATGGTGACCATGATCAGCGGCTGACCCAGCGCACGGATGATCTGGATCTGATTGAACTGCGGCCCGGCGAAATCCGGATTGAGCACCCCCGAAGAAAAACTCGCCAGCCCGAACAGCCCGAAGCCCACCGTACACGGCCACTTCGGCGAGATGTATTTCATCAGCTTGGGCACCAGCGGAATCAGAAACAGCTGCGGCACGCCCATCCACATGATCACTTCGCCAATCTGCAAAGCGTTGTAGTTCTGGATCTGCGCCAGGTAAAGCGGCAGCAAATAGATCGAGCCGTACAATCCGACGCCCATGCCCAGGCTGGAAATACTCGACAGGCCAAAGTTGCGATTGCGCAGGATGCCCAGGTTGATCAACGGATTCGGCTTGGAGATTTGCACAATGACGAAGGTGATCAGACTCACCAGTGCAATGCTCCCCAGCATTACGATCAGGCTCGATTCCAGCCAGTCCTTGCGATGGCCCTCTTCAAGAAAAACCTGCAAACAGCCGAGGCCGATCCCTAGCGAGAGGATGCCGGTGTAGTCGGTGCTTTTCAGCAGTTCCCAATGCGCCTCTTTCTTCTCCAGACCGTACATCAGCCCGGCAATCATGATCAGCCCCGGCGGGATGTTGATATAAAAGATGTATTCCCAGCCCCAGTTTTCCGTGAGCCAGCCGCCGAGGGTCGGGCCGAGCATCACGCTCATCACCGCAATCCAGTCGCGCCGGGTCGGTTCGCCGACCGGGCGGATCAGCGAATCACCGGCCATTTTCCGGGGCGTCTTTGATGTTCACGGTCGCGGTGACGGACATGCCCGGGCGGATCTTGCCGTGCAGCGGATTGTCAGCCTTGAACGTCAGTTTCACCGGAATGCGCTGCACGACTTTGGTGAAGTTGCCGGTGGCATTATCCGGCGGCAACGGGCTGAACTGCGCGCCCGATGCAGCGAACAGACTGTCGACCCGCGCCACGAATCTGGCATACAGTCGACAAGCGGTAAATGCCGTCTGCTGATATTCGGCCATTCACCACGGCCAACGGGCGTTACAGACGCAAACTTGGCTTAAATGCCCTGCCTGCTGGAGCGGGGCGGGTGTCGCCTGTTACCATTCGCCGCTTATTGATCTTTGCTTTTCATTCTTTTCGAGACATGCCATGACCACCGTCCGCACTCGCATCGCGCCATCGCCTACCGGGGACCCCCACGTAGGTACCGCTTACATCGCATTGTTCAACTACTGCTTTGCCAAGCAGCATGGCGGTGAGTTCATCCTGCGCATCGAAGACACCGACCAGTTGCGTTCGACCCGCGAGTCCGAACAGCAGATCTTCGACGCTCTGCGCTGGCTCGGCATCGAGTGGAGCGAAGGCCCGGACGTCGGTGGCCCGCACGGCCCGTATCGCCAGAGCGAGCGCGGCGATATCTACCAGAAATATTGCCAGCAACTGGTTGACCTCGGTCACGCCTTCCCGTGCTTCTGCACCGCCGAAGAGCTGGATCAGATGCGCGCCGAGCAACAGGCTCGCGGCGAAACCCCGCGTTACGACGGTCGCGCGCTGTTGCTGTCCAAAGAAGAAGTTGCTGCGCGTCTGGCTGCTGGCGAACCGCACGTGATCCGCATGAAAGTCCCGAGCGAAGGCGTGTGTGTGGTGCCGGACATGCTGCGTGGCGACGTCGAGATCCCGTGGGATCGTATGGACATGCAAGTGTTGATGAAGACCGACGGCCTGCCGACGTACTTCCTGGCCAACGTGGTCGACGATTACCTGATGGGCATCACCCACGTACTGCGTGGCGAAGAGTGGCTGCCGTCCGCGCCGAAACTGATCCTGCTCTACGAATACTTCGGCTGGAAGCAACCGGAACTCTGCTACATGCCGCTGCTGCGTAACCCGGACAAGAGCAAGCTGTCCAAGCGCAAGAACCCGACTTCGGTGACGTTCTACGAGCGCATGGGCTTCATGCCGGAAGCGATGCTCAACTATCTGGGCCGCATGGGCTGGTCGATGCCGGACGAGCGTGAGAAGTTCTCGCTGCAAGAAATGGTCGACAATTTCGACCTCAAGCGTGTGTCGCTGGGCGGGCCGATTTTCGACATCGAAAAACTCTCTTGGCTCAACGGCCAGTGGTTGCGTGATCTGCCGGTGGAAGAGTTCGCCAGCCGCTTGCAGACCTGGGCGCTGAACCCGGAATACATGATGAAGATCGCGCCGCACGTGCAGGGCCGGGTTGAAACCTTTAGCCAGGTTGCCCCGCTGGCCGGGTTCTTCTTCGCCGGTGGCGTGAATCCGGATGCCAAACTGTTCGAATCGAAGAAGCTTTCGGGTGATCAGGTTCGGCAGTTGATGCAGTTGATTCTGTGGAAGCTCGAAAGCCTGCGTCAGTGGGAGAAGGACAGCATCACCGCGACGATTCAGGCGGTGGTTGAATCGCTTGAGCTGAAACTGCGCGATGCGATGCCGCTGATGTTTGCTGCGATCACCGGGCAGGCGAGCTCGGTGTCGGTGCTCGATGCGATGGAAATCCTCGGACCGGACCTGACCCGGTTCCGTCTGCGCCAGGCGCTTGACCTGCTGGGTGGCGTGTCGAAGAAAGAAAACAAAGAGTGGGAAAAGCTGCTGGGCGCGATTGCCTGAGGCTGTGTGGCGCTGCCGTGAGTTGTGATCTTTTGATCCAGCTCTTCGGCAGTGTCCCCGTTTTACGGGGGGAGGGCGGTAAGTGATTGTTATGTCGGCAAAAAACTTTGAAATATTTTAAAAATAAGTTTGACAGCCCTCCGAAGCGCCATTAAGATTCGCCCCGTCCTCAGCGATGACATCAACGATGAGGGGCTTTAGCTCAGCTGGGAGAGCGCCTGCATGGCATGCAGGAGGTCAGCGGTTCGATCCCGCTAAGCTCCACCAATTTACACTTTGAAGCCTGGCCACACCGGCTTCGAAGCGATCAACACTCAGCGTTGATCAGTTGTATAGAAGGGTTTGCGTCCCCTTCGTCTAGTGGCCTAGGACACCGCCCTTTCACGGCGGTAACAGGGGTTCGAGTCCCCTAGGGGACGCCAGTTTTACAGAAGTGATGTTGCAAGATGTCACTCCGCCGCGAGGCGAAAAATCCGGGGCTTTAGCTCAGCTGGGAGAGCGCCTGCATGGCATGCAGGAGGTCAGCGGTTCGATCCCGCTAAGCTCCACCAATTTTACAGTTCAAGGTCTGGCCACACCGGCCTTGAATCGATCAGCACTCAGCACTGATCAGTTGTATAGAAGGGTTTGTGTCCCCTTCGTCTAGTGGCCTAGGACACCGCCCTTTCACGGCGGTAACAGGGGTTCGAGTCCCCTAGGGGACGCCACGATTACCCGCTATGCGGGATTTATAAGGGTCATTCAATTATTGAATGGCCCTTTTGTTTGTCTGGCGTTTGGCCAAATCTCCTTTTTCCCTAACACTGTGCTTCAGACCAGCGGTCATATCTTTGACTTGCAGAATATTATTATGAGAATAATATTCTAATCGTAATATTCGGAGGCGACGATGAACGACAAGAAGGCTCAAACCCGCGAACGCATTCTCAAGGCCGCCAGCTCCGCGCTGATCCAGCGTGGCCCGGCCGAACCGAGCGTGGGCGAAGTGATGGGCGCCGCCGGCCTGACCGTCGGTGGCTTCTATGCGCACTTCGAAAGCAAGGACGCGATGATGCTGGAGGCGTTCAAACAGCTGCTGGGTCGTCGCCGCGACCTGATTGCCGACATGGATAGCGAGCTGACTGGCGAAGAGCGTCGCACGCTGGTCGCTGCGTTTTACCTGTCGCGCAAGCACCGCGACTCCAGCGAAGCCGCCTGCCCGATCCCGGCCTCCATCGGCGAGCTCGGCCGGCTGCCAGAGGAGTTCCGCATCGCGCTGAACGAGCACCTCGAATTGATGATCGCGCAGTTGGCATCCAGTCCTGAAGACACTGACAAAGCATTGGCCGACGTGGCCTTGATGGTAGGTGGCCTGGCACTCGCAAGAGCGCTCGGCCCAGGTGATTTATCCGATCGATTGCTGCGCGCCGCCAAGTCGGCGGTGCGTTGACCTGAAGGCGACAAGCCTGAGGAGAGAGCGATGAGCACGTTGAAGTGGGTTCGCGGCGTTAATGGCACCTTAGGCTGGTTCGCACCGAAACTGGTGGCGAGCAAAATGCGTTTGGCATTCATGACGCCGCGCGAACGTCCACTGCGTGATTGGGAATTGCCGCTGCTGGCGCAATCCGAACGCATCACTTTGCGCTTCGGCCTCTCGGCGCTGCGCTGGGGCCAAGGCCCGGCGGTGTTGCTGATGCACGGTTGGGAAGGGCGGCCGACGCAGTTTGCTGCGCTGATCACGGCCCTGGTCGACGCTGGTTACACGGTCGTTGCGCTCGATGGTCCGGCTCATGGGCGATCGCCCGGTCGTGAAGCCAATCTGGTGCTGTTCGCCCGAGCGATGCTCGAAGCGGCCGCCGAGTTGCCACCGCTGCAAGCCGTCATCGGCCACTCGATGGGTGGCGCCAGTGCGATGCTCGCCGTGCAACTGGGCTTGCGCACTGAAACTCTCGTCAGTATTGCCGCACCGGCGCGAATTCTCGGCGTGTTGCGCGGCTTTGCCCGCTACGTAGGCATGCCGCCCAGAGCGCGTTCGGCATTCATTCGCCAGGTTGAGCTCGACGTCGGCATGCGCGCTGCCACCCTTGATGTGGCCCACTATCAACTGGATATGCCGGGCCTGATCGTGCATGCCGAGGACGACAACTTCGTCTCGGTCAAAGAATCGCAACTGATCCACGAATCGTGGTTCGACAGTCGCCTGCTGCGTCTCGAAAGCGGCGGTCATCAGCGTGTGCTCGCCGATCCGCGGGTGATTGATGGCGTGTTATCACTGCTGGCCGGGCGCAGCCTGCAGGCGCGGCAATCGGCGTAGGCATCCGTTACACTGCCACGGTCGAATAATCTGACCGGGAGTGAGGCATGGGCTGGGATCGGGCAACGCCGTTTACCATTGATCTGCAAGTGGGCGCCGAGGACATCGACGGGCTCGGCCACGCGAACAACGCGGTGTACGTGACCTGGCTCGAACGCTGCGCCTGGCGCCACTCGCAGCGTTTGGGTCTGGATCTGGTTGAGTATCGCCGTCTGGATCGCGCGATGGCCGTGGTGCGTCACGAAATCGATTACCTCGCTGCTGCCTATGAAGGCGACGAATTGCAATTGGCGACCTGGATCGTCGATTGGGATCAGCGCCTGAAAATGACCCGACACTTCCAGTTGATCCGCCCCAGCGACCACACCACGCTGCTGCGCGCCCAGACCACGTTCGTGTGTATCGAGCTGTCCAGCGGCAAGCCCAAGCGTATGCCCGTCGAGTTCATCGAAGGTTACGGCCCGGCGATCCAGACGGCGGACATGGGTTTAACCGGCGAAACCCAGTAAACTGCCGCACGTTTTTTCTTTAAGTAGTGTTTTCCCCATGCAAATTGCCTTGGCGCCGATGGAAGGGTTGGTCGACGACATCCTGCGCGATGTCCTGACCCGTGTCGGCGGTATCGACTGGTGCGTGACCGAGTTCATCCGCATCAACGATCAGTTGCTCACGCCAGCCTATTTCCACAAGTTCGGCCCGGAGCTGCTCAACGGTGCGCGGACCCGCTCCGGTGTGCCGCTGCGCGTGCAGTTGCTCGGGTCCGATCCGGTGTGCCTGGCGGAAAACGCTGCGCTGGCCTGTGAGCTCGGCTCCGAAGTCATCGACCTCAACTTCGGCTGCCCGGCCAAAACCGTGAACAAATCCCGTGGCGGGGCGGTGCTGCTCAAAGAACCCGAGCTGCTCAACACGATCGTCGAGCACGTGCGCCGCGCCGTACCCGCGCACATTCCGGTCACCGCCAAGATGCGCTTGGGCTTCGACAGCCCGGACGGTTCGCTGGTGTGCGCCACGGCTTTGGCTGAGGGCGGCGCCGAACACATCGTCGTGCATGCCCGCACCAAGACCGACGGCTACAAGCCGCCGGCGCATTGGGAGTGGATCCCGCGCGTGCAAGAAGTGGTCAAGGTGCCGGTGTTTGCCAATGGTGATATCTGGAGCGTCGAAGATTGGCGTCGTTGCCGCGAAATCAGCGGCGTCGAAGACATCATGCTCGGTCGCGGCCTCGTTTCGCGGCCGGATCTGGCGCGACAAATCGCTGCTGCGCGCGCCGGCGAAGAAGTGGTCGAGATGACCTGGGCCGAACTGCTGCCGCTGATCCAGGACTTCTGGATACAGGCAAAAGCGCAGATGACCGCACGTCAATCGCCGGGTCGCCTGAAGCAATGGCTGGCCATGCTCACGCGCAACTATCCGGAAGCGGTCGAGCTGTTTACCGTCCTGCGGCGTGAAACAGAACTCGATCAAGTCTCGCGTTTATTGGGCTTGCCGGTGTCAGAAGCCGCGTAAAAAAAATTGAAAATAATCTCTTGAAATCAAATCAGCGGTCCCTATCTAAGGGTTACGCGATGCCGAATTCGGGTCGCGGCGACAAAAAACCTTGCTGATTTCTTTCAGGAGATTTGAACCATGAGTACTGCATTTTCCCTCGCACCACTGTTCCGTTCCTCGGTAGGCTTCGACCGTTTCAACGATCTGTTCGAAACCGCCCTGCGCAACGAGCCAGGCAGCAGCTACCCACCTTACAACGTCGAGAAACACGGTGATGATCAATACCGTATCGTCGTCGCGGCGGCCGGTTTCCAGGAAGAAGACCTGGAACTGCAAGTCGAGAAAGGTGTGCTGACCATCAGTGGCGGCAAGCGTGACAACAACGAAGGCGTGACCTTCCTGCACCAGGGCATCGCCCAGCGTGCATTCAAGCTGTCCTTCCGGTTGGCTGATCACATCGAGATCAAGGCCGCCGATCTGAGCAACGGTCTGCTGAGCATCGACCTGTTGCGCGTGATCCCGGAAGAGGCGAAAGCCAAACGCATCCCGATCAGCGGGGCGCAGAAGCCGGCGTTGCAACACTGATTCACGTGTCGCAACACAATCGTCTGAAAAGACCATAGGCCGTTGAATGGAGGCCCCGATACGTCGGGGCCTTTTTTATGTGCGGGGAAACCACCGCAGCGTTTGCCGCTGCTGCCACGGCTCTTTACAATCCGCGCAGTTTTGCTGACCCCACTCCTTACCGGTCAGCCTGGAGCCTTTTTTCATGGACGAGATTCAACAGCGCTGGCTGTTCGCCCTCTCTGCGCCGATGGCGGCGCTCAATCCGGGTGCGGGTTACGCAGACCCCGAGTTCTGCGACGACAAATACATCGATCTGCAATGTAGCTGGGGCATTGATGACCGGCCGCAGCTGTTGGCCATGTTCGAAAGGATGGCCGATCGCGGCCACGCCACTCACCTCGAAGATGCCTACCTCGCCTGGCAGCGCTGTTTGCCCAGTGAATGGCAGGCTTTGCTCGACACGCTCGAACCGCGTGAGCGCATTCTGCATGAGTACGCCAGTCGCACTTTCGGCAATTGTGGGCCGGGTGGGATTCTGTCCTGGGACTACGGGCGCATGAGTTTTCTCTTGCGTTGCGCAGTGCGCAACAAGTGGATCGAGCCGGGCGAAAGTCTTTGGCTGCACAGTCGGCTGGCGATCAGGGCGCAATTTCACTACGGCAGTTGGCTGGCCTATTTCAATGGCTTCCTTACAGGGCGCGCATTCTGGTCATGTCTGAGCAAAAGTGACGATCAGTTGGCTATTGAACTGGATCGACAAGGGGTGAACCCCTACAACCTGCTGATTGCTCGCGGCCTCGATCAAAATATCCCGGATTTTCTGGCTGACTTGCCCTGGCATATGGATCTGGATTTGCCGCAGCGTCCGGCTTCCCTGCAGGAGTTCGACTGGTCATGAGTTGCTGGATAAAACTGGGCATCGAGCCCACCACCGACGAAACACTGATCCGCACCGCGTATCGCGCACGCTTGCCGCAACATCATCCGGAAACCGATCCCGAAGGCTTTCAAGCCCTTCGCCAGGCCTACGAAGGCGCGCTCCGCCTGGCCCGTGAAGACGCTGACGAGACTGAGGATGAATCCGAAGATATGTCGGCGGATGAATCGGTGGTCCAGCAGATGTTCATCGACTTCGATGGGCTGCTGAAGGATCCGTCGCGACGCTTCAATCCGGATGCCTGGCAGGCTTTCATCAGCAGTCTGGATCAGTTGCCGCTGGGGGTGCTGGATGACGTGCGTTGGGGCATGCTGCGCAAACTGACCGACGCCGGCCCTGTGTCTCACCGCTGTGCAAATGCGCTGGCCAAGCGCATGAGCTGGGAACAGCAATTGCTCGAGCTGGATTTCGATCACGCCCGGCATGTGGAGCAATTCCTCAACCGGATCAAAACCGCGGATCCTTTTGATACGACGCTCATGAGTGAATGGTCGCAAGCGGCGCAGTGGGAAACCCTGTGGTATGCGCGCAGTCTCGACTTCATCTTCAATCAGCGTCCGCTGCGCGAATTCGTCGAGTTCGCCAGCCGTGCGACCTGCTTGCCATGGCCTGACGATGCGCAGTTCCTCAAGCGCCTGGCGGTGCAGTTTACCCAGGCGGGGATCGGGGTTACCGGGTTGGAGCAGATATGTGCCGAGCAGCAGCGCGCAGCACCGGATGACGTCGACTGGTTGTATCTGCTGGCGTGTCAGAACAGTTTGCTCGGGCTGGATGATGCGGCACTGCCGTGCTGGATTCGGCTCTGGCAGGAGCACCGCCATCCCGACGCCGAGAGCCAGTTGCTGGCACTGTGCGCGAAGCGTCAGCCAGACTTTTTACCGCTGCTGATTCAGGCTTTCGATCGTCTGCAAGACTTCAGTGACTGGCCGGACGATCTCGGGGATAACACTCAGGCATTTGGCAGTCCCGCGCAACGTCCCGAGACGTTGATGCGCTGGCTGGAGATCGCCCATCTCGACCTGAAGGGGTTGGCGAAGAGCTTTGCCGACTGGCAAATGAATGGCGACGAGTTGCCACTCCTTGCACAGTTGCTGGGGGCGCATGCCGACACTCGGTTGTTGCGGCTTTATCGGCATGCGTGGGCGTTGCATCGTGGTGAGGCAGATCTGCTGCAACAAGTATTGGACGATCCGTCTCCGGTTGATGCACTGGAAGGGTTGTTGCTGAGCGGGTTCAAGTTGCAGGCCGAGCAGCAACTGCGCTGGTTGACTGAGGCGCCGATTCCTCTGGCGATGAAGGCCTTCGTCGACGCTGACGCTGACTCGGCGCAACTGCCCGAGGCTCTGACCAAAGATGCGCCGCACACGATTTGCCGATTGTGGCTGCGCAGAATGCGTCCTTACAGTCACGCGGCGCTGGAGCGCATCGATCAGGCGTTCAAGCTGAGCGATTCGAAGGCCGAAAGCGATCTGGCGCCGCTCAAACTGTTGCTGGAATTGAGCCAGCGCGGCGTTGTGTTGCCGGCGATCGGGCAGGGCGAGGCGGCCTGGCAATGGCATGCCCACACCGCGTTCCTGCTGGCGTTGCTTGACCAGGCGGAGCGCTGGATGCAGTTGATCGATGCGCAATGTCTGCAGCGCCTGACGTTCAATTCCCTGCATCCGGTCAGCCGGTTGCAACCGCAGCTGTCCCGACTGCAACGCGAACAACTTGAACTCAGCGCAATGCTCGGCTGGTTGCAGTCGGCAGACCCGGTGCATGCCATGCTCGCCCGGCAATTGCTCGGTGTTCAGGAGGCGCTCGACAGTCCGCGACTATTAAGCAATGACAGCTTGTTCGAGTGCATGCGCAGCGACATGCAAGCCTTTGACGACGACTTGCTCGGGCGCATGGTCTTGAGTGCTGCGCTGTATCACGACCCATTGTTCGATGCGAAGCAGCGCAGATACTTGATCGACCGGATAACGGAGGTCGTCAATCCACAGGATTGGTTCGACGGCTTTCGCCACGGTTCGATCAAAGGAGAGCCGCCACGGCCACCGCGTCAGGCACTCGAGGATGATGAAATCGACTGCGAGGCCTTTTATCTGGCACTCGATGTGCTCAAGGATCTGGTGCGTTATGGCAGCGCCGGCGTGCCTCGGCAGAAAACCCTGTTGCGGATGCAGCGTGCCAAAGACAATCCGGCGAATGGGCTTGGTTTGCGGTTCGCCTTCAGCGCACTGCTGTCCCGGTGCGAATGCCTGCTCCTGGCCAAAGGCGCCAGCCGTGCGGCGCCCGCCGCAGCATTCTGGCGTTTGAATACGCGGCTGGGGCGCGGGGCGTTTTTCTGGCAGGTACTGGGCACGGTGTTGCTTACGCCTCTGGCGGCGTTGCTCAGCGGCACGCCGCTATCGGGGATCGCTGTGCTGTTGTTGGGCATCGCGCTGCTGCTTGGCATCATTCTGCGGCGCCTGCATGACATCGGACGCGGTATCCCGACGCTGCTGGTGCTTGGCTGCCTGTCGCCGTTCCTGCCATTTCTGCCGTTGATGCTGTTCGCCTTCCCGGGCGACAAATTGCTCAATCGCTATGGTGTGCCACCGGACAGTGCAGGTGAAGACTTGCTGCCCGGTGGCTTGCAGGCCGCATTACGGCAGCTCGACAACTAGAGGCGCAATTGATCCAGCGCCTTGTTCAGCTGAGTCCGCTGGCTGGCAATCTGCGCTGATTGCTGGCTGGCGAGCACGGTGGTGAAGGTCGCCAGCCAGTCAGCGATCTGCTCGCGTTCGTCGCCAAGACTCTGCATCCACGCCCGCTCCAGTCGCGCCAACAGCGTGCGATTGGGCAGCGCGTCGCGCGGATGAATCTTCAGCGTGATCAGGCGTTCATGGCTAGCCTGGCGCGCTTGCGCGTCGAGTCCGGTGGGGCTGCGGTCGATGCTGTGGCTATGGCGTATGCCAGTGGCCAGCAGCGTGACGTCGACTTCCAGCAAACCATTGATGTCGTAACTGAAGCGCACGTCCAGATCCTGGATTTGCTCGCTGGGTGTCAGCTCAATATTGAAGGCATCGATGAAAATGTTGTCGCGCACCCACGGCCGCTCGCCCTGATACACCTCAATGCGGATCTGCGTTTGATTGGGGTAAGAGGTGTGGAAATGCTGGACCCGGGATGTCGGGATGACGGTGTTGCGTTCGATGATCGGCGAAAAGGCGCCCTGGATGTGCTCGCCACGATTGCTGGAAATCCCCAACGTGTACGGACAAACATCCGTCAGGATCAGCTCCTCGATCGCCCCGTCGCGCGCCTTGCACGCCGCTTGCGTGGCCGCACCCAGCGCGACAATCGTATCCGGGTCGAGATGGCGATATGGCAAGCGTCCGAACAGCGTCGCGACCATTTGCTGCACCGCGGGCATGCGCGTGGCGCCACCGACCAGCACCAGACTGTCGAGGTCACGCGGTTTCAGCCGTGCATCGCGCAGGGCTTGTTCGATTGGCGCACGCAAACGCGCCAGCAGCGGTTCCCAGATTTTCAGTGCAGACGCTTCGTCCAGCGACCATTGATACGCGGTGTCGGCATGCCGCCAGCTCAGGTGCTGAATGCCTTCGGCAAGTTTGCACTTGAGCTGCTCCAGCGCATCACCGAGGCTGGCCATGGCGTGCACGTCGATAGCCGCTGCGCTGAGTTGCCAGTGTTTAAGGCAGGCGTGCAGCAGCGCTTCGGTAAAGTCTTCGCCACCGAGAAAGTTGTCGCCGGTCGAGGCGTGAACCTCGATCAGTGGCAGCGCATATTCCAGCACCGTCACATCAAACGTGCCGCCGCCCAGATCGAAAATCAGGGTGCGTTCGAACTTCTGTTCATGCAGCCCGTAAGCCATGGCTGCAGCGGTCGGTTCATTGATCAGGCGCGAGATTTTCAGGCCGGCCAGTTCGGCGGCGAACAACGTCCGTTTGCGTTGCTCGTCACTGAAATACGCCGGTACGGAAATCACCGCTTCAGTCACCGGGTGGCCCAAAAAGGCTTCGGCATCCTGTTTCAACGAACCGATGACCAGTGCCGACAATTCCTCCGGACTGAACTGGCGGCTGCCCAATTCGATCTGTTTGTCGCTGCCCATGAAGCGCTTGAACGCCGCTGCGCTGCGTTGCGGATGGGTGGTCAGGCGGGCACGGGCGGCTTTGCCGACCAAAATGCTCTCGTCCTCATCGAGGCTGATCACCGAGGGTGTCAGCACCTCGCCGAGGGCGTTGGGAATCAACTGTGCGCGGCCGTCCTGCCACACGGCAATCAGGCTGTTGGTGGTGCCAAGGTCGATGCCCAGCAAGGCCGGGCGGGGGAGGGTTGCATCCTGCATGTCAGATCTCGTTGGCGCGTTGCAAAAAAACGCGACCCTACAGGTTGCGGGAAAACCTGGCAATTGCTCGTCCGACCGATCAGTCGAGCAATGTTTTCAGGGTCTCCAGCGCCACCGGCCGGCTGTGCAAAAAGCCCTGATACAAATGGCAACCCAAACCCTGCAAAAACTCCAACTGCTCGGGCGTTTCCACACCTTCGGCGATTACTTGCAGGCCCAGACTGCGTGCCATGGCGACGATGGCGCGGATAATCTCCGCATCGTTGGGGTCGGTGGTCGCGTCGCGGATGAACGACTGATCGATTTTCAGGGTGTCGACCGGCAGGCGTTTGAGATAGGTCAGCGACGAATAACCGGTGCCGAAGTCGTCCATGGCGAAGCTCACACCGAGCTTTTTCAGGCGACGCATTTTGCTGATGGTGTCTTCCAGATTCTGGATCACGATGCCTTCGGTGATTTCCAGTTTCAGCAGTGAGCAGGGCAAGCCGTGGCTGGACATGCTGTGTTCTATGCGCTCGACAAAATCGTTCTGGCGAAACTGGCGCGGGCTGATGTTGACGCACAGGCTGAACGCCAGCGGATCCACCAGACCTTCAGCGATCAATTGTTTGAAGGCATCGCAGGCTTCATCGAGAATCCATGTACCGACTTCGAGAATCAGCCCGCTGTCTTCCAAAACCTTGATGAACTCGGTGGGCGACTGCGCGCCGAGTTCCGGGTGATTCCAGCGCACCAGTGCTTCGGCACCGATGATGCGGTTGTCGCGGGCATCGACTTGCGGCTGGTAATGCACTTTGAATTCGCCACGCGATAACGCCAGACGCAGGTCGGTTTCCATGCGCAGCCGTTCGCTGGCGGCTTTCTGCATGGTGTTGTGATACATCTGCGTGGTGTTGCGCCCGGAATCCTTGGCCCGGTACAGCGCGATGTCGGCACGTTTGAGCAGGTCGGTCGGGGTCGAACCGTGATCGGGAATCAGCGCCACGCCAATGCTCGGCGTGACTTGCAGGCGCTGGCCATCGAGGAACATCGGCTCCGAGAGCAGCTCACGAATGGTGTCGGCCAGTTCGCGCACCTGTGCACTGACGTCATTGCGCGAGCCTTCCAGCCCGCTGAGCAATACCACGAACTCATCGCCACCCAGACGCGCGACGGTGTCTTCCATGCGCACACTGGCTTCAAGCCTGGCGGTGACGATCTTCAGTACCGTGTCGCCGACCGGATGCCCCAGCGAATCATTGATGTGCTTGAAGTGATCGAGGTCGAGAAACAGCAGCGCACCGCGCAAATTATGGCGTTTGAGCAGGGCGATTTGCTGACTCAGGCGATCCATCAGCAACGCACGGTTGGGCAGGTTTGTCAGTGGGTCGTGATAAGCCAGATGGCGGATCTGCGCTTCGGCGTTTTTCAGCAGACTGACGTCACGCGCAGTGAGCAACAGGCAGGCGGTTTCGTTGAGGGTGATCGGCTCGACCGAGACTTCCACGGTGAGCATGTCCCCGCGCTTGTTGCGTCCAAGCATTTCCTGATGGTGCACGCGGCCCTTGATCTGCAATTCGGCGAGCAGTGCCGAGCGCTGTTTTTCCTCGGCCCAGATTCCGACCTGATACACGGTTTTGCCCACCACCTCGTCGGCGCGGTAACCGGTCAGACGACAGAAACCGTCATTGACCTCCAGATAACGCCCGGTATCGCGTTCAGTGATGGTGATCGCGTCGGGGCTTGAGTGAAACGCCTTGGCAAACTTCTCTTCGCTGGCCTTGAGCGCCGCTTCCGAGCGCTGTTGCTGGGTGATGTCGCGCAGGGTGGTGACGATGCACGGCTGATCGCCGACGCTTATCTGTCGGCTGGAAATCACGCAGGTCAGCGACTGGCCGTCCTTGTGCTGGACGATGATCGCGACGTTGCTCAGGCCTTGTTCGCGGATCACCCGTTCGATGCGTTGCAGGCTTTTTGCCGAGGCATCCCACAGGCCGATTTCTTCGGCGGTGCGGCCGATGATGTCGGCGGCACTCCAGCCGAAAGTCTGGGTGAAACTCGAGTTGATCTCGATGAATTCGCCGCTGTCCTGACGGGTCACGCAGATCGGGTCGGGGCTGACCTGGAACAGCGTGGCGAATTTTTCTTCCGAAGCCACCAGGCGCTGTTCGCGCTCGACCTGATCGGTGATGTCGAGCAAGGTCCCGGCCATGCGCAGTGGCGCGCCGTTGTCGTCGCGATACAGGCGCGCGCGGCTTTCCAGGTAGCGCGAACTGCCGTCCGGCAATTGCACGCGGTAGGTCAGCTGATAATTGCCGGCCGGGCCTTCGCGCAGGCTGCGGTAGGCGTCGCGCATGCTCTCGCGTTCTTCGCCGGGCACGCCTTCGAAAAACTCCTCGAACGACTCGTGAAACGGTATCGGCTCCAGCCCGTGCAATTGCGCGGCGCGCGCCGAGCCGTAGAGCATGCCGCTGGGAATGTGCCAGTCCCAAGTGCCGAGTTGCGCCGAATCGAGTGCCAGATCGAGGCGTTCCTGACTGTCCTTGAGCGCAAGCTCGGCGGCTTTGCGTTCGGTGGTGTCAAGAAAGGTGCTGAGCAGGTACGGCTGGCCTTCAAGTTCGACTTTTTGCGCGCTGAGAATGCCGTCGAGGACTTGGCCGTTGCTCGCGCGAAATTGCACTTCCATGCTCACCAGTTCGCCCTTGGCCATGGTTGCCTTGACCAATTCCTTGCGTTGCTCGGGATGCACCCACAAGCCCAGTTCGAGGGTGGTGCGGCCGATGGCGCTCTGCACCGGCCAGCCGAACAGACTTTCAAAGTACTGGTTGGCCTCGCTGATCAAACCGTCTTCCTGACGCGTCAGCAGCACCATGTTCGGACACAGGTGAAACAGTGTGGCGAAACGTTTCTCCGAGCTGCTCAGGGCCTGTTCGCGTTGACGCTGGTGGGTGATTTCGCGAATCACCCCGATCATTCGGGGCCGGCCATGCTTGTCCGGCAGCAGACTGCCGTTGATCTCCAGCCAGTGCAGGCTGCCGTCGGGCCAGCGGATACGGTGGTGCATCGCCTGTTCCAGCGGTGCGCCGGCAATCACCGCGTGAAACGCACGCACGGTTTTCGCCCGGTCCTCTGCCGGCAGCAGATCAAGGTATTCGAGGTCTTCCGGCAGCGGCTGCTTGGGATCGAAACCGAACAACGCCTGCGTGCCGCGCGACCAACTGATCTGCCCGCGCTCGATGTCCCAGTACCACGCGCCCAGCCGCGCGCCGTTGAGCGCGGCCAATAGTTGCGGCGCACTTTCCCAGCTCTGCTCGGAACGACGCGGGTCAATGGCCTGAATACGCGGCATCGGCGGAATTCGGTCAACAGATTTGGGCATTGTTCACGAGCCTTGAGCAGATTTTGGCGTTAGGCACAGGGATAAGCGGCTCTATAGGAGTAGCACAAGTTAGCCGAGAGTCCCTGGCAGATCGATTTGCGCATCCAGCAAGGCCATAAATGCCCGTGCCGCGTTCGACAGCGTCCGTTCAGTGTGCAAGATATAGCCTAGCTGGCGACTGAGCTGTATGCCCGGCAAAGCGATGCTCGCCACCTGTTCGTCGAGCATGGTGCGTGGCAGTACGCTCCAGGCCAGGCCGATAGAGACCATCATCTTGATGGTTTCCAGGTAGTTAGTGCTCATGGCGATGTTCGGCGTCAGGCCCTGCGCCTCGAACAGGCGATGCACGATGTGGTGGGTAAAGGTGTTGCCGCCGGGGAACACTGCCGGATGAGCGGCGATGTCCGCCAGATTCACCGGGCCGTTGTTGATCAGCGAATGCTCCGGCGCCACCACGAAATCCAGCGGGTCGTCCCATACTGGCGTTGCTTTGACCAGTGCGTGCGGCTCTGGCGCGAGGGTGATCACCGCCAATTCCGCGCGGCCGTGGAGAATCTCCTCGTAGGCCACTTCCGAATCGAGGAACTGAATATCCAGCGCGACCTGTGGGTAACGGCGAGTGAACTCCCTTAATAAGGGGGGCAAGCGGTGCAGGCCGATATGGTGACTGGTGGCCAGCGTTAGGCGCCCGCTGACCTCGCCATTCAGGTTGGTCAGCGCGCGGCGGGTGTCGTCGAGCACATTCAGAATCTGATAAGCCCTTGGCAGCAACGCCCGGCCGGCCTCGGTCAGGCCGACTTCCCGGCCCAGCCGATCAAACAGACGCACCTTCAATTGCTGTTCCAGCCCGGCGATGCGTTTGCTGATCGCCGGTTGCGTCAGGTGCAGGCGTTCGCCGGCGCCGGAGAAACTTCCGGTCTCGGCAATCGCGATAAAAGCATTCAGGTTGGCCAGATCCATGTTGGTATTCCAGTTGGTTATCCAAAGCATAAAAAATATGAATTTGAGTTATTTAATCTAACCCCATAGGATCGACCTCACAAGCCAAAGGGTTATTGAATCTCTCAAATACCCAGGGCATAGAAACAAGCTGATGAGGAACCGTCTGATGGCCGGCAAAACGCTCTACGACAAGCTCTGGGATTCGCATTTGGTCAAGCAGCGCGACGATGGCTCGGCGCTGATCTACATCGATCGTCACATCATCCACGAAGTGACCTCGCCGCAAGCCTTTGAAGGTCTGCGTCTGGCCGGGCGCAAGCCGTGGCGCATCGATGCCAACATCGCGACCCCGGACCACAACGTACCGACCACCCCGGAGCGTAAGGGCGGCATCGAAGCCATTGCCGACCAGGTCTCGCGTTTGCAGGTTCAGACCCTCGACGACAACTGCGATGAATATGGCATCGTCGAATTCAAGATGAACGACGTGCGCCAGGGCATCGTTCACGTCATCAGCCCGGAGCAGGGCGCGACCTTGCCGGGCATGACCGTGGTCTGCGGCGACTCGCACACTTCGACCCACGGCGCGTTCGGCGCGTTGGCGCATGGCATCGGCACTTCCGAGGTTGAGCACGTGCTCGCCACTCAGTGCCTGGTCGCCAAAAAAATGAAGAACATGCTGGTGTCCGTCGAAGGCCAATTGCCGTTCGGCGTGACTGCCAAGGACATCGTCCTCGCGGTGATCGGCAAGATCGGCACCGCCGGCGGTAACGGCCATGCCATCGAATTCGCCGGCAGCGCGATCCGCGATTTGTCGGTGGAAGGGCGCATGACCATCTGCAACATGTCCATCGAGGCTGGCGCCCGTGTGGGCCTGGTGGCGGCGGATCAAAAGACTGTCGATTACGTCAAGGGCCGTCCGTTTGCACCGAAAGGCGCTGAGTGGGACTTGGCCGTCGAATCGTGGAAAGATTTGGTATCCGACAGCGACGCCAAATTCGACACCATCGTTGAACTCGACGCTACGCAGATCAAGCCGCAAGTCAGCTGGGGCACCTCGCCGGAAATGGTTTTGGCCGTTGATCAGAACGTGCCGGATCCGGCCAAGGAGATGGATCTGGTCAAACGCGACTCGATCGTCCGCGCCCTGAAATACATGGGTTTGACCGCCAATCAGGCGATCACCGACATTCAGCTCGACCGCGTATTCATTGGTTCCTGCACCAACTCGCGCATCGAAGATTTGCGTGCGGCGGCAGTGATCGCCAAGGGCCGCAAAGTGGCCTCGACCATCAAGCAGGCCATCGTCGTGCCGGGCTCGGGTCTGGTGAAGGCGCAGGCCGAATCCGAAGGGCTGGACAAGATTTTCCTCGAGGCCGGTTTCGAATGGCGTGAGCCGGGTTGCTCGATGTGCCTGGCGATGAACCCGGATCGTTTGGAGTCCGGCGAACATTGCGCCTCGACCTCCAACCGTAACTTCGAAGGCCGTCAGGGCGCCGGTGGCCGTACCCACCTCGTCAGCCCGGCCATGGCCGCTGCGGCGGCGGTGAACGGTCGCTTCATCGACGTTCGTGAATTGATTTAAGGAGCGCAGCATGAAAGCTTTTACCCAGCACACTGGACTTGTCGCGCCTCTGGATCGTGCCAACGTCGACACCGACCAAATCATCCCGAAACAATTTTTGAAATCGATTAAACGCACCGGTTTTGGCCCGAACCTGTTCGACGAGTGGCGGTATCTGGATGTCGGGCAACCGTATCAGGACAACTCCAAGCGTCCGCTGAACAAGGACTTCGTGCTTAACGCCGAGCGTTATCAAGGCGCCAGCGTGTTGCTGGCCCGCGAGAACTTTGGTTGCGGCTCCAGCCGTGAACACGCGCCATGGGCGCTGGAAGAGTACGGATTCCGCAGCATCATCGCGCCGAGCTATGCCGACATCTTCTTCAACAACAGCTTCAAGAACGGTCTGTTGCCGATCATTCTGAGCGACGCCGAAGTCGATGAATTGTTTAAGCAGGTTGAGGCCGAGCCGGGCTATCAATTGCAGGTCGATTTGCAGACACAGACTGTGACCCGCCCGGATGGCAAGGTCTACCACTTCGAAATCGACGCGTTCCGCAAGCATTGTCTGCTCAATGGCCTGGACGATATCGGCCTGACCTTGCAGGACCACGAAGCGATTGCAACGTTTGAAAGCAAGCATCGGGCGAGCCAGCCGTGGTTGTTTCGCGACGCTTGATGGTTTGAGGTGATGCCGAAAAGCTCGCAGCCTTCGTCAGCTCCTACATGAAATGGCATACACCTGTAGGAGCTGCCGAAGGCTGCGATCTTTTGATCTTGAAAATGGAGAAACTGCTATGACCAGCACCGCCCACACTCAGGTTGTCCAGAAGCAATTCGGTGAACAGGCTGCCGCCTATTTGAGCAGCGCCGTTCACGCTCAAGGTACAGAGTTCGCGCTGCTACAGGCCGAACTGGCCGGGCAGGGCGAGGCCCGGGTGCTGGATTTGGGTTGCGGCGCCGGTCATGTGAGTTTTCATGTGGCATCGCTGGTGAAAGAAGTGGTGGCGTACGACCTGTCGCAGCAAATGCTCGACGTGGTCGCCGCAGCCGCTGTTGATCGCGGTTTTAGCAACGTGTCCACGGTCAACGGTGCCGCTGAGCGTCTGCCGTTCGCCGATGGTGAATTCGACTTCGTCTTCAGCCGTTATTCGGCGCACCATTGGAGCGACTTGGGCCTGGCCCTGCGCGAAGTGCGCCGGGTGCTGAAGCCGGGCGGTGTGGCGGCGTTCATCGATGTGTTGTCGCCGGGTAGCCCGCTGTTCGACACCTACCTGCAAAGCGTCGAAGTGCTGCGCGACACCAGCCATGTGCGCGATTATTCCGCCGGTGAGTGGTTGCGCCAAGTCAGCGAGGCCGGTTTGCATACGCGCAGCACCACGCGGCAGCGGTTGCGGCTGGAATACACCAGTTGGGTCGAGCGCATGCGCACACCGGAAGTGATGCGCGCCGCGATCCGCGAATTGCAGCAGTCGATGGGCAACGAAGTACGCGAATATTTTGAGATTGAGGCCGATGGTTCGTTCAGTACAGATGTGCTGGTGCTGTGGGCCGAACGCTAAACAGTATTTTTCCGGGCGCGCCGCTTGATGGCGCACCGACTGAAGACATGAGGAAAGCATGAGCAAGCAGATTCTGATTCTCCCAGGTGACGGTATTGGCCCGGAAATCATGGCCGAGGCGGTCAAGGTGCTGGAGCTGGCGAACGACAAGTACAGCCTGGGCTTCGAATTGAGCCACGACGTGATCGGCGGCGCCGCCATCGACAAGCATGGCGTGCCACTGGCCGACGAAACCCTCGATCGTGCGCGCGCTGCCGATGCCGTGTTGCTCGGCGCGGTGGGCGGCCCGAAATGGGACACCATCGAGCGTGATATCCGCCCTGAGCGCGGCCTGCTGAAAATCCGTGCGCAACTGGGTCTGTTCGGCAACCTGCGTCCGGCGATCCTCTATCCGCAACTGGCCGAAGCATCCAGCCTGAAGCCTGAAATCGTTGCCGGTCTGGACATCCTGATCGTGCGTGAGTTGACCGGTGGCATCTACTTCGGCGCACCACGCGGCACGCGTACGCTGGAAAACGGTGAGCGTCAGGCTTACGACACGCTGCCGTACAGCGAAAGCGAAATCCGTCGCATCGCCCGCGTCGGTTTCGACATGGCCCGCGTGCGAGGCAAGAAGCTGTGCTCGGTGGACAAGGCCAACGTGCTGGCTTCCAGCCAACTGTGGCGCGAAGTGGTCGAGCAAGTGGCCAAGGACTATCCAGACGTCGAGCTGAGCCACATGTACGTCGACAACGCGGCCATGCAACTGGTACGCGCCCCGAAGCAGTTCGACGTGATCGTCACCGACAACCTGTTCGGCGACATCCTCTCTGACGAAGCGTCGATGCTCACCGGTTCGATCGGCATGCTGCCGTCGGCCTCGCTGGATGCCAACAACAAGGGCATGTACGAGCCTTGCCACGGTTCGGCACCGGACATTGCCGGTAAAGGCATTGCCAACCCGCTGGCAACGATTCTGTCGGTATCGATGATGCTGCGTTACAGCTTCAATCTGCACGCGGCGGCCGACGCCATCGAGCAAGCCGTGAGCGTGGTGCTCGATCAAGGGCTGCGCACTGGCGACATCTTTTCGGCTGGTTGTACAAAAGTCGGTACGCAGGAAATGGGCGACGCTGTAGTCGCCGCGCTGCGGAATCTGTAATCTCTCGGGCCCGCTGCGAAATTCAATACAAAGCAGCGGCCCACTTTTCAAGAAGGTGTAGTTGCGATGAAACGTGTAGGTCTGATCGGTTGGCGCGGTATGGTCGGTTCCGTGCTCATGCAGCGGATGCTGGAAGAGCAGGATTTCGATCTTATCGAGCCGGTGTTTTTCACCACTTCCAATGTCGGTGGCCAAGGCCCGTCCGTGGGCAAGGACATTGCTCCGCTCAAGGACGCTTACAGCATTGAAGAGCTGAAGACCCTCGATGTGATCCTGACCTGCCAGGGCGGCGACTACACCAGCGAAGTCTTCCCGAAACTGCGTGAAGCAGGCTGGCAGGGTTACTGGATCGACGCGGCTTCGAGCCTGCGCATGAATGACGATGCGGTCATCATCCTTGATCCGGTCAACCGCAAGGTGATCGACCAGCAACTCGACGCAGGCACCAAAAACTACATCGGCGGCAACTGCACCGTCAGTCTGATGCTGATGGGCCTGGGCGGTCTGTTCGAAGCCGGTCTGGTCGAGTGGATGAGCGCCATGACCTATCAGGCAGCCTCTGGTGGCGGCGCGCAGCACATGCGGGAACTGATCAAGCAAATGGGCGTGACCCACGGCGCTGTTGCCGAGCAACTGGCGGATCCGGCCAGCGCGATCCTCGACATCGACCGTCGTGTGGCTGAAGCCATGCGCAGCGAAGCCTACCCGACCGAACACTTCGGCGTACCGTTGGCTGGCAGCCTGATCCCGTGGATCGACAAGGAACTGCCGAACGGCCAGAGCCGTGAAGAGTGGAAGGCTCAGGCCGAGACCAACAAGATCCTCGGCCGCTTCAAGAGCCCGATCCCGGTTGATGGCATCTGCGTGCGTGTTGGCGCCATGCGCTGCCACAGCCAGGCATTGACCATCAAATTGAACAAAGACGTACCGATTGCCGATATCGAAGGGCTGATCAGCCAGCACAACCCTTGGGTCAAACTGGTGCCGAACCAGCGCGAAATCAGCATGCAGGAGCTGAGCCCGACCAAGGTCACCGGCACCCTGAATGTACCGGTGGGCCGTCTGCGCAAGCTGAACATGGGCACCCAGTATCTGGGCGCTTTCACCGTTGGCGACCAACTGCTGTGGGGCGCCGCCGAACCGCTGCGTCGCATGCTGCGGATTCTGCTTGAACGTTGATCGCTTGAAGCTGTGAAACAACCCGCGCCCGGAAACAGGCGCGGGTTTTTTTTGCCTGCGTGGCGGTCACCCGGTAAAGTGCCGCTCCCCCCGTTTCGCCAGAGGTAGCACCATGAGCCAGACCATTGATATTGCCGTGATCGGCGCCACCGGTACTGTCGGCGAAACCCTTGTACAGATTCTCGAAGAGCGCAAATTCCCGATCGGCACGCTACACCTGTTGGCCAGCAGTGAATCGGCGGGCAGTTCGGTGCCGTATCGCGGCAAGAACGTGCGCGTGCGTGAGGTCGACGAGTTCGATTTCGCCAAGGTCAAACTGGTGTTCTTTGCCGCCGGCCCGGCCGTTACTCTGAGCTATGCCGCCCGTGCGCACGCTGCCGGTTGCTCGTTGATCGACTTGTCCGGCGCGTTGCCGGCCGATCAGGCGCCGCAAGTGGTGCCGGAAGCCAATGCCCAAGTGATTGCCGGTCTGAAAACGCCATTCCAGGTCAGCAGCCCGAGCCCTTCGGCGACCACGCTGGCCGTGATGCTGGCGCCGTTGCTGGATCTGATCGATCTGCAATACGTGCATGTCACCGCTAATCTGGCCGTTTCCGCACAAGGTCGCGAAGCAGTTTCCGAACTGGCCCGCCAGACTGCCGAGCTGCTCAATCTGCGTCCGCTGGAGCCGACATTCTTCGACCGGCAGATGGCGTTCAACCTGTTGGCGCAGGTCGGCACACCGGATGCACAGGGCCATACGCTGCTGGAAAAACGTCTGGTGCGCGAGCTGCGTCAGGTGCTGACACAGCCTTTATTAAAGATTTCCGCAACTTGTGTTCAAGCCCCGGTGTTTTTTGGCGATAGCTTTAGCGTGACCTTGCAGTCAGCGAGCGCGGTCGACCTGCAAAAGGTCAACGCTGCGCTCGAGGATGCGCCGGGTATCGAGCTGGTCGAGGCCGGTGATTACCCGACTGCGGTCGGTGACGCGGTGGGGCAGGACGTGGTCTATGTCGGGCGGGTGCGTGGCGGGGTCGACGAGCCGGCGGAACTTAATCTGTGGCTGACGTCAGATAACGTGCGCAAAGGCGCGGCACTCAATGCTGTGCAGATCGCCGAGTTGTTGATAAAAGACCTGCTGTAAAAGATACTTGGCAACAATTTGTCGACTGATTCTAGCCGGGCGCTATGCTTGGCCGGAGCACTTGATAACGTTTCACCCTCCGGGACTTTCCGGGGCATCAAAGAAATGATCGCGCGCGACATGCTGTCGTCGTCGCGCGCAATGCCTTACGGCAGCGGCAATCAATATCTTCTCGCTGGCCGAGGAACGTTCAAACAAAGGATGAGGCTATGGTTCAAGTTCGCAAACTGGTGTTAGCAATAGCGGCCGCCTCGGCGCTGTCCTCCGGTATGGCGCATGCCCTCGGGCTCGGGGAGCTGACCCTGAAGTCGACCCTGAACCAGCCGCTGCTGGCGGAAATCGAGCTGCTCGATGTCAAGGATCTCACCGCTGCCGAAGTGGTGCCGAGCCTGGCCTCGCCGGAAGATTTCGCCAAGGCCGGCGTCGATCGCCAGGCCTTCCTCAACGACCTGACCTTTACCCCGGTGCTCAATGCCAGCGGCAAAAGCGTGCTGCGTATAACCTCGAGCAAGCCGCTGTCGGAACCGATGGTCAAATTCCTCGTGCAGGTGATGTGGCCCAACGGCCGCCTGCTGCGTGACTACAGCGTGCTGCTGGATCCATCGAAGTTCTCGCCGCAGACCGCTGACGCCGCTGCTCAGCCTGCGCCGACTTCGACCATCACCGCACCGAGCACCGGCGCGACCCATCCGAACCAATACACCACCACGCCGCGCGATACCCTGTGGGAAATCGCGGCGAAGGCGCGTACCGGCGGTTCGGTGCAGCAGACCATGCTCGCAATCCAGGCCTTGAACCCGGACGCGTTCATTGGCGGCAACATCAACCGCTTGAAAACCGGTCAGGTGCTGCGTCTGCCGGACGCCGTACAAAGTGCTGCGTTGCCGCAATCGGCGGCTATCGCTGAAGTCGCGGCGCAGAACGAAGCCTGGCGTCAGGGCCGTCGTTATGTGGCCAAGCCGGGCACCGGTCAGCAACAGCTGGATGCAACCAACCGTGGTCGCGCCAACACTGGCGCTGCACAAAACGCCAAGGACAATCTCAGTCTGGTCTCCGCCGAAAACGCCAAGGGCCGTGGCAAAGGCCCGGCCGGTGATGCCAAGGCGCTGAGCAACAAACTCGCGGTCACTCAGGAAAGCCTCGACACGACTCGTCGTGACAACGAGGAACTGAAAAGCCGAATGTCCGATCTGCAAAGTCAGCTGGACAAGCTGCAACGTCTGATCGAACTGAAGAACAATCAACTGGCCAAGATGCAGGCTGAAGGGGCGGGCGCTGCGCCGGCCGTAAATCCTGCTGTTCCAGCAATTACTGCCGAGCTGGCCGCGACACCGCCAGCCACGCCAGCAGAGGCCGCAGCGGCAGCGCCTACGCCAGAGTCGGCTATTGCGCCGCCGGTTGAAACACCAGTCGAGCCGGTGGTTGGGCCGGTCGTCGAAACGACCCCTGTCGCTGACGACGAGAAAACCTTCAACGAACTGCTGACCAATCCGATCCTGCTGGGTCTGGTCGGTGGTGGCGCTGTGGTGTTGTTGCTTCTGCTGTTGCTGTTGGCGCGTCGCCGCAAGGCTCAGCAAGAAGCCGACAAACATCTGCGCATGGCGCGCGCGCTGGAGGAGCAGTCGTTCTCCGCCGATGACGATCTGCCGCAAAGCAGCTTCGAAGGTCTGGAAACGCCAGCCGCCAGCGTCACGCTCGCACCAGCGCCAGTCACTCCGGCACCTGCTGTGGTAGTCGCGCCAATCGTGATGGCCGAGCCGATCTCCGCGCCACTGGTTGCGCCGTCGGGCGAGCGTTCCGATGACGTGCTCGACAAAGCCCAGTCGCACCTTGATGCCGGTCGCTTGAATCAGGCTGCCGCGTTGCTGGAGGAGGGCATCAGCCTGGAACCGCAGCGCAGTGATCTGCGTTTGAAACTGATGGAAGTCTACGGCCGTCAGGGCGACCGCGATGCGTTCGTGGTGCAGGAGCGTCAACTGGTTGCCAACGGCGATAACTTCGCCAAAGTCGAAGAGTTGAAAACCCGCTTCCCGGCCATGGCTGTGGTGGCTGCAAGCGGTCTGGCGGCTGCCGCCATCGCCGCCGAGCTGGACGCGGAATACGTCAAGGAATTGCTGCTGGATGAAGACGAAGCGCCGGTTGCTCCGGTGGCTGCGCCTGCTGACGATCTGGACAGCACATTCGACTTGAGCCTGGATGATCTGGACAACATCACGCCAATCGAGCCAGTTGCTGCTGTCGAGCCTGAAGCACCGGTGGAGCTGGACGAATTCCCGTCCGACGATGACCTGAGCTTCGAGTCGGTGCTGCAACAGCAGACCGAGATCAAGGAAAACCTCGACGACCTGTCGGACTTTGACCTCGATCTGGACCTCGGTGCCGATCCTGCGCCGGCACCGGTAGAGCTGGCGGACGATGATTTCCTGCTGGATCTGGACGAAGGCGTGAAGGATCTGCCGCCAGTTGAAGCGCCGGTCGCGGCAGAAATGCCGGATGACCTGGAGCTGCCGGCCGATTTCGATCTGTCGTTGGCTGACGAGATGGATGCAGCCCCAGCCGAGCCGGACGCGTTCGAAAGCGAACTGAACGACGTCAATGCCGAGCTGGATAGTCTGTCGGGCAGCATTAACGAGCCGACGTTCACCGAAGCCGATGCGGCGCTGGGTGATGAGCTGGGTGAAGATGATTTCGACTTCCTCGCCGGTACCGACGAAGCCGCGACCAAACTCGATCTGGCTCAGGCCTACATCGACATGGGCGACAACGACGGCGCGCGCGACATCCTCACGGAAGTGTTGACCGAGGGTAACGAGAAGCAGCGCGGCGAAGCCAAGGAAATGCTCTCGAGCTTGTAAGTCAGGTTCGTCGCTAAAAGAACGGCAGCCCTTTGAGGCTGCCGTTCTTTTTGGCAGATCAAAAGATCGCAGCCTTCGGCAGCTCCTACAGGAAACCGCTGATTTCTGTGTAGGAGCTGCCGAAGGCTGCGATCTTTTGATCTTGAAGCCCTATAATGCCCGCCTTTGTAGATCAGCAGGCTGTCCCATCTTGGCAAACATCGAAACCCCGGCCGCCGAAATGGCACCCGAAGGCTTTTTTCGCGTCGCACTCGGCGTTGAGTACAAAGGCTCGCGCTACAGCGGCTGGCAGCGCCAGTCGACCGGTGTGACCACGGTGCAGGAAACCCTCGAAAAAGCCCTGTCGAAGGTCGCCAATGCGCCGATCTCGCTGCAGTGCGCCGGACGTACCGACGCGGGCGTGCACGCCTGCGGTCAAGTGGTGCATTTCGACACCACAGTCGACCGCTCGCTGAAAGCCTGGGTCATGGGCGCCAACATCAATCTGCCCCACGACGTCAGTGTCAGCTGGGCCCGAGTCATGCCCGCGCATTTTCATGCGCGGTTCAAGGCGATTGCGCGACGCTATCGCTACGTGATCTACAACGATCAGATCCGCCCGGCGCACCTCAACGAAGAAATCACCTGGAATCATCGTCCGCTGGACGTAGAGCGCATGGCCGAAGCCGCGCAATATCTGGTCGGCACCCATGATTTCAGCGCGTTCCGGGCCGGTCAGTGCCAGGCCAAGTCGCCGATCAAGAAGATGCATCACTTGCGCGTGACCCGTCACGGCAAAATGATCGTGCTCGATATCCGTGCCAACGCCTTCCTGCATCACATGGTGCGCAACATTGCCGGCGTGCTGATGACCATTGGTGCGGGCGAGCGTCCGGTGGAATGGATGAAGGAAGTTCTGGAAAGCCGCGAACGCCGCTCCGGCGGGGTCACGGCGCATCCGTACGGTCTGTATCTGGTGCAGGTCGAGTATCACGACGAGTTCCCGTTGCCTGAGCGTTTCATCGGGCCACATTTCCTTACGGGTTTCTCGGAACTTGACGGCTGACGCCCTCGAACGCATTTGTTACCATCCGGGACTTTCTCGGATTTGCCTTGGGGTTTTTATCGACATGTCAGCCGTTCGCAGCAAGATTTGCGGGATTACCCGCATAGAAGATGCGTTGGCCGCCGTCGAAGCCGGGGCCGATGCCATCGGTTTTGTGTTCTACGCTAAAAGTCCGCGCGCCGTGACCGTGCAGCAGGCAAGGGCGATCATTCAGGCGCTGCCACCGTTCGTGACCACGGTCGGCCTGTTCGTCAACGCCAGCCGCTGCGAGTTGGGGGAAATCCTCGATGCCGTGCCGCTGGATCTGTTGCAGTTCCATGGTGATGAAACCGCTGCCGAGTGCGAAGGCTGGCACCGTCCCTATATCAAAGCTTTACGGGTCAAGGCCGGCGATGACATTGCCGCCGCCTGCGACGCTTACCCGAGTGCCAGCGGCGTGTTGCTCGACACTTACGTCGAAGGCGTGCCCGGCGGAACCGGCGAAGCCTTCGACTGGTCACTGATTCCGCAAGTGCTGAGCAAACCATTGATTCTGGCCGGTGGCCTGACTCCGGATAACGTCGCTGACGCAGTCGCCCAGGTCCGGCCCTACGCCGTGGACGTGAGCGGCGGAGTAGAGGCGAGCAAGGGCATCAAGGATCACGCGAAGATCCAGGCTTTTATCAACGCAGTACGCAAAACGACGATGTGACGGCTGGCAGACTGCCGCCGTCCACAGCTTGGTAGAAAACAGGCTGAGGATTTTTTGGGTCGTACGCAGGTCAGTTTTGCTGACCCGGCCATCCATCAATCATCGCCACCCATGAATTTAGCTGAAGGGCATACGCGGGGCCGCGAACCAGAGTGTTCGGGCCGCCGGTACTGGAGATAGAAAGCATGAGCAACTGGTTGGTAGACAAACTGATCCCTTCGATCATGCGTTCCGAGGTCAAGAAGAGCTCGGTGCCTGAAGGTCTGTGGCACAAATGCCCGTCTTGCGAGGCTGTGCTGTACCGTCCGGAACTGGAAAAGACCCTGGACGTTTGCCCCAAGTGCAACCACCACATGCGCATCGGCGCACGTGCACGCATCGACATCTTCCTTGATGCCGAAGGCCGTGCCGAACTGGGTGCTGACCTGGAGCCGGTTGACCGTCTGAAATTCCGCGACGGCAAAAAGTACAAGGATCGCCTGACCGCTGCGCAGAAGCAGACTGGCGAAAAAGACGCGCTGATCTCCATGAGCGGCACCCTGTTGGGCATGCCGGTTGTGGTTTCGGCGTTTGAGTTCAGCTTCATGGGCGGTTCGATGGGCGCAATCGTCGGCGAGCGTTTCGTGCGCGCCGCCAACTACGCGCTGGAAAACCGTTGCCCGATGATCTGCTTCGCCGCTTCCGGTGGTGCGCGGATGCAGGAAGCCCTGATCTCGCTGATGCAGATGGCCAAGACCTCGGCGGTACTGGCGCGTCTGCGTGAAGAAGGCATTCCGTTCATCTCCGTACTGACCGACCCGGTCTACGGCGGTGTTTCCGCCAGTCTGGCGATGCTCGGTGACGTGATTGTCGGCGAGCCGAAAGCCCTGATCGGCTTTGCCGGTCCGCGCGTGATCGAGCAGACCGTGCGCGAAAAACTGCCGGAAGGCTTCCAGCGCAGTGAGTTCCTGCTGGAGCACGGCGCGATCGACATGATCGTGCACCGTCAGGAACTGCGTCCGCGTCTGGGTAACCTGCTGGCACAAATGATGGGCCTGCCGACGCCGAAATTCGTCGCCGCGCCAATCGAGCCGATCGTTGTTCCGCCGGTGCCTGCCAACGTATGACCGAGCGCACCCTTGGCGAGTGGCTCGCCTACCTCGAGCAGTTGCATCCGTCGGCCATCGACATGGGCCTGGAGCGTTCGCAACAGGTAGCGTCCCGCATGGGGCTGGGCCAGCCAGCGCCTCGGGTGATTACGGTCACCGGCACCAACGGCAAGGGTTCGACCTGCGCATTCGTGGCTTCATTGCTGCGGGCGCAGGGCCTGCTTGTTGGTGTCTATAATTCTCCGCACCTGCTGCGTTACAACGAGCGGGTGCAGCTCAATGGCGTCGAGGCCACTGATGCACAGCTGTGTGAAGCCTTTGCCGCGGTCGAGGCCGGGCGTGGCGACACTTCCCTGACTTACTTCGAAATGGGCACCCTTGCGGCGTTCTGGCTGTTTCAACAGGCCGGGCTCGATGCTGTGGTGCTGGAAGTCGGTCTGGGCGGGCGTCTGGACACGGTCAATGTGGTCGATGCCGATATCGCGCTGGTCACCAGTATCGGCGTCGATCATGCCGATTATCTGGGCGACACCCGCGAATCCGTGGCCTTCGAGAAGGCCGGAATTTTCCGTCAGGGCAAACCTGCCCTGTGTGGCGATCTGAACCCGCCGCAGCCATTGCTCGACAAGGCGCGCGAGCTGGTGTGCCCGTTCTTCCTGCGTGGACGCGATTTTGATCTCGGTATTACCGATCAGCATTGGCAGTGGCGCGGCACCGATGCCCAAGGGCAATCGGTCGAACTGCGTGACTTGCCGCTGCTCGATCTGCCGATGGAAAACGCCGCGCTGGCCTTGCAGGCTTATTTACTGCTGGGCTTGCCGTGGGATGCTCAGCAGATTGTTGGCGCATTGCAGGCGACCCGCGTGGTCGGGCGTCTGGATCGTCGCTCGTTCGACTGGAGCGGCAAGCGCCTGAATCTGCTGCTGGACGTGGGGCATAACCCGCACGCGGCGGAGTATCTGGCGCGGCGTCTGGCCAGTCGGCCTCCGGTCGGCAAGCGTCTGGCGGTGTTCGGTCTGCTGGCGGACAAGGATCTGGATGGTGTTATCGGCGAGTTGAGTGCTAGTGTCGAGCACTGGGCCGTGGCACCGCTGGATTCGCCGCGCGCGCGTCCGGTGCGAGAGTTGCAGGCAGCACTGCAGAACCTTGGTGCGTCGGTGACGTCATACGACAGTGTCGCGGCCGCCCTCGAAGGGCAGTGTGCCGTGGCCAGCAGTGACGACGAGATTCTGTTGTTCGGATCATTTTATTGTGTTGCCGAGGCCCTTGAATGGCTGGCCCGGCGCTCCACGGAGGAAGCGGCAAATGGCTTTGCTGGATAAAGCGTACAAACAGCGCATGGTCGGTGCTCTGGTGCTGGTGGCGCTGGCGGTGATTTTTCTGCCGATGCTGTTTACCCGTCAGGATGAGCAGCGTCAGGTGACCGTCGAGGCACCGACAGCGCCGCAAGCGCCGGCTGTGGCGCAGATCCAGATGGAGCCGGTGGCGGTGACCGATCCACGAGTCCTGCCGCAAGAGCCAGTGCCAAGCGACGAAGAAGTCGCCGAGCAGACTGCGCCGTCGATGCCGATTGCTCCGGTAACGCAAGCTCCAGCGGCACCCGTTGCGCAGGCCAAATCGGTTGCTCCGGCGCCAGTGACCAAGCCTGTCGCCGCGCCGGCCCAGCCGATTGCCGCGGCACCGGCCAAGCCGGATACCACGCAAAGCCGCGTCGACGCCAATGGCCTGTCGGTAAGCTGGTCGGTGCAACTGGCGAGCCTGTCGAGTCGTGCCAGTGCCGAAGCCCTGCAAAAGAACCTGCGCAGCCAGGGCTACAACGCCTACATTCGCTCTGCCGACGGCAAGAATCGAGTGTTCGTCGGGCCGCTGATCGAACGCGCCGAAGCCGATCGCCTGCGTGATCTTCTGGGTCGCCAGCAGAACCTCAAGGGTTTTGTCGTACGCTTCCAGCCCGAGCGCGGCTGATATCTATCGGCCCGATAGGAATGCACTGTAAATCGCAGCTTACCGACAGCCATGCGCTCTGCTAAAATGCGCCGCCTTATCCGTCTGTAGGCTGCACTGTGCCATTTACCTGGGTTGACTGGGCGATCGTTGCAATTATCGCCATCTCCGCTTTGATCAGTTTGAGCCGCGGCTTCGTCAAGGAAGCATTATCGCTGGTGACCTGGATCATCGCAGGAGTCGTCGCCTGGATGTTCGGTGGCGCACTGTCCGAGTACCTCGCCGGATACATCGAAACCCCATCGGCTCGCGTGATCGCGGGCTGTGCCATCATGTTTGTCGCCACACTGATCGTGGGCGCAATGATCAATTATCTTATCGGCGAGTTGGTTCGCGTCACCGGGTTGTCCGGGACCGATCGATTCCTCGGCATGGCCTTCGGCGCTGCGCGTGGCGTGTTGCTGGTGGTCGTGGCGGTCGGGCTGTTGAGCCTGGGGCCGGTACAGCAGGACGGGTGGTGGAAAGAATCACAGCTCGTGCCAAAGTTTCTATTGGTCGCAGACTGGTCCAAAAACCTGATTCTCGGGTGGAGCAGTCAGTGGCTTGCCAGCGGTATCAGCGTACCCGCTGATATTCCGTTCAAGGAGCAACTCATGCCGTCGGCCAAAACGCCGCAGTGAGTGTTGCTCAGTTCAGATCCATTAAGTAGGGGTTGCGTCGCATGTGTGGCATCGTCGGTATCGTCGGTAAGTCGAACGTCAATCAGGCGCTGTATGACGCGCTAACCGTGCTCCAGCACCGCGGCCAGGACGCTGCCGGTATCGTCACAAGCCATGATGGCCGGTTGTTCCTGCGCAAAGACAATGGTCTGGTGCGTGACGTGTTCCAGCAGCGTCACATGCAACGCCTGGTCGGCCACATGGGTATCGGCCACGTCCGTTACCCGACCGCCGGCAGCTCGACCTCGGCCGAAGCTCAGCCGTTCTACGTCAACTCGCCTTACGGCATTACCTTGGCGCACAACGGCAACCTGACCAACGTTGAACAGTTGGCCAAAGAGATTTACGAATCCGACCTGCGTCACGTCAACACCAGTTCCGACTCGGAAGTGTTGCTCAACGTGTTCGCCCACGAGCTGGCCCAGCGCGGCAAGCTGCAACCAACCGAAGAAGACGTGTTTGCCGCCGTGACCGACGTGCACAACCGTTGCGTCGGTGGTTACGCAGTAGTCGCGATGGTCACCGGTTACGGCATCGTCGGTTTCCGTGACCCGCACGGCATCCGTCCAATCGTGTTCGGCCAGCGTCATACCGACGAAGGCGTCGAATACATGATCGCTTCCGAAAGCGTTTCGCTGGACGTGCTCGGGTTCACCCTGATTCGCGATCTGGCGCCGGGCGAAGCGGTTTACATCACTGAAGACGGCAAGCTGCACACCCGCCAGTGCGCGACCAACCCGTCGCTGACCCCGTGCATCTTCGAACACGTCTACCTGGCGCGTCCGGATTCGATCATCGACGGCGTGTCTGTTTATAAAGCACGTCTGCGCATGGGTGAGAAACTCGCCGAGAAGATCCTGCGCGAGCGTCCTGAGCACGACATCGACGTTGTCATCCCGATCCCGGACACCAGCCGCACCGCCGCGCTGGAACTGGCCAACCATTTGGGCGTGAAATTCCGCGAAGGTTTCGTCAAGAACCGTTACATCGGCCGTACATTCATCATGCCCGGCCAGGCCGCGCGCAAGAAATCGGTACGCCAGAAACTCAATGCCATCGAGCTGGAATTCCGCGGCAAGAACGTGATGCTGGTGGACGATTCGATCGTTCGCGGTACTACTTGCAAGCAGATCATCCAGATGGCCCGTGAAGCTGGCGCGAAGAACGTTTACTTCTGCTCCGCTGCACCGGCCGTGCGTTATCCGAACGTGTACGGTATCGATATGCCGAGCGCGCACGAACTGATCGCGCATAACCGCTCGACTCAGGACGTGGCTGATCTGATCGGCGCAGACTGGCTGATCTATCAGGACTTGCCTGACTTGATCGAAGCGGTCGGTGGCGGCAAGATCAAGATCGAGAACTTCGATTGTGCGGTGTTCGACGGCAAGTACGTCACCGGTGACGTCGATGAGGCCTACCTGAACAAGATCGAGCAGGCGCGTAACGACCTGTCGAAGGTCAAGACCCAAGCGGTCAGTGCGATCATCGATCTGTACAACAACTGAGTTTCTACCGGCCCTGAGGGGCCGGTTTTGTATCCGGCAAAAGACATTTATTTTTCGCGAACAGGGCAAGGAGAGACAGCATGAGTCAGGAATGGGATGCCGGTCGGCTGGACAGCGACCTCGAAGGCGTAGCGTTCGATACCCTGGCCGTACGTGCCGGTCAGCACCGTACGCCGGAAGGCGAACACGGTGATCCGATGTTCTTCACTTCCAGCTACGTGTTCCGCACTGCTGCCGACGCGGCTGCGCGCTTTGCCGGCGAAGTGCCGGGCAACGTCTACTCGCGTTACACCAACCCGACCGTGCGCGCGTTCGAAGAGCGCATCGCTGCGCTGGAAAGCGCCGAGCAGGCGGTTGCCACCGCCACCGGCATGGCCGCAATCATGGCTGTCGTGATGAGCTTGTGCAGTGCTGGCGATCACGTTCTGGTGTCGCGCAGCGTGTTTGGTTCGACCATCAGCCTGTTCGAGAAGTATTTCAAACGTTTCGGCATCGAAGTCGACTACGTGCCGCTGGCCGAGCTGCCGGCGTGGGACGCGGCGATCAAGTCCAACACCAAATTGCTGTTTGTCGAATCGCCATCCAACCCGCTGGCGGAGTTGGTGGATATCGCCGCACTCGCCGAAATCGCGCACGCCAAAGGCGCGATGCTGGTGGTCGACAACTGCTTCTGCACGCCCGCGTTGCAGCAGCCGCTGAAGATGGGCGCTGACATTGTCGTGCACTCGGCGACCAAGTTCATCGATGGACAGGGGCGTTGCATGGGCGGCGTGGTGGCCGGTCGCAGCGAGCAGATGAAAGAAGTTGTCGGTTTCCTGCGTACCGCCGGGCCGACCTTGAGTCCGTTCAACGCCTGGATCTTCCTCAAAGGCCTGGAAACCCTCAGCCTGCGCATGAAAGCGCACTGCGCCAACGCGCAAGAGCTGGCCGAGTGGCTGGAGCAGCAGGACGGCATCGAGAAAGTGCACTACGCCGGTCTCAAGAGCCATCCGCAGCATGAGCTTGCGCAGCGTCAGCAGAAAGGCTTCGGCGCGGTGGTGAGCTTCGAGGTCAAGGGCGGCAAAGAGGGCGCGTGGCGCTTTATCGATGCGACCCGACTGATTTCGATCACTGCCAACCTTGGCGACAGCAAAACCACCATTACTCACCCGAGCACCACCTCCCACGGTCGTCTGGCGCCGCAAGAGCGTGAAGCGGCGGGCATTCGTGACAGCCTGATTCGCATCGCGGTTGGCCTGGAAGATGTGGCTGATCTGCAAGCCGATCTGGCGCGTGGCTTGGCGGCACTGTGATCGAGTTGTCCACGCCGAAGGCCGGGACTCATGGCCGAGTTGCGCTGGTCACGGGTGCCGCACGCGGTATCGGTCTGGGCATCGCGGCATGGCTGATCAGCGAAGGCTGGCAGGTGGTGCTGACGGATCTGGATCGGGTGCGTGGTTCGAAAGTCAGCAAGGTGCTCGGCGAGAACGCCTGGTTTATCGCCATGGATGTCTCGGACGAGAGTCAGGTTGCTTTGTGTGTGGCTGAAGTGTTGGGTCAGTTCGGTCGTCTGGATGCATTGGTGTGCAACGCAGCGGTCGCCGATCCGCATAACATCACGCTGGAAAGCCTCGATCTGGCTTACTGGAATCGCGTGCTGGCGGTGAACCTTAGTGGGCCGATGTTGCTGGCCAAGCACTGTGCGCCGTATCTGCGCGCGCACAATGGGGCGATCGTCAATCTGGCCTCGACCCGCGCCGGGCAGTCCGAGCCTGATACCGAGGCCTACGCGGCGAGCAAGGGCGGTTTGCTGGCCCTGACGCACGCCCTGGCGATCAGCCTCGGGCCGGAGATTCGCGTCAACGCGGTCAGTCCGGGCTGGATCGATGCGCGGGATCCGTCTGTAAGGCGTGCTGAACCGCTGGCCGACGCGGATCATGCGCAGCATCCGGCGGGCAGGGTAGGCACGGTCGAAGACGTCGCGGCGATGGTGGCCTGGCTGCTGTCGAAGAATGCCGGGTTCGTGACGGGGCAGGAATTCGTGGTCGACGGCGGCATGACCAAGAAGATGATTTACTCGGAATGACACGTTTTTGTCTTTTTCAGAAAAACTTCAATCCTGCTATTGACTTAGGTTCGCTACCTGCGTAAATTTCGCGGCCTCGGAGATGCAAACGGGTGATTAGCTCAGCTGGGAGAGCGTCTGCCTTACAAGCAGAATGTCGGCGGTTCGATCCCGTCATCACCCACCACTCCCCGAGAAACTTGCGTAAGCAAGAGCGTAGGCTGAAAGTGCCTGCACCGACGCGCAGCGGTAGTTCAGTCGGTTAGAATACCGGCCTGTCACGCCGGGGGTCGCGGGTTCGAGTCCCGTCCGCTGCGCCATATTTAACGAGTCAGACATTGTCTGGTTCGCGATTGAAAAGCACCGAAGCTTTCAATCAAACGAGTTACTTGAGCGCAAGCTCAAAGCGATACGCAGCGGTAGTTCAGTCGGTTAGAATACCGGCCTGTCACGCCGGGGGTCGCGGGTTCGAGTCCCGTCCGCTGCGCCATATCTGTTTCAAGGATCACTGAACGCCTTGAAACACCGAAAGCAGCCTCTGGTTGATTCGGAATCGATAGCAAACACCCTGGTCGAAAGACCGGGGTTTTTTGTGTCTGAAATTTGACCCTTCCCTTCCTCTCGCAACTCAACACCAATTCGTGTAGGAGCTGCGGCACGCTGCGATCTTTTGATCTTGAAAAACTGGATCAAAAGATCGCAGCCTCGTTTCACTCGTCAGCTCCTACAGAAATTTGTGTGTTCACTGCGGTGCAATGCCGCATTGATTTTTGATTCTTTAGTCAGATTTTTGTAACTGGTTGTTTGCTGCGAGCGCAGAAACCTTTAAAGTTAACCTTTCGGTCAGCTTTGCACTGTCAACACAGCTCTTTGCTTCGCCAGAAAGAGCTTCTGCAAGACTCGAGATTCCCAGCACATAACCAGAAGGGCGGATCCATAACCGCCCAGAGGATGATCCATGTCCAACCGTGAAATATCCCGGCGCTCGTTCCTTCAGGGCGGGCTGGTGGCGGGTGTGAGCGTCACGCTCACGCCGCTCAGCAGTCAGGCGCTGGCTGCCTTGATGGAAAACAGCGTGACCGTGCCGTCCGAGCAGTGGCTCGGCAACAACGGCAAGGCGCGCCAACGTAACGACGCTTTGTCCAAAGTCTGCGGCAGCAAAGTCTTTGCTCGCGACATCCGCTCCAAGGACATGCCAGGCTGGCCGCAGCAGCAAGGCCACGCCATGTTGCTGAAAACCATCAAGGCCGACCGCATCTACGACGGCTACGACCTGTCGTGGCTCGGCGACGACTTGCAGCCTGACCGCATCGTCACTGCGGCCGATCTGGACAAGGACGGCATCGTCTTCCCGGAAGAGCACGCGCCCGATCCGCTGTTGCCGCCGGGCAAAGTGCCGATGTTCATCGGCCATCCGGTGGCGATCCTGATCTGGAACGATTTCGAGCGTTTCCGCCAAGCCAAGAACAAACTCAAATTCAATGACAAAGCGATTCGTTACGGTGCGCAAGTGCCGTTTTACGAAGGCGATCCGTACGGCAGCTTCCGCTACGTACGCGTCGGCGGCCCGACTTCGGCTGATGAAGACGAATTCGCCAGCCTCAAGGATTCGATCCTGTTTCCGATGCTGAAGAACCGCCGCCCGGTGTGGAATGCTCAGCCGAACCTGCACGGCAATCTCACCGAGCGCGGCCTGTTCTACGCCGAGCGCATGCAGAAACAGATCGACACGCCGCCAGACAATTGGCTGGTGTTCGACGAGCGCTACAAGACGCCATCGATCGAACCGGCCGCACTGGAGCCGGACAACGGTAATGGTTGGTACGACCCCGCGACCAAGACTCTGCATTTCGTGGTTGCCACTCAGTGCCCACTGGAAGTTGCGACCGAAACCGCGAAGATGATTTCGCCGTCGCGTTTCGGCCTGGCCAACCTGAACATGCACCCGGGCTACACCGTCGGTTACGGCTCGAAAGACCACAATATTTTCGTTTACTACGCAGCCTTGGCGGCGTTGTACGGCGCTGGCGTGCCGATTCGCCTGGCCAACGACCGCTACGAGCAGTTCCAGAGCGGCATCAAGCGTCACCCGTTCGACATTCGCTACCAACTGGTAGTGGACAAGAACGATCACAGCTTCAAGATTTTCCGCTCGGAAATGAGTGTCGACGGCGGTGGCCGGATCAACTACAGCCCTTCAGTAGCAGCAGTTGGCGCCACGGCGGCGCAGTCGATCTACTACATGCCGCAGAACGACCTGCAAGTGACGGCCTATCATTCACGCGCGGTTGAAGCGGGATCTATGCGCGGCTACGGTACTCTGCAAAGCATGGCTGCCACTGAGATGATGATCGACGAAATCGCCGGTCGCCTCGGTGTCGATGCCATCGACCTGCGCCGCAAAAACGCTCTGCGTTCGGGGATGAAAAACACCCAGGGCGCGATCCCGGCCGGTGCGCTGCGCCTGCACGAGATTCTCGACAAGGCCTCGCTGCACGAAGTCTGGAAGAATCGCGATGTAATTAAAAAGCAGCGCGAAGCGGCCGATCCGGATAACTGGTACGGCGTCGGTTTTGCGATTTGCCAGAAAGACTTCGGCACCGGTTCCGAAGCGCCGATGGCCAGCATCGAATTCACTGCCGAGGGTCGCATTTCCCTGCGCCATATCGGCATCGAGATCGGCACCGGCATGTCCACTTCGCAAGCACTGGTTGTCGCTGATTTCCTCGGCAGCCCGGCGCACGAAGTGAAAACCGGCGAAACCGAATGGCAGGAAATGCAGCTGATCACTGGCGGCAACCCTTACACCATGAGCCAGGCCGAGCAGGACAACTTCCTGCGCAATCCGCGCTGGGTCGGCAAGCTTGCTTCGGCTTCGTCGGCGACCAACTCCGCCTACTACTTCAGCCACGCCACCCGCGAAGCGGCGCGCGTGCTGTTCAATCACGGTCTGTGGCCGGCGGCGCTGGAGATCTGGCGTCAGGGTCCATTCGGTGGCCAGGCCAACCCTTACGTGGTGCGTCGCGAAGATGCGCATTGGGTCGACGGCAAACTCACCGCCAACGGCATGCAGCCGCTGACGTTCGAAGAGCTGGCCAAGCGCTGCCACGAACGCGGTCTGGTGACTGGCGCAACCGTGCACGGTTTCAACCGCTGGAGCTGGGCCGAGGCCGAATACAGCATCGATGGCGTGCGCGAGCGTCTGCCGCTCGACGGCCTGGCGGTGAAGTACGGCGACGGCGCTCCTAAAGCGAAAAAAGCGCAGATGAGCAGCAATGGGTTCCATCTGCTCGATCGTCAGAACATTGCTTACCCCGCGACCCAGCTGAACAACGCGGCTGTGACTTATTACAGCCCGGTCGCGACGCTGGTCGAGTTGAAGGTCAACAAAGGTTCGGCCGAGGTGTCGGTGCTCAACCACCACTCGTGGCTGGAATGTGGGCGCGTGTTGGTCGAAGAGCTGGTGCGCGGTCAGCTCGAAGGCGGGATCGCCATGGGCATCGGCCATGCGTTGATGGAAGAAATGCCGCTTTACGAAGGCGGGCCGGGGGAGGGTGACTGGAACTTCAACCGGTATCGCCTACCGATGGCGCGCCACGTTGCGGTGTGGAAGCAGACGGCGGAAATCCTGCCGCCGCTGTCACCGAGCGATCCGTCCAAAGGCATCGCCGAAGTGGTGATGATTCCGGTGGTCGGTGCCATCGGTAACGCTGTGGCTCATGCCATCGGCAAACGTGTTCGCGACCTGCCAATCACTGCTACGCGCATCAAGGAGGCCCTCAATGGCTAACCGTCCGCTTCAACTGACCCTCAACGGTCAATCCGTCGGCCCGGTGGAGATCCCTGATGACCTGCCGATGATCGACTACCTGCACGAATACAAGAACCTCACCGGTTCGCGTCTGGGCTGTGGCCAAGGCATCTGCCACGCCTGCGTGGTGATCGTCGATAACCCGGACGGCACCAGCGAAGAAGTGCGCACCTGCATCACTGGCGCACATTACTTCGAAGGTAAAAAAGTCCGCACCATCGAAGGCCACGCCACCCGTGACGAGCAGGGTCAGGTCACTGAACTGAACCCGATTCAGCAGCGTTTCGTCGACGAGTTCGCCTTCCAGTGCAGCTACTGCGCGCCGGGCTTCGTCAACGCCGCCACCGTGCTGGTGGAAAAACTGCAACGCCAGCCGATCGTCAAAAGTCAGCTGGAGCAAGTGATCGAGGACAGCCTCGGCCATCACATCTGCCGTTGCACCGGGTACGTGCGTTATTACAGCGCTACCCGCAACGTGCTGACCGATCTCGGCCTGGTCAAGGAGGGTTAAGCATGAAGCAATTATTAACCCGCCTGACGCTGGCGGTCGGTTTGGCTGCGCCGATGTTTTTGGCGCATGCGGATGATCAGGTCAAGCGTGGCGAATACCTCGCTCGCGCTGCCGATTGCATGGCTTGCCACACCGCACCGGGTGGCGCGCCGTATGCCGGCGGGCTGCCGATCGTCTCGCCGTTTGGCACGATCTACGGCACCAACATCACCCCGAGCAAGGAACACGGCATCGGTCTGTACAGTGATGACGAATTCTTCGCTGCGCTGACTGAAGGCAAGCGTCGTGACGGCGCGAATCTGTACCCGGCGATGCCTTACACCTCGTATCACTTGATGCCTCGCGAAGATTCGGACGCGATTCACGCGCATCTGAAAACCGTCGAGCCGATCGAGCGTGCGTCGCCGGTCACCAGCCTGAGTTTCCCGTTCAACGTGCGTCTGGGTCTGATGGGCTGGAACATGCTCTACGGCAAAGACGTCAAGCTGGAGCCTGCCGAAGGCAAAAGCGAGGCGTGGAAGCGCGGCCAGTACATGGTCGACGTGCTCGGTCACTGCGGTGAATGCCACACTCCGCGCGGCTTGCCGGGTGCGATGCAGCAAGACAAGCGCATGACCGGCGGCATTCTCAATGGCTACCTGGCCCCGAGCCTGCTGGCGACTGATCTGGCTGCACGCGGCTGGAATCATCAGGATCTGAGCACGTTCCTCAAGCACGGCATGAGCGCGCAAGGCACGATGTTCAACGAGATGTTCCCGGTGTTCCACAACAGTACTCAAGGGCTGAGTGATCCGGATCTGGCAGCGATGGCGACGTTCCTGCTCGGCGATCAACCGCCAGAGGCCAAGGCGCTGACTGAAGTGCCATTGGACAAGCTCAGCCCGAGCGCTCAGCGTGGCCGTCAGGAATACCTGAACGTCTGCGCCGGTTGTCACGCGGCTGGCGGTGAGGGCAAGCCGCACATTGCTGTGGCCATGCGCGGCAACACTACGTTGCGTCTGGAAGACCCACGCAATCTGCTGCGGGTGATCGAGGACGGCATCGGCGAACAGAAATTCTCCGGGTTCGAACACATGCAACCGATGCCGGGATTTGCCGACAAGCTGAGTCCTGGGCAACTGACCGATCTGCTCAACTATCTGCGTCAGGGTTGGGGTGGTCAGACTGCTGAATTGGCGGTGAGTGACGTGCAGAAACTGCAAGCCGATGCGCCGGCCGTCGAGCACAAGGCGCACTGACATGCAGCATCTCGATCTGCAAGTCATCCGCCGGGCGCTGGAATGGTCGGTGGCCGGGCAGCGCATCTGGCTCTGTACCGTGCTGGCGACTTACGGCTCGGCGCCGCGCGCGCCGGGTTCGCTGCTGGCGGTTAACGCTGGCGGGCAGTGGATCGGGTCGCTGTCTGGTGGTTGCGTCGAGGAAGATTTTCTCGAACGTGTGGCCGAAGGTGCGTTTCTCGATGCGGTCAACGTGGTGCGTTATGGCGAGGGGGATGATCCGCGTTCGCGGGTCAGCCTGCCTTGTGGCGGCATTCTCGATGTGCTGGTTGAGAAATTTGACGCTGACTGTGATGTGCAGGCGCATCTGCGTGAGCTGGAGTCGGCGCTGCTTGGTCAGCGTCGATTGATTCGTGAGGTCGATCTGGCCTCAGGCGCGCGCAGTGTGTTTGCAGATCAGGAGCAGGGCGCGCGCATCGAGCGCGAGATTGATCGCGTGCGGATCCGCATCGGTGCGGCGCAACGGTTGTTGCTCGCGGGTTATTCCAGCGTGGCGCAGGCCTGTGCCGAGTTTGCGGTCGGTCTCGGCTTCGAGGTGATTCTCTGCGATCCGCGTGACGAAGTACTGGAGGGTGTAGTGCTGAATGGCGTGGAAATTCGTCGGCAATTGCCGTCGGTGTTCATTGCTGACGGCGGCTGCCATCGCGACACGGCGGTGGTGGCGTTGACCCATGATCCACGCATCGACGACCTGGCGATGATGGAAGCGGTGCGCACCGAAGCGTTTTATATCGGCGTGATGGGTTCACTGCAGACATCGCAGAAACGCTTCGAGCGACTGCGTCGGATTGGTGGGTTGGGCGAGGTTGAACTGGCGCGGATTCATGCGCCAATCGGGCTCAACCTTGGCAGCAAGACGCCGGCGGAGATTGCCTTGGCGGTGCTGGCGGATATCTTGCGGATTCGTAGCGGGATTGCTCGCGATCGACTCTGATGTTTTCTCTCGCGCAATAAAAATGGCCGCTTTTTAAGCGGCCATTTTTTTTGCCTAGAAACCGAGCTTATCTCTCAGCCCGTAGTACCAGGCACCCAGTGCCGCGAACGGCGTACGCAGCAATTGCCCGCCGGGGAACGGGTAGTGCGGCAAATCGGCAAACGCATCAAAACGCTCGGCCTGACCACGCAGCGCCTCGGCCAGCACCTTGCCGGCCAGATGCGTATAGGTCACGCCGTGGCCGCTGCAGCCCTGCGAGTAATAGATGTTATCGCCCAGGCGCCCAACCTGCGGCAATCGCGATAGGGTCAGCAGGAAGTTTCCGGTCCAGGCGTAATCAATCTTCACGTCCTTGAGCTGCGGAAAAGCCTTGAGCATTTTCGGGCGGATGATCGCTTCGATATTCGCAGGATCGCGCGCGCCATACACCACGCCGCCGCCGAAGATCAGGCGTTTGTCGCCCGTCAGTCGGTAATAGTCGAGCAGGTAGTTGCAGTCTTCGACGCAGCAGTCCTGCGGTAGCAGAGATTTCGCCAATGCATCGCTCAGCGGCTCGGTGGCAATCACCTGGGTGCCGCACGGCATGGACTTGGCCGCCAGTTCCGGCACCAGATTGCCCAGGTATGCGTTGCCGGCAACGATGATGAACTTGGCCCTGACCTTGCCTTGCGGCGTGTGCACCACCGGGTTGGCACCGCGCTCGATGCGCACGGCGGGGGATTGTTCATAGATAGTGCCACCGAGCGATTCCACCGCTGCAGCTTCGCCGAGCGCCAGATTCAGTGGGTGGATGTGCCCGCCGCTCATGTCAAGCATGCCGCCGACGTATTGATCGCACGCCACCACTTCACGGATGCGCTTTTGATCGAGCAACTCAAGCTGGGTGTGACCGAAACGCTCCCACAGACGCTTCTGCGATTCCAGATGCCCCATCTGCCGCGCGGAGACTGCGGCGAACACACCGCCATCCTTCAGGTCGCACTGGATGTTGTATTTGGCAACGCGCTCGCGAATGATCCGCCCGCCCTCGAATGCCATATGCCCGAGCAACTGCGCCTGCTTCGGGCCGACGCTGCGCTCGATCACATCGATATCGCGGCTGTAACTGTTAACGATCTGCCCGCCATTGCGCCCGGAAGCGCCGAAGCCGACTTTGGCCGCCTCCAGCACAGTCACACGAAAACCGTTCTCCAGCAGGAACAGGGCAGAGGACAGTCCCGTATACCCGGCGCCGATCACACAAACATCCGTCTCTACCTCATCCTGCAAGGCCGGACGTGGCGGTACGGCATTCGCCGACGCAGCGTAATAAGACTCTGGGTAAGGAGTGTTCGCCATCCTGCAGCCTCTGTTTAATATATTTTACGAGTGCGCCGATCCTACCCGAGTTGAAAATCCTCCGCCAGCCTGGGCAAAACCCAGGGCCGAGGGTGCGAAATTAAATATTTTGCATATTCATAGGGTTAGGTGAAAAAAAGGTGTTGACACCCCTCCGAAATTCCGTAGAATGCCGCCTCACAGCAGGCACGTAGCTCAGTTGGTTAGAGCACCACCTTGACATGGTGGGGGTCGTTGGTTCGAGTCCAATCGCGCCTACCAAACAAAATCCGCTCTGCTGGGCGGTCTAGAAGGGCTCACCGAAAGGTGGGCCCTTTTTTGTTGTCTGCGATTTGCAAAACTCCTGCCTCGGACCGCCGATTCGGCGCCCACCTCGACGTGCTCAATCATCATCTTCTAATTAGCACAGGTTTCAACCGCCCGTCCGATGAAAGTCGTAAAAATAATGTGGTTATTTAATAGCTTACGGATTTTATTAACCAACCAGTTATCAAAAACACGTTGTTACACATCCGATATTTCAGTAACATTCGTCCCGCGTTCACCACCACGGTTTATGCATTTTTAAATCCCAAGCTTCCATCAGCTGCTTGGGATTTTTTTTGCCTGCGATTTGCCTCTCTCCGATTTTCGCTCCAGATCGGCACTCAACGGCCGCGAGCGAATCCCTGCTTTTTCGACTACTACTCTCAGGCTGATTTCTAAATCCGTCCGACGGGAGTCTATCGATGCTTTCTCATTGGTTTCTTGCAGCTATTCATCTGCTGGCATTTGCCTTGGGCTTCTGGGCCGTGCTGACCCGTGGCAGTGCTTTCAGTCGCCTGGCGGCCGGTGCGGGGGAGGCTCGGCGTGTGTTGATAGCCGACAATCTGTGGGGGCTTTCTGCTTTGGTGTTGCTGGTGACTGGCGGCATGCGCGCTTTCGGCGGTTTTGAGAAGGGCACTGACTATTATCTACACCAGCCGCTATTTCATTTGAAGATGACGTTGTTCGTGTTGATTCTGCTGCTGGAGCTTGCGCCAATGATCACGTTGATCAAGTGGCGCGTCGCACAGTCGCGCAGTGCGCCGCTGGATATGCGGCGTCTGAAGCTGTTTGCGCGAATCAGTCATGTCGAAGCACTGTTGCTGGTGCTGATGATGATTGCTGCTACGGGCATGGCGCGCGGCGTCACATTTGGGTAGGTGGGCGCGATTCCGAGCGATGTATCAGAAACGTCCGACAGCCAGTCATGGGAATGGCAGGTAACATCGGCTGCGAAAAGGGGAGTAGAGCGGGAGAGATGACAATGCAGGCGCCGTGACCTGTGGGGTGGGAAGCAAATGGCAATACGGCGCTCGAATCTTTAGCCAGTCATCACGCGAAGGCAAACGAACTGGCTACTGACTGCAGGTTTCAGGGGGTTTGTGGCTTGTCCGGAGCGGTCAGGCCAGCCTGAATGCGCTGGTAGATTTCTTCACGGTGCACGGCAACGTTTTTCGGGGCGTTGATGCCGATCCGAACTTGCTGGCCGCTGACGCCGAGAATGGTGATGGTGATGTCATCACCAATATTTATGCTTTCACCGACTTTGCGGGTGAGTATCAGCATGGTCTTCTCCTTGATTGCTTTGTAGGGCACCTGATTCAGACAGTGCAGAGGTCGGTGGTACGTATAGATTAGTGCGAAGTCTCACAATGTGGGTGCCTCATTCTGACGCGCAGATGCGGCATTAATTCCCAGCGCGTAACTATACAGGGGGAGCAATCATCAATCTCGTTGTTTTGTGCCCATTTTGCGGGGGCTTTGGCAGTATTTGCGATGTTAAGATCGCTGCTTTGAGAATTTCGAGGAAAACGTTGTGCGCAAATTGGTCTGGGTAATCGCAGCACTGGCATTGGCGGGATGTGGTGAAGGCAAAAACGTGGATGCGCAGAAGCCTAAATCGGCAGTGGTGACGGCGCCTGCCGTTGCTGCAGGTCCGCAGTGGGATCTGGAAGTGCGTGGCGAAACGCCCCAGGCAGTCAGTGATCTCAGCGGTTGGCTGATCGAACATGGCTTTGTCACCAGTGTCATTCGCGATGCCAATGGCAAAACCCGGATTCTGGTCGGTCCGTTCAATTCGCAGGCGGATGCCGAAGCGCGTCAGGTGCAACTGAGTGCGGCGCTGATCAAGGCGAAAAAGCAGAACATCGAGTCGCTGGTTCTTGAGCGTCCGGCCGCACAATAAACGGACCATTCAGCGGAGCTGACTAAAGCGGATTCCACGCGGCTCGTTTTCATGGGATTCACTGATGAATTCCTCAAGGAGCTCCGCATGGCCTCCGCCAATCCGTACAAGCTGTTTGACGTGATTTTGCGTCAGAAAACCCGGCTGACTCCGCATTTGATGCGGATCACGCTCGCCAGTCCGGCAGTCACCGAGATGGCGACTTGGGCGCCCGATCAACGAGTGAAGTTGTTTTTCCCCGCCACCGATGGTTCGCCTGCCAAACTTTCTCAGGGTGAGGGCTGGTATGCGCGTTTCCGCGCGATGCTGGCTGACCGCCGCCCCGCGATGCGCACTTACACCATCCGCCACTTGCGCGCCGCACAGGGTGAAGTGGATATCGATTTCGTTCTGCATGGTGAAACCGGCCCGGCGTCTCGTTGGGCGTTGCGCGCGCAACCTGGCGAGTCGATGCAAATCCTCGCGCCGGACAGGGATTTTTCTGCGCAGGACGCGGGTGGTTTCGAATGGAAGCCGCCACAAACCCTTAAGCAGCTGTTACTGGTAGCCGATGCGACCGCATTGCCCGCCGCTATGGGTATTCTCGATGAGCTCGCGGCGCTCGCGGAGCCACCGCAGACCGAAGCATTTTTTGAAGTGGATAGTCGTGAGGACATGCTCGCAGTTCCCGACTGGCCCGGGCTTTCGGTGCAGTGGCTGATTCGCGAGCAAGCGGTAGCTGGCTCGTTGATGGTGGAGGCGGTGCGGCAGGCAGCATTACCTGCCGACGCATCATCTGTCCGTCAGGCAGTCGACTTGGCCGACGTCGATATCGATGAAGAAATTCTCTGGGAAACTGCCGGGGCGGCCACTGAAGGATTTTATGGCTGGATCGCCGGCGAGTCCGCTGCGGTCATGAATCTGCGCAAGTACCTGATCAAGGAGCGCGGGATCCCGCGCGAATCGCTCAATCTGATGGGCTACTGGCGTTACAACAAGGCTGGCAGCTAGACACAATAAAGGCCTCGTTTGAGGCCTTTGTTTTATGCGCTCGATCAGCCGCAGGATTTCATGTTCACCGGGCCGACGAACTCGTTGCCGCGTCCCATCACGCACGCCACGCTTTGATTACGCTGACGCTCCCAGTCTTGCACCGGATAGGTCTTGTTCCACGCTTCGTACAATTGCCGATCCTGTTTCGACAAGCGCAAACCGTATTGTTTGCTCATGTAGAAATAAGTGCGGGCGATCATGCCGCGAATCGAAGGGCGGGGCATGACCTTCTTCGCCTTGAAGTCGACCTGGGTCAGGCAGGAACCATACTGGCCCTGCTGCACCGGCAGCCAACCGAAACTGAAATTGCTGCGATCGCCGTTGACCTCGCCAATGCTCGGTACCAGGTTATGCAAGTCGGCTTCGGCTTTCTGATAAGTCGGATCGTAGCGCGTGCAGTTTTTGCGCCCACCTTCCTGCCAGCATTGACGCTGATGGCCGATTTGCCAGGCTGGAACGATGTGCTCCCATTCAATCCGTGAGGCGCGCTTGGCATTCTTGCGCGGCACATAACCGCAAGCGGCCAGATCGACTCTGTTGCCGGTGTACTTGCACCCGCAATAAAACTCGGTGGACTGCGGCGCGTACAGCTTCCAGGCGACCTTCTTGGCTTCAGAGAATGTCCGGGGTGCGCCAGCGTTGGCGCCCATGGAAACGAACAGCAACAGCACAGCAATAAAACGCAAACTCATTAAATCAATCTTCCTTCGGCACAACCCAGAAAATCTGCACGCCGCCATCGTCGCGATAAGCGAGGGTGACGTTGTCGTTCTCGTCGATTTCTTCCAGCAACTGCTCCCATTCATCCACGGGTTCATCCGGCAGACGAAAGATCAACGCAGCCTTGGCTTTTTGTGCGGTGGGGGAATTGATGATTTTTTGCACGCGAATGCCCATGCGCGCATAGGTGTCAGGAGCATCAAAGGAGGTGGCCACGAGGTTATCCTTATTAAGCTGTACGTGCATACAGTATTTAACTGTAGGCATTTTCGCAACTGCTTAAAATTCAAGAAAATCCTCTGACAGCGGTTTTCCGCTTTTGATGTAACTCGAGTCCGATTTTTTTGCAGGATAGAGGTGAAGCGCTTGTAGGATTTTGCACCACTCGCCGGCGTGGCCAGTGGCGCAAAAAAAGCCCGATCAGGAGGCGATCGGGCGAGGATCAATCAATATTCCCAGAACATCCGCTGCAGTTCTTTGCTGTCGTTGGTCTTGGTCAGTGCGACCATCGCCAGGATGCGCGCTTTCTGTGGGTTCAGGTCGTGAGCCACAACCCAGTCGTACTTGTCGTCAGGCTGTTCAGCGTTACGCAGGACGAAACCACCGGCATTGACGTGGGACGAGCGAATGATCTGCACGCCGTCTTTACGCAGGGCTTGCAACGCCGGAACTACGCGCGAAGACACCGAACCGTTGCCGGTACCCGCGTGGATGATCGCTTTGGCGCCGGATTGCGCGAAGGCTTTGTAGGCGGTATCGCCCACGTTGCCGTAGGAATAGGCGATTTCTACATCAGGCAGACTCTTGATGTCTTTGATGTCGAATTCCGAATCCATGGTGTGGCGCTTGGCTGGCAGGCGGAACCAGTAGGACTTGCCTTCAACGACCATGCCCAGTGGGCCCCAGGCGCTTTTGAAGGCTTCGGTTTTGATGTTGATCATCTTGCTGACGTCGCGACCGGACTGGATTTCATCGTTCATGGTCACCAGCACGCCTTTGCCGCGCGCATCTTTGCTGCTGGCAACGGCTACTGCGTTGTACAGGTTGAGCATGCCGTCTGCCGACATCGCGGTGCCTGGGCGCATCGAGCCGACAACGATGATTGGCTTGTCGGTTTTCTCTACCAAGTTGAGGAAGTAAGCGGTTTCTTCCAGGGTGTCGGTGCCGTGGGTGATGACGATGCCATCGACGTCTTTGCTGTCGGCCAGTTCGGCTACGCGGCGACCCAGTTGCAGCAGGTTTTCATTGGTGATGCTTTCCGAGGCGATCTGCATGACTTGTTCGCCACGCACGTTCGCCAGTTTGTTCAATTCCGGAATGCCGGCGATCAATTGTTCAATGCCAACCTTGGCCGCCTGATAGGTGGCGCTGTTAGCTGCGCTGGCGCCAGCGCCGGCAATGGTGCCGCCGGTGGCCAGTACTACCACGTTGGCCAGTTTGGTCTGGGCTTCAACTTCTTTTGCTTGAAGAGCGGTGGGCAGGAGCAGCAGGAAGGCCAAAGCGCCCGGAACGAAGGTTTTGAAAGCAGATTTCATTATTTTTCTCTCTAGTAGTGAGACGGTGCTGATGCAGGTTCATCTAGATGCGCCCCTTCGCGATCTGAGGGGCGCAGGTAAGGGAGCAGGATCTGTACCATCCGTACTGTGCTTGAGAAAATTGTTTAACTTTATGATTTACATCAATATTTTATCGTCGGATAAAACGTCGCGAGCATTCGGGGTCCGGTATTCCGAACAACAATGCCTTTCACGTTCGGCTCTCCGAAAAGGCCTGCATGATCAGTCGGACATGCGCGGTTGCCGATTGCGGATTCTCTGCTAAAGAAACCACCCGAATGGCCGATGTGCTCCCTAAGGAATCTATTTTTTCAGGAGTTCATATGTCGCTGACCGTCGGTTTTCCTCATCCCAACACCATCACCATCGGTGGCAAGACGCCGGCTGCAATTGATGCCTTGAATGAGGCCGCTGCCAAGGAGTCGGACCAGTTGCTGGGCAAGGAAGAGGTCAAGACCAATCAAGTCAGAACCGGCGGTCCTGCGCAGGAAGAACCTCAGGTCGAGAGCGGTGGCAATCAAAGTATCACCGTGAAAATGCTGCTCAAGCGCATGCAGGAACTGCAAAAGCAACTGCAAGAACAGCAGCAGCAACTGGCCGCCGCGCAAGCTGCGAGTTATCCGACCCCTGAAGCCAAAGCTACCCGGGTGATGGCTATTCAGGGCCAGATCGCCGCCACCAGCGGTGCACTCGCCCAAGTAGCGGCGAGCCTGGTGAAGGAGCTGACCAAGAGCGCGGGCGGCGTGATCAACACTACGGCGTAAGATGCGCGGCGATTCTGGTGAATCGCTTAACCAAAAGAGCCGATTTTCTAACGTTGACAAATCTCGGCAGGATTCGCATAGTTCGGTCTACGCAAACGTTTGCGCGGCCTCCACGATGGGCTACAGTCATCGGGGACGCAGCGAAGCTTACGCCAGCGCAAGCGTTGCTCACAATAATCATAAGATCGGAGTGAACCCATGAAGCTGCCATTCGCTGGACGTCTTCTCGCTGTCGCCATGCTGGCTGCCGCGTCCGCTGCACTGCCTGTCTCCTCGGCCTTCGCCGAAACCCCGGAAAAACCTAAAGTCGCGCTGGTCATGAAGTCTCTGGCCAACGAATTCTTCCTGACCATGGAAGACGGCGCCAAGGCCTACCAGAAAGACCACGCCGCCGATTTCGACCTGATCTCCAACGGCATCAAGGACGAAACAGACACCGCCGGCCAGACGCGCATCGTCGAGCAAATGATTCTGGCCAAGGTCAATGCGCTGGTGATCGCGCCGGCTGACTCCAAAGCCATGGTGCCGGTGATCAAAAAAGCCATCGATGCCGGTATCACCGTGATCAACATCGATAACCAGCTCGACCCGGCCGTGGTCAAAAGCAAAAACCTCACTGTGCCTTTCGTAGGCCCGGACAACCGCAAAGGCGCGCGTCTGGTGGGTGAGTATTTGGCCAAACAACTGAAGGCTGGTGACCAAGTCGGCATCATTGAAGGTGTATCGACCACCACCAATGCCCAGGCGCGTACCGCTGGCTTCAAGGACGCGATGGAAGCGGCGCAGATCAAAGTGGTCTCGCTGCAATCGGGTGATTGGGAAATCGACAAGGGCAACAAGGTTGCCGCTTCGATCCTCAGCGAATACCCGGACGTCAAAGCCCTGCTCGCCGGCAACGACAGCATGGCCGTCGGCGCCGTGTCCGCTGTGCGTGCCGCCGGCAAGGCTGGCAAAGTGCAAGTGGTCGGTTACGACAACATCAATGCCATCAAGCCAATGCTCAAAGACGGCCGCGTGTTGGCGACTGCCGACCAGTTCGCTGCCAAGCAAGCGGTGTTCGGCATTGAGACTGCACTGAAAATCGTCAAGGGTGAGAAGGTCGACACCGGCACCAATGGCGTAGTCGAAACGCCAGTCGAACTGGTCACCAAGTAAGCCTTCTGGCGACACAAATGGCGCTCGTCCGTCCGGGCGAGCCCATGGAGATTTCTTATGTCAGTTTCCGCTCCGAACGCTGTCCTCACGGTCAGCGGTATCGGTAAGACTTATGCGCAGCCGGTGCTCTCGGACATCGACCTGACGCTGATGCGCGGTGAAGTGCTGGCACTGACCGGCGAGAATGGCGCCGGTAAAAGCACTCTGTCGAAGATCATAGGCGGGCTGGTCACACCGACCACCGGCCAGATGCAGTTTCAGGGCAAAGACTATCGCCCCGGCAGTCGGACTCAGGCTGAAGAGCTTGGCGTACGCATGGTCATGCAAGAACTCAATCTGCTGCCGACGCTGTCGGTCGCAGAAAATCTGTTTCTCGACAATTTGCCGAGTAACGGTGGCTGGATCAGCCGCAAGCAATTGCGCAAGGCTGCAATCGAGGCAATGGCGCAAGTCGGTCTCGATGCGATTGATCCGGATACCCTTGTTGGTGAACTGGGCATCGGTCACCAGCAAATGGTCGAAATCGCCCGCAACCTGATCGGCGATTGCCACGTGCTGATCCTCGACGAACCGACCGCGATGCTCACGGCTCGCGAAGTCGAAATGCTCTTCGAGCAGATCACCCGCTTGCAGGCGCGCGGCGTTTCGATCATCTATATCTCGCACCGCCTCGAAGAACTGGCGCGCGTGGCGCAACGGATCGCCGTGCTGCGTGACGGCAATCTGGTCTGCGTCGAGCCGATGGCCAATTACAACAGCGAGCAACTGGTCACGTTGATGGTCGGTCGTGAGCTGGGCGAACACATCGATATGGGGCCGCGCAACATCGGCGCGCCTGCATTGACGGTCAAAGGCCTGACCCGTTCCGACAAGGTGCGCGACGTTTCCTTTGAGGTGCGTGCCGGCGAGATCTACGGTATTTCCGGATTGATCGGGGCAGGGCGCACTGAGCTGCTGCGCTTGATTTTCGGCGCGGATATCGCCGACAGCGGCACCGTCGCGCTTGGTTCGCCAGCGCAGGTGGTGAGCATTCGCTCGCCGGTCGATGCGGTGCGCAACGGCATTGCCTTGATTACCGAAGACCGCAAGGGCGAAGGTTTGCTGCTCAGCCAGTCGATCAGCGCCAACATCGCACTCGGCAACATGCCGGAGATTTCCAGCGGCGGTTTCGTAAACAATGCTGACGAAGTATCTCTGGCGCAACGGCAGATCGCTGCCATGCGTATCCGCAGCTCCAGCCCGACACAACTGGTGTCCGAGCTGTCCGGCGGCAACCAGCAAAAAGTCGTGATCGGCCGTTGGCTCGAGCGTGATTGCTCCGTGCTGCTGTTCGATGAGCCGACCCGCGGTATCGACGTCGGTGCCAAGTTCGACATTTATGCCTTGCTCGGTGAATTGACCCGTCAGGGCAAAGCGCTGGTGGTGGTGTCCAGTGATCTGCGTGAATTGATGTTGATCTGCGACCGCATCGGCGTGCTGTCCGCCGGGCGCCTGATCGACACCTTCGAGCGCGATAGCTGGACCCAGGATGACTTGCTTGCCGCCGCGTTCGCCGGCTACCAAAAACGTGATGCGCTGCTCAACGAAGCCGCGCCTAGGGATCTCCCATGAAAACTGCATCTTCCGCCAGCAAACGTAGTGGCAATTTTTACGGGCTCGGCACTTATCTAGGCCTGGCCGGGGCCTTGCTGGCGATGATCGCGCTGTTCTCGGTCATGAGCAGTCACTTTCTGTCATACGACACGTTCAGCACGCTGGCCAACCAGATTCCCGATTTGATGGTGTTGGCGGTGGGCATGACGTTCGTGCTGATCATCGGCGGCATCGACCTGTCGGTGGGTTCAGTGCTGGCGCTCGCCGCATCGACGGTCAGCGTGGCGATCCTGGGCTGGGGCTGGAGCGTTTTGCCGGCCGCATTGCTCGGCATGGCCGTGGCTGCGTTGGCCGGCACAGTCACCGGTTCGATCACCGTGGCCTGGCGTATTCCGTCGTTCATCGTCTCGCTCGGCGTGCTGGAAATGGCCCGTGGCCTGGCGTATCAGATGACCGGCTCGCGCACTGCTTATATAGGTGACTCGTTCGCCTGGCTGTCGAACCCGATTGCTTTCGGCATCTCGCCATCGTTCATCATTGCCTTGCTGGTGATCTTCATCGCTCAGGCTGTGCTGACGCGCACGGTGTTTGGTCGTTATCTGATCGGCATCGGCACCAACGAGGAAGCCGTGCGACTGGCGGGGATCAATCCCAAGCCGTACAAGATTCTGGTGTTCAGCCTGATGGGGTTGCTCGCGGGTGTCGCTGCACTGTTCCAGATTTCGCGTCTGGAGGCGGCGGATCCAAACGCCGGTTCCGGGCTTGAGCTGCAAGTAATTGCTGCGGTGGTAATCGGTGGCACCAGTCTGATGGGCGGGCGCGGTTCGGTGATCAGTACTTTTTTTGGTGTACTGATCATTTCCGTACTGGCGGCCGGTCTGGCGCAGATTGGTGCGACCGAGCCGACCAAGCGCATCATCACCGGTGCAGTGATCGTCGTGGCCGTGGTGCTCGATACCTATCGCAGTCAACGCGCAAGCCGACGGGGCTGAACCATGGCAACAATCAAGGATGTGGCGGCGCTCGCGGGGATTTCCTACACGACCGTGTCCCACGTGGTGAACAAGACCCGGCCGGTCAGCCAGGAAGTGCGGCTCAAAGTCGAGGCGGCCATCAAGACCCTCGATTATGTGCCCAGCGCCGTGGCGCGCTCGTTGAAGGCCAAGACCACCGCGACTATCGGCCTGCTGGTGCCTAACAGCCTCAACCCGTACTTCGCCGAGCTGGCGCGGGGGATTGAGGATTACTGTGAGCGCAACGGTTACTGCGTAATCCTCTGCAACTCCGACGACAACCCGGACAAGCAGCGCAGTTACCTGCGCGTGCTGCTGGAGAAACGCATCGATGGCTTGATCGTCGCCTCCGCTGGCGGCGACCGTGGACTGGCCGAAGGGTTGGCCGCGGTGAAAACGCCGATGGTAATCGTCGACCGCGGCCTGGACGGCGTGGACGCGGATCTGGTGCGCATCGACCACGAATATGGCGCGTACCTGGCCACTCGACATTTGTTGGAGCTGGGACATCGCGACATCGCCACCATCGGCGGTCCGGCAGATACGCGCGTGGCGCAAATGCGTCTCGCGGGTTTCCGTCGGGCGATGCAGGAGGCTGGTGTCGAAGTTGTGCCTGAGCGTGTGCTGGAAAGCGATTTCACCAGCACCGGCGGTTACAACGCAGCGGCGGTATTGCTGGCGAACAACCCGCCCAGCGCGATCTTTGCCGGTAACGACATGATCGGTATCGGTGTGCTGCGCGCGGCTGCCGAACGCAATGTGCGAGTGCCGAGCGCGTTGTCGGTGATCGGCTTCGACGATATCCAGATGAGCCGTTATGTGTACCCGGCGCTGACTACGGTCGGCCAGTCGATCCTGCAACTGGGTGAGATGGCTGCCGAAGTGCTGCTGCGAAGGATCGCCACCCCGAGTCTGGCGACTGATCAGAAGATCGTGACCCCGAGTATTGTCTTGCGAGAATCGACCGCGCCGCTGTCCGGCGTGTTCACCGAGTACCGCTGAAACCGAATTGACGAGTAGTGATGAATGCCAGCAAAAGTAGTGGTAATAGGCAGCCTCAACATGGATCTGGTGACTCGTGCGCCACGCTTGCCTAGAGGTGGTGAAACGCTGATCGGCCATTCGTTCGCAACCGTGTCCGGCGGCAAGGGCGCCAATCAGGCAGTGGCCGCTGCGCGCTTGGGTGCGCAAGTGGCAATGGTTGGCTGCGTCGGTAACGATCCCTATGGCGTGCAATTGCGTGAGGCTTTGCTGGCTGACCACATTGATTGTCAGGCTGTCAGCGTGGTCGAGGACTCCAGTGGCGTGGCGTTGATCGTGGTCGATGACAACAGTCAGAACGCGATCGTGATTGTCGCAGGTGCCAATGGCGCTTTGACGCCTGCGGTGGTGGACCGATTCGACGCGGTATTGCAGGCAGCGGATGTGATCATCTGTCAGCTGGAAATTCCCGATGCCACGGTTGGCCATGCGCTCAAGCGCGGTCGTGAGCTGGGCAAAATCGTCATCCTCAATCCGGCGCCGGCCAGCCGCCCGCTGCCAGCGGATTGGTATGCCTCGATCGATTACCTGATTCCCAACGAAAGCGAAGCGGCCGCGCTCAGCGGCTTGCCGGTGGACTCGCTGCAAACCGCTGAAGTCGCTGCCAGCCATCTGATCTCGATGGGTGCCGGCAAAGTGATCATCACTTTGGGGGCTGAGGGTTCACTGTTCGCGAACGGCAAAAGCTTTGAACATTTCCCTGCGCCCAAAGTGAAAGCGCTTGATACCACGGCGGCGGGGGATACCTTTGTCGGTGGTTTCGCCGCTGCGCTGGCGTCCGGCAAAACCGAGGCCGATGCCATTCGTTACGGGCAAGTGGCGGCGGCGCTGTCGGTGACCCGTGCTGGCGCGCAACCTTCGATTCCCACTTCATCTGAAGTTCAGGCATTTAAACCCGTATGAAAAAGACTCCTTTGCTCAACGTCGCGCTCTCGCGGCTGATTGCCTCCCTTGGTCATGGGGACAAAGTGGTCATCGGCGATGCTGGTCTGCCGGTGCCACCGGGTGTCGAGCTGATTGATCTGGCTCTGACCCATGGCGTACCGGATTTCGTCAGCACCCTGAAAGTCGTGCTCAGCGAGATGCAGGTCGAGAGTCATGTATTGGCCAACGAAATCTTCGACAAGAATCCGGGCGCGCTCACCACGCTGAACGAGCTGAATGATGCAGGTGCTCTGGGGCGACGCGATTTGCTCAGTCATGAGCAATTCAAGGTTCTCAGCCGACAGGCACGAGCGATTGTTCGTACAGGAGAATGTCAGCCGTACTGCAACATCGTGTTGGTCGCCGGGGTAACATTTTAACCGGGCGTCACGCCCAAATTTAATAAGCACAAGGAATGCGCCATGCACCGCTATGCTCAGAAACTGCACCAACTGATCCGGAGTCTGCTGCTTTTGTCCCTGATTACCGCGACCGGCGCCCAGGCGGCGGAAAAAATCGATCTGATCATCGACACTGACCCAGGTGCCGACGACGTGGTCGCTCTGCTGTTCGCTCTGGCTTCGCCGGAAGAACTGAATATTCGTGCGCTGACCACCGTGGCCGGCAACGTGCGTCTCGACAAGACTTCGCGCAACGCGCGACTGGCTCGTGAGTGGGCAGGGCGCGAGGAAGTGCCGGTGTACGCCGGTGCACCCAAGCCGCTGATGCGCACGCCGATCTACGCCGAGAACATCCATGGCAAGGAAGGCCTGTCGGGTGTCACCGTGCATGAGCCGAAAAAAGGCCTGGCCGAAGGCAATGCGGTCAACTACTTGATCGACACGCTGAAAAACGCCAAGCCGCACAGCATCACCATCGCCATGCTCGGTCCGCAGACCAACCTGGCACTTGCGTTGATCCAGGAGCCGGAGATCGTTAACGGTATCAAGGAAGTGGTAGTCATGGGTGGTGCCCACTTCAACGGTGGCAATATCACTCCTGTGGCCGAATTCAACCTGTTCGCGGATCCGCAAGCGGCTGAAGTCGTGCTCAAAAGTGGCGTGAAGATGACTTACTTGCCGCTGGACGTGACTCACAAGATTCTCACCAGTGACGCACGCCTGAAGCAAATCGCTGCGCTGAACAACAATGCGGGCAAGATTGTCGGCGATATCCTCAACGAGTACGTCAAAGGCGATATGGAGCATTACGGCATCCCGGGTGGCCCGGTGCACGATGCGACTGTCGTGGCTTATCTGCTCAAGCCTGAGCTGTTCACCGGTCGTTCGGTAAATGTGGTGGTAGATAGTCGTGAAGGCCCGACCTTCGGCCAAACCGTTGTCGATTGGTACGACGGCCTCAAAGCGCCGAAGAACGCCTTTTGGGTGGAAAATGGCGATCCGCAAGGCTTCTTCGACCTGTTGACCGAGCGTCTGAAGCGCCTTAAGTAATCAGCTCGACAACCCGCAGGTGCCAGCTTGCGGGTTTTTTCTGGCCGATCTAGTCGGTCGGATATCTCTCGAAGATCTGCGCGATGAACTGCTGGGCCGCTACGGTCCCCAGTTCTTTCACCAGTAGATCAATGCCTATAAGCGCCAATTCTTCTGTGCTCCCCGGGCTATAAGAGCTGTGTCCGTCTGCCCATTTGGCTTTGATGTCGGCGTCGATGCTTACGGTGGTCATGATCGTGCTCGAAAAGTCGGAAGGTCTGAGTTTCGAGTTAACCATTTTGTCAGGCGTTTGGCACTGCGACTTAGGCATGAGCGCAGGGCTATGCGACACTTGGTCATTGATGAATAGACCCAGGATTGAGTTGTGCAGATCGATTTGAATTCCCCCGATGGCCTGACGCTGGACTCGGTGCGCCAGTTACTGGCATCGGCCAGCGATGACGAACACACCCAGTTGCGCGTGACCAAGGGCGGTATCGCCTATATTTCTACTGGCGTTACGGGTGGTCAGGGCATCGACGGCTTGCTGTTTCGCCTCGAAACGTGGGCCAAGGGTTCCGGTTATGTGGGAAACGTCGCGGCCAGCGATGAAGTGTGGGTCATGCAGATCTACAACGCGCTCAAGGAGAATTGGCCAAACCCTCCGTTCGATTACATTGACGTCTATTGATCGGCATTAATATTCAGTGACGATTGCGTGATTATGCATTCTCCGCTGGTCAGGCACACTCGCCATTTTTCCGATCGTGGGGCAGGGGATGGCGCTTGTCGCGAAACCAACTGCCAAATTGGCGGTCGCACGATCTCAGTTCATTTATTGAAAGAAGGAGGCTTCATGCCTTGGAAGCTCGCGTCACTGGGTACTTTTATGGCCGTTGCTGTGCTGAGCGGTTGCAGTACCAGCTCGAGTGAGTCGGCAACTGATCCGGTAGCGACCGAATCCGGCCATAGCCGCTGTGAAGCTCAATCGGCGCAATTTGCCATCGGCAAAAAGGCCTCGCCGGAATTGCTGGAGCAAGCGCGTACCAAAGCCGGCGCGCAAAACGCGCGTTTCCTCAAGCCTGACGATATGGTTACTCTTGAGTACCGCTCTGATCGCCTGAACCTGAACACCGACAATGCGCTGGTGGTCACGCGCATCAACTGCGGTTAAGCGCGGGCAGGCTTTTTTAGCAGGCATAAAAAACCCCGTCACATGGACGGGGTTTTTTTAGTGCGGCTGAAAATTACTCAGCGCGTACTTGTGCAGCTTGCATACCCTTTTGGCCTTTCTCAGCCACGAAGGAAACGGTCTGGCCTTCTTTCAGGCTTTTGAAACCGTCGCTTTCGATAGCTTTGAAGTGTACGAACAGGTCGTCACCGCCACCTTGAGGAGTGATGAAGCCGAAGCCTTTTTCATCGTTGAACCACTTAACGGTGCCGGTTTGGCGATTAGACATGGTGTATCTCCAAGAAACATATATTTTTCAGTACTGTGCTGCTCAGGCCAACTGGGCACACGGGGATATCATAGTCGAAATGTTCGCTTTGGTAGCCCCCCGGACGTGCTGTTTGCCAATCAGTCGTGTTTTCTTCACTGCCTGTTTCGGCTGAAAGCCCCGGTTTTAAAGGCTTCCAGCGAAACGTAAAGACTATAAAAAAACCTGTAAAACCTGCATAAATCGGCTGAAAAAGCTCAAATCAGGTGCTTTTTTTCGCGTTTCGACAGGTTCAAAATGAATTTTTTGTCACTTTTTCGCCGGGGTATTGGCCTTGCATTTGGCAATCTGGCCCAACGCTTTCTGTTGCAATTCAGGCGTGGCCTTGTTGTCCATCAAAGCCTGAATGTCACTGGCTGGATAGGATTTGATGGCGTCAGCGCCACATGCACAGTGAGATTTCGCCGCAGCAGCGCCGATTTGCGCAGTGGCCGCCTGCGTGCATTGGGCCATGTATTTGTCACGCTCGCCCTTTGGCCAGTCGGCGTGGGCGCTCAATGGCAGCAGGAGGGCGAAAGGGGCGACTACTGCAAACAGGTTATTCAGACGCATGCGAGGATGCTCCTTGTGGGTCAATGTCTTGTTATCTGAGGGCTGAAGGGCCGATCAAGTTCAGCACTGTGGCATAAAACAGATGATTTGCCTTCCAGCAGAAGTCGAGCACATCGGCGACCGTTCATCTGTGCTAGCATGCCCGGCTCGGGCGTTTGCAGGCTCCGGATGACCTTCAGTCCCGGTAGCGGCAACGTACGAAAATCCCGATTTGAATCCCAGTCACTCTGGTTCGGTTTTCCGGTTGGCCGCAAGGCTCCTGCCGCTGTAAGGCAGGCGTTCGTCATTGAATGGCCTGGATCGGATCTTGTACTGGCTCATCCCAACCCACGTGACCTTTGGTAGGGGTCACCACTAGGAGAGGAGGCGCCATGCCAACTATTACTCTTCCCGACGGCAGTCAACGTTCATTCGATCACCCGGTTTCCGTAGCCGAGGTCGCCGCATCCATTGGTGCTGGTCTGGCCAAGGCCACCGTAGCCGGCAAGGTCAATGGGCAATTGGTCGATGCCAGCGACATCATCGACAGCGATGCCACGCTGCAAATCATCACGCCAAAGGATCAAGAGGGGCTGGAGATCATTCGTCACTCTTGCGCCCACCTGGTTGGCCATGCGGTCAAGCAGTTGTACCCGACGGCCAAAATGGTCATCGGTCCGGTCATTGACGAAGGCTTCTATTACGACATCGCCTTCGAACGTCCTTTCACGCCGGACGACATGGCTGCCATTGAGCAGCGCATGCAGCAACTGATCGAAAAAGATTACGACGTGATCAAGAAAGTCACTCCGCGCGCCGAAGTGATTGAAGTGTTCAAGGCCCGTGGCGAAGACTACAAGCTGCGCCTGGTCGAGGACATGCCGAACGAACAGGCCATGGGTCTGTACTATCACGAAGAATACGTCGACATGTGCCGCGGCCCGCACGTGCCGAACACGCGTTTTCTGAAATCCTTCAAACTGACCAAGCTGTCCGGCGCCTACTGGCGTGGCGATGCCAAGAACGAGCAGTTACAGCGCGTTTACGGCACGGCCTGGGCTGACAAGAAACAACTGGCAGCCTATATCCAGCGCATCGAAGAAGCGGAAAAACGCGATCACCGCAAGATCGGCAAGCGTCTGGGCCTGTTCCACACCCAGGAAGAATCCCCGGGCATGGTGTTCTGGCACCCGAACGGCTGGACTCTGTACCAGGTGCTTGAGCAGTACATGCGCAAGGTGCAGCGTGATAACGGCTATCTGGAGATCAAAACTCCTCAGGTCGTTGACCGCAGTCTGTGGGAGAAATCCGGGCACTGGGCCAACTACGCCGACAACATGTTCACCACTCAGTCGGAAAACCGCGACTACGCCATCAAGCCGATGAACTGCCCGTGCCACGTGCAGGTGTTCAACCAAGGCCTGAAGAGCTACCGCGAGTTGCCGATGCGTCTGGCCGAGTTTGGTGCCTGTCACCGTAACGAGCCATCGGGTGCGCTGCACGGCATCATGCGTGTGCGTGCGTTCACTCAGGATGACGCCCACATCTTCTGTACTGAAGAGCAGATGCAGGCTGAGTCCGCTGCGTTCATCAAGCTGACCATGGACGTTTATCGCGACTTCGGCTTCACCGATGTCGAGATGAAACTGTCCACTCGTCCGGAAAAACGCGTTGGCTCCGACGAATTGTGGGATCGCGCCGAAGCTGCACTGGCCGCCGCCCTCGACAGCGCGGGCCTCGCGTACGATCTGCAGCCGGGTGAGGGGGCGTTCTACGGTCCGAAGATCGAGTTCTCGCTCAAAGATTGCCTTGGCCGCGTCTGGCAGTGTGGTACTCTGCAGCTCGATTTTAACCTGCCGATCCGTCTGGGAGCCGAATACGTCTCCGAAGACAACAGTCGCAAGCACCCGGTAATGTTGCACCGGGCGATCCTGGGATCCTTCGAGCGTTTCGTCGGAATCCTGATCGAGCATTACGAGGGCGCGTTCCCTGCGTGGCTTGCTCCGACCCAGGCAGTGATCATGAACATCACTGACAAACAGGCCGATTTTGCCGCCGAGGTTGAAAAAACTCTCAACGAAAGCGGATTTCGTGCCAAGTCTGACTTGAGAAATGAAAAGATCGGCTTTAAAATCCGCGAGCATACTTTGCTCAAGGTCCCCTTTCTCTTGGTTATCGGAGATCGGGAAGTCGAGATGCAGACTGTCGCTGTGCGTACTCGTGAAGGTGCTGACCTGGGCTCGATGCCCGTCGCCCAGTTCGCTGAGTTTCTCGCGCAAGCGGTTTCCCGGCGTGGTCGCCCAGATTCGGAGTAATTACTATTAAGCGTGAAATGAGACAAGATAAACGAGCTGCACCGAAAGCCCCGATCAACGAGAATATCTCGGCACGCGAGGTTCGGTTAATTGGGGCTGAAGGTGAACAGCTTGGGATTGTGTCAATTGAAGACGCGCTTCTTAAGGCTGAAGAGGCCAAACTGGATTTGGTGGAAATTTCCGCCGATGCAGTACCCCCTGTTTGCAAACTGATGGATTACGGCAAATCGATCTTCGAGAAGAAGAAGCAGGTTGCCGCAGCCAAGAAAAACCAGAAGCAGATTCAGGTTAAAGAAATCAAGTTTCGTCCAGGGACGGAGGAAGGGGATTACCAGGTAAAACTGCGCAACCTGGTACGTTTCCTGAGTGATGGGGACAGGGCCAAGGTATCCTTGCGATTCCGCGGCCGTGAGATGGCCCACCAGGAGCTGGGGATGGAACTCCTCAAGCGAGTTGAAGGTGACTTGCTCGAGTACGGTTCGGTCGAACAGCATCCTAAGATGGAAGGACGCCAACTGATCATGGTCATCGCCCCGAAAAAGAAGAAGTAATCATCAGGGCACGGCAGGCCTTCTGATTATGTTTATCAACTGAATGCGGAGTATCCGAACATGCCAAAAATGAAAACGAAAAGTGGTGCTGCTAAGCGGTTTCTGAAAACTGCTAACGGTATCAAGCACAAGCACGCTTTCAAGAGCCACATCCTGACTAAAATGTCGACCAAGCGTAAGCGTCAACTGCGCGGTAGCAGCTTGCTGCATCCGTCTGACGTGGCAAAAGTCGAGCGCATGCTGCGCCTTCGTTAATTTTAGTCAAGAATAGAGGAAGTAACTCATGGCTCGTGTAAAGCGTGGCGTCATTGCCCGTAAGCGTCACAAAAAAATTCTGAAACTTGCTAAAGGCTACTACGGTGCACGTTCGCGCGTATTCCGTGTTGCCAAGCAAGCGGTAATCAAGGCAGGCCAATACGCCTACCGTGACCGTCGTCAGAAAAAACGTCAGTTCCGCGCTCTGTGGATCGCTCGTATCAATGCTGGTGCTCGTGTTAACGGTCTGTCCTACAGCCGTTTCATCGCTGGCCTGAAAAAAGCGTCCATCGAGATCGACCGTAAGGTTCTGGCTGATCTGGCAGTGAACGAAAAAGCGGTGTTTGCCGCGATTGTCGAGAAAGCTAAAGCCACTCTGGCTTAAGTACCCCCGACAATCACCCGGCCTCACTTCCGTGGGGTCAGGTGGTAAACGTCATAAATAGGGGAAGAGCCTTCAAGCTCTTCCCCTATTTTGTATCTGGAGTCTGTACATGGAAAACCTGGATGCGCTGGTCTCTCAAGCACTAGAGGCTGTGCAAAGCGCTGAAGACATCAATGCCCTGGAGCAAATCCGGGTTCATTACCTTGGTAAAAAAGGTGAATTGACTCAGGTGATGAAGACCCTGGGGAATTTGCCGGCAGAAGAGCGCCCACAAGTCGGCGCGCTGATCAACGTTGCCAAGGAGCGTGTTACGGACGTTCTCAATGCGCGCAAGGCACTGTTTGAAGAGGCCGAGCTGGCCGCCAAACTGTCCGCCGAGTCCATTGACGTGTCCCTGCCTGGCCGTGGTCAGACCTCTGGTGGTCTGCATCCGGTAACGCGGACTCTGGAACGCATCGAGCAGTTCTTCACCCATATCGGCTACGGCATTGCCGAAGGCCCTGAGGTCGAAGACGACTATCACAACTTCGAGGCGCTCAACATCCCAGGCCACCACCCGGCCCGGTCGATGCACGACACCTTCTATTTCAATGCGAACATGTTGTTGCGCACCCATACCTCGCCGGTACAGGTCCGCACCATGGAATCGCAGCAGCCGCCGATCCGCATCGTCTGCCCAGGCCGCGTGTATCGCAGCGACTCCGATATCACCCACTCGCCGATGTTCCACCAGGTCGAAGGCCTGCTGGTTGATCGCGACATCAATTTCGCTGACCTGAAAGGTACCATCGAAGAATTCCTGCGGGTGTTCTTCGAAAAAGAACTCGCGGTGCGTTTCCGTCCTTCGTACTTCCCGTTCACCGAGCCATCCGCTGAAGTCGACATGGAATGCGTGATGTGCAGCGGTAAAGGCTGCCGCGTCTGCAAGCAGACTGGATGGCTGGAAGTGATGGGCTGCGGCATGGTGCACCCGAACGTGTTGCGCATGTCCGGCATTGACCCGGAAGAGTTCTCGGGCTTTGCCTTCGGCATGGGCGTTGAGCGTCTGGCCATGCTGCGTTACGGCGTGAATGACTTGCGTCTGTTCTTCGACAACGACTTGCGGTTCCTCGCGCAATTTCGCTAGTCGTAACGAATTTTTAGGAGAGCAGGATGAAATTCAGTGAACAATGGCTGCGCGGCTGGGTTAGCCCGCAGGTAGATCGCGACGCGCTGGTTGCCCGTCTGTCGATGGCCGGTCTTGAGGTCGATAGCGTTACGCTGGCCGCCGGTGTATTCAGTGGCGTAGTGGTCGGCGAGGTGTTGAGCACCGAGCAGCACCCGGATGCCGACAAGTTGCGCGTGTGCCAGGTCAGCAATGGCGCGGAAACTTTCCAGGTCGTATGCGGAGCGCCAAACGTGCGTCCGGGCCTGAAGATTCCGTTCGCCATGATCGGTGCCGAGCTGCCGGGCGACTTCAAAATCAAGAAGGCCAAGCTGCGTGGCGTTGAATCCAACGGCATGCTGTGCTCGCAGTCCGAGCTGCAGGTCGGTGAAGGCAACGACGGTTTGATGGAGCTGCCGGCCGATGCGCCGGTGGGCGAAGATTTCCGGGTTTACCTGGATCTGGAAGACGCCAGCATAGAAGTCGACCTGACCCCGAACCGCGGCGACTGCCTGTCCCTGGCCGGTCTGGCGCGTGAAGTCGGCGCTCTGTACGACGCGGTAGTGACTCGTCCGGTTGTGGTTTCGATCGCTGCAGCGCATGACGAAGTGCGCCCGGTTGAAGTGTTGGCGCCGGCCGCGTGCCCGCGCTACCTTGGCCGTGTCATTCGTAACGTTGACCTGTCCAAGCCTACACCGCTGTGGATGGTCGAGCGTCTGCGCCGTGCCGACGTGCGCAGCATCGACGCTGCTGTCGACATCACCAACTACGTGATGCTTGAGCTTGGTCAGCCGCTACACGCCTTCGATCTCGCCGAAATCAATGGCGGCATTCGTGTGCGCATGGCGGAAGAGGGCGAGAAGCTGGTGCTGCTCGACGGTCAGGAAGTCAGCCTGCGTAGCGATACGCTGGTAATTGCCGACCACACTCGCGCGCTGGCCATCGCCGGTGTAATGGGTGGCGAGCACAGTGGCGTGTCTGCAACGACTCGTGACGTATTCCTGGAAAGTGCCTTCTTTGACCAGATCGCTGTAGCGGGCAAGGCGCGTTCTTACGGTCTGCACACCGATGCTTCGCACCGCTACGAGCGTGGCGTGGATTGGCAACTGGCCCGTGAAGCCATGGAGCGCGCCACCGGCCTGCTGCTGGAAATCACTGGCGGTGAAGCTGGCCCGATCATCGAGACCGTCAGCGAGCAACATCTGCCGTCGATCGCGCCGATCACTCTGCGTGCGCAACGCATCACGCAGATGCTCGGCATGGAAATGGATTCGGCTGAAATCGAGCGTCTGCTCAGTGCTTTGGGTCTGAAGATCTCCGCCGACGGAGCAGGGCAGTGGCGCGTAGAAGTGCCAAGCCATCGCTTCGACATCAGCCTGGAAGTCGATCTGATCGAAGAACTGGCGCGTCTGTACGGTTACAACCGTCTGCCGGTTCGCTATCCGCAAGCGCGTCTGGCGCCACAAGCCAAGGCTGAAGCGCGTAGCGACCTGCCGGAACTGCGTCGTCTGCTGGTAGCTCGTGGTTATCAGGAAGCGATCACCTACAGCTTTATCGATCCGAAGCAATTCGAGCTGTTCAGTCCCGGCGTTGAGCCGCTGTTGTTGGCAAACCCGATCTCTAACGATATGGCCGCCATGCGCTCGTCGTTGTGGCCGGGCCTGGTCAAGTCGTTGCAACACAACCTGAACCGTCAGCAAGATCGCGTCCGTCTGTTCGAAAGTGGTCTGCGTTTTGTCGGTCAACTGGACGGTCTGAAGCAAGAGCCTATGCTCGCTGGTGTAGTTTGCGGTAGCCGTCTGCCGGAAGGCTGGGCGCAAGGTCGCGACACGGTCGATTTCTTCGACGTCAAGGCTGATGTGGAAGCGGTACTCGGTTTCGCTGGTGCGCTGGATGCGTTCACGTTTGTACCGGGCAAACACCCGGCGCTACACCCGGGCCAAACCGCGCGCATCGAGCGCGATGGTCGTGAAGTCGGGTACGTCGGCGCGATTCATCCTGAACTGTCGAAAACTCTGGGGCTTGACCGTCCAGTCTTCGTTTTCGAGCTGGTTCTGGCTGAAGTGGCATCCGGTAAAATGCCTAAATTCCAGGAGTTGTCGCGCTTTCCTGAAGTGCGTCGTGACCTTGCACTGATTGCACACACAGATGTTGCCGCCTCGGCTGTATTGGACGTAATCCTTGAAAATGCAGGCGAATGGCTGACAGACCTCAGGCTATTTGACGTGTATCAGGGTAAAGGTATTGATCCTGATAGAAAAAGCCTTGCAGTCGGCTTGACCTGGCAGCATCCATCGCGCACTCTTAATGACGATGAGGTGAATTCGACGACGCAAAATATCCTCACCTCGCTCGAACAAAGGTTGAACGCCACGTTAAGGAAGTGACGTATGGGGGCTTTGACGAAAGCTGAGATGGCGGAACGTCTGTATGAAGAGCTGGGCCTGAACAAACGGGAAGCCAAGGAATTGGTTGAACTGTTTTTCGAAGAAATCAGGCACGCTCTTGAAGACAACGAGCAGGTCAAATTGTCCGGTTTCGGCAATTTCGACCTTCGGGACAAACGCCAGCGGCCTGGCCGCAACCCGAAAACGGGGGAAGAAATCCCGATCACGGCTCGCCGTGTGGTCACCTTTCGTCCAGGGCAGAAGTTGAAAGCCCGAGTTGAGGCTTATGCTGGAACCAAGTCATAACGACGAACTACCCGTCATCCCGGGCAAACGCTACTTCACCATTGGTGAAGTCAGCGAGCTGTGTGCCGTAAAGCCACACGTGCTGCGCTACTGGGAGCAGGAGTTTCCTCAACTCAACCCCGTCAAACGCCGCGGAAATCGCCGGTATTATCAGCGCCAGGATGTGCTGATGATCCGGCAGATCCGCGCGCTCCTTTACGATCAAGGGTTCACCATCGGCGGTGCGCGGCTGCGCTTGTCCGGCGATGAGGCCAAAGACGACACCACTCAATACAAGCAAATGATTCGGCAGATGATTGCCGAATTGGAAGACGTACTCGTGGTTCTCAAGAAATAATTTTCTGCTTTTGAATCCTTCCAGTTTTCAAAAGCTTGCGCTATATTCTTGAGCGTTCTTCGATATGAAGGGCGAGTTTCACGCCTAGTCGGGGCGTAGCGCAGTCCGGTAGCGCACTAGCATGGGGTGCTAGGGGTCGAGTGTTCGAATCACTCCGTCCCGACCATAATTCCTGAGTAAAATCAGACACTTGAGCCGATCAGATAGATCGGCTTTTTTGTGCCTGCGCAAAACTACCCGGTAGTTTCGCTGATGCTGTTCTTATGTCTTCAGAGGTGCGGGATGAATCGAGGAAAAGCTCAGACTTCCCGAGCCTCATCGCAGACAGGCATCCCTGATTGAGCTTTTACTTGCTCTGGGTTCGTGCATTGGATTTGTTTCTTCGCCGTAGAACCCACCCGCGCAATGCGTGTATAGGGTGGAGTACAGCACCTAGCACGCAAAGCAGCAGGATGATGAACAGCGAGATGAGCGGAATGCTTTCGTGCGAGAACATGGTGGGTTACTCCTGTAGTCACTATGTCGGAACCCGCAGACTAGACGCCTTGAACTGTTTTTGGGATGAATGTATGTTCATTCTGAGGCGTTTGGATTGTGCTACGGCTGCGCGTGTAATTCATTGAATGGAGACCTGAGCATCCAATCGTTGCGAGGAGGGATGGCTAGACCGAACGCTTTTGTCTTTGTCTCGTTAAACATTGCCAGAACCATGCCGATACGCCGGTATCTCATTACTAGCGGAATGACATCACATGGATATCAGCAGCACACCAAGCGAATACCAAAAGCCCAAGAATCTGGCCGGACTAGGTCGTCGCTGGGGAGGGCAGATCATTGACTCGATCGTCACCTTCGCGTTGTTCTTTATCGTCGCGCGGGTATTGGAGTTCGTGGGTGTGCCGGCCAGTCAGGCTGGTCTGGTCGGATTTTGCGTGGGGGTGGCTTATTACCTGTTCTCCGATGCCATGCCGAACGGCCAGAGCATAGGCAAGAAGCTCTTGGGGATGGCGGTGATTGACGAGCGGAGTTACATGGACTGCAACCTCTATCAATCTTTCATGCGCAACATCACGACGCCGTTTCTGAATTTTTTCGACTGGATCTTTATCTTCTTCGGTTCGCGCAAGCGGCTCGGTGACATGCTCGCATCCACGATTGTCATCCGCGCCAAGTAAAGCACAGGCAAAGAAAAGCCCGCGTGGGGCGCGCGGGCTAAAGGGGTTATCAAAGGAGCTGTGTGCACCTTATGCGCGCGGCAGTGAAAAAACTGTGAAAGCCGCAAACCGAGCGCATGAATAAACAGTTCACTGATCCCTGACCTGATTCCACTCAATTCCAAACCGCCCCAGATACTTCCTCAGTCGATCCGCATCATTGGGCTGTGCCTTCGCCTGTCGTGACACCCCGAATAATTTCCTGCCCGCGTCCGACACGCTGTCGGCTTGCTTGCAAACCTCCAGCACTGCCTTCAATTGCAGTCGATCAAACAGGTCCATGCTGCCGGCATCTCCTGGCAAACTTTCCGGGTCAGCTCCCGGCTGCGCCAGCCCCCATGCATAGCGCAACCGAGCGATCTCCTCCTGCACCTGCGCTTCATCGATCCGTCCGCTATCGGCCAGCGTAGCCATGCGCGTGATCGAGGCTGACAGTTCGCGAAAGTTACCCAGCCATGCAGCTTCGCGCGAGCTGGCGAATGCGAGATACAGGCGCCTGGCTTCCAGGTTGAAACGCACCAGTTGGCCCTGTTCACGGGCGTGGCGTTCAAGTTCGAAGTCGATGTTCGGTTCGATGTCTTCGCGGCGTCCAGCGAGACCCGGCAGATCGAAGGTCCACAGGTTGATACGCGCGTAGAGGTCTTCGCGAAACAGCCCTTCGGCAACCCGGCTGCGCAGGTCGCGATGGGTGCCGGCGATAATGAGGAAGTCGCTTTCGACTTCCTTGTCCGAGCCAAGCGGGAAGAAGCGTTTTTCTTCGATGGCCTTGAGCAGCATGGCTTGTTCGTCCGCGCCCAGCTCACCGATTTCATCGAGAAACAGCATGCCACCATCCGCTGCGCGCAGCAGGCCGTCGCGCGCATTTTGTGCGCCGGTGAAGGCGCCTTTGACGTGGCCGAACAGCGCGGACATCGCGCCGTCGCCGCGCAGAGTGGCGCAGTTGACTTCGACGAAGCGGCCCTGCATTTGGTGGCGGCTGCGTTTGAGTTCGTAGATACGTCGGGCGAGGAAGGATTTGCCCGCGCCAGTCGGGCCGATCAGCAGCATCGGCGCTTTCGAGCGCACGGCCACGCGTTCGATTTGTTCGATAGATCGGTTGAATTCGGCATTGCGCGTAGCAATGCCGGACTTGAGAAATTCCAGCCCTTCGAGGCGTTTGCTGGCGAAGCGCGAGGCGATCCGGTCGTAGCGCGACAGGTCGAGGTCGATCAGCGCGTGAGTGCCAATTGCGTGCTCTTCCACGTTGTCGCGGCGTGCAGGTGAGGTCTGAATCAGACGGGCCGGCAGATAGCGCGCTTCGGTCAGCAGGAACCAGCATATCTGCGCAACGTGAGTGCCAGTGGTGATGTGGACCAGATAGTCTTCGCGCTCGGTATCAAAGGTGTAAGCGGTGGTGAAGTCGTGCAACGCGCCGTACACCTCTTCGAAATCCCATGCGTTGCGCAGCACCATCGGATGCAGGCGGACTTCCGTCTGCGGCGAGACCTGGCGAATATCCTCGCTAACCCGCTGGGCAAGACTGACGTCTCGCGCGTCGAGGCCGTGAATCAACTCCAGGCGGTCGATCGCCACGTCGGGCTGCTGGCACAAACCGACAGTGGGTCGCCAATGGTTCCAGCGATTGGCACCCTTGCCGACACGATCAAGGGTTGCTCCGATAAAACCGATGGCGACTGTGCGCTTGCTCGACATGACTATCTCAAAAGATAAATTACGATATTCAATGATAGTCATCGGGCGCGGGATTTGTCTCAGTTGAAATCTCAAAATTCATAAATAAAAATAAAAAACTATATAAATCAACTAGATAAATATTTATTCGCCGCGTTTTCAGGAACTGGCACAGCGTCTGCAATACCTATCGCAACGAACAGGACAACACAGCGAGACGCCACGATGGCCAACCAGAACCTCTTCAACACGCAATCGAACAACCTGCCGGCCTGCGACACTCTGAATGCTTCCGGCGCTACGGCTTATGCCTATACGCCCAAGCATCAGTTGGCCCAACTGGCAGTCACCGGTTGCCTGAACCAGACGTTTTACGCATCCGCCGAGAGTCAGTTGGATCAGGTGCTGCAACTGGTGAAGGAACTGGACAGCCGCTTCGTGGCGAAGGCCGCCATTTACGCCCGTCAACAAGGCCATATGAAAGACATGCCGGCGTTGCTCTTGGCGGCATTGACTGCTCAGCGTTCATCGCTGGTGCCGCAGGTTTTCGAACAAGTAGTGGACAGCGGCAAGATGTTGCGCAATTTCGTGCAGATCCTGCGCAGCGGTGCGACTGGCCGCAAATCCTTGGGTTCGCAGCCCAAGCGTCTGGTGCAGAACTGGCTGAACACCGCGACCGAGCGTCAGTTGTTGCAAGCGTCGATCGGCAACCAGCCATCGCTGGCGGATGTGGTGAAGATGGTTCATCCCAAACCGGCAGAAGCCTGGCGTGCAGCGTTCTTCGCCTGGTTGATTGGCAAACCGGTGGATGTGCAGGCGTTGCCTGAACTGACCCGCAACCTGCTGGCGTTTCGCAGTGGTGCAAGTGATGAAGTGCCGGCGGTGCCGTTTCAACTGCTCGGCAACGAAACGCTGAACAAGGAACAGTGGGCCGCCCAAGCGCGCAACATGGGCTGGCAGGGTCTGCGGATCAACCTGAATACGCTGGCACGTCATGCGGCATTTGAAGTCCCAGGTTGCACCGAGTATGTGGCGGCGCGGCTGGCGGATCCGCAAGAGGTGGCCAAGGCGCGGGTGTATCCATACCAGTTGCTTACGGCCTACCGGATGATCGGCGACGACATCCCGCAGCAAATACGCGAGGCGTTGCAGGACGCGCTGGAACTGTCGCTGGCCAATGTGCCGAAGCTGCAAGGCGCTGTAGTGGTCTGCCCGGATGTCTCGGGTTCGATGGGCAGTCCGGTGACTGGTTATCGCCAGGGCGCAACCACAGCGGTGCGCTGCATCGACGTCGCGGCGCTGATCGCTGCTGCGGTGTTGCGTAAACAGCCGGCCGCGCGAGTCATGCCGTTCGAGGTGGATGTGGTGGATATCACCCTCAACCCTCGTGACAGTGTGATCAGCAACGCGGAAAAACTGGCGAGTATTTTTGGTGGCGGAACCTGCTGCTCGGCGCCGCTGAAGAAGCTGGCGGACAGCAAGGCCAAGGTCGATACGCTGATCATGGTCTCGGACAATGAATCCTGGATCGACTCACGTCGCCAAGGGGCCAGTGAGACGATGCGGCAATGGGAGCGGATCAAGAAGATCAACCCGCAAGCGCGACTGGTATGCATCGATGTGCAACCCGGTTGGGCGACGCCGGCCGCGGATCGCGACGACATCTTGAATGTCGGCGGCTTCAGCGATGCGGTGTTCGATGTGATCGAGCAGTTCACGACCGGGCGTTATGGCGCGCAGCACTGGGTCGAAGCGATTGAGAACTCCGGCGAATGAATTGATTTATCACAGGCACTGAATGCCGACGGGACTACATCCAACGCGTCTCGTCAAACCCTGGTCAGTGCGTGTGACGGCACGAATGCCGATGGCTGTACATCTGAGGCCGGCTAACCCCGGTGCGCGATTACGCGCAACAGTCATCAACCTTTGTCGTGCCACCTATTTGCAGATTTGCCCGGCGAATACCGGGCTGGGAAACAATGCCGAATCATCGGCCAATGAATAAAGAACAGAAATCATGAAAGAACACACTTACCAACTGCTGGAAGTCGCCAACGGCAAGCCGATCAAACTCTGGACCGAAGGCGTCCCGGTGGAAAACGAGGCCCGCGAGCAGTTGAAGAACACGGCGAAGATGCCGTTCATCTTCAAGCACCTCGCGGTGATGCCGGACGTGCATTTGGGCAAAGGCTCGACCATCGGCAGCGTCATCCCGACGGTCGGCGCGATCATTCCGGCGGCAGTCGGCGTCGACATCGGTTGCGGCATTATTGCTGCGCGCACCTCGCTGACTGCCGCCGATCTGCCGGACAACCTGCACGGTCTGCGCAGCGCCATCGAACAAGCGGTGCCGCATGGCCGCAGCTCGCCCCGTTCGCGGCGGGACAAGGGTGCCTGGGATGAGATTCCGCAACAAGCCGATCAGGCCTGGGCGGCGCTGCATCCACGGTTCAAGTTGATTACCGACAAGTCCCCGAAACTGGCCAACACCAATAACCGTGCGCACCTCGGCACCTTGGGCAGCGGCAACCACTTCATCGAAGTGTGCCTGGATGAAGCAAACCGTGTGTGGTTCATGTTGCACAGCGGATCACGCGGGGTCGGTAATGCCATCGGCAACCTGTTCATCCAAATGGCTCAGGCGGATATGCGTCAGCACATTGCCGATCTGCCGGATCGCGATCTGGCGTACTTCGAAGAGGGCAGTCAGCATTTTGATGACTACGTGGAAGCGGTGGGCTGGGCGCAGGATTTTGCCAAACAGAACCGCGCGCTGATGATGCAAGCGGTGATTCAGGCAACACGGCAGATCATCCGCAAACCATTTGACGTAGCGCTGGAGGCGGTCAACTGCCACCACAACTACGTACAGAAAGAGCGGCATTTCGGCGAAGACGTACTGATCACCCGCAAAGGCGCGGTGTCGGCGAAGAAGGGCGAACTGGGGATCATTCCAGGTTCAATGGGCGCGAAAAGTTTCATCGTGCGCGGGTTGGGCAACCCAGAGTCGTTCAACTCTTGCAGCCACGGTGCTGGACGCACGATGAGCCGCACCAAGGCGAAGAATACTTTCACCGTCGAAGATCAGATCCGCGCCACTGCTCACGTCGAATGCCGCAAGGACGCTGCCGTGATCGATGAAATTCCGATGGCCTACAAGGACATCGACAAAGTCATGCACGCCCAGCGCGAGCTGGTGGAAGTGCTGCACACCTTGCGGCAGGTGGTGTGCGTCAAGGGATAACGCGTGCCGGATGGCACGCTTGATGGAAAGGATTAAAGGCAATGAATCTTGAAGAACGCCACCCACTGTGCAGCACGATGCGCGCGCGGGTGCTGGAAGAGTTGGAACGCATAGAGCGCGAGCGCAATGTCAGCGTGCTGTATGCGTGCGAATCGGGTAGCCGGGCCTGGGGCTTCGCCTCCACCGACAGTGACTACGATGTGCGATTTGTTTATGTGGAAAAGCCCGACTGGTTCGTTCAGGTCGACACGCCACGGGATGTGATCGAGCGGCCGCTGGACGATGAACTCGACGTCAGTGGCTGGGAGCTGCGCAAAACCCTCGGGCTGTTGCGCAAATCCAATCCGACGTTGCTGGAGTGGCTCGATTCGCCGTTGGTCTATCGCAGCGAGACAGCTGCGGTTGCGCAATTGCGGGCACTGGCTGAGGCGTTCTACAGCCCGCCGGCCGCGCGTAATCACTATCTGTCGATGGCGAAAAAGAACTTTCGCGGCTACCTGCAAGGCGACAGCGTGCGCTACAAGAAGTACTTCTATGTACTTCGGCCGCTGCTGGCGGTGCGCTGGATCGATCAGGGCCGTGGCCGGCCGCCGATGACGTTTGCCGATCTGCTGAGCACCGTCGATGACCGCGCGTTGCTCGATGAAGTCGACGAACTGCTTGCACTCAAACGCAATGCCGACGAGAGCGCCTATGGGCCACGTCGTCCGGCCTTGCACGCGTTCATCGCGGCTGAACTTGAACGCGCCGTTCCGCATTTGAACAGAACACAGGAAGACTCGCGTCAGCTTGATCGCTACCTCAGGAAAATGGTCGGGCAGTACGCATAAGGATCGAAATGAAACAGGAAGTGATTGAACTGGACGGCGCCATCGGCGGCGGACAGGTATTACGCAGCGCCTTGAGCCTGTCGATGGTGACGGGACGGGCATTTCGCATCAAACAGATTCGCGCCAAACGCAGTCGACCGGGACTGTTGCGCCAACACCTGACGGCAGTGATGGCTGCGGCCGATGTGTGTGGTGCCAAGGTTGAGGGCGCGCAATTGGGCTCGATGCAATTGAACTTCGAACCCGGGCCGATTCGCGGCGGCGAGTATCAGTTTGCGATTGGCACGGCCGGGAGTTGCACGCTGGTTTTGCAGACCTTGTTGCCTGCTTTGTTGCAGGCGCCGCACGCCAGTCGAGTGCGGATCTCTGGGGGTACGCATAATCCGTTGGCGCCGCCGGCGGATTTCCTCAGCAACAGTTGGTTGCCGTTGTTACGACGCATGGGCGCCGATGTCGATCTGCAGTTGCTGCGCCACGGTTTTGTCCCGGCGGGCGGTGGCGAGATCGAAGCCACGGTGCAGCCGTCGCAACTGCAGCCGCTGAATCTGTGTGAACGCGGTGTGCTGCTGTCGCAACGGGCGTCGGCGCTCACAGCCGGGCTGGCCCCGACAGTTGCAGCGCGTGAGCTGGATCGGGTGGCCAGGCGTTTGAGCATGCCGGCGCAAAATCTCATCCACGTCTGCCTCGATGCGGGGCGTGGACCGGGTAATGTGCTGCTGCTGGAGTATGCGTTCGAGCATGTCTCGGAGATATTCAGCGCGTTTGGTCAGGTTTCATTACGCGCGGAAACGGTGGCCGATGCCGCTATCAACCAGGCGGCAGACTGGTTGCGCAGCGGTACAGCGGTTGCCGAGCACCTCGCCGATCAGTTGCTGTTGCCGATGGTGCTGGCGGGTGGCGGATCGTTCACCACGCCAAGGTTGACCGAGCATTTGCAAAGCAACATCGCGGTGATCGAGCGTTTCATGCCGGTCAGCATCGAGTGTCGCGAGGAGGGCGCAGACCGCTTGCGGGTCGAAGTACGCAGCAGTTGTTCTGCCTGACGGGACGGTGTGATTTCTCATGAAATCGCACTGTCCCTTTTTTTGCCTGAAAAAAATCGCCGCAATGCGGCAAACTGCTGGCCCCCTAACGTTCCGCGTCCCGGCAAAATCGCCTTTTTTCAAAAGGTTAGGCTGGCTATATGCGGACGACTGTCATAACCGTTGCAATGCTTTCGCTGGCTGTATTTTCGCTGAGCGCCCACGCTCGAGAACTCGATAAGAGACACCGATTTGCCTGTACCTGGGGCGCGGACATTGCGGCCGGCGCACAGCAAGCCAAGCTCTCGGGCGTGTCCTTGTATGGCGCTCGCAAGCGTCTGCAAGTGCGTAAGTTTCAGCAGCCGTGGATGCGCATGACCGCCATGGGCATCACCGAGCAAACTTACGACAGCAGTTCGCGGCTGAAACCGGCGGAGGTCAGGCAGACCTATTACGAACAATGCGTCAGGCATGAACTTGCGCAGCGATAAACACCAAGCCCAACCTGAACCGGTTGGGCTTTTTCATGGGTAGCGCAAACTACGCTGATTTGTCGCTGTCGCAATTGACCATCCACGCCACGCCAAAACGATCCGCCAGCATGCCGAAGCGCGCGGCCCAGAAAGTAGCTTCCAGCGGCATGTCGATGCGACCGTTCTCGGCCAGTGCGTTAAACACCCGCTCGGCCTCGGCGATGCTGTCGACGTTGAGCGAAATCGAGCAGCCGCTCATGCCTTGGGTCGGGCGGTCGGGGGTGGTGTCCGAGGCCATAAGCATCTGATCGCCAACCATCAGGCAGGCGTGGATGATCAGGTGATGGTGTTCTTTGGGCACGTGTTCAGCAGCGGGTGACTCGCCAAACGGCATCATCGCTTCGAGTTTGCCTTGCAGGCATTGCTGATAAAACGTGAAAGCTTCGCGGCACTCGCCGTTGAAGATCAGGTACGGGTTGATTTTCATGTTGCTGCTCCCGGCAGTCAGGCGCGGAGAGGGCGGTGGTTCGCTGGGCTCCGCTATGGGCTGTTAAAACATAGCAGAGCATTTGACGGCGGGATTGGCAGTGTTTATCCAGATGTTTTTTGCATGGGTATGGCCCGGATTATCAGCAGTCAGTCGACAAATACGCGTTCATCGTCGCTGTCACCCAGACAGATGGTCAGTTGCATGCCGTTCTTATCGAAGGCGCAATGCGGCAGGGACCTGTGCTGGGCGATTTTGACCGGTACGCCTATGAAGATCAGCGCCAGCAGTGCCGCCACCGCAAATTTGCCGACCAACTTCAAGCGCGATAGTGGTTTTTGCGTGCTGCGTTTTTTCAGCCAGGCGCGCAAATAGAAGCCTGCGAGAAACATCGCCACGCCGATCAACATTGCGACAACGATTCCTTTCTGGCTGGTGCTGTAAATCACCTGTTCTGCGTTGTCCGGATACATCACCAGCCACCCGATGCTGATGCCGGTTTGCACCGCGCCTGCGGCCATGCATGCGACTGTTGATCCTGGCAGTCGCACCAGCATCGCGATCAGCAAGCCCAGCGCCGTGATCATCCAGGCACTGGCATACATTTGTCCGCCCATGCCACCCATCAAGGTGCCGCCGACGTCGGTGGGTGTGAGCAGCAGCCAGTCATAAAAAGCCAGGTGCAGCACCAGTACGGTTACGCTGAGCCAGCAGATGGGGTAGTAAAGCCAGAGGAGATTGGGGCGGGATAACACACTCATTCCTTTTCGTGATGTTTTTGCGGGCGCCAGTATGCCGTGGCTGCACTAAGGTGTGAAATTCAATTCCCGGGCCGGAGTACCATGGCGCCAATCCGCTTTCTACCGAGTCCGATGCCCTATGCCCGCTCTGTCACGCTTCACCACGCTGCTCGGTCAGGCCAGCCGCGCCCTGCAATTGGTCTGGGGCACGTCGCGCGCGTTGTTTCTCGGCCTGGTGCTGGCGACGTTGGTCGCCGGGGTACTACCGGCACTGGCGGCGTGGCTGGGGCAGCGAATTGTTGATGCGGTGGTCGCGGCGATGCAGTTGCACGCGCAGCAGGGCAGCGCGCCGTTGTGGCCGGTGTTGCGTTATGTGCTGCTAGAGGCGGGGGTGCTGGCGTTGCTGTCTGGGACGCAGCGGGCATTGTCGGTGCAGCAATCGCTGCTGCGAGTGCAACTGGGGCAGAAGGTCAACACGCTGATTCTGGAGAAGGCGCAGACCCTGTCGCTGGTGCAGTTCGAGAACTCGGAGTTCTACGACAAGCTGGTGCGGGTGCGGCGAGAGGCTTCTACCCGGCCGTTGGCGTTGGTGATGAAGTCGCTGGGGCTGGTGCAGAACTTGATTATGTTGATCAGCTTCGGCGTGCTGCTGGTGCACTTTTCGCCCTGGGCGCTGCTGTTGCTGGTGGTTGGCGCGCTGCCGGTATTTTTCGCCGAGGCGCATTTCTCCGGTGATGCCTTTCGCTTGTTCACTCGACGTGCGCCGGAGAGCCGCCAGCAAAACTACATCGAAACCTTGCTCTCGCATGAGGCCTATATAAAAGAGGTCAAACTGTTCGGTTTCGCGCAGCTGCTTTTACAGCGTTACCGCGACACCTTCACTCGGCTGTATGCCGAAGACCGCAACCTGACGTTGCGCCGCGACGGCTGGGGTTTTGTCCTTGGTCTGCTGGGTACGGCTGCGTTTTACCTGGCCTACGCGTGGGTGGTGATCGACGCGATACACGGTGAGCTCAGTCTCGGGCAAATGACCATGTACCTGGTGCTGTTCAAGCAAGGACAGAGCGCAGTCAGCAGCAGCCTGAGCGCAATCAGCGGTCTGTACGAGGACGGCCTGTACCTGTTGAGTCTTTATGATTACCTCGCCGAACCGGTACTGGCAGACAGCGGTCATCTCACCGAGGGTGCGCTGCCGGGCGACGGGCTGCGTTTGCACAATGTCGGGTTCCGCTACCCCGGCGCCAGTCGTGCGGCGCTGGAAGGCATTGACCTGCATCTGGTGCCCGGTCGCAGTCTGGCGCTGGTGGGCGAGAACGGTTCAGGCAAGACCACGCTGATCAAGTTGCTGACCCGACTGTACCGTCCCGATCAAGGCGTGATTCTGCTCGATGGCAGCGATCTGCAGGACTGGGAAGAAACCGCTTTGCGTCGCCGCATCGGTGTGATCTTCCAGGATTACATCCGCTATCAATTCACCGTCGGGGAAAACATTGGCGTCGGCGACACCCTGGCGTTCAACGATGAACAGCGCTGGAAAGACGCTGCCGCCGAGGGCATGGCCGCGCCATTCATTGAAGGGCTGGATCGCGGTTACGCCACGCAACTGGGGCGCTGGTTTGCCGGTGGCCAGGAATTGTCCGGCGGGCAGTGGCAGAAAATCGCCCTGTCCCGAGCCTACATGCGTCGCGACGCCGATATTCTGATTCTCGACGAACCAACCTCGGCCCTTGATCCTGCGGCAGAAGCCGCAGTGTTCGAACATTTCAGCCAGAACACCGAAGCACGCATGACGCTGCTGATCTCCCATCGTTTTTCGAGCGTGCGCAATGCCGATCACATCATCGTGCTTGCGCAGGGGCGGATTCTGGAGCAGGGCGCTCACCAAGGCTTGATCAGCGCCGGTGGACACTACGCGCAGCTTTTCGATCTACAGGCTCGCGGTTACCGCTAGGTATCCCGCGCACTGCGCCCAACAGCCGGCCCCGCGACCCGCGGCGCGGGTTTGGTCTGCATCAGTGCATCGATGGCCTTGCGATAATTCCGCCCACCCAGCGCCATGCTGTTGTTGTGTGTCCCGCCGGGCACCAGCAACAGGCGCTTCGGCTGTTGTGCGGCAGCGAACAGTTGCTCGCTGAAGCGCGGCGGCACGAATGCGTCGGCCAAACCATGCACCACTAATAGCGGCATATGAATGTCGGCGATCTTGTCGATGGAATCGAATTTCTGCGACAGCAACCAGCGCACCGGCAGTGAAGTGTTAGCCACCGATGCCGCGACATCCGCCAGCGTGGTGAAAGTCGATTCAATGACCAGACCGCGTACTGGCAGCGGGGTATGCTCGCGCACTGCTCTCTGTCCAAGTTCAGCAGCCAGATCGACTGCCACGGCACCACCCAGCGAGTGTCCGTAAATCAAGCGTTTGGCCGGGTCCGGTTGCAGCAGTTTGAAACGTTCCCATGCCACCCGAGCATCTTCGTACACCGTGCTTTCAGACGGCAGATCACCGTGACTTTTGCCGAACCCGCGATAGTCGATGGCCAACACCGAATAGCCCGCCGCGCGCAATTGCTCGATACGGAACAACTGCCCGGTGAGATTCCAGCGTACCCCGTGCAAATACAGAATCGCCGGGGCGTTGGGTCGTTCCGCCGGCCACCACCACGCATGAATGCTTTGCCCGGCCTTGAAGCTCTTCGGTTGCAGATCAAGTTCCTGAACGCTGCCGGGCAGGCCGTGATACCAACCGGCATTGCCCGGTTCGATGCGGAACAGCAATTTGCGCTCAGTGTGTTCCAGCACGGCACAACTTGCCGGCACGCCGATAATCAACGCGGCCATGCAAGCAAACGCCAGACGGCGGCGTCGGAGTCGGGTCATGAAGGCAAGCAACATTAAACGTTTCACCACGGTGCGGACAAAGAACGCTTTGTATCAGAAGCCCAAGCCTGTGCGTGACATTTTCGACCACCGTGCGCCCGCAACAATTACAAAATGCTGCGGCAGCTCAATCGACCTTCAGCACGATCTTGCCGATATGGTCGCCGGCCTCCATGTGCGCATGGGCCTGGGCTGCGTCTGTCAGCGCGTAGACCTTGTCGATGATCGGCAAGCAGCGTCCGCCAGCCAATGCGGGCCAGACGTGCTCGCGTAGCTGATCGGCGATGGCAGCTTTTTCCGCAGCGCTTCGTGCCCTTAAAAGTGAACCGGTGATGACCGCCCGTTTGGCCATGATCGCCAGCAGATCAACGTCGTTGGCCTTGGCGCCGCCGAGGAAACCGAGCATCACCAGGCGTCCGTCCATCGCGAGCGCGCTGACGTTACTGTTGAGGTACGAGCCGCCCATGATGTCGAGGATTGCATTCACGCCACGGCCATCAGTTTTCTCGGCAATGACGCTGGCGAAATCCTGTTCGCGATAGTTGATTGCCTCGCCACCCAATTCACGGATTGCAGCGCACTTGTCGGCACTGCCAGCAGTGGCGAAAGCCTGGATACCGAATTCGCGGCAGAGCATCAAAGCGGTGGTGCCAATGCCACTGGTGCCGCCGTGGATCAGCGCGCGCTGGCCTTTGTTGGCGCCACCGAGGCCGAACAGATTGGCCCACACCGTGAAGAAGGTTTCCGGAATCGCGGCCGCCTGTACCCAGTCCAGCCCTTCAGGAATCGGCAACGTCTGGCCTGCCGGGACAGCGCAGTATTCGGCGTAACCACCGCCGTTGGTCAGCGCGCAAACTCGGTCACCGACTACGAACGCGGTTACGCCAGTACCGAGAGCCACCACTTCACCCGCCACTTCAAGGCCGGGGATCGGATTCATGCCCGGTTTCATCGGATATTTGCCGGCGCGTTGCAGAGCATCCGGACGATTGATGCCAGCGGCATGTACGCGAATCAACACTTCGCCATCGCCAGCCACTGGCAGCGGCACGCGTTGCGGTTGCAGAACTTCCGGGCCACCGGGTTCGGTGATTTCAACTAGGGTCATTTCTGTAGGCAGGGTCATTTTCGATTCCTCTGGAGCAATTGATCGTTCGTAGATGGGAACGTGATCGGGCGTTAATGATTCCCGTCAATTCACGCAGCAACGCTGTTCGGTTCTTGCGGGCAGTAATTTCATGGCTTGCTCAAGCAACAGCGCTACCACGATTGCGCCAGCGGCGATCATGAACAGCAGCGCGTGCTGGCCGCCACTGGCATTGAACAGCGCCGAGTAGGCAAATCCGGCCAGCGCCTGGAACGTGGCGAACGACACGGTGGCGCGACTCCAGGCGACCTGCTGGCGCTTATGCTCCGGCACCAGTTCATGCACTCGCGCCAAGGCCAGTGGCACGATGCCCGGCGGGAACGAGCCGAGGATCACCGCCAGCAACGCCAGGGCGAGGAACGAGTGAGATATCGCCAGCAAACCGAGGGCAATCGCCTGTACCACCAGCACCAGTCGAATGCCGGTTCGCGCACCGAGGTGGTCAGCCAGAAAGCCGTAACTCACCGGGCCGACAATCGCCCCCAGACCGTACATGACCCAGATCAGCGCCCCGACATGCGCCCCGGCACCGAGGCCGCGCGCCACGTAATCCACGAGGAACACCATGGCCGGCACCAGACCTGCGGCCATGAAAGCGTATTGCGCAAACAACAGGTAAACAGCCGGCGGTGTCGACTTGCCGGATTTGGCATCTGCCTCGCTGGCCGCGACATGCGGCAGATCCGCCGGCCAGCCGAACCAGCTCAGCGCCGTCAGCAACACCGACAGTGCGCCCAGGCCCAGCCAGGTCGCTTGCAGGCCCAGACTCAGCAGTGGCGGCACCAGCGTGCCGGAACCGGCGATTCCCAGGCCGATGCCGAGAAAAATCGCCCCGCTAGCCAGGCCTTTACGCGCCGCCGGCACATGCGGCAGTACCGTCGCGACCAACACCATGATTGCGCCGCCAGCGATCCCCGACAGCAAACGCCAGCCGAAATACCAGCTCACCGACACCGGGAAGGCGCAGGCAAAAAATGCCAGCGTCACTGCGATCATCATCAGCCGCAGAGCATTCTTGTTGCTCAGGCGACGGGCCATCGGCCGGCCGAGCAGCGCACCGATCAGATAACCGACCAGATTCGCCGCGCCGAGATAGACCACATCGTGGGCGGAAAACCATTGCGCCTCAATTAACGCGGGAATCAGCGGTGTGTAGGCGAAACGCGCGAGACCAATGCTGACCAGGCTGGCACAGAGTCCGGCGAAGATTGGCAGCCAGATACCCGAGGGCGTGCTGTCGAGCGAGGAAGATGTGCGCATGATTGCGCTCCTGTGGGAGGTTTATGGCGTGCAGCTTATCGGTTATGGTTGCTGCATTCGCGCAGCGATTGCGCGTCAATCCGATGCAAATCTGCATCATCGGGAGGCTGGATGAACTGGGATGATGCGCGGGTGTTTCTCGCAGTCTGTCGCGAGTCGACGTTGCGCGGCGCCGCGCGCGTGCTGGGTGTGGATCAGGCGACAGTCGGACGGCGCGTAATGGCGCTGGAAAAGTCTCTTGCTGCAACCTTGTTCCTGCGCACTTCCGACGGTTACGCGCTTACAGCGCTCGGTGAAGCAGCGCTCAAAGCAGTGGAAAAAATGGAGCATTCAGCGCTGGAGCTGGAACGGCAGATCCAGGGTCTGGATGATCGCCTGACCGGCAATGTGCGGGTCAGCACCACCGATTCCATGGCCATCGATTTCCTGATCCCGGCCATCGCCCGTTTGCATCTGCAGCATCCTGACGTACGCGTGCAACTCGATGCCTCGACGCAAATGCTCAACCTGGCCAAGCGCGAAGCGGACATCGCAGTGCGCAATACGCGTCCCGACAACCCTGACCTGATCGCCCGACGTATCGCACGCTGGCCGGTGGGGTTGTTCGCCTCGCAGGCCTACGTCGACGCCCATGGTGAACCCTCGCCAGGCAGCGCGTTCGAGGGACACGATCTGGTGGTTTATCAGCCCTATTTTCAGTCGCATAAGGACATGACGCTGGTATCTGAACCGATCACCCGTGGGCGGATCGTCGCCAGCCTGAGTTCAAGTCTGTTGGTGCGCCGCTCGATTGCTGCTGGTCTCGGTGTAGGAGAAATCCCTGTCTACATGGGCGAACGCGACGGTCTCGTGAGGCTCTGGCCGCAACGCACGCGGCCGCTGCCTTACGAAGTATGGTTGGTGACCCATGCAGATTTACGCCATACGGCGCGGGTGAGGGCGGTGATCGAGCAGATTGTCGAGGCGTTTGCGTCGGAGAATGAATAGATAAATCAAATCCATGTAGGACGGCTACAGCGACCGGCGATATTGCCTACATCCGTACCAGAATCCGCTGGCTTGTGAGTTTTTCAGCCGGGTTCTATCGTTGTTCAAACCTTGGGTGAGCAGGTAGAGCGCTGCAAGGGGATCAATCAGGGAAGCATTGATAAGCGCAGGGGTGGGGAATTGATTGCAAGGGAAATCAGCCAATTTCAAGAATGTGACATGGCCAGCAAAACCGGTGGTAACGAGTCTATGAACTACGTAACGCGAGACGAATTCAGCGCCAGGATCGAGCTCATCGAGACCCGAATCGATGCCCGGATCGAGTCCATGTCTTCGAAGATTGACGGGTTTCTGATTGATCAGGCAACCCGAGACAAGGCTCGGGAGGAAACCGAAGCCCGCCAGGAGAATCTCCGACGAGAGCAGGAGCGTTCTCAAGAAGAACTGCGACTTGCGCGAGAACGCTATCTGGAAGAGCTCCGGCAGGAGCGCGAGGCGGCTCGACTGGAAAGTGACAAAAAGATCGAAGCAGCCCGGTTAGAGCGAGAAAAATCGCAGGAAAAAATCCTCATTGCGCAGGAAAAGGCTCATCTGGAGCGCGACAAACGCTATGAATTGCTTGGCAATCGAATGGACAAATCCATCGAGAGACTGGATGAAGCCATGGAGAAAATTTCGAGTATCAAGCCGCACTACTGGGCAGCGACTACAGTTCAGTTTCTCGGGATGATTGCCATACTCGTCGGCTGTTTCTACGCCAATCAAGCCAACGTGCTCGTCACGATGCAGACGACCCTTGCGATGATTCAATCGGTGAAAGAGGGCGGCGTTCCGGCGCTGACAGCTCCGACTGCAATCATCGAACAATAAAAAACGGCCCTCAATGAAGGCCGTTTTTTGTGGGCGATGCAAACACGCCTCATGGCATTTCGGGCAGCTCTTGCGGGCGCAGGTCGAACACCAGTACTTCGGCGTCCACGCCATTGCTCAAGGTCAGCATCTGTTCTTCGCGAACCCGTACGCCGTCACCTTCCTGCAACTGCACGCCGTTCAATTCGACGCTGCCACGGGCTACATGCACGTACGCATAACGATTGGCTGGCAATTTCAGCGTGGCGCTTTCCTGGCCATCGAACAGCCCGGCGTACACTCGTGCATCCTGGCGCACTTTCAGCGAACCGTTGTTGCCCTCCGGCGAGATGATCAGTTGCAGACGACCGCGTTTTTTCTGCGCGCTGAAGTGCTCCTGCTGGTAGCGTGGCTTGGCGCCGCTGACATCCGGCACGATCCAGATTTGCAGGAAGTGCACCGGTTTGCTCGCCGAGTGGTTGAATTCGCTGTGCGCCACGCCGCTGCCGGCGCTCATCAGTTGCACGTCGCCCGGGCGGATCACCGAGCCAGTGCCCAAGGTATCCTTGTGTTCCAATGCACCTTCGAGCACGTAGGAGAAAATCTCCATGTCGCGATGCGGGTGCTGGCCGAAACCTTTGCCGGCGGCGACGCGGTCGTCGTTGATCACCAGCAGATCGGAGAAACCCTGCTCCCGCGGGTCGCGGTAGCTGGCGAAAGAAAAGGTGTGGAAAGACTTCAACCAGCCATGATTGGCCAGACCACGGTCAGAAGCTTTGCGAAGGGTCAGCATGATGAAATCTCCTTTCAGGACGTTGATTCGTCCGAGTGAGGAGAAGCTTACTGGTTACCGTCAGATGCAATAAGTAGATGAAAATTGAAATACTGTCCTGTTCAGGTTGACAGTTTCGTGGGCCAGTTCACGCAAATTCCTGGGCCGGCCTTGATGTTCGTCGCCATAATGCTGCGTTTATATCAGTTCGTCGATTTCAGTGATGGATTCCCATGAAAACCGTGGCAATGGTGTTGTTCCCCGATTTCTTACTGCTGGATATGGCAGGGCCAATGGAGGTCTTTTCAGTCGCCAATCGCTACCTCAAACCCGAATGCCACTATCAGTTGACAACGCTCGGCACTGAGCGCGGTGCGCTGCGCGCGTCCAACGGCGTAATGGTCCATACCGACCGCCATATCGAGGATGCCAGCGCAGCTTATGACTTGCTGCTGGTACCCGGCGGCCCGGGTGCCTACAACGAAAAACATCCACCGCTGCTCGCCTGGCTCAAAGGTGCGGTCAAACGCGCCGAGCGCTACGGCTCAATCTGCACCGGCGCCTTCGTGCTCGGGCATGCCGGGTTGCTGGATGGCTATCGCGTGACCACCCACTGGAATTACACCGAACGGCTGACCAAGGGCTTTCCACAGGCGAAAGTCGCGACCGATCAGATCTACGTCGAGGATCGCAACCTGATCACTTCCGGCGGGGTAACGGCCGGCATCGATATGGCCTTGGCCGTGGTCGCCGGCGATCACGGCAAAAAACTCGCACAGGACGTGGCCAAAGTGTTGTTGGTGGTGATGAAACGTCAGGGCGGGCAGGCACAGTTCAGTCCGTTGATGGCCGCAGTAGCACCACACGAAACGCCGATCACCCGCGTACAGAATCATGTGCTGGAGCATCTCGACGAAGCCTTCAGCGTCGAGCGCATGGCCGGGCTGGCGAACATGAGCGCGCGGCACTTCGCGCGGATGTTCACCCGTGAAGTGAACATGACGCCGATGGATTTTCTGCAAAGTGCGCGCATTGACTGCGCACGCAATCTGCTCGAAACCAGCGATCTGCCGCTGAAAACCGTGGCCTACAAAAGTGGTTTCGGCAGCGTTCGGCACATGCGCATTTTGTTCGGTGAAAAGCTCGGCCTTACCCCTGCGCAGTACCGCGAACAGTTCAGCTAGAGCGCTTCTGTCCGTTCTGCGCACTTGTATGTCCGTGCTGCGCCCTGCGTGGTGGTTGTAGCGTCATCGAGGCCTGCCAAGATAGTTGATATGAACAGCGTCCTCGATTTGAACTCAGCGTCGGTCCTGCATTTCGGCCCGTACGCGTTTCATTTGCGCCAACGGCTGATCCTCGATGGGGATCGCCAACTGCGTATGGGCGGGCGTGCACTGGACATTCTGCAAGTGCTGGTCGAGCGTGCCGGTCGGGTGGTCAGCAAGGAACAATTGATCGCGCTGGTGTGGCCGGCTTCGGTGGTTGAAGAGATCAATCTCAGGGTGCACATCGCCGCCCTGCGTCGGGCGCTAGGCGACGGCGAGAACGGCCAGCGCTATATCGTCAATGTGCCGCAACGCGGTTACAGCTTTGTTGCCCCAGTGCGAGGCGATAGCACCGCGCAAGTGGTTTTTGAAACACTGCAAACGCCTCAACATAATTTGCCGGCGCGCCTGACGCCGGTCACTGGCCGAGATTCGCTGGTTGGCAGTCTGGTGCGGCAATTGCCACTGTCGCGGCTGATGACCGTGACCGGGCCTGGCGGTGTCGGCAAAAGCACCGTGGCTCTGCGGGCGGCAGAACTACTTCTGCAGCATTTTCGTGACGGCGTGTGGCAGGTGGATTTTTCGTTGATCGACGAGTCCACACCGATACTCGATCATCTGTTGCAAACCCTCGATACAAACCTGGCTACGTTGACCACGCGCCACGCCTTGCTGGTGCTGGATAACTGCGATCACTTGCGCGAACCCTGCCGGCACTTGCTGGAAAAACTGCTGGATGCAGCTCCACGGCTGTCGATCCTCGCCACCAGCCGTGAACCGTTGCGCGTGGGCCTTGAAACCGTACAACAGCTGCCGCCTCTGACGATTCCCAAAGCCAGCGCACTGAACAGTGTCGCTGAGGCAATGGGCTATTCGGCGGTGCAGTTGTTCGTCAGCCGTGCACGGGCGCGTCAGCAGGGTTTCAAGCTGCGCGAGCAGGATTTGCAAGCCGTGTGCGACATCTGCCGGCGACTGGATGGACTGCCATTGGCGATTGAATTGGCGGCAGCGCAGATTGATGCATTGGCGATCATCGGTGTGCACGCGCAGCTGGATAACGGTCTGCAGCTGCTGAGCCACGGTCGAAGGACGGCGGTGCCTCGTCATCAGTCCATGACCGCCGCACTGGAATGGAGTTATCGGCATCTGAGCCATCAGGAGCAACAAGTGCTGCGGCGGCTTTCAGTGTTTCAAATGGCGTTCAGTCTGAAGGCGGTTATTGATGTGATCGGTTGTGAGCTGCTGCCAGCGTCGGTACTGGCAGCGGTGATCGAACGGCTGACCGCCAAGTCGCTGCTTGGCGTGGAGCGCGGCGGTGAGCGTTATCGGATGCTTAACACCATCCGCCGTTTTGCCCGCGAGCAGCTGGAACAGACCGGCGAATCGAAAGAACTCGAACGCCGGCACGCCCGATACATCGCCCATACCCGCCGGGCTTCAGATGTGCAGTTGGCCGTTTAACTCGTCGAGCAACGCACGCACCTTGCGCAAGTCAGGCGTGGCATAGCCTTCGGTGAAACGTTGGTAAATCGGCTGCAATAATTCCAGTGCTTCGCGATAGCGCGACTGACGCTGCCACAGCTGCGCCAGTGAAGTGGCACTGCGCAGTTCCCAGGCGAGTGCGCCTTGAGCTTGCGCGATGCACAGCGCCTGCTGCAGAACGGTTTCGACCGATTGCAGGCAAGGCGCCTCTTGCGCCAGCGATCTATCTGCTTTGGCGCGCAGAATCTCCGCTGTGCTCCAGCCCGCTGCACCGCCTTGTGCCCGCTCCACCAGGGCATCGTCAACAAAAGAGCCGTCCAGCGTGACCATGATTTCCCGAACCAGGCCGCTGCCATCCGGCAACAAGTCAGTCGCCGAATCGGCATCGATCACCTGCGCATAATGCCGCGCCCATCTGTAGAACAGCAGCACCGAATGCTTCTGCGCCTGTTCCAGCAGCAATCGCAGCATTGCGCGGGCGTTCTGTTGGTCGCCGTTGTAATGCGCGATCAAGCAACTCGCCAATGCCAGCGTGTAGCAGATCGACGTGCCATGGTTGATCTGCACTGCGATGTCCAGCGCCTGGCGCGCAGTACGCCATGCCTGCTCGGGGAAACCTTGCAGCCACAGTACACGGGCGAGGACGGTCAGCGAGGCGACGCTCTGATCGTATTGCACGCCAAAGCCGTGGGTGAAGCGATTGAGGTTACCGCTCTGCGCCATACGCTGAATGACTTGCTCGGCGTGAATTCGCGCCTGTTGCTGATCGCCAGCGTAATGCAGCGCCAGCACGCGCAGGCGATGGGTGCTCAGCGACAATTGCGGATCGCCATGCACGCCGAGGCGATCAAATTGCTCACTTTGCTCCAGCGCCATCTGGTAGTTGCCGCAACTGAGATTGACCGCCATATGCCCAGATACTGCGCGCAATTGCGCGGCCATGTTGGCGTGTTGTCGGGCAAGATCGTTGGCGTCGACAAACGCTTTGATCGTCTCCGGCGTGCCACCCCAGGTGTGATAACACGCGCTGCCGAGCGCCAGTTTCAGAGCGATTGTCAGCTGTGGGCAGGGTTGCGCAGATGCATCGAGCAGCCGCAGCGCATGACGTACATGTCCGCCGTATTCCTTGAGCAACGACAACTCTTGCCACAATGGCGCGGAAGTCGCGGTCAGGCGCACGCCGGTTTCCCGCGAGCCGTCCGCGTTCAACGTCCAGTCGAGCGCCGCGCGCAAGTCTTCCAGGCCCCGCGCATAGCGCTCGATCCACAATCCAGTCGGTGTGGTCTGCCAATCGCTTTGCGCCTGATGCATCAATGTCAGGCAGCGCTCGGCGTGGCGTTCGCGGGTGTCACTGAGTTCGACTGCGTGATCGAGTTTTTCCAGCGCATAGCGGCGGGTGGTGTCGAGCAGGCGATAAAAAACCTCTTCATCACCGACTTCGACGTTGAGTAACGATTTGGCGACCAGTTGCGTGATCGAAGCGAACACTTCACCCGGCGCAATGTGCTGGCCGACGATCACCGCTGCGGCGGACTCCAGCGTGAAACCGCCGCGAAACACGCTCAGTCGGCGCAGACAGGTCTGCTCGCACTCGGTGAGCAGATTGAAGCTCCAGTCGAGTGTGGCGCGCAGGGTTTCATGGCGCCCGAAAAGGCTTTGTGTACCAGTCGGCAATCGGCCCTGCAACTGCGTCAGCACACCGTCCAGACCGAGGCTGGCGACCTGCGCTGCCGCCAGTTCCAGCGCCAGGGGAATGCCATCCAGCCGGCGACAGATTTCGATAACCAGCGGCAGTTCGGCATCGTTGAATTCAAAGTGTTCGTTGGCGGCCATCGCCCGCTCGACGAACAATTGCAGCGCTGAAAATCCCATCGCCTGTTCGCGCTCGAGCACGGCAATCGGCGGCGGGCAATCGAGCGATTCCAGGCGCTGCACGAATTCGCCTTCGGCGCGCAGACTTTCGCGGCTGGTGGCCAGAATATGCACCTGCGGGGCGCCGCGCAAAATGCTCTCACTGAGCAGTGCGACGGCGTCGATCAGGTGTTCGCAGTTGTCGATCACCAGCAGCATCTGCCGCTCGCGCAGGCTGTTGATCAGACACGGCAGTGGTTCACCGTCGTGCAGTGACAAATCCAGCAGTCCCGCCAGGTGCGAGCAGATCAGGCCGGGGTCGTTCAGCGGTGCCAGATCAAGCAGACGTATGCCGTCGCGATAGCGGCCGATCAATTGCTCGGCAACGCGTAACGCGACCGAGGTTTTGCCAATCCCGCCGGGGCCGACCAGGGTGATGCAGCGCTGGCGCGGCAGTTGCGTGATCAGGCTGTCGACCAACGGCTGGCGGCCGATCATCCGCGCGCGGCGCAGCGGCAGATTATGCCGGCCAACCGCATCGACGCTGGCGCGTGGTTCTATGGCTTGCAGCGCAATCGGCGCGACAAAACTGTAGCCGCGTTGCGCCACGGTAACGATGAAACGCTGCCCGGCCTGACCGTCGCCGAGCGCCTTGCGCAATGCCGCCATGTGCACGCGCAGGTTGATGTCTTCAACCACGCTGTCGGGCCAGACCCCGACCATCAATTGCTGCTTGCTCACCACCTCGCCAGCATGTGCCAGCAGGATCAACAGAATATCCATGGCGCGCCGACCCAGACGCAGCGGCTGCTCGCCTTCAAGCACCAGCCGTTGTCCGGGATGGATCCGATAGGGGCCAAAACCGATGGCCTGATTCGGGGAAAAACTCAACCGCTCACTCCTGTGCTGTTTTTCATGATCCTGACCTGACGTTGCGACGAACGTGTGACGGGCAGGGCGGACCGCGACTTGAGGGGCACGCCAGCCGTCTGCGCCGCGGTATCCGGGCATATTCCTCAGGATCGGCCGCGAGTGCAATGCATCGCTTTCGCAACAGCGCCCAAGCCAAGTCCGCCTCGAGCGTCGCGCCACTGTATTTAAAGGCGCAAACCGGCGGCGTTCAAGCAATCCATGGAGGCGACTGCGGGGGTTTATCTGGTCCGACCCTGGCGAGACAAACTCGCGGCAGGCTTCACCCATTCCGGCAGCCTGTGCGGGTGACAAGCTCAACACCTTGCTGCAAATGGCGGTGTTTGCGGCGCAACATTCGATGGCTGCGATCTCTTGATCTTCAAATCCCGAACCTCCCGGCAACGCCACGCAAACGGATTGATCCCTTCGCTGCGGGTGAAGATATGGCAGAAGTGCGCCTGATCACAGAAACCGCATTCCTGGCTGATGTGCGTCAGGCTCAGCTCGGTGTGCTGGATCAACAGCTTGGCGCGGGCGATGCGTTGAGTGCGGATCCAGTCCTGCGGTGAGAGCCCGGTGCTGCATTTGAAGGCGCGCGAGAAATGGCTGCGCGACAGCGAGCAGGCGCGGGCCAGGTCAGTGACTTCGAGACTGTCGCCGAGGCGATCGAGAATCAACTGTTTGACCAACCGCTGGCGCTGCGGACTTAGCCCGCCGGTACTGTTGCGGCGCGGTTCGCAGGCGGAGGCGAGGGCGACGTTTTGCTTTGTGTGAGCCATGGCCAGAGTCCGTATCGGGGGGAGTGCACCGGCGGTGCTGTCCCTCGGGGCAAAAAACAACGCTGCGCAGAGGCATTCATTGTTGGACGGGGGCCTGAGGCTGACGAGTTAAACGTTGTTAATTCCATCGCCACTGCGTGAACTCAGCACACCGTTGCAAGTCTGGGCGCCAAGGTTCGGGCAGGATGACGAAAATATGGGCGGGCCACCGGGGGTCGCGAAAACGGGGTAAAACATGAAGAGTCTTGTTAACGGCGCAATTACCTTGGCACTCGCGGTGGGTGTGTCCAACGCGATGGCACAAGCACCGCAAGTCGGCACGCAGGCGCCGGGCTATTTCCGTCTGGCCGTCGGCGATTACGAAGTAACTGCATTGTTCGATGGCTATAACGACCTGTCGCCCAAGCTGTTGCAAGGCATGAGTCAGAGCCAGATCCGCGCATTGCTGGCGCGGCGCTCGATTGAAACGCCGGGCGTACAGACCGCGTTCAACGCGTTCCTGGTCAACACCGGCAAGCAGCTGGTTCTGGTCGACACCGGCGCTGGCCAGTGCATCGGCGCCACCGCCGGTCAGCTCTCGGCGAACATGCAGGCGGCGGGCTACAAGCCTGAGCAGGTCGACACGATTCTGCTGACGCACCTGCATCTGGACCACGTTTGTGGCCTGGTCGACGGCGAGCAAAAACCGATCTTCGCCAACGCCACGGTCTACGCCGCCAAGGCTGAAGCCGATTACTGGCTCGACCCGCAAGCCCTCGCCAAAGCCCCGGACGGCGCCAAAGCGTTCTTCAAAATCGCCCAGGATTCAACTGCGCCGTACGTTGCGGCCGGGCGCTTCAAAACCTTCGCCGCCGGCCAGTCGCCGTTGCCGGGTCTGGTCGAAGCCACGCTTGAGGCCGGCCACACGCCGGGCAGCACCACGTACCGCTTCACCTCGCAAAAGCAGAGCATCGTGTTCATGGGCGATCTGGTGCACAACCTCGCGGTGCAGTTTGAGCATCCAGAGGTGTCGATCAGCTTCGACGTCAATAGCCAGCAGGCGATCAAAAGTCGCAACGCGGTGTTCAGCGCAGCGGCGGCCAGCAAAACCTGGGTGACGGCTGCGCATCTGCCGTTCCCCGGCATTGGGCATATCACGGCCGTGGACAAACATTTCCAATGGGTGCCAGTGGAATACGGCCCGTACAAACGCGCGGCCAAAGTGCCGTTGATCGAGTAAAGTGCCCACATCTCACACTCGGCTAAAACAAGGAAAACGTGCCCATGAACCGTAACGATCTGCGCCGCGTCGACATGAACCTGCTGGTGATTTTCGAAGCATTGATGTTCGAAAAGAACCTGACCCGCGTCGCCGAAAAACTGTTCATGGGCCAACCGGCGGTGAGCGCCGCATTGGGCCGCTTGCGCGATCTGTTCGACGATCCGTTGTTACTGCGCAACGGTCGCGGCATGGAGCCGACCGCGCGGGCGCTGGCGATTCTGCAGGAACTGCAACCGGCGATGGACGTGATTTCCGGCGCTGTGAGCCGCGCCAAGGAATTCGATCCGGCGACCAGTTGCGATGTGTTCCGCATTGGTCTTTCGGACGACGCCGAGTTCGGTCTGTTTCCGCCGCTGTTGCGCCAGTTGCAGGAAGAGGCGCCGGGCATCGTCGTGGTGGTGCGACGCGCCAACTACCTGCTGATGCCGACATTGCTCGCCTCGGGCGAAATCTCGGTTGGCGTCAGCTACACCACCGACCTGCCGGCCAACGCCAAGCGCAAAAAACTGCGCGACATTCCCTGCAAAGTCTTGCGTGGCGATGATCGTCCGGGGCCGCTGACCCTCGACGAATATTGTGAGCGTCCGCATGCCATGGTGTCGTTCTCCGGCGATCTGAGCGGCAATATCGACATGGATCTGGCCAAACTCGGCCGCACCCGCCGCGTGGTGCTCGGCGTGCCGCAATTCAGCGGATTGCGTGCATTACTCGCGGGCAACGAGATGATCGCCACGGTGCCGGATTACGCGGCGTGTGCATTGGTCGACGGTTGCGCGTTGCGCGCGGAAGATCCGCCGTTTCCCATCGATGCGGCGCAACTGTCGATGGCGTGGAGCGGGGTGCATGACAACGACCCGGCGGAGAAATGGCTGCGGGCGCGGATCAGTCAGTTCATGTCGGTGACGCTGGATATTCCACTGGTGTAAGTGGCCGTTCGTCTGAAACTGCCTTCTACCTGTTAGTTCTGACAGTGGTCTGAATTCGCCTTCCCGTGTTTGATGGGCCGATGCCGAAAAGGCCTGCTCTCAAGGGAAGTGAATATGGACACGCCGATTCCTGCGCTCACCAGTGACGATCTGCCGCCACTGGCAATTAAAGAAAGTTCCGGTGGGTTCCTGGTGCCAGCGGCCGCTCGGTCCAACCTGACGGTAATAATCGACTTCCCTTGGTTACCTGGAGACTCCATTACGATCACGGTGGCCGGGACTCCAGGTTCCGGGTCCTACACTTCGCCGCGCATACCGATTGGCGGGTTTAAACGCCCTTTCACGACCCACATTGACAACATTCTGGTGGCTTTCAACCTCGGGCTGACTGTTATCGCCTATTACACGCTTTACCGTGGCACTGAATCGCCTGTGAACTCACAACTATTGGCGCTTTTCATACCGGTCATAGATCAACCTGACCAGCCCCTGCCGGTGATCAAAGAGGCAGACGACGAAGGTGAGGGCACTCACCTGAATGTGAGCGAGCTGACTAAGGTTACATTGCGTATCAGGACGTGGCTGTTCAGCAGGCGCGAGCAGTTTTACTGGCTCCAGCTCACAGGCCGGAAGCGCGATGGCAGTGTTTGGCAGGCTTGGTATTGGCAAGCGCCGACGGATTTCGTCGATGGAAAATTCAGTCTTGGGTATCGCGAAGAAGAGGTCTCTGCTACACCGCTGCAAGATCTGGAAAATGGCAGCGTGCTGACGATGAGTTTTTGGGCCGGGCTGCAGTTCAGTCCGGATCGATCTAACGTCCAGGCATTTGCCCATCGGAACTACATAGTCGTCACACAATCGACCAGTGCGCCAAAGATATTGTCGGTCACCGATCTCGATGGAGAAGTCCACGATGGTGCGGACACTCGCTACACCACTGTCACCCTGAGTGGCAGCACCTCCGGTCCAGTGGATGTATTCGATGGGTCGGCTCACCTCGATACGGTCAACCCCGTCGCCGGTGTCTGGACGTATGTCGTAGCTGCGCTCACGGGTGGACTGCATGTGTTTACAGTCAAGTTGGCGGATGGCAGCGGCGGTGCCTCAAGTGCACGGCGAATCAACGTCGTGGTGCAAAACCTGGAGTTGACGATTGCCGAGGCGCCCGACAACGGCACTATTGATCCAATGGCGGCATTGACCAGTCTGACGGCAGTCCTGAATTACAACATGCAGGCCAACGACCGAATCAGAGTCCGTTGGGCTGCCGCCCCGGGCACTCCACCGGGCGGCTCACATACCACCAACACCGTCACGGCGGGTACCACGATTCCCAGGAACATCCCGCTACCGCTTACGCTGCTGGCGTTCAGCCTGGGCAAGCGGGTCACGGTCAGCGCCGAGTATGACCGCGGCACGGCCCCGCCAGCGCCTTTAGGACCTATCCACTTGAGCGTGGGCACGATCCCGGCGGATCGGTTCGTTGCGCCAGTCTTTCTCGAGGCGAATGGTACGGCGGACTTGATCCTGGCCAACGTGCAAGCCGGCGCTACGTTGCGATTTGGTGTGTGGCCGCATATCGCGCGTGCGCAGGCACTTTGGCTGGACTTTGAGGGTGAAGATGCCAATGGCGCCCCGCACAACCATGCGATGTGGATGGGCAACGTGGTGGTGAATCAGAGCTGGGTGTTCAATGGCGGATACAGCGTCATCGTGTTGTTCAGCTATCTGAAGGATCTGCGCCCCGGCAGCACGTTGACGCTGCGGTTCAGGGTCAACCTGGACACAGTGGCTAACGCCGCAACGGCTCAGGTTTTTGCCCCGCGTCTGTACACGATTCGGTAGCGCTCGCGAGTGGTTCATGACGTTTAGCCAGCGGTGTTTATGGACGTTTATCGTTACTTGATGAAAGCTACAGCGCCTTGCGCCTTTGCCTACACGTACGCCAGAATCGGCCGGCTTGTGCGCCTTGGGGGCGGGTTCTATTGTTGGCGGGTCGCTGATTGACAGCGATCGGGTTTAGCAGCCCGGGCTTTTCTCTAGACGCACAACGTCCTTTTTCGTGATCAGGTTAATGCCTGTCCGTTCACGTTATGGCGGCTTTGCGTGGGGCACTTCGGTGCGCCGGGTTCTAGAGTCCTGGTCTGCTAACCCGCGTACGGCCGCCACCTCTTTCGTTTAGCAGCGAAGTGTGGCGCCCCCAACCACTCTAGAGGCTTTATCAATGATCAAACCAACACCCAACCCACCAGAAACCGACACCACCTCGCCCTACGAATCCCTCGATTCCAAGAAATTCCACGAAGCCGCCGAACGCGCGCTCGATCATTACCTCAATCCGTTCCTGCCGCGCAGACCTGCGCTCAAACCCAACACCATCTACAAAATCGCCCCCGGCATCGACAGCGAAGAACTGCTGGCAAACGCCTGCGAAACCCTGACCTCGGCCAAGGTCATGGCCAACGACTTCGCAGGCATGCTTGATGCGTCGCAGCGGCATGTGCTGTTGGGGATTGCGCAGTTGATCATGCTAGGTGAACTGGCGGTGAATCGGGTGCTGGATAATCTGGAACTGAAGGCTGACAAAGCCCTGTAGGCTTACGAACTGTTGTGGCGAGGGAGCTTGCTCCCGCTCGAGTGCGAAGCACTCGCAATACTTTTTTGGGGCTGCTTCGCAACCCAGCGGGAGCAAGCTCCCTTGCCACAGATTTCTGCCTGCCATCAAAAGCCCGCCGTCCCGCTAGATCGGGGCGGCGGGTTTTGTTGTTTCAGCGCTCAGGTCAGACCGTCTCCACCTTCAACGAATGATCATTGAGGATGCCGCTGATGATCGTCGCAACGTTTCGTGCTCCCCACAATCACCCGGCGCTTGACGACCGTTCGTCTTGAAGCCCTGCGCACCTGTCAGATCTGACAGGTGACGCAACTCCCGTTTCGCGGTGTGATGTGCCAAGTCCCGAAATGCCTATGGCGCAGCACCCGAGGAGCAACAGATGCCCACCATCAACGTTAATTCAACGCAGGTCACCAATGCACTTGTGCTGAGGCCCATGTTCATCGTAGGTGCGTCAACGCAGGTGCTTCCCGCAAATACGGTGCATTACGGCGTATCCCAGGCCATCTACTCGCCGACCACTCCCCTGACCATCGTGATCGATCCGGCTGCAACGTTGTCCATCTCGCGGGCCGCTTACGACTCTGTGGTGATATACGTCAATGGCGTAAGGACTCCCGTAATCAAGATCATCCAGCTGGGTGAGGAGAATATGCGCTTTGCCCTGGACCTGCCGTGGGGGTTATTTAAAAACGGTATCAATACAATGTTCTACCGGTGGGAGCGGCTCAGCGGGGGCTATGCGGATTCCACACCGGTGCTGAAAGTATTGTTCAACAATCCCGCACCCACTGCCAAGGTCGCTCATCCGGCGACCGTCGGTCCCGGGCAGACGGTAGTCATCACCATCACAATCAATGACGCGCGACCTCACGACACTGGGACACTGAACATTGGCCCATGGAGCCACACGTTCACCAACCCAGATCCCACCAAACCGATCAGCTACACCCTGACGACCGCCGACCTCAAGACGATTGGCGACGGTGTCCGTTCGGTCTTCGCCGTGGTGTCCGATCAGTTAACCAACACCGAAGTATCGGCGACAACCTCAATCACAATAAGTACCGCGGCCGCCGTATTGGTAACGTTTATCAATGGCCCTTACTCCGCGTCGGCGGGTGGGCAGGTGACGGGAATCGAGTTGAGCCTGACTCAAAGCGGACAGCCAATTGTGGGAACCATCAAGGTTACGTTGCCGACAGGGACGACGTTTCCTAACGGGAAGAGGGTGGGCAATTTCGTGACGGGGCCGGACGGGAAGGTGAGGCTCGCCGGAGTGACAGCGAGTGGAGTGGCGGGAACATCCTCAATCAAGGCTGTCAGTGGAGGGAGTACGGCCAGTGCCGTGTTGACGATTACGGCGCAGGCACCGCTCGGCCCGATTGCGGTAAGTCCTACACCCACGGGCATTACTTATAGCTCCGATGGCAAATTGGCTTACGTCACCGGGGCGAAACTGGTACAGGTCATTGATACAACTCGCTCAACGTTGATCAAACAGATACCGCTCCCTTCGCTTGATGTTTCGTGGGAGATTGCCCTGTCTAAAAACGCCTCGCGTGCTTTTGCCTGTAATGGCAATAACGCGTTGTCAGTTATTGACACGAATACCAACTCGTTGATTGCCAATATTCCTGCGGCGGGGCATCCAATCGGGATAGTTTTAAGCAACGATGGTTCTCAAGCATTTGTTAGCACTTGGCAGACCAATACGGTCGTGGTGATAGATGCCGTTAACTTGAAGTCTGTCAAAACTATCCACGTTGGGCCATATCCCAGAGGTATTGATATCTCCCAGGACGGTCGGTGGGTTTACGTTGCAAATTTCGGCAACGGCCCTGGCTGGTCAGTCTCGGTGATTGATGCACTGACTTTAAGCGTTGTCAGGACTGTGCCGATGCCGGTGGCGGCTTATGGAGTCGCAGTCAGTCCTGATGGAAAGAGCATTTACGTTTGTGGCGTTGACAATAGCGGGATTGGTTACGTAGTTAAATTCGATGCTCTGACATTTACACAGATCGCTGCAATTCAAGTGATAGGGTGGCCAAGGGGCATTGTGCTGAACCATGCAGGTACACGGGCTTATTGCTGTGACAACGGTACCAATACGGTCACGACGATTGACACCGCTCTGGACCAAGTCATTGCGACAACCACTGTCGGGCAGGGGCCTGTGCAAATCGGAATAAGCCCGGATGACTCTCGTGCGTTGGTCACTTGTGTTTATGACAACACGGTATGGGCTATCTCGCTGCTGCCGGGCGCATCCAGTCAGGGATCGAGCAGCGCTGGCGTGTCAGGTGTGACGAGCACCATTTCTCAATCGAGGGCCCCGCTGCCGGGTGATGCGTATTGAGCGTGGATGATTAGAAGCCGCTAGCGGCCTCGACCATTACAGCTGGCGGTGAATCGGGTGCTGGACACTCTGGAGCTGAAGGCAGCGTGGCCAAGTGGAAAAGGGGACGCATTTATTTACCAGTCTCACCATGAAAGCCCGCGCTTCCTTGTAAACGGAGCGCGGGTTTGTCGTTTAGGCCAATCCGCCGCTCATGTTGAATAGTGTTTAAGGCTATGTCCGCAAAGCCACGCAACCTTGCGCCTTTGCCTACACGTACGCCAGAATCGGCCGGCTTGTGCGCCTTGGGGGCGGGTTCTATTGTTTGCGGGTCGCTGATTGACAGCGATCGGGTTTAGCAGCTCGGTTAATCTCAAGGCACGTCGGTTTCGCCATTCTTGTTTTATGGCGGCTAGCGTGGGGCACTTCGGTGCGCCGGGATTCTTGAGCCTGGTCTGCTAACCCGCGTTCAGCCGCCACCTGATTCGTTTAGCAGCGATGGATGACGGCTCCATTCTCAAGGAGTTTCACCATGATCAAACCAACGCCAAATCCACCAGAAACCGACACCACCTCGCCCTACGAATCCCTTGATTCAAAGAAATTCCACGAAGCCGCCGAACGCGCTCTCGATGTTGATCATGCTCGGTGAACTGGCGGTGAATCGGGTGCTGGATAATCTGGAGTTGAAGGCTGACACAGCCCCGTAGCCTGACGAGCTTTTGTGGCGAGGGAGCTTGCTCCCGCTGGGTTGCGCAGCAGCCCCGAACCTGTGGCTGCGGTACATCAGGAATTCCGCGTACTCAGGTTTTGCGACTGCTGCGCAGCCGAACGGGGATAAATCCCCTCGCCACAGGGGATGGTGAGGCAGCAGTTGGAGGTTGTGGTGCGTCCAGCTTTCAAGAGAGCACACCTGTCCAATTTCCCCGTGATCGATCGTTGCACCATGTCGGGCAATGATCGATCACGGGTGGCCCCATGCAATCTTCCCAACGCAATGACCAGGCGCAAAGCCTTGGCTTGCTGTTCCTGCGGGTAACCGGCGGACTGTTTCTGCTGTGGATCCACGGCCTGCCCAAGCTGCTGGACTTCACTGCACAACTGCAGCTCATCGAAGACCCGTTCCACCTCGGTGCCCACCTCACGTTGATCCTGGCGATTTTCGCCGAAGTCGTCTGTCCGCTACTGATCGTCGCCGGGGTTCTGGCGCGATTGGCGTGCTTGCCTATTCTCTTTGTGCTGCTGGTGGCGCTGCTGGTCGTGCATCCGCAATGGAGTGTGGCCGAAGGGCAGTTCGGCTGGTTGCTGCTGATTATTTTCACCACTGTGTTTATCGCCGGGCCGGGACGGCTGGCGCTCAATGTTCGTTTGCCCGGAGTGTTTCGTTATGCCTGATGCCCAATCCCTGAAAAAACCGGGGCCCGACGAGACGGTCACGTTGATCGTCAAGCACCGGGTCAAGGCCGGTTTCGAGGCGCCGTACGAAGCCTGGCTGCGCAACATTGTCAGCGTGGCGGGGCGTGAGGAAGGGCATTTGGGCGTGGATGTGATGCGCAGTCAGCAGGGCGGACTTGCTTTGTTCACCTGCGTGTTGCGCTATTGCTCGACCGACGCGATGCAGCGTTGGCTCGATTCGCCGCAGCGTCAGGCGCTGGTCGATGAGGCCGCGCCAATGCTTGCCGACGGTGATGTGACGGAGGTCAACGCCGCCAATGAATTCTGGTTCACGCCGCAGACCGATGCCGCCTCGCCACCACCGCCGCGCTGGAAACAAGCCGTGGTCACGCTGTTTGTGATTTTGCCGCACACCTTGCTGGTGCCGCTGATCTGGGGGCCGCTGTTGCGCCTGAATGCGTTTCTGTCCAACTACGTGATCGCCACATTCCTGATCACCGTGACCATCGTGGTTTCTGTGGTGTACGTGTGCATGCCGCTGGCGACGCGTCTGTTCGCTCCATGGCTGCAAGCCAAAAAACCTGAATCCAACACCAATCCGCCGCGCTGATCCGGCGGATTCCGGCTTTGTTTCACTTTTACCGAAGGAACTGCGATGAACGCCAATGCTGATCTGATTCTGTTCAATGGCCAATTTCATACCGTAGACCGCACCAAACCCCTAGCCAGTGCCGTGGCGATCAAGGATGGCCGCTTCGCCGTCGTCGGTAACGATGCCCAAGCCATGGCCCTGCGCGGTGCCGGAACACAAGTGGTCGACCTCAAGGGCCGCTGCGTGATCCCCGGCCTCAACGACTCGCACTTGCACCTGATCCGTGGCGGTTTGAACTACAACCTCGAACTGCGCTGGGAAGGCGTGCCGTCGCTGGCCGATGCGCTGCGCATGCTCAAGGATCAGGCTGACCGCACGCCAACTCCGCAGTGGGTGCGCGTGGTCGGTGGCTGGAACGAATTTCAGTTCGCCGAAAAACGCATGCCGACCCTGGAAGAAATCAACCAGGCCGCGCCGGACACCCCGGTATTTATCCTGCACTTGTATGACCGCGCGCTGCTCAACCGCGCTGCCCTGCGCGTAGCCGGTTACACCCGCGACACGCCGAATCCGCCGGGTGGCGAGATCGTGCGTGATGCCAACGGCAACCCGACCGGCATGCTGGTGGCGCGGCCAAACGCGATGATTCTGTACTCGACGCTGGCCAAAGGGCCGAAGCTGCCGCTGGAATATCAGGTCAACTCGACCCGGCAGTTCATGCGTGAGCTCAACCGTCTCGGCCTGACCAGTGCAATCGATGCCGGTGGTGGTTTCCAGAACTACCCGGACGACTATCAGGTGATCGAGCAGTTGGCCAAGGATGAGCAACTGACCATCCGCATCGCCTACAACCTGTTCACCCAGAAGCCCAAAGAAGAGCTGAGCGATTTCCAGAACTGGACCGGCAGCGTCAAGTTGCATCAGGGTGACGACTACCTGCGCCACAACGGCGCTGGCGAGATGCTGGTGTTCTCGGCAGCCGACTTCGAAGACTTCCTCGAACCGCGCCCGGACCTGCCGCAGACCATGGAGCAAGAGCTGGAACCGGTGGTTCGTCATCTGGTGGAGCAGCGCTGGCCGTTTCGTTTGCACGCCACTTACAACGAATCGATCAGCCGCATGCTCGACGTGTTCGAGAAGGTCAATCGCGACATTCCGTTCAACGGCTTGCCGTGGTTTTTCGACCACGCCGAAACCATCACCCCGCAGAACATCGAACGCGTGAAAGCGTTGGGCGGCGGCATCGCGATTCAGGATCGCATGGCGTTCCAAGGCGAATACTTCGTCGACCGCTACGGCAAACAAGCCGCCGAATCCACACCCCCGATCAAACGCATGCTCGCCGAAGGCGTGCCGGTTGGCGCCGGCACCGACGCCACTCGCGTCTCCAGCTACAACCCGTGGACCTCGCTGTACTGGATGGTCAGCGGCCGTACTGTTGGAGGTCTGGCGTTGTACGAAGAAGGTTTGCCGCGCACCACCGCGCTGGAATTGTTCACCCACGGCAGCGCCTGGTTCTCGTCCGAGCAGGGCAAGAAGGGTCAGATCAAGGTCGGGCAACTGGCGGATCTGGCGGCGCTGAGCGCGGACTTCTTCCATGTCGAGGAAGAAGCGATCAAGTGGATCGAGTCGGTACTGACCGTGGTCGGCGGCAAGATTGTGTACGCCGCTGATGACTTCGAAAAACTCGGCCCGGCCAGCGTGCCGGTACTGCCGGACTGGTCGCCGGTGGTGAAAGTCCCGGGCCACTGGCGGCCGAATTCGCCATTGCAGGTGGCAGTGCACCAGTGCAGCGGCCCGTGCGGCGTGCACTCGCACAGCCATGAAAAGGCGCGCTTGTCGAATGCGCCGGTCAGCGACTTCGCCGGTTTCTGGGGCGCGTTCGGTTGCTCCTGCTTCGCTTTCTGATTGCTTTTAAAAGCGTCGGCCCGCTTGGTCGGCGCTCAGCGCAATAACCATCCATCGAGGAGTTTCACATGAGCAACGTTCCTTACAAGCGCCTGAACAAAGACGATGCAGTTGTGCTGTTGGTCGATCACCAGACCGGTCTGATCTCGCTGGTGCAGGATTTCTCGCCGAACGAGTTCAAGAACAACGTGCTGGCGTTGGGCGACATCGCCAAGTTCTTCAAACTGCCAACCATCCTCACCACCAGCTTCGACGCCGGCCCGAACGGCCCGATCGTGCCGGAACTGCGCGAGCAATTCCCGGACGCGCCGTTCATTCAGCGTCCAGGTCAGATCAACGCCTGGGACAACGAAGACTTCGTCAAAGCGATCAAGGCCACCGGCCGCAAGCAACTGATCATCGCCGGTGTGGTGACTGACGTGTGCATAGCGTTCCCGACCTTGTCGGCGCTGGCTGAAGGGTTTGAAGTGTTTGTGGTGACCGATTCGTCCGGCACTTTCAACACCACCGTGCAGCAAGCGGCGTGGGCGCGGATGTCGGCGGCCGGTGCTCAGCTGTTGAACTGGTTCTCGGTGGCTTGCGAGCTGCAGGGCGACTGGCGCAACGATATGGAAGGTCTGGCGAATCTGCTGTCGAACCGCCTGCCGAACTATCGCAACCTGATCAACAGCTATACCAAGTTCACTGAGAAGTAAGAAAGATCAAAAGATCGCAACCTGCGGCAGCTCCTACATTTGGAATGCGTTCCTCTGTAGGAGCTGCCGCAGGCTGCGATCTTTTGCTTTCAGCGCCTTTGCAGCCACCCCAGAAAACCACCTTTCCTCACTGGCGCCGGCGCTGCCACCAACGCCAACCGGCTGCTCTGCTGCCGCACCGCCTGCAACTTGTTCAGCGCACGTCCAACCTCGCCACGCTGGCCCATGCACTGGCGAGTCAGTTCTTTATCGAGGCGATAAATGATCGAAGACGTCAGCGCAGTGAACGTCGCCTGTGAAGGCGTATCCGCCAGAATACTCTGCTCACCCATTACTTCACTCGGCCCCATGCGCCCGGCTTCAGCCTGGCCGTTGCCGTCGGTCACCGTCGCGCTGACCACGCCTGTGGCAATCACAAACAGACTGTCCGGCACTTCATTCAGATCGAGCACCACCTGGCCCGCGCTGTACTGCTGCGCGACCATCGATTCGGCCAGGCGATCACGTTCATCAGGGCTCAACGAGCGGAAGATTTTCACTTCATCGAGCAACGCACGGGCGCGGGTCGAAGGTTCGATCACGCCGTCGGGATGGCGGGAAACTCCAGCGGCTTCGAGATGCCGATGAGCTAGGTCGAACAGTTGATTGCGCACTTCGCTTTTCCTGCCCAGTTCAGCGATAAAACCGCTGGCCACGTATTCGGACATTTCTTCGCCAGCTTCTTTCAACACGACTTTCGGCGCTGGCGACAACAGCAGACTGCTGCTGCCTTGCAACGTGCGGTCGAGGGCATCGAGCACTCGGCGCGGGCGGATATGGTTCGGCACTTTGATGCTGATCGAAACGCCGTGCATGTTGTTCGGGCGGCTGAGGTTGACGATCTTGGCCTTGGCCGCCACCGAATTCGGTACCACGGCCATGGTCCCGGCGCTGGTCAGCAGGTGTGTGGCGCGCCAGTCGATGTCGAGCACCTTGCCCTCGACACCGTCGATCACCACAAAATCGTCCACCTGGTAGGGTTTGGTGGTGTTGAGCACGATCCCGGAAAACACGTCAGCCAAAGTACTTTGCAACGCGAGACCGACGACGATGGCGACCACGCCGGAGGTTGCGAGCAAGCCTTTGACCGGCAGTTCGAGCACGTAACCTGCAGCAGCGACGATGGCCACCAGAAACACCAATGCACCGATCACATCTTGCAGCAAGCGACCGCTGTGACCGATGCGCCGCATCAGCAACAGGCCAATCACTTCAGTCAGCACGCGCGCCGCGTACAGCCACCAGAGAATTCCCAAGGCCGTCGCACCGAGTTGCGCCACACGGTCATCTGCGAACAACGGAGCCTGCAACGGGCTGACGCCGGCATTGATGATCAGCGCACTGAACGCCAGAAACAGCACCAACCGCAGACCGACCCGCGGCGCGCGATGCTTGAACGGAGCGAGGTGCCAGAGTGCGGTGTCGAGCACCAGCAGCAGGGCGCTCCAGGACAGCAGGTGGGTGTAGAAGAAGGACATGGGGATTCTCCGAGCCGGATGGAAATCTGTGGCGAGGGAGCTTGCTCCCGCTTGAGTGCGCAGCACTCACAAAATCTCCAATGTTTTGTAGATTCTGGGGTCGCTTCGCAACCCAGCGGGAGCAAGCTCCCTCGCCACAAAAAGCAGCTTTGCCACACACAGGTGGCAAAGCCTTGGGACTTAGTTCAGATGAGTCTTGAGTTCAGCCGCAGCCTGACGTACCGCCGCTTTCACTTCCGGAATCTGACTCAGCGGATTAAGCAGCCCGAAGTCATGAATCATCCCGTTGTAGCGCACCGAGGTCACCGGCACACCCGCTGCATCGAGGTGGCGAGCGTAACCTTCGCCTTCGTCACGCAGCACGTCGAACTCGGCGGTCTGCACCAGCGCGGCGGGCAGGCCTTTGAGCTGTTCGGCGCTGGCGTTCAGCGGCGAGGCATGGATCTGCGCACGCTCGGCCGGGTTGGTGGTGTAGTTGTCCCAGAACCACTGCATCATGCCTTTGGTGAGGAAATGGCCTTCGGCGAATTGCTGGTACGAACCGTCGTCGAACTGCGCGTTGGTCACCGGCCACATCAACAGTTGGAAGCGCAGCGCCGGGGTTTTCTGTTCCTTGGCCATCAACGCGACGACTGCCGCCATGTTGCCGCCGACGCTGTTGCCGGCCACTGCCAGACGCTGGCCGTCGACGCCGATCTCTTTGCCGTGCTCGGCCACCCATTTGGTTGCGGTGTAAGCCTGGTTGATCGCGGTCGGGTACTGCGCTTCCGGCGACGGCGTGTAATCGACGTACACCGCCACTGCCCCAGAACCCACAACCAGATCACGAATCAGGCGTTGGTGAGTCGGGAAGTCCCCCAGCACCCAGCCGCCACCGTGGAAGAACATGAACACCGGCAACTCGCCTTTGACCTTGGCCGGGCGCACCACTTTCAGGTTGATGGTCTGGCCGTCGACGGTGATCGCCCTGTCGCTGACTTCCACCCCGGACAGATCAACCTTCACCGATGCCTGAGCACCGGTCAGCACTGCACGGGCGTCCTTCGGGCTGAGTTGTTCAAGCGGTTTGCCACCGCCAGCGGCGAGGGCGTTTAGGAAGGCTTGGGTGTTGTGTTCGACACCGGTCGGTTCTGCGGCGAAGGCGTTGCCGATGGACAGGGCAAGGAGGGAAGCGGCCAGGGTCTTTTTAATGTTCATGTTCAATTCCATTTTCGATAAGTTGAGTTGTTGTGTTTTCAAACCGTGGACATAGATTAATAGTGTGCCGTGGTGTGAAAAAGCGGCTATAAAGCGTTTAACTGTCCACCAGAGAGTGACAATGAACCCGTTCGAAGACATGCGTATTTTTTGCCAGGTCATGGACTCCGGCAGCTTCACCGCAGCGGCTGATCAGTTGGGCCTGTCCAAGCAGTTCGTCAGCCGTCGCTTGATGCAGTTGGAGGAGCGCCTCGGCGTGCGCTTGCTCAACCGTTCGACCCGGCGCCTCGACGTCACGCCACTGGGCCAGAGCTATTACGAATCGGCGCTGCGCTTGCTGGGCGAAGTCGAACAGGTCGAGCAGGGCATCGCCGGGCAAACTGCCGAGCCGCGCGGGACAATTCGTCTGAGTGCGCCGTTGTCGTTTGCTGTGGCGCACCTTGGCTGCCTGTTGCCGCTGTTCTTGCAGCGTTATCGCGAAGTCACGGTGGAAGTCGACTTGAGCGACCGCCCGGTGGATCTGCTCGGCGAAGGCTATGACCTGGCGCTGCGCATCGGCGTGCTGGAAGACTCGACGTTGATCGCGCGTCGCATCGCCAGCATCGAGCGTGTGTATTGCGCCAGCCCCGCGTACCTCGCCGAACGCGGCACGCCGCTCAAACCTGAGGACCTGCACAACCATGACTGCTTGCCTTACGGCCACGGGCGTTCGGTGCAATGGCGATTCGATGCGGGGCAGGGCAAGCCGGTATTGGTGAATGTCACTGGCCGCATGCGGGTCAACAACGGCGAGTTGCTCAGGGACGCGGCGGTGCAGGGAATGGGGATTACCTATCTGCCGACGTTCATTGTGGGCGCAGCGCTGAAGGATGTGCGGCTGGTGCCGGTGCTGGATGACCTGCGCCCTGAGCCCTTGACCCTTTCGGCGGTCTATCCACAACACCGCCAGGCCTCGCGCCCGGTGCAGGCGTTGATCGAGTTTTTGCGCGAACGCCTCAACCAGAACGCAACCACGAACCCCCTGTAGGGGCTACCGCAGGTGGGGCTTACAAGATTGCAACAATCTGGATGGTCGGGCTGATCTAGACTCGGGCCGCTCAATCACGAGCATCGTCCGGAGTGCGCCATGGAAGTGCCCAACAATAAAAACGCGATTGAAAGCAATCGACAGGCGTGGAACGATTCAGCCCGCCATCACCAGGAGTCGCCTGACTGGCAGGCGCTCTTGAACGATGTGGCGCAGGCCGATTTCTCCTGCCTCGACGACACCTTGCGCGGGTTACTGGAACAGGTTGGGGTTGACGGCAAGGCCGTCATTCAACTGGGCTGCAACAACGGTCGCGAAAGCCTTTCGCTGTTTGCGTTGGGTGCGCGGCAGGTGGTGGGGGTTGATCAGTCGGCCGCGTTCCTGGAGCAGGCGCGGGAGATCAACGCGCGCTCACCGCACACGGCCGAATTCATCGAAGCCGATATCCACCGCTTGCCGACGTCGCTGCATAATCGCTTCGACGTGGCGCTGATCACCATCGGCGTTCTCAACTGGATGCCAGACATTGGCGAATTCTTCCGCCATGTGGCCTCGACCCTCAAGCCGGGCGGCCGCCTGGTGATCTACGAAACTCATCCGTTTCTGGAGATGGTTGACCCCGAGGGCGAAGACCCGTTTCGCCTGGCGACGTCGTACTTTCGCGAACAACCGTTCGTGCAGGAACAGCCGATCGTCTATGCGGGCAAGGTCGAGCAGCAGTCAGCGGCATCGTACTGGTTCGTGCACACCCTCGGCGCGATCTTCACCGCTGCCATCGAAGCGGGCCTGAACATCAGCCACTTCAAGGAATACCCGCATTCGAACCGCGAGGAAGTGTACGACCAATACCTGAACCGCGAGGCGCAGATGCCTTTGTGTTTCACTTTGGTTGCCACCAAAAACTGAAGAAAAACGCGGACTGTGTAGGAGCTGCCGAAGGCTGCGATCTTTTGATCTTGCTTCTAAAGATCAAAAGATCGTCCGATCGCGGCCCGAGCCTTCGGCAGCTCCTACATTTTCTACGTGATGGCGGCGCTAAGGCCGCCACATATCCTGGCCTTGAATCAAGCCTGCGCTGCCGTCGTGACCACTGGTCTTTCCGGCTTGCGCAGTGCCTCCAATCTTGAATCGCTGTAGCGTGTTTCGCGGAAGAAACGCCAGTGCCCGAACAGGTCGTAAACATGGGTGATACGCCCTTGTTCCTGATAGCCCAGGCGCATATGCATCTTCAGGGCCTGTACATTGGCGTTGTCGCAGATATCCACCACTTTTTTGAAGCCTCGGGCATCCATGACTTGCCAAAGTGCGACCTGCGCATCGACGGTCAAGCTACTGCCGAAATACTGTCGGGTAATTTCGGCACCGAACTGAAAGTATTCACCGGGTTTGACCGGGAACGTGCAGCGGTAGAAGTGGCGGTCGTAATAGTCGCGAGCGCTGGCCCAGACGAACCCGACGGTGTGACCGTCCTCGTCCAGGTGCATTTGCCCTGTATGCCCTTCAGCGGCCAACTCGGCCATGGTCTGCACGCGATCACCAAAGTACTTGCTGAATGCCTTGGCGTTTTCCTCGGTGATGTCGACTCTGCGCAAACCTACACAGGGGCGCAGATTGTTTGGGGCGATCGGCGTGACCAGATCGCGCTCCATCCACAGCAATTCACGGTGAGCGAATACGTAACGTTTCCACAGCGCGCCAAGGGTACGGCGCAGGCCTTTTTCTCTGATGCGCAGAAGCAGGTTTTCGATGACTTTCATGATGCCCTCCGAGGCGCTAGCCCAGGTGTTGTGGATGGTGTTGTGGATGGTGTTGCCGGTTGAGTTTCGGATGTGTTCGCCGCTGTCGAGTTGCCGGCACGCTGTGCGCGCCATTTTTGCAGGGCCGGTTTGACGCGGTGCCAAAGGCGTAGCCCCAGGCCCAGTAGCAAGCCGCTGGGGCGCCACGAGTAAAAGCTCCAGCGCCAGTGCTCCAGTTGCCCGGTCATGCGTTCGTGAAGTTGATGGCTGGAGTTATCCAGGCTGACCCGCGACGCATCGATCCAGCGCCAGTGCTCATCCAGCCCCCAGCGAATCCACTCATCCAGCAGCACGCGACCGCTGCCCAGATCCGCATGCTGCGGCAAGAACGCCAGGTTGTAGTCGTAGAGTCGGCCCTGCTCCAGCAGACCTAACCGGTAACTGATGCAGCAGCCGTCCAGTTCCAGCGTCACGACCCGCACCAGGCCTTGGCCGGCGAGAGCGGTGAAGGCGCGTTCGATCCATTGGCGGCTGCGCGGCGTGGCGAAAATCCCCACGCCTTCATCGCCTTTCCAGCTCACCGCTTCGACTTCGCTGATGGCCTGCAGCAAGGCGCCCATGCTCAGTGCATCCGGGGTGATCCGGCGTATCTGCGCACCGCATGCGGCAATCCGTTTGCGCGCCCGACGCAGCTTGTAGCGCGGGTCGCCGGAGACCTCCTGATGATCGGCGTCGCTGATCAGATGCACCGGCACCCGGCAACTCAGGCGTCGTTCAGCAGTGGAACTGCGCGCCATCCATTCGGTGAGCGCACTTTCTTCACCGGCAGGTTCCGACAGTTCGTTGAGTTGCAGCAGCGCATGGGGCAGACGCTCACGGATCAGCACCAGTGCCTTGTGCATGTCTTCGCTGCCGAGCAACGACAGCAGGGCCAGACGATCGGCCAGCGGATAACCCAAGTGATGCAAAACGCGAAACGGCACGCCAGCGAAGCGTTCGCGGCTGGCCACCAGTGGCAGGCACAGCTGCAATTGCTCTGCTTCCCAGCCGAGCAGAATGTGCAGGCGCTGGTCCTCGCCCAAGGTCTGTTCTGCCGCGCACAACCAGCCAAGGTGGTTGAACGGCGTGTGGTCGGCCACACGCAGGCGCAGTGCCTCGTAGGCTGTTGCCGGGAAGTCGGCAGCGCACAGGGTCGCGCGCCATTCGAATCGCATCACCATAGGTTCAGGCCGCCGTTGCTTTGACAGGTGGACGGGAAGATTCACCCAGCGCCGCCAGGCGCGAACCGCTATAGCGGGTTTCGCGGTAGAAGCGCCAGCGGCCGAACAGCGTGTAGATATTCATGACCCGCTGTTGTTCGGTATAGCCCATGCGCAGGTGCAGTTTGAGTGCCGGGATGTTTGTCGACTCACAGACATCGACCACTTTGCGGCAGCCTTTCATGGCCATGTCTTTCCACAAGCGCAGTTGCACATCGACTGACAATTCGCTACCCCAGTAGGCGCGGGTCATTTCGCCACCGAATTCGAAGAACTCGCCGGGTTTCACCGGGAACCGGCAACCGTAGTGATGCCGATCAAGATAATCGCGCACCGAGCCCCAGATAAACGCCACGGCATCGCCTTGCTCGTCGACATGCATATGCCCGGTGTGACCTTCATTGGCCAGCTCGGCCATGACGCCGACACGGTCACCGAAGTAACGGGTGAAGGCGCTGGCGTTGTCTGCGGTAATCTCCATTACGCGCAGCGGCGGGTAGGGTTTGAGGTTGTGTGGCGGCACGGGACTGACCAGATCGCGCTCCATCCACAACAGTTCCTGATGGGCAAAAATGTACATTCTGCGGATCTTGCTCAAGGTCGCTCGCAGGCCTTTACGACGGATATGTCCGCTGAGTTTTTGCAATACATTCATGGTTTTTTTCCTGATGAGGGTGCCGCGCGCAGCAAGAGGCTCGCGGGGCAGAACATCAAAGGGCGGTTCACGAAGCGCTCCAGTTCAGGGCAAACAGGGTTTGCCCCGGCAATTCGAAACGCACGCGCCCGTTTTCACAGACAAACGGGGCTTCACGGCTGCGACTGTCGGCGCCGAAGTAGTGCAGCGCAGCGTTGTTCAACGGGCAGCCGGCGCCTTTCAGATCGACACGCTGCAACCGCGTGCCTTTGTTCACACCCAGCAGACTGCGCTGCTTTTCGTTGGCCATGGCCAGCACATCGACTTCAAAGGCGTCGTTGTCCAGTTGCAACACGCGTTTGAGCCAGTGTTGCTGGATGAACTGCTGGGCCAGGCCCACTGGTTTCAGTTCGACGCGCCCGTTGTCCAGCACGCGGACCATGCCTTTGCCGTAAGGCGGTTCGTCGGCGGCCTGAAACCAGTTGAGCATGCTCAGCAGGCCGTCCTGGGAGGCGTTGATCACCACCGACGTCCACCACAGCGAGGTGTAATGGGTTTCCTGATCGTAGGGGCTCAGGGCCGAGCCACTGGACAGGTTGGTCTGGTCCAGCAACAAGGCTTTACGCGGCTGACCGTTGGCGTCCAGCCCCACCAGATCAGCGGCGCGGCGCACGCTGTCGCGATAGACACGGGTCGCCAGCAAATCGCGAATCATCCATTCGTGCCAAGCCAGGGCATCGACCTGATCGGCGGATTCACTCAAAAGACGCCGCGCCCAGTCGATCCCGCGTTTGTCCGCCGCGTTTTCAGTGAACGGCCCGTTGACCAGCCGCGAACTGGCGGGCATTGCAATGCGTACGCCAGCCTTGGCATTCGCTGGATCGCTGCGAACCTGGCGCGCCATGCTGTTGAAAATCGACTGATATTGCTCGTAGCTGGAATAGTTGAGATTCGGCTCGTCGGCGAACCCGATGTAATGCGTGCCTTTACCGCCCAAAGCGCGGGTGCCGGCGAGCCACGCATCGAGGCCGCTGTTGCTTTGCACGTCGGCGCGCAGATCGGCCTTACGCTGGGTGCCAGCGAGCAGCGTGATGTCCTGGTGAATGCCGAAGCGATTCTGATAGAGCTGACGAAAAGCGTCTTCGAAGTGTGGATCCTTCGCCATGACGTCAACGAAGCTGTAGTAACTCGCTGCGCCAGGTTTCAAGGCATCAAGTGCGGCATGACTGGCCGGCGGCGGCACGAGGTAAGGCAGTGCGATTCCCAGATCCGGCGTGCGGCCGAGGACTTTGTCGTGCAGGGTCAGACGCGTCTGCCCCGGGTCTGCGCGCAAGGGTTTGAGCTGTTGCGGATTCTGCGCAAACAGATTCGCCGTGCCGTCGAGCCAGAACGCTGCTTTGCCGCTGCCTTGCAGACGCAGGCGCCAGACTTGCTCCTTGTCGCTGACCGGCAACGCCACTTGATCGAACTGCCAATAGGCGCGATAGGGTTTCAGCGCCAATGACAACTGTTGCCCATCGCCCACTCGCTGCGCTTGCAGAGCGCTGACACCGCCGTGAAATTTGCCGGCCAGCACCGCATGTTCGCCCGGCGCAATGCTGAAATACAGTTCGGTGCCGGCACGGGTTTCCGCGCTGAAATGCACTTTGGCTGGGGCAAACAGCGCTACGGTTGCCGCGTCGTGTTCAACGCGGTAACTGCGAAAACTGTAGCCGGGAATCTCCAACTGATAACTCGCTGCGCCGGGCGCCAGCGGCCAACTCTGGCTGCCACGGGTTTCGCTGGCCTTGATCAACCGCTCGCCCTGTAATTTGCCCTGACCGTCGAGCAGATACAGATGCTCTTCGTTGGCCTCGGCCTGCCACGCCGGCACCCAGCGCACGGTCACCGTGTCCGGGCGATCGGCTTGCAGATACAGGCTGCCGTCGCGGATATCACCCCATTGCATGGGCGCCGCAATGGCGTCCAGCGACAGGCCGAGACCGAGCAGCAGGACCAGGCGATTCATGCGGCTTTCCTGCGTTGCAGCATCGACAGCATCGGGCTGATATCGCTGGGCAGGATGATCAGGGTTTGCCAGAACGCCACGCCGCTCAATTTGCAATAGAGCACCAGCATCGCGATGGTCACCGCCAGATAGGCAATCGACGACGCCGCCGCGGCGCCGACGATGCCGTAAGTCGGGATCAGCAGCAGGTTCAACGCGAGATTGAGCAGGGCGCCAAGGCCCATCAGCAACGACACCGTGCCGGGGCGATTCTTGCCGATCAGATCCAGCCGCAGGATGCTCGCGTAGCACAGGCCAAAAAGCCCCGGCAGTAATGCGAGCAACGCCGGATACGCCGGTTGATACGCCACGCCAAACAGGGTGACGATCAGCCATTCACCGATCACCGCCATAGTGATACAGGCGCCGAGCATCACCGTTGCGGTCAGGCGCAGCGCGAGCGGCGTGACCTTGTCCATGCCTTTGTCCTGTTGCAGCAGGCGTTTCATCAGCGGTGTGGTCACCGCTTCCGGGACGATCAGCAGCAGTTCGGCAGCGGCGCTGGCCATCGCGTAATGGCCGAGGGCGGTGCTGCCGAGCAGGGCGCCGATGAACAGATAATCCGAGCGCAGAATCACTTGCTGGAACAGCAGATCCGGATGACTGCGCGCGCTGAAACGCAGCAGTTCGTTCTGGCTGGCGCGATCCCATTGCAGTTGCAACGGTTGCGCGCGTTTGAGCCACATCCAGCCAACCAGCACCACCAGACTGATGCCGGCCAGCCAACTGATCAGCGCGGCTTCCAGCGCCGCTTCTTTCCACATCCAGAACAGCGCAAGAAACAGCAACAGCGGCGCGAGTGATTCCACCAGGCGCAAAACGTTGAACGCGACCACACCACCGGACGCGTTGTGCAGCGTCAGCAGACCGCTTTTCAAAACCGTCAACGGTACAGCCAACAGCAATAGCCACGCGAGCAAGCCGAGTTGCACCGTCACATCGAGTTCACTGCCGAACTCGCGCGCCAATGCCACCACCAGCAAGGTCAACAATCCCGCTAGCAAGCAACCGAACACCAGCACCTGTGCCAGCAGCAAACCCATCGGCCGTTGCTGGGCCGCCTGATAACCCACAGCGGAATTCAAACCGCCACTGGTGGCCGCGCTGATCAGATCCGGCAAGGTGCTGAGCAGTGCGAACAACCCACGTTCGCTGGGGCCGAGAATCCGCGCCAGCAGCACATTCCTCAGCAGGCGCAAGGCGATCATCGCCAGTTTGGTGCCCATGCTCAGCGCCAGATGCTTGAAATAGTTGCCTCGGCTCATGGTCGCGCCCCGCGAAAGATGCGCAGCGACAGCAACTCGGGATTGCGCGCGGTGCGCTGGCTGACGCCGAAGCGCGGCAGATCCAACGGATCGCCGGCGCCGCGATAGAGGCCGGTGGCGGTGCCGAGGGCAAATGGGTAATCGTGATTGGCGACCTGTTCGCGGACCCGCTCATCGCTGTCGCCGTTGGGGTAGCAATACACCGGCAACGGCCGGTTGCAGCCATTGTGCAGCGCCTCGCGGCTGCGGCTGATTTCCTGGTTGAGCCGCGTATCGTCAAGGCCGGTGAGGATCGCGTGGCTGGCACCGTGCGGGCCGAAACGTACCAGCCCGGAGGCTTCCAGCGCCCGCACCTGATGCCAGTCGAGTGCTTGCGGCAATGACTCTTGCGGGCATTCATCGGTCAGCCGTTCGAGGATTTTTGAATCGAGTTCCTTGAGTCCTTGCAGGTAATGCAAAAGCGCCAGGCTGCGCCGCTGCACATCGATGTCATCCACCAGCACCGGCAGCGGCCGACCAATGGAGCGCAGGCATTCGATCAGGTGCATCCGGGCTTTTTCGCCGTGGCTGTTCCACAGGGTTTCACCGAGGCTCTCCCACCAGAACCGCTGACGGCTGCCAATGAAATCGGTGGACAGGAAAATGCTCGCCGGCACCTGATGTTTTTGCAGCAGCGGGAAGGCGTTGACCGCGTTGTCGCGCCAGCCGTCATCGAAGGTCAGCGCCACTTGCGGGCGCTCGGTGCGCAGCGCGTTGGGCTGGAGAATTTCCATCAGCGGCACGCAATCGAAATGCTTGCGCAGCCACACCAATAGATGTTCGAAGGCTTTCGGGCCGACACACAATTCATTGCGGTGCGGCAGGTCGGCGGCGCGGTCGGTGGCCAGCACCCGGTGCAGCATCAGAATCACCCCGGCGCCGTGCAGCTGATTACGTCCCACGGACGAGTTGAGATAGAGCCAGCCGCTGGTGCGTTTTATCAGCTGTTTGATCGCCATGGCATGCGTCCTCTCAACGGTTTTGTTCAGGATTCCACTGGGCGTAACGCTGGCCGCGCAGGAACTGCCACAGGCCGATGCTCATGCCAGCCAACGTCACCAGCAGGAACGCCGCGAGGCGAAACGGTTTCGGTAAGCGGTGTTGCGAATCCAGCAGCCCGGCAATTGCGATGGCGTAGCCGAACAGTTGCGCGATCAGGCTCAGGCGATAGAAACCGTGCTCGTTCCACAGCCAGAAATTGCTCAGCAGCAGCGGCACCAGCAGCACCGGTGCCAGTCGGCGGATCAACTTGTGGCTGATCAGCGCCAGCGAATACAGACCATGTTTGAGCGGATTGAGCAGTTCGCTGCGCTGCGCCAGGCTTTGCAAACCGCCGACGGTAACGCGCTGGCGGCGGCGAAACTGTTTGTCCGCTTCATCGACGCCCTGGTCGATCACCTGGGCTTCAGGCACATACACGATGCGTTTGAATTTGATCGGCGCGCAGGTGCTGATGAAGAAATCGTCGTTGACCTCCGCCGGAACGTTTTCAAACAGCTCGCGGCGCAGGGCGAGCAGGGCACCGTCGGCCGAGACCATGCACCCGGTGCGATTCTCCACCCGGCGCAACCAGCCTTCGTAATGCCGATACAGACTGTCGCCGACGCTCAGGCCGCCACCGGTGACCGGGATCACCATGTGCCCGGCGCACGCGCCGACCTGCGGGTCATTCAACGGCGCGAGCAAGTGGCCGAGGGTGTCGCGTGACCATTGGTTGTCGGCATCGGTGAACACCAGAATGTCCCCGGTGCTCAACGCCACGCCGGCATTCAGGGTGGCGGCTTTACCCTGGCGCGGCAGGTCGAGCACGGTGATGCGCGAGTCCACAATCTTGTGCGCGCAAGCCACGGTGTCATCGGTGGATCCGTCGCTGGCCAGAATGATTTGCAGCGATGCTGGCTCATAATCCTGCGCCAGCAGCGTGCGCAGTTTGTGTTCGATATGCCGCGCTTCGTTGTGCGCGGCGATCACGATGCTCACGTTCAGCGGCGGTGCCGGAGTGTGGCGCCACGCCGGGAACAGCGGCGCGAGCACGCTCAGCAGCAGCGGATAGCCGAGGTAGGCGTACACCGGCAGCAACAGGCACATCCAGTAAATGAACTCAGCCACGGGCAGGCCTCCTGGCGTTCCAATGACACACACTGAGAATGAATGCCGCGCTGGCCAGGTGCAGGCGCAACCAGTGCAGGCCCCACAGCTGCAGGGTCAGGCGGATGTTGTGGTGCTTGCTGCTCTGCCGCACGCTCAGCACCAGACTTGGCAGCAGGGTCAGCATCAGCATGATCATTGCGTGCTGCACCTGGCCGACCAGCAGGGCAACAATCGCCAGAAAATCCAGCACCCAGACCAGCAGCGACAGCAGCGGAAAGCGCAGCAGGCGCAGGCTCACACCATGGGTGCGCAGCAACTGCAGGTGACTGCCCTGACGCCACAGTTCCTTGCCCATCCATTCGCGCCAGTTCATTTCGTAGCCCCAATGCAGGGCGACGCTTTTGTTGACCGACAACAGTCGCGCCCCGTGTTTGCTCAGGCGCAGCGTGTATTCCTTGTCCTCACCGGTGCGCAGGGTTTCGTTGAAACCACCGAACTCGTCAAACCAGCGTTTGCGCATCAGCAGGTTGGCGCTGGGCAACCAGTCCACGCTGCGAGTGGCTTGATTGGACGGGCGCAGCATGCGCCGTTGCCATGCGGTTGCGAACCACGGCGCGGCGGCGGGGGTGTGCAGGTCGAGGCCAAATACGTCGCCCTGGGCGTGGGCTTCGAGGTCGAGCAGTTGGGTCAGCCAGTCCTCGGGCATCTCGATGTCAGCGTCGATGAACGCCAGCCATTCACCGCTGGCAACGCTTGCGCCACGGTTGCGCAGCGCGCCGATCAGCAGGCCGGGCATGACCAGCACTTGCGCGCCGAAGCTGCGCGCAATCTGTGGCCCTTCATCGTCGGAGCCGTTATCGACCACGATCAACTCGCAGTGGATATTCGCGGCATTCGCGGCTTTCTGTGCGGCCAGCAGGGTGCGACCAATGTGCCGGGCCTCGTTGTACATCGGGATGACGATGCTGATCCGGCTCATGCCCTGGCCTCCGTCAGCGGCGCTTGTTCGGCCTTCAGACGCAGGACACAGGTCAGCGCGAGCATGATCCACAGGTATTTCAGATTCGGCGCGCTGAGGAACATCAGGAACAATGTCAGCGCCATAAAACTCATCCCCAGGTGAGTGATCAAGTCTGCTTGCTGCCACTCTCGACGCTCCAGCCATGCGCGGCGTGCGCGTATCAGGTTGTAGAACCCCTGGAGGAGCATGCCGACAAACAGCAGGCCGGCGGGAATCCCCAATTCGCTGAAGATTTCCAGATAGGTGTTGTGCGCGCGACGGTACAGGTCGCCGATCTTGCGGTTGGCGGAAAACGCCTTGGCGTAACCGGTGGTCGCGTAGTGCAGCGGGAAGGTGCCGGGGCCGGAGCCGAGCAGCGGATTGTCACGGATGATCTGGCTGCCCACCACGATGTACGAAGCGCGGCGGCCAAGGGATTCGTCCTGCGCCTTGGCCCCGGCGCTCAAGATACTCAGCGACTGGATGCGTGCCAGGTAACCGGCCGGCATCGCGTAGATCGCCAGTGGAAGCACGATGGCGGCGCCTAACATGGCAAACCCCAGATGCCGTGGGCGGATGTGCGACAGCTGACTGCGGTAGTGCCAGGCGCCGATGGCCAGACTCAAGGCCAGTACCACCAGCCCGGAGCGCGATTCGGTTTTGGTCATGCCGCCCAGCAACAACAGGCAGCAGGCGCCCCAGAACAGTCGATGCAGCAGGTTCGGGCTGCGGATCACCAGCAGCAGGCCCAGCGGAACAGCGAAGGCGATCAGCAGGGCGAAGGCGTTCGGGTCTTCGAGCAGGCCGGCAGCGCGACCCTTGTCCTGGAATTTGCTGGAAAACATCGCCATGGCGCAGGTCGCGCTGACGCTTAAGGTCACGAGTCGTGCGAACAGGTCGAGGTTCAATTCGCGGCCGATCAGCAGGGTGATCCCGAACAGAATCAGGCCGACGCTGAGCTCACGCAGGTGAGTGATCGACATGCCCATGTTGTCGGTGGTCAGCATGCTCAGCAAATACAGCGCCATGAACCCGAACAGGTAACGCCAGATATTGCTGCGCAGGCGTTCCGACGGGATCTGGTGCAGCGCCAGTTGCAACATCAGGATCAGCGCCAGCGACGCACCGAGGAATTTGCTGCCGGAAAACGCGCTGTCCTTGAAAAAGCCCTCGAACGGCACCAGCGCGGCAATGCCCAGCAGGCCCCAGCTCGGCTTGCGGTACAGCACCGCGACACCGACCAGACCGAGCACCGCACCCGGCGCCAGATAGGGATAAGGACTGACCAGCAGCGCCATGCAGACCACTGCGAGCAGACTGACGATCGAGAGCGGGAAAATCATGCGCGTGCCTCCCGTGCCGTGCGGATGTACAGCTGCGACCAGCGTTCAGCCAGGGCCTTGAGGTCGTAGCGATCCTGTTGCGTGCGTTTGGCGTTGTCGGTCAGTTGCCGGGCCAGGCCCGACTCGCTCAGCAAGGTGTCGAGCTGGCGGGCGAGGGCAACGCTGTCGGCGGGTGCGGCGAGCAAGCCGCTGTGCCGGTTTTCCAGTACGTCGGGAATCCCGCCCACCGCGAAGGCCACCACCGGCACACCGGCCTGCATCGCTTCGAGCAGAATCATTGGCGTGCCCTCGGTGCGCGAGCTGATCACCAGCGCATCGAGGCGCTGCCACCAGCGGCGCATGTCGGTCTGATAACCCGGCAAACGAATACGCTGTTGCAGTCCTGCGGCGTTGATCCGTGCCTGCAAGGTCTCGCGTTCCGGGCCGTCGCCGAGCATCACTGCGTCGAGTTGCGCGTGTTGCAGACACAGCGGGATCAGCGCGTCGAGGAACAGGTCCGGGCCTTTCTCGCTGCTCAAACGGCCAACGTAACCGGCGACGTAGCGTTGCCGATCAACATCCGGGGTCATCCGTGCGGTGGCCGGCAAGCCGTTGGGGATCACTTGCAGCTTGTCGGCGCGCACGCTGGCCTGACGGTGAATCGCGGCGATGCTCTCGGCCACGCACACCACTCGATCCACCGAGGCGGTGCGGCACAGTTGCAGGCTCAGCCAGGTGTAGAACTTCTGCTTGCGGCTGCGCGGGGTGAAACCGTGCTGAGTGATCACCAGCGGCAGGCGCCACAGCGTCGCGCCTACCCACCCGAATAACAGCCCTTTGAAGTTGTGCGTATTGATCAAAGGTTTTTCGCCACGCCGCTGACGCAACTGCCCCAACAGCGTGCCGAGGCCGGCGCAGCCTTGCGCATCGACCCCAGCGTCGCGAAAGCGCTCGATCAGTTCTGGCGGCGCATCGAGAAACAGCACTTGATGCTGCCCCGGTGTCGCCAGGCAATGATCCAGCAACATGCGCTCGGCCCCATAGAAGCCGCCGCTGCTGAGCAAATGAATGATCGGCAGGGCGGTCCCCGGGGTGGGCGACATGCTCAATTGCGCACCCAGTGCACGAAACTTGGCACCGTCCAGCTCTTGTGCGGATTGCCTGGCAGCGCGTTCTGTTCGTTGATCACCAACAGGACTGGCAGATCCAGTTCGTGGCTGATTTGCGCCGGATGCTTGAAGCGATGATCGAAGAACTCGCGCACGTAGACGAATGCGATCGCCAGCAGCAGGCCGGTCAGCATGCCGAACGGAATGATCAACATGGGTTTCGGGAATGCCGCTTCAGTCGGTTCGAACGGCGGGCTCAAGACCCGGGCATTCGACAGGTCGTTGTCGAGGGAACGGGTGGTACTGCTTTCGGCAAAGCGTTGCGCGTAGGTCGAGAATGCGGCGTGCAGGGCGCCGATCTCGGTGTCCATCTGCCGCAGCTTGCTCTGGGTTTGCTGCAGTTGATGAATGCGCTCCTTGAACTCGGCAATGCGCGCGGTTTTTTGCTCGATCACCTGGCTGATCACCGACAGATCGACAGCGCGTTCCTGAATCCGGTTGTTGACCACTTTGAGGAATTGCTGGCGAGCGCGGGCGATTTGCTCGCGGGTCAGCAACATTGGTTCACTGCCGGGCTGGAACACTGCCAGATCATTCATGTAGCGGCTGACCAGCGTGGTCAGTTGCTCGCCCATCTGCCTGATCTCGCGATCTTCGAACGCGATGTTGTCCACGGTGGTGGTGAAGGTGAAGGGGAAGGTGTAGTCATTGAGTTTGTTGCTGTTGGCAGCGGCGAGGCTGGTTTTCAGGTACTCGAGCCAGCGCTGGCTTTGCAGCAAACGGTCGCGGGACAGATTGAGTGCCTGCTCCTCGGTATTGATCGCGTTGAGGCGGAAGGTAATTTCCTCTTTCGGGTCAGCCGAACCGACGCCTTCCAGCAAGCTCAGCCGAGCACCTTCCAGGCCGTCGAGGCGCACCTGGTATTGATGCTTCTTGGTTTCGTAGAACGAGTGCGGCAGCTCGATCGATTGCAGCGCCTGACGGCTGACCAGATAGTTTTGCAGCAGGGCTGCGACAAACGTCGTGCCTTGGGCCGGGTCAGGGAAGCTGTAGACAATCGAGATCACATTGGAACCCGGCAGGGTTTCGATCTTCAGGTTGTCGATGGCTTCCTGGGTCAGGCCGTCGAGCACCGTGTCACGCACCGGATCGGTTTCCATGCCCAGCGCGCTGCGCAGCGGGTTGACCACGTATTCACGCAGCGGCGAGCTGACGTAGCGTTTGAACGGTTCACCGACCAGTTTGCTGAACATCCCCGGCGCTGGGGTGTACTCGCCTCTGTCGCGCAGGTCGCTGATGGTCTGACGAATCAGCGCCGGCGAACGCAGGATGTTGCTTTCGGTTTCCATGTCCGCCAGTGACGGCGGGATGAACGTGGCGTTGTCCTGGGTCAGCGAGGTGGTCGCATCGCCCTGGGAAAGTTTTTTCGACTGCACGATCACCTGCGCGGTGATATCGAAGCTCTGTTTGAGCAACAGCGGCAGCACCAGCGCGATCACTGCAAAGATCAGGAAGACACGCTTCACCAGTTGCTTGTTGGCGAAGAAGATCCTGAAGAACTCATGCAGGTAGTTTTCCTTCGGATTCATGGTTGTCACCTGAGAGTCAGTTGTCACTGCCTTTGTTGTCGACGCGGTAGCCGAAGCTGAACCCCACGCCCTGAAACAGCACCACGTCGGCCAGTTGCCGGGCGAGTTCGCCGGCGCTGGCCAGTTTGGTTTTTGGCACGTAGAGCATGTCGTCCGGTTGCAGGTAGGCGATTTGCGGCGCCTCGCCCGACAAAGCCTTCTCGACGTCGTAATTCATCGCCTGCACCTGATTGCCATTGCGGCGCATGATCACCACCGAATCGAGCCGCGCCTTGACGTTGGTGCCGCGGGCGAGGGTCAGTGCTTCAAGCACCGAAACCGGACGGCGGATCGGGTAGGAGCCGGGTTGCGCGACTTCGCCCAATACGTAGATCTCGTTGCCAGCAGTGGATTTGAGCAGCACATCGACGGTCATCCGCCCCGGCAATTGCGCGTACTTGCTGTTGAGGAAGGCTTCCAGTTGATTGACCGTCATGCCCTGCATCGGCACGGCCCCGATTTCCGGGAAGCTTGCGTAGCCGTCAGTGCCCACGGTGATCTCGCGGCTCATGCCGGTGGCGGGGTGGTTGAGGGCACTTTTGAGATTCTGTTCGTTGCTCAACGGGCTGAGGATTTGCACCGATAGCTGATTGCGGTTGGGCTGGAACAATTGTTTGCGTTGATAGACGCGCTGGATTTCCTGGCGCGCTTCATCGCTGGTCAGCCCGGCAATTTTCACCGAAGTGTTGGCGCCCGGCAGTTCGATGGTGCCGTCCGGCAGCACCAGTTGATTGCCGTTGAGCTGGCTGGCGGCGGTGAAATTCAGGCCGATCTGGTCACCCGACTGCACGCGATAAGCGTCCGAGCCGCTGGTGCTGATGTGAAAGATCACATCCAGCACATCCTTGGGGCGCAGGGTCTGCTCGATTTTCGGCATGTCGCTGGCCTGCGCGTTGGCCGGAGTGGCGGTGAGGATATTCACCGGCATATTGCGGGTCTCGGTATTGCTGGAGCAGCCTGCAAGCGGCAGCAACAGCAGGACAAGCATCTTGGCGTTCATGGCGTCATCCTTCGCGGTTGCTTACAGGTTTTTGTAGAGCCATTTGGGCATGTAGTACTTGCGCCGGTTGAACACGCTACCGACCACTTTGGCCCCGGCTTGCGTCAGCCGTTGCACGGCGGCCTGGGCGACTTCCCAGCGCGTGTCTTCGGCGCGCACCACAAACACCACGCCGTCCACTTGCGTACTCAGCACCAGCGTGTCGGCGGCTGAGTACACCGCATCGCCGTCGATCACCACAAAGCGGTACTGGCTGCCCAACTGATCGAGCAGCGGCCCGAGGCGTTCGGCGGTCAGGTGTTCCATGGTGCGGATCGGCCGGCCGTTGGGCAGCACGTGGAACGGCAGGCTCGAGACCTGCACCACGCAGTCCTGCAACAGCGGCGGGCTGTCGGCGCTGAACAACAAATCGCGAAAACCGCGCTCCTTGCTCAGGTTCAGTTGCTGGGTGAGGTTGTTCGCCGATTGGCTGGCATCCACCAGCAACACCTGGCCGCTGCTCATCTGCGCCAGTTGCGCAGCGAGCGCGAGGGCGCTGGTGGTGGTGCCGGCGCCGGGGTTGGCAGCGGTCAGGAACAGGATCCGCAGATCGAGATCCAGCACGGTCGAGGTCAGGTTCGATTCGCTGGGGCTGGCGATGCTCAGGCTTTTGTTGGTTGAACCGTCCATTAGCTTGCTCCGTGGCCGCTGAATACTTTGAAGGGGGTTTTCAACAGAATCTTCAGATCAAGCAAAAGGCTCTGCTCGGCGATGTAGCTGAGGTCCAACTCAACGCGCTGGTCGAAGTCGATATTGCTGCGCCCCGAGATCTGCCACAGGCCGGTCATGCCGGGGTAGATGCTCAGGCGTGCGAGGTGACTGTCCTTGTAGCGATAGGCGTTGAACGAGGTCGGACGCGGGCCGACCAGACGCATGTCGCCGCTGATCACATTGATCAGGTTGGGCAGTTCGTCGAGGCTGGTACGGCGCAGGAAGCCGCCGATACCGGTGATTCGTGGGTCTTGGTCGATCTTGAAATCGATGGCATCGGCACCGTGCTTGTTCAGGTGGCGCAGCGATTCTTTCAAGTCTTCGGCGTTGGCGACCATGGTGCGGAACTTGTACATGCCGAACTTGCGCCCGCGATAGCCGGTGCGTTTCTGCACGAACATCACCGGGCCTTTGCTGGTGAATTTGATTGCCAGTGCGAGGCCGATCAACAGCGGCGAGATCAGCAGCAGAATCATCAGTGCGCCGAGGCACGCCACCACGCGATTGGTGCGCGACAGTTGCCATGGCCGACCACCGTCGCGGCCGGTGAACCAACCGCGACCCTGGCGATGAATGGCAGCGTCGAGGCGCATGCGTTGCTCGGGATCCAGGCGCTTGTCACGGCGCAGCTGTTGAATCGCTAAACCTTGTTCATGTCCAGTCATGGGGTAATCCTCCACTGGTGGTCAGCCGCGAGCGGCGCGTGGGTGAGAGGCAGTCGGGTAGTAATCGCGGAACCAGGCGATGAAGCGCCCGAGTCCTTCGTCCAGCTCTATCCGGGGCTGAAAACCGGTGGCCTGGGCCAAGTCACTGGCGTCGGCGCAAGTGTTGAGTACGTCGCCCGGCTGCAATGGCAGCAGCTCGACCACGGCTTGCTGGCCGAGGTGTTTTTCGATCAGCGCGAGATAGGTTTTCAGTTCCACCGGATGCTGGCCGCCAATGTTGAACAACCGCCACGGCGCCATGCTGCTGGCGGGGTCGGGCTGTTCACGGTTCCACTGCGGATTGGCCTGCGGTGCACGCTCGATCAGCCGTGCGATGCTTTCGATGATGTCGTCGATGTAAGTGAAATCGCGCTGATGCTCGCCGTAGTTGAACAGCTGCAACGGCTGGCCCTCGCTGATCGCTTTGGCGAACTGGATCGGCGACATGTCCGGCCGGCCCCACGGCCCGTACACGGTGAAAAAGCGCAAACCAGTGCACGGAATGCCGAACAGATGGCTATAACTGTGCGCCATCAGTTCATTGGCTTTTTTGGTCGCGGCGTACAGCGACAGCGGATGGTTGACGCCGTCTTGCACCGAGTACGGCGTGCTCTGGTTGGCGCCGTACACCGAACTCGACGAGGCGTAGATCAAGTGCTCGACCGGGTGCTGACGACAGCACTCGAGAATGTTCAGGAAACCGCTGAGATTGCTGTCCAGATACGCCCGTGGATTCTCCAGCGAATAACGCACCCCGGCCTGCGCCGCGAGGTGGATCACTATTTGTGGACGTTGTTCGGCGAACAGTGCGGCGAGGGCCGAAGCGTCGGCCAGGTCAACCGTTTGCAGCTGGAAATCGCCGACCTCGCCCCGCACCCAGGTCACGCGATCGTGCTTGAGCTGCGGGTCGTAGTAGCTGTTGAAATTATCCAGCCCGAGCACCTGATGGCCGTCGCGGATCAGCCGCAACACGCAATGAGCGCCAATGAAACCGGCAGCACCGGTGACCAGAATCTTCATGGCCGCAGACCTTCGGGCGCTATGTGGCGCAGGCCAATGCCGCTGTAGTGCAGGCCGGCGGCGGCTACTTGTTCCGGGTTGTACAGGTTGCGGCCGTCGACGATGACCTTGGAGCGCAGCTTGTCGGCGAGCAGCTCGAAATCCACCACACGGAAGTTTTTCCACTCGGTGCAGATCACCAGCGCGTCGGCATCTTCCAGCGTGTCATCACGGGTGGCGCACAGGTGCAGGTCGTTGCGATAGCCGTAAATGCGTCGGCATTCGGACATGGCTTCCGGATCATAGGCCTGCACGCTGGCGCCTTCGGCCCACAATGCGTCCATCAGATAACGGCTCGGCGCTTCGCGCATGTCATCGGTGTTCGGTTTGAACGCCAGGCCCCAGATTGCGATGGATTTGCCGGCCAGACCTTGCGGGAACTGCGCTTTGAGTTTGCTGAACAGGATGTGCCGCTGACTGTCATTGACGTCGGTGACGCTGCGCAGCAATTTCAGCGGCATGCCGTTGTGTTCGGCGGTGTGCAGCAGGGCACGCAGATCCTTGGGGAAGCACGAACCGCCGAAGCCGCAACCGGGGTAGATGAAGTGGTAGCCGATGCGCGGATCGGAACCGATGCCTTTGCGCACCGCTTCGATGTCGGCGCCGAGCAGTTCGGTGAGGTTGGCCAGTTCGTTCATGAAGCTGATGCGCGTGGCGAGCATCGCGTTGGCCGCGTACTTGGTCAGCTCGGCGCTGCGGTTGTCCATGAACATGAGTTTTTCGTGGTTGCGGCAGAACGGCGCGTACAGCTCGCTCATCTGCTCGCGAGCCGCGGCGTCGTCGGTGCCGACGATGATCCGGTCCGGGCGCATGCAGTCGGCGAGGGCGCTGCCTTCCTTGAGAAATTCCGGGTTGGACACCACGCGCACGTTCAACGCGCTTTTGCCGCGCCGCTGCAATTCTGCAACGGCTGCGTCGCGCACTTGATCCGCTGTGCCGACCGGCACGGTGGATTTGATGATCAACGTGCGGTCAGCTTCCATGAAGCTTGCGATCTGCCGCGCCACATTCAGCACATGGCTGAGGTCGGCAGAGCCGTCTTCGTCGGCGGGTGTGCCGACGGCGATGAAAATCAGTTCGGCATGCTCCACCGCATCGCTGGCCTGGGTGCTGAACAACAAGCGTCCGGCCTTGATGTTTTCTTCCAGAGTGCTGGATAAACCTGGCTCGCTAATTGGCGGCACCGCTTGTTGCAGTTGTTTAATCTTGTTCGAGTCTATATCGACGCACAACACGCGATGTCCGACGTCGGCAAGTGCTGCCGCTTGTATCAGGCCAACATAGCCCGTACCAAATACGCTCACGTCCATATTGGCGTGCCTCGTAAGACGGTGGAAGAAGATCAAAATTGAACTGTCAAAAGGGGTATAGCGCAGGGTTGGAAAAGCGTGTCAGCAAAATGACATGTTGCAGATGTATAACACGCCCTGTTTCCGGGGCTATTGGCCATCAAGTGCTTGCTGTATCTGCGTTTGCCGCGGTTTTGACGGGTTTTTCACATTTACAACTAAACGATAAACGGTCGCTAACCAATAAATACAAGCCTTTTAGCAACTTGTGTGTGTCAGATTTGAGTCAACGTTTTTTTGACGCTTTCAGCAAAAGTCCGGCATTTCTTGCGCTTTAAAGACCCGGTGCTAGTGTCAGTTTTTGGCCGACAAACTATTGACCAAGCGCCGTCGGGCACGCCATGGAATCGCCATGTTTCGATATTTGAAAGAACTGCTTTTAGTTATTTATCTGCTGCTTTATTTCGAATATTACCTAGAGCGTTTAAACGCCTTGGGGATCGGACTGGCAGTACTACTTTTTGGCGCGATGTTTTTGGCGCTGACTTTCGCATTATTACTAACGGCCTATATACGTCAGACTTTCATTCGGCATTTATTCGCATTGGCGATGTGCGCCTCTGCAGTATTTTTTGATGTTTATACGCGGGTCACTACCGACTATCTGACCTACAGCAGCTTTGTTTCGCTGGTCTATTCCGGCGGTTTTATCCAGGAAGCGATCTACCAGTATCGCGACGCGATCATCCACGGGGTGCTCAGCGGCTTGCTGCTGTTGTTTGGCATCGGCCTCAAACCACGGCATTCGATGCCGGTGCCGAATGCCTTGCGCGTGGCGGCGCCGATCTGCGGGGTTCTGCTGCTCAGCGCAGTGCTGTTCATGCGCGCCGGGGAGGGCGCACGCGGACTGCCGATCATGTACACGCCGCTGGCGTATCTGAACCTGTTTTCCTACGAGGCGCTGCACAACACGGTTGGCCCGCGCGAGCCGGTGAAGCTGGCGCGCACCGGGCCGGCAATCGATCACGACATCGTGTTGATCATCGACGAGAGCATTTCCGGCAACTATCTGGATATCAACGCGCCGTTTGGCGTGCACAGCAACCTTAAACAGCCGCAGCCCGGCGTTGCAGTCTTCAACTACGGTTACGCCGCGTCCATCGCCAATTGCAGTGCAGACACCAACGTCACGCTGCGCTACGGCGGCACCCGCGCCGATTACATGCGCATCAACAGCACGCTGCCGTCGATCTGGCAGTACGCCAGACAGGCTGGCCTGCGCACGGTGTATATCGATGCCCAGCGCACCGGCGGCAATCTGCAGAACCTGATGAACGATGCCGAGAAAAAGGACATCGACGAATTTGTGCAATTCGACCAGACCAGCGTGCGCGAGCGCGACATGGCCGCCGCTGCCAAGTTGATCGAACTGCTCAACGACGGCAAACCCGAGTTGGTGCTGATCAACAAGGTCGGCGCGCATTTTCCGGTGCACGATAAATACCCCGACGCATTCATGGCCTACCGTCCGACCTTGCCGCGCGGGCAATTCGTCGAAATCGCCGACACCGGCAAGCGCGATGGTTTCAACGGTCAACCGGATGACTGGGTGCTGTATCGCAACGCCTACAAAAACACCCTGTTGTGGAATGTCGGCGAGTTCTTCTCGCGGGTGTTTGCGCAGGCCAATCTGAATAATGCGCTGCTGATCTACACCTCGGATCACGGCCAGGATCTGCACGAACGCGGCAATCCCGGGCTGAATACCCATTGCGGTGGCGATCCGGTGGAGGAGGAGGGGCTGGTGCCGCTGGTGGTGATTCAGGGCGATCAATTGCACACGCTGGACTGGTCGGCGCAACTGGCGGCGAACAAGGATCGCTCCAGCCACTACAACATTTTTCCGACGCTGTTGCAGTTGATGGGCTACGACCTGGCGGGAATTGAGGCGGTGTATGGCAAACCGCTGAGCGTGGCGACGGCGGATGAGTTTACGTTCAACTACCGGTTTAACGCGCGGCTGGGGGCGAAGCCTGAGTGGAAGCATATTGATTTGGGCAGCATTGTGTTGCCGGGGCAGGCGCCTGCGAGTGTCGCGGTGGAACGGCCCTCACCCTAACATTGCAGCAAGCAATAAACACAACTCGCCCAGCGCGTTTAACTTACACGAACCGTTACTCCATAAAGGCTACAACACCTTGCGCCGTTGCCTACGCGTACGCCAGAATCCGCCGGCTTGTGCGGCTTTGAGGCGGGCTATATCGTTTCCCGGTCACTGAAAAACAGTGATCGGGTTTGGTAGCCCGCTTCGGTACGATCGCATAGCGTCACCTTATTGCAGCCTCTTTTTGCGGCTGAGTTTTATATGGTGGACATGCGTGGGGCTCATTCGTGAGCGCCGGGTTTCCCGTATCGACCGGTCTACCAACCCGCGCATGGCCGCCACCCTTCGTTTGGTAGCGAGGGTGATGGCTCCAATTTTCTCGATACGGAGCTTCATCTATGTTCAAAATCACGCCCAACCCACCGCACACCGATCCAATCCCCTACGACCCCGAACTCGAAGCCGAAAACATAAAAACGGCCACAGAACGAGCGATCAACCACTACCTCGATCCTGCCACACACAAGACATCCAAACCTTCGCGCAAGCCCGGCCGAATCTTCCTGGTCAATCCCACGGTGGACGACGAAACCCTACTCGTCGAAGCATGCGAAACGCTGTCGTCCGCCACGGACATGGCCCGCGACATCGCCAGTACGATCGATCCTTCACAGCGCAAAGCGATGCTGGTGTTGCAGCAGGTCATCATGCTCAGTGAGCTGCTGGCCAATCGCGTGCTGGATAACCAGCGCATCCCGCAAGCCGGGGGTATCAACTGATGCTCACGACAGCGCCCACTGCCAGAATCATGGCCACGCCCTACACGCCCAGCGTAATGTTCATGGTCAACCCGCAAGCCGACACTGAGTCGTTGCTGGTAAATGCCTGCGAGTCGTTGGCTTCTGCCACGGTCATGCTCGGGGATTTTGCCGGGTTGCTGGAGGGGCCGAACCGCAACACGTTGCTTGGGATTGCGCAGGTGGTGATGTTGGGGGAGTTGGCGGTTAATCGAGTGCTGGATAACGTTGTGCCGAAGGAGTAGTTGCGGTGGGGCTGCTTGCTGTGTTCCTTCAGTTTCAGCCCTCACCCTAGCCCTCTCCCAGAGGGAGAGGGGACTGACCGAGGTGATCTTGAAAGTTACGCCGACGTGAAATACCGAGTCGAACTCAAGTTCTGAAAATCACGCAAATCGGCTCCCATTCCCCCTCGCCCCCTTGGGGGGGCAGCGATTTCCAGCCGTACACAGATTCCAGCCCAACCATCCGCTATCCTTGCCCCACACTGACCAATCAGGTGGCGGCATGCTCCACGTCGAAAACCTCTGCAAAACCTACCCGACCCCCCAAGGCCCGCTGCCCGTGCTGCAAGGCATCGACCTGAGCCTGAAATCCGGCAGCAGCCTGGCGCTGATGGGCGAGTCCGGCAGCGGCAAGAGCACGTTGCTGCACCTGATCGCCGGTCTGGACCAGGCCGACAGTGGCAGCATCCGCAGCGGCGAGCATCGGTTGGAGCTGATGAACGAAGGCCAACTGGCGAACTGGCGGCGTAGCGAAATCGGCCTGGTGTTCCAGCAATACAACCTGATCGGCAGCCTGCGGGTCGAGGACAATCTGGCGTTTCAGGCGCGCCTTGCCGGGCGTCACGATCCGCGTTGGCAAAAGCATCTGGTGCAACGTCTCGGTCTGTCCGATTTGCTCAAGCGTTATCCCGAACAACTCTCCGGCGGCCAGCAACAGCGCGTTGCACTCGGCCGGGCGCTGGCCTCGAAACCGAAATTGCTGTTGGCTGACGAACCCACCGGCAGCCTCGACGAGGCCACCAGCGATGAAGTGCTGCGCCTGTTACTCGAACTGCTGGATGACACGCCGACCACGTTGCTGATGGTCACCCATAGTCAGCGTGTCGCGGCACGGCTTGCCGAGCGCGTGGTTTTATCCAGTGGCCGTTTGACGTGATGGTATTCCGGCAAACCCTGATTGCACTGCTCAGCCATTGGCGCCGGCATCCGGTGCAGTTTTTCAGCGTGCTGACCGGGTTGTGGCTGGCCACCAGTCTGCTGACCGGCGTCGAGGCGCTGAACAGTCAGGCGCGTGACAGCTATGCCCGCGCCAGCCAGTTGATCGGCGGCGAGCCGCAGGCCAGCCTGAGTGCGCCGAGCGGCGCGAATTTTTCCCAACAATGGTTTGTCGATCTGCGCCGCCAAGGCTGGCCGGTGTCGCCGGTGTTGCAGGGCCGTTTGATTCTCAAGGATCACGAAACCCAGCGCCTGCAATTGATGGGCATCGAACCGGTTTCGCTGCCGGGCGACAGCGCCGTGGCCGGGCGGGCGATGCCTATCGAGCGCATTGTCGAGTTCTTCAGTCCACCGGGTAGTACGTGGATTTCACCGGAAACGTTGCAGGCGCTGGATCTGCACGAAGGCGCTACCCCGCAGACCGAAAACGGCCAGACCTTGCCACCGTTGCTGGCGCAAAAAGACATGGCGCCGGGTGTGCTGCTGGTCGATATCGGTGTCGCGCAACACTTGCTCGATCAGCCCGATCAATTGTCTCGGCTGTTATTGCCCAAGGATTTTCACGCTGAGATCCCGGCTGCGTTCAACGGCTTGTTGCAACTCAAAAGCAGCGGTGAGGAAAACAATCTCTCGCGGCTCACCGAGAGCTTTCACCTCAACCTCGATGCGCTGGGATTTCTCTCATTCATCGTCGGCCTGTTTATCGTGCACGCGGCTATCGGTCTGGCGCTGGAACAACGCCGCGGATTGCTGCGCACGTTGAGGGCCTGTGGCGTCAGCGCGCGGATGTTGATTGCCTGCCTGATCGTCGAACTCGGTGCGTTGGCGTTGATCGGTGGTGTGTTCGGCGTGATCAGCGGTTATTGGCTGGCCAGCGTATTGCTGCCGGATGTCGCCGCCAGCCTGCGCGGTTTATATGGCGCGGAAGTGGCGGGGCAGTTGCACTTGAGTCCGTGGTGGTGGTTCAGCGGCATTGGTTTGAGTTTGCTCGGCGCGCTGCTCGCTGGGGCCAACAGTCTGCTGCGCGCGGCGCGCCTGCCGTTGCTGGCGGTGGCCAATCCGCAGGCGTGGCATCAACAACATGCGCGCTGGTTGCGGCGCCAGGGTTGGGTGGCTGGCGTGTTTGCCGCGATTGCCTCGATCGCGTTGATTTGGGGCAACAGCCTCGGCAGTGGTTTTGTGCTGATGGCTGGGCTGTTACTCGGCGCGGCGCTGGCGTTGCCGGTGCTGCTCAGTGGAGTGTTGAACGGCTTGCTCGGGCGTAGTCGTTCGGTGCTGGGTCAGTGGTTCCTCGCCGATTGTCGTCAGCAATTGCCGGCGCTGAGTCTGGCGTTGATGGCGCTGCTGTTGGCGATGGCGGCGAATATCGGCGCCGGCAGCATGACCGCCGGTTTCCGCCAGACCTTCAATGACTGGCTCGAACAGCGCCTGAGTGCCGAGCTGTACCTCAACCCGAGCAATCCGGCTCAGGCGCGGGAAATGTATGGCTGGCTCAAACAGCAACCGAGCGTGAGCGCGGTGCTGCCGAACTGGCAAGTCTCGGTGACGTTGCAAGGCTGGCCAGCGGACGTGTACGGCGTGATTGACCATCCTTACTATCGTCAGCACTGGCCTCTGCTTGAAGCGCATGGCGAGAATCCGTGGTCGGCGCTGGCCACCGATGATGCGGTGATGCTTAGCGAACAACTGGCACGACGCCTGAAAGTTGCACCGGGCGATCACCTGACGATTCCCACGCCGAGCGGTTCTTGGTCGCCGCGTATCGTCGGGATCTACGCCGATTACGGCAATCCCAGGGGCCATGTGCTGGTGAGCAGCAATCACCTGCTGCGCGGCTGGCCGCAGTTGACGCCGAACCGCTTCAACCTGCGCATTGACCCAGCGAAAATCCCCGCGCTGCTGAGTGCCGTGCAGGCGCGCTTTCAGCTCGACGACAGTCGCATCGTTGATCAGGCGCGGCTCAAGGGCTGGTCGGTTCAGGTGTTCGAGCGCACGTTTGCTGCGACCGCCGCGCTCAACAGCCTGACGCTCGCGGTCGCGGGTGTGGCGCTGTTCATCAGCTTGCTGACGCAGAGTCAAAGCCGCCTCGGCCAGCTCGCGCCGCTGTGGGCACTGGGCGTGACGCGCCGGCAATTGATGCTGCTCAACCTCGGCCAGACCTGGCTGCTCGCGGTGCTGACGCTGGTGTTGGCGTTGCCGTTGGGGATTGCTCTGGCGTGGTGTCTGGACGCAGTGATCAACGTGCAGGCGTTTGGCTGGCGCCTGCCGCTGCGGGTGTTCCCTTGGCAACTGTTGCAACTGATGGGGCTGGCGCTGTTGGCGACATTACTGGCGTCGGCGTGGCCACTGTATTCGCTGTACCGCACGCAACCGGCGGATCTGTTGAGGACGTTTGCTCATGAGGATTAACGTCGTTCTGCTGTTGCTCGCGCTGTTTTTGAGCGGCTGCGATAAACCCGCACCCGAGCAAAAAGGCTTCGCCGGGATGGGCGATCAGGCGCAAGCGTTTACGCCGGTGACGCCAAGGCGGGTGTTCAGTTTCCCGGCGGATCATGGTGCGCATGACGGATTTCGAATTGAATGGTGGTACGTCACCGCCAATCTGAAGGATCAGCAGGGCAACGAATTCGGCGTGCAATGGACGTTGTTCCGCAGCGCGTTGAGCGCAAGTGCCGGGCAACCGGGCTGGGCCAATCAGACCATCTGGCTCGGGCATGCGGCGGTGACTTCGGCAACTGCGCATCACGCTGCCGAGCGTTATGCGCGAGGCGGAGTCGGGCAGGCCGGGGTGCAACTGGCGCCGTTCGATGCGTGGATCGACGATTGGCGGTTTGTCAGTCAGGCCAGCGATCCGCTGACTGACTTGCAGCTCAGCGCCCGTGACAAGAACTTCAGCTATCAACTGCGCCTGACCTCGAGTCGGCCGCTAGTGTTGCAAGGCGACAAGGGCTTCAGCCAGAAATCCGAACAGGGACAGGCTTCGTACTATTACAGTCAGCCGTTTTTTCAGGCCAGCGGCACCTTGGTAATCGACGGCAAAAGCTACAGCGTCAGCGGCCCGGCCTGGCTTGATCGCGAATGGAGCAGTCAGCCGTTGACGGCCAATCAGACGGGTTGGGACTGGTTCTCCCTGCATCTCGACAGTGGCGAGCATGTGATGCTTTATCGCATGCGTCAGAAGGAGGGAGCGCCGTATCTTACCGGTACATGGATTGCCGCAGATGGCCGGGCCGAGACCCTGCATGCCGGGCAGATCAAACTTACTGCGCAGGACACTGTGACGGTTTCCGGGCGTTCGATGCCGGTGCGTTGGACGATCGCTATACCTTCGAAGCGGCTGGACATCACCCTTGATGCACTCAACCCTCAGGCCTGGATGGATCTGCGTATTCCGTACTGGGAGGGGCCGGTGCGCTTGAGTGGCAGTCATGGGGGGCGCGGCTATCTGGAGATGACCGGCTACTAAGGGGCAGCATTTTTCGGAGCGTCTATGCTCCTTGGCACGCATTGCGCTGGAACTGATTCTGCGCCGTGCGCTGCCATCCATCACAGGGAATGTACCGCTTATGAAGCTCAAAGCACTGACTCACGCCATCGCCCTCGCCACTGTTCTGTCCGCTGCCAGCCTGTCGGCAGTGGCTGCCGATATTCCATTGTCCGCCACGGTCGAGGCTGACCAGGTCACCACCAAAGTGCTGGCGGTTGACCCAGCCAATCATCAGGTTGTCCTTGAAGGCGCTGAAGGCCGCCAGGTGCACGTCCAGCTCAGCGACAAGGCGAAAAACCTTGCCAATCTCAGGGTTGGCGATCAGGTGAAGGTCGAAGTTACCCGTGCTGTCGCTGCTTATTTGGACACCGACGTGGATAAAGGTCTGCCTGGCTCTACCGAACGTACCGGTGAGCTGCGCAACGCGCCGGGCAGCAGCAACCCGGGTGGCGAGGCATTCCGTCAGGTGCAGGTGCAACTGAAAATCACCAAAATTGATCTGAACAAACATCAGGTCACCCTGGAAAACCCGTCCGGCCAATCGAAAACTCTCGACGTCGTGAGGCCTGAAGTTCAAGCCAAGCTCAAAGACCTGAAAGTCGGGCAGAGGGTGGTAGTGACTTACACCGATATCCTGAAAGTGACCAGCCAACACGAAAGTTGAGTACTAGCTCTACAGGATGATTGTTCTTGTACAAGGTATTTGTATGAGAACAATCATATGAAATTTTCGAACCTGACATTTGTTGAAGTTTGTCGGCAAATATCGGTCACTCGTTGCTGTTAACGTTTTAGTACACAAATTTCATGTTCGAGAATGACGACATATCTGCCAACTTCCATTAAAATCCCTCCCGTTCGCCCAGTGTCAGGGCTCTTTACCGGTGCATGGATTGCCAGGCCATTACACTGGGCGAACACCTCCTCGGAGCAGAAGCACAAAATTCAGACAAAAAAAGGGCGACTATTAAGTCGCCCTTTTTTATTGTCCGCTGTTATTTATCCGCAGATCAGTTATGGCTCGCTTGGCCCATGCCGCGTTTCAGCTGGAGGCGCTTGAGCGTCTCCTGGTACATCTTGGTGCGGCGGTGATTTTTGCCGTAGGTGCCCGCCGCAGCGACCGTGCCTGCCTGAATATGGTCGAGATAGCGAAATATCTTGCGGTGAGAGAGGAACTTGATTCCGTAGCCTTGGCTGATCATACGGTCTTGCAGGGTATAACCGGGCACTCGGTCATCCATGGAGAAATGCAAACCGCGCGACTTCATCAAACGGCAATTCCACAAGGTGCAGAAGCTCTTGAGATGAGTTTCTCGATAAGGCTTTGGTTCTTTGGAGGGCAAGCCCATGCTCGTTCTCGCCCGACGATAGTAGTGTTTGACAAAGCGCGAACTTAAACGCCAGGTATCTCTCAACAGGCCGCGATCAAGTTGCTCTACACAACCGACAGCCGCCATGTCCGGAGTTTTCATGCACTCGCGCATCATCAGTGCAAAGATGTCTTTTTCGTAGACAAAGGTATCGGTGTGCAGCAAAAACAAGTAGTCGGTTTCAACTTTTTCCAATGCCAGATCGAGCGCTTTGCCATGAGCAATATGGCCATGTTCCTTCCCCGGCGAAGGACGTTCGATCAGATTGATCCAGTCGAGTGAACGCAAGTAATCCAGACTCTCGTCAGCGGAGTCGTTGTCTACGACCCACACCGGAATTTGATGCTGCGTGACGTGCTGGTGCAAAAGCTCCAGGCACATCTTCGTGAGATCGGCCGTTTTGTAATTCACCAAGACGAGACTGAAATTCGACTGCTGTCTGGTTGGTAAATCAAACGTTCTCATAGGTATGGCTCATCCGCAGCTTATGGGCTTGTTCTGCCGCGGATTGTATTGAGGCAACCTTAGCTCAAACTTAATTTTCACCGCGAAGCCATGCGCAGCCCCGGCAGATTCACGCTAAAATCCGCCGCCATTGCTCAGCTCAAGGAAGAAAACGGCAGCCGCCGTTGCGTCACGGATGAAACCACTTTCCCTTTACCACCCGGCCCTGTACTGGATGCGCGTGTGGCAAAAAAGACTGTTCCGGCAGATCGCCTGGCGCTACTCGCGTAAACGCTATGCGATGCCTATTGCGTTGGCCGAGCGCTTGCCGTTTCGCTACCTGAAACACACCTCAAAACTGATCCGCAAACTCGGCGACTCCGACCTGGCGTTGCAACACAACAAAGTCATTAACCTAAGACTGGCGGTCGCCGCCATCGACGGCGTAATCATCGCCCCCGGCGAACACTTCTCCTTCTGCCGCCTGGTCGGCCGCCCGACCCGCAAACGCGGCTATGTCGAAGGCATGGAGCTGTCCTTCGGCGAAGCGCGTACCGGTGTCGGCGGCGGCATTTGCCAACTGAGCAACCTCATCCACTGGATGGCCATTCATTCACCTCTAGTGGTGATCGAGCGCTCCAACCACAGTTTCGACCCGTTTCCGGATGAAGGGCGTGTTTTGCCGTTCGGCTCTGGGGCGGCAATTTTCTACAACTACGTTGATCTGGTGCTGCACAACCCGACGCATCGCCGTTTTCAGCTGAAGTTGAATGTCGCGCAGACGCAGCTGGAGGGGGAGTTGTTGTGTGATCAGGCACGGGAATTCCGCTATCACGTGTTTCAAGAGGCGCATCGGTTCGTTCGGGATGGCGGGCGGGTGTTTCGGGAGAATGAGATTTGGCGGGAGGTGCGGGAGAAGGGGCAGATTGGGGAGTTGGTGAAGCGGGAACGGCTTTATCGGAATCGGGTGGTGGTGAAATATGAAATCGCTGAAGCTTTGGTCGAGGACAAGCTGGGCAGTGGGGGATGAATACCACTAGGAGCGCGAGCGTTTCACGGTGTTCATCCAAAGCGCTAAGCTAATGTCCGATGCTGTTGAAGGACTGGACCGAGGTCGGCAGATAGCCGACCGGTTATTTGGCGCGGCCAGCCCAAAGTGATCAGTTCACCGCAACTTGGCCACGGCGTTTCAGGCGGCGACGTACGACCAAGGCGATAACCACCACGAACAGTGTGGTCACACTGAAGAAAATGATGTTGAACCATGGGAACGGTTGGTCACGGTGGGTCGTCGGTTCGATGTGCGTAATATTCGGGAAGACCGACAGGATCTGAATCCGCCAACCGTAGTAGCGGATGAGCGCCAGCTGCGTCGTATCACGCGAATAGCCCTGGGCCTTGGCCTGAATGTCGGCCGAGTCAAACTTAAAGTACCAAGGAAAGCTCCAGCCGGTATCTTCGTTGCGATACACCACAACCTTCTTCGTGTCCGGGTCCTCGGTATTGATGAAATAGACATCCCGGGTCGGGCCGTCCGCAGGGTTCTCGGCATTGATGACCCCGTCGTCATCGACGCGTTTGACTTCGACGCCGGTGATCAGCACTACCTCGTGTTGAGGTAGCACGTAATACAGCCCTAGCGCAGAGGCACCCAGCACCAGAATGAGTGCCCCCAGAACCAATCCTTTTAACCACTTCATGTGCACACTCCGATTGTAATGGACGCAATTCTGCCGCAATTCTGCTGAGCGAGTGTAGGTGTTTGGTTCTGAAAAGGCCTGATATCCGGGCGGAGACATTTGTTGAAACGATTTTCCCATCCGGCCAAAAAAAGGGGAGGCTTTATCGGAATCGGGTGGTGGTGAAGTATTAAATCGCTGAAGGCGTGGTGGAGGAGGCGGGGGCGAGCGGCCGGACACCTGCGGCAAGACCAATTACGCTGCCACGCCGCGATTTTTGGGTTAAGGTGATAGTTAAAAGGGGCGCTCGCTAAAGTTTATTTCACCCTCACTACTGATGCAGCCTATGAAGCTGAGGCTGTCTGAGAAGAAGTAGGTGTGTTGAGGTATATCCGAAAAAATTTTTAGTATGTTTTCCAAGCGTGCCGTGCTTGTTCTGTATGCGCTCTCAGTAAGAGAGTCGCCAATGAAAATTATCTCAGAGACATTCAGGTCTCTTATTTTATTTGATATATCAAAGAGTGCTTGTTTTTTTTCACTTTTTGCGTAGCTCATGCTGTTTTTGATTGTGTTCCACACTATTTTAGATCCGGAGAATGGGAGTTTTTCGTTGATGCTAGACACAAAAGTCTCATGGGCTTCGGGCTCCAGTATCTCAAAAAGAATATTGAAGGCTGTTAAGTCTTTTTCAAGTTCGTCGTCGAAATAACTCATTTTTTTAATGCCATGAGCAGTTCTATCACTGTTTTTTCGCTTGCGTTGAAGAGGTAGTGTGGGCAGGTTTTTTTCCTGGCCAGACATTCAGTCCCCGGATTGTAGTAGCGGTGCCGGTTGTAATGTAACCCTGTCTCAACATCGAAATACTGGCCTTGAAAGCGCAACAGGTTGGTTTTATGAGATCGATAGGTCTTGGCGAATTTATCAATGGTTTTCTTTGCGTCAGCCGCACGAAATGCTTTGTCTTCCGACGCTTTCGAGTACTTGACCTGCACCACGACGATCTGGTGCGCATTTTCGAATGAGGCAGCATCTCCATAGTACAAAACGGCATCGGCAATCTCATTTCCCGCGTCCGCTGCCCCTTTTTGATCGAGAGGGGAAAAGCCCTTGATCGCAACCCCAATGAATTTGTCTTTCGGCAGCACCAACCCCAGACATTTACGTGCCACCCACGCCTCGTGGAATTCATGACCGTCCCGGGATGCACGGACACTGTCCATTTTTTTTCGCATTTTAGCCATAGCGATCGAAGCACTCCCTGCTAGCTTTTCTGGGTGTTAAGTACCGATCATGACATTTTCTACCAACGCGGCCTATCCGAAGGCGCCGTTAGGGAAGATCTTGCCGCAGCGGGTGAATCGCCCGGAGTTTGGTAGACACTTTCAAGCCTCGAAAATAGACCGTTGAGTAGTTGCTATGGGCAAGCAATAATGAAATGAATAAATCGAAACTATTCGAATCATGGATCCGCAAGCAGCATCCTGATTTCGAGTTGGCTGGGCGATGAGGTTAAATCAGTGCCCACGAAAACCCCTATGCATTACTAGGGAACGTATCTTTGCAGTTGAACTCAATTCACAAACTTTCGAGTTCAAATAAAAATCCTTTGGCTTTTAATCTTTTGATCTCTTCGTCAAATTTGTATTTGGGCAGATCTCTGTTTTTTATGTCGTATTCCTGCCTCAATAGTCGAAATAGTTTTCCAATGTTTTTCTTGGCTTTCTCATCAAGGCTTTCAATTAGGTCATAGCTATCGCTGGCTAGAAACGGAATCTTGCTTTTTAATGTGTAGTAAGCGCTTATGTTTGAGAGCAATCCTTCCGCATCCGAATAATCTTCGTTTAAATATTTGGCGTAATCTTCAAATATTTTTGTCAAAAGGCTTTGTGGCGCTTTTTGATTTTTTAAAACACTGCACATTTCCTGCCAGTTGCTCACATGCAGGTGGTCACCCCAATCGGAACCTCTAGCGAAATAAATCCCTTCACCTTTGAAGAACTCGGAAATTTCATGCTGATCTAAGGCGGTTTCAAATGTGGTTTTCATTGAAGCTTTTCCCAATCGTCGAAGTTTTTCAGTAGTGTCCCAATGTCACAATTGGAAAATGAATCTGTCCCCTTTACGTTACCGAAAAACGCATAGGCATCACAGTCCGAAGCGTGTCGATGAAAGCGTTGCTGTTGATGCTGAAGAATTTCACGTCTACGATCCATTTGGGACTGTGTCCTTGGTTTGTCGGGGTGTGTTCGCAACTATCACCGTAGACCAAGACCAGCCCTTCTTCATTTTTTGCTTTCAACTCAAGTGCTTAGCAGTTAAGTAAGTGCCATTCAAATCTGTCCCCTTTCCATTCCAGTGCGTGGTAAGCGATTGTAATTACATCAGGCATTATTGAGTCTCTGTGTCTGAGGTCGTGTTAGTGTCGGAGGATTTAATTCTGAAGTAATCCAGCAGTGTGTTTCCGCTTGCAAAGAATTGAAGGGCTTTTTCACTTTCTTTCACCAGTTCTTCGCTAGGTTTCACATGGTCAATTGCTGAGATACTTTTTGACCATTCTATAACTTCCGTTGGAAAGCTAGCTTTCGGTCGATTGTTAATCCATGCAGAAATGTAGCATGGTAAAGTCCATCCACTAAATAGTTGAATTGTGAGGAAGCCCCATATATAACGTACTAGCGAATGGTTTTCACGATAGTTTTCGCGGCACAGGTGGAAAAAATCAACTGATCCTTCTTCCAGGTCGTCAGTGTAATTCCTTGGCAAGGCTGTAAGGCCTTTTTCCATATAAGCTCTAACTGTTTCCCATTCAGATAGCGCCGCGTTGAAGCTGCCGCACGGAATAATACTCCACAGAATATCTCCATTAGAATTGTTCCGCAAACCAATCATCAGTTTGTGTTCTGGAGTAGCTGCATATTGAGTTACTTGTCTTCCGGTGGAAATGCAAGTAATGACATCTTCCCAATGGACGTACTGCGGTTTTTGTCCTTTTTTTGCAATGTAAACGACTTCTCGGCGCTCTCGGTTGAACCGGAGTGGAGGTTGTGAGGAAATGTCATTGGCTATTTTTATGAAGTAGTAAAGGTAAAGCGCAGCGATGGATAAGATTATGAGCCATATAACTGGGTTGAAAAAGAAATTCGCCCAAGCGCTAAAAAAGGGTTCTGAGTTTCTTCTGATCCAGGAAGCAAACGCTGAGAATAACAAAAGTGAAGTCACTATCAGCATGATCGATCCTATGCCGATCCGCGCCATAAATTCAAAATTTCCTCGCCCAGCTGAAAAATCCAGAAAAGTATGGTTGGCGCTCTGATGTAACTCGCGAGCGCTTACCGCGAGTACCCCAGTAGGTATTGGCTTTGGGGATAAGTATATAACCTTCAAGCCATTTTCCTGTTCAAAGTCGCCAGCACGAGGTAGGCGCTGGTATTTTTTTTCAAGCACGTAGAGTCTCCGTTTTTATCTCATCCCATTTTAACGAGGTTTTACTGATTTTGACTGATGTTTCACCCTTAAGTGCTTTGTTAGTAACCGAGAAATTTAGGGATATCGGATAGAACAAAAAGCTATCATCGGATTTTAAGGGGGTTACAGCCACGTCTGGTTTGACGCTCAAGCGCAGCTGTAGTTGAGACTGTTCGCTACACCATTCATCTGGAATTTCAAGTTTCAAGAGTAGAGGGTCGGTAGTTGTTATTTTGAGGTTCTTCAATAATGTCGTGCTCACGTCCTTTTCGTGGTCGACATCGGGAGATATGAGCTCAGCCTGAAACCGGATGGGGTTTTCGCTCAGGGTTTCAATTGAAACTCCTGGTAGGGAAATTCCTATAGTGCGAATGGCTTGCGTACGATTTTTGTCTTTTATAATCCCAGCATCAACAATGACTGGGCGTAAGTTTGCTTCAGCTAATCCTTGCGCGTGCTTTGGCATATCCCAATTTTTATCGTCCATTCCCCAGCAGCAGTTGAGCATCCAGCGCTGCTGATCGTCGAGATTGAAGTAATTGTACAGAGACTCGCCACCGAGTTGTAATGCAGTGAAACCAAGCGACCACGGAGTCAGTCGTGATGAAAAGCTTAAAAATCGAACCCCTTTCGTTCCCCATGCTCTTCGAATGGCCACTACTCGCTCCGCCTTGGGTGTAGTTACAAAGATACGGCCAACTGAGCTTATGTCTCGAACCGATCTAACAGTAGTGAGAGCCATAGTTGCTGTATTGCCCATGTTGCCAGTGAATGCCATCAAAGCTCCAGCTTCCCCCCCCCCCCCCCCCTGTTCCCGTGAGTAGCGCGTCAGTCCATTTGATCCAGTTATCTAACGTAGTTCCGATTGAACTCAAGAGACCAATCGGAGCTATCAATTCGCCCAGACCAAGACCTAATTTACCGAGTTTTACCATGAACAGCGCACCACCTTTGCCCCCTGTAGCGGCGACAGTGGCTTTAAACCCCTTGTCTACTAACGCTATGTACGCGTTCTGGTAGACAGACAATGCTGCAGACATGACTCCAGAAAATGCGCCATAGAAAACGACGTCTTCTTTAATGGTGAAGTTGCTGGTCAGTTTGTCCCAAGTATCATATGCCTCTTTGAAGTTCCTGGCTTGGAAAAATAGTGCTGCCATTGGTATAAAAGAACTTGTTAATGCTGAACTTGCCCCGGGTTCTCCATAACCTCGCAGGGCTCCTGTTGATAAATTTTTAATTGGGCGTCGACGAGGCCGGATGTCATTAAGTTTGTTGCAATTAGGCTTTCTTGAATTTGGGTCGATAGGATCAGTCGTTCTATACGAGCGATTGCTAGTTGGCCATTCAGATGTGCCTATTCTACTTTGCAGTAATCTATTAAGCATCGAAAATTGCCAAGTCTTCTTGTTTGAAAAGCTTAAACTAACCAAAGGGAAAACATTTATTTAACCGGAATAAATTTTTTCCTTTGTCTGCGTAAATGCTCCCCATTCCCAAAACTTCAGTGAGGATTGTTTTCTGTTTGCTATTCTGATGTGGAAAATTTGATGTTGAAGTAGTCGAGTAATGTCTGGCCTCTTGATAACGCCTCACGAACCTCGGCGCTTTCACGTAAAAGTTCCTCACTCGGCTTTACATGCCGACTGGAAGGCAGTGGCTTTGACCACTGCAATATTTCCTTGGGGAAACCTGCTTTAGGTCGTTTATTAACCCACCCCGAAATGTAGCAAGGTAAAGTCCATCCACTAAAAAGCTGAATTATCAAAAAACCCCAGATATAGCGAGGAATGGAGTGTTCTTTGCGATAGGTTCGACGACATAAATGGAAGAAAGCGACGCTTCCTTCTTCAAGTTCATCCGATTGTTGCTGTGGTAACGCTGAGGGGCCTTCTTCCATATATGCGCGTATTGCCTCCCACTCAGATATAGCAGAACTTAAATTTCCGCTTGAAACGGAGGACCATAGTAGATCACCCGTGTCTTTATCGCGAAGCCCGATCATTAGTTTGAATTCAGGTAAGACAGCATATTGCGTTACTAATGTTCCAGAAGAGACACAGGCGATAGTGTCTTCCCACGATACATATCGTGGGCTACTGCCTCTTATCGGAACAAAAGCCACCTCCCGTCGTTCACGATTAAATCGAATCGGGGGGGGGCACTGTAATTTGACGAACTGATAAATAAAAAACTACTAGGTATAAAAAAGCTAAAGTTAACACGATGGTCCAAACTACCGGCCCGGAAAAAAACTCCCACCAGCTTTGAAGAAACGGCTCAAATCGCCTTCTACTCCAAGACAGATAGCCAGTTGCTATAAATAGAAAAATGATGAAAAACATCACCACGCCAATGCCGACTCGCGACATAAACTCAAAGTTTCCGCGGCCCACTGCAAAATCGAGAAATGTGTCATTAGCCTCTCGATGTAGTTGACGACTGCTGAAAGGTGGAAGACCTGTCGGTACTGGTTTTGGTGAGAGATAAATAATCTCGATACCAGCTTTTTTTTCAAAATCTCCGGCGTGGGGTAATCTGCTATATTTAGTCTCAGACATGTAAGTTTTCCGGTTTGATTTCGACCCATTTTAATGAAGGGTGATGTTTGACTGAAGAATCACCTTTTATCGGTGATTTGGTGCCGGATGATCGAAGAGATATCGCATAATACAAGAAATTCTCCTCAGCTTTTAGCGGCGAGTTAGCAATATCTGGCTGTACGCTTAAGCGTACTCGTAACTGCGCTTGCTCACCACACCAACTATCTGGTATTTGGAGTCTGAGTTGGAGAGGGTTAATATTAATTAGTGTGAGATTATTTTTTAATTCGTGGCAAAGGTAGCGGATCTAATTATTTGTAGGAAAAGTAGTGCATTTAATGCGTTAGTTCGATCGTCCCGGCTGCACGAATGTCCCCGAGTGGCCCTTTCTTGTCCCCCTTTCTCTGTTATTTTGGTTGTTATTATTTTTTTCAAAAATTTATCTTGTCCACACTACCGATTATTGCCGTTACTCTATCAGCAAACTCTTCTTCGGTTGTAAAGGTTGTGTTGTTGATTAGATCTAGAAACCATAGCGCATTTAGGGTTGAAAATGTTTCAAGGCACTCTGGCCGCTTCGCTTTTGATTCAGGCATGTCGTTCGCGGCGAATCCATGGCCTTTACCTTCCGATAGATAAAAATACTTATCTGTGAATGAGTAGCCTATAACTTTTGGCCAGCTTGAGCTATGCGGGAAATCTGGTTCCAAATCATTTTTGGCAATTATGTAAAAGGCTCTCATTGTTTTTCGGGAGTTTGCCGACTTTGTCGAAGTTTGCTTTTTGATCATTTGGATGAAGTTTAATTAATTATTTAAACCTGTAAATTTAATGATTGGAATGTGAAGTTTTTCAAGTGCTTTGGTGAAATCATTTAGTGTTGGGGGGGGTGAGGTTTTTAGACAATCTAGTATCCAGAGTGCGTTTAGTTCGATGAATAAAGGTGTCCATTCAGGGTCGGAGGCTTCAGCCTCCGGTAACTCAAACCCCGATAGTCCATGGCCTTTTCCTGCTGAAAATAACAAACATTTATGCTCGTAGCAGTACGCAATAAATTTTGGCCAGTCCGAGTCGTGAGGGTTTTCTGATGGACGGTCTTTCTTCGCTAAAATAAAGTAGTCTTTCACTGTTTCTCCGGTAGGATCTCAACTTTGTCGAAATGTATGACTCTGCTGTTTGTGGGAATCTGTTGTGCACCACCTTCGCCATATGCTGGATACGCGTCAGCGAATGGTTCCAGCTTGGTTTTATCCTCGTCACCCTTCCAGAATGGCGTTCGGGCATCAGGCTACCCATCTGTGTAGAGTTGTAACGCATCAAACTCTCCTCTTAGACGTGCATCACTCCACGAGCCTTTACCGTTACTGTCAGGACCCACCTCGGGCCCCTTAACCTGGAATGCTTTCCTCGCTTCAGAACCAGTATCAAACTTCTCAAAGCCAGCGTAGGTCACTTGTGCAGATTTAGTTTTCAATGTACCGAGTGCACTCGTATCGACAGTGCCGTCATCATGTTGATAGCGGACTGCCATTCGGGACAGATTTATTTTTCAGTTAGAAAATAAATTTTTCCCCTTTCCTCCTTTTCCTCTATTTAACAATAAAGTTGTCCCTCTTTTCGTCCGTAGCCAGAAAGGTGAGGGAGTCTGTCGTCTTTAGCTCCAATCGATGAATAGGTTGTCTGGACGGTCCTGGGGAATCGTCAACGTTGTACCGTTTGAGGAAGTGGCAAGTATACAGTCTTGGCTAAATTCTATTTTCTGGAACGGGTTAGTGTTGCTTAGTACGATCAACCAAATTAGTTCATCAGTGTTTTTATTAGTCATCGCGACGAAACCATCCTCCCCAGACGCTAAGCACTCACCGCAGTGGATGACGTTTCCCTCCGAATCCTCTGTAGTGGAAATGGTCGCGAGACCTTCACAGGTTATGCTGGTTGTTGACCCAAAATCTAGTGCGGGTATCCACGTCTTGTTTTTAATTTTCTTTTCACGCCCAGGGCTTTCAAACAGGCAATAAAATCCATTTTTAATCATTATTGAGTCGGATTTCGGGTACATCTCTTCTTGCCAGTCCGCTTGTATTTTTTCTCGGTCGTTGTGGAACATTTTATAACTACCTAGTCGTTGATTTTTGGTAGATCTTTGATACCTGTAGCCGGCGCTGGCTTGCCGTCTACCCAGTTCCGTTGCTCATTTCTTCTGAGGCTAAAGGCTTTTTCCCAAGTTTTTTTCGATCCGGGCATGATGTCTTGAGCCGAAACAATTTCGATAGGTATAGTCTCTAGCTCAGCCAATTGAGCGGCCCTCAATCGTCGGTTGTCATAAGATACAAGCTGTCCATCAACTTCCATCACCCGGATCGTGGAACCTTCTCTGTTCCAATCCCAAGTGCCGTTGCGCATCATTTGTTCGTAATCCTGTCCATTTTTGTTTACCCCAGGTTGAGTGAAATTGATATCTTTGGGGTTTACATTGCTTGGCCCAGGCCTATGCTTCCGACTAGAAGCGTCAGGAGGGTTGCCTTCTCTTGCATCAACGCTTGATCCTGATGGGCTAGACGGCGGCTCAACTGGAATTTTACATTTTTCTGAGTCAGGGCAGTTGCTGCTCAATCCCAATGGATCCACCCACCCCGTAGGATTAGGCACGTACTGATAGTTGTTCAGCCCACCCGCGAGCTTGATCGGATCCGGCGTCAAAAAACGTCCAGTTCCCGGGTTGTAGTAGCGATGGCGGTTGTAGTGTAACCCCGTCTCAGCATCGAAATACTGACCCTGGAAGCGAAGCGGGTTGTCGATTTCGCATACGTCGAGCGCTGCAAGGTTGCCGTAGGCGCGGTATTTTGCCGACCACATGATCTCGCCGCTGTAGTCGGTGAGTTCCTGCGGAGTGCCGAGGTGGTCGAGTTGGTAGTAGAACGGCGTGGCCTTTAGTGGACCCTCGCCGTCGAGCATCGCCAAGGGGCGGAAGCTGCCGGGTTCGTAGATGTAGGTGCGATAGCGGTTGTCGGCGCTCTCGGCGATCAGACGTTCGCCCTGCCACAGGAATTCGGTGGTATGGCTGTCGACGGTTTTTTCGATACGGCGGCCGAAGGCATCGTATCTGTATGACGCGGTACTACCCCCCGGCAGACTTACGCCGATCAGGCGATGTTGGCAGTCATACTGATATTCAGTGACGAGTTTCTGGTTCGCGCCGCGCCGTTCGCGGGTCAGGTTGCCGTAGGCGTCGTAGTCGTAGTGGCGGTCGCCCTGCATCAGCAGGCGGTTGCCTTTGACGTTCGCCAGATTGGCGACAGGCATGTCGGTCTGGCCGAGCAGATTACCCGCCGGGTCGTGGGCGAAGGTTTCCGGCGTTGCGCCACGCACGCTGATGAGGCGATCAAGTGGATCGTAGTGGTAGCTGCGGTTGCCTTTTCGGCTGTCGTCGATGCCGGCGAGGTTGCCGCTGGCGTCGTAATTGTAGCGACGCTGGAACAGATTTTTTTCGCGTTGGCTGACACTGTGCGCTTGCAGGCGACCCTGGTCGTCGTATTGGTATTGGCTAAGCAGCAAGCCCTGTTGACGCTGTTGTTCACGGCCAGCAGTGAACTGGTGGGTGGTCAGGCGTGAGCCATTGAGGTCGATGCTGCCCAGATGACCGCCCGGTTGGTGGCGATAATCGAGTGTGCTGCCATCCGGCAGGCGGCAGTGACTGAGCTGCCCGACGCTGTCGTATTCGTAACGCGTGGTGCCCCAGCCTTGGTGTTCGGTGATGAGGCGGTCTTGTACGTCGTACTCGTAAGCCAGCGGCCAATGGCCGTCGTCGACATTGACCAGACGACCGAGGGCGTCGTAGCTGTAGTGGATTTCCTCGCCATCGGCCAAAGTCTTCACCAGCAGGCGGCCGGCGGCGTCACGTTGATACTCGGTCAGCAGTTCACTGCCGTCGTCGCCGAACTCGCTTTTTTTGACCAACTGGCCATTAAGGTCGTACTCGTAAGCGGTGCGACGACCGTCGAACCCGGTTTCCTGCTGGATCAGGCCATTCGGGAAATAGTCGAGGTGATAGTGCTCACCGCGCTCGTTTTCGATTTCGGTGAGCAGCAGACGTGAGTTGTCGTAGCGATAGCGCAACTGGCTGCCGTCTGGATTGATGCGGCGACTAACGAGGTGCAGGTTGTCGGCATACTCGTAGCGAGTGACACGACCCAGTTCGTCGCGCTCGGCAGTGACACGGCCATACGGGTTGTAGGTGAAAGCACGAGTGGCGCCACCGGGCAGGGTAATTTGCGCCAATCGGTTGGCAGCGTCCCACTGGTAGTGGGTGATGGCTCCGGTTTCTGCCTGGCGCGTGATCTGCCGGCCGAGTACGTCATAACGATATTTGCGCTGCCCGCCGTCGGGCAGACGCTCTTCCAGCAGTTGGCCTAGGTTGTTCCAGCCCAACTGATGGCGGCTGCCGTCCGGATGCCTGATCTCCAGCAAGCGACCTTGGCTGTCATAGCTGTAATGCGTTGAATTACCATCCGGATCAACCTGCTCGGTGATATCGCCTTGGTCGTTGCGCCAATAAATCCACTTGGCTTGGCCGCGATTCACCACGCGGACGTAGCCGTGGTAATACTCATACGTGGTCGGGGTGTCTTCCGGCGGTATCACCGCAACCAATCGACCTGCGTCGTTGTATTGGTACTCCGTGATAGCGCCGAGTGGATCTTTTTCGGCGATCAACCGGCCCTTGTCGTCATAAGCCTTGAGGTGTTCCGCACCATCCGGGTCAACTTTGGCAACCAGGCGAGCCTTATCATCGTGGGTATAGACCTCTTCGCTGCCATCAGCATTGGTAACGGTGACACTGCCTTTGTCATCCCAGACGTAGTGCGCATCCATTTGCGAGAAGCTGGCCCAGTGATGGACGCAACGCGCCGACTTGCCTTCCTTTTCCCACTCCCAATAGAAACTGGCGCCACCAGCGAGTTTTCGTTCGAGAATGACGTTCTGGTTGTTGTAGGCGTAATGCTCAGACTCACCGGCAGCATTCGTGGCTTTGATCAAGCGTTGCTGAGTGTCGTACTCGTACGAGACCACCGTCTGGACAGTGCTCCAGGCGTCTTCCAGGTTGTCTGCCGGGACGAATTGCTGGTAGTCGATGGCGACGATGTGTTTGCGGTCGTACCGAACCAGAAGTGCTCGACCGGCCCCGTTATCCACTCGCTTGATTCGACCATGGATGTCACGGGTGATGTGCAGGCGATTGTCGTAGTTGTCGCTGATGGCGATCAGCGTCGCGCCTTTGCTGTTGAATCTGAAATGGTAGAACCGGGGGCGCTCGCCTGCCTGTGTCAGCACCAATTCGGAAGGATCGGCGCCTATAAAGATAGCCGCTTCCGAAAGACTATTAGTGATTGCCGGTCGCTGTACGCTGGGAAGAGGAAATGTGGTTACACGATTTTCGTGATCGGTCCAGACGACCTCATCATCATTGATGTCCACCCGCTGGGCGAGGGCATGACTCCAGCCAAAGCCAAGCCCACAATCAATTTCCGCTGCACTGGTGCGGTAGAGGCGGGTCCAACTGAACGGCACCAGACCGCCAAATTCGCCATCGGTAATTGTTAGAAGTTCTTCGCCGGTGACCATCGAGACGGGGCAGCCGTTGGTGCAGGTCTTCTTCGCGCAGGTGGCGCTTTTGTCATCGGGTGTCTTGGACTGATCAGGAGCGTCGTCGACTTTTTCTTTAGGTTGCAGAGTGGAGTGGTTTTTTTTCTTGTCCCTTGGGAATGAAGAGGCGTCGTTGACTTTCTGTTTCGGAGTATCAGCAGTTTTAGGCAGTTGTTTTTTTGGCGGCAGGCCCTCTACATGGCTTTTGGGTTCAGCTTTCAGTGAGCCAACCTTTGGCGCTTCGGTGGTCGCTTCATCGATTTTCAGCGCTGCGATTTTGGCAGGCTTCATCGGCACATTTTTAGCGCTGGCGATAATTGGCTTCGACACTTCAGCATGGGCGGGCAGGGCGTGTTTGTTGCTGAGTGTCATCAAGGTCGACGCAAGGTCTTCAAGGTACTTGATGGCTTCTCCGGATTTGACAGCAGAGAGGACTTTGGTGCCCGCTCTCACCGCCAGCCCGGCGCCACCTGTCAGGCAGATGCCTACCAGTACGTTGATCAGGAATTCCGAGGCGATGGCAGTCATCACGTCGACAACAACCTGCGGCGGCAGCATGCCGACCCAAGCAACAATGGCGGAGACGTAGATGAACATCAGCGGCTCGTCGCTGAGGATCAGCAAGCCTGAAGCGATGGATTCTTTGGAGGCGGAGTACAGCTTGTCGATCTCGACGTCAGACAGATATTTTTTTAGCTGTTGGTAGTTTTTCTGAGGGTTGGCGAGCAAGTCGAACAGGCTTTTTATGTCGTCCCATAGTCTCAGCAGGGCCTTTTCAAAACCTTCCAGCGCTCTTTTGAGCAAAATGACCGAGCGTCCGGTGCGATCCGCCGCCGAATAGCTGGTCCATTGGGGCTGAAACTTGCTCGACCATTCGCTTTGCAGCCAGCCTTCCAGTTTGCCGATAACGCCTTGATAGGAGTCGTAGAGCGCCTTGACGTTGCTCTGAGACACGTTCGGGAAAAAAGTAATGCGATAGGTCTGACCTTTCTTGCAGCCCTCTACGACCTTGATGCCACTCGGGCCAATCATGGTTTCAATGACTGGTCCCGTAACGTCGTCGTAGAACGTGCCTTTGGTGACCGGCTCCAGTTTCACCGGAGTGTTGCCAATAGGCACGAAGCGCGCCGATTCGAACATGTGAATCAGTGTGAAGTCACCCACCAGCGGGCAGGTCGCGTAAGTTTCCACTGCGCCTGTCTTGGTTTTTCGCTCGGATACGCTGACTTCGTTGCCGACTTTGAATGTCTGGTCAACATCCAGTGCCCAGCCGGTCCAAAAACCGTCGGCCCAGTTTTTGTAGTCACTCAGACAGTTCTTGAAGTCGTTGAGAATCAGGCTCACGTCAGGTGTTTTGGCGTCCAGCACGCGCAGGACCAATGTACCAATCGGGGTATTCATGACGTGACTTCCTTTGTCAGCTGGGAGGCGAGTTGCTCTGCTATGTCTTCTATATTTGGGTTTTGGCGTACGAAGCGCTCGACCTTTCTACGCAGGTTGGCTTCAGGGAATTCGTAGTACAGCTCTGGGCATTCCTCCGCCAACCACTGCATCAGGTTCTCGACAACCGTGGTGTGATCTTTTTTCGCGAGAAGATCCAGTAGCGTTTGAGGCACCTCCCACCAAGGCCATTCTTTTGCCGGAGACACGGCTCTTTGGCCGACTTCAAGGTTTTGGCCATTGATCAGGTAACGTTCAAATACCGGTAAGATTTCCCCGGCTGCGGTTCCCAATGCTTCTATGATCGGATAGATGTGCCGGCCGTCCCAGAATCGGAAAAACACTTCTGTAGTATCGGGCATGCGCACTTGAGTCAAGCTGCGCAGGTGTTCTAACACTGGATCCGGAGCGCTCTTGGACACGGCGAGCCAGCCCCAATCCATCGCATCGGTTTCAGCGATCCACTGCAGGAAGTCTGCGTTGGGGGCAATTTCTGCGAGGTAGGGCATTACCGGTTGCCAGTTGGCGTAAGGCGTTCCCCCCCAAATAGGTTGTAGTTGTGGTGCATTGTCCTGCTGATAAAAGGACTTGAGAGGTTGAGCATCACTCGCCGCGCTAATGATCAGGTACAGGCGCTGATCTTTTTGCAGTGGCTGTTGCGCCAGCCATTCCTTGGGTGTCAGTCGTTCAGATGGCACAGGCACCTGCCTTGCATTTTTCACACTCTTCACAGAACGGAGCATTGCGTTTGAGGGTGTTGATCTGGGCCGGGGTCAGGACAGCGCCGGCCTTGTCGGCGTCGGCCTGTTTCAGTGCGCCGGGCATCAGTGGGGCTGCGCCAGTCCCGCTACCCGGCCCACCACCGGAGTTGATGTTGATAACCGGCCCGCTCATGGTCACGCCGCCGGCATCGATCTTGATAAAGCTCCCCCCGCCAATCAGCGTCAACTCAGCGCCAGCCTCCATCACCACTTTCATGCCGCTGCTCAGGTGGATTTCCTGACCCGCGTCGATGAACTGTCCGGTGCCGATCTTGATGTGCTGATTCACACCCACCGTCAGGTGATCACTGGCCTGCGCCTCGACCTTGCGATCTGCATACACCGTGTGATGTTCTTCGGCTTTGAATTCCGTGTAGCTGTTCTTTTCGACGGTGTCGTGCCGTTCGTTGCCGACGCGAATTTTCTGGTCGTGCTCGATGTTTTCGTCCCAGTCGCGCTGGGCGTGCAGGAAGATTTGTTCCTGGCCTTTTTTGTCTTCGATGCGCAGTTCGTTGAAGCCGCCGCCGCCCATCGAGCTGAGGGTTTTGAAGGTGCTGCGCGTCTTGTTCGCCGGCAGGGCGTAGGGGACGGTGTTTTCCTTGTGGTACAGGCAGCCGCTGATCAGCGGTTGATCGGGGTCGCCTTCGAGGAAGGTCACGAGGACTTCCATGCCGATGCGCGGGATGGCGATGCCGCCGTATTGCGCGCCGGCCCAGGCGCTGGAGACGCGCAGCCAGCAGCTGGTTTTGTCGTCGGCCTGGCCTTCGCGGTCCCAGTGGAATTGCACTTTGACGCGGCCGTACTGGTCGCAGTGGATCTCTTCACCTTTGGGGCCGGTGACCACAGCGCTCTGGCTGCCGAGGATGCGCGGTTTCGGGTGATTGAGCGGCGGGCGATTGGGTACGTCCCATGGCGTGGCCTGGAAACGGTTGCGGTAGCCCTGATGGAAATCGTCTTTCAGCGCCGTGGTGTCGCTGGTCACCGACTCTTCCAGCACTTGCGGCTGTTTGCCTTCGTGCAGGATTTCGGTGAGCAGCCACAGGTCGTTCCACTTGGCTTTTGGGTGTTCGGTCAGCGCGAGAAAGTGGCCGCTGACCAGCAGTGGCTGATCGCTTTTGCCTTCGGCTAACTGGAAGTCGCTGCGATGGCGTTCGAGGGCGCGTTTGGCCAGGTGTTTGCCGCGCTCGCGGTCGATGAAACGCCCTGGGTAGTCGTAGTCTTCGAGGTCGGGCAGGGCGTCGCCACGGTTTTCGCTTTCGAGGGTGATGCGCGGTTTTTCGAAGTCGTAATCGCGGCGCGTGGTGCGGCTGGTGCGGGTTTCCAGGCGCAGGTCGAAACGCTTGATCACCGGGTCGCTGGCGACCATGCCCGAGTCTTGCTGATAGGCCACTGGCTTGAGTTTCGGGAACACCGTCTGGTCATCGCCGAAAATCAGTTTGTGCGCCGTGGCGCTGTGCTGAAAGTGGTAGTGAATACCTTCTTCTTCGCACAGGCGCTGGATGAAATGCAGGTCGGATTCGTCGTACTGCACGCAGTAGATGCGCTCGGGGTAGATCGAACCGGTCTGGAAGGCGTAGGCGTTGCTTTGAATGCCGTGTTCTTCCAGCACCATGCCGATGATTTTCGGCACCGTGAGGTTCTGGAAAATCCGCTGATTGACCCGGTGCGCCAGGTACGACAACTGCGGGCGCAGGGTCACGGCGTAACGCGTCAGGCGCTTGCCGGAATCGCCTTGCGCGGCGCGGTAGATCTGGCCGTGAATGCCGCTGCCGTCGGGCGACAGCTGCAAAAAGGCCGGTTTGTGCAGCAGGGTTTCGAGGTCCAGCGACGGCTGCTCACTGACCAGCTCCACCTCGAACACAAAAGGCTGGCTGATGGCTTCCCGGCCTTGCAGGGAAAACACCTGAAAGTCGACGGAAAGACCTTCGATGGTCAGAGCAAAATGGGTTTCATTGGCCGGCGCGAACATCCCTTGTTCCTCGTGCTGTACAGCGGCGCTCGTCGACCACCGCAAAGCGGGTCAACGTACGCGAAATTCTGGAGGGGCGTAAACAACATCGACCAGCAGAGCTGGCCGATGTGTGAAGCGATCAGCCGTAATTAAACGACTGGAGCACGCCAGTCATCGGAACCCGAAGTACCGGATACTTCGTGGGTCCAGGTGATTTTGCGGTAGGTGAACTGCACTTCTTCCAGGTGGGTGAAGTGCGAGTTGCCTGGATCCTGGCAGTTGTGCATTTTGTTGTTGATGGCGACGATGATCGCGTCTTCCAGTTTGGTGGTGTAGTAGTGCTCTTGAGTACCTTGAGCCGAAGTACGGAACCACTGGATAACGATTTCGCTCATGCGCTCGCCCGAAGTCAGAGCAGCTTGCAGCAGTGGCGAAGCCTTGTCGTAGACCTTGGTGATCACAACTGGCTTGTGCACGCGCTGACCGGTTGGCTGACCGGATTGCGGGTCACGCGGGATGATTACGTCGTGGCTGAACGCCTGAACCATGACCTGGTCTTCGTGACCTTCCTGGTAGGTGTTGCCAACGGAGTCAGCGGTGAAAGCGCCGGCAGTGATCAGGCCTTGTTTTTCGCCGGTAACCGACATGTACGCTGGTGTAGCCATGGGTGTGCTCCTTGCTGAAATTGAGAGTGCCCGGAGGCGAAATCGCCCGGTGGGTGGCTGAACTGTTATCAAGGAGCGTGCCAACTTTGACGAAGTGCCTGTCAGACGGGGACTTCGTGGCTTCGGCGCAGGATTTTGATCGTTTTTTGATCAGCGGTCAGGCGAAAAGTGCGCAAGAAGTTGCGCAATTGCGCGAAGCACTGCGCAACTTCTTGCGCACTTGGCTACAGGCCTTGCAGCGTAAGGCCTGTAGCGATTTTATGGGATGTTTTATTACGGGGTACTGCGCAACTTCTTGCGCAGTATGGCCCGGCGCTATCATCGAACGATTTCCCAAGGCTGACGGTCAATCACTGACACATTCCTCAACCGAGTGAGAACGACATGAAAATCCTGATGGTGCTGACGTCCCACGATCAATTGGGCGATACCGGCAAGAAAACCGGTTTCTGGCTGGAGGAGTTTGCCGCACCGTATTACGTGTTCAAGGATGCCGGTGCGCAGATGACCCTGGCCTCGCCGAAGGGTGGTCAGCCTCCGCTGGATCCGAAGAGTGACGAGCCGGATGCACAGACCGAAGCCACCGAGCGTTTTCGCAAGGACTCGGCTGCGCAGCAGGCGTTGGGTGCCACGGTCAAGCTCGATACGGTGAAGGCTGAGGAATTCGATGCAGTGTTCTATCCGGGCGGCCACGGGCCTCTATGGGACTTGGCCGAAGACCGCCATTCGATTGCGCTGATCGAGGCGTTTCACACTGGTGGGAAGCCGGTTGCGGCGGTGTGCCACGCGCCGGGCGTGTTGCGCCATGTGAAGGGTGCCGATGGTCAGCCGGTGGTAAAAGGCAAGCGTGTGACTGGCTTCACCAACACCGAAGAAGAGGCGGTGCAGTTGACGAATGTCGTGCCGTTTCTGGTGGAGGATGAGCTGAAGGCCAAGGGTGGGGTTTATTCCAAGGCTGAGGATTGGGCCAGTTATACGGTTGAGGATGGGTTGCTGCTGACGGGGCAGAATCCGGCTTCTTCGGAGGCTACTGCCAAGGCGCTTTTGGCGAAGTTGGGTTGAGTCGTTAAAGACCAAAAGATCGCAGCCTGCGGCAGCTCCAAAGGCTGCGATTCTTTCAGTGGGACAAACATTTCTCTATCGAGCGTCGTTGCGTCTCGGCATACAGTCCTAACTCATCAATAGTCGAACGGCCCAGCGCCGTTTCGAATGCCTGGCGATTGGAGTGCTCGCCGTAGTGTGTCTGTGCCGCGTCTCCGAGGTTGGACTGAAAAATCCCCGCTGCGCTGACTGGCAGGAAATCTTCGTACACCAGCGGCTCAGCTTTCACACGGCCATCGCGAAGCAATTCCTGCAGCGATGCAGTACCCGTCCGAGCCGCCGCCAAGCCCTTTTCGGTGACGAAATAGCGAAAGTACGCCAGTTCCTGTTCGCGCATTCCCTCAAGGCTGTCAGGAAATTCGCTGAAATGCTGACTCATCAACGCGTTGTAACGTGCGGCGTTGGCTTCATTGGGAAACTCACCGAGTTCATCCCGCGCAGCATTCAGCAAACGGTCATACAGCGCGCGGCCCTTGGGCGTCAGCGCCGCGCCACGTTGTTCGATTTCGCCGAAGCGCGCGCTGTGGCTGCCGCGAGTTTTTGTCTGATCGGTGAAAGCAATCGGCTCATCGAGTGCCTTGAAACTGGTCTGGCGCAGCAGAATCGGACACTGCCGACGCGGCGGGCCTTCGATCACCGCTTTGGGCGTGATGCCATGCAGCGGCATCTGCGCTTGCACGATGTCGATGTCCAGCGTGCGCGGCGTCAGATGATTGATGTGCGGGCCTTTGAACGCCACCACATCGGCGATCAGGCGATGCTGAGCGCTCAGCGTTTGGTACTGCGCGGCGCTGACGGTTGCGCTGTGATGCCAGCGAAAAGTCTCCAGCGCCTGTAAGACGAAGTCCTCAGCCTCTATATCGACCAGCCCGCCAGCATTCTCGGCACGCTCGATTAATTGCAGTGCTCGCTCGGTAAAAATCGACCGTTTTTCCAGCACGGATTCAGCGAACTCCCGAACCGAAAGGTCTTCGATCAATTCCAGACGCAACAGCGAGGTAAACACTCGAAACGGACTGACCTGCAACGCATCCTCATGCACCGCACGAAATGCCGTGGAATGCACCGGCACACCCGCCGGAGTCAGATCGTAATAGCCCACCGGCTGCATACCCATCACCGCAAACAGGCGGGCGAGGGTGGCCAACTCTGCGGCGGTGCCAACGCGGATTGCGCCGTGGCGCTCCATGTCCAGACGCTCGATTTCGCCGGTGCTGTGCAGCTGCCGGGCGATCTGCGGCTCGCGTTCGAGCACTTCACGGTTGGTTTTTTCCACCAATTCCATCAGCGCGCCGTACAGCGGCACTTCTTCGCGGTACATGTCGGACATCGCTTTGGAGAAGCGTTGGCGGATCAGGTCGGGGCTGACGAAAGGCTGCGCGGTCATGAAAAAAATTCCTGGCACGGTCACGTAAAGGATGTGGGAAAAGATCGCAGCCTTCGCCCACGCGGGCAAACGAAGAATCCTACGAACTTCATTCTGCCAACGACTGATCCATCACACGACCTCGCGGGAATTTTCCCCAAGAAACTCGCGGTACAAGCGCGCGGTGCTGGCCGGTTGCTCGACCATCGGCATGTGCCCGACGCCGTCCCAAACATCGACGCGCAAATTGGCGATGCCCTTGCTCCACACCGGCACGCTGCTGACGTCGATCAAGCGATCCTTACGCCCCCACAGCAACAGCGCCGGGCATTTGATGTTGGGCAGCTTTGGTTCCATCGGCGGGCTGGCGCGAAAATCGCGGAATATTTCTTCCAGTTCGTCGCGCTGCTGCTCATAACGCTGGGCCATAGCATCGAGCACCAGACCGGGCACCCAAGGTGGCGTGGCCATGGTCATGGCGTAGAAATTGCGGAATTCTTCGCGTGAGTTGATCAGGAACGGATTGTGCCCGCGCGCCAGATGACGCTCCATGTCGCTCGGTTCCGGGGCGGTGACGCCAGCCGGGTCGATCAATGCCAGCGAAGCGATGCGCTCGGGATAGGTCGCCGCCAGCCAGGCGGCAATGTAGCCGCCCATCGAGTTGCCGATAACGTGGACTTTTTCCACGCCGCACACGTCGAGCAACTGGATCATGCGTTTGGCCTGCACGGCGATGTCGTAACCGCCGCCAGCCTTGAAGCCGGTTTCACCGTGGCCGGCCAGGTCCGGAATGATCACTCGGTACTGGCCGACAAAATGCCGGGCGCAGCGCAGCCACAGGTTCTTGTCGGCGCTGAAGCCGTGCAGCATCAAGATCGTGCTCGACGCCTCGTACGGCCCACCTTGCCAGGTCGATACCGTCATCTCGGCGATCGGTACCTCAATCTTGTGCAGCCGGTACAGCCTGGCCTCGGCAGCCATGCTCCAGTCATAGAGCCAGTGGCCGATGGTCGGGTAAGTCAACCAGCTCCAGGCCGCGAAAACCGCGATAGCCACAAACAGCAAAAGCATCTGACGTTTTCCTTCTACGTGTTCAGGACAGAATGTGGTCGGCCGGTTTCAGCGCCCGGGTCAAGCGGTGGTAGCTGAAACTGAAGCCCGGAAACATCGCGATCACATGACCGCTCCTGCTTTGATACCAACTGTGACAGCCACCGGTTTTCCAGACTGTGCGTTCCATCTCTCGGTGGATCATTGCAGTGTAGGTACGTTCTGCCTCGCGGCGAACTTCAATGCTGCGCAAGCCTTTTGCCTGCACGGTGCGGATGCAGTCGAGGATGTAGTTCATCTGCGATTCGATGATGAACAGCGCCGAAGTGTGGCCAATGCCGGTGTTCGGCCCGGTGACGATAAACAGGTTGGGAAAATCCGGCAGGCTGGTGCCGAGGTAGGCGCGTGGGTATTGCGCCCAGACGTCGCGCAGTTGCACGGCGTTTTTTCCGCTGACCGGGTAGGAAATCACCCCGTCGGTGGCGTCGTAACCGGTCGACCACACGATCAGATCGACATCGATGTGCTTGCCGTCGGTGGTGATCAGGCCGGTTTCGTCGATCGCGGCGATGCCTTGTTCGCGGTTGTGCAGACTCACGTTGGGGCGGGTCAGCGCCGGGTAGTAAGTGCTGGAAACCAACACCCGTTTGCAGCCGATAGTGAAGTCCGGCGTGAGTTTTTGCTGGAGTTCGGCATCAGGAATCTGGTGTTTGAGAAATTTCAGCGCCTGGCGCTGCACCATATGGATCGCCGGTTTCGAATATTTGAAGGCAATGACGCGGGTTTCGAACTGCCAGTAGATCATCCAGCGCAGCAGCTTGTAGGCCGGTTTGAGTCCCAGCAGCCAGCGCTGAAATCGGCCGAAGGTGCGGTCGGCACGCGGCAGCACCCAGTGCGGCGTGCGTTGGAACACGTGCAGATGTTCGACATCGGCGGCAATTGCCGGAATCACCTGTGCGGCGCTGGCACCACTGCCGACAATCGCTACGCGTTTACCCCGATAGTCGTAGCTGTGATCCCAATTGTTTGTATGAAAGGTCTTGCCTTGAAAGCGATCCTGCCCGGCGAAGCGTGGGATCACCGGTTGGCTCAGTGGCCCGCTGGCGTTGATCAGGAACTGCGCATAAAAAATTCCCTTGGCGCTGGTGTGCACGGTCCAGTGTTTCTTGCTCTCGTCCCACTCGACACGCTCGACGTTGGCCTCCAGCTCCACACGCTCACGCAGCCCGAAATGCTCGGCCACATGTTCGGTGTAACGCTGCAGTTCGGCCTGCCCGGCGAACATTTGCGTCCAGCGATAGGGTGCGAACGACAGTGAATACAGCGGAGAGGGCACATCCACCGCAGCACCGGGGTAGGTGTTCTGGCACCAGGTGCCGCCGAAGAAGTCGCGACGCTCCAGCAAACGAAAATCGTCGATCCCGGCCTTGAGCAAGTTGACCGCCGCGCATTGGCCGCCGAATCCGCTGCCGATAATCAACACTTTATAGGTCTGCATGCGCCTCCTTCTTAGAGTGTTTTTTCCGATTTGCTCACTTCATGTATAGCCAATGATTTGTGCTGTGGGCGGTGCTGATGGCGAGGTATTTCGCCCGCTGGCCGGTGATGGCTATTTAACGTTGCCCTGTTAGACTCCCAGCACATCCGTTGTCCGGTATGCGCAGCTGCGTTGAGTGCTCGAGGCCCTTATGGCAAGAACGGGAGGAAAGGGACTTTCATTGGCCAGGAGGCTGTACACGTCGCGAATCCTCGGGTTGGTTCTGGGGCTGTTGTGCGTGAGCGTTGCGATGTACCCGCTCGACCCGCCGAAGTGGGTCTGGGCACTGATGTTTTTCAATGGCCTGATCTGGCCGCATCTGGCATTTCAATGGGCGCGCCGCGCCGCAGTTCCTTTTCACGCCGAACACCGTAATCTGTTGATCGACGCCTTTATGGGCGGCTTCTGGGTGGCGGCCATGCACTTCAATCCATTGCCCAGTGCCATGACCGTTTCGATGATGGCGATGAACAACGTCGCCATTGGCGGTCCGCGTTTTCTGCTGGCCGGTACAGCCGCACAGGTGCTTGGTGTTGCGGTCGGGCTGGTGGTGTTTGCGCCGGCGTTTGTGCCCCTGACCACGCCAGCGCAACTGTATGCTTGCCTGCCGTTGTTGATGTTGTATCCGTTGGCGCTGGGCTGGATCTGTTTCCGCCAGGCCTACACGCTCGGCGTGCATAAACGTGAACTGCTGGCGCTGAGCCGCACCGACAGCCTCACCGGTCTGCTCAACCACGGCGCGTGGAAAGATCAGCTGGAAATCGAGTTCCAGCGCTGCCGACTCCAGCAGAAGGGCGCGGCGATTGCGCTGATCGACATCGACCATTTCAAATCCATCAACGACACCTACGGCCATGTGGCGGGCGACATCGTCCTGCGCCAGCTCAGCAAAATGCTCAAGCACAACTTGCGCGCCGCCGATGTCGCCGGGCGTTACGGTGGTGACGAGTTCTGCGTGATCCTGCCAGACCTGCCGCTGTTCAACGCAGCGCAAGCCATGGAGGCGTTGCGCGAGCGTTTCGCTGTCCTCGGCTACGATCAGAACCCGGCGCTAAAAGTCAGCTTGAGCATCGGGCTGGCTGCGCTCGATCCGGGCCACACCGATGCCACGCGCTGGCTGAATGACGCGGATCAGGCCCTCTACGAAGCCAAGGCCGGCGGGCGCAATCGGGTGATCTGCTGCAGCGACAGCCCGCCACGCCTTGAAGTGCTCGGTTCGGTCTAGGTCTTGGCGAGGTCGCATCCGGTATAGAGCCTTGGCGCGATGTCGGGTACGGTTGAGTACCCCGACGCGAAACAAGGATCGATTCATGACGTGCAATTTTCCGCGCTCCCTGCTGGCTGCCGGCCTCGGCCTGACGCTCACCTTCGCCGCCTCTGGCGCCTTCGCCGAGCCGCACAAGCAAGTGTTGGCCGACGCCGAACAGTACAAACCCGAAGCCCTGAAACTGCTGGAGAAACTGGTCAATATCGACTCTGGTTCCGGCGATGAAGCGGGCCTGAAGAAAGTCAGCGACATCGCCATCGACGAGTTGAAAAAACTCGGCGCGACCATCGAACTGGTACCCAACACTCCAGAAAAAACCAACCACGTCCTCGCCACGTTCAAAGGCACCGGCAAGGCGAAAATCCTGCTGATGGCGCACATGGACACGGTGTTCAAGGAAGGCTCTGCCGCCGAGCGCCCGTTCCACATCAAGGATGGCCGCGCCTATGGGCCGGGGGTGATGGACGACAAGGGCGGCATCGTCGCCGGGATCTACGCGCTGAAAGTCCTCAAGAATCTCGACTTCAAGGATTACGCGCAGATCACTTTCCTGCTCGACGCCAGTGAAGAAACCGGCTCGGACGTCGGAACCGACCTGATCAAGAACACCGCCAAGCTGCACGACGTGACCCTTAATCTTGAGCCGGGGCGTCCGGCTGACGGACTGGTGGTGTGGCGCAAGGGCAGTGCTACGGCGCTGGTCGAAGTCAAAGGCAAAGCTGCGCACGCCGGGGTCGCGCCGGAACTGGGGCGCAACGCGGCGATGGAGGCGGCGCACCAGATCTTGCAACTGGGCAAACTTGGCGATGAGGCGAAGAAAACCACCATCAACTTCACCGTGCTCAAGGCTGGTGACCGGACCAACGTGATTCCGGATCAGGCAATCGCCAAGGCTGACGTGCGCGCGGCGGTGCCCGAGGAGTTCGACCGGATCGAGAAGGATCTGGCGCGAGTGTCGCAGGACAAATTGATTGCAGACACGACCGTGACCACCACTCTGCAACGCGGCCTGCCACCGATGCCGCAGACGCCGGAGTCGGATCGCTTAATGGCGATGGCGCAGGGGATTTATGGCGAGCTGGGGCGCAAGCTGACTGAAGAAGGCAGCGGCGGGGCGGCAGATGCGAGTTTGTCGGCCGGGGTTGGCACGCCGACGCTGGACGGGTTCGGGATTGTTGGCGGGAATATTCATACGCCAGAGGAATATGCCGAGGTCGAGAGTGTCGCGCCGCGGATTTACCTGTTGTCGCGGATGATTATGGAGTTGGCGAAGGGCCAGTGACGAGATACAGCCTGAAAGCCCCTCACCCCAGCCCTCCCGAAACGTCGGACCGCCCCGAGGGAGAGGGAGCCGACTGAGGTGTCTCGCGTTGTACATCGACCTGAAGAACCGAGTCGATTATGGTTTCGGTAAAGCAGATTCAGGTCGATGAATGTCCCGAGCATCCCCGGATCGGTCCCCTCTACCTCTGGGCGGTCCGACGTTTCGGGAGGGCTAGGGTGAGGGCCAGATCTAAAGCCGAACACCGCCAGCGAAATCACCCCACAACTATCGGTTTGTTGTCGTGCGCGATCTGGCGGACACGTTCTCCAGTCTCAGCCTGCGGGGCATTTCCGATGGTGATCTGACGCGGGTGACCAGCGCGGTGCATCTGTTGATGCGCGAAGGTTGCGCGATTCTGGATGTGATTCAGATGCGCGCGATGCAGCGGGAAAAGGCGTATAGCACGCCAGCTTAGCGGTGAAGCAGCGGGCCCCATCGCTGGCAAGCCAGCTCCCACAGGGTTGGTGGTAGCCACCAATCCGTGGTCAGCCACAGAATTTGTGGGAGCCTGGCTTGCCAGCGATGGCGTCAGCCGGGCCGATACATCACTCTTTAACGCTCATGAATTCCTTGGCCCAGCGAATGTATTCCTCAGGCTGGGTATACGTATGCGTCAGCTCGGTAGCGCTCAAATCCGAGGCTTGGGCAAACATCTGCCGCTGTTCGCGCAAGCTGTCGTACGTGGCTTTGATCGCGGCAAAGTAAGCGCCGTGACCATCAATCGTCACACGCACACCCAGTTCGGCCAGGCGCTTGTCGTCGCGCAGGGCAGGGTTGCCGTAGGTCACCAGCATCAGCGGCACGCTCAGGTGTTCGGCGATCTGTTCGAGTTGATCGAAGTCCTGAATCCCGACCATGCAAATCCCGTCAGCACCGGCGGCCTGATATTGGCGGGTGCGGCTGATGATTTCCTGGTTCGGCAAAATGCCCGCATTGGTGCGCGCAATGATGGCCATTTCCGAATCGACCCGCGCTTCGAGTGCCGCGCGGATTTTGCCAACGCCTTCGGCGACCGAAATCAGGTCAGTGGATTTGCGGCCGAATTGTGCCGGCAGCAAGGTGTCTTCGATGGTCAGGGCTGCGACACCGGCGCGCTCGAGTTCGACGATGGTGCGCATCACGTTGAGCGCGTTGCCATAACCGTGGTCGGCGTCGGCGATCACCGGCAATTGCGCGACACGGCCAATGCGCGTGGCCTGTTCGGCGAATTCGCTGAGGGTGATCAAAGCGAAGTCCGGCGCGCCCAGCACCTGCAACGAGGCTACCGAGCCGCCCAGAATTCCTACTTCAAAACCGAGGTCAGCGGCGATGCGCGCCGACATCGGGTCGAACACCGAAGCCGTGTGGTAGCAGGTGTCGGACGCCAGCAGTTGACGGAAGTTACGGCGCAAATCTTGATGAGAAAGCCTGGACATACGAGTTCCACCATACGAAGGAATGGAAAGGCTTGAACAAAGGTGTCAACGCCGAAGGATGAAAAGGCTATCACGCGAAAGGGGCAAGGATCATGACGAATTTGCGTGGCGGTGCTCAGGCCGCCACGGCGTGCTGCTGTTGATTGGGTAACAACACCGCGCGCACCGAGTTGCCCGGTTGCAGTTGCAGGCGTTTGGCGGTCAGGCGGTCGATCACCAGACTGCTGCCGACCCGACGCGCGGCGGCGACGGTGATGCGGCAGTTTTCCAGGCGCCGATTATGGATCAGCCACAGCGGCGCCTGATCGTCCGGGGTGCCCACGCTGAGAGTCAGTTCAAGACTGTCGCGCACGGTGCGGATGTTGCGGATCGGCGCTTCGATCACCGGACCGCCGTCGAAAATGTCGATGTAGCCTTTGTGCGCGAAACCTTCGGCCTGAAGGATTTTCAGCGCTTGTTCGGTGTTGGGGTGCGGCTGGCCGATCACCGCTTGTGCCTGTTCGGTGAGCAGGCAGGTGTACAGCGGCTGACGCGGCATCAGTTCGGCGATGAAGGATTTGTTGCCCAGCCCGGACAAATGATCGGCGTGGCTGAAATCCATCTGGAAGAAGTGCCGACCGAGGCTGTCCCAGAACGGCGAACAACCCAGCTCGTCAGCGCTGCCACGCAATTCGGCAATCATTTTCTCGCCAAACAGCTGCGGAAATTCGGCGACAAACAGCAGCCGTCCCAGCGATAGCAAGCGCCCATTGCTGCCGTGGCGCTGGTCGTGGCGCAGGAACAGCGAGCACAGTTCCGATTGGCCGGTCAGTTCGTTATTGAGAAACAGCGTGGGGATCTGCCGCTGAATGCCCAGATCCGGCGCCGAGCTGACGGTCAGCCCGACGCGATAGTTGTACCAGGGTTCGCGCAGACCCACGGCGCCGGCCATCGCGCTGACGCCGACCACACGCTGTTCGTCGTCTTCGAGCACGAACAGGTAGTCGGCGTCGGCACGTTCGACCTGTTCGGCGAAGGCGCGCTGCGCCCAGCGTACCCGGTGGGCCAGGCGATCTTCGTTGGCCGGCAGGGTGGTGAACCCCGGGCCTGCCTGTTGCACCAGCGTCATTAAAGCTGGCAGGTCGCTGACGAGAACCGGACGGACAATCATGCTGCAACTCCTTTTGCGCGCCTGCTCGGGCACTGTCGTTGGATCGGGGCGCGTTTCACAGCGAGGCCAGCCGGATCGTGCTGCCATCGGTCACGTGCAGCGCCGCGCACAGTGCCGGGGTCAGGGCCAGCGGTTGGCCGGGCTGGTAATCGAGTTCGGCGACGATCGCGCGAAAGCCATGCAGCCCGTCATTGCTCAACAAGTAGCGACCGCGAGCATCGATTGTTGCTTGCTGATCGACGGTTGCCGTCTGGCCCTTGGCGATCGAGCGAATGTTCGCAGTGCGCGCATACAAGGTCGGGCCGGCGTCAAACAGGTCGATGTAGCTGTTGGTCTCGAAACCCTCGCGCTCCAGGATGTCGAAGGCCTCTTGGCCATCGGGATGGACGGCGCCAATGCAGTCCTGTGCAGCCTGAGGCAGCATCGGCACGTAAATCGGATACTGCGGCATCAGTTCGGCGAGAAAGGTCCGGCTCTGCAATCCGCACAGACGCTCGGCCTCGACGTAGGGCAGATCGAAGAAGTGTTTGCCCAGCGCATCCCAGAACGGCGAATGGCCGTTCTCGTCGCTGTAACCGACTATTTCGGTGATCACCGCGTCGGCAAAGCGTCCGCTGTGTGCTGCGATGAACAGCAGGCGTGCGCGCGACAGCAGTTCGGAAAACGGCGTACGCACCAGCCCCGCGTCGATGTGAAAACCACGCAGCAGCGTGTGGCCGCTGAGGTCGTGACACAACGACAGTGCTGGCACGCCGTGTTCGATATTCAGTTCGCGCGAGGCGCTGGTGAAGTGGCGGTTGCGCAAGCTGTAGAACGGTTCGTTAAAACCGGCGGTGGCGAGAATTTCCGAGCAACCGACAAGTTTCTGGCTATCCAGATCTTCGAGTACGAAGAAGTAGTTCTCCGGGCCTTGCGCCTTCGCCTCGCTATCGAACGACGCGCATGAACTGGCGATTTTCTCGCGCAGGCGCTCGCTGTCGTCCGGCAGCGACGTGACGCCGACCAGGCTGTCGCGGGCCAGTTGTTGCAGTTGCGGCAGGTCGGTTGGCTCGACTGGGCGTAAGACCAGCATGGATGCACTCCTGTATCAAAGGGTCCGGCGAATTCGCCGAACCTGACTATCACTGTCGGTTGCCACGCATTAAATCGGCGGTCGCCTGATTTGATGTCAGACGCCGCTCTTTTTCTTGTCAGCCATTGCTCGGGTCAGGCAGCGCGGTATTCGCGCCGAGCTTGTTCAGGAAGAACAGATACACCAGACCCAGCGCCACCCAGATCAGGCCGAGCTTCTGCGCATCGACGCCCATGTTGTACATGATGGCCGCGACGATGATGAAGCCGACCACCGGGCAGATCAGATGCCGAATGACCTGGCCGGATTTCTGCCGGCGCCAGTAGTAATTGATCACGGTCAGGTGCAGCAGCATGAAACCGCTGAGGGCGCCGAAGTTGACCAGCGAGGTCAGGGTGTCCACCGAGTTGATGAACAGGTAGCAGATCACCAGCGACAGCACCGCCACCAGATAGATGCTCAGGTACGGCGTGTTGTGTTTCGGATGGACCTTGGCCAGCACTTTCGGCAGCTTGCCGTCGCGGGCCATGCCGAACAGCAGGCGCGAAACCGCCGCTTGCGAGGTGATTGCCACCGCCACACCCCAAGCCAACGCCGTGGCGATGCCGGTCAGGGACGCCAGCCAACTGCCAGCGGCGATTTCGGCGATTTCATAAAACGCAGTGTCAGCCGACTTGAAGCCCATGCCCGCTGCCAGATCGGTGGCGATCCAGGTTTGCGCGACAAAGATCACGCCCATCACCAGCAGTGTGATCAGCGCCGCTTTGCCGACGCTGCGGCCCGGATCGCCCTTGATCTCTTCAGCGAGCGTGGAGATCGCATCGAAGCCGAGGAACGACAGCACTGCAATCGACACCGCTTGCATCAGCAGGGCGAAGTTGAAAGTTTCCGGGTGATACAGCGGCGCCAGCGTCAGTTCCCCGTTGCCGCCACCGTTGTGCAGCGCGTTCCAGGCGTAGAACAGGAAAATCCCCAGTACCACCAATTGCGCCAGCAGAAACACGATGTTGATGCGCGCGGTGAAGGTGATCCCGCGCAGGTTGACGAAAGTCGCGCTGACCAGGAACGCCAGAATGAAGCCGACTTTTGGAATGTCCGGGTACAAATGGTTGAGCGCCATCGCCGCATAGACGTAGAGCAGCGGCGGAATCAGCAGGTAATCGAGCAGCATCAGCCAGCCGGCGATGAAGCCGACGTGTTGATTCAAGCCACGCTGGGCGTAGGAATACACCGAGCCGGCAATCGGAAATGCGCGGGCCATGCTGCCGTAACTGAGCGCGGTAAACAGCATCGCGACCATGCCGATGATATAGGCCAGCGGCACCATCCCCGGCGCCTCGGCGTTGACGTAGCCATACACGCCGAACGGGGCGATGGGGATCATGAAGATCATCCCGTAGACCACCAGGTCGGTCAGCGTCAGGCTGCGTTTCAACTCCTGTTTGTAGCCGAATTGTTCTATTTCCATGCAGCGCCACTCCTTGTCAGGCAATCGGTCGTTTTAGTTGTTCTATCGATCCATCGTTTACCGCGTCAGCATTGTTTCTTTACAGCAGTGGAGCGAGATAACTGGCCCAGCGCGACACCGCCTCGGGGCTGCGCAGCAGATCGTTGCGCACCTCGATCAGCACCGATGGCAGACCCCGGGCATCGCCGTGCACCGGCACGGTCATGTCGGCCAGCGGGTCGATCTTGTACGGCTGATTTCCGGCGACTTTCAGCGGCTGCTGGCCGAGGCCGTCGAGAATGCGCCGGGCATATTCTTTGGCCTGACCGAACAACACGCCGGCTTCCAGTTCGCGCGGCTGGCCGTAATAAATCGGGGTGAAACTGTGAATTCCTACCACACGCACCGGCCGGCCCTCGGCCAGGCGCGCATCGATCAGCTGTTGCAGGCGCGTGTGAAACGGCTTGAACAGCGTTTGGCGGCGGTATTCGCGCGTGGCTTCGTCCAGCTCGCGGTTGCCCGGCACCTGATAAATCTCGCTCTGCGCCGGGATGCTGTCCGGGGCATGCCGTGGGCGATTGAGGTCGATCAACAGTCGTGAATAGTTGGCGCTCAACAGGGTGGCGCCGAGTTGTTCCGACAGTTGCTCGGCCAGTTCCCGCGCGCCGATATCCCAGGCAATGTGTTCACGCGCGGCAGCCTCGTCCAGGCCCAGATTGTTCAGGGCTTCGGGGATGTAACGGCTGGCGTGCTCGCACACCAGAATCAGCGGGTGCGTCGAGTCTTCGTGGCTCAGGTTGTAAACCGGTCGGGTGTACAACCCAAGCTCGGCGGATTCAGTACAGGCGTGCATAGTGCTCACACAAGTCAGCGGGCGAGAGCTGTTCCGTCAGCGCCAGTTCCTCGGTTTTAAGGGCGAAAAAGGTGTCGAGCAACGCGGCGGGCAGCGCTGCAATCAGCGCTTCGTTGCGACGCAGGCAATCCAGCGCCTGCGCCAGTGAGGCGGGCAGGGCGACGATGCCCCGCGCCTTGCGTTGTTCGTTGTTGAGTGAGTCGGGGATTTCATCGGTGATCGCGTTCAGTGCCAGACGCTGTTCGATGCCCAGACGCCCGGCGATCAACAGCGCAGCCATCGCCAGATGCGGCGAGGCCGTCGCGTCCATCGCGCGAAATTCCAGGTTGTACTGCGCCGCCACGGATTTGCTGCCCAGGCTCACGGTCGGACAGATGCGCAGCGCCGCTTCACGGTTTTGCTGCCCGAGGCACGCGTAGGATGCGCTCCAGTGATGCGGCTGCAAGCGCTCGTACGAAACCGGGGTCGGCGCGGTAAATGCACACAGCGCCGGCAAGTAATGCAGCACGCCGGCGGCCCAGTGCTGGCCGAGGGTCGACAGGCCATTGCTGGTGCCCGCGTCGTACAAAATCGGCTGACCGCCCAGATCGAGCAGGCTGACGTGCAGGTGCACGCCGTTGCACACTGCGTCGGCGGAGGTTTTCGGCGCGAAGCTCAGATCGAGTCCCATCTGCCGGGCGATCTCGCGGGTGATCTCGCGCACGTTGACGGCACGATCCGCCGCCGCCACGCCAAAGGTCGGGCGGCAGGTGATTTCGTATTGATGCTTGCCATATTCCGGCAGGAACATTTCCGGCTCGACCCCGCCAGCACGCAGCGCGCTAAGCAGCCAGCCACCGAATTCCGCACCTTGACGCTGCGCTTCAAGCGAGAACGCCAAGTGCTCGGCAAAGCCTGCATGCAGATTGAATTCGTGTTCGAACGCGGCGTTGACCTGCAAGCCGAGTTGATCGCGATAACGCTCGATTTCATCGCGCAACAACGTGCGCGGACAGGCGCCCCACGGCCGGCCATCGGTCTCGCGGATGTCGCCATGGATGAAATCCAGCGCTGGCGCCGAGGCGTCCGGGCCATTGCCGACGGTCACACGGCTGGCCAGATCGGGAATCAGCCGCAGATCACCATAAGCGCCCCACGGGTTGGTCGAGGCGATGACATCCTGCGGCGTCAACGCGCTGTTGGCCGGCACCCAGCCGCAACCGGCAGCCTGATAATGCTCCAACTCATCGGTGGGAAACGAGCGACCACGGGTGATACCGATCAGGTCGGTGGTGACGATGGTGGTCATCGGCAACGGCGTCAGGCGCTCGCTCATGGCTGCATCTCCTGCAAACGGCCGAGCACGCTGTCGGTGTCAGTGATCCAGCAGTAACCCTTGATCGCGTTCAGGCACGCGTCATGTCGCGCCTCGGTGTAGGTCGCGCAGGCGTCGGCCACCAGCGTCACCAGATAGCCACGGTCGGCGGCGTCGCGCACGGCCATGTCCACGCATTGGTCAGTGACGATGCCGGCGATGATCAGATGCCGGGTTTCGAGGTTGCGCAGCACGTAATCAATGCTGGTCGAGTTGAAAACACCGGAGGAAGTCTTCGGCAGGACGATTTCATTTTCCGCCGGGGTCAGCTCGGCAATGACCTGCGCCTGCGGACTGCCCTTGGGCAAGTGCATGTCCGACAGTTTGTGATCGAGCGAGCGGTCGCGGCCGTCAGCGGTCAGGCTTTCGATCAGCGTGTGCAATACGTTTTGCCGCGCATTGCGGAAAGCGTTAAGCAGGCGCACTTGATTGGGCACCACTTGCGTGCGGGTTCGATTGAGGAAGTACGCGGCGTCCGGCTCGTCGAGGTGCGGGTCGAACTGCGGCTCGAGCCACGCACGCTGCATGTCCACCAGCAACAGCGCGGTGTGCCCGGTGACAAACGGCAGGTCCCGTGGCGAACGGTGGGGAAGGCTGAACATCCTTATTTATCCTCCAGCAAGTGAGTGTTGAAGTCGTTGCGCAAGGCGTCGATGCCTTCCAGGCGATCGGCCAGATCCGGGCTGCGCAACGTCAGGCAAGCGATCAACGCTTCGACCTGAGCCAGCGCCGGGACCATGGTGTCGAACGGCGACGCCGATTCCACCGGGGCGCTGATGATCAGGTCGGCCATTTCACGCAGCGGCGAGGCATAGATGTCAGTGAATAGCACGACGCGGGCGTTGCTGTTCTTCGCGGCGCTGGCCACGCGCAGGGCCTGGGTCTGGTAGCGGCGATAGTCGAACACCATCACCACGTCCTGACGTTGCAGGTCGAACAGGCGATCCGGCAGTTGCGGGTTGTCTTCCAGCGCAAAGCAACCGGGTCGCAGCAGGCGCAGGTGATTGAGCAGGTAAGTCGCCATCAGGCTGCTGAAACGCCCGCCAAAGCAGTACACCTGATGCCGCGTGTCGAGCAGCCAGTCGGTGAGGATGCGCACATCTTCGGGTTGCGTCAGCGATTGGGTTTCACCTAACTGGCGCTGACTGTCGGCCAGATAATGGCTCCACGCATCGTCCTTGTTCTGGTGCGAACGCGGTTGTAACAGGGTGCGCGGCGAGCGCAGGCGATGATCCATGTCGCTGAGCAGCGCGTCCTGGAATTCGGCATAGCCACCGAAACCGAGTTTCTTCACCAGTCGTACGATGGTCGGATCGCTGACGCCAGCATGTTCGGCCAGACGTGCCATTGGCCCGAGGCCATTGCGCGGGTACTGATCGAGCAAGGCGCGAACGACTTTGCGCTCCGACGGCGTCAATTCCAGGCCGGGGTCGGTGATCAGGTCTCTAAGAGGGGGCATCCGGGCTCCTGCTGGATGGGGGGATGTTGAATCTGCTTCATAATCCGTTAAAACAGTATTTATGTAACTGACGCTACATGTCTAGTGAATTTTTAACCGATACGTTTGAGCTTTTAAATCGTGTAAGACGCCTGTGTAGCAGGGGTTACATGGATGTCGATCGTGGTTGTAGTCCATCGCCCATTGCGGTGTCAGATATCTCCGCTTCTTTGCTGTTGAACGCTTCACCGTGATGCCCTGGGTGCCGCGGATTACGGCACAATGGCTGCCCAAATGCGTCTTACCGACTTCTCCAACCGAGTGCCTTACCGTGCTGGCCACCCGTTTGACTCTGATTTGCCACGCTCGAACCGTCGCACAGAAACTGGCGTGTTTTCCTACAGATGAGCCTGTTGAAAATGTCGGGTTGGCGTCCTACTCGTTGGCGCCCCGGTTCGACAAGCGTTCACGTCTGATCTGCGGCCCGGAATTGCGCACTCGCCAGACCGCCGAATACTTCGGCACCGATGCGCAGATAGATGAGGCACTGCGCGATTGCGCCTGGGGACGCTGGCATGGTCAGTCGATCAAGGATTTACAGCGTCAGGAGCCTGAAGAGCTGCAGGCCTGGATCGACGATCCGCACGCCGCTCCGCATGGCGGTGAGTCTGTCGCGCAACTCGGCGCGCGCGTGGCCGTGTGGCTGGCATCCCTGCAAGACACGCCGGGACATATTGTGGCGATCACTCATCCGTTCGTGATTCGCGCTGCGCTGATGCAAGTCATGCAGGGCCGCGCGGCGAATTGCATCGACGTCGAGCCATTGGCCGCGGTCGAACTGAGTTTTACCGGGCGCTGGCGGCTACGCTTGCCGGGTATCGACCTTCAAGGAGCGGATTCATGAAGCGATTGCTGGTCATCGGCATTGGCGCGGGCAACCCGGACTACATCACCATGCAGGCAGTCAAGGCGCTGAACCGCGTGGACGTGTTCTTTCTCATGGACAAGGGCCAGAGCAAAGACAAACTGATCGACCTGCGTCGTGACATCTGCGAGCAATACATCACAAATCCCACGTACCGCTTCGCCGAAGCCCACAGCCCGGAGCGCGAGCGCGGCGATGTGGACTACAGCGCCAGCGTCGATGATCTGAACCGCGCCAAGCAACAGACCTTCGAGCGGCTGATCAATGACGAATTGTCTGACGCCGAGTGCGGCGGTTTTCTGGTGTGGGGCGACCCGGCGTTGTACGACAGCACGGTGCGCATTCTTCAGGCGATTCTGGCCTCGGGCCGCTGTGCCTTCGAGTTCGAAGTGATCCCCGGCATCACCAGCGTTCAGGCGTTGGCGGCGCAACACAAAGTGCCGTTGAACACCATTGGCCGCTCGATCGAAATCAGCACCGGACGGCGCTTGGCGGCGGGGCAGGTGAGTGACACCGACAGCCTGGTGGTGATGCTCGATGCTGAAGATTCCTACCAACAAGTGGCGGATCGCGAGACGCAGATTTACTGGGGCGCCTACCTGGGCACGCCGGATGAAATCCTCATCAGCGGCAAGCTCAAGGATGTCGCGGATGAGATCGAGCGGGTGCGCAAGGCTGCGCGGGCCGAGCATGGCTGGATCATGGACACCTATTTGCTGCGCAAGCCTTGAGGTTTATGTCGGCTGTGCCGGCCCTATCGTTGGCAAGTCGAATCGTCGCACCGCAGCTCCCACAGGTTTTGTAGTGGTCACAGGTTTTGTGTACGACACGGACACTGTGGGAGCTGGCTTGCCAGCGATGGCGTACTGAAATTCAGCTCAGGAAATCGCTTTGACCTTGTGCCCAAACCGCTCGCGATACACCGACGGCGGCACGCCGACCACGCTGCGAAACGCCACGCGGAAACTTTCCACTGAACGATAGCCGCAGCGTTCGGCAATCTGTTCGGTGTTGTGTTGCGTGCTTTCGAGTAACTCACGCGCGCGGGCCAGTCGTTCATGTTGCAGCCAGGCTTTCGGCGATTGGCCGCTAGCCTCGGAGAACCTGCGCAAAAACGTGCGCTCGCTCATCGCCGCTTCACTGGCCAGATCGCGCACTTCCAGCGGTTCATGCAAACGCTCGCGTGCCCATTGCATCACCCGCGACAGATCGCTACGCGGCGTCGGGCTGACCGGGGTGGGAATGAATTGCGCCTGACCGCCGCTGCGTTGCGGCGACATCACCAGCCGCCGTGCCACGCAATTGGCGACCTGAGTGCCGAAGTCCCGCGCGACCAAATGCAGGCAGGCGTCGATGCCCGCCGCGCTGCCCGCCGAAGTAATCAACTGGCCGGAGTCGACATACAGCACATCCGGATCGACCGCGATCGCCGGAAAACGCTCGGCCAGTTCCGTGGTGTAGCGCCAGTGCGTGGTCGCGCCATGCCCATCGAGCAGGCCGCTGGCCGCCAGTACAAACACGCCTGAGCAGATCGACAGCAGCCGCGCACCGCGAGCGTGGGCCTGTCGCAGTGCATCGAGCAATTCTTCCGGCACTTGAGCACTGCGATCGCGCCAGCCAGGAATGATGATGGTGCGCGCCTGCGCCAACAGCTCCAGCCCGCCATCCGCGAGTATTTGAATGCCGCCCATGGCGCGCATCGGCCCTTGATCGACCGCGGCGATGGAGTGCTCGTACCAAGGGAAATCGAAATCCGGGCGCGCCAGACCGAAGATCTCCACGGCGATGCCGAACTCGAATGTACAGAGACCGTCGTAGGCGAGGATGGCGACCAATCCAGGTGATTCAGGCATTTGGCGGAAACTTCCCAGTGAGTGTCTTGTGCGCCACTGTAGCCGCAAGAATCAGCTCGATAAAGTCTGTTCACACCCAAGCAGATGTAGGAGCAACACCGCATGACCAGCCTGGTTCGCCAAATCCCTGCCGCCCCGTCGGCGATTGCCCTGATGCATTTCAGCAACCGTCTGACCTTCGAAACCGATTGTTCCGACGTCTTCAGCAGCCAGCAGGCGGGCGAAGTCGATTTTGTGCTGGTAGACGTGCGCGGGCCGCTGGCCTTCGAGCGCGGGCATGTGCCGGGGGCGATCAATATTCCGGGGCGCGAGTTGACTGCCGACGGGCTGGCGGCTTACTCGAAAAGTACATTGTTTGTGGTTTATTGCGCAGGCCCGCACTGCAACGGCGCGAACAAGGCGGCGGTGAAACTGGCGGCGCTGGGCTATCCGGTCAAGGAAATGATTGGCGGGGTGACCGGGTGGCTGGATGAAGGATTCGAGTTGAGTGTGGCCCAGGCAAAAACGGCGCTTACGCCCATCCAATGTGATTGCTGAGACAAAATCGGGCTTTGTCCTACAACGTGTGCACCGCTCTGGCGCACACTTTTCCTACCACCCGTCAGTCGCCGATTTTATGTAAGTAATTGTCGCTTAAAAACAATTTGCCCCGTGCGCGCCGCCATAGACTGCCGACCACTTCGGTTTTTGCTCCTAAAAAGCCATCACCGAACGCTGAATCCAAAGCTGCCAATAAAAGTCTCCGCACACGGGAGTAATAAATGAAAAAGCTAGTGATGTTCGGTGCCCTGGCACTGTCGATGTTGTCTCTGACGGCTGTGGCTGATGACGCAAAACCGATCCGCATCGGTATCGAAGCCGGTTACCCGCCATTCTCGATGAAAACCCCTGACGGCAAGCTGACCGGCTTCGACGTCGACATCGGCGACGCGCTGTGCGAGCAGATGAAGGTCAAGTGCACGTGGGTCGAGCAGGAATTCGACGGCCTGATCCCGGCGCTGAAAGTGAAGAAGATTGACGCGATCCTGTCCTCGATGACCATCACCGACGACCGCAAGAAAAACGTCGACTTCACCATCAAGTACTATCACACCCCGGCGCGCTTCGTGATGAAGGCCGGCTCCGGCGTGAAAGACCCGCTGACCGAGCTCAAAGGCAAGAAAGTCGGCGTGTTGCGCGCCAGTACCCACGACCGCTACGCCACCGAAGTGCTGGTGCCGGCCGGGATCGAACTGGTGCGTTACGGCTCGCAGCAGGAAGCCAACCTGGACATTACTTCCGGTCGTCTCGACGCGATGCTGGCCGACTCGGTCAACCTGAGCGACGGTTTCCTGAAAACCGACGCCGGCAAAGGCTTCGAATTCGTTGGCCCGACCTACGAAGACGCCAAGTACTTCGGCGGTGGCGCCGGCATTGCTGTACGCAAGGGCGATAAAGAGCTGGCGGACAAATTCAACACCGCCATCACTGAAATCCGCGCCAACGGCAAGTACAAGCAAGTGCAGGACAAGTATTTTGACTTCGACGTTTACGGTCAGTAATACGCAATAGAAAAAAGTGGCCCCGTTACGCGGAGGCCACTTTTTTTGTGCCCGTGATTTATCCCGGGCAACACCATTGCACTGTGCCAATCGCTAGCAGGCTAGCTCCCACAGTGATCGCGTTCCGACAGAGGAATGCGATCTAATTGTGGGAGATTCTATGTTTGGGGGGAAGCCCCCAAACCTGTTTTTGACTGAGTCCATATCCGTTGCTGCGGTAACGGCTTCCTAGGGTTCCGCCCTGACGGCGGGTCACCTTTTCCAAACGCCGAAAAGGTAACCCAAAAGGCTTTTCCCTGACGTTCGGCCCTCGCTGTGGCTCGGGTTCCTTCGCTGCGGGATTGATCCGGGCGCATCGCCTCCGGTTTGCTGCGCTGCACCTCCTCTCGATGTGTTCGACTTCGTCGAACGGTCGCTGCGCTCCCACCCCCGGATCAATCCCTCCACTCAGCCTGCCGACGGGCGCTTGAGATCAAAAGCCGCAGCCGAGCTAACGCTCATCCTGTTGAGTGGGGCGACTGCGCCGCATGGGTTGTACGCGAATTAAAGAATGTGGGAGCTGCGGTGCGACGATTCGACTTGCCAGCGATGGCGGCCTACGAGCCGACCAATCTCTTGGAGATGTACCCAGTTCCCCCGGTGGAGCCTGCTGGCGATGGCGGCATTCCAGGCGCTGCAACTTTAGGACAGTGTTAGGCTCTGCCCCGAACCCTGCACCCCGTGAAGGAACGCTCATGTTGAAGATGTTTGCCCTGTTGACCCTGCTGGCGTCGACCGTCGTCCACGCTCAAACCACGCTGCAAGGCGATCTGCCGCTGAAATACCTGGAGCAGGTCCACCCGGATGCCGAGCCGCGCCCGCTGGTGGTTTTTCTGCACGGTTACGGCAGTAACGAAGCGGATCTGATAGGCATGAAATTCCAGTTGCCCAAGCATTACAACTACCTGTCAGTGCAGGCGCCGATGTCGCTGGGGGAAGGGCGTTTCCAGTGGTTTCGCAAGAAAGGCGAAGGTGTCTACAACGGCGAAACCGATGATCTGAAGCTCAGCAGCCAGAAATTGCGCGAGTTCATCGCGGCAGCGGCGCAGAAATATCACGCGCAACCGGACAAGGTGTACCTGATCGGCTTCAGCCAAGGGGCAATGATGAGCTACGAGGTAGGGCTGCGACGGCCAGCCGTGGTCGGCGGGATCGCGGCCTTGAGCGGACGACTGTTGCCGGTGCTCAAGGCAGAGCTCAAGGCCCAGCAACAGCGTCCGCCGCTGAACATCTTCATCGGCCACGGCACGGCGGATGACCGCGTGCCGTACAGCGCTGGCACCGAAGCCGATGCGCTGTTGCAAAAGCTCTCGTACAAGCCGCAATTTCATGCTTATCCGGGCGTAGGCCACAGCATCAGTGCGGCCGAATTGCGTGACTTGAACGCCTGGTTGCAGCAGCTCAACCCTTGAACATCACTTGTCCTTGAGGATGGTTCTGATCAGCGCGTCATGACCGCTCTTGTCGCTGGCGCGGGAAATCACCTGAACCAGCGCCATGCGCGTGCCGGAACCGGCCATCAGTGTGGTGTTGAGGGTCTGGCCGCCGCCCTGAGTGGCGGTGCTGTCGACTTCGCGCATACCTAAGCCGCTACCTTTCTGGGTCAGGCTTTTCTCGCTGAGCTTGTTGAAGTCCGGCAGTGCCTTGCGCTGGGCTTCGACGAAATCCGCCACGGTGCCGTCGAGGAATTCGCTGTCGTTGTCTTTGACGTTGTTGCCGCCGGGAATCTGGTTTTCCGCAGCAATCACCACAGTCTTGGTGGTCGGGTTGGTGTACATCGTGCCCGTGGCGCCGGTCGGACTGGCCGGCAACGGATCGGCGCTAAAACCCTTGGGCAGCACGAACGTGAACTTGCCACCAAGCATCGAGACTTTCTGCGTCGGTGCCTGTTCTTTGGCCTTGGCCGCCTGAGCATTAATGGCGGCGAAACCGGCCACCGCTGCCAGCAACAGGACAACGGTTTTCTTGCTAAGCAATGACATTCGAATCTCCGTGGGATGGTCGCGCTTGGGCGGCGATCATCCCATGGAGCGCACCCGGCACTCCAGAGCGGTTTGTCCGACCATGCTCAGGCTCGGGCAGCGACCGGTTTGGCCAGCAACTGCCGGGTGACACCCAGCATCGCTATAGAGACCGCGACAGCGATGCCGAATCCGCCGAAACCCAGGCTAGGCACCGTCAGCGCCAACACCAGACAAAACGCCGAAAACGAATACATCCCGGTCGCTGTGGCCCTTAACAACGCTGCGGTAAATGCCGGCCCACGGGTTTGCTGAGAAAATACCGCCATCACGCTGCCAAGCACCGGGAACACCGCAAGCAATCCGCTCCAGCGTTCGCCAACCGTGCTGGCAAGCAGGGTGACCGCCAGCGTCAACGCGGCGCCGGCGATCATCCGCCAGATCAATTTGTCCGACTTCGGCGCCTTGCTGTTGGCCACCGGTTGCACCTTTGGAAACAAATATGGCGCAGCGAGTAGCGCAATCGCAGCAGCGGCAATCGAAAACGGCAGCGACGCAGGGATAAGCGATAACACCACTGCCAGCGTGGCCCAAACTGCCAGCGAACTGACCAGCGCCAATGGCCACTGCGCTCGCTGCGCGACTTGCGCGTAGGTGATGCAGAACGCGATCATCGCGAACATGGCCGACAGTGCTGCGACCGCAGATTGCGCAGCAAACGCGGTGCCCTGTTCAATGGCGAGGAAAAACAGAATCGGCCCGACCACTACTGGCAACCCCGACAACCACCCGGCTACGCTTGGCCCCCAACGTTTGCCCGCCAGGGAAATCAGCAGCAGAAATCCGGGAATCAGCAGTAGTTTGAGGATCAGCACGCGGGTATCTCCGTCGGGGGCAGGTCGCCACGTTAGCATTGGGAATAGCAGATTGCTGCATGGATATGCAGTTCTTGTATACAAAGTTTTGGGCCAGACCCGACTAAACTCTGATTAACGAACGTCCTGGAGTTGATGCCGCAATGAACAAAGTGCCGAAGGTGTTACGCAAGTTCTGCGGCATTGGATTGTTAGCGCTGCTGATCTCGCCAGCGTCGGCCAATTGGCAGGAAGCGGTGCCCGGCGCGCAGATCATCGGCACCGGGGAGTTCAGCGTGTTCGGTTTCGACGTGTACAACGCGCGACTGTGGAGCACGACGCGACCGCTGGCGGAGGGCCAACCGTTTGCGCTGGAGTTGATCTATCAGCGCAACATTTCCCGCGATGATCTGGTGCAGGCGAGTGTCGATGAGATCAAGCGGCTGGCCGGTTCCGCTGTGAGTCCGGCACAGTTGTCCGAGTGGCAGACGCAGATGCAGCAAGCGTTCGTCGACGTGCAGGCCGGGACGCGCATCACCGGAGTGTATTTACCGGGGCAGGGCGCGCGGTTTTTTGTCGGTCAGCGCTTGCAGCATGAAATCGATGATCCGAAGTTTGCCCGGGCGTTCTTCGATATCTGGCTGGATCCGCGCACGCGCAATCCGGAATTGCGCCGGCAGTTGTTGGGTAAGTGAGTCCCGCTGCTGTTGGGCATGGGTTGGAATCAGGCTGCACGCTGAAACAGACTGGAATACCAACTGTGGCGAGGGGATTCATCCCCGTTGGGCTGCGAAGCGGCCCTGAGAATCTGCGTGCCAGTCAAGATTTTTGCCAGTGCTGCGCACTGGAACGGGGATAAATCCCCTCGCCACAGAGGCTATGTGTAACCAGGCAGCGGGCGGATGTCGTGGATCCGCCCGCCGTCTGTAGTGCTCTTTTCTGCTTACGCGCGTTCCAGCGCCAGTGCCACGCCCTGACCGCCGCCAATGCACAGGGTCGCCAGACCTTTCTTCGCATCACGTTTGATCATTTCATGCAGCAGCGTCACCAGCACGCGGCAGCCCGAAGCGCCAATCGGATGGCCGAGGGCGATGGCGCCGCCGTTGACGTTGACCTTGTTCATGTCCCAATGCAGATCCTTGGCGACTGCCAGCGATTGCGCAGCGAAGGCTTCGTTGGCTTCGATCAGATCAAGTTGCTCGATTGACCAACCGGCCTTGTCCAGGCAGCGGCGAGTCGCCGAAACCGGGCCGATGCCCATGATTGCTGGATCAACCCCGGCGTTGGCGTAGGCAGCGATTTTCGCCAGCACCGGCAGGCCGAGGGCCTTGGCTTTTTCGGCGCTCATCAGGATCACCGCAGCAGCGCCGTCGTTCAGCGACGAAGCATTGCCAGCGGTGACGCTGCCGTCCTTCTTGAATGCCGGGCGCAGCTTGGCCAGCGATTCGGCCGTGGTCTCGCCACGCGGTTGCTCATCAACCTTGAACGCAACCGGATCGCCCTTGCGCTGCGGGATCAGGATCGGAGTGATTTCATCGACAAAACGCCCGGCCTCGATGGCAGCGGCGGCTTTCTGCTGGGATGCAGCGGCGAACGCGTCTTGCTGTTCGCGGCTGATCTGGTATTTATCGACCAGATTCTCGGCAGTGATGCCCATGTGATAGTCGTTGAAGGCATCCCACAGACCGTCGCTGATCATGGTGTCGACGATTTGTGCGTGACCCATGCGCAGACCAGTGCGTGCGCCGGGCATTACATAGTTGGACAGGCTCATGTTTTCCTGGCCGCCGGCGATGATCACGTCAGCGTCGCCGCAACGAATCGCCTGAGCGCCCAAGTGCAAAGCTTTCAAACCCGAACCGCAGACCTTGTTCAGCGTCATGGCCGGCACCGCGTGGGGCAGACCGGCCTTGATCGCCGACTGACGCGCCGGGTTCTGGCCAGCGCCGGCAGTCAGCACCTGGCCCATGATCACTTCATCAACCTGCGCACCGTCCAGACCGGTTTGTTCGAGCAACTGGCGGATTACCGCAGCGCCCAGGTCTACCGCGGATACGCTGGCCAGCGAACCCTGAAAACTGCCGATCGCGGTGCGCGTGGCGGCAACAATTACGACGTCTTGCATGTGCGAATTCCTCACTGGGCAGCGAACTGCATTTCCGGTACGTGATCCGGGACGATCAGTTTACCTGCGGTTTTGGCGACGATTTCCTCGATGCTGACGCCAGGTGCGCGTTCTTTGAGGACAAAAGCGCCATTTTCGATTTCCAGGTAGGCGAGATCGGTCAGCACGCGCTTGATGCACCCGGCGCCGGTCAGCGGCAGGCTGCAACGTGGCAGCAGTTTCGACTCACCGTCCTTGGACGCGTGGGTCATGATGACGATGATGTTGTCGGCACCCGCCACCAGATCCATGGCGCCGCCCATGCCCTTGACCAGTTTGCCCGGGATCATCCACGACGCAATGTTGCCTTCGACGTCCACTTCGAAGGCGCCGAGCACGGTCAGATCGACATGGCCGCCACGAATCATCGCGAAGGACTCGGCCGAGGAGAAAATCGAAGCGCCGATGCGTGCGGTCACGGTTTGCTTGCCGGCGTTGATCATGTCGGCATCGATGGTTTCTTCAGTCGGAAAAGGACCCATGCCGAGCAGACCGTTTTCCGATTGCAGCATGACTTCCATGCCTTCGGGAATGTAGTTGGCGACCAGGGTCGGAATGCCGATGCCGAGGTTCACGTAGTAGCCGTCCTGCATTTCGCGGGCGACGCGCTGAGCCATTTGTTCGCGGGAAAGTGCCATGTTGTTGTTCTCCGTAGGCCTGAATTATTTGCGGATGGTGCGCTGTTCGATGCGTTTTTCGAACGTGCCGCAAATGACCCGGTCGACGTAGATGCCGGGCGTGTGGATGTGCGCCGGATCGAGCTCGCCGGGCTCGACGATTTCTTCGACTTCGACCACGGTGATCTTGCCGGCAGTGGCGGCCAGCGGATTGAAGTTCTGCGCGGTGTGGCGATAGATGACGTTACCGAAGTGGTCGGCTTTCCAGCCTTTGACGATGGCGAAATCACCGGTGATGGATTCTTCCATCAGGTACTTGCGACCGTTGAATTCACGCACTTCCTTGCCATCGGCAACCGGAGTGCCGACGCCGGTGGCGGTGAAGAATGCCGGGATGCCGGCGCCGCCCGCGCGCATTTTTTCGGCGAGGGTGCCTTGCGGGGTCAGGACGACTTCGATTTCGCCACTGAGCAGCTGTTCTTCGAACAATTTGTTTTCGCCGACGTAAGAGGCGACAACCTTGCTGATCTGGCGGTCGGTGAGCAGTACGCCGAGGCCGAAGCCATCAACGCCGCAGTTGTTGGAGACGACGGTGAGGTCGCGGGTGCCTTTGCGCTTGATCTCGGCGATCAGGTTTTCCGGAATGCCGCACAGACCGAAGCCGCCGGCGATGATGGTCATGCCGTCTTCAAGTCCGGCGAGAGCTTCCTCGTAGGAATACACGCGCTTGTCGAAACCTGCCATATGCACCTCTTTTATTGTTTGTAGGCTGGCTAGCCGAATGACTGGAGTGTCGCGCCGGTGGATATATTTGTTAAGTTGATTTTTACGGTTGATTGATTGATAAAGCTCAATAATTGAAATTGAGCTTTTGTAGGAGCTGCCGCAGGCTGCGATCTGTTGATCTTGAACTTTAAAGTCAAAAGATCGCAGCCTTCGGCAGCTCCGACACAAAATGGGGTGTTTTCGGTATGACCATCAAACAGATTCGCGCCTTTCTTGCTGTGGCTCAGAGCCTGAGTTTCGCGGTCGCCTGCGAGCGTCTGCACCTGTCGCAATCGGCGCTCAGTCTGACCATCAAGGCGCTGGAGGAGGGGTTGGGCGGGCGCCTGTTCAGCCGCAACACGCGCAACGTGGCGCTGACTCCGGAAGGCGAAGCGTTACTGCCGCTGGCCCGCCGGTTGATCGCCGATTGGGACAACGCCGAAGACGAAATGCGCCAGCGCTTCAGCCTGCAACGCGGGCGCGTGACGCTGGCGGCGATGCCGTCGTTTGCCGGCAACCTGCTGCCGCCGATTCTCAAGACCTTCCGCGCGCTGTATCCGAACGTCAGCGTGACGGTCAACGACGTGATCAACGAGCAGGTGCTGGAAATGGTGCGTGATCGTCAGGTCGAACTGGGCGTGGCGTTCGAGCCGATGCAGAACACTTCGCTGACCTTTACGCCGCTGTACATGGATCGGTTTGTCGCAGTGGTGCCACAGGATTCACCGTGGGCCGAGCGCACTGATATCGACTGGGAAACGCTGTTGCAGCAACCTTTCATTACCTTGCAACGGCCATCGACTGTGCGCGTGATGCTGGAAGAACACTTGCAGGCGCGAGGGATGAAGTTACCGGTGGAATTTGAAAGCCATCAACTGGCTACGGTCGGGCGGATGGTTGCCAGTGGCCTGGGCGTGAGCGCGGTACCGGCGTTGTGCGCGGGGCAGATGCGCGAATTAGGCGCGCGGTGTCTGACGTTGCATGAGCCTGTGGTGGAGCGGGCGATTGGCGTGCTGACGGAGCCGGGGAATGAATTGTCGGCGGCGGCGCAGGCGCTGTTCGACATCCTCAAGGCTGAACACCAACCCGTGTAGGAGCTGCCGCAGGCTGCGATCTTTTGATGTTGTTTTTAAAGCTCAAAGTCAAAAGATCGCAGCCTGCGGCAGCTCCTACACGGGTCGTGGGTTCAGGGGGTTAAATGTTGGGCCAGGAGGGGTAAGAGTTGCTCGCATGAACCCTCAATCTTCAAGTCGAGCAAATCATCCGCCCGCGTCTTGCCCAGATTGATCGCAATCAAAGGCTTGCCGCGATCCGCAATCACCCGGCACAGGCGAAACGCCGAATACGCCATCAACGACGATCCAACCACCAACATCCCCGCTGCATTCTCCGCCGCAGCCATCGCCTTGGCCGCTGTGGTCTGGGCCACGTTTTCACCAAAAAACACCACGTCCGGCTTCATCCGCTCGCCTGCGCAATACGGACAGTGCGGCATCTGAAACCGCGCTTCAAACGCAGGATCCAGCAATGTATCGCCGTCCGGCGCCTGCACCGCGTCGACCCCGGCCAGGTAAGGATTCTGCGCTTCCATCAGTTGCTGAATCGCATCACGCTCGCTGCGCTCTCCGCAATCCAGACACAGCACCCGATGCAGACTGCCATGCAACTCGACCACATCATGACTGCCGGCCTGATCGTGCAAGGTGTCGACGTTCTGCGTGATCAGACCGCTGATCCGCCCATGGCTTTGCAGATTCGCCAGAGCCTCGTGCGCTGCATTCGGCCGCGCCACGCGCACGCGCGGCCAGCCGAGCATTGCCCGCGCCCAATAGCGGCGGCGCGATTCAGGGGCGGAGAGGAATTCCTGATACATCATCGGCTGCCGGCCACGGCGTACACCATCGCTGTCGCGGTAGTCAGGAATACCCGACGCGGTGCTGATGCCCGCGCCGGTCAGCACCACAAAGTCGCCGCCGGCCATGGCTTCGAGGACGTAGTCGAGGGAGTCGAGCATCAGGCAGCACTCCGCAGGCGTTGAGGTGCCTGCAGATTAGCACTCGACTTTATTTGCGCGCCTCCAGAATCAGATTGAACGGCGTCTGCGTCGCGCGCCGAAACTGACTGAATCCGGCCTCGCTGAACACCTTGCGCAACCGCGCCTCACCAGCCTGTGCGCCCAAACCCAGGCCGACTTCCTGCGACAGCGAGTTCGGCGTGCAGATAAACGTCGAGGCCGCGTAAAACAACCGTCCGACCGGGGTGATGTTTTCATCCAGCGTATCGTTGGCGAACGGCTCGACCAGCAGCACCGTGCCGTCATCTTTCAACGATGCATAAGCATGCTTCGCCGCGCCGACCGGGTCGCCCATGTCGTGCAGGCAATCGAAGAAGCACACCAGGTCGTAATCCTCGCCGGGAAAATTTTTCGCCGAGCCCTGAAAGAACCGGGCCCGGCTGCTCACACCACCTTCTTCTGCACGCTGAGTGGCGACGGTGATCGAGGGCTCGTGGTAATCGAAACCGACGAACTGCGAGTTGGGATAAGCCTGCGCCATGATTACCGTGGACGCACCGTGCCCGCAGCCGACATCGGCGACTTTCGCGCCTGCTTCGAGTTTCGCCACGACACCGTCCAGCGCCGGCAACCATTCGGCAATCAAATGCCCTTTATAGCCGGGGCGGAAAAACCGTTCGGTGCCGCTGAACATGCACGGATGGTGATCGCCCCACGCCAGCGCACCGCTACCGCGCATGGCTTTGACCATTTTGTCCTTGTCGTGGAACAGCGCTGCCACCACGCCGAGGCCCGCGGCGACGTACACCGAGGAGTCTTCTTTGGCCAGGGCCAGCGCTTGTTCTTCCGGCAGGCGGAATTTGCCGTCGAGGTGTTCCATGTAGCCGGAAGCAGCGTGGGCGCTAAGCCATTCGCGCAGCAGCCGGGCATTGCAGGCGGTTTTTTCGGCGAGGGATTCGGCACTGATCGGTTGGCTGTCGGCCATCGCTCGATACAGCCCAAGTTCTTCGCCGAGGATGACATTGGCGAGCATCGCTGCGCCGCCCATGTCGTTGACCAGTTTGCCCATGAATTCGTTGAGTCGGGCCTCGTCCATGTCATGCGCTCCTGTTACAGGATCACAGTCCGGTGGCGTTGGGAGTCGAGGCATGCACCACCGGGCGGTGGTCGTGGAAACGGGCAGGGCTCACGACGCCTGCGGCCCCCTCGACTGGGTAACTACAGAGTCTAGCCGTTCTTTAATCCTGTGGGAGCGGGCTTGCCCGCGATGGCGTCAAGTAAGTGCTGAAGATGTTGACTGTTCCGGCCTCTTCGCGGGCAAGCCCGCTCCCACAGGGATCTTCGTCGATTCAGGCGTTGAGGTTCAGCTTTAGTTCAGCACACAGTCCGCCGCCCTCGCGATTGCTCAAACTCAACGATCCACCGAGGGCCATCGCCAGTTGCTGGGCAATCGCCAGTCCCAATCCCGTGCCGCCCGTGCTGCGATTACGCGAGTTTTCCACGCGGTAAAACGGCTGCATGACCTGGGCCAGTTCTTCTTCGGCAATTCCCGGCCCACGATCCAAGACTTTTACCGACAGGCCGGCAGGGCTGCGCTCAACCAGCAGCTCTGCGGCGCCAGCGAATTTCAGCGCGTTGTCCGTCAGATTCACCAGCACTCGGCGCAACGCATGTGGGCGGGTGTCGATCACCACCTGACTTTTGCCGCGCAATTGCACGTCCTTGCCCATGTCTTGATAGTCGAATACCAGGCTGTCGAGAAACGAGTCCAGATCAGTACGCCGACTTTCCTCGGTCGAACCGTGGATGCTTCGCGCATAGGCCACGCCCTCGCGCACCAGATGTTCCATCTCGCCAAGGTCGTCGCACAGCTTGTCCTTTTCCAGCGAGTCGTCCATGAACTCGGCGCGCAGTTTCATGCGGGTGATCGGCGTTTGCAGGTCATGGGAGATCGCCGCCAGCAGTTGCATGCGTTCCTTGAGATACGCAGCAATCCGCGCCTGCATCGCGTTGAAGGCGCGGGCGGCGTAGGCCACTTCGCTCGGGCCTTGTTCGTCGAGATTGATCGGGTGGGCGTTGGGATCAAGCGTTTCCACTGCGTTGGCCAGACGCGTGAGCGGGCGGATGGCGATGCGCACCGCCAGCCAGGTGCAGGCGAGCATCAGCGCCAATTGCCCGAGCAAAACCACCGGCAACCATGGCGACAGCGGCACCATCGCCGGGCGCACGTCGATGGTCACCGGGCTGCCATCGCTCAGGCGCAGGTGGCCCTGAAAGTGCTTTTGCGGGCCGGGGATGTCGGTAAAGGTCAGCGGATAGGCATCACCAATTGCATCGGTGATCGAGGTGACGGCAATGGGCACATCGCCAGGGCCGATAGGCGTACCCGGTTCACCCTCGCTCAGCAGGTAGCCGTAGTTGTTGCGCGCCAGGCGCTTGAGCCACGCCGGGCGTTCTTCGGCGGGTAAGCGGTCGAGTATGGCAATTGAAGTCGACACGTCGGTTTCGAGGTTGCCGAGCATGGTGTTTTTCGCGCTTTGATAGCGCTCGTAATACTGCGCGCCGAACGACAGCGCCTGCGCCAGGATCAGCCCGATCAAAAAGATCAGCGACACTCGCGAAGCCAGGGTGCGCGGCCAGCGCAGGGCGAAACTCATGCCGGCGCACCGAGAATTTCCACCGGCAGCGAGAACACATAACCTTCGCTGCGCACGGTTTTGATGTAGGCCGGCTCACGCGCGTCGTCGAGCAAGCGCTGGCGCAAGCGACTCACCAGCAAATCAATGGAGCGGTCGAACAGATCGGCGTCACGACCCTGAGTCAGATTGAGCAATTGATCGCGGCTCAATACCCGTTGCGGATGATCGAGAAATACCCGCAACAGTCGATATTCCGCGCCGCTGAGGGCAACCATGGTGCCTTCGCTGTCGAGCAGATGCCGGGCCGAGGTATCAAGCTGCCAGCGACCGAACGCCAGCAGCCGACCGCTTTCAGTCACGATCAGATTCGGCGGCAGCATCCGCGTGCGGCGCATCACGGCGTTGATCCGGGCCAGCAACTCGCGAGCGGCAAAGGGTTTGGTCAGGTAGTCGTCGGCACCCATTTCCAAACCGACGATGCGGTCGGTTTCATCGTTGCGCGCGGTGAGCATCAACACCGGCGTGGCCTTGTGTTTGCCTGCGCGTAGTTCGCGACACAGAACCAAGCCATCGTCGCCGGGCATCATCAGATCAAGCACGATCAGATCGACCGTGTTGGTTTCGAGAAAACTGCGCATCTGCCGGCCATCAGCGACCACGGTAGTACGCAGGCCGTTTTTCTTCAGGTAATTGCCGACCAGTTCGCGAATCTCGCGGTCGTCGTCGACGATGAGAATGTGATCGACATGATCCATGGGCCAAACCTCAATCGAAGGGGAATGCCACGCAGTTTATCGAGCCTTTATGAGCGTGCCTGCCGGCCTTTGTATTGCAGTGTATCTGGCGCGACGCCAGATACACATGCAGGTAAATATCCTGCTTTTGTATGGCTGTGTATCCCAGGCGTGTGCGGATACACAGCGATTGATTCAGCGCAATTGCCGACACATGCGCGATACCTCGCGAGCTTTGAATAGGCGCTATCGAGGCAGATTCCAAATGCCTCGGCCCAATGCCCAATATAGCCCTCAAGGTGAATCCCATGTTCCTCATAGCGTTCCTCGGCGGCCTGTTGACCGTCCTCAGCCCGTGCATCCTGCCGGTGGTACCGTTTCTGTTCGCTGGCGCCGACCGCAGTCGTACCTCAATCCTGCTGACACTGGGCGGCATGGCGCTGACCTTTGCACTGATTTCCAGCCTGGCGGTGGTCAGCAGCGAGTGGGTGATTCAGGCCAGCAACAGCGGTCGCAATATTGCGTTGATCGTCATGACAGTGTTCGCGCTGTCGCTGATTTCGGCGCGGATCGGCGACTGGCTGGCGCGGCCGTTTGTGATGCTTGGCAATCGCCTTGATCCGGACACCCGCAAGAAGGCCGGGCCGCTGCGCTCGGTCATGATCGGCGTCGCCACCGGGTTGCTGTGGGCGCCGTGTGCCGGGCCGATTCTCGGAGTGATTCTCACTGGCGCGATGCTACAAGGCGCCAATGCCCAGACCAGCCTGTTGCTGCTGGCCTACGGCGCAGGCAGTGCGCTGTCCTTGGGAGCGTTGATATTCGCCGGTCGCGGCCTGGTCAATCGGCTTAAGCCGTCGATTCCGTTCAGCGGCTGGCTGCGCAGGGGTGCGGGTGTTGCAGTGCTGGCGACGGCAGCGGTGATTGCTACCGGAACCGACAATCTGCTGCTCGCGAAAACTTCATCCGAAGGCGTGGCCACCGTGGAGAAAAAAGTACTGGAAAACGTGCCGAAGGTGGTCGACTACCTGGTCAGCAAAGTACGTGCGGACTCGATCGAGGATAACGCGAGCAAAAGTGCGATGCCGTCGCTCGCCGGCGCTGTGCAATGGCTTAATTCTCCTGAGCTGAGCGCCGAATCCCTGCGCGGCAAAGTGGTGTTGGTGGATTTCTGGACCTATGACTGCATCAACTGCCAGCGCACCTTGCCGTACGTCAAAGAGTGGGAGAAGAAATACGCGAAGGACGGCCTGGTAGTGATCGGCGTGCATACCCCGGAATATGGTTATGAGCGGATCATCGATAACGTCAAGGATCAGGTGAAACAGCTCGGCATCACTTACCCGGTGGCGATCGACAACAACTACGCGATCTGGCGCAACTTCGACAACCAGTACTGGCCGGCGCACTACCTGATCGATGCCAAGGGGCAGGTGCGTTACACCCACTTTGGCGAAGGGCGCTACGAAGCCCAGGAGCAGATGATTCAGCAGTTGCTCCGGGAAGCGAAAGCGCCTGCTGCGTAAACCACGAACAACAATGGCTCAGAGTTCGCGCACCATGAGCCATTGGTCGTTGTCCCAGGCGCGAAAGCGCTCCAACACCGTCCAGCCGCGTTTGGCGTAGTAGTCCTGTTTGTTCTGCGTGTGCAGGTAAATGCGTGGCAGACCGTGTTTTTTTGCCTCCTCGGCAATGCCTTCGATCAACCTTTGCGCCAGGCCCTGACCACGGGATTCGGGGCTGACCAGAACGCAGGCCAGCCATGGCCCCAGATCTGGACGCCGGGCAAGATCGGCTCGTGCCAACGCTGCACCGCCCAACAGCTTTTCGTCCTCAAGCGCAATCAGGCACCGCCAGTCACCATTGGTTTGCCCGTCGGCAAATTCTCGCTGCCATTCGGCCAACGGTTGCTGGGCGTATTCGTAATGAAATTGCTGATGGATCCATGCGGCGTAGGTGTCGCTGTGCTGCATGTGATCGGCTAGCCATTCGAAGCGTAAAGACATGGTTGCAGTCCGGTGGCGGGGGCGGGAATGCATCAGAGCCGATTAGCGGGTGGATTGGCAACCGCAGCAGTGTTTCGCGTGCTTTACAGAATCCGCCCATTCATCGGCGAAACCCCGGTTTTGCTGGATTGGCAGACGATTGACGGGGACGCCATGCAACCCCCGCGCGATAGTAGATTCCGCCTGATCCAATCTGCCTTGGAGCACCCATTCATGAGTACCCCGATTGATCTGTCTGCCCTGAAGGAACGCCAGAAAGTCGCTTGGGCCAGTGGCGATTACGCCGTCATCGGCACCACCTTGCAGATTGTCGGCGAAAGCCTCGCCGAAGCCTGCGACCTGCGTTGCGATGAAGAGGTGCTGGATGTCGCTGCCGGCAATGGCAATGCCACCCTCGCTGCGGCACGGCGGGGATGTCGGGTGACATCCACCGACTACGTCGCGGCGCTGCTGGAGCGCGGTCAGGATCGGGCGCGGGCCGAGCATCTGGACGTGACCTTCCAGGTCGCCGACGCCGAAGCATTGCCGTTTGCCGACGGCAGTTTCGATGCCGTGCTTTCGACCTTCGGCGTGATGTTTGCGCCGGATCAGGTCGTGGCTGCTGCCGAGCTGGCGCGGGTTTGCCGCAAGGGCGGGCGCATCGGTCTGGCCAACTGGACGCCCGAAGGCTTCGTCGGCCAGATGTTCAAGACCCTCGGCCGGCACCTGCCGCCACCTGCCGGTGCGCAACCGCCGTCGAACTGGGGCGCGGAAGCCTGGCTGCACTCGCAGTTTGATGAGCGCCATTTCCTGCTGCAGATCAGCCGCCGACACTTCAACTTCCGCTATCGCTCGGCGGCGCACTTCATCGATATTTTTCGCCACTGGTACGGGCCGGTGCACAAGGCGTTCGCGGCATTGCCGCCTGAGAGTGGCTTGGCGCTGGAAGGGGATTTGACGGAGTTGATCGAGCGTATGAACCGCGCGGGGCCGGATTCAATGGTGGTGCCGAGTGAGTATCTGGAAGTGGTGATTACCAAGCGGTGAATCATCGCGGGAGCGAGCAGGCTCGCTCCCGCAGAATCGACTATTTCAGAGAGGCGCCATCAAACCACTCCAGCGCCGTGCGCCAGATACAGATCCCCAGAAAGTAAGCCGACGCCAGTAACCACAAGCCCATGACCAGCGGATTGATCACTGGATGATTGAGCACCAGCGACAAACTGCACAGCAGCCAGATCGCCGTCACTGCAATATTGATGGGCATGAAGCGCCGCACGCGAAACGGGTGCAGGAATTTCATACGCGTCACGGTCAGCAGTGCCAGGCCAATAACGGTCAGGAAAGTGATCCACGGCCCCGGCGCGATGATGTACAGACACAGCGCTACCACGTTCCACGCCGCAGGGAAGCCGACAAAGTAGTTGTCTTTGCTCTTCATGTTGACGTTGCAGAAGCAGAACAGCGACGACACCAGAATCAGCGACACGCTCAGTAGCAGGGTGTAGTCGGGCAGCGGAATGTAGCGGTAGATGAACAGTGCCGGGATGAACACGTACGTCAGGTAATCGATCACCAGGTCGAGGATCGAGCCGTCGAAACTTGGCAGCACAGATTGCACGTTAACTTTGCGCGCGAGTGCGCCGTCGAGGCCATCGACGATCAGCGCCACGCCCAGCCACATCAGGCAATGGGTCGGCTGGTTCTCCAGCAGGGCGAGGGTGGCCAGAAACGCGGTGACCACGCCGGTCGCGGTAAAACCATGGGCGCCCCAGGCCTTGAGCCTGGCGATGTGGACGGTCGATATCACGGGGGCGTTCTCCAGAAATTCATACAAGCCGGTTGCACCTTCAGGCAGCAAGGGCGCCGGCGCACCGGGTCGGGGGATGCAGCTATCGACCGGTCGCGCCGGCATAGGTTCACCCTCCATGAATCTTAGCCTGCCGCGAATGGTTTACGCTGCACAAATTGCGCCCCGCCTGCCGCGTCAGCCAAACGGTGCTGGCGCAACCGCAGCAGGCGTCTATCGTTGCCAGACGCAGTCACGCCTTAGCCTGAGGACGCCGTCATGAACACCAGCGATTTACTCGAACAACTGCTGCGAGGCCAGGCCTCCGGTGGTCAACAAAGTGGTGCCGCTCCGGCCGGTGGCGGCCTTGGCGGTTTGCTCGGCGGATTGTTGGGCGGCGGTAGCGCTGCCGGCGGTGGTTCTTCTGCCGGTAGCGGCTTGGGCGGCTTGGGCGGCCTGGGTGGTTTGCTCGGCGGATTACTGGGCGGCGGCGCTGGTGGCTTGGGTGGCGCTTTGGGTGGTGGCACGCAGCGTCGTTCCGGCGGCACCAATTACGCGGCACTGGCGTCGCTTGGGATGATGGCTTATCAGGCGTATCAAGCCTGGCAGCGCAGCCAGGCCAGCGCCGCACCGCAGCAAGTGCCGCAAACGGCCGATCTGCTCGCCGGCCCGCAAGTTGAAGAACACAGCCACGCCGTGCTGCGCGCGTTGATTGCAGCGGCCAAGGCTGATGGCAGGATCGACGACTCGGAAAAACACCTGATCAGCAGCGAAATCGGGCGCCACACCGACGATCCGCAACTGCAGCAATGGCTCGACGCCGAAGTCGCCAAACCCCTCGACCCCGCCGAAGTCGCGCATGCTGCGCACAATGACCCGGCGGTAGCCGCTGAAATGTACCTAGCCAGCGTCATGCTGGTGGACGACCAACAAGACGCCGAACGCAATTATTTGGACGAACTGGCGGCAGCGTTGCAAATCGATCCCGAGTTGCAAGTGCATCTGGAACAGCAGGCCAAGGGCACCGCCTGACGTTTGATTCTTCCAATACGCACCGGGCCTTGGGCGAATGCTTATGTGGTCCGGTGCTCCGTCCGTCCGGGCAATTTTCACCTCGATTGAATTTTTCGCGGGCCAGATCGCTCTGGTGTTGTAGAGGCGTGTTGAATCAACGTCCTGCCAACCGACCGAGAATCTTGCCATGACTGTCCTGACTCGCCTGCAATCGACGCCGGCTCATCCTCAATTCATCAATGCCGATGGTAGCGTGCGGCGGGTTTATCAGACGCTGTTGCACGATGAAAATCCGTCGGCGCTGGCCAGATCGTTTCTGCACGAACACCTGCAAAGCGCGGCAAATCTGCCGGATGAACTCCCACGGGATCCATCGTCGTGGCACGACTGGGTGGCTGCCCACTCTGCTGATGTCGCCCGGCAATATTCCGATTACCTGCAACAACGCAAGGCCGGCGGGCCACGGCAGTTTTTCAGCACCAAGGCGCACGCGCTGTATTTCCTGCAAGCGGTGGCGCCGACCAAACTGGTAGACGGCGCCTGGCTGTACGGCCTGTTGCAGCATTGGCGCGATCCGCGTTTCGACGGCTTGCTGTGCACTTATCTGGAAGAACTTGGCGACGGCAATCCTGCGCAGAACCACGTGGTGATCTACCGCAAACTCCTCGCCGAACACGGTTTGCAGGACAGCAGCGCAATTGCCGACGAGCGCTATCTGCAAGGTGCACTGCAACTCGCGCTGGGTGTGTGTGGCGATGAGTTTTTGCCCGAGGCGATCGGCTACAACCTTGGCTATGAACAACTGCCATTGCATTTGCTCATCAGTAGCTATGAGCTGAGCGAACTGGGCATCGATCCCTACTACTTCACCCTGCACGTGACTATCGACAACGCCAGCACCGGCCACGCGCAAAAAGCCGTGCAGGCAGTGCTGGATCTGCTGCCGCTGGAGGCTGATCGCGAAGATTTCCTGCGCCGGGTTTCCCTCGGTTATCGCCTCAACGATCTGGGGCAGGGCAGTGGCGCGATCATCCAGGGTTTTGATCTGGGAAGCGAAGTGCTGGCGATGCTCGAACGTAAACGCCCGTTCGGCCAGCACATGCATTCGGATTACTGCCGCTTCGAAGGCCAGACCGTCAATCAATGGCTGGCCACACCGGAGCAATTGCCGGGTTTCCTGCAAGCCATGCAAGACAAAGGCTGGATCAAGCGCAATGAAGATCCGCAAGCCAGCCGTTTCTGGCAGTTGATTGAAGGCGACGGCGCGGCGATGTTCGGCGTGTTCAGCCCCTACGAGAAACGCCTGCTGCACGATTGGATCGCCGGGAGTTGGTCGCCTGCGCAAACGCCCAGTGCCGCCCGCCGCCATAGCCAGGTCGCACCGCCGCTGGAGGTGCCGGAGCAGGATCCCGATGTGCAGCAGCTAAACGAAGCACTGCAAGGCCTGGACGGTCACGCACAGATCGCGGCGCTGATCCCGTGGCTCGCTCCGGCCCGCCATGCGCACCCGGCCGGCCTGCTCGCCACGCGGCGTTTTATCGAACTCAAATCCAGTCTGCGTTAAGGAAATCGTCAATGATCCAGGAAGACCAATTGTCCGCCAACGACCTCGCGCTGCTGCAACTGGGCCGGCGCTTGCAGGCCGATGGCTATCGGTTCATCACCCCGACCCCGCTGACCCATGAGCGCGTCAATCAGCGCGACGAAGGCGAGCCTGCCGAAACCCTGCGCGACGTGTTTGGCTGGTCGCGCCCATTCGAACCGGGGCTGCTGTCAGCCGACGAACAACGCCAATTGCACGAAGCCCAAATCATCGATACCTACGATGGCCGCCTCAAGAGCCGCGTCCGTTGGTCGAGCCTGGATGATCTGTTGTTCGTGCATTCAGGATTTCCGACCGATGCGGCCGACTCTGTGTTTTTCGGCCCCGACACCTATCGTTTTGCGCAACTGATTCATGCCCATTTGCAGCAGAGTTACGCGCCAGTCACGCGCGCGGTCGATATCGGCTGTGGCGCCGGGGTTGGCGCGATCCTGATCGCCCGCGCCCGTCGCGAGGCAGAAGTCTTCGCCGTGGACATCAACCCGGCTGCGCTACGCCTGACCACCATCAACGCAGCGCTGGCCGAAGTGGCCAATGTCGAAGTGCAGACCAGCGATGTACTGCGCGGCGTCGACGGCGAATTCGATCTGATTGTTGCCAATCCGCCCTACATGGCCGACCCCGCCGGACGCGCCTATCGCCATGGCGGCGGCACACTCGGCGCCGGGCTGTCGCTGCGTATCGTCGAGCAGGCGCTCAACCACCTGGCGCCCGGCGGCTCATTGCTGCTGTACACCGGGGTGGCGATGGTCGATGGCCGCGATCCGTTTATCGACACGGTGCTGCCGCGACTGGATGAAAAGCGTTTCGGCTGGACCTATCGCGAACTCGATCCCGACGTATTCGGCGAGGAACTGCTCAACCCCGGATATCAACGGGTCGACCGGATTGCCGTGGTCGCGCTGACCGTGACCCGAATTGGCTGAAACAAGGCAGGTGCGCCATGAGCAGGAATCTCGACGACTACAACCGCATGCGCGATTTCTCGGCGACTTCCGAACCGGCGGCAGTCAAGCGCCGGGGCAAGAAAACCGCTGGCGAACATGCCTTGCAGTTCTGCATCCAAAAGCACGACGCTTCGCACCTGCATTACGACTTTCGCCTGGAACTTGATGGCTCGCTGAAAAGTTGGGCTGTACCCAAAGGCCCGTCACTCGATCCGAAAGTGAAGCGCCTCGCGGTACACGTCGAGGACCATCCGCTGGATTACGCGACGTTCGAGGGCAGTATTCCCGAGGGACATTACGGCGCCGGCGATGTAATCGTCTGGGATCGCGGCGTGTGGATCCCGCAAGAGGATCCAGAGGCGGCCTACGCCAAGGGCAAGCTCAAGTTCGAGCTACAGGGCGAGAAACTCGCCGGCCTGTGGAATCTGGTGCGCACGCACATGCCGGGCAAGAAACAGCAGTGGTTTCTGATCAAGCATCAGGACAGCGCCGCGCGCCCGCAAAGTGATTACGATGTGCTGGTAGCCGAGCCGGACAGCGTGCTCAGCGAACGTACGCTGGTGGACAAACCCAAACTCAGCGCCAAACAGGTCAAGCCACTGAAAGCTAAGCCGGTCAAGGCGAAGAAGGTTGCTTCGGGCAAACTCACTGGCGCGCACAAGGCGAAAATTCCTGCGCAGTTGAAGCCAGAACTGGCCACCTTGGTGGACAGCGCGCCTGAGGGCGACTGGAGTTATGAAATCAAGTTCGACGGCTACCGGATCATGGCGCGCATCGATCATGACCAAGTTCAGCTGTTCACGCGCAACGGCCATGACTGGACGCACAAGTTACCGAAGCAGGCCGAGGCGCTCGCTGCGCTGGGGCTGGAATCGGCGTGGCTCGACGGTGAAATGATTGTTGCTGACGAGCAAGGCGTACCGGACTTTCAGGCACTGCAAAATGCCTTCGAAGTGGGCAGCAGCGCCAACATCATTTATTACCTGTTCGATCTGCCCTATCTGAACGGCGTTGATCTGCGCGAAGTGCCTGTAGAGGAGCGTCGAGCCGCGCTGTCGACCGTTCTGAAAGCCCACGAAGATCCGTTGCTGCGCTTTTCCGAAGCCTTCGATGAAACCCCCGAGGCGTTGCTCAATAGCGCTTGCCAAATGCAGATGGAAGGCCTGATCGGCAAACGCCTCGGCTCGCCTTACGTGTCGCGGCGCAGCGGTGACTGGATCAAGCTCAAGTGCAAACATCGCCAGGAATTCGTGGTGGTCGGCTACACCGACCCGAAAGGAGCGCGCAGTGCGTTCGGCGCGTTGTTGTTGGGGCTGCACGACCGCGACAGCGGTGAGTTGCGGTATGCCGGCAAGGTCGGCACGGGCTTCAATGAGTCGACATTGAAAAGCATCCTCGCGCAGCTCAAGCCGTTGCAGGTGAAGCAAGCGGCGGTGGTCAATCCGCCCAGCGGCTTCGAGGCCAAGGGCGTGCATTGGCTCAAGCCGAGTCTGCTGGCGGAAGTGGCGTTTGCCGAGATGACCAAGGACGGCTCGGTGCGCCATGCGGTGTTTCATGGTTTGCGCGATGACAAACCGGCCAAGGTCATCACCGAGGAGCGTGTGAAACCCGTGAAAAAATCAACGTCGAAAACTGCCGGGAAACCCGTTGAGAAAAAGCCTGCCGACACTGCGCCGTCGCAGCTGGGTCTGGCCAGCGGCAAGGTGCGCATCACTCATCCGGATCGGGTGATTGACGCCAGCAGCGGCACGACCAAGATGCAACTGGCCGAGTATTACGCCAGCGTTGCCGAGTGGATTCTGCCGCAGCTCAAGGATCGCCCGGTCGCGCTGGTGCGGGCGCCGGATGGCATTGGCGGCGAATTGTTCTTTCAGAAAAATGCCGAAAACCTGGCAATCCCCGGCATCAAGACGCTGGATAAAGAGCTCACCGGCCAGCCGATCATGCTGGTCAATAACGCCGAAGCGCTGATCGGCGCGGTGCAGATGAGCACCGTCGAGCTGCACACCTGGAACGCCACCACTGTGGATCTGGACAAGCCCGATCGCTTCGTCCTCGATCTCGACCCGGATCCGGCTCTGCCGTGGAAAAGCATGGTCGAAGCAACGGCGCTGACGCTGACCGTGCTCGATGAACTCGGTTTGAAGGCATTCCTCAAGACCAGCGGCGGCAAGGGTATTCATCTGGTGGTGCCGCTGACGCGCAAGCTCGGCTGGGATGAGGTCAAGGATTTCAGTCACGCGATTGTTACGCATATGGCCAAGTTGTTGCCGGAGCGCTTTTCTGCGGTGTCCGGGCCGAAAAATCGCGTGGGTCGGATCTTCATCGATTACCTGCGCAACGGCTTGGGCGCGACCACAATTTGTACGTACGCGGCGCGTACCCGTGATGGTTTACCGGTGTCGGTGCCGATCTTTCGAGAGGAAGTCGGGGAGATCAAGGGTGGCAATCAGTGGAATATCCACAATGTCCATGAGCGGCTGACGGAAGTCGGCGATGAGCCGTGGGCGGACTTGAAGAAGACCCGTCAAAGCATCACCGCAGAGATGCGCAAACGGGTCGGCATGAAAAAATGATCAGGCGTCGCGCAGCAAGTCGTGGGCGTTGAGGAGATCGAAGGCGATTTGCGGATTCTTGTCCAGACCACGGCGAATTGCAGCGGGAATTGACTGGCGAGTCTTGCGACACAGGCCGGGCAAATCATCAATTTGAATGGCGATGCCGCGCATGGTGCGCACTTCGTTGAAGCCCGGCGCAATGTCGACGCGAAGTCCCAACTGGTCGAAAATCTTGCGTTGCATATGTTTGAGATCGGCGAGATCTTTCAGGTTTTCCAGGCGATCAAGCAGAAGCTTCTCTTCCTGTCGCGTCAGCAACAGGATACGCAAATCCGCCCCGGGTGTTTCGAGCAATGGATCGCGCCCGCAAATGCAGGCGCCGGGCGGGCAGGGTGAGCGCAACTGAACAGGAATCGTCATGGCCTCCATCATAGAGGCCCTCCGACGATTTTGCCCATGGTCGCTCAACTGCCATCCATCGGAGTCGGGTGATCACCGCACTCGACGTTGCAGGTTATTGCGACATTCCTTCGTAGTTCACCAGAATCGCGTTGGCCAAGTCTTCATCGCTGGCGTCGATGCCGGGATTTTCCTGACGCACCTGTTGCAGCACCGATTCCAGATACACGCCGCGAATAGCGCCGCCGCTGGCAACGAATGCGGACAAATCGTCACGCGCCGGAATCACCATTTTGTGATCCTTGAAGGTCGAATACAGCGACGCAGAAACACCCGCTGAGGTCGCGACATCTTTCGCATCGACGCGGGCCAGAGCCGAACCAAAGGGCAAGCACAATACCAAGGATGAAACGAGCACTAAATGACGCATGACGGTGTTCCTCCAGCAACGTGAAGCGAAAAGGAATTCCCACATAATGTGAGAGGCGCGCACCGGCCCGGAGTTCCGTTGCTTTGCGCTAGCGATAGACGGGGAAAAGTGCGACGCGGCGCACAGTCCTGAAGTTATTGCCGAGTATGACGACACACGTTGAGACGCTCTGGCGCGGCAGGCACGTGGAAATAGGCTTAACTGAAGCTCTGAAGCGCGCCGTACCGCGTGACCCGGAGAAAAGCCACGTGTCGATCAAATTGCGTTTGATGTTGCTGATTGCAACCAGCCTGCTGACGGCGCTGATTGTCAGCCTGGTCAGCTTCGTGGGGAATGTGCGGATGTCGGGCGCGGTCAGCGATAGCGCGGTAAGCATGAGCGCGCTGCGCAATCACCTCGAAGCCGACATGATGCACGATGCCCTGCGCGCCGACGTGTATTCGGCATTGCTGGTGGGCCTTGGTAAAAGCACGAGCAGCGCAGATGAGGTGCGCGCCTCGATTGGCGAACATGCTGCGCATTTTCGTGAGGTGGTTGGGGAGAATCTCAAGTTGCCGGTGAACCCGACGATCAAGTCTGCGCTGGATCAAATCAAGCCCAGTCTCGATACCTACATCAGCGCCGGCGAGCGAATCGTCGGCCTCGCACTGGACAACCCGGATGCCGCGCAACAGCAACTCGGTACGTTCAACAGCGCATTCAGCCAGCTCGAAGAACAGATGGCCGCCCTCAGCGAGCTGATTGAAACCAACACCCAGCAAACCAGCCAAGGCACCGAAGCGGCGATCCGTAACGCCAACATTGCCCTCGGCGCGGTACTGATCGCCAGTCTGTTGCTGCTTTTGGCCCAAGGACGCTGGGTGATCCTGAGCATCATGGGGCCGCTGAAAACCGCCAGCCGGATTGCCGAAAGCATCGCCCACGGCAACCTCAGCGAACCGATCATCGAGCCGTCCGGCAAGGACGAGGCCAGTGCGCTGATCCGCACGCTGGCAACCATGCAGCACGATTTGCGCGAGATGATCGACGTGGTACGCCGCAACGCCCATGGCGTGAGCGGCATGAGCGAGCAACTCAGCCATGGCTGCCATCAGGTCGCCGACAGCAGCCAGCAACAAAGCGTCGCCGCCGGCACCATGGCCGCTGCCGCGACCCAGATGACCGTCAGCATCGAGGAAATTACCCGCCACGCCGAACGCGCGCTGGGCATGGCCAATCAGGCCGAATCACTGGCGAAGAATGGCGGCCAGGTGATCCATCAAGTGGTCAGCGACATGGACGACATCGCGCGCTCGGCGCAGCAGTCGGCGCAGGTGATTCGCACGCTGGATCAGGAGTCCGAAAACATCTTCAACATCATTCAAGTGATCAAAAGTATCGCCGATCAAACCAATCTGCTGGCACTCAACGCCGCCATCGAAGCGGCCCGTGCAGGCGAGCAGGGGCGCGGTTTCGCTGTGGTCGCCGATGAAGTGCGCAGCCTTGCCGCGCGCACCAGTGCGTCAACCCAAGAAATCGCGGCGATGGTCGCGCGCATCCAGAACAGCACCCGTGAAGCGGTGAGCAGCATGGAGGCGGGCGTGGCCCAGGTCGATAAAGGCATGGCCGTCACTGCGGACGTCGAACGCGCGATCCGTGAAATTCTTGAAGCAACACTGAGCACGACGCAACTGGTCAACGACATCACCCGCACCATTGGCGAACAGAGCCAGGCCAGTAATGAAATTGCGCACCAAGTGGAAATGATTGCCGGCATGTCGGAGGGTAATAGCAAGGTGATTGGTCAGACGGCCAACACCACGGATGAGTTGTCGAGCCTGGCGGGGCGACTGGCGCAGTCGGTGGATCGGTTTCGACTTTAAATTTGCAGTGTCTGAGTGGACGCCTTCGCGGGCAAGCCCGCTCCCACAGTGAACGCACGGAACACAAATCCGGAGTACGCCTTGTACCCTGTGGGAGCGGGCTTGCCCGCGAAGAGGCCAGTCAAAACACTATCGAGCTCGGGCCACAAGAAAAACCCAGCCGTATCTCACGCAAGAGGCCCAAAATTGTTTAGAACTTGAACGCCTGACGCCCCACCAACAACCATTTCCCATCCTGCTTCTGCCAGATCTGAAAGTTCTCGATCTCGGTCGGCACAACCTCGGTGCCTTTCAACGCCTGCGCCGAGAAGTGATGGCGTACCAGTGCGGTATCTCCAGAGAGGGTGATGGTCTGTTTCTGCATCTCCAGGGTCTTGAACGCACTCTTGCCGGTTTCGATGTCGGCAATGAATTCTTTCTTGCCCTGAATCTTGCCGCTGGAATGGCCGTAGGTAAGGTTTTCAGCGGTCAGTGCATTCAGTTCGGCGATGTCCTTGTGCAGCATCGCTTGCGTGAGGTGATCGACCGCTTGGGCGACATCCTTTTCTGCCGGAACAGGGGCGGCGACGACATAGCCGCTGAACACGCAGAAGAAGCCGAGCAGCAATTTGCTTTTGTTCATGGTTATCCCTTGTTGTTGTAATGATATCGGAGCGACTGAATTTGTCAGTCGTCGTACAACGTAGCAGGTTTTTTCTTGTTGGAGAAAGCCCCTCAGGAACCAATCTGAAACTCTCCGGTCGCGAACAGACGCGCGGGTTTGCCATGTCGTGATATTCTTCGCGCCACTTGGTTTGACCTTATTCGGTTTGGTGCGTCTTTGGACGGGCCTGCGGAACCCCTGTCGCTCAAGTAGCTGAAGCCAATAATGATAAGAAGTCAGTTCAGAAGGGACATATAACTGAGGTCGATGCAGGATGTCGGCCTCGTGTGCCCACCCGTCAAAATTGAAGTGTGCCGCAATCTGCGACGCCAGCCTGAGCGTCATAAAGCGGACCGCATACAGATAACAGAGGCGGGCGGAAGGCGTTTTATCATAGGTGCTACAGATGTTTAAGAAAGTGAACACAGCCTTGCTAGGGCTGGCTCTGTCGATGGGGCTGTCGTCCGTGCACGCGGACGAGGCAAAGAAAGTTGATGTACTGCTGATCGGCGGCGGCATCATGAGCACCACCCTGGGTGTGTGGATCAATGAGCTGGAGCCAAGCTGGTCGATGGAAATGGTCGAGCGCCTTGACGGCGTCGCCCTGGAAAGCTCCAACGGCTGGAACAACGCCGGTACCGGCCACTCCGCACTGGCCGAGTTGAACTACACCCCGGAAGACGAGAACGGCAAAGTGTCGATCCCGAAAGCCGTCGAGATCAACGAAGCGTTCCAGATTTCCCGTCAGTTCTGGTCGTGGCAGGTTCAGCAGGGCGTTCTGAATAACCCTCGCTCGTTCATCAACACCACTCCGCACATGAGCTTCGTGTGGGGCGATGACAACATCAAGTTCCTGAAAAAACGCTACGAAGCGCTGCAAGCGAGCCCGCTGTTCGCCGGCATGCAGTACTCCGAAGACCCGGCTGTCATCAAGAAGTGGGTTCCGCTGATGATGGAAGGGCGTGACCCGAACCAGAAAATTGCGGCCACCTGGAGTCCGCTGGGCACCGACATGAACTTCGGCGAAATCACCCGCCAGTTCGCCGGTTACCTGCAAACCAAGCCGAACTTCAGCTTGAAGCTGTCTAGCGAAGTGCAAGACATCACCAAGAATGCAGATGGCACCTGGCGCGTCAGCTACAAAAACCTGAAAGACGGCAGCAAAACCGAAACCGACGCCAAGTTCGTGTTCATCGGCGCGGGCGGCGGTGCACTGCACCTGCTGCAGAAGTCCGGCATTGAAGAAGCCAAGGAATACGCTGGCTTCCCGGTCGGTGGTTCGTTCCTCGTGACCGAAAACCCTACCATCGCTGAGCAGCACTTGGCCAAGGCCTACGGTAAAGCTTCGGTTGGCGCACCGCCGATGTCCGTTCCGCACCTGGACACCCGTGTCCTGGACGGCAAGCGCGTAATTCTGTTTGGCCCATTCGCGACCTTCAGCACCAAGTTCCTCAAGGAAGGTTCGTACCTGGACCTGCTGACCAGCACCACCACCCACAACATCTGGCCTATGACCAAGGTCGGCATCAAGGAATACCCGCTGGTCGAGTACCTTGCCGGTCAACTGATGCTGTCGGATGAAGACCGTCTGAACGCGCTGAAGGAATACTTCCCGAACGCCAAAGCCGAAGACTGGCGCCTGTGGCAAGCCGGCCAACGCGTGCAAATCATCAAGCGTGATGAAGCTGCTGGCGGCGTGCTGAAACTGGGCACCGAGATCGTTGCTTCGAAAGACGGTTCGATTGCCGGCCTGCTCGGCGCATCGCCAGGCGCGTCGACTGCTGCACCGATCATGCTGACCGTGCTGCAGAAAGTCTTCAAAGACAAAGTCGCTTCGCCTGAGTGGCAAACCAAGCTGCACCAGATCGTTCCAAGCTACGGTACTCAGCTGAACAACGATCCAGCCAAAGTGGCTGAAGAGTGGGCTTACACCGCCAAGGTCCTGCAACTGCCAACCCCTCCGGTGATTGGTCAGGCTGCTGCTCCAGCGCCGGCTGCCGAAGCTGACAAGGCTAAAGCACCGAAAGAAAACGCTGCACGTGACATGGCTCTGTAATTTAGACGCCTGACACACAAAGCCCACTGAGCCGGTAACGGTCAGTGGGTTTTTTTGTGGGCGGGACTCAGGCTTTGGTGCTGGCCAGATAGGCGCCGAGTCGCTGGCCCATCTCCGCGCCCAACGCTTGCAGCCCGCTCAGGGGGCGAACCATGACTTCAAATTCAACAATCTTCCCCTGATCGTTGAAGCGGATCATGTCGATGCCCTTCAACTCCTTCCCCGCGACCTTGGCGCTGAACTCCAGCACCACATTCAAGCCATCCGCCGTCGCCAGTTCGCGGTGGTAGGCAAAATCTTCAAACACGTTGAACACCGTGTTGAGAATCATCGAGACCACCGGCGCGCCCGGATAAGGCGTATGCGCCATCGGTGAGCGGAATACAGCGTCCGGGTCAAGCAGATCGGGCAGGGCGCTCAGATCGCCAGTGCGGATCATCGAGTGCCAGCGGTTCAGCGATTCGGCAGCGTTGGGGTGCAGATCAGGTTGCGACATATTCCACTCCGGGACTGTTGTTGTTATTCGCGCGACGGCACTGACTTTAGATCAAAGCGCCGAGATGTGAATTTCTCTGACTGATTCTGAATGTCTGTTCATGCGTGAGACGATCGCGTTCTCTGCTGGAAAATCCATCTGATCCGCTTTTTCATCTTCAATCTGCACCTGTATCCATCTCAGCCATAGGTTCAAAATGCCTCTGCCTTTCGGCGACCCGCAGCGAACTTCATTCCGAAGCGCCCGGTGCGCCGGACATTCAGCAATCAGGAGGCCTTCATGGCTAAGATGGCGTTTTTTCTCGGTGGGTTTCTGGTGTTGACCATTATGATCGGCGTGCTGGCGACCATCTCTCCAGTCTGACGTCCAGTCGGTGTGCTGCGCGGGTGCCTTGTGCTCTAATCCGCGCCCCTGCCATCGTAAACGGACTTTTTCTTCATGGCCGAACAGCGAATTCGCGCGCTTGCACTGTGTGTCTTTCACCACCAGGGCAAGATTCTGGTTAATCAGTTTCGCGACCCGGTCAAACAACAAACCTGCTATCGCCCGGTCGGTGGTGGTATTGAATTTGGTGAAACCAGTTCAGAGGCGGTCATCCGAGAAGTGCAGGAGGAGTTGGGTTTAGCGATAACCGATCTGCGCTTGTTGGGCACGCTTGAAAGCATCTTTGTCTATAACGGCAAACCGGGGCACGAGATTGTTCAGGTGTATGACGCAGCATTTGCCGATGCAGGCGTTTATGAGCAAGCGCAGATTGACGGTCACGAAAGTGACGGTTCACCCTTCACCGCCAAGTGGCATGACAGTTCAAGTTTCAGCGAGCAGTCGCCGTTGGTGCCTGTTGGGCTGTATGCGCTGCTGAAGAAATCTGCGCTACTCGATTAACTGATTCAAAAAATCCCCGATCCACTGCAAATACTGCGTCCGCTCTGAAATCGAGTTATGCCCCGACTCCGCCACGACTTTCAGCGTGGCCACCCCCTTGGGAAAACTCTCCAACAAGCGCTCGCTGCTGACCCGTGGAATCACCTCATCCTCGCTCGCCACCAGCAATAACGTCGGCACGCTGATGTGCGCCGCGTACTTGCCCGACTGGTAGCGATCCTTGAGCAGCCACTTCACCGGCAACCATGGGTAATATCCGGCGGCGATTTCCTCAAGGCTGTTGTACGGCGTGACCAGAATCAACTGCGTCGCCGGTCGCTGACTGGCTAGCCGCACCGCAACGCCGGAACCGAGGCTGCGTCCGATCAGCGCGACTTGCGGATGGCTGGCGTAGACCTGATCGAACAGCGCCAGCGCATCCTCGGCAATCGCTTCTTCCGATGGCGCCCCCTCGCTGCCGCCAAAACCCCGGTAATGCAGAAAATACAGCGCGTAACCGGGAAACGCCTCGGCGAACTCCGGCAGATTGCGCGACACGTCTTCGGCATTGCCGCCGAAATAGATCAGCGCTTTTGCCCCGATCTGCTCGCGTACCGTCACGCGGACTTGTGCATCCGGCATCGCCAGCGTGAGCTGCGAGTCCGGTGAATTCACGGTGGCCGGCTGCGGGAAATAGATCAGCGAGCGCTGAAAAATGAACAGCGCCGCGCACAGCACCAGGTAAATGCCGACGATCAATGCGACGAGTGACATCAGGATTTTTGACATTCGACTAACTTTAACCGGGCGCGCAGATTGGCTGTCGCAGTGTAGTCCAGCGGTTTCCCCGGTTCGCGCCAAAACACAGGGTGCAACAGATCCATCAAGCAAGGGCGCCAGCATGAACCACAATGAGGGTTATTCCCGTCGCCGATTGCTCACGCTGGCTGCCGGGGTTTCGGCGGTTTTCACCTTTGACCGAGCGCTGGCCAATGCCACGGCGCCCAGCGCTACAGGAGCTCAGACCATGCAGACCCGCGCCATCCCTTCAAGCTCCGAGTCGCTTCCGCTCGTGGGGTTGGGCACCTATCGCGGCTTCGACGTCGCCCCCGGCGATCCCGCCTACAAGCAACTGCCGGCGGTGCTCGACGAGTTGTTCAGGAAGGGCGGCACTGTGATCGACAGCTCGCCGATGTATGGCCGCGCCGAAGAAACCACCGGGGAGTTGCTGTCGATCCACGAACCGCGCTCGCCGGCATTTCTGGCGACCAAGGTCTGGACTCGCGGGCGCAAGGAGGGCGTTGCGCAGATGGAGAAGTCATTTCGCCTGTTACGCACCGAGCGCATCGACCTGATGCAGATCCACAACCTGCTCGACTGGCAAACCCATCTGCCAACCCTGCGCGAATGGAAAGAGCAGGGGCGCATCCGCTACATCGGCATCACCCATTACACGGCCACGGCTTATGACGAAGTCGAGGCCGTGTTGAAAGCCGAGCAAGTGGATTTCCTGCAAATCAACTACGCCCTCGATGATCGTGCCGTCGAGAAACGCATCCTGCCGTTATGCCGCGAGCGTGGCGTCGCGGTGATCTGCAATCGGCCGTTCGGTGGCGGTGAATTGCTCGCGCGGTTCAAGGGTAAACCGCTGCCAGCGTGGGCTTCCGATGTGCAGGTCAGCAGTTGGCCACAACTGGCGCTGAAGTTTTTGCTGGCGCACCCGGCGGTGACCTGCGTCATTCCCGGCACCGGCAACCCGCGTTACATGGCGGATAACGCCAAGGCCGGGTTCGGCCCGATGCTTACCGATGCGCAGCGGCATCAGTTGATTGCCTTGCTCGGCTAGGCCGCAGGCGCGGCGCTGCTCTGGCGGATGGTCAATTCGAATGGCAGCACGCGTTGCCGCTCGCCCAGCGGTTTGCCTTCGATCAACGCGATGAGCATGTGTACCGCCATCTCGCCGAACATCTCAGCGGGTTGGGCGATGGTCGTTAGCGGCGGGTCACAGTAGGCGGCGAACGGAATGTCATCGAAGCCCACCAGCGACACGTCTTCGGGCACGCGCAAACCGAGTTGCCTAATCCGTCGCAATGCGCCGATGGCCATTTCATCGTTTTCGCAGAACAGCGCCGTCGGGCGCGGATTGAGCGCCAGCATTGCTGCGGCACCTTCGTCCCCGGCCTTCAGGGTGAAATCGCCATGGGCTATCAGTGTCGGGTCGCAGGTAATACCCGCCCCACGTAACGCATCTTCATAGCCGGTCACCCGATCCTGCGTCAGCGGGCTGCTTTGCGGGCCTTTGATCAGGCCGATACGCCGGTGACCGAGGGCGATCAAATGTTCGGTCATCGCTCTGGCAGCAGCGCGGTTGTCGAGGCTGATGGTCGGATGGCGGGTGTCTTTCAACACTTCGCAAGCGTTGACCAGCGGCGGCGTATCGACGCCCGGCGCCAAGTCGTGGAAGGGATCGCTGGCACGCAACTGAATCACGCCATCGGCCTGATGGGCGTAAACCAGTTCGGCGAATTCGCGTTCGATCGATTCATCGCCTTGGGTGTCGCACAACAGCAGTCGGTAGCCCGCTGCCTGCGCCGCTTGTTGGGCGCCGCTGATCACCCGGGCGAAAAAGATGTTGGCGATGGCCGGCACCAGAATCACCAGGTTGCCGGTCTTGCGTGAGCGGAATTGCACAGCCATCAGGTTCGGCCGATAGCCGGCCTGTTGCACGGCTGCGTTGACCTTGTCGCGGGTCTCGGGCAAGACCCGTTCCGGCGAGCGCAGGGTGCGCGACACCGTGGCCACCGAAACCCCGGCCAGGCGCGCCACTTCGCGGATGTTCGACACGGTCACCTCGTTGACGGAAATGCAGGTCGCGAGCTTACCTCAGCGACGGCTTGGCACAAACTGCCAGACGGTGTTTGACAGCAGCGATTCTCGAGCCTAGATTTGCGCCATGATGTAACCGGTTACATCTCCTGTAAACCCGGGACTTGCTCCCTGAACAGAGAAGCGTCGCAATGCACACGGCAAGCAGAATAAGAATGGGATTTGTCGGCGGTGGTGCCGGCGCATTTATCGGCCAGGCGCACCGTCAGGCGGCTGGTCTCGATGGGCATTTCGAACTAGTGTGCGGCGCGTTCAGCCGCGACCCGCAGAACAATCTTGAGACCGGCGCAGTATTGGGGCTGAGCGAAGCGCGCTGCTACGGCGACTGGCAGCAATTGCTGGAACGCGAAAGCGCCTTGCCTGCCGAGCAGCGCATGCAACTGTTGGTCATTGTCACGCCGAATCACTTGCACGCACCGATTGCGGCTGAGGCACTGCGCGCCGGCTTCCACGTGTTTTCGGAAAAACCGGCGGCGCTGAGCCTGGCTGAACTGATCGAACTGCAAGCCGTGGTGAACAGCAGCGGTCAGCTCTACGGCCTCGCTCACACTTACCTCGGCTACCCGATGGTCTGGCAGGCCCGTGACATGGTGCGCAATGGCGTAATCGGCGAAGTGCGCAAAGTCATCGTCGAATACCCGCAAGGCTGGCTCAGCCGCGACGTGGCGGGCGCGGGCAACAAGCAGGCCGAATGGCGTGATCGCCCGGAATTCTCGGGGCCGGGCGGCTGCATTGGCGACATCGGCACCCACGCTTTTTCGTTGGCGGAATTTGTCGCCGACCAATCCATCGAACAGATTTGCGTCAGCCTCGGCGTGCACATTCCCGGCCGCCAACTGGACGACGACGCGGCGATGCTGCTCAAACTGGCGAATGGCGCCAGCGGTGTGCTGATCGCCAGTCAGGTCTGCGCCGGTGAAGAAAACCCGCTGAAGATCCGCGTCTACGGCGACAAGGGCGGTCTGGAATGGCGCCAGGAAGAGCCATCAAGCCTGATCCACCGCTCCCTCGATCAACCGCTGCAAATCCTGCGCTCGGGCATCGGCCAGCCGTGGCTGTGCGAGGCCGCGCTGCAACGCATGCGTCTGCCGGCCGGTCATCCCGAAGGTTATCTGGAGGCGATGGCCAACCTCTACAACGATTTTGCCCGCGCCATCCGCAATCACACTGACGATCACGACGCCCCCGGCGTACCCGGCATCAACGTCGGCCTGCGTGGCATGGCGTTCATCGAAGCGGCGGTGGCCAACCATCGCGGCGACGCCAAATGGACGGCGATCACCCCATGAATCTGGAGACATCTGTCATGCAGCAAGCTCAACCAGGCCTGCGCGGCCCCGGGATCTTCCTCGCCCAGTTCATCAGCGACCAAGCGCCGTTCGATACCCTGAGCAACATCGCTCATTGGGCCGCATCCCAAGGCTACAAAGCGATTCAGTTGCCGACTCTGGGCACACGCTATATCGACTTGACGCTCGCCGCCGAATCTCAGGATTACTGCGACGAATTGAACGCCGTGTGCGCCAAGGCCGGCGTGCAAATCAGCGAACTATCGACGCACCTGCAAGGCCAGTTGGTGGCGGTGCACCCGGCGTTTGATGCGCTGTTCGACGATTTCGCCCCCGAGCATGTGCGTGGCCATCCGCATGCGCGTACCGAGTGGGCCATCGAGCAATTGAAACTCGCCGCGCGCGCCAGCCAGCGTCTGGGCTTGAGTGCGCACGCGACGTTTTCCGGGGCGTTGCTGTGGCCGTACATGTATCCGTGGCCGCAGCGTCCGGCGGGTCTGGTGGAGGAAGGTTTTGCTGAACTCGGCCGGCGCTGGCTGCCGATTCTCGATGCCTTCGATGCGTCAGGCGTGGATCTGTGTTTTGAAATCCATCCTGGCGAAGACTTGCACGACGGTGCCTCGTTCGAGCGGTTCCTGGAGGCGGTTAATCAGCATCCGCGCGCGGCAATCCTCTATGACCCGAGCCATTTGCTGCTGCAACAAATGGACTATCTGGGCTTCATCGACCGCTATCACGCGCGCATCCGCATGTTCCACGTCAAGGACGCCGAGTTCCGCCCGGACGCGCGCTCCGGGGTTTATGGCGGTTATCAGAGCTGGGTTGATCGGCCGGGGCGCTTCCGTTCGCTGGGCGACGGGCAGATCGATTTCAAGGCAATTTTCAGCAAGCTCACTCAGTACGGTTACGACGGCTGGGCGGTGCTCGAGTGGGAATGCTGCCTGAAGGACGCGGCGCAGGGCGCGGCTGAAGGCGCGCCATTTATCGAACGGCACATGATTAGCAAAGCCACCAAGGCGTTCGACGATTTCGCTGCGGTGACCTCTGACCTGCAGTCCAACCGGCGCCTGCTCGGCCTGAGCGAGCGCTGAAAAAAGCTGCACCACGGTTAGCCACAACAAAAATAAAACGGTGACTGAAATGACCACGATGAACGCACGCCTGAGCGTGATGATGTTTTTGCAGTTCTTTATCTGGGGCGGCTGGTTCGTCACCCTCGGCACCTTTCTGGCGAGCAATCTGGGGGCCAGTGGCGGGCAGATCGGCATGGCTTTTTCGACCCAGTCCTGGGGCGCGATCATCGCGCCATTCGTGATCGGCCTGATCGCTGACCGCTGGTTCAACGCCGAACGCATCCTCGCCGTGCTGCACCTGTTGGGCGCCGTGTTGTTATACCGCCTGTATAGCGCAGCGGATTTCGCGGCGTTTTATCCGTTCGTGCTGGCGTACATGGTCATCTACATGCCGACCCTGGCGCTGGTGAACTCGGTGGCGTTCCGGCAGATGCGCGATCCGGCGCTGGAGTTTTCGCGAATCCGTGTGTGGGGCACGGTCGGCTGGATCGTGGCCGGGCTGGTGATCAGTTTCGGGTTTGCCTGGGATTCGAGCGCGTCCATCGCCTCCGGCGGGTTGCGCAATACGTTCCTGATGGCGGCGATCGCCTCGCTGTTGCTCGGCCTCTACAGCTTTTCGCTGCCAGCCACTGCGCCGCTGAAGCGCGAGTCCGCCAATGTCGGGATCAAGCAGTTGCTGGGTCTGGATGCGTTGGGTCTGCTCAAGGATCGCAGCTATCTGGTGTTCTTCATCGCCTCGATCCTGATCTGCATTCCGTTGGCGTTCTACTACCAGAATGCCAACCCGTTTCTGGCTGAAATCGGCATGACCAACCCGACCGCAAAAATGGCCATCGGGCAGGTGTCAGAAGTGCTGTTCATGTTGCTGTTGCCGCTGTTCATCCAGCGCTTCGGCATCAAGTTGACGCTGCTGGTGGGGATGCTGGCGTGGGCGCTGCGCTATGCACTGTTCGCCTATGGCAACAATGGCGATCTGGCGTTCATGCTGTTTACCAGCATCGCGCTGCACGGCATCTGCTACGACTTCTTCTTCGTTTCGGGGCAGATCTATACCGATGCGAAGGCTTCCGAGCGTTTCCGCAGTTCGGCGCAAGGCCTGATTACCTTGGCGACTTATGGCGTTGGCATGTTGATCGGCTTCTGGGTGGCGGGGCAGGTGACTGATCACTACGCGACGGCGGGAGTGCATGACTGGCGCAGTATCTGGATGTTCCCGGCCGGATTTGCCCTCGCAGTGTTTGCCTGTTTTCTGCTCGCGTTCAATCGTCGGCAAACGGTGGCGGTTCAGCCATCCAATGGCTGAAAGCTTTAACCTCGATAACGCAATGCCTCAAGCAACAATGCGAAAGCCGGCGCCGCCTGGCGTCGGCTCGGGTAATACAGGTGATAGCCGGAAAATGCGGGGCACCAGTCTTCCAGTACTTGCACCAGACTTCCGTCGGCCAGGTGCGTTGCAACCAGGTTTTCCGGGATGTAGCTCAGGCCGAAACCATCGAGCGCCGCATCGAGCAGCGGATACACGCCATTCAGGGTTATTTGTCCGGAGACGCGCACCTTGAGACTTTCGCCGTCCTTCTCGAACTCCCAGGCGTAGAGGCCGCCATTGGTCGGTAAACGCAGATTGTTGCAGGCGTGATCGGTCAGGTCGCGTGGCGTTTCGGGCGCGCACCGTGTGGCGAAATACGCGGGCGAGCCAACCACCGCCATGTGCATGTCCGGGCCGATGCGCGTGGCGATCATGCCTTGCGCCACGTCTTCACCCAACCGCACTCCCGCGTCAAACCCCTGCCCGGCGATGTCGACGAAACCGTAATCGCAACAGACCTCGACCGCAATGTCCGGGTATTGCGGGAGGAACTCTTTCAGCACCGGACGCAACAGCCAATCCAGCGAATGATCCGTTGCGCTGATGCGGATCCGCCCGGCCGGGGTTTCGCGCAGGCTGCTCAGCGCCGCCAGCTCCAGCTCGATCTCTTCGAAACGCGGGCCGACGGTTTGCAACAAGTGTTCACCCGCGTCGGTGGGGGAAACGCTGCGCGTGGTGCGCGTCAACAGGCGCATGCCCAAGCGTGCTTCGAGAGCGCGAATGGTGTGGCTGAGCGCCGACTGCGACACGCCAAGTTTGGCCGCGGCTTTGGTGAAGCTGCGTTCCCGCGCCACGGCGAGGAAGGCGAGCAAGTCACTGGCATTTTCACGAAGCATTGATGAGTGTCCTGCATAAGTTTTTTCGAATTCTAGTCGATTATCTGAAGAGTAGGGCTGGGTACAGTGATGACTGTCTTTATTGGAGAACATCACTATGAATCCGATTGCCGCTTCTGCGTTGACCCTGTCCTTGCTCGCTGCCGACGTTCAGGCCAACGACGCGCCGCGTGTCACCGTTACGCCCAATGGTTCACAGCCTTCGGCCCGTGGCCCGGCGGATTGGTTCACTGGCACGGTGCGGGTTGATGCGCCGTTCAAAGGGACTGATGCCGCGCGGGTCAGCGGCGCTACCGTGACCTTCGAACCGGGCGCGCGTACGGCGTGGCATACGCACCCGTTGGGGCAGACGTTGATTGTCACTTCGGGAGCGGGATTCGTGCAGGAGTGGGGGCAGGACGTGCGGGTGATTCGGCCGGGGGATACGGTGTGGATTGCACCGGGTGTGAAGCATTGGCATGGGGCAGCATCGACGACAGCGATGACCCACATCGCCATCGCCGAAGCGCTTGATGGCAGCGTGGTGGAATGGATGGAGCAGGTGAGCGACGCGCAATATCCGGTGGTCGAGTAAGAGCTTTTTTCGCTCGGCTGGGGGTTGTAGTGCGATTCGAAATCGTTGCCCCTCACCCCAGCCCTCTCCCGGAGGGAGAGGGAGTCGAATGGGGGATGCTTGAAAGGCACATCGACCTGAACCTATTGTGCCGAATCCATAATCGACACGATCTTTCAGGTCGATGGATAGCCTGAGACAACGCGGTCAGTCCCCTCTCCCTTTGGGAGAGGGTTAGGGTGAGGGTTTTTTTAGATCATCTCCGGCAAAGCCGCCAACACCTTATCCAGCGTAATCGGATACTCCCGCACCCGCGCCCCGGTGGCGTTGTAAATCGCATTTGCCACCGCCGCACTCACTCCGCAAATCCCCAATTCGCCAACCCCTTTAGCCTTCATCGGCGAAGAAATCGGGTCCGTCTCATCCAGGAAGATCACTTCCTGATGCGGAATGTCGGCATGCACCGGCACTTCATATCCGGCCAAGTCATGGTTGACGAAAAACCCCAGCCGCTTGTCCACCGCCAGCTCTTCCATCAGTGCCGCGCCAACGCCCATGGTCATTGCGCCGATCACCTGGCTGCGTGCCGCTTTCGGGTTGAGAATCCGCCCGGCCGCGCACACTGCCAACATGCGCCGCACACGTACTTCACCAGTGGCGGCGTCGACGGCGACTTCGACGAAGTGCGCGCCGAAGGTCGATTGCTGATATTTGTCGGCAAGCTCGCTGAATTCGATGCTGTCCTCAACGGTTATCGCGCCGCTTTCGGCTGCGTTGCGCAGCGGTAAAGCCTTGCCTCCGGCACGCACCTGGCCATCGGAAAAAACCACTTCGCCGTCGGTCATTCCCAACTTGCTGGCCACAGCTGCGCGCAATTTCACGCACGCCGCGTATACCCCGGCGGTCGAGCAGTTAGCGCCGAACTGACCGCCGGATCCTGCCGATACAGGGAAGTTCGAATCTCCCAGACGCACCACGACATCGTCGATGCCCACGCCCATCATTTCGGCGGCAGTCTGGGCGATGATTGTGTAGCTGCCGGTGCCGATATCGGTCATGTCGGTCTCGACGGTGATCTTGCCATCGCGCTCCAATCGCACCCGTGCGCCGGACTTGACCAGCAGGTTGTTGCGAATCGCTGCCGCCACGCCCATGCCGATCAGCCAGCGACCTTCGCGTCGGGTGCCGGGCTGTGCATTACGCTTGTCCCAGCCGAAATGTTCGGCGCCGGTTTGCAGGCATTTGATCAGTTGCCGTTGCGAGAACGGCCGCTCGGTTTTCACCGGATCGACCTGAGTATCGTTGAGAATGCGGAACTCGACCGGATCGAGTTTGAGCTTCTCGGCCATCTCGTCCATGGCGATTTCCAGCACCATTAATCCCGGTGTTTCACCGGGCGCACGCATGGCATTGCCCTCGGGCAAATCCAGCGGTGCGAGGCGCATGGTCACCAAGCGATTTTGTGCGGCGTACAACAACTGACTCGGCTGCGCGGCGACTTCGACTTTGCCGTCTTTGAGATTGCCCGACCAGCCTTCGTGAGCAATCGCGGTGAGTTTGCCGTCCGCCGTCGCGCCCATGCGAATCCGCTGAATCGTGGCGGGGCGGTGGGTGGTGTTGTTGGCGATCTGCGGACGGGCGAGGGCGACTTTGACCGGACGCCCGGCCAGCCGTGCGCCGAGGGCCGCAAGAATCGAGTCGGCACGGATAAACAGTTTGCCGCCGAACCCGCCACCGATGTACGGCGAGATCAGGCGCACTTTTTCCTTGGGCAGACCCAGCGTTTCGGCGACGTCATCGACGCTCCAGCCGATCATCTGGTTTGAAGTCCACAGCGTCAGTTGATCACCTTGCCACGCGGCCAATGTCGCGTGCGGCTCCATCATCGCGTGGGACTGATCCGGCGTGGTGTAAGTCTGATCGAATTGCACCGGCGCGGCAGCGAAGGCACCGGCAAAATCGCCGTGGCTGACGTCGGGTAATTCGTCCTTTGGCTCGACGCCCTGATCGCGCACGCTGGCCAGATCGAACTGGCCTTTGGCAGTCTGGTAATCGACTTTGACCAGTTGCGCCGCCGCACGCGCTTGTTCAAAAGTTTCCGCGACCACCAGCGCTACCGCCTGATGGTAGTGCTGGACTTCCGGCCCGGCGAGCAAGTGCGCCGCGTTGTATTTACCCTTGCCGAGTTTGCCGGCATTCGCCGCGGTGACGATCGCCAGCACGCCCGGCGCGGCTTTGGCATCGTCGAGATTGATGTGGGTGATGCGGCCCTTGGCGATGGCTGAACCGACCATGAAACCGTAGGCCTGATTGGCCACGGCATCGTGTTGTTCATAGGCGTAAGGCGCCTGACCGCAGGTCTTCAGCTTGCCTTCGATGCGGTCGGTGGGCTTGCCGATGACTCTCAACTGGTCAATCGGATTGGTGGTGGCGGGCGTGTCGAATTTCATGCTTCGTCCCTCGCTTGGGCCAGCACCGAGGCGAGCGTGCGTTCGACCAGGGTCACTTTGAATTGGTTGTCGTCAGTCGGCGTGGCGCCTTCGAGCAGCTTCGCGCTGACCGCTTTGGCGCCTTGCGGCACCAGTGCTTCGGCCGCTTCCACACGCCAAGGTTTGGGGGCGATGCCACCGACGGCGATGCGCGCGCTGCCATCCTTCTGCAAGATCACGCCGACCGACACCAGCGCAAACGCGTAGGACGAACGATCGCGCACCTTGTGGTAAACGTGCGTTCCACCGAGCGGTGCGGGTAGGGTCACAGCAGTGATCATCTCGCCGGGCGTCAGGCTGGTTTCGATGTTCGGCGTGTTGCCTGGCAGCAGATGAAAATCAGCGATGGCGATGCTGCGGGTGCTGCCATCCGGTTTGACTGTTTCTACCTGAGCATCCAGCGCGCGCAAGGCAATCGCCATGTCGCTCGGGTGCGTGGCGATGCACGCGTCGCTGACACCGATGATCCCCAACTGCCGGGTAACCCCGCCAATCGCTGAGCAGCCGCTGCCGGGATTGCGTTTGTTGCAAGCCTGGTTCGTGTCGTAGAAATACGGGCAGCGCGTGCGTTGCAGCAGGTTGCCGGCGGTGGTCGCCATGTTGCGTAACTGACCGGAAGCCCCTGCGAGCAGGGCGCGGGACAGCAGTGCGTAGTCTTTTCTGACGCGCGCATCGGCCGCCAGATCGGTGTTGCGCACCAGCGCGCCAATGCGCAATCCGCCCTCGGGCGTGGCTTCTATCTGATCGAGCCCCAGATGATTGACGTCAATCAGATGCAGCGGCGTCTCGATGTCGAGCTTCATCAGGTCCAGCAGATTGGTGCCGCCGGCAATGAACTTCGCACCGTCGAATTGCGCAGCTTGTGCAGCGGCTGCCGCAGGCGAATCAGCGCGGCTGTAATTGAACGGTCTCATGCCGGCACCTCCGCGACTTCGCTGATGGCTTCGATGATGTTCGAGTACGCGCCGCAGCGGCAGATATTGCCGCTCATGCGCTCCTGAAATTCACTGGCGATCAATTGCGGCGAGTCGGTCAGGCTCGGGCTGACGTGGCTCGGAATGCCGTCACGAATTTCCTGCAACACGGCCACCGCCGAGCAGATTTGCCCCGGCGTGCAATAACCGCACTGGTAGCCATCGTGCTTGATGAACGCGGCCTGCATCGGGTGCAATTTGTCAGGCATGCCGAGGCCTTCGATGGTGGTGATCTCGGAACCTTCGTGCATCACTGCCAGACTCAGGCAGGAATTGATCCGCCGGCCATCGGCGATCACTGTGCAAGCGCCGCACTGGCCATGATCGCAGCCTTTTTTGCTGCCGGTCAGGTGCAGATTTTCGCGCAAGGCATCAAGCAGGGTGGTGCGGTTGTCGACCACCAGCGCCTGCGCCTTGCCATTGACCTGCAAGCTTATTTTGGTCATGGACGGTTGCTCCAGATTGGCGGCGTAGGCCTTGAGGCTGATGAACGGTGGCATGGCGAACGCCGTCGCGGTGACGGCGCCGATAATCAGAAATTGTCGCCGGGATAGGGTTAACGGCTCACGGTTGTCCATTGCTGCGATTCCTCTCAGTCAGGGCGGCAGGGTTCACAGGACCCGCTCAGGCGTGCCGGCATGCATGCCAGTCTCGTTCTAGGAGTGACCGCCGGAGAGAGGAAAAGGTTTTTGCGGATTTGAGCTATAGAGTTATGCGGTTTGTTCATGAATCAGTTTGAGATGTGGCCTCTGCGGCAATTGGCGCGACGGCGAGTATTCGTCTGCACAATCGATTGGAAGTGACGAACGGCTATCGGCGGTCAGTGAATCATCGGTCTATTACCCGGTCGTATCTGCGGCTGCGCGCACTCCGTCTCCAGGGCGGGGGCAGCGCTGGCCGTTTCCGTCGTCAAGACTTTGGTTTTAGGGATGTTCTGAATGAAGCGCGCAACCACTTTGCTGCTGACCGTTTCCGCTGCCGTGCTGCTGGGCGGCTGTGTAGCCGACTTTGATGATGACCATCGCCATGGTCGCCACTACGACCGAGATCATGGCCGCTATCAGGATCATGATCGCCGCGACAGTCGCTGGGATGACCGCGATGACGACCGCCGCGACGGGCGTCGTTATCACCGTGACCGCTATGATGACTGATTGAACGAGGAGGGCGTTGCCGCAATGGCAACGCCCTCTGGCTTTTAAAAATGAGCGCTCGCCCGGACGCGGGAACGCGCAGGCTTCGCAGCCTCGAGATCCAGCAAATGGGTGGCGAGAATGTCGCTCAGAAAACGGAACTGATCGTTGATACCGACCACTTCATTGCTGAAATGGTTGCTCGCGGCGGGCATCAGCAGGTCTTCGAAATCTTCGTTGAACAGCAATACTGCGGTTTTGCGCGACACTACTTGCTGGTCGTAGTAGTTGCTGCCAAATACCGGAAAGCTCACGGCGAGGGTGACGGTAGTGATCATGAGGTAAAGGCCTCGTTGTGTGTCTCGGATGAGGTGCATCCTGCGCCAGCGGGTTTAAGCGCGGAAGGCAATCGTCGCGATGGTGAATATCGATGGCAGTGATGGTCGGGGTTTGTGGTGGATTTTCCGGCCTCATCGCTGGCAAGTCGAATCGTCGCACCGCAGCTCCCACAGGGATTTGTGTTGAACCCATAATTCGGCAACACCACTGAAACCTGTGGGAGCTGGCTTGCCAGCGATGAGGCCCGCACATCCGGCACCACTCTGAACTGACCCACCTATACTCAAATCATCACCTCCAAACCCGAGCCACTAAAGGACACCGCCACCGTGAACCTGCGTGCGCTGATCGTCGCCGCAATGTTTTTGCTGGCTGGCTGCGCGACCACCACGCGGGCCCCGGTGACTGCGCCAGCGGTGCTGGTTTCGCCTGCGACGTGGCAACAGATCGACCGCGAAATCGTCAGCTCCTCCCAGCAAGCTACCGAGCAGGTCAAGCTGTTTGCCCGTGGTTCGATGGAACATTGGCGCACTCGGGTCTATCAGCAAACTGAAGAAAATTTCATCCCGTGGTTCAGCAGCTACTGGACCCAGGAATGGCTGTCGGTGAAAGTCAGCTGGTACACCATCAGCGCCAGCGGCGAGCAAGATGCCTCGGAGAAGCGACTGGCCGCCTATCTGCTTGAGAAGTATCAGGAAAAGGTCTTGGCGCCAGTGGCGGTGGAGATCGATCCGGATGCAATCCTCAGCCAGGCGACGGGTTATTACGCGCAGTTGATGGCGCAGCAGATGCCGCTCATCGCCCAGCGTCACCGTGTGCCGGTCGCGCAACTCAATGGACGCTTACAGAAAGTCCCGGCCATCGCGCTGGGGCCGCCTGCTGCGCGCAATGCCTCGCTGTACCAGATTGTCAGCACTGAACCGCTGAACACCCTGCCGGCCTACGCCGCGCTGATCGACAAGATTCACACCGACGGCGGCTCCAAAGGCGTTGGCTCGACTGAATCTGCGATGGCCCCGGTGGCCAAACGCGCAAGCAAGCGCATCGAGGCCGAGATGGCCCCGCGCGGCGCCGCCAGTGCGGTGGCGGCAGCAGCGGGGAAACTCGCCGGAGCGCTGATCTCGGTCGGGGTGATCGGCATCCGAGCGATCATCCAGGCCAGCGATCGCCCGGACAGCGAAGCGTTGATCCGCAGCAGCCTGGGCAACACCTTCGACAAGGCCTGGTTGAAACTGGTGCAGAACCCGACCACCGGTGTCATGGCCGGCACGCTGCACATCGCCGGGCAGGTGGAAGGCAATCTTGGCGGGAGGGATGAGCCGTCGGTCGGGCTGGGCAGCAATCGTGTCGAATGGCGGCCGCCGGAGACGACTACCCAGCAGATCGATCCCTAAACCCGCAACATCTTCATCGACTGACCCACCGCCATCGCCAGCAGGCTGGCTCCTACAGGTTTTGTGTTCACTCTGCCGACGGGGTGATCCGGCAGCTTTTACGCTGGCGGATTTCTTCGTCCGTCGGCCGCTCCTGCACGAATTCGAAACGCGGTTCGCCCTCGCTGTAATGCACCAGCCAGCCCCACTCCAGCTCCTTTTCATCCTGTCCGGGATTCGGCGGTCGCGCCCACCACGGTTCTTTGCTGAGGATCTCGCGCATCACGGCCTCCGGTTGTTTGGCAATCCATCAACTATAACCCTCGTGTCAGGGGTCGCCAGAAATGGCCGTGTAGAATTCGCCAGACATGACGAGTGAAGGAGAGAGCGCCATGACCGATGACACAGGGAAAAGGCTGTTTTTTGCATTGGACTGTCCGCCAGCGCAGCGCAAAGCCATTGCGCAGTGGCGTAGCGAGTTGGGCCTGCGCACCGGCAAACCAGTGCCAGCGGATAACTTTCATCTGACGTTGCTGTTTCTCGGTGACGTGCCATTGGCGCAGATTACCGGCGTTTGCGACGCTGCATCCAAGGTGAGTACGCCGGGCGAAGCGCTGAAGATTTCGCTGGATCGCTTGCAGGTCTGGCTCCGCGCGGGCGTGTTGGCGCTGGCGCCCGAACAGGCACCGCCGGGGTTGCTGCGTTTGGTGTATGCACTGGAGCAGGCGATGTTGCCGTTCGGTTTTGAAGAGGCGAATCGCGAGTATCGCCCGCATCTGACGCTGGCTCGCGACTTTCGCGCGCAAGAGCCGGAATCTGCCACGCCGCCGGAGTTTTTTCTGCGCGCTGAACGCTTTGCCCTGTTCGAATCGCACAAGGGCCGCTATCGCACACTGGCGGATTGGCCGCTGATCTGACGCCACAAAAAAAGGCGCCCGAGGGCGCCTGAATTCACCTGAGCCGAGGGAGCCAGGTGAGGCCGTTCATATGCAGGGTGCAGCGGTGGTAAGGCGCTGCGTGAACGGAAAACCATCATTCCTGAGTCGTATCACAGCTCCTACAGGGGTTTGAGTTATTTGCCTAACTTCACCCGGGTCCAGCCACGCGTCATGATCCGCTGCGTGGCAATCGGTTGATCCGGCACCGCATACAACGTCGCCATCACCGCTTGCGACGGGTACGAACCCGGGTCATTGCGGATCGCTTCGTCTACCAGCGGTGTCGCGGCCGAATTGGCGTTGCTGTAGCCGTTGCTGTTGGTGATCTCGGCGATGATGTCCGGGCGCATCAGGAAGTCCATGAACAGGTAGGCGTTGTCGACATTCGCCGCATCGCGCGGGATGGCGACCATGTCGTAGAAACTGCCGGCGCCTTCTTTGGGAATGCTGTAATCAATCTTTACGTTATTCCCCGATTCGACTGCGCGTGCCTTGGCTTGCAATACGTCACCGGAGTAACCGACGGCTACGCAGATGTTGCCGTTGGCCAGATCGGAGATGTACTTCGAGGAATGGAAATACGCCACGTTCGGGCGGATCTTCATGAACAGCGCTTCGGCTTCCTTGATGTGCGCGGTGTCCTTGTCGTTCACCGGGTAACCCAGATAGTGCAGGGCGGCCGGGATCATTTCGGTCGGCGAATCGAGGAAACTGATGCCACAGGCTTTAAGCTTCTCGGCGTTCTCCGGTTTGAACAGCAGGTCCCAGGAGTTGGTCGGGGCATTGGCGCCGAGCACTTCCTTGACCTTTGCCGGGTTGAAGCCGATGCCGATCGAGCCCCACATGTACGGGAACGCGTGGGCGTTGTCCGGGTCACTGGCGGCAGCGTTTTTCAGTAGCACCGGGTTGAGATTCTTCCAGTTCGACAGTTTGGATTTGTCCAGCGTCTGATAGACCCCGGCCTTGATCTGCTTGGCCAGAAAACTGTTGGACGGCACCACCAGGTCATAGCCGGATTTGCCCGCCAGCAGACGTGCTTCCAGGGTTTCGTTGCTGTCGAACACGTCGTAGGTCACACGAATCCCGGTCTCGTCTTCGAACTTCTTGACGGTGTCCGGGGCGATGTAGTCCGACCAGTTGTAAACGCGCAGCACCTTGTCGTTGGCCTGGACGCCCGTGGCGATTGCGCCCACTAAGGACAGTGTGAGCAGAGTCCTGCCAAACATTTTCATCGGTACAACTCCATTCTTTTTATTCAAAAACACAACACGTAATGCACATGGAAACCTGTGGCGAGGGGGCTTCTGTGGCGAGGGAGCTTGCTCCCGCTGGGCTGCGCAGCGGCCCCAAAAGCTTGTGAGCGCTGCGCACTCAAGCGGGAGCAAGCTCCCTCGCCACAGTTCCAGTCGCCATTACTTAAGCGGTGGCGGCACGTTGCGGCTGTTGCCACGACTCGTTCGCCGTCTGATCCATCGCTTCCTGTATCGCGCGTTTGCGGTTGGCTTCTGCCTTGCGGCCGAAGTACCAGACCAGGAAGGTCACCAGCGACACCGCCAGCAGAATCAAACTGGCCACCGCGTTGATCTCAGGCTTCACACCCAGACGCACCGCCGAGAACACTTCCATCGGCAAGGTCGTCGACCCCGGTCCGGAGACGAAGCTCGCCAACACCAGATCATCCAGCGACAAGGCAAACGACATCATCCCGCCCGCCGCCAGCGACGGCGCGATCATCGGAATGGTGATCAGGAAAAACACCTTGAACGGCTTCGCCCCGAGATCCATCGCGGCTTCTTCGATCGACAGATCCAGTTCACGCAAACGGGCGGAGACGACCACCGCCACATAAGCCGCGCAGAACGTGGTGTGAGCGATCCAGATCGTGACGATGCCACGCTCCTGCGGCCAGCCGATCAACTGCGCCATCGCCACAAACAGCAGCAGCAGCGACAGACCGGTAATCACCTCAGGCATCACCAGCGGCGCGGTGACCAGGCCACCGAACAGCGTGCGACCCTTGAAGCGCGTGACGCGAGTCAGCACGAATGCGGCGAGAGTGCCCAACGCCACTGCGGCAATCGCGGTGTAGCAGGCGATTTCCAGCGAGCGCACCACCGAGCCCATCAGTTGCGTGTTGTCGAGCAAGCCGACGTACCACTTCAGCGACCAGCCGCCCCACACCGTCACCAGTTTGGATGCGTTGAACGAGTAGATCACCAGAATCAGCATCGGCAGATAAATAAACATCAAACCGAAGATCAACATGAACTTGGAAAAACCGAAGCGTTTCATCCCCGTGCCTCCATCTCTTTGGCCTGGCTGCGGTTGAACAGCAGAATCGGCACAATCAGGATCAACAGCATCACCACCGCCAGCGCGGACGCCACCGGCCAGTCGCGGTTATTGAAGAACTCTTGCCACAGCACACGCCCGATCATCAGCGTCTCCGGGCCACCCAGCAGTTCCGGAATCACAAACTCGCCTACCACCGGAATGAACACCAGCATGCAACCAGCGATGATCCCGTTCTTGGCCAGCGGCACGGTGATTTTCCAGAAGTTGTTGAAGTTGCTCGAACCCAGATCCTGCGCGGCTTCCAGCAGGCTGCCATCGTGTTTCACCAGGTTGGCATACAGCGGCAATACCATGAACGGCAGATAGGCATACACGACACCTATATAGACGGCCGTGTTGGTGTTGAGGATCTCGATCGGGTGATCGGTCAGCCCGGTCCACATCAAAAAGCCGTTGAGCAATCCGTTGTTGCTGAGGATGCCCATCCACGCGTAAACGCGGATCAGGATCGCAGTCCAGGTCGGCATCATGATCAACAGCAGCAGGACGTTTTGCGTTTCCTTGTTGGCCTTGGTGATCGCGTAAGCCATCGGAAAACCGAGCACCAGACACATCATCGTGCTCAGCGCCGCGACCTTTAGCGAACCCAGGTACGCCGAGAGGTACAGTTCATCCTCGCCAAGCATCGTGTAGTTGCCGATGTTCAGCAGCAGCTGGAATTTCTGCTCGGCGAAGGTGTAGATCTCCGAGTAGGGCGGGATCGACAACGCGGCTTCCGAGAAGCTGATCTTCATCACCAGAAAGAACGGCAGCATGAAGAACAGGAACAGCCAGATGAACGGAATGCCGATCACCAGTTTTCGCCCACTGGGCACCAGGCGCAGGAATTGCTGATTGAAGGTTCTCATGAGCGCAGTACCACGCCGCTGTCATCTTCCCACCAGACGTAAACCTGATCGTCCCAGGTCGGCCGCGCGCCACGGCGTTCGGCGTTGGCCATGAACGACTGGACGATTTTGCCGCTCGGCAATTGCACGTAAAACACCGAGTGGCCGCCGAGGTAGGCGATGTCATGCACTTTGCCTTCGGACCAGTTGTAACGGGCCTCGGGTTGGGTGGTGCTGACGAGCATTTTTTCCGGGCGGATCGCGTAGGTGATCGACTTGTCCTGCACCGAGGTGCTGACGCCATGACCGACGTAGATCTTTTGCTGTAAATCAGGGCAGTGAATAATCGCGTGGCCTTCAAGGTCCTCGACCACGGTGCCGTCGAAGGCGTTCACGTTGCCGATGAATTCGCAGACCATGCGGCTGACTGGTGCTTCATAGATGTCGACCGGGCTGCCGATCTGCGCGATCCAGCCGAGGTGCATGATCGCGATGCGCTCGGCCATGGTCATGGCTTCTTCCTGGTCGTGGGTCACCATTACGCAGGTCACGCCGACGCGTTCGATGATTTCCACCAGTTCCAGCTGCATCTGCGAACGCAGTTTTTTATCCAGCGCGCCCATCGGTTCGTCGAGCAGCAACAGCTTCGGGCGCTTGGCCAGTGAGCGGGCGAGGGCCACGCGCTGGCGCTGACCGCCGGACAGTTGATGCGGACGGCGTTTGGCGTACTGAGTCATGTGCACCAGACGCAGCATCTCTTCAACGCGCGCGTCGATTTCACTGGCGGGCAAACGGTCCTGCTTGAGGCCGAAGGCAATGTTCTGCGCCACGGTCATGTGCGGGAACAAGGCGTAGGACTGGAACATCATGTTGATCGGCCGCTCGTACGGCGGCATGTCGGTGATGTCCACGCCGTCGAGGAAGATGCGTCCGTCAGTCGGACGCTCGAAACCGGCGAGCATGCGCAGCAGGGTCGATTTGCCCGAACCGGAGCCGCCGAGCAGGGCGAAGATTTCGCCTTGCTTGATCTCCAGGGACACGTCGTCCACTGCGATGGTTTCGTCGAATTTCTTGGTGACTCGATCGACTTTCAACAACACCTTTTTCGGTTGCTGCTGACCTTCAAGAGCCTTCCTGTATGTGCTGGAGGCGTTTGCCATGTGAAACTCCCAACAGGTTTCAGTCGCCGGGCCAACGTGGCCTGGCTTAAGAGTGGATTGCAGACCCGCACCGTGCGGGTTGTTCGGCGCCGCCGTCCTGGCTGCCGGGTGGTGCTTTTTGTTTTCGCGGTGTGTTGCTGATCGCGGGTGACCGATGCGCAGACGCGCAACTGCCGGCCCACGGGGGCAGTAAAAGGTTTTTCAGAATTCGGGATGGTCAGCGCTGGTTACGCTGCACCGCGCGTTGCCGGCAGGCCGCGCCGAACGCCTGGAAAATCTTCAGGTAGTTCGGGTTGTCCAGCACTTGCCATTCCGGGTGCCATTGCACACCGACGGCGAAGGTCGGGCTGTGCTCGACCGAGATCGCCTCGATCAAGCCGTCCGGCGCCACGGCTTCCGCACGCAGGCCGGGGGCGAGGCGGTCGATGCCCTGGCTGTGAATCGAATTGACCTGAAATTCTCTAGGCAACTCAAGCGCCGCGAACACGCCACCGGCCAGAACCGTCACGGCATGCGCCGGGGCGTACTGCACGGCGACATCCGGGCTGTCGGCCTCGCGGTGATCGAGCATGCCCGGCAACTCATGCACCTTCTGATGCAGGCTGCCGCCGAACGCCACGTTCATTTCCTGAAAGCCGCGGCAAATACCCAGCACCGGAACGCCCGCCGCAATCGCTGCACGTAATAAAGGAAGGGTCGTGGCATCTCGCGCCGGATCGTGATCCGTGCCGGGAGCGCTGGCCGGGCCTTGATAGTGGAAAGGTTCCACATTGGAAGGCGAGCCGGTCAGCAACAGACCGTCGAGCTGACCGAGCAGGTCATCGATTTCAGTCTGATTGCCAAGAGAAGGAATGACCACTGGCAACCCCAAAGCCGCGACGCTGACAGCACGCAAATACTTGTCGCCGCTGACGTGGTAGGGGTGCAGGCCAATTTGTTTGACGCACGCAGTAACGCCGATCAATGGCTTGAATGCCATTTTTATTCACCTCGAAGTTTGACACTTGAACGAGCTTTTCCGGAGCTTAGCCTCGTTGATTTTAATTAACAACCGCCATGTAAAAAATTCTAAACGCCGTTCATCAAATCTTCATGATCCTCGGGGGTTTGCCGCCATATTTGGCAGGACGGTGCCCCGAAAGCCCCTGAAAATAAACGCTGAGCGGCCAGGTGTTCGCTATTGACTTCACTTTGCCTTTCGGATTGACTGGCTCGGCGAAACAGCAGTGAACATAATAATTAACAGCTAAATAGGTGCATCATGTCGGTCCCTCTGCGTACCGTTCAACTCAACGAAGCAAACGCATTCCTTAAGAAATATCCTGAGGTTTTGTACGTCGACCTTCTGATTGCGGATATGAACGGTGTGGTGCGCGGCAAGCGCATCGAACGCACCAGTCTTCATAAGGTTTACGAGAAAGGCATCAACCTGCCGGCCTCGCTCTTCGCCCTCGATATCAACGGCTCCACGGTGGAAAGCACCGGTCTGGGTCTGGACATCGGCGACGCCGACCGCATCTGTTACCCGATTCCCGGCACCCTCAGCATCGAGCCGTGGCAGAAACGCCCGACCGCGCAATTGCTGATGACCATGCACGAAATCGAAGGCCAGCCGTTCTTCGCTGACCCGCGTGAAGTGTTGGCCAACGTGGTGCGCAAATTCGACGACCTCGGTCTGACCATTTGCGCGGCGTTTGAACTGGAGTTCTACCTGATCGACCAGGACAACGTGAACGGCCGTCCGCAGTCGCCACGTTCGCCGGTTTCCGGCAAGCGTCCGGTGTCGACGCAGGTGTATCTGATCGATGACCTCGACGAATACGTCGACTGCCTGCAAGACATCCTCGAAGGCGCGAAAGAGCAGGGCATCCCCGCCGACGCCATCGTCAAGGAAAGCGCCCCGGCGCAGTTCGAAGTCAACCTGCACCACGTTTCCGACCCTATAAAAGCCTGCGATTACGCAGTGCTGCTCAAGCGTCTGGTGAAGAACATCGCCTACGACCACGAGATGGACACCACCTTCATGGCCAAGCCGTATCCGGGCCAGGCGGGTAACGGTCTGCACGTGCACATTTCGATTCTGGATAAAGAAGGCAACAACATCTTCGCCAGTGAGGAGCCCGAGCAGAACGCCGCACTGCGTCACGCGATCGGCGGTGTGCTCGAGACCCTGCCTGCGCAGATGGCTTTCCTGTGCCCGAACGTCAACTCATACCGCCGCTTCGGCGCGCAGTTTTACGTGCCGAACTCGCCGTGCTGGGGCATCGACAACCGCACTGTGGCGATCCGTGTGCCGACCGGTTCTGCCGACGCCGTGCGCATCGAGCACCGGGTTGCCGGCGCGGATGCCAACCCGTACTTGTTGATGGCGTCGGTACTGGCCGGTATTCACCACGGTCTGACCAACCAGATCGAGCCGGGCGCCCCGGTTGAAGGCAACAGCTACGAGCAGAACGAACAGAGCCTGCCGAACAACCTGCGCGACGCATTGCGCGAGCTGGACGACAGCGAAGTCATGGCCCGCTACATCGACCCGCTGTACATCGACGTGTTTGTCGCGTGCAAGGAAAGCGAGCTGGCCGAGTTCGAGAACTCGATTTCTGACCTTGAGTACAACTGGTATCTGCATACGGTGTGATGGGTTTGGGCCCTCAAAAGCCCAAGAGCCCCCACCCTAACCCTCTCCCGGAGGGAGAGGGGACTGAACGAGTTGTCTTGAGAAATTCAGCGACCTGAACGATCCAGTCGGTTATGGATTCGACAAAGATTTTTCAGGTCGGCGCAGATTTTGAGCATCCCCCAATCGGTCCCCTCTCCCTCAGGGAGAGGGCTAGGGTGAGGGCAACAATCTCAAGCCGAATACATAACCCAGACACCCCCAAATCCCCCTTGTCGAGCCACAACAATGACAACTACCCGCACCGACTGGGAACAACGCTTCCAGTCCCTGAGCATCGAAGCCCGCGCTTTCATCGACGGTGAATACCGCCCGGCCATCAGCGGCGATACCTTCGAATGCACAAGCCCGGTTGACGGCCGTTTTCTCGCCGCCGTCGCCAGCACCGATGAAGCCGACGCCAACCTTGCCGTCGCAGCTGCACGCCAATCGTTCGAGTCCGGTATCTGGGCAAAAAAAGCCCCGGCCGAGCGCAAGCGCATCCTGATTCGCTTCGCCGATCTGATCCTGCAGAACCAGGAAGAACTGGCGCTGCTCGAAACCCTCGACATGGGCAAACCGATCAGCGATTCGATGAGCATCGACATCCCGGCGACCGCCAACGCGATCCGCTGGAGCGCTGAGGCCATCGACAAGATCTACGATGAAGTCGCCGCCACGCCACACGATCAACTCGGCCTGATTACCCGTGAACCATCGGGCGTAGTCGCGGCCATCGTGCCGTGGAACTTCCCGCTGATCATGGCCAGCTGGAAGTTCGCTCCGGCGTTGGCGGCCGGCAACTCGTTCATTCTCAAACCTTCGGAAAAATCCCCGCTGACCGCGATTCGCATCGCCCAGTTGGCGCTGGATGCCGGCATCCCGAAAGGCGTGTTCAACGTGCTGCCGGGCTTCGGCCACACCGTCGGCAAAGCGCTGGCGCTGCACATGGACGTCGACGTGCTGGCCTTCACCGGCTCCACGGCGATTGCCAAGCAACTGATGATTTATGCAGGCCAAAGCAACATGAAACGCGTCTGGCTCGAAGCCGGCGGCAAGAGCCCGAACGTGGTGTTCGCCGATGCCCCGGACTTGCGCGCAGCCGCTCAAGCAGCCGCCAGCGCTATCGCTTTCAACCAGGGTGAAGTTTGCACCGCCGGTTCGCGTCTGCTGGTCGAGCGTTCGATTCGCGAGCAATTCATTCCGCTGCTGGTGGAAGCGCTGCAAGCGTGGAAACCCGGTCACGCCCTCGACCCGGCGACCACCGTCGGTGCGGTCGTGGATCAGCGGCAACTGGACAACGTACTGCGCTACATCAGCATTGGCCGCGAGCAGGGCGCTGAACTGATCGCCGGCGGCAAACGCACCCTCGAAGAAACCGGAGGCTTGTATGTGGAGCCGGCGCTGTTCGACGGCGTGACCAACGCCATGACCATCGCCCAGGAAGAAATCTTCGGCCCGGTGCTGGCGCTGATCACCTTCGATACCGTTGAAGAAGCACTGCAAATCGCCAACGACAGCATCTTCGGCCTCGCCGCCGGCGTGTGGACCAGCAACCTGAGCAAGGCCCACACCTTCGCCCGTGGCCTGCGTGCCGGCAGCGTGTGGGTCAACCAGTACGACGGCGGCGACATGACCGCGCCGTTCGGTGGTTTCAAACAGTCGGGCAACGGTCGCGATAAATCGCTGCACGCGTTCGACAAGTACACCGAGCTGAAAGCGACCTGGATCAAGCTCTAACTCTTTTACAGCGGCGGCCGCCATCAACCGGCGGCCCTCGGAGAATGAAAATGAAACAACAACACGTAAATAGCTACTACGCCGCCACCCGCAATGAAGTCATCGATTTTCCGACGCTGGAAGAAGCGGTGGATTGCGATGTGTGCATCATCGGCGCCGGTTATACCGGTTTGTCCTCGGCACTGTTCCTCACCGAGGCTGGCTATAAAGTCACCGTGCTGGAAGCGGCGAAAGTCGGTTACGGCGCCAGCGGTCGCAATGGCGGGCAACTGGTCAACTCCTACAGCCGCGACGTCGATGTGATCGAAGCGCGCTACGGCGACAAGACTGCCGAGATTCTCGGCAGCATGATCTTCGAAGGCGCCGACATCATCCGTTCGCGCATCAAGGACTACGACATCAAATGCGACTACCGCCCGGGCGGCATCTTCGCGGCGATGAACAAAAAACAACTCAACGGCCTGGCCGAGCAGAAACGCGGCTGGGAACGCTACGGCAACCATAATCTGAAGATGCTCGACGCCGCGCAGATTCGCCGCGAAGTCGGCTCCGACGCTTACGTCGGCGGTCTGCTGGACATGCAGGGCGGCCACGTTCACCCGCTCAACCTGGCGCTCGGTGAAGCCGCTGCCATCGTGCGTCTCGGTGGCAAGATCTACGAGCAATCGGCAGCGGTCGAAATCAGCTACGGCGAACCGATCACCGTGCGCACCGCCAAAGGTCTGGTGCGCGCCAAGTACCTGCTGATCGCCGGCAATGCCTATCTGCCGCAAGGCCTCGAGAACCGCGTGACCGCCAAGAGCATGCCGTGCGGCTCGCAAATCGTCGTCACCGAACCGTTGACCGAGCAGCAGGCACGCAGCCTGATCACCAACAATTACTGCGTCGAAGACTGCAACTACTTGCTGGATTACTACCGCCTCACCGCCGACAACCGCTTGCTGTACGGCGGCGGCGTGGTCTACGGCGCGCGCGAACCGGACGACATCGAACAGCTGATCCGCCCGAAGATCCTCAAGACCTTTCCGCAGCTCAAAGACGTGAAAATCGACTACCGCTGGACCGGCAACTTCCTGCTCACCATGTCGCGCATGCCGCAATTCGGCCGCATCGAGAAAAACGCCTACTACATGCAAGGCTACAGCGGCCACGGCGTCACCTGCTCGCACCTGGCCGGCAAACTGATCTCGGAAATGCTCCGCGGCGATGCCGAACGCTTCGATGCTTTCGCATCCCTGCCGCACATGCCAATGCTCGGCGGCCGCACCTTCTCCGCACCTCTCACCGCCCTCGGCGCCGTGTACTACTCGTTGCGCGACCGCTTCGGCATCTAGTTACCTCCCCGGCGGCCGCCCCAAAAGGCGCCGCCGGTTTTTCACCCCACCAGCCACACCACAAAACCCTGTGGGAGCTGGCTTGCCAGCGATGGCGATTTATCAGCCAAAAGTGATGTTGAATGCGTGGCCCAATCGCTGGCAAGCCAGCTCCCACAGGTGTTGTATGCAACCCGGAATTATCACCAGCACACAGATTTCACCCACCACCCATCGAACCTGCTGAGCAACACCAACAAACGTGATTTAATAGCCGCCTTTCACGGTTCCGGGACACGGGAGCAACGTGATACGCGGCCTCCCGCGTCCACCCGCCACCCACCCCCATTACCCTTAAGTCGTTCTCACATAAGGCAGTCAATGGATACGGGTTCTCGACTCAAACTAGTACGCGAAAGCTACAAACTCTCCCAGCGCGAGCTGGCCCGACGTAGCGGCGTGACCAATGCCACCATCTCCCTGATCGAACAGAATCGCGTCAGCCCCTCCGTCAGCTCCCTGAAAAAGCTGCTCGAAGGCATCCCCATGTCCCTGGCCGACTTCTTCACCTTCGACCAACCCCCGCGCGAACACCAATACGTCTTCCGCGCCAACGAACAGCCCGACCTCGGCCGCCACGGCTTGCGCCTGCTGCTGATCGGCGCCTCAGTCCCAAGCCGCCAGATGCGCCTGCTGCGCGAGCAATACGCACCGGGCGCGAGTTCCGGGGAAGAGCCGATCGTGCATTCGGAAGGTGAGGAGTGTGGGCTCGTCACCCGTGGCACCGTCGAGTTGACGGTGGATGGGTCGGTGAGTGTGCTGAATGCGGGGGATGGGTATTATTTTCCGACGACGCTGCCGCATAAGTTTCGGAATATCGGGGCGGATGAGGCGGAGATTATTAGTGCGAATACGCCGGCGAATTTTTGAAGGTTTCACGAAATTTTTTGTCGGAGTAGGAATGTATTAAAAAAGCGCAGAAGTGCAGGTTTTTTTGTCGACTGCACTTCCGTTGTTGCCGCGGCTCAACGCTACATTTGGTGGTGCTCCATTATCGCCGAATAGCTTCCAGTTGCGGCGAATTGAAAAATTAGCAGGTGTACTGGATTGCAAGCATCGCTGCGCTAGGTTGACCATGGAGTGGAAGTTATTGAACGGTCTTTAACTTTGATAGGGAATAAATATGTCTAAATCACAAGTTGAACTTGAGTTGATTGATGCGCTTTCTTGCTGTAAGCGAAGTATAATTGCTGAGGCGGGTAAAGCGTGGGCGAATTGTAATTTTTCGCTGGCTGAGCCCAAGTTGGTGAAAAGCTTTGCAATGGAAAGCGGCAAAGGTGTTCATTATTTAAATTCTAGTCTGGCGACAAATTTTAACTCGTCACAGAATCGATTTGTTCTCAAGTTTGCCGCCGTTTACACTCACCAACGACCATACGTAGAGCGTCGGCCTAGAAATATTAGTTTGCGTAAAGGTTCTAACCGCACAGAGCGATGTGAGTTGGCCGACTTAGGGTTTCTTTCTGTTTTTGTTGATCAAAATAAGAAAGTTATTACCTCTCGTGCAAGCTTTTTTCAAGCTAAAAAAGATGAGTCTATAGACAACGAAACACAGCAGTGGTTGTACGATTTTGATGGAGGCTTTGAATATAAGCATTCGTCTTTTTGGGAGTTAACGGATTGCGCTACTCCAAGTCGAGAGTTTCCAGCTTGGAGTGAAGGACGTTCGAGTGCATTTCAGTATTTGCTTCTTCTCAGCAATACGAAAATCAAGGTACGGTTAAGTCCGTGGAGTATGGATCATACTCATAGTTTTGGATTCTTTTTTTATCGACTTCTGACTATGGGGGCCGGCATTCCTTATCAGTCGAATGAAAGTATGAGTGGAGGATGGTCGTCAATAGTTAGTGATGTTTTACGTATGGGAGGTGGTGATATGGCCGGTAAGCATCGAGGTAGTATAGGTTTGGATAAAATAGTTGACTATTTTAATAGTTTTAAAAGTCATGATCGATACTTCTACGAATCTGCAGGCGCGGAAGGGTTTCCAATAATTATTGCGATAATGCAGGATGCACAGTTCAAAGATGAAGGGTGAAATGTAGGAGTTTATGTTTCTGCCTACTAATAGAAGTAAGAGTTTTACATCGCTTTTGCCTGTAAAAAATGCGTGATTTCCGGAGTCTGGCTCGGCTTTGCCTCTGGGAACTCATATCGAGCTATTTGAGGACAGCATTTAAGCGTTCGCCGAGACAGGCGTGGAGATTGCTAAGTGAGGATAAAGGTGACAGATTTTTTTTGAATCTGTCACCTTTTAGCATCCGATACGCCGGCGAATTTTTGACGGGCGATTTGGTTTAACAGTTTTGCAAAAAGGAAATGGGTCTTATCAAACCATTTCCTTTTTTATTGGTTTGAAGGGAAGTTGTCCCACGGACCCCATTTTCCATGGGCTATCGAACGTTACTGGCGCTAGCTAACAACATCAAACCCCCGCCGCTCAATCACCCGAAACACATCACTCACATCCTGCACCATGATCCTGGCGATAGTGGTGACGGTGTTTATATCTTGCTCGGCGTGGTCGGGGAGGCGGATGCAAGCCATGAGGTCGAGGTATTTGAGGACGGCATTGAGGCGTTCGCCGAGGCAGGCGTGAAGATCGTTCAGTGGGGCATTGGCGTCAATGTGGAGAACTGGGACGTCGGAGGCGGGGTGGGACATTTGGGCGTAGCTGGCGATCGGTTTATCCATTGGCATAAGTAAAGCTTCCTCATATCTGTGAGAAGAGCTACTGCCATTCGCTGCGAGTCGAAGGGTGGTAGCTATGTGCGGGTTCGCAGACCGAGGATACGAGGAACCCGGCAGACCCTAAGGTCTCCCACACACAGCCACCATCAAGCGGTTTTCGGACGCGGTTGCGACCGCCACCGTTTTAGGGGGCGCTAGGTTACTACACGTATCGTCAGGGCTGCGAAACCCTATCGCCGAATTCGGTCAGCGACAGACCCACTCTAGGCACCAAGTTCAGCAGCCGCAACCCACCTGTAGGACGTGGAAAACGCACCTGTGGCGAGGGAGCTTGCTCCCGCTCGACGGCGCAGCCGACGTGTTCTGGGCGCTGCGCGGTATCAGGACGAAAGGGATTGCCGAGTTGGGGACTGCTTCGCAGTCCAGCGGGAGCAAGCTCCCTCGCCACGGGTCGTGTTTTCCTACGAGATTTTGAGATCTCGAGATTCATAGCGCAAAACCGCTACTTCCCCTTCCAATGCCCACCACCGCTCTCACAATCAATCTTCGCCTGCCCCAAATGCTCCACGTCGTAGTAGTACGTAGTCACCTGTGCACCATCCGGGATGTTTAACGCCTTGGCGTTTTTGTCTTTGCTGGTGGAGTGCGGATTGGCCAAGGACTCCTGAGTGAGGGTGGCTTTACACGTGGCCTGGTAGTGGTCGTCGCAGTGTTCGACTTTTTTCTTGGTGCTGCTGAGCATCTCCTTGCTTTCGTTGCTGCACGACCAGTCGATGGCATCTACGGGCACGCCTTCGTACTCGTAGCAGCTGTGGGTTTCGACGGCGGGGACGGCGGCGCTTTGGGAGCGGGTTTCGACGTCGCAGCCTTGGGCCATGACGAGGGTTGGGGTGAGGCTGAAGCTGGCGATCAGGAGCAGACAGCGCATGTTCATCGGGATTTCCTCCGCAATGGCGCCGGGTGTGATCGTTGATTAGGCGCTTACTGGTTTCGAGGTAGCACGCTGGCGGGAGGTTCCATCAGGTTACTGATTTGCCGATTGGACTCAGTTCGGAACTTTCCTAAAAAACGATGTCAATTTGATGGCGTGTCGCGACGCTCATTCAAACAGGATCAACCAGTGCCAGGCTGTTTCCCGGCAAGCCCATGGAAGTGTGAGATGAAACTGATTCTTGCGATGTTGTTGATGTTCAGCGGTTACGCGTTTGCCAGTTGCGGCAATATTGATGACCATGATCAGCGCGCCTATTGCAATGCGCGGGAGAGCGGTACCAGTTGCGGCAACATTGAAAACCACGACTTACGCGCAGCGTGCAATGCGGAGCAGGGCGGCACTTCTTGCGGCAATATCGATAATCACGACCAGCGCGCCTATTGCAATGCCAAGCAGAGCGGGACGAGTTGCGGCAACATCGATGATCATGACCTGCGTGCGCGGTGCAACGCGGAGCAGGGTGGCGGTTCCTGCGGCAACATCGCTGACCACGATCAGCGTGCCTACTGCAATGCCACGACGGGCGGCAGCAGTTGCGGGAATATCGACAACCATGATTTGCGCACGCGGTGCGAAGCCACGAAGCGTTGATTGATCGGCTTACCCCCAAACGCAAAAAGGGACACCCACCGGTGTCCCTTTTTTGTGGGCGACTGAAACGGAGTTCCCAGATTGCCCAGTCAAATTTTTCACATGTCACAACCCGGCTCATCGCCAAGGTTCCCCCCATCGGCACCACGTCGTAGACTGCGAGACAAGTCGTAACGCCTCACCCAAGGACGGAACCCGCGCATGATCGAAATCGGCAGCCGCAACAACGCCCCCACGCCGCAACACCAGATCCACGACGTCTACATCTTCAACATCGATCTGTCCCGACCGGCCACGCCGTTCTGCTTCGAGCAATCGATTGGCGGCGGGCATGCCGAGCAGGGTGGTGCGCGGTGGTTGGCGCTGGATGAGCTGGATGCGTGGCCGGGTGAGTGGCGCGAGCATTTGCGCAAGGCCGACTGCGCCTGGGTTGCCGAGTTGATGGATACGCATCCGGGGGCGGATCAGGCCACGGTGGTTTCGTTGATCCTCCAGCGACATGCCGGGCCAGCAAAACCAGCAAGCCGTTTGCAGAAAATAGGCCGATGGTTCAAGCGCAATTTTTACGTCGGCGGCCGATACGGCGTCTAACCCGAGGAAACCCCATGACTCAAACACTCGAACGCGCAATAGCCATCGCCGCTACCGCCCACGCTGGTCAAGTGGACATGGGCGGGGCGCCGTATATTTTGCATCCGCTGAAGGTCATGTTGCGCATGAGCAGCCTGGAAGAACGCATCGTCGCGGTGCTGCACGATGTGGTCGAGGATTGCGGTATCAGCCTGGATGATTTGCGCAAGGAAGGCTTCAGCGAGGAGGTGCTTGAGGCCATTGCTTCGGTGACCAAAGTGCCGGGTGAGTCCTACGAGGACTTCGTCGAGCGCGCGGCACAGAACCCGATTGGACGGGTGGTGAAACTGGCGGATCTGGAGGAGAACAGCGATCTGTCGCGGATCGCTTCGCCGAGCTGGGAAGATCTGGAGCGGGTCGAGAAGTACCGGCGGGCGATTGGGCGGTTGCGGTCGTAACGGTTTGCGGTGGGTCAGGTAGATCTTTCCCCCCTCACCCCAGCCCTCTCCCCGAAGGGGGTGAGGGGTAAAGGGAGCCGATTTTCAAGTTTTTCAAGTCCTGAGTTCGACTCGGTATTTCAGGTCGATGTAACTCGAGAGTACAGCGCGGTCAGTTCCCTCTCCCCCGGGAGAGGGTTAGGGTGAGGGGCTTTTGATTGGAAACCATCAACTACACTCTCTGATTACCCCGCCATCACAGGCAACCCCACGCCGCGCCGGAGGTAATCATGCTTCGTTTATCGTCCATTTCCCTGTTTTTCGTTGCAACGCTTTGCGCCACACAAGCCACGGCCCAATCCGTGGTGCCGCTCAAAGGCCAGACCTCCCAACAGACCCAGATCGACATCAACGACTGTCATTCCATCGCCTCGACCTCAACGACATCCACCACGCAAAGCGGCGGCCGTCTCAAGGGCGCGGCAGTCGGTGCCGCGGCCGGTGCTGCTGGCGCGCAGATACGCGGGCGGCAGCACGATGAGTTCTACGACGCGGTCGACGATGATCGAAAACAGGATTACCGACAAAATCGCGCCAGAGAGACGGCTGCGGCCGGTGCGGTGGTCGGTGGTTCACGCCAGCGCCAGGAGCGGCGGGCGCAGGGCAAGACTGATGCGGCGGCCAGTTCCAGCGCCTACGCCGGGTGTTTGCAGGGCCGCGGTTATCAGGTCACGCCTTGACGACGTTCCCGGTGCGCTTCGAGCAAGTGCACCATCGCGCCGCTGTAGAGCGTCACCAGAATGAACAGACTCATGCGCACGGCGAACGCGGTGTACACGTCTTTGCCGGCGATGCTGTCCTGCACCGATTGTCCGAGCAGAATGATCATCGTCACCAGGGTGTTGAGCCAGAAGCTCGCACCGAAGCGTGAGCGGCTCAGGCCGTAGAGTTTGCGCGCCATGAACAGGCCGAACAGCAGCATCCACAAAAAGAACATCCACAGATGCACGAACAGGCTCAGCGCGCACCAGAACAACACCGCCAGCAGCCCGCCGAGCAGGGTCGAACCGAGCAATTCACGCCCGGCATGCTGGGCGCGAGTGGTGGAGCTTTGCTGACCGAGGCTGACGGCTTTGAGGATGATCGGCAGGTAGCTGGCCGGGTCGATCAGGGCGAGTAAAAAGGTCGGCAGGACGATCAACGTCGCCCTTAGCGCCACACGCGGTACATCTTCGGCGGGGAGGGCGGGCGCACTCGGTGGTGCGGGACTGTTGGCCGGCTCCGGGAATAACGCGTGGCTGATTCCAACCACCGCGACCGCCAGTAACAGCCCTTTGACCAGAGCGCCGATCACCGCCATCGCCAGATCGAACTCGGCGAACCCGGCGGCAGAGATCATGGTCATGCCGATCACCAGAAAGATCACGATCAGATTGTTGCCGCCGCGCAAGCCAAAGCGAAACACCAGAAACAAACCGACGCCGATCAACAGCACGCCACACACCGGGTAATAGCGCAGCAACGGCACCAGCAACAGGCCGATGCTCGTGGTGAGCGCTGCGACCAAACCCAATACCAGCGCGCCTCTCAGCGGCAATGGTCGAGGCAGGCTGGCCAGCAGCAACACCGCCAACACTGGCGAAATAAATGCCAACGGCAAACCAAGCGCATAACTGGCGGCAGTGCACAGCGCGGTGCCAAACGCCAGACGCAAGGCTCGCTGTGCCGGTGCGCTGCGTTCAGTAGGCATACGACAGCCAGCTCATCAGACTGAAAAACACTCGCCCGAGCGGATTGAGCAGATTGCCTTCGCTGGGGAATGCCATGACTTCCGCTTGGCCACCGGCACGGATCGCGCGGCTCTCGAACAGGCGCTTTTTCGCCTCCTCGCTGAACTCGATGATCACCGGAAAGCGCTGGGCCGGGCGCAGCCAATCGCGGCTGTTCTGGATCGTCGGCAGGGTGCCCGGCGCGGGTGTCTGGCCGACGCTGACGCCATAGCCGACGCTGCGCACCCGGCCATCGAGCACTTCGCCGGGCAGTGCGTCGAGAATGATCGACACCGGTGTTCCGGGTCTGATTCGGCCAAGGTTGTTCTCGGTCAAGTCAGCGCTGATCCACAAATCCTGGATGGTGATCAACGTCATCACCGGGCTGCCGGCGGCGGCGAATTGGCCGACTTCGGTGCGCAGGTCGGTGATCAGTCCGGCCGACCGCGCGCCGATCCGGGTGTTGGCCAGGTCCAGTTCGGCTTTGGCCAGCGTGGTCGCGGCACTGCGCAATTGGGCGTTGGTTTCAGCGCTGCCGCCTTCCTGTTCCTGCGCCCGTTGCACCTCGGCACGTGCGGCCGCGACCTGGCTGATCGCTTGCTCGCGATTGGCCCGCGACACTTCCAGCAGTCGGACGGAGATCGTGCCGGGATCCTGTTTGTACAAACCTTCAAGACGTTGATTGTCCTGGCGTGCCTTGAGTTCGTTGGCCTGAGCGGCGCGCAACGAAGCCTGCGCCGAGGCGATGCCAGCGGTGCTCGCGCCGACCTGACGGCGGGTCGATTCGAGATCGGCTTTCGCTCGGTCGACGGCTATTTGCAGCGGCTGCGGATCAAGTTCGAACAGGATGTCGCCAGCCTGCACATCCTGATTGTTGCGCACGTTGACGCGGATCACTCGGCCTGCGACTTCCGCCGCCACCGGGATCACAAACGCGCCGACTCGCGCTTGCTGGGTGTAGGGCGTCATGCGGTCGGCCAGCAGGTACCAGACCAGACTCAGCAGAATCAGCAGCAATACCCAGCGAATGCCTTTTTTTGCCGGATCGGGTGCAGCAGGCGCTGTTTCACTCATTGCGATTTACCTGCAGGGGGAAGGGGATACGCGGGTTGCGCGGGCGGTTCGGTCAGCAATCCGCCCCAGTCAGTGCGTTGCTGCATTTGCTGGCGGGTCGGCGCGTCGATCTGCGGCGCGCTGCTTTGCCAACCGCCGCCGACGGCTTTGTACAAGGCAATCAGATTGCTCACGGCGTTGCTGCGGCTGACCAGATAGTTGTCCTGCAACTCCAGCAGCGCGCGCTGCGCATCGAGCACGCGCTGAAAGTCCGAATAGCCTTCACGGTATTGCGCGTTGGCCAGCACCAGTGAACGCCGCGCGGCGCCTTCGGCCTCGCCAAGAATGCGCTCGACCTCCAGCGCTTTGGTCAGGCCGCTGGCGGCATCATCCGCCTCGCGCGCGGCTTGGCGAACCTTGTCTCGATAGGCTTGGATCAACTGCTGCAAGCGCGCATCTTGCACGCGGATGTTGTTGCGGATGCGCCCGTAATCGAACAGGTTCCAGCGCAGGCTCGGGCCGCCGATCAGGTCGAGACTGCGTGGCGTTGCGCTTAGGGAATCGCTGGACCAGACGATGCTGCCAAGCAATGTGAGCGACGGATACAGATCGGTTTCAGCGACACCGATCAGCGCCGATTGCGCGGCGACATTCAGTTCAGCCGCGCGTACATCGGGACGGCGCAGCAGCAGATTGGCCGGTACGTCTTGCAACACCGCGCGATCGATCAGCGGAATCAGCCCAGAAGTTTCAGCAATCAGCGCCGCGCCGCCGGGCGGTTGGCCGACCAACACCGCCAGCGCATTGCGGGTGCGCAGCAATTGGTCTTCAAACGCCGGAATCGTGCTCAAGGTGCCAAGGTATTGGGTTTTCGCCTGTTGCAGATCAAGTTCAGCGCTTTGTCCGCTGGTGAAAAGCTTTTCAGTGATCTCGAAATTGCGCTTCTGCTGCGTGGCGTTTTCTCGCGCAACGCGCAGGCGTGCTTCGGTGGTGCGCAAGGAAAAGTAAGTGTCGGCCACTTGGGCGCGCAGTAATACGAGCGCATCTTCGTAGTTGGCCTGGGCGGCAAAGTATCCCGCGTCGGCAGACTCGATGGCGCGACTGAAACGGCCCCAGAAATCCAGTTCCCAGCCAACATCGAATGCGGCGCTGTGTTGCCAGAAATGCAGATTCTGCGGGTTAGTGCCGCCGGACTGGCGGCGGTCGATGTACAGGCTGTCGGCGCTGGCCTGTTGCAGTTGCGGATAGCGGCCACTTTCGGCAATGCCCAATTGCGCGCGGGCCTCAAGCACGCGCAGGCCGGCGATTTTCAGGCTGCTGTTTTGGGCTTCGGCTGCGCTGATCATTTGATCGAGGATCGGATCAGCAAAAACTTGCCACCATTGGCGCAAATCCGGATGCGCCCCGCGCTCACTGGCCTGTTCCAGCGCCGGGCTGTTCCACTGCTTGCTCCAGACCTCGGCCGGCGCCTGGAAATCCGGCCCCAGACGCATGCAGCCGCCAAGTCCGAGGACACCGAGCAACAGCAGGTGGCCGGGCCACGTCGGCAGGGCTGTGGTTGGAGGCATGCAGGTGTCCGCAAACGGGAATGTCACTGGAGCATAGACGTCAGTTTGCGCCTTGCGCGGTCGAATCAACTGCTACGCTTTGGCGGGCAAGGTTCGATGATCTGCGCCCCTGACGAAAAGGTGGGAACCCCCATGGATACTGCTCAAGACCCGATTGCACCGACCAATGCGACCTGGCGTTTCAAGGTCGGTGTGGCGATCATCTGCCTGATGCTTGGTTCGTGGGCGATGGTGCCGATTGCCGCCGCCCTGGATGTACCCGGTTCGAAAGTCGCGGCGCTGACTGGCGTGCTGTTCATCAGCAATAAAGTCCTGCTGCTGTTGGTGATCGCCGTGATGGGCAAGGCCGGGTTTGCCGAACTCAAACGCAAGATCGGCAAATACGTTTCCGGGATGATCCCGACGCCGGTCGCCGAAGTCGGGCCGATCCGTCACCGCATCGGCGTGGTGATGTTCTGCCTGCCGCTGCTGTGCTCGTTTCTCGAACCCTATTTCGACAACTTCTGGCCAGGGTTGCGGCCCAATCTGTGGCAGCTGCAATTGCTCGGTGACCTGATGTTCATCGGCAGCTTCTTCGTGCTCGGCGGCAATTTCTGGGAAAAAGCCCACGCCTTGTTCGTACGCAAGGCGCGGGTGGTAAGCGAATGAATCAGGCGTGGCCGAGTGCCACGGCAAACGACACGACGATCATGCAGGCGAAGGCGAAATTGAGGTTCATGGCGGGCGGTCCTTGTCGTTTGGAATGGGGGCCATTCTGAACAGACAGGGGCGCGATGAAAAATTCGGCGTGTTGATTCCAATGATCGAAGCCATTGATGGACATAAAACCCTGTAGGAGCTGCCGCAGGCTGCGATCTTTTGATCTTGCCTTTAAAAACAAGATCAAAAGATCGTCCGAACGCGGCCCGAGCCTGCGGCAGCTCCTACAGGGGGATGGTGTTGAATCAGCGCAGTTTTTCCAGCATCTGGTAGTACCACATGCCCGCCGCCAGCATTGGATTGCCGAGCAAATCGCCCATGGGCACGCGAATGTGCTGGCACTGCGCAAACGTATCGAACTGCTGCATCTGCCCGGTGATTGCCCGGCCCATGATTTCGCCCATGATGTGCGTGGTGGCGATGCCGTGCCCGGAGTAGCCCTGGCAATACCAGACGTTGTCCGACAGTTTGCCCAGTTGCGGGATGCGGTTGATCACGATGCCCATCGCGCAGCTCCACTGGAAATCGATTTTCACGCCTTTGAGCGCCGGGAAGGTCTGCTCGATGCACGGGCGTAGTTCGCCAGCGATGTCGCGCGAGTCCTTGCCGCTGTAGTTGGCGCCGCCGCCGAACAGCAGGCGACCGTCGGCGGTGAGGCGATAGTAGTCGAGGACGAAGCGGCAGTCGTAGACGGCCAGGTCTTCAGGGTTGATCTGTTTCGCCAGATCGCCCAGCGGTTCGGTGGTAACGATGCCGCCCATGGCCGGGAAAATCTTGCCCTTGAGCTGGCCCGGTTCGAGTTTGTGATAGACGTCGCCGGCCAGCAGCACCTGATTGGCGTCGATCTGGCCGTGTGCGGTTCGCACTCCCGGCGTCTCACCGTGAATGATCTCCAGCACTTCACTGTTCTCGAAAATCAGCGCACCAAGACTCTCCGCTGCGCGTGCCTCACCGATACACAGGTTGAGCGGGTGCAAATGCATGTTGCGGGTGTTCTTGATCGCGCCGTGGTACAGCTCGCTTTGCAGCAAGTCACGCACTTGGCTGCGATCAAGCAGGCTGACTTCGTCGGCCATGCCACGGCGTACGGCTTCTTCGTAGTCTTTAAGCAAATCGGGCATGTGACTCGGTTTGTACGCAGCATGCAAATGGCCGTGTTTAAGGTCGCATTCGATAGCGTATTTCGCAACCCGGTTTTTGATGATTTCATGCCCACGCCAGCGCAGGTGCCAGATGAAATCGTCGACCTCGTCGCCGAGCTTGCGGCGCATCTGTTTGCGCATCGCGCCGTCGCCGGACAGGCTGCCGGTGACTTGCCCGCCATTACGCCCGGTGGCACCCCAGCCGATCTTGTGGCTTTCGACGATGGCGACTTTCAGGCCTTTTTCGGCGAGTTCGACGGCGGTGGCCACGCCAGTGAAACCGCCCCCGATGATCACCACGTCGACCTTGTGCCGGCCTTGCAGGGTCGGGTAATCGGTGTCGCGGTTGAGGGTGGCGGTGTAGTAGGAATTCGTGCGTTCGGTCATGTCAGCATCCAGTCAAAAAGGTGAGGAGGGAATCAGGCTTCAGTCAGATACCAGCGCCAATCCTGCTCACCCACTTCGGCCATGAACTGGCGATACTCCGCACGTTTGACGGCCAGATACACCCCGAGAAATTCCTGCCCCAAGGCATCGCGCGCCCACACTGAGTTTTCCAGCGCCGTCAGCGAGGTCAGCCAGTCGGTCGGCAGCAATTCCTTGGCCTGCGCGTAGCCGTTGCCCTGCACCGGTTCGCCCGGATCGAGGTTTTCCGTAATGCCACGATGAATGCCGGCAAGGATCGCTGCAGCCGCCAGATACGGGTTTGCATCGGCGCCGCAGATGCGGTGTTCGATATGCCGAGTATTGGCCGGCCCGCCCGGCACCCGCAGGCTCACGGTGCGGTTGTCGATGCCCCAGGTCGGCGCCAATGGTGCGTAGCTGTTGGCCTGAAACCGTCGGTACGAATTGGCGTTCGGGCAGAACAGCAGCAGCGAATCGAGCAAGGATGTGAGCATGCCGCCAATCGCGGTGCGCAGCAGCGGCGTGCCGGCCGGATCCTCGGAGGCGAACAGATTATGTCCCGCGCCATCGGCCAGGCTGACATGCATGTGCATGCCGGTGCCGGCCAGGTGATCGAACGGCTTGGCCATGAACGTCGCTTGCATGCCGTGCTTGTGCGCGATGGCCTTGACCAGGCGTTTGTAGCGCACCGCCTGATCCATCGCTTCCAGTGCATCGCCGTGTTCGAGGGTGATTTCGACCTGGCCCGGCGCGTATTCGGAAATCGCGGTGCGAGCCGGAATACCGTGCAGTTTGCAGGCGCTATACAGGTCGGCGAGGAACGGCTCGATCTGTTCCAGTTCACGTAAACCGTAGACTTGCGTGTGTCGCGGCCGCCCACCGTCGACATCCAGCGCCGGTTGCGGACGACCGTGGTGATCGCGCTTGGCGTCGAGCAGATAGAACTCCAGCTCACAGGCCATTACCGGGTGAAAACCCTCGGCTTTCATGCGATCAATCACTCGGATCAACAGATGACGTGGGTCGGCAATGCTCGCCGGCATGCCTTGCTCCGGGTGCATGCTGACCTGCACCGCAGCGGTCGGAATCTGCCGCCACGGCAGGCGCACCAGACTGCCTTCGAGCGGATAGGCGCGGCAGTCGATATCGCCGACGTCCCACACTAAACCGGAGTTTTCTACATCGTCACCCTGTACGGTCAGACCGAGAATAGTGCTCGGCAACGGCCGGCCGCTTTCATACACGGCGAGGAGTTCTTCGCGGTGCAACAGCTTGCCGCGCGGCACGCCGTTGGCGTCGAGAATGAACAGCTCGATCATGTCGATATCGGGGTTCTGATCGAGGAAGGTACGGGCGTCTTCAAGGGCTGCAAATTTCATGGATGTCACTCACGCGAGCGCCGCACAGGCGCGCAGATTCGGGCCAGACGCAGCAACGGGCAAAAGCTCGGGCAGTCTGGCTTGGATATCAAAAAAAGAGGGGGACTAGCGGATATCCGGCGGGCGTGCGGAGTGACGGAGTTTGGAGCGCAGCAAAGCCATGGGGAGATTGACGATACGGTTCATACGCCGCCCCTGTGGGAGAGGGCGCGCAGCGTAGACACGTTCAACGATTCTAATTGTTGTAGGGACGTGCTCATGACGCGTGTTTCCGTTGGCGGAAAACGTCGGCGGCGGGAGTGTCCCGCCGTGCCGGTGTGGCTGGATAGTAAGGGCAAAGTCGCGGACAAGTAAACGACCGATTGGCGCCGCGATCAGAAGTTGTAGACCACCTGGCCGGCCAATGAAGTCTGCAACCGGCGCTCGACTATCGGGCTGTCCGCCGCATCGTTGCTCAGATACTGCGCCGCCAGTACTGCCGACAGGCTCCATTGTTCATCCAGCGGCAACGACCACGTAAGATCCGCGCCACGACTGATCAAACCGCCACGCGCCTTGTACGCTTTGAACTGACTGCGCGAGGCCTGAGCGGCGCTGACGCCGTACCAGGTGCGCAGGTAATCGCTGTCACCGAACTGGCTGTTCAAACTGCCCGTCAACGTGCCCAGCGGCCCGTCATACAGCGGCGCACTGATGCTCAGCTTCAGGCGATTCCAGCCCGAGCCGGTGTCGTGATCATCCTTATCCTTTTCCAGCGCATGCTCGAAACTCGCGCCGAGAATGATCGGCCCCATGTGATAGCTGCCGTCCACCCCCAGCACCGGGCGCGACTTGATCGACCCAATGCCGTTGAGCTCATCCGAGCCCTTGAACCCGGTCTTGCGATCCTTGCGCACATCACTCGCGCCGACGTACACGCTCAAGCCGAAATCGTCTTCGTCAAACCCCCAGCCGAGACCGCGTGAAGTGTCGAAGAAAATCCCGTACGGGCTGCTGATTTCCACAGCCGCCACAGGCGCCACAATCCGTTCGGCACTGCCGCTGTAACGCGGCGCACTGATGGCTCCGGCACTGAGTCTGGCCTGCCAGTCTTCGGCGCGCAGGGAATCGGCCGGCAGCAGCAGGCAAATGGATGTCAGGGACAACGAGAATGTGCGAAACGAAACTTGCATGGGGCACCTGTGGGGAATGTGGATGCGCCCATGCTAGGCGGGTGACGGCGGGCAATCTTTGGCAGCTTTGTCGGGAAACTGTCAAAGACTGTGAAGCCGGTTTCAGCTCAGTCCCGGTGGGCGCCGGGTGAATCATCTTGAAGTGCTTTGGCAGTGGGAATGGCGGGGCAGGGTCTGGTAGGTTTCGGCCATGATTTTGCACCGGCAATGACGCCGAGCGCTGATGCAGCAACCATTCAAGGATGAAACAACATGCCACTGAAACCGCCGATCAAGGGCACAAGCCCGGTCGATGTTCATATCAGACCTTCCACCGACGGCCCGACACTGGGGCCGGTGATTCGGCCGAGTGTCAATCTCACTCCGACGCCATCTCAGCACCTTCCCGGTGCGCTGAAGACACCGCAGGCCAGCGCTGGAGATATCGTTGCTTCCGTGTCAACGCTGACTGTTCGCGATGTTGCGGGCGTGCCAGAAGTTTCGCCGAATGCCGGGCAACGACCGCTGGAGGATTACCGCGTCAACGCCGCAGCCCGGCTTACGGAAGTCGACGCCGAGGGGCTCAGATCCTTCAAGGGACGTCAGTTCGCTGAAGTGCCGGGGCAGGGCGTTGTTCAGGTCGGAACTGATCAACAGACCGGCTTGTACCGAGCCAAACTGGCCAGCGAACTCAACCCGTCCGGCCCGGCTCTGGAGCGCGACAGTGATGGCACTGTCTGGCATCCGCTGGAAGAGTTCGCCACAGACGCCTCGCGTACGCCCGATCCGCGCAACGAAGGCGGGTCGACGCTGGAGGCCCTGGCGCATCCGAGGGAGGCCGAGGACGGCAACCAGCGCGATTCCTCTGACGACCCATTCGAGCTGGCGTCGGAATCGATGCCGATCAAGCCCTACACCGAGCAGGAACTCGCCTTCATGCGCGAGGAGACCCGCTACACCTTCCGCGACAATCAACTGGGCTCATATAACCGTGCCAACAACGGCAAATATCCGCTGCGCGATACGTTCGGCAGGCCGGTGCGGATTCGCAAGCTTGAAACCATAGTCACGCTGACCACGGGAGAGAAATACACCTCCGGGCCGATCAAGCCTTACATCAAATTTGAAGGCTTCGAAGACGTCGCCAGGCTCTACGAAGAGAAGCTCGAGCTGCGCACGTTCACCGAGGCCGACGTGAAAGTGCCGGGTGAACGCGGCCTTATCGGGCAATCGATGGTGGTGGCCAACAGGCGAATCAATAAAGGTGAAGCCTTGGGCCTGTATGGCGGAATGCTCAGCCCGTTGCGGCTGGTCAGGCGTCAGGAACAGACCTTCACCATGCTGGCCGGGTCTTACGTACATTACGGGCCGGGAAACTTGATTGAAGAACCGGTGGTTATCATCGGCGATAACATCATTTCCCGGCTTAACTCGAACTTTGAGTATGACGCCAGCGGCAAGCCGATTCGGCAATCGCCGGACGGCTATAACGTGCAGACCGTCGGATTCAAAGTCGAAGCGGACATGTTGATTGGCGATCGGCTAGTCAACCGGCCATACATGTTGAATGCGCTGTTTGCCACGCAAGATATTCCGGCGGGGACGGAGTTACGCTGGAATTACAATTATTCGGATAAAGAGATGAAGATGATTTTCGGCTGAATGGAAGTATTGATTGTGCTGACGCCATCGCTGGCAGCCCAGCTCCCACACGTTTACTTGCTCGAACTCAACGCTCGTGTTCGCTTAAAACCCTGTGGGAGCTGGCCTGCCAGCGATGAACGATAACGCGGCCTACGGTTTGGCCACCCGCCACAAATACCAGGCCGCTACGGTCCGAAACGGACTCCAGCCCAACCCGATCTCAATCATCTGCTTGCGCGCAGGCTGCACCTGCAACCCCTTCAATCGCCGATACCCCTCGCGCACGCCAAAATCATCCGCCGGTAACACATCCATCCGCTCCAGGCTGTAGATCAACAACATCTCCACCGTCCAGCGCCCAACCCCGCGCAGGCTGACCAAACGTTCAATCAACGCCTCATCCTCCATCGCCAGCGCGGTAGCGTAATCCGGCACCACGCCATCCAGCGTCGCCTGAGCAATCCCCTGAATCGTCGCAATCTTGCCGGCCGAAAACCCGCAGCCGCGCAGGCTGGCGAAATCTGTTGCCAGAATCTGCTCCGGACGCGGAAACGTCTGATCAGGAAACAATCCCACCAGCCGTCCGACAATCGCATCGCCCGCCTTGGCATGCAGTTGCTGGTAGGCAATCGCGCGCACCAGCGATTCATAAGGATCCCGCGCCGGATGCGGCTGATGCATACACGGGCCGATGGCCGCGATATGCCGCTGCCAGTCGGCATCCAGCCCTGCGAGAAATGTACTTGCCGTTTGATATGTATCGGTCATCAGAAAGCCAATGGTTGCCTGAGCTGCACCGCTGCATTCTCGAGCCTGAGCAGAAACGCCTTACGCGGTTGCCCACCACCATAGCCGGTCAGCGAGCCGTCCGCGCCGATCACCCGATGACACGGCACCACAATCGACAGCCGATTGTGCCCATTCGCAAGCCCTACCGCACGGCTCGCGCCAGGTTTTCCCAGACGCGCAGCGATGGCGCCATAGGTGCTGGTGTGGCCGTAGGGAATTTGCAGCAGTTCCGCCCAGACCTGCCGGGCGAACTCGCTACCCGGCATGTGCAGCGGTGTGCTGAATTGGTCGAGCTTGCCGGTGAAATACTGCGCCAGTTCCGATTCGATCTGCTGCAAATGCGCGTTGTGCCCCGGAGCGACCACATAGCCATGCCGGCTCTGCAGTTCTTCGACTTCGCGAGTCAGCGCCGGGCGGTCGAGAAACTCCAGCAGCACCAGTCCCCGGCGCTCGGCCATGGCGATCATCGGCCCCAGTGGCGTGGTCAGGCGCGTGAACAGCAGCGGTTCACTCGAACCGACGCGCCCCGGCGTAATGTGAAAAGACTTTTGAAACGCATCGCGAAAACCGCTCAGTGATTCATACCCGGACTCGAACGCGGCGTGATCAATCGAGGTGCCTTGGCGAATCCCGCCCAGCGCCATGCCCAGACGCCGTGTGCGCAGCCAGGCGTGAAAGGTCATGCCGAAATGCTGTTTGAACCAGCGCCGCAGCTTCAGCGGTTCGATGCCCTCGGCGAGCAATTGCGCATCGCTCCAGCGCACCTCCGGATCAGCATCCACGGCTTTCAACAAACCCTGCACCCAATCCGGCGCAATAGCCGCAGCGTCCAGCGGTTTGCAGCGCAGGCAAGCGCGATAACCGGCAGACATGCATTCGTCGGCATGCGCAAAGAACTCGACATTCTCCGGTTTCGGCTTGCGCGCGGTGCAGCTTGGGCGACAAAAAATCCCGGTGGTTTTCACCGCCGTGAAGAACACGCCTTCGTAGGCAGTGTCGCGTTCGAGCATGGCGCGAACCATTTCGGCGTGGGATGGCAGCGTGGCGGTTTGTATGTTCATGGGCTGAGCATAAATCCAGGTTTTCGATAGCTCCACCGAAAAATCGACAATGAATTTTGATGGCCTTGTTCTACAGTCAAAGCCTGTGCATCCATGGAATCACGTCATGCATCCATTCATCATCCAACACATCGATCACATCGTTCTGCGTGTCGAAAACATGCAACGCAGCATCGAGTTCTACCAACAGGTATTCGGGGCTGAAGTGGTCAAGCGTCAGGAAAAGCTCGGCCTGGTGCATTTGCGCGCAGGCACTTCGATGATCGACCTGGTCGACATCGCAGGCGAAATCGGCCGCAAGGGCGGTGCCGCTGCCGGTAGCGAGCGGCGTAATGTCGATCACTTCTGCCTGCGCATCGAGCCATTCAATGAGGAGGCGCTGATCGCTCATCTAGAGTCGTTCGGCCTGACAGTCGAGAAAGCCGCACTGCGTTTCGGCGCTGAAGGCAGCGGCTTGTCGCTGTATTGCTTCGACCCGGACGGTAATCAAGTCGAACTCAAAGGCCCGTCCGAAACCTAGGCACGCTTGGCCAGCAGCAGTACGGAAGCCGCCGCTGACAGCAGCCCTGCGCAGCAGCGGTTGAAGATCCGCTTGCCGCGCGGTTCGGCGAACCAGCGGCGCATGTGCAGGCCCATGTAGGCGTAGGCGCTGATGGCGATCCATTCCAGCAACAGAAACAACGTCCCGAGCACCGCGAATTGCCCGGCAATCGGTCGAGTCGGGTCAACGAACTGCGGTAGAAACGCGGTGAAAAGCAGAATCGCTTTCGGATTGCCGGCCGCTACAAAAAACTCCTGCCGGGCCAGCGCGACCATTCCAGCCGTGGCGCCGGTCACGATGTCCTGCGCATGCGGATCGGCGCGCCATAGCTGCCACGCCAGATACAGCAAATACCCTGCGCCAATGATCTTGATCGCCGAGAACAGCCATTCCGACGTTTGCAGCACCACAGACAAACCGGCGGCGGCGAGCGCAATCATTCCGGCAAACGCGAACAACCGCCCGATTCCCGCCACGCAAGCGCGACGGTAGCCATAGCGGGTGGCGTTGCTTACCGACAGCAGGTTGTTCGGGCCGGGGGCCATATTCAGTGCGAAGCAGGCCGGGAGAAAAATGGCGAGGGTGGCGAGATCCATGACGCGCGCTCCATTGGCTGAGCGCTATTTTTATCACGGGCAGATGCGAGCCTGACCCGTACAGCCATGGTGAAGTGTCGCGGTACAGGTCGATCGAACTTTATGGCACTTTGCTAACTCTGAGCCATCACGGAGGGCGGTAATTGGTCAGAAAAAACCGTCCGCCCGGTCAGAAAGAGCGCTCGGCCGTGTAAGATCCGCGCCACGCTTTTACATACCTTCATGGCCCCAGGCGGCCCTTTACGAGCGATATACATGCAAGCAAAGGCCCGTGAGGTTTATGTGCCCCCGGTGTTGCAAGATTTGCGCGCCGGCACTGCCGAACTGCACATCGCACTGGAAAAACGCCTTCCTTTCTTCTCCGATGCCCTCGATTTGAACGCTTTTATGCGGCTGATGCAGGCCTATTACGGTTTCTATCGACCGCTGGAAAGTGCCTTGCAGGACAGTCAGTCGATTCCTGCTGATTTTGATCTGGCGCCGCGCTTGAAAGCTTTGACGCTGCTCAAAGACCTGCAAGCCCTGGGCATGCAGACTCAAGCGTTGCAAGACTTGCCGATCTGCCGCAACTTGCCCGTTATTGATTCCAGCGCTGCATGCCTCGGCGTGTTGTACGTACTGGAAGGCGCGACGCTCGGCGGACAGATCCTGCGCCGCGAGATCGCCGCAAAGCTGAGTCTCGAAGCCGACAACGGCGCGGCGTTCCTCGACATCTATGGTGCTGCCACCGGCCGCCGCTGGCGCGAATTCATCGAGTATCTGGGCACGCGCCCGCTGGACGCCGACGAGCGCAAATGTGTTGTCGCCGCTGCGCAATCCACATTCAGCTGTTTCGAACACTGGCTCGAAAGCCAGGAGGTTCTGGTATGACCCCGCAAGACCAACAAGCCTTTGAAGAGTTGCTGGCCAACTGCGCCGACGAGCCGATCCGTTTTCCCGGTGCGATCCAGCCGCACGGCCTGCTGCTGACCCTGAGCGAACCTGCGCTGAATGTGGTTCAGGTCAGCGCCAACGTTGAAACCCTGCTCGGGCGAGCGCCGCAAGAGGTGATCGGTCAACTGCTGGACAGCCTGATCGGCGAGGCCTACGCCGGCCAAGTGCGCGAAGCTTTGCAGCAGCCGAGCCTGTCCGACCCGTCGCCGCTGCTGTTGCGCCTCAACGGCACGGCGTTCGACGCACTGCTGCACCGTCATCAGGGCGTGCTGATTCTGGAGCTGGAAATCCACGTCGAGAACTTCCAGCCGCGCAACGTCGCCGGTAAGCACACCCACCTCGGCCGGATGTTGCAACGCCTGCAAGGGGCCAAGAGCCTGCAGGCGCTGTACGACATCAGCGTCAAGGAAATTCAGGCGATGACCGGTTACGACCGGGTGCTGATCTATCGTTTTGAGGAGGAGGGCCACGGTCAGGTCATCGCCGAAGCGTCCGACCCATCGATGGAAGTTTTCAACGGTCTGTTTTTTCCGGCGTCCGACATCCCCGCGCAGGCGCGTGAGCTGTACCGCACCAATTGGCTGCGGATCATTCCGGATGCGGCGTATCAACCGGTGCCGTTGCTGCCCAAATTGCGCCCGGACAACCAGACCCCGCTCGACTTGAGCTTCGCCACCCTGCGCAGCGTGTCGCCGATCCACTGCCAGTACATGAAAAACATGGGCGTGCTGTCGTCGATGAGTATTTCGCTGCTCAAGGGTGATCGGTTGTGGGGGCTGATCAGCTGCGGCAACCGCGAGCCGCTGCACGTTCCGCATGAATTGCGCACTGCCTGCCAGACCATTGGCCAGGTGTTGTCGCTGCAGATCAGCGCGATGGAAGCGCTGGAAGTCAGCCGTCAGCGCGATGAGAAAGTCGAGAGCCTGGCGCTGCTCAATCAGGCAATGATCGACTCGCCGTCGAATGTCTTCGACGGTCTGGCGCAGCATCCGCAAATCCTCATGGCGCTGGCGAATGCCGGCGGTATCGCGATCATCGAAGACAAACAGTTGCATCGCTACGGCAACTGCCCGGAACCGGAAGAAATCCGCGCCCTGCACAAATGGCTGCAAGACAGCGGCGAGCCGGTTTTCGCCAGTCACCACCTGTCCAGCGTTTACCCGCCGGCCGCGCAGTTTCAGCAGGTGGCCAGCGGCGTGCTCGCGCTGAGCCTGCCCAAACCGGTGGACAACGGCGTGCTGTGGTTTCGTCCGGAAGTCAAAGAGAACATCAACTGGAGCGGCAACCCGGAAAAGCCGCTGGACCTGGAAAACTCCGAAGCCGGCCTGCGCTTGCGCCCGCGCACTTCGTTCGAAATCTGGAAGGTCGAAATGGCCGGGATTTCCACCAAATGGAGCCACGGTGATCTGTTCGCCGCCAACGACCTGCGCCGCTCGGCACTGGAAAATGATCTGGCGCGCCAGGTGCGTCGCGAACAGGCAGCGGTGCGCGCGCGTGATGAGCTGGTCGCCGTGGTGTCCCACGATTTGCGCAATCCGATGACCGTGATTTCCATGCTCTGCGGCATGATGCAGAAGGCCTTCAGCTCGGATGGCCCGCACACCTCGCGGCGTATCTCCACGGCGATCGACACCATGCAGCAGGCCGCCGGGCGCATGAACACGCTGCTCGAGGACTTGCTCGACACCTCGAAAATCGACGCCGGGCGCTACAGCATCACGCCGCAAAAACTCGATGTCAGCCAGATGTTCGAAGAGGCGCAGGCGCTGCTCGCACCGTTGGCGCTGGACAAGGACATCAGCATCTCGTTCGCGGCCGATCCTGACCTGAGCATTCATGCCGATCCTGAGCGACTGTTTCAGGTGCTGTCGAATCTGGTGGGTAACGCAATCAAATTCACTCCGCGTCTGGGCACGGTCGACGTGCACGCCAAATCAGTCGGCGACGAGATCGTCTTCACCGTGCGCGACAGCGGTGAAGGCATTCCCAAGGATCACTTGCCGCATGTGTTCGATCGATACTGGACAGTGAAGGAAGGCAATCCGAACGGCACAGGTCTGGGCCTGTACATCACGCAAGGTATCGTCGAGGCGCATGGCGGGCGGATCGTCGCCGAGAGTGAACCGGGGCAGGGCAGCGAGTTTCGTTTCACGGTGCCGCGTCTGGCTTGATCGCACAGGGCAGTTCTGGTCGTAGAAGACCCGTACGCCGCTGAGCGGAGTACGGGTCTTTGTCATCCACTCAGGTGGCGAACATCAGAAAATGCCGTTGAGTTCCCTGAAAACGTGGGGTGGCATGGCTTTGAACTGGTCGCGACGCAATTGACTGATCGCGTACAGCGCGCTGGCAGTTCGGCCATTGCCGTCGCCAAAACCCTGGAACCCGACAACTGCCGCGAGCACGTGTTTATCAAAGTGCTCATGACTTGCGTTCAACGCCTGCAAATGTTCTTCGAGTAGCGCGAAACCGGTGGGGCTGCTGCCATATTTGGTCGGCGCACCCGCATCGCGCACTCGGCCGACAGCTTGCGGCACAAGATGGCGATGGATATCGCGAATAACCGCTGGATCGGTCAAGGACGCCTTGTTGGCCGTGTACTCGCGTAAAACGTTAACGACATTATCGAAGTTGTTACCGTTGGACGTTGAGCCGTTGAGCATCCACGCGGCTGCTCTCTCGGAGTGATCGGTGTAGCCCATTGGATTGAAGAGTGAATCCGGCATCACGTCGTTGTAGGGCGGCCTGCCCAGATCAAGTTTCAGAACGTCCTTCTGATAACCCTTCATATATCGGGCTTTTTTGCTTTCGAGTTCGTACAGCACCGTCAGGGTTTCGGTGTAACTCTGGGCAGTGCTGCGTGCATCGTTGAGCTGAACGGGGTGGCCTTTTACGAACGCCTCCGTCAGCTCTTCCAGCGCCTGGCGACCGATCAAGGATTGCAGTTCACCTGCCTGTTTCGATTGATACGCGGTTTCCTTGACCGCGTTATTGGCCAGATGGCCTAACTCTGTTTCGGTAACCCCTTTGGGCAACTTGAAGTTCTTTTCGCTCAAGTGCGTGACGATTTGTTGGGCGGTTTCAATTGCATCGCTTTTCAGCAACGCCCGCCCGTGGGCGACGGTGTCCAACGACATGCGTGCCTGGGCCGCCGAACCGGTGTGATCAATCGCTTTGAGCAGGTCGTAGCCGTTGGCGCCGCTCAAAAAACGCAGTTGCTGTCTGGCTTGGTTGGCAAGTTCGAGTGCTTGTCCGCTCAGTTTTACCGCGCCGCGCCCGAGGAGTTTGCCAGCGCCCTTGAGCAGTTGTGGCAATCCGGAAATCGGGTTGAACAGGCTGATGGCCGTGCTCGCCAATATGCGTGACGCCGCAAGGAGTTTGCCCGCGATGGTTGCTGCTTTGGTGGCGGCCGCAGCAATTGCAACGGGCGCGGCGACGAAGGTCAGCGCCAACACGGCTGCGTCGACAATACAGTCAAAAATCGCACCGCCGTGTTTTTTCGGGTCACCGGAAGCCAGCCCCTCCACGCAGCTCTTGAAGGGAATGATCAGGTTTAGAATCATATTGAAGATGGCGTCGGATTTTTCAATGGCTTTTTCCCGCTCCGTCTGTTGCAGGCCCAGTTGATGAATCTCGCTCTCGGTGATGTACGGGTTCTTCTGAGAGATCAACTCGGCCAGCGCTTGCGTGCGCGCAGAGCGGAAAAGAGGCGCCGAATCGTATGCCTCGGCGGCAATTGCAGCGAACGTCCCGATCTTGCGTACATGAATTCTGCGTTTGAAGTGTGGTGCTGGAGCACCGTTTTGCAAGTAAGCTTTTAGATCGATCGGGACTTCCGGAAGCTGTTTTTGATCGACGAAATGAGTGTTCATATACAAATAGTCGCCGAACACCAGTTGTTTGAAAAAGCCTTCCAGTTCCAGGTTGCGGCGGCACTCCATACGCAGTGGAAACAACTCGAAGCACCTGATGCCGTCAACGTACTGTGCGCACAAAATGACGCCATAACGACCTGTTTCTCCCAAGCTATAGACAGGATTATTGATGCCGGTTCGACCGCTGCTTGTCCTGCGTCTGACATTGACATTTTGCACGCAGTAAACGCCGATCGCGCCGTGCTGCAGGAATGCCGCATCTTCTGCGTTCAATTGTGAAATAGCGATCTGAATGTTGCCTGCGAGCCCGCCCACAATTGTAGTGAGGTGACTGGCAGTGGCCGTGGCATACAACTCGGCAACGGGGAACAGTTCGCTCAGGCCTGGAAAAGATTTGTAGATACTGCCGCCTTTGATGCGGTCCCAATCCTCTGTGTGAAGTTCATCGCCCATATAAAGGTCGAGCACCGAAACTTTCCTGCCGGCACCTCCTCCCGTGCCGCGATGTTTGACCAATAGCTCATGCGGATTGCAATCCGCTGCCTCGGACTTCAGTTCATCCAGTGCGAGCTGTTTACGATCCGGCAGAGGTGTAGAAAACCTGGCGGCAGCTTCAATCATTGTGTCGATGTAGCGTTCGTATTCGCGTGCGGCGCGAATTACATCATCCGGGCTCAGACTGCCGTCTGCGTCGCGGGTGACATACCCGTTCATCCACGCCCAAGTGACCACCGGGTCTACGGACCCGACGGCATGCAGCGCTGCCAATGAGCCCATGGCTTTTACGGATTGGGTGAAACCCATCAAATGTTGATAATTCATCTTGCGGCTGGCGCCCGGCACCAGAACTTCGACCAGGTGCACGGCCTGTGTGGCAACCACCCAGGTGGGTGTGCCCATTCGCATGCTCTGCGGCCAGTCGGTAAACAGGTATTCCGGCGCCATGCCGGCGAGGACCATATGTGCCACCAGCGGCGCGAACAAACTGTCGAGTTCGAGGCTGTCGATCAGATGTTTTTCCAATTGCGCCCGTACATCGTCAGGGTGGCGTCTGAAGAAGCTTTTCGAATAAAGATCGAACCCGGCGAAGTGGGTGTTGGCCGCATCCAGGTTCGGGTCGAGATCGAGCAGCAATACAGCAATCAAAAGCTGCTCTACCAATTCGGGAGACGCTGGTTTCTCGGCCTTCCCGGCAACCCAACCCAATGCGTCGAGGTATTCTTTTGCTTGTCCAGAGTTGATTACGGCGCCATCGATCAAGCGCTGCAGGCGGAAGTCGTCGCTGTTCGAAATACCGTCTGCCGAAGTGCTTGCCAGCATTAAATGGCTGCCATGGATATGCACCAGTATGTCGTCTTCCCAGGTGTAGCGACGGGTCACATCACGAATGATTGAGCGTGCGTTGTCGTCCAGTTTGAACGGCGAATCGTCGGGCGCGTCCAGCACTTCCCAGCAGTTTGCGTACTTCGGTTGCTCAGGCAATGTCGAGAAATTCAGCAGGTCCAGCAGGCCCCGGGTGTCTTGTTCATTGTCCGGGACTTGCAGTCCGTGAAAGCACAGCCATTGGCCGACAGTGATTTCGTCGCCCGTGATGATCCAGCCGCCACTTAATGCGGCGACTTTGGCCAATAGCTGGAGGTTGTCATCGAAATCCGCCATACCTGCAACATCGGCGGTGATGTCTTGACGAGACACAAACGCGATAGCGGGTCGGTCGTTGCTGGAAACCATGTTTCGATAGCTGTGAAACAGCCGGCCATGCTCGTTCACCAGGAAAATTGCATCATCCGAAATCTTGCGTCGAGCCCGGACGAAGTGAAACTCGTCACTGCGCAGAAGTATGGACAGAGAAACTTTGCCACTGCGATGGATTCGGTCAAATGCACTGTCTTCGATGCACGGGACAAGGATCTCGTTCCAGCTCCAACCGAGGCGTTCGATAACTAACGTGTCTTTGATAAAGTTGCTGATTGTTGTGATTGTATTTTGTTTCTGAAGTTTGTCGGTGGGCGTGTACGCCTGATTATCTGTTGAAGTAGTCATTGAAAAATCCATTTTCCGATGGTGTATCAGAATATTCCGTTGAGTGACGCAAATACGTGGGGTGGCAGGGCATTGAACCCGTTCCGCCGCAGTTGAATGATCGAATACAACGCACTTGCCGTACGTCCATTGCCGTCGCCAAATCCCTGAAAACCGACCACGGCCGCGAGCAGGTGTTTATCAAAGTGCGGATGGCTCGCGTCGAGCGTTTTCAGGTGCTGTTCCAGCAAGGAGAAACCGGTGGGACTGCTGCCGTACTTGGTTGGGGAACCCGCATCGCGCACCCGTCCAACAGCCTCCGGTACCAGTCTGCGGTGGATCTCCCGGATAACAGTCGGATCGGCCAAAGGCGCGTTGTTGCTGGTGAACTCGCGCAAAACCCCGAGGATGTTTTCAAAGTCATTACCGTCGGAGGTCGAGCCTTTCAACATCCACGCCGCTGCTCTTTGCGATTGATCGGTGTAGCCCAAGGGATTGAAAGCAGACTCCGGCATAACGTCGCTATAAGGCGCTTTGCCCAGATCCTGTTTCAGGACGCCTTGCTGATAGTCCGTCATGTATCGGGCTTTTCTGGCTTCGAGGCCGTAGAGGTCGGCCAGGGTTTCTGCGTAACTCTGCGCGGTATTGCGCACATCGTTGAACTGCAGGGGATGACCTTTTATGAACGCGTCGGTCAACTCGTCCAGCGCCGGGCGACCGATCAGCGATTCCAGATCGTTGGCCTGTTTGTATTGGTAGGCGGTTTCTTTAACGGCGTTGTTGGCGAGGTGGCGCAGTTCCGTATCTGAAATCCCCTTTGGCAACGTGAAGTGCTTTTCACTCAGTCGCGCGACAACCTGTTGCGCGGTTTCGATGGCATCACTTTTCAGCAGTGCACGCGCATGCGCCACCGTGTCCAGCGACATGCGGACTTGCGAAGCCGAACTGGTATGTTCGAGTGCCTTGATCAGGTCATAACTGTTGGCACCGGTCAGAAAACGCAGTTGCTGGCGTGCCTGACGCGCGACGGAAAGTGTATGCCCGCTCAACTTGGCCACGCCACGCCCGAGCAATTTGCCGCCGCCCTTGAGCAACTGCGGCAGTCCCGACAACGGGTTAAACAGGCTCAGTGCCAGGCTTGCCAACACCCGCGATGCCGACAGCAGCTTGCTGGCAACGGTCACGGCTTTGCTGGTGGCGGCGGCAATGGCAACTGGTGCGGCCACAAACGTCAGTGCCAGCACTGCGGCGTCGACAATGCAGTCGAAAATGGCGGCGCCGTGTTTTTTCGGATCACCTGAAGACAATCCTTCCACGCACCCCTTGAAGGGAATGATCAGGTTGAGAATGACGTTGAAGATGGCCTCGGTCTTTTCAATCGCCTTTTCCCGAGTGGTCTGCTGAAGACCCAACTGGTGGATCTCTTTTTTGTTGATGTACGGATTTGCTGCGGCAATAAGCCGGGCCAGCGCTGCTATGCGCTTAGAGCGGAAGTAAGGTGCCGGACTGTAGTCATCTGCGGTATCTGCTGGCAGTGTCGCGATTCTGCGAACCTGAACCCGCGATTGCTGATTATTCTTCGGCGCAACGTTTTTCAGGTAGGCCTGCAAGTCAAGCGGGATTGTTCCTTCGAACTCTTTCTTTTCGACGAAGCGAGTGTCGAGGTCAACGTAGGTCCCGGACACGAGCGGGCTGAAAATATCCTCAAGGCTGGAGCTATATCGACACTCCATTCGCAGTGGAAACAACTCAAAACATTTGATGGCGTAACTATCCTGCACGCAGATCACAACGCCGTAACGGCCCGTTTCGCCAGCAGCCCAAAACCCCCCGGCTACCCCTCCACCTTGCGTGGCTCTCTGAGGCCGATAGTCGAGTTTCTGTACGCAGTAGACACCCACAGCCCCCAGTTCGATCGATGCCGCATCTTCCGGGTCAAGTTGGGAAATGGCGATCTGGATATTACTGGTCAGGCCCTGGATGATTGCCTCGAAGTGCGCACCGGTTGCCTCTTCATACAGATCGGGAACTGGTGTCAGGTACACCAGATTGGAAAAGGCTTCGTAAATACTCGGGCCTCTTTTGCGGTTCCAGTCCTTGGTGTGCAGTTCGTCGCCCATATACAGATCGAGCACCGAAACCTGGCGTCCGGCACCACCGCCGCTGCCGCGCACTTTGACCAGCAACTCGTCGGGATCGCAGTTCTTTTCCTGCAACTTGAGTTCTCGCAGTGCGAGTTGTCTGCGATCTGGCAACGGTCTGGAAAACCTTTCGGCGGCTTCCAGCATCATGGTGATGTAATGGTCGTATTCGCGAGTGGCGAGTGCGACCAGTTCCGGGCTCAGATTGCCTTCTGCATCGCGCACGACCAGTCCGTTCATCAATGCCCAGCTGACCACCGGATCGACCGCGCCTTCAGCCTGCAATGCGGCAAGCGGTGCCATGGCTTTGGCCGATTGGCTGAAGCCCATCAGATGTTGATAGGTCATCTTGCGGCTGGCGCCAGGAATCAGCGCTTCGACCAGATGCACAGCCTGAGTGGCCACCACCCACGCCGGCGTGCCCATTTGCAGGCTGGCCGGCCAGTCGGCAAACAGATACTCCGGCGCCATACCGCCGAGGACCATTTCCGCCACCAGCGGGGCGAACAGAAAGTCCACGTCCAGGTTACCGATCAGGTGCTTTTCCAGTCGTGCCTTTACATGGGATGGATGGCGCTTGAAATACTCTCGCGAATACAGATCGAAGCCAGCGAAGTGAGTATTCGCAGCGTCTAAGTCTGGATCGAAATCCAGTAGAAGCGCCGCAATGATCAGTTGCTCGATAAATTCCGGTGACGGCTTTGATGCGCCTTCTTGAGTAAACCAACCCAATGCCTGCAAGTAGTCCTGAGCCTGCCCGGACGCCCAGACTGTGGTTTCGATCAAGCGTTGCAGGCGATAGTCGGTGCTGTTGGAGAAGCCGTCCGCCGAGGCGCTTTCAAGTTTCAAATGGGCGCCAAAGACCTCCACCAGCCGCGCATCAGCGCCGGTGAGATCGTTTGTCACCTGCTTGATAATTGCCCGGCGCTGTTCATTCAGTTGGAAAACCGAATCGTCAGGAGCGTCCAGCAACTCCCAATAGTTTGCGTACTTGGGACGCTCGGGCAATGTCGAAAAGTTCAGCAGATCAAGCAGGCCGCGTGTGTCTTGCTCATTATCCGGTACTTGCAGTTTCTGGAAGCGCAGCCACTGGGCGACAATGATCTCGTCTCCGCTGGTTACCCAGCCGCCACTCAGCTTGGCCATTTTGGCCAACAGCCTGAGTTCCTCTGCAAAATCCGTCAGCCCGGCGACTTCGGTAGTGATGTCCCGGGGCGAAACGTATTCCGCGCTCGGATGATCCTTGCTGGAGATCAGATTCCTGTAAGAGAAATACAAACGGCCATTGTCATCTACCAGAAAAATCGCGTTCTGCGGCATGTTGCGCCGCTCACGCAGCGCCTTGAACTCGGGACGCCGCACGAGTATCGCCAACGAGATTTTGCCAAGACGATGCGTCTGATCGAATGCACTGTCCTCTACACCGCGAACAAGAATCTGGTTCCATGCCCAGCCGAGACTTTCGATGGCGTATTGATTGGCAATGAAGTCGGTGATTGTTTGAGCAACGGATTTCTTTTGAAGTGTGTCGGCGGAATACGCGGCTTTATTGTCGTTGGATAGCATTAGTTAAAATCCATTTTCTGATGGCTCGTTGATATATAAAAAACAAACATTCGTTAGTTGGCTGTCTGGCGTCAGGCGGCTGGAGTTTGGAGAGTAAAGCGCGGTGGAGAAAGTGGTGGATCGTTGGATATACCAACTGTTTCAGGGTTGTCTTTCAATCGTAAGGAAGTCGCTGGTTTGCGGGGTTGGCGGGGTGGTTGGATATATCTGTCTGATTGTGTAGTTGTGGGGCGGGTCGGGATGGTTGTTACTTGAAACATCAATAAATAACTGTGCTGCTGGAGTGAGAATTCTTTTTAGAGAGGGGTGTGTTCTGGCCATAGTTTGCGTCTGTGCGAACACTCTGGTTCTGTACCGTTCGTCATAAACCCGCCTTCACCTGTCAGATCTGACAGTAGGCAGTGCTGCGTTTTCGAGGTGTGATGGAGGCCTATTTCCCAACTGGCCCGTGCGGCAGGAGACAGCGATGATCCTTCAGTCAAATGCAGTGGACGCGGGGCTGGCCTTGGTCCCGGTGTACCCACCGGAGTGGATAACACCAGTAGGACCCCTTGGGACTGCTGACGGCGGTGTTTCCTACGCTGCATTCCAGCCGGCTGGCGTTAAGCTCATCATTGAACCCATAACCGGCTTGCTGAATTGGATCGTGGCGGCTTATGACGTTCTGACCATCTTTGTCAACGGAGTTAACACTGGCGTCAGCAAAACCATCATGCCGGGTGAGGAGGGTGATCGCTTTTTACTGCTGGTGCTGGCGCTCTGGTTCAATAACGGTGTCAACGATGTGCACTACACAGTGAAACGAGTCAGCGGCAATACCGACAAGTCGCCCACACTCAAACTGCTGTACAACGACCCGGCGCCCACCGTCGCCGTTATCCATCCGCCCAGCATAGGGCCGGGGCAGCCGAGATCCATCACAATTAACGTCGGATACGCGCGGCTTTACGACACGGTTAAGTTGACCATTGGCATCTGGACCAAGACATTCAACAACCCCGATCCCACCAAACCGATCACGCACACCCTGACGGTCGCCGAACTGCTGTTGATTGGCGACGGTGTTCATCGGGTTTCCGCCACGGTGGTCGATCAGTTGACTAATAGTGGTGTGTCGGCGGCGACCTCTATCGTAATAAGCTCCAAACAGCCCCTAAGTATCGACCAATCTGTGCTCAACCTTGACGGAGTGATGGTCCGCAGTGGCCATTGTCCACATCCCAATGGAAGAAATGCCTCGGGCAATTTTTCTGTGCGACAAGCTTCCGGAGGCGTTGAGCCTTACAGCTATCTAACATCTAACAGCTATATCGCGAGTGTGAGTTCTCAAGGGGAAGTGGTGGGGATGAGTAATGGTCGCACCATAATTACAGCCGTCGATCAGAATGGCGATACAGTCGATTTCCCAGTGGATGTTTCAAATGTTTTCGACGTCACGATATTTCACACATCGAACTTGACCCAACCTGCTTATAAGCAACTGCTTGCTGAGAACAGTTGGATTGGAATGACACCGCAGATTCGCGCTGCATTGGACAGCTGTTACCACCACCCTCATTTCAGTTGGACGATACAGCCAGAACCCCGAGCCAATCGCTCTTGGACGGGCGTCACCAGTGGAGGCGCAGGGGAGGTATACGACATCTCCGGGCGGCTTTATACCTGGGATGACTGGTATATGAACCCTCCTTATCACGGGTTTGGTTTTTGGCTGAAAAAGTAGATTTAATAAGAAGTAGGAAAGAAAAAAGTAGAAACGAGGGACGCATTTAGTTACCGGGGACGTAAGAAAAGGCGTAAGAAAAGGGGACGCATTTATTTACCGAAACCCTGACCTCGGCCAAAGTCATGGCTAACGACTTCGCCGGAATGCTCGATGCGTCGCAGCGACATGTGCTGTTAGGGATTGCGCAACTGATCATGCTCGGGGAATTGGCGGTGAATCGGGTGCTGGATAATCTGGAGTTGAAGGCTGACGAGAGCCTGTAAGCCTGTGCAACTGAAACGGCCCTTCACGGGCCGTTTTTGTTTTCACCCCCGATACTGCCCCGGCGTAGTCGCCAAATGTTGTTTGAACGCCCGCTGAAAATGCGCCGCGGCGCAAATGTCCTCGAGACTGAGTAACTAGGTGCCGTGCTCGCGGATGAAATCAGCAGCGCGCTCGCTGCGGCGTGTTTTATTGTTTTTGTTCCCTACAGACCAAGGTCCGAATGTATTAGCTGTGCCCGGCAAACGCCCGTTCGAGTTCGGCGATGTCGAGTTTTTTCATCTGCAACATGGCCTGCATCGCTCGTTGGGATTTTGCCGTGTCGGCGTCGGTCATCATGTGCATGAACGCCACCGGTACGATCTGCCACGACATGCCGAACTTGTCCTTGAGCCAGCCGCATTGCTGCGCCTCGACCGGTCCGCCGGCCGACAGGTTGCCCCAGAAGTGGTCGACCTCTTCCTGGTTGTCGCAGTTGACCTGAAACGACACCGCTTCGTTGAACTTGAACACCGGACCACCATTGAGGCCGGTAAAGCCATGGCCATCGAGTTCGAAACTGACGGTCATCACCGAGCCTTCCGGGCGGCCGTGGAATTCCTGGCCGACCTTGCTGTAGTGGGTGAGGGCGGTGATTTTCGAGTGGTCGAAGATCGAGCAGTAGAACTTCGCTGCCGCTTCGGCCTGATCGTCAAACCACAGGCACGGCGTGAGTTTTTGGAAGCGTTGCATGGCAGTCATCCTCGGCAGGTTAGACACGCAGGATTAACAGCGTAGTCAGTCTGTAGTCGGCTGACGCTGCCGTAGATCGACAAGTCGGTGAATCCCGCAAGGCCCAGTGCGGAGCGCGTCGTGCGGCTTGTTTTTGTTGGTGTATACACGGATCTTGTTAAACCCCAGGCTGCAGGTATCGGGGATGACCATTTAACGGAGGTGGCGCATGGATCGATTCACTGGCGGTTGCCTGTGCGGCGATGTACGAATCGAGGCTTCAGGGCGACCCTATCGGGTCGGACTCTGCCATTGCCTCGATTGCCGCAAGCACACGGGCGCGTTGTTTCATGCGTCGGCGATTTTCCCCGAGACTGCAGTGGTGATTACCGGCGAAACGCGGGACTACGCCGGACGGTTTTTCTGTCCGCACTGTGGTTCGTCGGTGTTCGGCCGCAGCGGCGATGAAGTGGAAGTGAGTCTTGGCGCGCTGGATGCGCCGGATCAATTGCAACCGAGCTATGAACTGTGGACGTTGCGACGCGAGGCGTGGTTGCCGGCGTTTGCGTTCGCCAGACGCTTCGAGCGTGATCGCGACAGGGGCGGGCGGCAGGAAGAATAGGGAGTCAGCGGGCTGGCATGCCGGCTCCCGTTCTTCTCAACCTTTGATAAACGCCAGCAGATCAGCGTTGATCGTTGCCGCCTCGGTAGTCGGCATGCCGTGAGGGAAGCCTTTGTAGATTTTCAGCGTGCCGTTTTGCAGTAACTCCGCTGACAACAGCGCCGAATTTTCGAACGGCACAATCTGGTCATCGTCGCCATGCATCACCAGCACCGGAATCGTGATGCGTTTCAGGTCTTCGGTGAAGTCGGTCTGCGAGAATGCGACGATCCCGTCGTAGTGCGCCTTGGCGCCGCCCATCATGCCCTGACGCCACCAGTTCGCAATGTTCCCTTCTGACGGGGTGGCGCCCGGCCGATTGTAGCCGTAGAACGGCCCACTGGGAACGTCGCGGTAAAACTGCGCGCGATTCGCCGCCAGTTGCGCCTGCAAGTCATCGAACACCAATTTGGGCAGGCCACCGGGATTGCTTTCGGTCTTGACCATCAACGGCGGCACGGCGCTGATGATCGCCGCTTTCAGCACTTTGTCCTCGCCATGACGCGCAATGTAATGCACCACTTCGCCGCCGCCAGTCGAGTGGCCGACATGCACGGCTTTCTGCACACCGAGGTGGCTGACCACCGCAGCAGCGTCATCGGCGTAGTGATCCATGTCGTGGCCGTCCCAGACCTGACTTGAACGCCCGTGCCCACGTCGATCATGCGCGATCACGCGAAAGCCCTGGGCGAGAAAGAACAGCATCTGCGCGTCCCAGTCATCCGAACTGAGCGGCCAGCCGTGATGGAAGTGAATCACTGGCGCGTCTTTCGGCCCCCAGTCCTTGTAGAAGATCTCGACGCCATCGTTGGTTGTGACAAATCCCATGTTCGCGACTCCAGGAAAGTGTGGGTGAACAGCCGGTATCAACTGTAGGAGTAAATCCGGCAGGCGCACGGCGCGGCATGACCGGTGGTCGCGGCGCCTGGTCAGCAGCGCAAATTGCGCTTAGCTGAAAGGGATAAGCCGAGGCGCGCGCAGGCCTTCCACAGCCGCAGCGACGCCCTTCAGAACACCGTGAGTCTGAGGAAATCCCCGATGCTGACCCTGAACATCAATGGCAAGGATCAGGAGCTCGATGTCCCCGCGGACATGCCGTTGCTCTGGGTTCTGCGCGATGTCGCGCACCTGACTGGCACCAAATTCGGTTGCGGCATGGCCCAGTGCGGCGCCTGCACCGTGCATGTCGATGGCGCGCCGTTGCGCTCGTGCATCACGCCCGCGACCGCCGTCGCCCACGGCCAGAAGATCCTGACCATCGAAGGCCTGTCGACCGATGGCTCGCATCCGGTGCAGCAGGCCTGGGCCGAACTCGACGTGGTGCAGTGCGGCTACTGCCAGTCCGGGCAGATCATGTCCGCCGCTGCGCTGCTGGCGAAAATTCCCACGCCCACCGACAGCGATATCGATCAGGCGCTCTCCGGCAATATCTGCCGCTGCGGCACTTACCCAAGAATCCGCGCGGCGGTCAAACGCGCAGCCGAACTCGGTTAAGGGGGATCTGCGATGAACGGTCCTGTATCCCGTCGGGGATTTCTCAAGGGCAGTGCGCTGTTGGGCGGCGGTCTAGTGGTCGCGTTTGCCGTGCCTGGCGGCAACCGGTTTGCCATGGCCGCCGAGAATGAAGGCAAGGCATTTGCGCCGAATGCTTTCTTGCGTATTGCCGCGGATAACAGCGTGACCGTGTTGCTCGGCCACTCGGAAATGGGCCAGGGCATCTGGACCGGTCTGACCATGTTGATCGCCGAAGAACTCGACGCCGACTGGTCGAAAATCCGTGTCGAGCACTCGCCAGCCTCGGCCGCTGACTACGGCATGCCGGGGTTTGGCGGGATGCAGATTACCGGCGGCTCGACTTCTACGTGGATGGAGTTTGACCGCTACCGATTGGCCGGCGCCACGGCGCGGCAGATGCTGGTGGAAGCGGCAGCGAAGCGTTTTGAAGTGGCGCCATCGACGATTCGCACCGAGTCCGGCGTGGTGATCGCCGGCGATAAACGCGCGACCTACGGCGAACTGGCGGACGCCGCCGGGCAACTGCCGGTGCCGGATCCGAAATCGATCACTTTCAAGGAAGCCAAGGACTGGAAGATCATCGGCAAACCGACCAAGCGTCTCGACACACCTGAGAAAATCACCGGCCGCGCCAAGTTCGGCATGGACGTGCAGTTTGAGGGGCTGATGACGGCGATGGTCGCCCGCGCGCCGGTGTTTGGCGCCACGGTGAAGTCGTTTGATGGCGCCGCCGCGCTGACGATTCCGGGTGTGCACAAGGTGCTGCAGGTGCCGAGCGGGGTGGCGGTGATTGCCGATCACTATTGGGCGGCGAAGCTGGGACGCGATGCGCTGAAAGTCGATTGGGATATGGGGCCGCACGCGGATCTGAGCAGTGAAAAAATGCTCGAGAGCTTCCGCAAACTGGCGGCGACACCCGGCAGTTCGGCGGCGCAGGCCGGGGACGCCAAAGGCAATTTCGCCAAAGCTGCGAAGAAAATAGACGTCGAGTACAGCGTGCCTTATCTGGCCCATGCGCCGATGGAGCCACTGAATTGCACGGTGAAGATCAGCGCCGAAAAGTGCGAAATCTGGACCGGCACGCAGTTTCAGACGCTGGACCAAATGGTCGCCGGCAAGATCACCGGGCTCAAACCGGAGCAGGTGGAAATCCACACTGAATTCCTCGGCGGTGGTTTCGGGCGCCGGGCCAATCCGACCTCGGACTTCGTCGCCGAAGCGGTGCAAGTGGCGAAAGCTGCAAGTCTGCCGGTGAAAACCGTGTGGTCGCGTGAAGACGATATCCGTGGCGGTTACTACCGTTCGATGTTCCTGCATCAGGCGAAGATCGGCCTTGGCGCCGATGGCATGCCGTCGGCGTGGCAGCATGTGCTGGTCGGGCAATCGATCATGTCCGGCACGTTCATGGAGCAGACCATGGTCAAGAACGGGGTTGATCAGACCTCGGTTGAAGGCGTTTCCGACAGTCCGTACGTCAAGGACCTCGCGCATCATCAGGTCGATCTGCATTCGCCGAAAACCGGTATCGACGTGTTGTGGCTGCGTTCGGTGGGCCACAGCCACACTGCGTTTGTCATGGAATCGCTGATCGATGAAATGGCCACGGCGGCGGGCAAGGATCCGGTCGAGTATCGGCGCACCTTGCTCAAGGATCACGCGCGGCATCTGGGGGTGTTGAATCTGGCTGTGGAGAAGGCCAACTGGAAAGCACCGCTGCCTGACGGGCATGCGCTCGGGGTGGCGGTGCATGAGTCGTTCGGCAGCTACGTGGCGCAGGTCGCCGAAGTCTCTCAAGACAATCTGAAAATCCGCGTGCACCGGGTGGTCTGTGCCGTGGATTGCGGGATCGCGGTCAATCCGCAAAGCATCGCGGCGCAGATGGAATCGTGCATCACCTTCGGCCTCGGTATGGCGCTGCACAGTAAACTGAGCCTGAAAAACGGCATGGTCGAGCAATCCAACTATCACGACTACCAGGTGCTGCGTCTCAACGAAATGCCCGTGGTCGAGGTGCATATCGTGCCGAGCAGCGACAAACCCGGCGGCATCGGTGAAGCAGGTGTGCCACCGACGGCGCCAGCGGTGGCCAACGCGGTGTTTGCCCTGACCGGCCAGCGTCTGCGCGAATTGCCGTTGCAACTGGCGGGGGTGTGAGATGAAACGTCATTTGCTGTTGGGCACGGTGGTGTTGCTGGGACTTGGCGGTTATGCGTCGGATCTGTTTGCTGACGATCAGGAAGCCTTGAAGGCGTTTGGCACGGTGCAGAAAGTCTTTCAGAGTCCGCGTTGCCAGAACTGTCACATTCCCGGCGATTCGCCGCTGCAATTTGACGCCGGCGTGCCCCACGCGATGAACGTGGTACGTGGCCTGGACGGCAAGGGAGCCGCCGGTCTGCCGTGCGCCACCTGTCACGCGGAGAACAATCCGCCGGCCAGTTATGGCGCGCACACGCCACCGGGGGCGCCACACTGGAGCCTGCCGCCGGCCGCGCACAAGATGGCCTGGATCGGCCTGCCACCGGATCGCTTGTGCGCCATGATCAAGGACCGTGCGAGCAACGGTGATCGCGACTTCGCTGCGCTGCTCAAACATGTCAGCGAAGACAAACTGGTGCTCTGGGGCTGGAATCCCTGAGCAGGGCGCGCGCCGGTGCCGGTGCCGGTGCCGCATGACATCTTTGTGAACCAGTTCAAGCTCTGGGCCGATGCTGGCGGGCCTTGTCCGGTGCTCGGCGGCTGAGGGGTGTCAGCCTCGGTCGATTTCGGGCTACGCTTATATGCATTGACGCAAATGGAGTGTGTGATGCTGGTACCAGGCAAACCCGCGAATGAAGCTGCGCGAATTCAAGTGCTGCATGATTTGAAACTGCTGGATTCAGCGCCCGAGGAACGTTTTGACCGGCTCACGCGCTTGGCCAAGCGCTTGTTCAATGTGCCGATTGCGCTGGTCACGCTGGTGGATAAGGATCGGCAATGGTTCAAATCCTGCGTCGGGCTGGACGCCACTGAAACCTCGCGTGATGTGTCGTTCTGCGGCCACGCGATTCTTCAGGATGAATTGCTTCTGGTACCGGATGCGACCGAGGACGAACGATTCCACGACAACCCTCTGGTGACCGGCGCGCCGAATATTCGGTTTTATGCCGGCTATCCGCTGACGGTGCCGCACGGCAACAAAATGGGCACGTTGTGCCTGATCGATACCAAACCCCGCGAACTCGACGACGAAGAACGCGCGTTACTGCACGATTTGGCCGGGATGGCCGAGCAGGAGTTGGTCGCGGTGCAGATGGCGAGCATGGACGAGCTGACGCTGCTGTCCAATCGCCGGGGCTTTATGCAATTGGCCCAGCATGCGCTGGATGCTTGTGTGCGTCTGAACCGGCCGGCGACGCTGCTGTTTTTCGACCTGAATGACTTCAAACAGATCAACGACCTCTACGGCCATGCCGAAGGTGACAGCGCGCTGAAGACCTTTGCCGATGTGCTGCGGATCGCTTTTCGCGAGAGTGATGTGGTCGGGCGTTTGGGCGGGGATGAGTTTGTGGCGTTGCTGACCGGGTCCAGCCATATCGAGACCAATCTGGTCATGACGCGGCTTAAGGAAATTCTGGAAGAGCGCAATGCTACGTTGCATCGCGGGTATGCGATTCGTTTCAGCGTGGGGCAGATCGAGTACGACGCGCACAGGCATGAGAGCGTGGATAAATTGCTGGCGGATGCGGATGGGGCGATGTATTTGCACAAGCAGGCGGTCAAGCGTAGTTAGTCTTGGCGATGGCTATCTTTCAGGCGCGGGCGCTATTGCGGATGTACTCAACACCTGTGGGAGCTGGCTTGCCAGCGATGGCTTCAGTGCGGGCGATGGTTTTTTTCTGGCTGAGTACATATCCATTGCTGCGGTGATGGCTTCTTGAGGTTCCGCCCTGACGGCGGGTCACCTTTTTCAAACGCCAAAAAGGTAACCCAAAAGGCTTTACCCTGACGTTCGGCCCACTCGCTTAGGCTCGGGGTTCCTTCGCTCCGGGATTGATCCGGGGGCATCGCCTCCGGTTTGCTGCGCTGCACCTCCTCTCGATGTGTTTGGCTGCGCCAAACGTCGCTGCGCTCCCACCCCCGGATCAATCCCTCCACTCAGCCTGCCGACGGGCGCTTTCGATCAAAAGCCGCAGCCGAGCCAACGCTCATCCTGTTGAGTGGGGCGGCTTCGCCGCATGGTGTGCGCAAATCAAGACTGTGGGAGCTGGCTTGCCAGCGATAGCGGCCTGACAGCCGACCGAAATCGTCCGGTTGTACACATCCTGTGTAGGAGCTGCCGCAGGCTGCGATCTTTTGATTTCTGGCATAAAAAAACCCGCCTGAATTCAGGCGGGTTTTTTATTGGCTAACCGAAGATCACTCTTCGAGGTTGCCCATCGCGGTGGTGTTGAAGCCGCCGTCGACGTACATGATTTCACCGCTGATGCCCGACGCCAGGTCGGAGCACAGGAAGGCGCCGGCGTTGCCGACTTCGTCGATGGTGACGTTGCGACGCAGCGGGGTTTGCGCTTCGTTGGCGGCCAGCATTTTGCGGAAGTTCTTGATGCCCGACGCTGCCAGAGTACGGATCGGGCCAGCCGATACGCAGTTGACGCGGGTGCCGTCCGGGCCCAGGGAGCCGGCCAGGTAACGTACGCCAGCTTCCAGCGAAGCTTTGGCCATACCCATTACGTTGTAGTTCGGCATGGTGCGCTCGGCGCCCAGGTACGACAGGGTCAGCAGGCTGCCGTTGCGGCCTTTCATCATTTCGCGGCCAGCTTTGGCCAGGGCCACAAAGCTGTAGGCGCTGATGTCGTGCGCGATGCGGAAACCTTCACGGGTGGTGGCTTCGGTGAAGTCGCCGTCCAGTTGGTCGCCTGGGGCGAAGCCGACGGAGTGCACGATGCAGTCCAGGCCGTCCCACTTCTTGCTCAGTGCTTCGAAGACCTTGGCGATTTCTTCATCGCTGGCCACGTCGCACGGGAAGCACAGCTCAGGGCTCGAACCCCAGCCTTGGGCGAATTCTTCAACACGACCTTTCAGCTTGTCGTTCTGATAAGTGAAGGCAAGCTCAGCGCCCTCGCGATGCATGGCGGCAGCGATGCCGGATGCGATGGACAGCTTGCTGGCGACACCGACGATCAGTACGCGCTTACCGGCGAGAAAACCCATGTGTTGCTCCTCTTTCAGGTTATTGCGCAGTGGCTGGTGCCAGAAAAGCGGCTTCCAGCAACTGCTGTGTATACGGATGTTGGGGAGCGGCAAAGATACTTTGCGCGTCTCCCTGTTCGACCACTTGGCCATGCTTGACCACCATCAACTGGTGGCTCAGCGCTTTGACGACAGCCAGATCATGGCTGATGAACAAATACGTCAGGTTGTACTTGGCTTGCAGCGAGCGCAACAGCTCGACCACTTGCCGCTGCACCGTCCGGTCGAGCGCTGAAGTCGGCTCGTCCAGCAGGATCAGCGCCGGTTTGAGCACCAAGGCTCGAGCAATGGCGATTCGCTGCCGTTGCCCACCGGAAAATTCGTGGGGGTAGCGGTGCCGGGTTTCCGGATCCAGACCTACCTCCTTCAAAGCCGCAATAATCGCTGCTTCCTGTTCTACCGCAGTGCCGATCTTGTGGATCCGCAGGCCTTCACCAACGATATCGCTGACACACATGCGCGGGCTCAGGCTGCCAAACGGGTCCTGAAACACCACCTGCATCTCACGGCGCAACGGTCGAACCTCGCTCTGCGTCAGGCAGTCTAGCTGCTTGCCCTCAAAACGGATGCCACCTTTGCTGCCAATCAAACGCAAAATCGCCAGACCGAGCGTGGATTTGCCGGAACCGCTTTCGCCCACAATGCCCAAAGTCTGACCTTGGGGCAGGCTGAAATTGATGCCGTCCACCGCTTTGACATGATCGACCGTGCGTTTGAGCAGGCCTTTCTTGATCGGGAACCAGACTTTCAGATCCTCGACTTCAAGCAGCGGTGGCCCGATTTCATTGGTCGCCGGGCCTCCGCTAGGCTCAGCTCCGAGCAATTCCCGAGTGTACGGATGCTGCGGCGACCCGAACAGCTCTGCGCACGATGCCTGTTCGACGATGCAACCGCGCTGCATGACACATACACGATGCGCAATTCTTCGCACCAGGTTCAAATCGTGGCTGATCAACAGCAGCGACATGCCTAATCGAGCCTGAAGTTCCTTGAGCAAATCGAGGATTTTCAGCTGAACGGTCACGTCCAGCGCGGTGGTCGGTTCGTCGGCGATCAACAGCTCCGGCTCGTTGGCCAGGGCCATGGCGATCATCACCCGCTGACGCTGACCGCCGGACAGTTCGTGCGGCAGGGCCTTGAGACGTTTATGCGGCTCGGGAATGCCGACCATCTCCAGCAGTTCCAGGGTGCGCCTGGTTGCGATTTTGCCGGTCAGACCTTTGTGGATGCCCAGCACCTCGTTGATCTGCTTCTCGATCGAGTGCAGCGGGTTGAGCGAGGTCATCGGCTCCTGAAAGATCATCGCGATGCGGTTGCCACGAATGTGGCGGATGGTTTTTTCTTTCAGCCCCAGCAGATTTTGCCCGGCATATTCGATGGTGCCGGACGGATGCCGGGCGAGCGGGTAGGGCAGCAGGCGCAGGATCGAGTGCGCGGTGACCGATTTGCCCGAACCGCTTTCGCCGACCAGCGCCAGGGTTTCACCGCGCTTGATGTCGAAACTCACGCCTTCGACCACCCGTTGCACGCGCTCGCCAACCACGAATTCGACGGCGAGGTCGCGCACTTCGATCAGATTGTCCTGATTCATTTCACTTCCTCGGGTCGAAGGCATCGCGAGCGGACTCGCCGATAAACACCAGCAAACTCAACATCAACGCCAGCACGGCAAACGCGCTCATGCCCAGCCACGGCGCTTGCAGATTGGATTTGCCCTGCGCCACCAACTCGCCGAGCGACGGACTGCCGGCCGGTAAGCCGAAGCCAAGGAAATCCAGCGCGGTCAGGGTGCCAATGGCGCCGGTCAGGATGAATGGCATGAAGGTCATGGTCGAGACCATGGCGTTGGGCAGGATGTGGCGGAACATGATCGCGCCGTTCTGCATCCCCAGCGCCCGCGCGGCGCGTACGTATTCGAGGTTGCGCCCGCGCAGGAACTCGGCACGCACCACGTCCACCAGGCTCATCCACGAAAATAGCAGCATGATCCCCAGCAGCCACCAGAAATTCGGCTGGACGAAACTGGCGAGGATGATCAGCAGATACAACACCGGCAGCCCCGACCAGATCTCCAGGAAACGCTGGCCGGCCAGATCGACCCAGCCGCCATAGAAACCCTGCAAGGCCCCGGCAATCACGCCGATGATCGAGCTGCAGACGGTCAAGGTCAGCGCAAACAGCACCGAAATCCGGAAGCCGTAGATCACCCGCGCCAGCACATCGCGCCCCTGATCGTCGGTGCCCAGCAGGTTGTCCGCCGAGGGCGGCGCCGGAGCCGGGACTTTCAGGTCGTAGTTGATGCTTTGGTAGTTGTAGGGGATCGGCGCCCAAAGCACCCATGCATCCTTGGCCTTGAGCAGTTCGCGGATGTACGGGCTCTTGTAGTTGGCTTCCAGCGGGAATTCGCCGCCAAAAGTGGTTTCCGGGTAGCGTTGGATGGCCGGGAAATACCAGTTGTTGTCGTAATGCACCACCAGCGGTTTGTCGTTGGCGATCAGTTCGGCGCCGAGGCTGGCGCCAAACAGAATCAGGAACAGCCACAGCGACCACCAGCCACGCTTGTTGGCCTTGAACAGTTCGAAACGGCGGCGGTTGAGAGGGGACAGGTTCATCTCAATGCTCCCGGCTTTCGAAGTCGATGCGCGGATCGACAAAGGTGTAGGTGAGGTCGCCGATCAGTTTCACCACCAGCCCGAGCAGGGTGAAGATGAACAGGGTGCCGAACACCACCGGGTAATCGCGGTTGATCGCCGCTTCGAAACTCATCAGGCCGAGGCCGTCGAGGGAGAAAATCACCTCAACCAGTAGCGAGCCGGTGAAGAAGATGCCGATGAACGCCGAAGGAAATCCGGCAATCACCAGCAGCATCGCGTTGCGGAACACATGGCCGTAGAGCACGCGATGCCGGGTCAGGCCTTTGGCCTTGGCGGTGACCACGTACTGTTTGTTGATTTCATCGAGGAAGCTGTTTTTGGTCAGCAGGGTCATGGTCGCGAAATTGCCGATCACCAGTGCCGTTACGGGCAACGCGAGGTGCCAGAAGTAATCGAGGATCTTGCCGCCGAAACTCAGTTCATCGAAGTTGTTCGAGGTCAGGCCTCTTAGCGGGAACCAGTCCAGATAACTGCCGCCGGCAAACACCACGATCAGCAGAATCGCAAACAGGAATGCCGGGATCGCGTAGCCGACGATGATCGCCGAGCTGGTCCAGACGTCGAAATGGCTGCCGTGGCGCGTGGCTTTGGCGATCCCCAGCGGGATCGACACCAGGTACATGATCAGCGTGCTCCACAGCCCGAGCGAGATCGACACCGGCATCTTTTCCTTGATCAGGTCGATGACCTTGGCGTCGCGGAAGAAGCTGTCGCCGAAATCCAGCTGGGCGTAGTTCTTGATCATGATCCACAAACGTTCCGGCGCCGACTTATCGAAGCCGTACATCTTCTCGATTTCCTTGACCAGCGCCGGGTCCAGACCCTGTGCGCCGCGATAGGCGGAACCTGCCACCGACACCTCGGCACCGCCACCGGCGATGCGGCTGGTGGCGCCTTCGAAGCCTTCGAGCTTGGCGATCATCTGCTCTACCGGCCCGCCGGGGGCGGCCTGGATGATTAGAAAGTTGATCAGCAAGATGCCAAACAGGGTCGGGATGATCAGCAGCAGTCGCCGAAAAATGTACGCCAGCATCTGATTACTCCGTGCCCGCAGGGTCGGCTTGCAGTTGGTTTTGGATTTCTACTGCCGGCTTCGCATCGGGTTTGATCCACCAGGTGCTGGTGCCGATGTCGTACTTGGGTGAGATTTGCGGGTGACCGAGGTGGTTCCAATAAGCCACGCGCCAGGTCTTGATGTGCCAGTTGGGGATCACGTAATAACCCCACTGCAGCACCCGGTCGAGGGCGCGCGCATGGGCCACCAGGCTCTGGCGCGAATCGGCGTTGATCAGGCGCTCGACCAGTTGATCGACCACCGGATCCTTCAGACCCATGGTGTTGCGACTGCTCGGCTTGTCGGCCGCAGCACTCATCCAGAACTCGCGCTGCTCGTTACCCGGCGAGTTGGATTGCGGGAAGCTGCCGACGATCATGTCGAAGTCCCGCGAACGTACGCGATTGATGTACTGCGAAACGTCAACGCGACGAATCACCAGCTCGATGCCGAGGTCGCTGAGGTTACGCTTGAGCGGCAGCAGCACCCGCTCGAAATCGGTCTGGGCCAGCAGGAATTCGATGCTCACCGGTTTGCCGCTGGCGTCGACCATTTTGTCATCGACGATCTTCCAGCCCGCCTCTTGCAGCAGTTGATAGGCCTCGCGCTGCTGGGTGCGGATCATGCCGCTGGCGTCGGTTTTCGGGTTCTCGAAGGCTTCGCTGAACACCTGCGCCGGCAGTTGGCTGCGGAACGGATCGAGGATCGCCAGTTGATCGGCGTCGGGCAGGCCGGTGGCAGCCATTTCCGAGTTCTCGAAAAAGCTGCGGCTGCGCGCGTAGGCGCCGTTGAACAATTGTTTGTTGGTCCATTCGAAGTCGAACAACAACGTCAGCGCACGACGCACTCGAATATCCTGGAACACCGGGCGGCGCAGGTTGAATACGAAGCCCTGCATGCCAGTGGGGTTGCCGTTGGGGATCTGTTCCTTGATCAGCCGTCCTTCGGTGACCGCCGGAATGTTGTAGGCGTTGGCCCAGCTCTTGGCGGTCATTTCCAGCCAGTAGTCAAACTGCCCGGCCTTCAGCGCCTCAATCGCCACGGTGTTGTCGCGGTAGTAATCGGTGGTCATCACGTCGAAGTTGTAGAAACCGCGATTGACCGGCAAGTCCTTGCCCCAGTAATCCTTGACCCGCTCATAACGCACCGAGCGCCCGGCCTTGACCTGGGTCAGCTGATACGGGCCGCTGCCCAGCGGAATTTCCAGATTGCCCTTGTTGAAATCGCGTGTCGCCCACCAGTGTTTCGGCAGCACCGGCAACTGCCCGAGGATCAGCGGCAGTTCGCGGTTGTTGGTGTGCTTGAACTTGAACAGCACTTTGAGCGGGTCTTCGGCGATGACTTCTTCGACATCGTTGTAGTAGCCGCGATACAGCGGCGAGCCGTCCTTGGTCAGCGTCTGGAAGCTGAACACCACGTCTTCGGCGCGTACCGGGTGGCCGTCGTTGAACCTGGCTTCAGGACGCAGGTAGAAGCGTACCCAACTGTTGTCCGGGGCTTTTTCGATCTTGCTGGCGATCAGGCCGTATTCGGTGAACGGTTCGTCGAGGCTGTGCTTGGTCAGGGTGTCGTAGATCTGCCCGATGTCGTCCGCCGGCACGCCTTTATTGATGAACGGGTTGAGGCTGTCGAAGCCGCCAAAACCGGCCTGGCGAAAGATCCCGCCCTTGGGTGCGTCGGGGTTCACGTAATCGAAATGCTTGAAATCGGCAGGGTATTTCGGCGGCTCGTTGTACAGGGTCACGGCGTGTTGCGGGGCGGCACAGGCCAGCCCGGCGAACAACAGGCCGCCGACCTGCACCAGCAGGGCGCGGATAGGCTTCATCGATCTGTCTCCGAAGATTTCAGCCACCATGCGCTCAGGCCCAGCGTGTAGGGCGGCGTGGTGACGAAGGCAAACCGGTTGCGGTACGCCAGACGGTGATAATTGAGGTACCAGTTGGGAATGATGTAGTGCTGCCACAGCAGCACGCGGTCGAGCGCTTTGCCCGCAGCGACCTGTTCATCGCGGGTGCGCGCCGCGAGCAATTGCTCGAGCAGATGATCGACCACCGGGTTGGCGATGCCCGCGTAATTCTTGCTGCCCTTGACCCCGACCTGACTGGAGTGGAAATACTGCCACTGCTCCAGGCCGGGGCTGAGGGTCTGGTTGAGGGTCATGAGGATCATGTCGAAATCGAACTGATCGAGGCGCTGTTTGTATTGCGCACGATCCACCGTGCGCAGCCGCGCCTCGACGCCGATGCTGTTGAGGTTTTCGATGTAGGGCTGAAGCAGGCGCTCCAGATTCGGATTGACCAGCAGCAGTTCGAAACGCAGCGGCTGGCCAGCGGCGTTTTGCAGGCGTTGGCCGTTTAGCTTCCAGCCCGCTTCGGTCAGCAGCGCGAGGGCTTTACGCATGGTTTCGCGGGGAATGCCGCGCCCCTCGGTTTTCGGCAGGCTGAACGGCTCGGTGAGTAATCGCGCCGGCAGTTGATCCTTGTACGGCTTGAGCATCAGCCATTCGCGCCCGACCGGCAGGCCACTGGCGGCGAATTCGCTGTTTGGGTAGTAACTGGTCGTGCGCTTGTAGGCGTCGCTGAATAGCGCGCGGTTGGTCCACTCGAAATCGAACATCAGCCCCAGCGCTTCACGCGTCTTCACATCGGAGAAAATCGCGCGGCGGGTGTTCATGAACAGACCCTGACTCTGCGTCGGAATCTGGTGGGGGATCTGCGCCTTGATCACCTCGCCACGGCGTACGGCGGGGAAGTTGTAGCCGTTGGCCCAGTTCTTCGCCTGGTGTTCGATGTAGATATCGAATTCGCCAGCCTTGAACGCTTCGAACGCCACGTCGCTGTCGCGGTAGAACTCGACTTCCATCCTGTCGAAGTTGTACTTGCCGCGATTGACCGGCAAGTCCTTGCCCCAGTAATCCTTGACCCGCTCAAAGATCAATTGCCGGCCCGGCGTCGCCGAAGTGATGCGATACGGGCCGCTGCCAAGTGGTGGCTCGAAGGTTGTGGCCTTGAAGTCGCGATCCTTCCAGTAATGCTGCGGCAGCACCGGCAACTCACCCAGACGCAGAATCAGCAGCGCGTTGCCCGAGCGCTTGAGCACGAAACGAATCCGCTGCTTGTTGAGGATATCCACGCGCAGCACTTCCTGCAGTGCGGTGCGATACAGCGGATGACCTTCCTTGAGCAACAGGCGATAGGAAAACGCCACGTCATACGCGGTGATCGGCGTGCCGTCGTGGAAGCGCGCCTCGGGGCGCAGATTGAACACCACCCAGCTGCGATCTTCGCTGTATTCCACCGATTGCGCGATCAAGCCATAACTGGAGGCTGGCTCATCGCCGGAGGGCGAGTATTGGCCGGTGCCGACCATCAACGGCTCGTTCAGCTCGTTGATGCCGTATTGCAGGAAATTCGCTGTGGTGACCGGGCTGGTGCCCTTGAAGGTGTACGGGTTGAGCGTATCGAAGGTGCCGAATGCCATCACCCGCAATGTACCGCCCTTGGGCGCTTGCGGGTTGACCCAGTCGAAGTGGGTAAATCTGGCCGGGTACTTGAGCGTGCCGAACTGCGCATAACCGTGACTTTCGGTAATCGTCGCGCTTGCGGTTGAGCTCAAGGCCAGGCTGATCAGGAGCAGGAGGAGGGGACGCTTCAAGTCAGATCCGATCCAGGCGGCTTGGGCTTAGTGGGCCGTACAGTAACAGCTTGTATGGACAGGAAAAAGATGGGGGGGTAATGCGCTGTTAACAATACCGCCAAGAGCCCCTCACCCTAACCCTCTCCCCGAGGGAGAGGGGACTGACCGAGTTGTTTGGCCGAGCTGCACCGACTTGCGGTACCGAGTTGAACTCAAGGTTTGAAAAGCACACAGATCGGCCCCCTTTCCCCCTCGCCCCCTTGGGGGAGAGGGTTGGGGTGAGGGGGGCTGGGCTTACCAGGCACAACACCAATCAAACAAACACCGGACAAAAAAAAGCCCCTGAATTTCAGGGGCTCTCATATCAATCAATGCGGCTGATAAACCGTCAGCATCTGCCCAGGCTTCAACGCCTTGCCAGCACCCGGATTCCAACGCTGCAGATGTTGCATCTCAACGTTGAAACGCTTGGCTACCACATACAGGGTGTCGCCGCGTTTGACCTTGTACTGCGTCTGTTGCTTGCTCTCGGCCTTGCCTTTGGTCTTGCTGTTGGCAGCCACCACCGTGTTGACCCGGCCGCTGTTGCGCGCGACGTTGCGAGCAGGGCTGCGCTTGGTAGCGTCCTGCATCACCAGTGTCTGGCCAACCTTGAGGTTCTTGCCGCTCAGCTTGTTCCAGCGTTGCAGGTCCTTGACTTCAACCTTGTTCGCCTTGGCAATCGAACCGAGGTTATCGCCACGCTTGACCCGATAAGCACGCTTGAGCTGCGCGACTTCGCTCGGATCAGCACCTTCGAATACGGGCTTCAGCGAGCGCGGGCTGATCAACTCGTCCGGGCGCATGGTCTGCAGACTGGCGGTCAGCAGTTGCGCCTTCGAGGTTGGCACCAGCAAATGCTGCGGGCCGTCGATGGTGGTGCGCTGCTTGAAGGCCGGGTTGAGCTGGAACAGTTCGTCTTCGTCGATGTTGGCGACAGCAGCGACCTTGGACAGGTCCATGCGCTGGTTGATTTCGACAACCTGGAAATAGGGTTCGTTGGCGATCGGGTTGAGGTTGACGCCATAGGCTTCCGGCGTCAGGACCACTTGCGACAGGGCCAGCAGCTTCGGTACATACGCCTGGGTTTCCGCCGGCAGCGGCAGGTTCCAGTAGTCAGTCGGCAGGCCGAGTCGTTCGTTGCGTTCGATGGCGCGGCTGACCGTGCCTTCGCCGGCGTTGTAGGCAGCCAGTGCCAACAACCAGTCGCCGTTGAACATGTCGTGCAGGCGGGTCAGGTAGTCCATCGCAGCGGTGGTCGAGGCGGTGATGTCGCGACGGCCATCATAGAATTGGGTTTGACGCAGGTTGAAATAACGGCCAGTCGAAGGGATGAACTGCCACAAGCCCACTGCGTTGGCTCGGGAATAGGCCATCGGGTTGTAGGCACTTTCAATCACTGGCAGCAGGGCCAGTTCCAGCGGCATGTTGCGTTCTTCGAGGCGCTCTACGATGTAGTGGATGTAGAGGCTGCCACGCTCGCCGGCGTTTTCCAGAAACGAAGGGTTACTGGCGAACCACAGGCGCTGTTGCTCGATGCGCGGGTTGACGCCCAGACCGTCCTGCAACTGGAAACCGTTGCGCATGCGGCCCCAAATGTCCTGAGGCGCTTGCGGCACGGGCTTTTCGGTCAGCCAGATGGGCTTCTGCTTGGCTCGCGCAGCAATGTTCGGCGTATGTGTCGCTTCAGGCTGCGGAGCGTGGCTGGAACAACCCGCCAGTGTGGCGGACACAGCCACCGCGATGGCTTGCGCCAGGCGGGTCAAAGCATCTGAATTGACGGACTTACGTATGGATGACGACATTGGCTGGAAGTAAGTTCCGGGCAAAAATGTCGGGCGATTCTAGAAAGCGCACCCCTCGCGGTCAACCATTCAGAATTTTTGTACCAGCGCACGAGTGCCTTAGAAATTATCTTTCCATGCCCGCAGAGCCGCAAAAACCTCACTCGGCGCCCGGTTTTGAGCACCATTCCGTTCGTCCACTTTTTGTGTAACTAATGTTTCAGAGGTACGCAAAAACGGATTTGTGAGCTTTTCCAGCGCCAGCGTCGAGGGCAATGTCGTGACGCCGTTTTGCCGCTGCTGAATGACTTTTTGCAGACGAGCGGCAACATCCGGGTTGCCCGGTTCGACCGCTGCGGCGAATTTCAAATTGCTCAGGGTGTATTCATGGGTGCAGTACACCAGCGTATCTTCAGGCAACGCGGCGAGACGGCTCAGCGAATGATGCATTTGCTCCGGCGTGCCTTCGAACAAGCGGCCGCAACCGGCAGCGAACAGCGTGTCGCCGCAGAACAGCAAGCCGTGATGGTAATAGGCAATGTGGCCCAGTGTGTGGCCGGGCACGGCATACACGTCGAAGTCCCAGCCCAGTACGCGGGCCTGGTCGTTGTCCTTGAGCGCCACATCGCGCGCGGGGATGTTTTCGCTGGCCGGGCCGTAGACGGTGGCGTCTGTAGCCTTTTTCAGCGCTTCGACGCCGCCGACGTGGTCATGGTGATGGTGAGTGATCAGAATATCGCTGAGCACCCAGCCCGGATGGGCGTCGAGCCAGGCCTGTGCCGGCGCGGCGTCGCCAGGGTCGACCACCGCGCAGCGCTGGGTCGCATGATCCTGTAACAACCAGATGTAGTTGTCGGTGAAGGCGGGCAGGGCACTGATCTGTATCATCGTCGAATTCGCCAAGCGGTAAACATTGGCGCATCTTAGTGGTTCCTGGCGCTTTGGAGAATGACATGACCGATAAAGCGTTCGCACAGGCTGATCCGGACTGGCTGGCCCTGATCGGTGCGGCCCGTGAATGGCTGTCCGGCCCGCTCGGCCAATTTCTGCTGGACGAAGAGCGACGCATGCTCGAAGACGAACTCGGGCGGTTCTTTGGTGGCTATCTGGTGCATTACGGCCCGTCTGCCGAGACCCCGCCGTGCGCGCCTCAGGTGCAGCGCAATGTGCGTCTCGGTGCGCCATTGCCGGGTGTAGAGATCGTCTGTGAAGAACAGGCCTGGCCCTTGAGCGAGCACGCCGCCGATGTGGTGGTGTTGCAGCATGGTCTGGATTTCTGCCTGTCGCCCCACGGTTTGCTGCGTGAAGCGGCGAGCAGCGTACGGCCCGGCGGGCATCTGCTGATCGTCGGTATCAACCCCTGGAGTACCTGGGGCTTGCGTCATGTTTTCACCAGCGACGCCATGCGCAAGGCGCGCTGCATCTCGCCATCGCGGGTCGCCGACTGGCTGAATCTGCTGGGCTTTGCGCTGGAGAAACGCCGCTTCGGGTGCTATCGTCCGCCGCTCGCGTCAGCCAAGTGGCAGACCCGTCTGGCTGGCTGGGAACGCAAGGCCGGCGACTGGCAACTGTCGGGCGGCGGCTTTTATCTGCTGGTGGCGCGCAAGATCGTCGTCGGTCTGCGACCGCTGCGCCAGGAGCGACGCGAGCCGATGGGCAAGCTGATCCCGCTGCCGATGGCCAAGGTCAACCGCCGCCGCATCGAACCCTGAACCCTCTTTAATTTCCGGCCGGGCTTGCCCCGGCCTCGGCCATCGTCGGTCTACGATTGACGAGGCAGCGTATTTTTCTGGATAGATTGCATGACTGAAAGCAGCGAAAGCACCGATAGCGTAGAACTGTTCACCGACGGCGCCTGCAAAGGTAATCCCGGCCCGGGCGGCTGGGGCGCCTTGCTCGTGTGCAAGGGCATCGAAAAGGAGTTGTGGGGCGGCGAAGCCAACACCACCAACAACCGCATGGAACTGCTCGGCGCGATCCGCGGCCTCGAAGCGCTCAAGCGTCCGTGCGAAGTGCTGCTGGTGACCGACTCGCAATACGTGATGAAAGGCATCAACGAGTGGATGGTCAACTGGAAAAAACGCGGCTGGAAAACCGCCGCCAAAGAGCCAGTGAAAAACGCCGACCTGTGGAAAGAACTGGACGAGCAGGTCAACCGCCACAAAGTCACCTGGAAATGGGTACGCGGGCACATCGGTCACCACGGCAACGAACGCGCCGACCAGTTGGCCAATCGTGGTGTGGATGAAGTGCGCGGTTACAAACAGAGCTGATTTCTGGCTGATGCACCGAGGTGCCCCAATCGCTAGCAGGCTAGCTCCCACGGGGAATGTATTACCAATGTGGGAGATTCTATGTTTGGGGGGAAGGCCCCAAACCTGTTTTTGACTGAGTCCATATCCGTTGCTGCGGTAACGGCTTCTTAGGGTTCCGCCCTGACGGCGGGTCACTTTTTCCAGACGCCGAAAAAGTAACCAAAAAGGCTTTTCCCTGACGTTCGGCCCTCGCTGTGGCTCGGGTTCCTTCGCTCCGGGATTGATCCGGGGGCATCGCCTCCGGTTTGCTGCGCTGCACCTCCTCTCGATGTGTTTGGCTGCGCCAAACGGTCGCTGCGCTCCCACCCCGGATCACTCCCTCCCCTCAGCCTGCCGACGGGCGCTTGCGATCAAGAGCGGTACGCGAGCTAACGCTCATTGTGTTGAGTGGTGAGAAGCGAAGTGCGGTTTTCGGGTGGCTGTAGATTCTGTGGGAGCTGGCTTGCCAGCGATGGCGGCCTCCAAGCCGACCAGTCTCTGGCAGATGTACCCAGTTCCCACTATGGGAGCCAGCCTGCTGGCGATGGCGGCCTGACAGCCGACCGAAATCGTCCGGTTGTACACATCCCACTGTAGGAGCTGCCGCAGGCTGCGATCTTTTGATCTTCAGCCTGCAATCATTGGCTGCAAGGTCCCGAGCAGCGACACGGCCGCGACCGCACCAATCCCCAACAGCCATTCGATGATTACACTGCGCTTGAGCGCTTCGATCCGCTGTTCACAATCGTTGATGCGCAAGCGGTTGAATAACGCCAACCCAAGCATGCCCAACACCAGCAAAGCCTTGATCAGCAGTATCAGCGCAAATCCGGAAAACGTCGGCGTCGGCCACCACTGTCCGGTCAACACTCGCACGTTGATCAGGCCGGTGATCAGCAGTCCCGCAACCAGCAAATATCCAATCCCGCTAAAGCGCTGCAACACCGGCCGCACTGGCTCATCCGCACGGCGCAAAATCATCAGCAACAGCAACAATCCGCCAAGCCAGGCGCTGACGCATGTCAGGTGAATCACTTGATTGAGGATCAGCATCTGCCCGCTCAGACCATCGAGCATCGCCCCGTGACCGACCGGTGCCAGCGTCGCCAGAAGCAAAGCACTCAGCCCCAGTCGCAACGGCTGGTTCGAGCGCCAAGGCGTGAACAGCAACGCCAACAGCAGCGCGTTGATCAGCAAATGCCAGCGCCAGACCTGACCGAAAAACGTCTTGTCCAGCACCAGCCTGACGGTATCCGGATCGAACGCCGACGCCGCCGAACCGGCCATGCTCGCGGTAATCAGCAGCGCCCAAGCAATGCCGCTGACCAATGCAACGGCCGCCAACCCACGAGCCAGCCGCGCCAAATGCCGATCCAGTAACGGCGCGTCACCCCCGAGCAGCAGCGGCCGAAACAACCACGCCCCGAACAGCAGCAACACCACGCTGAAATGCACAAACCGGCACAGCACCAGCGCTTCGCTCATGAACTACTGGCCAACCTTGAACTGGTAAGCACCTTCGCTTTTGTGCGTATCGACCGACACGGCGTGCCATTCGACTTTGTACTCGCCAGCCGCCAAGGGAGCGGCGGGGGTGACGATCAGGGTTTTCTTGTCGCCTTCGGTGGTCAGTGGTTTGACTGCAATCGGTGCACCGTCTTTGGTCAGCGTGATCTTGGTGAAACTCGCTTCAACACCTTCGGAAAACACCAGCCGTAAGTCCGCAGGCGCGGTGACGGTGCTGTCGGCGGCCGGGGTCTGGCTTTTCAAATGGGCGTGGGCAAAGGTCTGGGAAGTCACCAGGACAGAGGCGAGCAGGGCGCCGGTGGTCAGCAGGTTTTTCAGCTTCATGGGAATCCCTTGGTAGTGAATGGCGGCCGACAGTATAGGGCGTGCGGTTCGCCCTGAGCAGATGCTAGTCTTCAAGCACGTTGTCGTCAGGGAGCCCTTATGGGCAATCACAAGATCGAGATCCGTCGCAGTAACGTCGAAAAAATCCTGCTGGCAGCGGAAAAGGTGTTCGCCGAAAAAGGTTTTGGTGGCACCGCCATGGCCGACATCGCCGCCGAAGTGCAATTGCCGCGCTCCAACCTGCATTACTACTTCAGCACCAAAAGCGAGCTGTACAGCGCGGTGCTGTTCGACTTGCTGGAAGTGTGGAAACAGGACGCGCTGTGTTTCGAGATGTTCGACGATCCGCGCGTGGTGCTCAGCAGCTACATTCGCGCCAAGATGAACCACTCACGCAGCCGGCCGTATGGGTCGAAAGTCTGGGCCAATGAAATCATCCATGGCGCGCCGACCTTGGGCGAGGCGCTGGATGTGAGTCTGTATGACTGGGCGAAAATGAAGGAAGCAAAAATTCGCCAGTGGGTCGAGGACCAGCGGATTTTGCCGGTGGAGCCGTCGAGTCTGCTGTATATGATTTGGGCGTCGACCCAGCACTATGCGGACTTTGATCATCAGGTGAATATCTTGAATGAGCATCAGCCGTTGTCGGACATGCAGTTCGAGCGGGCGGTGCAGACGGTGACCAGTGTGATATTGCGTGGGATCGGGTTGGAGCCTTGAAAGTCAAAGGCTGACCCTCCCCTCTCCCAGAGGGAGAGGGGGCCGACCGAGGTGTCTTGCGTCTCACATCGACCTGGAAGATCGGGTCGATTATGGATTCACAGCAAGGCTTTCAGGTCGGCGTAGCTCTGCAATATTCCCCAACCAGTCCCCTCTCCCTTTGGGAGGGAGAGGGGGCCGACCGAGGTGTCTTGTGTCTCACATCGACCTGGAAGATCGGGTCGATTATGGATTCAAAGCAAAGCTTTCACGTCGGCGTAGCTCTGCAATATCCCCCAGTCAGTCCCCTCTCCCTGTGGGAGAGGGCTAGGGTGAGGGCCGTTTCGGATCAGTGCGCCAATCTAAACAGCAACGTGGTACGGATTCCGCGGATCATGATTCCAGTCCAGAAATGGCTTCCCGGTTTCCATCGGCACCATCTCGATGCAATCCGCCACTGGACAGGTGATCTGGCACAAGTTACAGCCCACACATTCATCATCAATCACTTCATATTTATGCGTGCCATCCGCCTCGCGAACGCTGCTGATCGCCTGATGTGAAGTGTCCTCGCAGGCAATGTGGCAGCGGCCGCAACCAATACACGCCTCCTGATCAATCTTCGCGATGACCTGATAATTGATATCGAGGTACTTCCAGTCCGTGGTATTGCCCACCGCACGCCCGGAGAACTCGGCGATGCTCGCGTAGCCCTGACTGTCCATCCACCGCGACAAGCCGTCCTTCATCTCCTCGACAATCCGAAACCCGTGCAGCATCGCCGCCGTGCACACCTGCACCGCGCCACTGCCCAGCGCAATAAATTCCGCCGCGTCACGCCAACTGCCAATCCCGCCAATCCCGCAAATCGGTAATCCCTGAGTCTGCGGATCGCGGGCGATTTCTGCGACCATGTTCAGCGCAATCGGTTTGACCGCCGAGCCGCAATACCCGCCGTGGGTGCTTTTGCTGCCGACGGTGGGCAGGGCGACCATGTGCTCAAGGTCGACGCTGGTGATCGAGTTGATGGTGTTGATCAGCGACACCGCATCAGCACCGCCCCGGTAAGCCGCGCGGGCGGCGACGCGGATGTCGGTGATGTTCGGCGTGAGTTTGACGATCACCGGCAGCGAGCAATAGGTCTTGCACCAGCGTGTGACCTGCTCGACATACTCCGGCACCTGACCGACCGCTGCGCCCATGCCGCGTTCGGGCATGCCGTGTGGGCAGCCGAAGTTCAGTTCGATGCCGTCAGCGCCAGTGGCTTCCACCAGCGGCAGGATGTGTTTCCACGACTCCTCCTCGCACGGCACCATCAGCGAGACGATCAGCGCGCGATCCGGCCAGTCCTTCTTCACTTGGGTGATTTCGCGCAGGTTGATTTCCAGCGAGCGGTCGGTGATCAGTTCGATGTTGTTGATACCCAGCACTTCGCGGTTCGCGCCATAGTGCGCCGAGTAGCGTGACGAGACGTTTACCGCCGCCGGATCCTCACCAAGGGTTTTCCAGACCACGCCGCCCCAACCAGCCTCGAACGCACGCACCACGTTGTAGGCCTTGTCGGTCGGCGGCGCGGAGGCCAGCCAGAACGGATTGGGGGCTTTGATGCCGGCGAAGACTATCGAGAGATCGGCCATTTACGCAGCCTCCACGTTAAGCATCAGTTGAGCGTTGATCGCCTCGGCGGCGCGTTTGCCGTGTTGCACGGCTTGCACGGTCAGGTCTTGATCAAGGCTGGTGCAGTCGCCGCCGGCATACACGCCGGGGATGCTGGTGCGCAGGTTTTCATCGACCTCAATGCGTTCGCCCTGACGTTTGAGTTCGCGCGCCATCGGGTCGGAGAGGGCGCCGCTGTCGAAAGACTGGCCGATGGCTTTGAAGATCGCATCGGCCGCCAAGTCGAAGGTTTCGCCAGTGGCTTGCAAGCGGCCGTCCACCAGTTCAGTGCGCGCGAAACGCATGCCGCGCACTTTTCCTTGATCGTCGAGTAAAACCTCTTCGGGTTGCGCCCAGGTTAGCAGCCGAACCTGATTGGCTTTGGCGATTTCCTGTTCGTGGCCAGTGGCACCCATGTCGGCCAGACCACGGCGATACACCAGGTTCACATCGCGGGCGCCGAGGCGGGCCATTTGCACGGCCATGTCGATGGCGGTGTTGCCGGCGCCGAGGACGATGCAGCGATCGGCCAGCGGCAGTTGCGTCAGGTCATCGGCCTGGCGCAGTTCGCGGATGTAGTCAGTGGCGGCGAGCAGGCCGGGCGCGTCTTCGTGGGCCAGACCGAGTTGTTTGCTGGCGTTCAGGCCGAGGCCGAGGAATACCGCATCGAACTGTTGATGCAGTTCGCTGAGGGTCAGATTCTCGCCGAGTTTCTGCCCGTGACGGATCTCGATTCCGCCGATTTGCAGGAGGAAATCCAGTTCCTTTTGCGCGTAATCGTCGACCAGTTTGTACTTGGCGATCCCGTATTCGTTGAGGCCGCCAGCCTTGTCCCTCGCTTCAAAAATCACCACGTCGTGGCCGTGCATCGCACTGCGATGAGCGCAGGACAAACCCGCCGGCCCGGCACCGACCACGGCGATGCGTTTGCCCGTAGCAGCAGCACGCTGGAATGGGTGTTCAGTGAAGTGCGCGTTATCCACGGCATAACGCTGCAACAGGCCGATCAACACTGGTGCGCATTCGTGGGCGTTGTTTCTCACGCAGGCTTGCTGGCAGAGGATCTCGGTTGGGCAGACTCGCGCGCAACTGCCGCCGAGGATATTCGCCGAAAGGATTTTCTGCGCCGCGCCGGTCACATTGTCCTGATGGATATTGCGGATGAACGACGGAATATCGATCTCGCTCGGGCATGCATTGACGCACGGTGCGTCGTAGCAATACAGGCAGCGCGAGGCTTCCAGATGTGCCTGACGGTCGTTGAGCGGTGGCGCCAGATCGCTGAAATGCCCGGCAAGCGCGGCCGCGCTTTCGTGCGGATGCGGGAGGTGGTTGAGGGTCTCGATCACGGTTTTTGCCTCACGGTTATTGAGGTTCTCTGCCTCTGTCGGGCAGTGTTCAAATCCCCCTGTAGGAGCTGCCGAAGGCTGCGATCATTTGACCTTGATCTTGAAAAGCGGGATCAAAAGATCGCAGCCTTCGGCAGCTCCTACAGGGGATTGCATTTCAATTTCGGGTGCTAGCGCTTGACCGCTACCGGCCTATGCAACTCAGCCCGCTTGCTCAGCAAATCAAACACCGCCGGATACGCCGGCCGCTCGATATACCGCCCGGCCCCACGCTCGGCGCGCAAATCACCATCGGCCCAGACCACCCGGCCCTGGCTGACGGTATGGCTTGGCACACCGGTCACGGTCTTGCCTTCGAAGATGTTGAAGTCCACCTGCTGATGGTGGGTTTTGGCGGAAATGGTGCGCGTGCCTTGCGGGTCCCACAGCACCAGATCGGCATCGGCGCCAACACGAATCGCACCTTTGCGCGGATACAGATTGAAAATTTTCGCGGTGTTGGTCGAGGTCAGTGCGACGAAGTCCTGCATCGACAAACGACCGGTGTTCACGCCTTCATCCCACAACACTGCCATGCGGTCTTCGATGCCGGCGGTACCGTTGGGAATCTTGCTGAAATCGTCACGCCCCGCAGCTTTTTGCTCGGCGCAGAAGCAGCAATGGTCGGTGGCGGTGGTGTGCAGATTGCCGTTTTGCAAACCATGCCACAGCGCTTCCTGATGTCCGCGCGGACGGAAAGGCGGGCTCATCACGTAACCGGCCGCGGTCTGCCAGTCCGGGTGCTGATACACGCTGTCATCCAGCAGCAGATGCCCGGCCAATACCTCGCCGTATACCGGCTGGCCCTTGCTGCGTGCATAGGTGATTTCGTCGAGGGCTTCCTGGGTCGAGACGTGCACCAGGTACAACGGCGTGCCGATGGTTTCGGCGATGCGGATCGCGCGGCTGGCCGCTTCGCCCTCGACCTGCGACGGCCGCGACAGCGGATGCGCTTCCGGCCCGGTAATCCCCTGGGCCATCAACTTGCGTTGCAGGTGATACACCAGCTCACCGTTTTCCGCATGCACGGTCGGCACTGCGCCGAGTTCCAGGCAGCGCTCGAAACTGGCCACCAGCGTGTCGTCGGCGGCCATGATTGCGTTCTTGTAGGCCATGAAATGCTTGAAGCTGTTGATCCCGTGATGGCTGACCAGCTCGGCCATTTCCTCGCGCACCTGCTCGCTCCACCAGGTGATCGCGACGTGAAAGCCATAGTCCGAGGCGGACTTCTCCGCCCAGCCTCGCCACTGATGAAACGCCTCCATCAATGACTGCTGCGGATTGGGAATCACGAAATCGATGATCGACGTGGTGCCGCCCGCCAGACCGGCCGCCGTGCCGCTGAAAAAATCTTCGCTGGCCACGGTGCCCATGAACGGTAGTTGCATGTGCGTATGCGGATCGATGCCGCCGGGCATCAGGAATTGGCCGCTGCCATCCAGGATTTCGGCGCCGGCGGGAATATCGAGGTTTTCACCGATGGCTTTGATCACGCCGTCAGCGCAATACACATCGGCGCGGTAACTTTCATCATGGGTAACAACGGTGGCGCCACGGATCAACAGAGACATTCCGAGTTCCTCGCAGGCATGACCGACTTATGCCGGCTCTAGATGTTTTATATTTTTTGTATGAACCCAGCGCTGAACGGCGTATTCCTGTCAGCGCTGTCAGGAATAGACGCTAGCCGCAGAATTCAAATAGAGCAAGATTATTTTTTATAAGCTTATAAGTGTTTTAACTCGCTGATAAATAACGATAAAAAGTACAAATCACCAAAATGGTGAGGCCCTTCACCATTTTGACGCACTTGACAGGTTGGAAATATGGTCAAGATTTCTTATGTGAAATCAGCCGCTTGAAGTTGAGCTGCGGTTGTTCGATCAGCAGAAAAATAAATGCAGTGCACCAGTTTGAGTCCTGTCTGTTCGAACAACTTGTCGGACCTTTAGCCTGAGCGCCCAGACAAATTTCCGAGGACTCAACGGTAAATATTTAAAACTGATAAAACTCAGTAAGTTGCACAGTTACAAATGCATGGCCCGATGCGTAAGCGGGGCACTCGGCACGTTTATTGATGCCGCCGCTGACACCTTGGCCGGTGCATGCAGGTTGTCAGTTCCTCCGGCCATCGTCGGCTGCCGCGTGAGTGCGCCAGCCCCTGATGAGCAAAAAAATAATCAGAAGAACAGTGGAGCGGCCATGCAACAGATCAGATCGCAAGTGACCGAGCGCGACGGCTTGTTCGAGCTCGAAGCCGGCAGCGACGTCCTCGACAGTCCCCGTTACAACCACGACATGGCGCCGACCAAGGTGCGCGAACGAACCTGGAACAAATGGCACATCACTGCACTGTGGGTCGGCATGTCGATCTGCGTGCCGACGTACACCCTGGGCGGTGTGCTGACCGCGTATTTCGGCTTGAGCGTCGGCGAAGCGCTGCTGGCGATTCTGTTCGCCAACATCATCGTGCTGATTCCACTCACGCTGAATGCGTTCCCCGGCACCAAGTACGGAGTCCCGTTTCCGGTGCTGCTGCGTTCATCGTTCGGGATTCTCGGCTCCAACGTGCCGTGCCTGATTCGCGCGCTGGTGGCGTGCGGCTGGTTCGGCATTCAGACGATGTTCGGCGGGCTGGCGATTCACCTGTTTCTCGGCTCGGTATTCGAGGGCTGGAAATCCCTTGGCGGCACCGGCGAAGTCATCGGTTTCATGGTGTTCTGGGCGCTGAATCTGTGGGTAGTGATTCGCGGCGCCGAGTCGATCAAGTGGCTGGAAACCCTGTCTGCGCCGTTGCTGGTAGCGGTCGGCATCGGCTTGCTGGTGTGGGCCATGCCCAACGTGTCGATGACCGAATTGCTGGCGATTCCGCCGAAGCGTCCGGAAGGCGCGAGCGTGGTCAGTTACTTCGCCGCCGGGCTGACGGCGATGGTCGGATTCTGGGCCACCTTGTCGCTGAACATTCCCGATTTCAGCCGCTACGCCAAGAGTCAGAAAGACCAGATCCTCGGGCAGATTATCGGCCTGCCGCTGACCATGTTTCTGTTCGCCGCGCTGGGCGTGGTGATGACTGCTGCGTCGGTGAAACTGGTCGGCGTCAGCGTTTCCGATCCGGTGACCTTGATCGGACATATCCAGAGTCCGGTGTGGGTCGCGGTCGCGATGGCGCTGATCATTATCGCCACGTTGTCGACCAACACCGCCGCCAACATCGTGTCGCCGACCAACGACTTCCAGAACATCGCGCCCAAAGTGATCAACCGCACTAAAGCCGTGCTCCTCACCGGGTTTGTCGGCCTCGTGCTGATGGGCCATGAGCTGCTGAAAAAACTCGGTCTGATCGTCTCCGACGTGAGCCTTGAGACCGTGTATTCCAACTGGTTGCTGGGTTATTCGAGCCTGCTCGGGCCGATTGCCGGGATCATGGTGGTCGACTATTTCCTGATCAAGAAACAGCAGCTGGACCTGGCCGGTTTGTACCGCGATGACGTGTATCCGGCGTGGAATTGGTCTGGTTTCATCGCGTTCGGCGTACCGGTGGCGCTGACCTTGCTGTCGCTGGGCAGCGATGCGTTCAGCTGGTTTTACAGCTACGGCTGGTTTACCGGCTCGGCGCTGGGCGGGTTGATCTATTACGGGTTGTGCGTGATGCGCGCTCAGCCTTCTGCCGTGAAATCGACTGTGTGATATAGGGCCCCATCGCTGGCAAGCCAGCTCCCACAGGTTTTCCGGTGAACACAACATTTGTGTACGACTGCATTCCCTGTGGGAGCTGGCTTGCCAGCGATGAGGGCCTCACAGACAACACAGAGACATCCATAAGAACTGCCTGAGGAGATCCCCATGAACGCAGCCGTAGACGTTCTGCAATCGACCCATCAGCACATCAACCGCGATCGCTTGTGGGCGTCGCTGATGGAACTGGCCAGACTCGGCGCGACGGTCAAGGGCGGCGTCTGTCGCCTGGCCTTGACCGACCTCGACCGCCAGGCCCGCGACCTGTTCGTGCAGTGGTGCGAGGACGCCGGTTGCAGCGTCAGCGTCGATGCGGTCGGCAACATTTTCGCCCGCCGCGCCGGGCGCAATCCGGACCTGCCGCCCGTGATGACCGGCAGCCACATCGACACCCAGCCCACCGGCGGCAAGTTCGACGGCTGCTTCGGCGTGCTCGCCGGCGTTGAAGTGCTGCGCACCCTCAACGACCTCGGTGTGGAAACCGAAGCGCCGCTGGAAGTGGTGGTCTGGACCAACGAAGAAGGCTCGCGCTTCGCCCCGTGCATGATGGGTTCGGGCGTGTTCGCCGAGAAATGCACCCTCGAAGAAACCCTGGCCAAGGTCGACGCCGACGGCGTGACGGTCGGCGAAGCGCTGAACGCGATTGGCTACGCTGGGCCACGCAAGGTCAGCGGACACAAGGTCGGCGCCTATTTCGAAGCGCACATCGAACAAGGCCCGATCCTCGAAGACGAACACAAAACCATCGGCGTGGTGCTCGGCGCACTTGGCCAGAAGTGGTTCGACCTGAAACTGCGCGGCGTCGAAGCCCACGCCGGCCCAACCCCGATGCACCTGCGCAAAGACGCGCTGGTCGGCGCCTCGGTCATCGTCGGCGCCGTCAACCGCGCCGCCCTCGGCCATCAACCGCATGCCTGCGGCACGGTCGGCTGCCTGCAAGCCTATCCCGGCTCGCGCAACGTCATCCCCGGCGAAGTGCGCATGACCCTCGACTTCCGCCATCTGGAACCGGCACGCCTGGATTCGATGATCGCCGAGGTCAAGCAAGTCATCGAATCCACCTGCGAAGAACACGGCCTCACTTACGAGCTGACCCCGACCGCCGACTTCCCGCCGCTGTACTTCGAAAAAGGCTGCGTCGACGCCGTGCGCAACGCCGCCAAAGGCCTCGGCCTGTCGAACATGGACATCGTCAGCGGCGCCGGCCACGACGCCATCTTCCTCGCCGAACTCGGCCCGGCCGGCATGATCTTCGTGCCGTGCGAAGGCGGCATCAGCCACAACGAAATCGAAAACGCCGCACCGGATGACTTGGCGGCGGGGTGTGCGGTGTTGTTGCGGGCGATGTTGGCGGCTTCGGCGGCGGTGGCCGGACAGCGAGCAGCCTGAACAACCAAAACTACAGCCTCATTGCCCTCTGTAGGAGCTGTCGAGTGCAACGAGGCTGCGATCTTTTGATCTTTGTCATCCAGATGTCATAACCCCATGCGAACGTCCCGCGCATGAAAATAATCACCTCCGGCGCCGCCTACCTCGACATCGACGCCTACGCCTGCTGCATCGCCTACGCCGAACTGCTGAACCTGCAAGGCATTCCAGCCGTTGCTGTCAGCAGCGCGCAACCGAATGCCAGCGTCTCGAAAACCGTGCTGAGCTGGGGCGGCGCATTCAGCGCTTATACCCCTGGCTCGGACGATGAATTCGTGCTGATGGATGTCTCCGACTATCACCATTTCGACCCGCTGGTGCTGCTCGATCAAGTCGTCGAAGTCATCGATCATCACCCAGGCTACGAAGAATACTGGACGGAAAAACTCGGCACTGCCGCCGATATCCGTCCGATAGGCGCGGCTGCGACTCAAGTGTTTGAGCGTTGGGTGGCCGCTGATTTGCTAGCGATGATCAGCGAATCCAGTGCCGCGTTACTGGCCACGGCCATTCTCGACAACACCCTGAACTTCACGGGGCAGATGACAACGCCGGCAGATATCCACGCATATGAAATGCTCGCGCGTCTCGCGAACCTGAGCGCAGATTGGCCCGCACGGTATTTTCAAGAATGCCAAGCCGCTATCGAAGCGGAATTGCGCATTGCGTTGTTGGCAGATTTGAAACGAATGAAACCCGAAACTCGACTGCCCGAAGTCTTCGCGCAAATGACCGTGTGGGATGCCGAAGGATTGATCGCAAGGCACCGCTCAGAGATTAGTCATGCGATGGCGGAGCAGGGCGAAGACTGGTTGCTGAATGTCATCAGCATCCAGGATCGGAAGAGCTGTTTTCTCGCCGATTCCGCGTTCAGCCAAGAAAAACTGAGCCGCTTGCTGGCAATGAATTGGCGCTCTGGAGCGGCCGTTGGAGCGCCAGCCACACTGCGTAAAGAGTTATTGAAACTCGGCCTGTCAGCCCTTGCTTAGGCTCATAGGGGTAAGCCTGCTCGCGAAAGCATGTATTCATTCAACAACGATGTCGACTAAGCCACCGGTTTCTTCAGCCTCCTCAAGCCTATCGGTATGCGCTTGTCGTCGGAGTGACACTGTTCAGCTCCTTCAATAACACCCCAGTCTCCATTGGGGATGCCACTGCATTCACAAAAACCAGTTTCAAAATCCATCCGTGTCGGTGAGTATGCCAACTATTTGTGCGTGTATTTACAAGTAGAACCGCCGAATTCATTACGGAGAAAGGTTATGACCATCAAGATCGAGGGAGTGATCGCCAATAAGATTGGCTTTGCTTCTCACCAGAATGCGGTGCCGGTCGTTCGAGAGCTCGCGGTACACAATGATGGTGATGTGGATTACAACGATCTTGAGCTGGAACTTGTAGCGGACCCTCCCTTTCTTGAGGGCAAGACTTGGCGGCTGGACCGATTAGGCAAAGATTCGACACTGCATATTTCCGAGCGAAATTTGACCCTGAATGCTGGTTATCTTGCAGATCTGGCGGAAAGTCTCACTGCAACATTGACTTTGCGTCTTCGATGCAAAGATCAAACTCTTTACAGCCAGTCATTTCCGATTGAGCTTTTGGCAAAAAATGAATGGGGTGGGATCAACTCCATGCCGGAGCTGCTGCCAGCGTTCGTTATGCCCAACGATCCGGCGGTAGATCGAATACTTAAATCGGCTTCTGATGTTTTACGTCGAGCCGGGAAGCCAGACGGCATCAATGGATATGAAAGCAAGTCGAGGACCAGAACGTGGGAGCTGGCTTCTGCTATCTGGTCAGCAATCTGTGGACTGAGACTAAGCTACGCGTTACCTCCAGCGAGCTTCGAAATTCAAGGACAAAAAGTTCGGACGCCCGGTCTTATTCTGGAAGGTGGTATCGCGACATGCCTCGATACTGCACTGCTTTTTGCTGCAGCGCTGGAACAGGCGGGTCTCAACGCGCTCGTCGTTATGACTAAAGGGCACGCATTTGTCGGAGTCTGGCTTCAGCCGCAAGAGTTTTCTCAGCTTATTACGGAGGACGCTGGTGCGGTAAGAAAACGCATTGATCTCAAGGAGGCGCTCGTATTTGAAACGACTCTGGCAACGCATGTTCCTGTGCCGGGTTTTAGTCAGGCGATAAGCGCAGCCGAACGGCAGATTAATGATGAAGACTTCATCATGGCCATTGATATGCATCGTGCACGGATGCAGCGTATCCGGCCATTGGCGACTTCTATCTCCATGCCTAAGTCGGACACCGGTGAAGCATCAAGCGAAGTCCTGGACGCATTAGAAGCGGCTCCTCCGTTGCCGGTTTTTGACGTCGAAGTGCTGGCCGACGCGGATTCTCCCGCTGGAAAGCTGACTTTGTGGCAACGGAAACTCCTGGATCTGACAACCAGAAATCGCCTCCTGCATCTGCCGGACAGCGCGAAAGGCGTTCGATTGATCTGTCCGGAGCCTGCTGCGCTTGAGGATCATTTGGCCAGTGGCAAGCGCATCCGAATAGTGTCAGTGCCTGACCTGGAAGCGGGAGGTAGAGACGCGGCCCTATACGAACAACAAAATCGCGAAAGTCTGCGAGACGAATACGCGCGGAGCGCGCTATCCAGGGGGGAAGTACTAGCCACACTCGAAAAAAGCAAACTCGAAGTTGCTCTCATCGATCTCTATCGCAAAGCTAGAAGTGATCTAGATGAAGGCGGGGCGAATACCCTGTTTCTCGCCTTGGGTTTCCTGAAATGGAAAAAGTCGGCAGATGACCCGAAAACCTATTCCGCCCCCTTGATTCTGCTCCCCGTCAAACTTGATCGAAAAAGTGCTCTATCGGGTGTGACGATGACCTTGCTCGAGGATGAGCCGCGCTTCAACTTGACGCTTCTTGAGTTATTACGACACGATTTCGAGTTGGTGATTCCAGGTCTAGAGGGGGAGCTTCCTGCCGATGACAACGGGATTGATGTAATCGGAATTTGGAACATCGTCAGGCGGGCTGTCAGGGATGTGCCAGGATTTGAAGTCACTACGGATCTAGTGCTGGGGACGTTCTCTTTCGCAAAATATCTGATGTGGCAGGACTTGGCTGCTCGCTCAGCGCAGCTGTTGAAAAGCCCCATGGTCAAGCACCTGCTGGAAAGAAGCGTTGGCGGTGATGGTTACGCTGTTTCGGGTGATTTTCCGAAGCCCGCCGAGCTAGATAGAAAGGTCAGTCCGTCTGATCTATTTACACCGCTACCTGCTGACTCTTCCCAGTTAGCGGCAGTCGTCGCGTCGGCCAGTGGTTGTGATTTTGTACTTGATGGTCCTCCAGGAACTGGTAAGTCGCAAACTATCGCCAACATGATTGCTCACAACCTTGCCCTTGGGCGCAGAGTTTTATTTGTTGCCGAGAAAATGGCTGCCTTGGACGTGGTTTACCGGCGACTTGAAGAAAAGGGCTTGGGCGAGTTTTGCCTGGAGCTACATTCCAGCAAAACGTCGAAGGTGGAAGTGCTCAAGCAACTCGAACGAGCGTGGGATGTCCGGGATGCGTTGACTGCGCAAGAATGGACATCAGAAGCGAACAAGTTGCACCTGCTGCGAAACCGGTTGAATGACGTTGTTGAAATACTGCACCGTCGTTCCCCTAACGGTTTGTCCGTGCATCAGGCTATAGGACGCGTAGTTCGAGATGGCAACCCATCATTACCACGTTTGATGTGGGCAGAAGGCACAGTTCACGACACTCAGACCTATGCGCTGTTGCGCGACGTTGCCAGACGTCTTGATCTGAATAGTCAGGCAGCGCGAGAGCTTTCTGACGACTTTTCGCTTTTGTCTCCCACTGATTGGTCAAACGGATGGCAGGAGGCAATTGTCGCCGCGGCTGGCGAGCTTCCCGGTGTGATTGAGCGACTGCAAGTTGCTAGTACCAGTCTCCTGAAAGCTACGGACCTTCCTCTCGCGGTCGAGAGCGGCGAAGACATAGAACAATTTACTCAGTTCGTCGCTTTATTGGTCGACGCCCATGGAGTTGATCTCGGGTTCGTTTTTACTCTGAATGCCAGCGCGAAGATAAATTCAGCCAAGCGAGCAATTCAGTTGATCGCCGGTTATCGAGAAATCGAACGATCGCTATCTCTGCGATATGCGCCAGAGGCCTGTCGAACGATCAATCTTGAGCAGATGAAATCCGACTGGGAGATCGCCAAGTCCAAATTTTGGTTTCTTGCGACTTTGGGCAAGAAAAGAGTGGGAAAAAATCTGGCCGTGGCAGGGGGGGCAACTGGACAGCCAGATGTTGAGGCGGATTTGATCAAACTCTCTAGCATGCGTGAGTTGCTCGATTCTCTTGAAAGCTTGGTGGTGGACGTCGGTTCCGTGCCGGGCTGGAGCGGGGTGTCCAGCGATGTTTCAGCTATGGCAGCAGCTTGTGAGTTGGGCGAGCGTTTGAGGACGGTGGTTAGCTCAAGGGCAGGCTCTCCTGAAGATTTAATTTCATTACGTGGAGCGACTGAAAATCTGGTCGTTAAGGCCAATGAACTGCTTGGCGGCGGCGGTTTCATTTCATCGGCACTGCATCACTTGACGGAGGCGTTAGCTGACTTCAATCGCGCGAGCAAAAAATTCAATGATCTGAGTAACCTTCCACTTGAATCGAAGTTGACGATCGAGTCGTTGCTCGTAGCTTCTAACTCAGTCGTTCGGCAGGAATCCAAACTTAAGGCTTGGTGCGATTGGTGCAGGGTCAGGGAAGAAGCAATCGCTTGCGGACTTAAACCGTTAAGTGATGCGTTGGCGGCAAAATCACTCCCCGCAGGCGGTGCCGGTGATGCTTTCGAGACTTCCTATGCTCGTTGGTTTGCGACGCAGATTATCGACGCCGAACCGCTATTGCGAAATTTTGTACCAGCAGAACATGCAAGCGATATCGAAGCGTTTATCCGCATTGATGAGGATATGTCCAAGCTCACGGTGCGCTACATACGCGCAAAACTGTGTGGATTGATTCCGTCGAAAAACGAAATCGGTAAGCAAGGCGGCTTTGGTATTTTGAAGCATGAGCTACAAAAATCTCGACGCCACAAACCAGTGCGACAGCTGGCGGTTGAGATGGGTGATGCCATGTCCAAGCTCGCTCCCTGCATGCTGATGAGTCCACTTTCAATTGCGCAGTATCTTCCGACGGATCTTGAGCTGTTTGACTTGGTCATCTTCGACGAGGCTTCTCAAATAGCACCATGGGATGCCATAGGGTCGATCGCAAGAGGCAAACAAGTAGTGATTGCGGGCGACCCGCGTCAGATGCCGCCAACCAATTTTTTCAATCGTGCTGCGTCCGCCGCTGAGGATGATACGGCAGAGGATATGGAGAGCATTCTCGACGAATGTTTAGGTGCAGGCATCCCAAGCCATAGCCTAAGTTGGCATTACCGCAGCCGCCACGAAAGCTTGATCGCATTTTCCAATCATCGTTACTACGACAGTAATTTGATTACTTTCCCTGCGGCTGAAACACGTGCTAGCGCTGTGGAATGGCGTCGTGTTGATGGCGTTTACGCCAAGGGTAAGGGCAGACATAACCAAGCCGAGGCTGAAGCGATCGTCAATGAAACGGTGAAGCGTTTGATGGACCCGGCCTTTGTGGCTGCGGGGCACACTATCGGGATCATTACGCTCAACACTGATCAGCAAAGATTGATCAATGACCTGCTGGACAGGGCCCGGCAGCAGTTTCCCCAGATCGAGCCATTTTTTCAGCATGATATTGCCGAACCTGTCGTAGTGAAGAATCTGGAAACCGTACAAGGTGATGAACGTGATTTGATCATGCTTGGTATCGGATACGGTCCTACCGAACCGGGTGCGCAAGTCATGTCGATGAACTTCGGCCCTTTGAACAAGGAAGGTGGCTGGCGTCGTTTGAATGTCGCTATAACGCGTGCACGCAGGGAGATGTTGGTCTTCTCATCTTTTGATTCTGCGATGGTGGATCTGAACCGAACAAATGCTAGAGCCGTACGCGATCTGAAACACTTTATCGAGTTTGCTCAGCGCGGGCCAAGGGCGCTTGCTGAAGCGGTGCGAGGATCAGTAGGGGGTTATGACTCGCCATTTGAGGAGGCCGTGGCACAAGGCTTAAGGCGCAAAGGTTGGCAAGTCGTCCCGCAGATTGGCGTATCACGCTTCCGTATCGACTTGGGTGTCGTGCATCCAGATCGGCCGGGAGACTATCTCGTTGGCGTCGAATGTGATGGTGCTACCTATCACAGTGCGGCCACTGCAAGAGACCGTGACAAAGTGCGCAGTGGAATTCTAAAGGGGTTGGGGTGGAACTTGGTTCGGCTCTGGTCCACCGAGTGGTGGATTGATAAGTCGAGCGCGCTTGATCGCTTGCACGCGTCGTTGGAAGCGTTGCTGGAAGATTCTCGTTCCATCGCTGCTGCCCGTGTGGAGTCTGAGAAAAGTACACTTGCACCTCATTTGTCTCTAGTACATAACGTGCCATTCGCAGTAGTCACAGATCATTCAGAGGATACCGATCTGTCGATGACGGATACGCCCATTGAGCCAATTACCGAACTCAAGATCGCAAAGTCGTTCGTGGGTTGGGTGACTCCTGCAATCAAGGGCGAGTACCGGGTTACGGACTTCACTAATGTGGGCGACAGGATTAATGCAGAAGCCTTCTATTCTCCTGAGTACGACGCGGTTCTCGCAGACTTGATCGCGCATGTATTGGCGCAGGAAGCACCAATCCTCGATTCACTGCTCGTTCAACGCGTTGCTCGGGCCCACGGATTTCAGCGCACCGGCCGCCTTATCCGAGAGCGAGTTCTAGACTTGACGGAGCAGAAACATCATCTGCGAAACGATCCGGTTTATGGACAATTTGTCTGGCATTCAGCAAATGACGTTGCTGCATGGAACAGCTACCGTGTCCCAGCAACTGTTGATGATGGGCGATCTGTGGAGGAGATCGCCGCTGAGGAGTTGCTAACGGTAGCAGCTTTGATTTCCGCAGGTGACATGCCTTTGGAAATTGCCAAAACCCTCGGTGTAAAGCGTTTGACCAGTGCTGCACGGGAGCGAATAGAGAACGTGATTAAGACTATGTCTGACCTTTAGCCTCTACCAACACATTGAAAGGGAGAGTGTGACATTGGCCTGCTCTCCCTTTTTTACCCTAATGCTTACGCTCAGGAGCATGGAATTTACAACGATGTAAAGATGCTCTGCTCACATCAGGCGCTTCTTGAGCAAGCACGCGAAAGACTCTCGCTGGTCACGCCAGAATTCAGTCCGCCGTTAACAGCCGAGCAAGTCAATCAGTCAGGCTTGACGGTTTTCTTCACCACACTTTGACGTCGTTCTTTACCCTCCGGATTACCCAAATCCACCAACCTCCGTTCCACCAACACAACCTCAAGCGCCTGGCGCTCGACAGGCGCCATCTGATCTTCGCGTTTTTTCAATTCCAGCAGGATAGGCGTGGACCAGGTGCGGTAGGTCCGTTCGATGTTGCTGCGGTGTGTCATCAGTCTCTCCTTGATCAAGAGCCCGATGTAGCTGGCAGGGGCTCAATCCGATGAGGCACTAACTCTAGTCGAGAAAGCCCTGGTGCGCGAATGACCACGCGCCACGGTTTTTGCGGGGGCTTGGGTCAGTCGTCAACGTTCATGAGTTGCTGCACACCTTCCCACGCTTCGGCGCGCATGCGTTCGATGTCCAGCCCCGGAATCACGCCGTTGTCCACCACGATGCGGCCGCCGACCAGACTGTATTTCACCGTGATCGGCTCACCCGCGACCACTGGCGCAACGGCGCTGTCGTGGAAGCCATAGAAGCGTGGATGATCAAGGCTGTAGACCACCAGATCTGCCGCTTGCCCGACTTCAAGTGTGCCAACAGCGCCCAGCCCCAGCACCTGCGCACCACCCGCCGTGCCCCAGTGAATCACGTCTTCAGCCGTGGTGGCGCCGGCGCCTTGTTCGGCGCGATGAATCAGCCATGCGGTGTTGGCTTCGCCGACCATGCTCCCGGATTCGTTGGAAGCCACGCCGTCGACGCCAAGGGAGATCGGCACGCCGGCCTCGTACATCTGCGGGATCGGCGCCACGCCGCTGCCCAGTCGGGCGTTGCTCACCGGGCAGTGCGAGACGCCGGTGCCGGTCTGGGCGAGCATGCGGATCTCGCCCGGTTGCAAGTGCACGGCGTGGGCGAACCACACGTCCGGGCCGAGCCATTCGTGTTCGGCGACGAATTCCACTGGCAGGCAGTTGTATTTTTCGCGGCAGAAGTTCACGTAGTTCTGGGTTTCGGAGAGGTGCGTGTGCAGGCGAAGGCCCATGCCACGCGCGGTGTGCGCCAGTTCGCGCAGCAGCGTTGGTGGTAGGGAAAACGTTGGTGTAGTTGGAGCGACGACCACGCGGCGCATCGCGTCCGGTGTGTCCTGGTGATAGCGCGATTTCAGCCGTTCAATATCGCCGACCATCTGCTCAAGACTTTCCGGTTGCAGCGCGGTTTTCGAGAAGCCCGGATGTGCGCTCGCCGACTCCAGCGCGCCGCCCCGGCACAGTACGAAACGCAGGCCGAATTCATCGGCGGTGTCGAACAGCAAGTCGCCGGTCTCGGTGCTGCCGTTGGCGTGATACAGGTAGTGGTGATCGGCGCAGGTGGTAACGCCGGACAGCAGCAACTCGACCATGCCCAGCCGTGCGGCAATCTGCGCCAGTTGCGGGGTGAAGCGGTTCAAGCGCGGATAGGGCACGCTGGCCAGCCAGCCTTTCAGATCCTGATTCAAGCCTTCGGGCACGGCCTTGAGCAGGTTCTGGAAAAGGTGATGGTGCGTGTTGATCCAGCCCGGATACACCAGCGAATTGCGCGCATCGATCACCCGTTCACCGGGATGTGCTTCAAGGTTGGCGGCCATTTCAGCTATGCGCCCGTTGACGATGCGGATGTCCACCGCACCGGCGCGGGCGCGCGGGCCACGCAGGCCGGTCATCACCGCCACGGGGTTTTTGATCAGGATGTTTTGAAGTTGAGTCATGGGCAGCTCCAGTCAGAGGATGTGCGAAGCGGATTTGCTGGGCGTGCTCTCTGGCACGTTGACGCCGTTCAGTGCGGCGTTGAGCAGCACCGACACCAGGCAGGCGATCACTACGCTGCTGTGCAGGAACGGCTGCGACCACTCGGGCAATTGTTTGAACAGGGCCGGCGCGAGCACCGGCACCAGGGCGGCGGCGAGGGTGAAACCGACGATCAGTACGTTGTAGCGATTACGCTCGTAATCGACCTTGGCCAGGGTCTGAATCCCCGCCGCCGCGACTACGCCGAACATGGCAATGCCGGCACCGCCCAGCGCCGCGGTGGGCATCGAGGCGATGATCGCCCCGGCCTTCGGCACCAGCGCAATCGAGCACATCAACAAACCGCTGACCGCCACCACCCAGCGGCTGCGCACGCCGGTCAGGATCACCAGGCCGACGTTCTCCATGAACGCAATAAACGGGAATGCGGCGAACATGCCGGCGATGGTGCTGGCCAGACCGTTGGCGCGCAGACCGTTGATCACTTGTTTGTCTTCGACGGGTTTCTCAACGATGTCGCCAATGGCGACGAACAGCCCCATCGACTCGACCATCTGCACGATCATCACCACCACCATGGTCGCAATCGGGATCAGGCTGAAGGTCGGCAGACCGAAGTAGAACGGGTAGGGCACGGTCAGCCACGGCGCATCTTCGACGCTGTGAAAACTGCCCATGCCCAAGCCATAAGCCAGCCCCGCGCCGACCAGCATCCCCACCAGCACCGCCATGTTGCGCAGCATCGGGCTGCCAAAGCGGTTGACCAGCAGGATGGTCAGCAGCACCACCACCGCCACGCCGAGAAATGCCGGAGCACCGAAGTTGCTCGCATTGCGCCCGCCGCCGACCCACTCGTAGGCAATCGGGAACAGCTGCAAACCGATCACGGTGACGATGCAACCGGTCACCACTGGCGGAAAAAACCGCCGCAATCGACCCACGAACGGTGCGATCAACATGGTAAAAATCCCGGCGCCAATCACCGCTCCGCAGACTCCGGCAAAGCCGACTTCCGGGTTGCTGCCGATGGCGATTACCGGGCCGACGCTGCTGAACGCCACGCCTTGCAGAATCGGCAGGCGCACGCCGAATTTCCAGAAGCCGACGGTTTGCAGCAGGGTGGCGATTCCGGAGCAGAACAGCGTGGTGCTGATCAACACCACGGTGTCGGCATGGGACATCTTCAAGGCGCTGGCGACAATCAACGGCACCGCGATGGCGCCGATGTACGACACGGCCATGTGTTGCAGGCCGAGGGTGAGCATCTGTCGCACCGGCAAAACGCGGTCGACCGGGTGCACGGTTGAGGCGGTACTTGATGGGGTTGTGGCTGACGACATGGGGAAACACCTCTAGCTGTTGTTATTCGGTACAGAGGGGTATTCGTCTGATGCCGCTTAGCTCAAGAGCACAATGGAACCCTGTGGGAGCTGGCTTGCCAGCGATGGCGATTTTGCAGTCACCATCTTGATCAACTGACAGTCCGCTATCGCTGGCAAGCCAGCTCCCACAGGTTTTGTGTTGTTCCTTCTGTTCTGGCATCAGTCATTCGTGCCCGGAACCGCCATCCACCGGCTCCGATGCCGTTTCAGCCTGCCAGGCAGGCGGCGAAGCCTTGATTCAGCGCCGCACGATCCAGGTCGCGGCCGATGAAGACGATCTTGCTCGAGCGCGGCTCCGTGCCCCACAAGGTCGAGGCGCGGAACTCGACCAGGCTGTGCACGCCTTGCAGCACGTAGCGCTGGTCTTCGTTGGCCACCGCCAGCACGCCTTTCATGCGATACAAGTTGTCGGCCTGAGCGCTGCGCAATTCGCTGATCCAGCGATGGAACGCCATCAGATCGACTGCGCGATCCACGGCGATGCCGACCGAGGTCACGCTCGGGTCATGGGTATGGTCCGGTTCGTCATGTTCGTGGTGATGTTCATCGGCGTGATGGTCGTGTTCGGCGCCGATTTCCATCAGCTTCTGGGTGGATTCGAAGGCGCCGATGCCGAGGATTTTCGACAGATCGATTTGCGCGTGGGTCGAGGTCACCAGATCTGCAGTGGCATTCAATCCACGAATCTTGCCGCGCAGCGCTTCGACTTCCTCAGCGCTGACCAGATCGACCTTGTTGATGACGATGCGGTCGGCGCAGACGATCTGATCCACGGCCTGATTGTCGACACCGTCGAGTTGCAGATCTTCCAGATGCCGGGCGATGTGTTTGGCATCGACCATGGTCACGATGGCGTCGAGTTCGACTTCATCGGCGATCGGATCGTTAATGAAAAAGCTCTGCGCCACCGGGTACGGATCGGCGAGGCCGCTGGTCTCGATCAGGATGTGATCGAGCCGCACCGGACGCGCCACCAGCTCGCGGACAATGCGCACCAGATCCTCGCGAACTTCGGCGGTGCAGCACACGCAGCCGTTGACCATTTCGTAGATTTCTTCGGTTTCCGAGCTGAGTACCAGATCGCCGTCGATGCCGACCTCGCCAAACTCGTTTTCGATCACGGCAATCTTGCGCCCGTGGTTTTCCTTGAGGATGTAGTTGAGCAGGGTGGTTTTGCCGGCACCGAGAAACCCGGTGAGGATAGTCACGGGGATTTTGGTGTTCGGGGTCGGGGCGTTGAAGGGTGTGTTCATGTGAGGCTCCTTTGATTGACCTTTGTGGCGAGGGGATTTATGTCAGCCGGTGGATCTGCTTGAGGTTCTCGCCAGCGCAGCGCGGTGCCGGCATCAAGGCCGAACAGGTCGAGCACGCGCCCGAGGCTGTGGTCGACCATTTGTGCGAGGTTATCGGGACGTGCGTAGAACGCCGGCACCGGCGGCGCGATGATCCCGCCCATCTCGGTGACTGCGGTCATGTTGCGCAAGTGGGCGAGGGTCAACGGCGTTTCACGGGCCATCAGCACCAGCGTGCGGCGCTCCTTGAGCGTGACGTCGGCAGCGCGGCCGATCAGCCCGGATGAAGTGCCGGTGGCGATTTCCGCCAAGGTGCGCATGGAACAGGGCGCGACGACCATCCCGAGGCAGCGGAACGAACCGCTGGCAATCCCGGCGGCGACGTCATCGGCGCGGTGGTAATGGCTGGCCAGCGCCGTGACGTCGGCGAGTTTGTAATCGGTTTCGTGGGCCATGGTCAGCAATGCAGCGCGGCTGATGATCAGGTGGCTCTCTATATTCAGCTCGGCCAGCAATTCCAGCAGACGCACGCCGTAGATGAACCCCGACGCGCCGCTAATGCCGACGACCATGCGCTGGCGGTTCACGCTGGATACTCCTTGAGCAGATTGCGCGCACGTTCGAGCACTGCCTGATCAAGCTGCGCCTTGATCCCGTCAAACCCAGAGCCGCGCGTGGCATCCAGGCCCATGCGCGACGTGGTGCCGTTGACCGAGGATGACGGGTCTAGCGGGCTGCCGGGCAAGCCGTCGATTACGAAAATGTCCAGGTGCGGCTGGAAGTGCGTGGCCAGTGCCCACAGCACCTGGCTGTCGTCAGTGATATCGATATCGCTGTCCACTGCGATCACGCTTTTCAGATACGGATCCCAGCCGAGCAGCGCCAGCATGATCTGTCGCGCTTCGCCGTCACGGCTTTGATCCAGTGCAACGTAGCAATGAAAATGCGTGCCGGAATTCGGGTAATGCACGGCGGTGACGGCGGGGAAACGCGCCTTGAGCTTTTCGCTCATTTCCGCTTCACGCGGCAGTCGCGCGAGGGTCAGGTGCTCGGCGTATCGCCCGCCGACCACGTCCACCAGCCACGCGTCTTTGCGTCGCAACAGGGTATCGACGCGCAGCACGTTGTTGGTCGAGCGATCCGAGGAATAGCCGCTGAATTCGCCGAACGGGCCTTCTTCTGCATAGGCCGCAGGATCGATTGCGCCCTCAAGGACGAACTCTGCATACGCGGGTACGCCGATGCCGTAACGCGGGGTCTTGACCAGTTCCAGCGGGGCGCCGAACAAGCCACCGGCCACCGCGCGTTCATCACTGCCGAACGGCAAACGCGCCGCCGCTGCGAGCATGAAGACTGGATGCGCGCCGACCACCATCGACACGCGCAGCTCTTCGCCGCGTTCGCGGGCAGTCTGCAACATCCGCCACAAGTGTCCGCGCGAGTGCAGGCTGGTGGCGAGGGCTTGGCGGGCATGGCGCATCGAGCGGTGATAGCTCATGTTGGCAATGCCGGTCTGCGGATCCTCAGCGATGATGATCGCGTTGGTGATGTACGGTCCGCGATCACTGTCGAAATGCTTGAGCATCGGCAGCAGCGCCAGGTCGAGTGCTTCGCCTTCGAACACTTCATCCAGCACCGGGCCGGTTTCCACATAGCGCGGCGCAATTGGATGGTTGGCGCGGGCCTGGAAGGTTTCGTGCAACTGCGCCGCAGGCACGCCGAACAACCGGGCGATGCGGGTACGGGAGGCGAACAGATTGGTCGCCACCGGCACGCCGAGGTTGCCGACTTGCTCGCAGATTAGAAGCGGATCGCGGCCCTGAGCGGCGAGGGCGTCGACCAGCGCGGTGACGTCCTGATCGGCGGAAAGCGGTTGGGTGATGGTCAGCACATCGTCCGGATATTCGCGGCGATAAGCGTCGATGAAAACGTGGAAATCCTGGGTATCGCCAAGCGTCGAAACGGTCATGGTTTCACCTCAAAAAAAGCAGGCGCGCAGGGCTGAAAGGGCTTTCAATCGACAAGCCGTTGGCCTGCCGGTCGAGCGAACGCCGGGTCATCTTCGCGCCTGTAAAGTCGCTGTGTGCTCTTTGCGCGGGTCCCCTGTGGCGAGGGAGCTTGCTCCCGCTGGACTGCGCAGCAGGCCTGTTTTTTGGGGCGGCTTCGCCACCCAGCGGGAGCAAGCTCCCTCGCCACAGAGGTGCAACATCTCTTTCAGTTAGAGGTAAGTCGTGGTCAGACGTATGTCTGCTTCGATCAGGTCTTTGGGCGGTGGGGTCGGTTCGATCCCGCACAACCTGGCGATGTTGTTGCCCAGGTAATCTTCGAGATGATCTTCATCAATCCCCAAGCCCTGCGGTGCCGGCGAGCACAACACTTCAAGCTCACGCAGCCACATGCCCGGTTCGTTCGGCGGCGAGTCGGTGCCGAACACGATCTTGTTGCGCGGCAGTTCCTTGGCGAATTCGACGATCCGCGACTGGAAGCACCAACCGGATTCGCAGTACACGTTCGGCGTGTCCATGGCCATCCAGAACGCTTCGAACGAGTAGTTGCCGCCGGTCTGGATACCGAAGTGGCCGATGATGAAATTGACCATCGGGAACTCGCGGATGATCGGGTAGAACATGGTCGGAATGGTGTACGGGCCATCGCCGGTATGGATCAGCACCACGATGTTGTACTTGGCGCAGACTTTCATCGCCGGACGCAGCCAGTCCAGCGCCCGATCCGGGCGATAGCCGTGCATGTTCGCGTGCAGCTTGAGCATTTTGAAGCCGTATTCCTTGATGTGGAATTCCAGCTCCGCCGCGCCGTTTTCCGGTCCCCAGCGCGGGTTGAAGTTGAAGTTGCCGATGAAGCGGTCCGGGTACTTCATGCACAGTTCGGCGATGTACGACATGTAGTCGCGCACGCCTTCACGGCCGCGGCGGTTGCCGTCGCGATAACCGGTGTTGCCCGGTGGCGGCTGGATGAAGCCCATGTCGATCCGGCGCGGTTTGCCGTTGATCATGTACGGGCCGTCCATCAGCTTGAGCATGCGCTCGCCAGTGAACGGTTCGCCGGTGTGGCGCCAGGCCTCGTCGACCAGATTGGTGGGGTGCAGATGGGTGTCGATGATCATCGGTTCAGCTCCTGGCCAATTGAGTGGTGACGGGGCGCTTGAGCTGCGCCTCTGCTTCGGAAACGGAACGCGGTGGCGGGGTTGGCTCAAGGCCGATCATCCGCGCGGTGTTGTTGCCCAGGTAATCCTCGAGCGTGTTCTCGTCGAGGTTCAGGCCCTGCGGCGGCTCATGGCACAGCACCTCCAGCAGACGCAGCCACATGCCCGGTTCGTTCGGCGGAGTGTCGGTGCCGAACAGGATCTTGTGCGTCGGCAGAACCTTGGCGAACTCGACAATCCGCGATTGCAGGCACCAGCCGGATTCGCAATAGACGTTGGGCAACTCCATCGCCCATTGCATCGGTTCGAACACGTAGACGCCGCCGGTCTGCACGCCGAAGTGCGCCATGATGAAATCGACGTTGGGGAATTCCTTGATCATCGGCACCCATTCCGACGGGATGCTGTACGGCCCGTCGCCGGTGTGCAGCTTGACCGGGATGCCCAGCTCGGCGCATTTCTCGAAGCACGGACGCACCCAGTCGAGTGCGCGGTCAGGCCGATAGGCATGCATGTTGGCCTGCATCTGCACCATCTTGAAACCGTGTTCGGTGACGTAGCGCTCGATCGCCTCGACGCCGTTTTCCACGCCGCAGCGCGGGTTGTAGACGAAACAGCCGATGAAACGGTCCGGGTAGGTCTGGACCATTTTCAGGGTGTAGGCCATGTAGGCGTCGATGGACTCGCGACCGGTCAGATCGCCGTCGGTCCAGGTGTAAATGGTGTTGCCTTGCGGGGGCTGGATGAAGGCTTTGTCGATGCGGCGAGGTTTGCCGTTGACCATGTACGGGCCATCCATCATCTCCAGCAGACGCTCGCCGGTGAACGGGTCACCGTCATGCCTCCAGGCGAGGTCCACCAGATCGGTGGGATAGCAGCTGATATCGATGATCATTGCAGTCGATCTCCTGATAGCGGGGAAGGCAGCCTTGCGGCTGACAGCTTCCACGTCCCGGGTCATCGGCCATTTCTATGCGCAACTGGATTGCACATTCCCTCGCCTGGTCGCATCCGGCCCGGGTGGGTGGTTGCTTGGGGGCGAGTATTGGGAGGAGGGGTTGGGTTCGTACAATATTAATTGGGAGGGGTGGTGATACTTCAGGGATATCGCGAGCCGCCTTCACCAGCGGCTCTTGATGCTTGAATCAAAACTCCAATGAAGCGCCGTCTTCCGGGATGTCTACGCGACTCTCGATACCCTGCTGTTTGACGTAGGTGCGCAATTGCTTGCGGGTCAGGGACATATGGTTGACTGCGTCCATGTGCACGGCGACGATTTTTGCGTTTTTCGCGACCTGTGAAGCGCGCAGAACGTCCTCCTCACCCATGATGATTGCACCCTCGTAGCCGGTCATTTTTGCTTTCCCGGCATTGAGCACGATGACCTCGGGGTGATATTTCTCGATGGCCTGATCGACCTCTTTACGCCAGATAGTGTCGCCGGCGAGGTAGAGCGTCTTGTAGCCTGGCGCTTGAAAAACGACGCCCATTGCTTCGCCCAGAGGTTTCGCCAGAGCGGGTACGGCATACATTTCGTCGGTGCCATGCTGACCACCGGTCTTGCTGATTTTGACGCCGCCGAATTCAGCTTCATCAGTCAGTACGCGGACATCCTTGAAACCCTGGGAGCGAATCAGCTGCGCATCTTCTTCATGCTGAGTGAACAGAGGGATGTCTTTGGGCAGCGCTTTTTGTGCGGCATCATCCCAGTGGTCAAGATGCGTATGCGTGACGATGACTGCGTCGATACCGGAGATCACTTCAGCCGGCGACTCTGTCAGATCAACCAACGGATTGCGCAGGTTGCTTCGGTAAGTATTTTCAAATCCTGGATAGGCTCCCTTTTTGGCGAGCATTGGGTCGATCAGGAATGTCGTGCCGCCGTAGGTGATTTTCACCGTGGCGTTACGAATTTGCTGCAAGTCGACTTTATGCGATGCGTCCGGCGACTCGGGGGCGTTTGATCCCGCAAATGCCGGTGCGGTGGTCACAGCGCAAGCAATGCTGAGCGCAAGAGGGAGTGTTCTGAAGTTCATGTGATTAATCCTGTTGATACATCGAGAACACCATTCTTGCCGAATGCTTTAGAGCCCGACAGTGGCCTGAATGACATATTTCGATATAATCGGGCCAATCGACTAACGTGTCCGTACATTTGAGAGGGGCGATTTATCCCTCTGAGGCTGCCTGATGCAATCCATACGTGTGGCTGTTCTGGCTTTCGACGGCGTAAGTCTGTTCCATCTTTCTGTCCCGGGCGTGGTTCTGGGTACGGCTCAATCCGCGCCCGGTGAACCGCAATACGAGGTCAGCTACTGCGCTGAGTCGCCGGGTACGGTGAGTAGCGACCAAGGCATCGGCCTGGAGGTAGCTCATGGCCTGGAACTGATGGAGGCATCTGATGTAATTGTCATCCCTGCGTGGGGCGATCAGTCGGTCGTTGCATCTGCGCAGCTTGTGAAAGCCTTGCAGCTCGCTAATGCCCAGGGAAAGCTCATCGTCGGCTTATGTCTGGGAGCATTCGTGCTCGGAGATGCCGGGCTGCTTGATGGCAAGGAAGCGACCACCCACTGGGCCGTCAGAGACGAATTTTCCCGACGCTTCCCTGAGGTTCATTTCAGGCCCGAGGTGCTCTATGTCAGTGATGGCAATATCGTGACTTCTGCGGGAACCGTGGCGGCAATCGATTGTTGCCTGCACTTGATACGCCAGCGGTTCGGTGCCGATGTGGCGAATCGCACCGCAAAGATGCTGGTAACGCCGCCGCACAGGCAGGGAGGTCAGGCTCAATACGTTGAGCGCCCTGTGCCGCAGCTATCCAGCGAGACTCATTTGTCTGATGTACTGGCGTGGGCGCGTACGCACCTGTCCAGTGATCTGTCTCTCGATGTCCTGGCAGACATGGCAAAAATGAGCAGGCGCACGTTTACTCGACGCTTTAAGGAGGCGACGGGCAGTACCGTCTCTAAATGGCTGAATGCCGAGCGAGTCGTCAGAGCACAAGAACTGCTTGAAACGACTGATCTACCCATTGAATGCGTTGCCGGAGAGGCAGGTTTCGGAACGCCCTTATCCTTGAGGCAACAATTCGTCGCTCAGCTCGGCACGTCGCCTTCTGAATATCGGCGAACGTTTTTTCGCGAAATGAAGCCGGATGGATCTAAACGGAGCAGCTGAGTCCGAAAGGCTTCAGCGGTAAACCTCATCAACAGTCTTCGGCGACTCCGGTGTAAAGCGCGCGGTCATGATTGGGGGAGGGCAGGATCTTCAAGCGTACGCAAAACCAACTGCCGCACGGCATCAACCACAGGCGCCACGCGTTCAGCCTGCCCATGCGGCCAGACCGCATACAGATTGTAATGCGCCACAATCTGCGCCTCGTTCAGCGCCACCAACCGCCCACTGCGCAACGCATCTGCTGCCAATAATCCGCGCACCAGCCCTGCGCCGACACCGGCCTCGGCGGCGGCAATCAGGTTGGCCGCATTATCAAAAATCACCCGTGCCGGAGGCTCGTTCGGCGGCATGCCGGCGGCATCCAGCCACGGAATCCACGACCTGCGCGTATACCCCAAAAGCGGCAGTTCCAAAATCTGCGCCGGACTCAGCGGCACCTGTAATTCATGCCGCGCCAGCAACTCACGCGACGCCACTGCCAGCACCCGATCCCCACAGATCTGCGTCATCTCGCAGTCATCCCAATCGCCATAGCCATAGCGCAACGCAAGATCCACCCGCTCGAAGGTGCTGCGATCACTGCGCGGCATCGACAGCAGCGTCACCTCGTAATCCGGCAAGCCATCCAGTAACTGCGGCAGGCGCGGATTGAGCCAGCTCTGCGCCAGTTCACTGTCCACATCCAGCGTCAGACGCTGAGCCACGCTACGGTTTTTCACCGAAGACAAGGCGCGATCAATCTGCGCCAGGCCATCCGACAGCACGCTGGCAAACAGCTGCCCGGTATCGGTCAGGTTGCTGCCGCCGCCCTCGCGCACGAACAGCGGCTGGCCGATAAAGTCTTCGAGTGCACGAATCTGCTGGCTGATGGCGCTGTGTGTGAGGTCGAGTTTGCGCGCGGCGCTGGAGAAGCTGCCGCTGCGCGCCGCGTGGATAAACGCGCTCATGGACTGCACCGACGGGTATCGCTTGTACATGTTGTTAGTCCTGCTTACACCGGTTGGCAGAAATCGTCGCTGGCCGCGATTTGCCGTGGCTCCCAATAATCGGTGACCAGGCCTGCACAAAGACGGGCCGCTCTTTTGGAGCCTGACAATGATTACATTCACGGTAAACGGCGAACGACGCGAGCTGGTCGAGGCGTCCCCCTCCATGCCCTTGTTATGGGTGTTGCGTGATCAGTTGAAGCTCACTGGCACCAAGTTCGGTTGCGGCATGGGCCTGTGCGGTGCCTGCACCGTGCACCTGAACGGCGTCGCGGTGCGTTCTTGCCAGTTGCCGGTGGCCGCCGTCGCTGGCCACAACATCACCACCATCGAGGGCTTGTCGCCCGACGAAACCCATCCGCTGCAACTGGCCTGGGTCGCCGAAGATGTGCCGCAATGCGGCTACTGTCAATCCGGGCAGATCATGTCTGCCGCTGCGCTACTAAACACTGGGGCGGTGGTGAATGACGATTCGATCCGCAACGCCATGTCCGGCAATATCTGCCGCTGCGGCACTTACGGGCGCATCAATAAAGCCATCAAACGCGCGGCGAATGCGCCTAAGGAGGCGTGATGAGCCGCCTGGATGACACGCAATTCGAGCTGCCGCGCCGGGAATTTCTCAAGCAAGCGGTGACCGTCGCTTCAGGGCTGGCGATTGCGCTGTACCTGCCGTCCGGCGCGGCCGCGACTGACCCGAAAGCCCCGGCGCCAGCCACGCAATTCGAGCCGAATGCCTGGGTGCGCGTGCTGCCCGACGGCACGGTAAAACTGGTGGTGCACAAGCACGACTCCGGCACCGGCACGCACACGGCGTTGGCCGCGTGTGTGGCCGAGGAGCTGGACGTCAATCCGATGACCGTGCAGGTGATCACTCCGGAAGATCCGTTTTTCGAAACCTACATTCATCCGGTATGGAAAGTCTTCTCCACCGGCGGTAGCACCAGCGTTTCTCTGGAGTACGACCGCTTGCGCATGGCCGGGGCGACGGCGCGGGCACTGTTGATTACGGCGGCGGCGAAGCAGTGGAAGGTCAGCGCTGACAGCTGCGCAACCGAAGAAGGTCGCGTGCTGCACACCGCGAGCAAACGCAGCCTCGGCTATGGCGAACTGGTGGGTGTGGCGGCGCATCTGCCGGCTCCGGCCAACGTAACGCTGAAAGATCCTGCGCAATTCAAATACATCGGCAAGCTGCGGCATAAACGTGATGCGGCGGCCAAGGTCTGTGGGCGTTTCCAGTACAGCATCGATGTGCAATTACCGGGGATGATGGTGGCTGTTATTCAACGCGCGCCAGTGGTCGGGGCGAAAGTGCTCGCGGTGAATTCAGCGCAGGCACTGCAAGTGCCCGGCGTGCGCAAAGTCATCGCAATCCCGGGCCGGCCCGACGTGCTCGGCGGCAACCTTGAGGGCGTGGCGGTTGTTGCCGATACGTACTGGGCCGCGCAAGAGGGACGCAAACTGCTGGAAATCAAATGGAGCGATTCCGCGCTGGCCCGGTTTGACAGTGTGGAGTTGCACAAGGCCCAGGCTTTGTCGATTGGCGACGCGAAAACGCAGACTATCAAAGCCATGGCCCACGGCGATGTCGCCGCGCAATGGCCGGGCGCAACCAAGCTGCTCGAAGCCGATTACACCATGCCCTACAAAGTGCAAAACCCGCTGGAACCGATCTGCATCACTGCGCAGATCAAGGACAAAGCCATCACCTACTGGGGCGGCGTGCAGGTGCCGTCCTCGGCGCTGGAAGCGGCTCAGGTGATCTGTGGATTCGGCAAAGACCAAGTCACCATTCATGAACTGGTGTCCGGCGGCAGTTTCGGCGCACGGGAAGCCAAATACTGGCTGTTCGAAGTCGCCTATCTGGCGCAGAAAACTGGTGTGCCGGTGAAATTGCTCAACAGTCGTGAAGACGAAATGCACGCGCTGTTCTATCACCCGGCGACTCTGCATCGGATCAAAGGCGCACTGGATGCGTCCGGAAAACTCAGCGCACTGCAATTGCACGCAGTGTCCCCAGCCTCGCCGGAGCAGTGGGAACCGGGCTATTTCGAGCGCCCGGATCACATGGATTACAGCACCACCGAGGCGATCACCGCGTGGGACTTCGCCTATCGTCCGCCGCACCTGGATCTGAACTGGGTCAAGCATGAAAGTAACGTGCCCAGCGGCTGGTATCGCTCGGTGAGTTTCATTCCCAACGTGTTCGCCGTCGAGAGTTTCATGGATGAACTGGCGCATGCGGCCGGCGCAGATCCGTTGGCATTTCGGCTGGCGAATATGCAGGAGCGTCCACGGCATGTCGCGGTGCTCAAACAGGCTGCCGAACGTGCCGGTTGGGGCCAGCCATTGCCGCCAGATACCGCGCTGGGGATCGCGACCAATCAGGGTTACACCAGTTTTATCGCGGTGGTCGCCCGGGTTGTGAAAGTCGATGGCCAAGCGAAAGTCGACAAGCTCACTTGTGTAGTCGATTGCGGCTTGGCAGTTTCGCCCGGTGGCGTCGAAGAACAGATCTACGGCGGCCTGATGTGGGGCCTCGGCCATGCGTTGTTTGATCGGCTCGACATCAAACAGGGCAGGGTGCAGCAGAGCAACTTCCACGATTACCGCGTCACGCGCATGTCGGACATGCCGGCGGTGGACATCCTGGTGCTCGACGGCCAACCGGACAAACCCGGCGGTGTCGGCGAGCTGGGCAGTCCGTCGGTGGTGCCAGCCATTGCCAACGCGCTGTTCAGCCTGACCGGCGTGCGGCAGCGCTCGACGCCGCTGAACCTCGGGTGAGCCGCCATGGACCTGCGCTTGCTGCGTTACTTCATGGCGCTGGCCGATGAGTTGCACTTCGGTCGTGCTGCCGAACGGCTGCACATCTGCCAGCCGCCGCTGAGTCAGCAGATTCGTTTGCTGGAGGAAGAACTTGGTACGCCGCTGTTCGAGCGCAGCCATCATCGGGTCGAGCTGACAGCGGCGGGGCAGATGCTCAAGGAGCAGGCACCGCTGGTGTTCGAACAGCTCGAACGCGCGCTGGACCTGACCCGGCAGACCGGGCGCGGGCAGCTTGGTGAACTTGAAATCGGCATGATCAGTTCGGTGATGGTCGGCGTGCTGCCCAAAGCCCTGCATCTGTTTCGCGAGCGCTATCCGCAGGTCAATTGGCGTCTGCATGAAATGACCCCGGCGGCGCAGGTCAAGGCGTTGAAGGAAAAGCGCATTGACGCCTGTGTGTTCCGCGTTGGCTATGATGATCCGCAGTTGCGCAATGAACTGCTGATCTACGAGCCGATTCGCGTGGTGATGCCGGCGGATCACCCGCTGGCCAGTCGCGAACATCTGGCGCCCGCCGATCTGGCGCAGGAACCGTTCGTGGCGCTGGAATTGAAGCAGTCGCGGTTTGCCGATTTTCTGTTTCAGTGCTGCATCAAGTCCGGGTTCACGCCGCAGATTCGCCAGCAAGTGATCGAGGTGCAGACCTTGCTCAGCCTGGTCAGGGCCGGGTTTGGCGTGGCGCTGTTGCCGGCTTCGATCGAGCAACTCGCCCCGGCAGGGCTGGTGTTCCGCCGCCTGACTCCGGCGCTGCCGGAAGTCCCGCTGTACGCCACTTACCGCGCCGACGACGCCTCACCGGTGCTGCGGCTGTTTCTCGATACGCTGCGCGAACTAACTGACCACGCACCCTTGTAGGAGCTGCGGCAGGCTCGGGCCGCGATCGGACGATCTTTTGATTTGGATTCTTAAAATCAAGATCAAAAGATCGCAGCCTGCGGCAGCTCCTACAGTGGGCTCTGTGTAATTGCACGATCCTGAACGGCGGCGGTCGTAACCTTCACATGCTCGCATCACTTGTGGAGAGCCAATGATCCAGGACGTACTGACCACCGAAACCAATCGCCGCCAGTTGCAGCAGATCATTGCGAGTCTGTCCGACGGGGTGATTTTGCTGGAACTCGATCAGAGCATTCTCTGGGCCAACGAAGCGGCGTTGACCATGCACGGCATCAGTCGCGTCGGTGAGCTGGGGCACAATGCCAAGGAATACGCTGAACGCTTCAACCTGCGCTATCGCAACAATCACCCATTGACCGCCGATCAATACCCGCTCAGCCGCGTGGCGGCCGGTGAAACCTTCAGCGACGTGCTGGTCGAAGTCACTCCGGCGCATGATGAAGAACGCACCTGGGTGCATACCGTGCGCAGTCTGGTGTTGACTGATCGCAACGGCGATCCGGAATCGCTGGTGCTGATCATGAGCGATGTCACCGATTGGGCCAACGCCGAGCAGCGCTTCGAAAAGACCTTCAACGCCAACCCGGCCCCGGCGGTCATCTGCCGTCTCAGCGACTTGCGCTACATCAAGGTCAATCCGGGGTTTCTGGAGATGACCGGCTACAGCCGCGATCAGGTGATCGGCGCCTCGACCTATGAGCTGGACATCCTCGAAAAGGCCGAGCGCAAAGAGCTGGCGATCCAGCGCCTGCGCGATGTGGCGACCATTCCGCAGATGCAGGCTGAGCTGCGCACGGCCGACGGAGGCAGCAAGCAGGTAGTCGTCGCCGGTCAGACGCTGGTGCTCAACGATGAAGACTGCATGTTGTTTTCCTTCGTTGATATGGAACCGCGACGCAAGGTCGAAGTGGCGTTACGGCAAAGTGAAGAACGCTTCGCCAAGGCCTTTCGTCTGACGCCGGTGCCGATTCTCATCTGCAGCACTGACGAGCAGCGGGTGATCGACGTCAATCAGGCGTTCCTCGATACCCTGGCTTACAGCGGCGATGAGGTGCTGGGCAAGACCGTTTCCGAGCTGGAGTTTGTCGATGATGTCGCGGCGCGCACGCGTCTGTTTGCGGCGCTGGTCAAATCCGGCCGGGTTGATCGCGTGGATTTGCGCGTGCGCAAGAAAGACGCGGATCTGCTCGAGTGCGCGGTCTCGGCCGAGACGATGGTCATCCAGGACACGCCGTGCTATTTGCTGGCGCTGATGGACATCACCGAGCGCAAACGCACCGAGCTGGAATTGGTGGCGGCGATTGAGGAGGTGATGAAAGACGCGTCCTGGTTCAGCCGCACGCTGATTGAAAAACTGGCCAATGTGAAAAAGGTCAATTCTCCGCAATTGCCGAGCGTATCGTTCACGGAGCTGACGGCGCGTGAGCGTGACGTGCTCGGGCTGATCTGCGAAGGGCTGGCGGACAAGGAAATCGCGGCGCGCCTGAAACTCGCACCGAATACTGTGCGTAATCATGTGGCGACGGTGTACTCCAAGCTTGATGTGCACAGCCGCAGCGAAGCGATTGTCTGGGCGCGGGAGCGTGGACTGTTCTCTGGCGTGTGGGGAAGCAAAGGCCAGCGATAAGGTGCAAATGCACTAGTCGAAGGGGTGCAAATTCGGGTTTTGGCATCAGGCGCAGGTTCTTAGTCTGTTCAGGTGCGATACGGGTCTGCGGATTCTGGTCGCATCCTCTTCGAAGCGGTTTAAGGATCGACCCATGTGTCTGTTGTCTTTCATTGAGTCATTTCTGGTGCGTCGTCACGCGGGAGTATCGGGATGATCAATCTGGCGCAGTTGCGCGTGCAGCTGGAGCGCAGTTTTTCGCCGTTGGCGTGTGAGTGTGTGGTGGATGGGGAGAATTCGCTGACGGTGAAGTTGTATCACCCGGCGTCGGGGCGGGTTGACCTGGTGGTGAGTGGGTTGAGTCTGGATGCTTTGCGGTCTGGGGAGGCTGTGGAGGGGTTGGTTGGGGAGTTGCGGTATGAGTTGGAGAGCAATTCCTTGCTGTCGGCTGGGGATCCTGTCTGATTACATATCCGTTGTTGGGTGAAGGCTGCTTATGGTTTCGCCCTGACGGCGAGGCACTTTTTCCAGACGCCGAAAAAGTACCCAAAAAGGCTTTACCCTGACGTTCGGCCCCTCGCTTGGGCTCGGGGTTCCTTCGCTCCGGGATTGTTCCGGGGGCATCGCCTCCGGTTTGCTTCGCTGCACCTCCTCTCGATGTGTTTGGCTTCGCCAAACGTCGCTTCGCTCCCACCCCCGGATCAATCCCTCCACTCAGCCTGCCGATGGGCGCTTGAGATCAAGATCAAGAGCTGCAGCCGAGCTAACGCTCATCCTGTTGAGTGGTGGTGGGGCACAATCTGAGGCGGGGTTGCGTGCTTTTCTGAGTTTGAGTTCACCTCGCTTGGTCAGGTCGATGTACCTCGCTTGGGCACCTCGGTCAGTCCCCTCTATCTCTGGGCGGTCCGACGTTTCGGGAGGGCTAGGGTGAGGGCCAGTTCTAAAGTCATTCGCATATTTTCCGACCACACGATCCGCTTCACCATCACACCCCAAAATCGACAGCCAATTCCCTCCAGTCCCACCATTCCACTGGCACTTGCCGGACTCTGGTCTATAAGGAATGAGTGGTTCGGTTTCCATCGCCGTGCATTGTCCTGCCCGGCCACGGGAGTTTTCTTCCATTCTTCGCGGGTCGTCCTATGAATAATGCTGGGAAACGCGTGTGTTCTGCGTTGTCGTCGATTTTGTTGCTGGGGCTGCTCGGTGGCTGCGCCAGTCCTCCACCTCCGCCGCCTGCCGCGCCGCCTCCACCGCCTGAACGTACTTGCGAAGTCCTCGAGAACACTGAAGTGGTCGGTGATGCGTATGCCGACGGCCAAGTCACTCGACAGATCACGACCACCCGTTGCGTCACGCAATAGCGCCGGCGGGGCGTAAGTCCCGGGTTGAGCGGGTTGTGCTGGTGGCCGATCTGGCCGGTACGGCGGTGTTTGCTGTCGAGGGCGCGATTGCGGCGATGCGCAGTCAGCTTGATCTGCTCGGGGTCATGGTGATTGCGTTCATCGTGGCGCTGGGCGGCGGGGTTACGCGTGATCTGCTGATTGGTGCTACGCCGGCCAATGCTGTGGCGGATTGGCGTTACCCTGCGCTGGCGTTCGCCATGGGCGGTCTGGCGTTTGTGTTTCATGAACAGGTGCTGAGCTGGTCTGGATCGACGTTGATCGTGCTCGATGCCGCCGGGCTGGCGCTGTTTGCCGTGGCCGGGGCGCAGAAGGCGTTGAACTATGGCATCTCGCCGTTTGTGGCGATGCTGATGGGTACGATCACCGGGGTCGGTGGCGGGGTGATGCGCGACATTGTGCTGGCACGGGTGCCGGTGGTGTTGCAGGCGGATTTGTATGCGAGCTCGGCGTTTGTCGGGGCGGCGGTGTTGATCATCGGGCGGCGGCTGGGCATATCGCCGGTGGCTGCGGCGCTGCTGGCGGGGGCTGCATGCTTGTCGTTGCGACTGTTGTCGGTGCATTTCGGCTGGCAGTTGCCGAAGATCATGAACCTGTAAACCTCCTGTAGGAGCTGACGAGTGCAACGAGGCTGCGATCTGTTGATCTTGTTTCTATAAATTCAAAGTCAAAAGATCGCAGCCTCGTTGCACTCGATAGCTCCTACAGGGGACGCAATCAGGACAGGAAGCCGCCGTCCACATTCAGCGAAACGCCGGTGGTGTAGCTCGAAGCATCACTCGCCAGGAACAACACTGCGCCGGCCATTTCACTCGGATCAGCCACGCGCTTGAGCGGGATCTGCGCCAGCGCTTGCTTGAGGATTGCGTCGTTTTTCACCAGCGCCGAAGCGAACTTGGTGTCGGTCAAACCCGGCAGCAAAGCGTTGCAGCGGATGCCGAATTGCGCGCATTCCTTTGCGAAGACTTTGGTCATGTTGATCACCGCAGCCTTGGTCACCGAGTAGATGCCCTGGAAGATCCCCGGCGAAATACCGTTGATCGACGCGACGTTGATGATGCTGCCGCCACCGTTTTCGCGCATCAGCTTGCCGGCTTCGACCGACATGAAGAAGTAGCCACGGATGTTCACGTCGACGGTTTTCTGAAAGGCGCTCAGATCGGTGTCGAGCACGTTGCAGAATTGCGGATTGGTTGCGGCGTTGTTGACCAGAATGTCCAGACGGCCGAACTGTTCCTTGATCTCGGCGAATACCTGGCTGATCTGCTCCATCTCACCAATGTGGCAGGCGACGGCGGTAGCTTTGCCGCCAGCCGCGATGATCGCGTCGGCCACGTGCTGGCAGCCGTCGAGTTTGCGGCTCGACACGATCACGTGTGCGCCTTGCTGGGCCAGCAGTTTGGCGATGGCTTCACCGATGCCACGGCTGGCGCCGGAGACGAATGCAATCTTGCCGTCGAGGTCGAACAACTGAGTCTTGGACATGCTATCCCCTTGAAAGAGTCTTGTTATGAGGCGTGCGATCAGAGCGTGGATTTCTGGATGACCTGCAGGCTCATCTGCTCCAGCAGTTTGTTCATGTGAATGAACTGCGCGAAGCGTTTGTCCTGGGTCTGGCCGTGGTAGAAGCGGTAGTAGATCTGCTGCACGATCCCGGCCAGGCGGAACAGGCCGTAGGTGTAGTAGAAGTCGAAATTGTCGATCTGGATCCCGGCGCGCTCGGCATAGTAATCGACGAACTCGCGGCGGGTGAGCATGCCCGGGGCGTGGCTCGGCTGGCGGCGCATCAGTTGCACCGGTGCCGGGTCGTCGGCTTGAATCCAGTAGGCGAGGGTGTTGCCCAGATCCATCAGCGGATCGCCAAGGGTGGTCAGTTCCCAGTCGAGCACGCCGATGATCTGCATCGGGTTGTGCGGGTCGAGGATCACGTTGTCGAAGCGGTAGTCGTTGTGCACGATGCTAGACGTCGGGTGGTCGGCTGGCATCTTGTCGTTGAGCCAGGCTTTGACCGCTTGCCACTGCGGCGCATCCGGGGTCAGGGCTTTTTCATAACGCTCGCTCCAGCCTTTGATCTGGCGGGCGACGTAGCCTTCGGGCTTGCCCAGATCACCGAGGCCGCAGGCGTTGTAATCGACGCGGTGCAGTTCGACGAACTTGTCGATGAAGCTCTTGCACAGGGCTTCGGTCCTGGCTGAATCAAAGCCCAGTTCCGCCGGCAGTTCCGAGCGCAGGATGATGCCGTTGACGCGTTCCATCACGTAGAACTCGGTGCCGATCACCGATTCATCGGTGCAGTGCACGTAGGCTTTCGGGCAGTAAGGAAAGCCGTCGCGCAGTTGATTGAGGATGCGGAATTCGCGGCCCATGTCGTGGGCTGATTTGGCTTTGTGGCCGAACGGTGGACGGCGCAGGACGAACTCCTGTTCCGGGTATTCCAGCAGGTACGTCAGGTTCGACGCGCCGCCGGGAAACTGGCTGATCTGCGGCGTACCGCTGAGGCCCGGAATGTGCGCCTTGAGGTACGGATCAATCAGGCTGGCATCGAGTTCTTCGCCGGAGCGGATACGGGTGGACTGGTCAGTAAGCGCCATGCTTATCCCTTCTGCTTATTTTGGAGGCCAGACATCATTGGCTAATCTAATGGCGCGCCGGGGCGGCCACAAGCGCGCTGCGGTCTTATAGGTTAGCGTGTTGCCGGATAATCAGCGTTTCGAATAGGCTGGGACCAGCGCGGACGGCAGCGTCTGCTGACGCTACCAATGAGGCTAGTGCACGCGTTCTTCGCCAAGCTTCGGCGGTAGTTCCAATGGAGTCAGCACCGCTTCCCCGCTGAAGAACGCCACCAGATTTTTGCCCACCAGTTCCACCGTGCCTTGGGTGGCTTCGGGTGACAGGCCGGCCACATGCGGCGTTAAAAGTACGTTGCTCAGGGCTTTCAGTGAATCCGGTACCTGCGGCTCGTGGTCGAATACATCGAGTGCGGCGCCGGCGATTTTTCGATGTTCCAGTGCCGCGATCAAATCTGCCGTGGCAATCACGCTGGCGCGGGCGATGTTGACGATGAAACCTTCCGGACCGAGCGCGTCGAGCACGGCGCGGTTGACCAGATGTTTGGTTCCCAGTCCGCCTGGTGTGGCAATGATCAGAAAGTCGGCGGTGCGCGCCAGCTCGGTCGGGGTCGAGCAGAATGTGTAAGGCACATCGCTGGCCAATCTGCGGCTGTGGTAGCTGATCTGCATGTCAAACCCCAGGTTGGCGCGTTTGGCGATGGCCATGCCTACCGCGCCGAGCCCGAGAATCCCCAAATGCTTGCCGGCCAGCGACGGGCGCATGATTTTTGGCCACTCGCCACGGCGAACGGCCGCATCGCAACGCGGAATGTCGCGGACCAGCGCCAGCAACATGGCCATCGCGTGATCGGCCACCGAAGATGCGTTGACCCCGGCGCCGTTGGTCACGGTGATCCCTCGGTCGCTGGCAGCTTGCAGGTCGACCTGCTCGTAACCGGCGCCAATCACCGTGATGATTTTCAAGGCCGGCAGCGCGGCGATTTCTTCGGCGTACAAACCCAGCGGACCACGGGTCAGCACCGCATCGATCCGCGCGCCGTGAGTGGCGATAGCCTGGGCACGCTCGGCGGGAGTCGGCGCGAGGATCAGGTGAAAGCCCTGTCGTTCGAGAATCGGCAGGTAGTCATTGATGGTTTCAACCAGTACCAGAACGGTTGCGGGCATCGCGCGGCTCCTGAGGGCTCGGGTTATTGGGCTTGCTGAGCTTAGTCTACTTTCAAAAGCTGCCTGTGGAACTTGGGATAGAGCGTCAGCCCGTGATTAACAAAAGTTGTCACTCTTTGAGCGGCACTGCCTTGGTTGGGCGGACTTTCACGCGGCGCGTTGACGCTCCATACGCCAAATATGATGATCTCGGTGTCTTTCGGAAATTTTTTCAGCCAGGTGGCGTCACGGTCACCGACACTGATGTCGAAGGAGTTGACGGTGTTTTCAGAGTCAGCGCGGTTGTACTCGGAACGCAAATTCAGAAAGTGAATGACGTGTTTGGAGCCTTCTTTCGGGGATCTGAGCTGATTGACCGTTCCAGCGATTGCGAAAGGGTGGCATTGAGCTCCGCGGCGGTTTGCCATTTTCCAGGCATCCTCATAGCGATCATGCTCGAAGAAAAACTCCGACCATCGAATTCTTTTGTCGCCGAAACGCAGAATCAGGTTGTTCTTCAAAACGTCATCGGCTTCACACCGGGCGCGAAGCTTGAGGATGTCAGAGGTGGTGCGCAAATAACTGTCGAGTTTGTTGCCGGTAGCCTGATACCCCGAAGGGCGACGAGGTGCCGCGCTGCCGGTGGACAACAGCGCATTATCGGCGGCCGCTATTGATTTTCCACCCAGGCTGTTGTGCAGAAGCAGTAGGCGCAGCTCGACTTGACCCTCATCTATAGCACCAATGAAGTCCGGATCCGATTGGGCGGCAATAATGGTTCTCAGTTGTCCAAGCGCATCGTACTTGCAGCCCCCTTTGTGGTCCGACTCAGCTCCAGCAGTCAAGCCAATATAAGCGGCGATGTCCGATGGCTCTTTACCAGGATTGTTACGCAGGCCCCTCGGAACAAAACGCACCGGAACCTTGCAACTACCACCATCGCACAGCAGTGCCGGGATGGTTTGATGGTTGTCGTGCTTATGCTGCAGTGTTTCAAGGGTATGCGGTTGATCATATGTATCAACTGCACTAACCATTTTGATGCCCTTGCCCATTTTTGTGCCTCTGGTTATTGGATCCAATCAATACTAACCAGAATCTGCCATTAGAAGGCAACCTCTGCGCTGATGATCAACCGTGCGTAGGCTGCACCGAGGGATGCGTTATGGTGCTCGATGATCGCCCGAGCGGACAGCACGGGGGTGTCCATGCAAGTGTGGGCATCGGCAACCAGCAACGGCTTGAAGCCCAGGTCAGCGGCGGTGCGGCAGGTGCTGTCGATGCAGAACTGGCTTTTCATGCCGACGATATACAGGTCATCGATCTGCGCTGCTTTGAGTTGCTGTTCGAGTGCTGTGCCGTGAAAGGCGTTGGGGCGGAACTTGTCGAAAAGGCTGTCGACTTCAGCGTTCAGATTCAGCTCCGGCAGCAATTGCCATAGCGGGCTGCCAGCGGCAATTGGCGAGTTCAGCGGGCCTGTGTGGCGCACCGCGAAGATCGGCACATTTTTTTCGCGTGCCTGCGCGATCAAGTGCTGGATGTTGGCGAGAACGCGTTCGCCGTTAAAAGGCTGTTCCGGGCCGTGGAACAGGCCGACCTGCATATCGATGATCAACAATGCTGCGGACATGGTGTTTCTCCTTGAGTGACGAGCGGGGTAATAGCTACAGCTGCCGCACGGACGGGAGAAACAACAAGGCCCCGTCCATTGCTGGCGGGGCCTTGGGTTTGCTGCGCTGGTTTTACCTCAGGCAGCAACACCACGACCCGCCGGTGGCGGTCGTGGTGGTACGGGTGAGGTGCAGCGCGCAAAGGTTCATGGGGCCGATCATGCTGGCGGCGTCACGCAGGTGTCAACTGGCATATTGGGCGAGGCCGTTGCCGAGCGACCAGTTCTGTTTCTTCACTTCCACCAAATCGATGAACACATCTTCCAGCCGAATGCCCAGTTGCGTATTCAGGCTGAATTGAAAGGCCGTTTGGTCTGGAATGTTTGTCGGAAGTTTCGCTAGTGGTTGTCCTCGGAGCGTGCTTACACAAAGCACGGATTTTGCCTACGCATGCTGATGGCTTTGCCCGCTAGTCTTCAGGGGACGAATACGAAATTATCACCGGGCGGAAAGGGCAGTGCGGTCCAGGATGGAATCGCAGCCCGAGCGGTAACCATCAAAGCCAAGGAAGGCCAATGCTGCAGGATGATCGTGAAAATCTGGAACTCGAAAGGCTACAAAAAGAAGTGCGGAAAATCGCGGTTGAGACAAAGAAGCTTCTGACGGAAGAAAGAAAGCTGAGGTGGGAGACGAATTTGTATCCATCGCAGTAATGGGCGGAGTGTTAGTCGCATTCGTCGCTGTAGCAGGGTTTGCACTCAAATTTTGAATTATTCACACCACTCGTCAGCCCCATAACCTGAAAAGGAAAAATCAAAATGAGTACCTATGACGTCAAAGCTCGTGGAGAGCAAATGGATCGAGAGCTCGAGGAGTATGTCCAGGCAATGCGCCTTGAAGACAAGGAGAACATGTCTAGATTCTGGGTGCTGTTAGGTTTCGGCATGTTTTGCGTTTGCCTTGGCTTCATGTTGGGCCGATCGTTCTGATCGCGCGTGATGAGCCAATGCGATGCCGCAACATGTCGGAAACCGACACTGTGCGTATCCGTGGCCGACAGCTATTTCACCAAAAACGACACCCCTCCGATCTGCTCCGCACAACCATTCCTCAGCTAAGTCTTTGCTTCTGCTGATTTATCACGGAGAATCGCGCCCCTGTTTCGGCCGGAGCATGTCTGTCGGTTTTTTCCGACGCGTCCTGACCGAGTGGCAAGTGACCGGAATGCGGAGATCCGACCGGATGAATGATCAGGCCAATAGCGTCGACGAACGCTATGAAGCGGCAGCACCAGCTGAACTGTCGAGCTGGAATCGCCATGACACTACCTGGATGTTGGGACTGTTCGGGACGGCCATCGGCGCCGGTACCCTGTTTTTGCCGATCAATGCGGGTCTTGGAGGCTTTTGGCCGCTGGTGATTCTGGCGCTGTTGGCATTCCCCATGACGTTCTACGCACACCGCGGTCTGACCCGCTTCGTGCTCTCCGGTCGCGAAGGCGCCGACATCACGGAAGTGGTGGAGCAGCATTTCGGCATCAAGGCCGGCGCGCTGATCACCTTGCTGTACTTCTTCGCAATTTTCCCGATCCTGCTGATTTACAGCGTCGGCCTGACCAACACGGTCGCCAGTTTCCTCGAACATCAACTGCACATCACGCCGCCACCGCGCGCGTTGCTCTCGTTCGGGTTGATTCTCGGTTTGCTGGCCGTGGTGCGTTGCGGTGAGCAGGTAATCGTCAAGGCCATGAGCCTGATGGTTTACCCGTTTATCGTCGCGCTGCTGTTTCTGGCGGTGTACCTGATTCCGCACTGGAACGGCGGCATCCTCAGCACCGTTTCGCAAGTGCCGGCGCCGTCCGCGCTGCTGCACACGTTGTGGCTGGCGATTCCGGTGATGGTCTTCTCGTTCAACCACTCGCCGATCATCTCGGCGTTTGCGGTTGATCAGAAGCGCCGCTACGGCGTCCACGCCCAAGAGCGCAGCTCGCAGATCCTCTGCCGTGCACATTTGCTGATGGTCGGGATGGTGCTGTTCTTCGTGTTCAGTTGCGTACTGACCCTGACGCCAGAGCAACTGGCCGAAGCCAAGGCGCAGAACCTGTCGATCCTGTCGTACCTGGCCAACCACTTCAGTAACCCGACCATCGCGTTCGCCGCGCCGTTGATTGCGTTCGTGGCGATCTCCAAGTCGTTCCTCGGTCACTACATCGGTGCCAGCGAAGGCTTGAAAGGCCTGATCGTCAAAAGCGGCAAGCGTCCAAGTGCCAAGGCGCTGGATCGCATTGTGGCGGCGTTCATGCTGGTGGTGTGCTGGATCGTTGCCACGCTCAACCCGAGCATCCTCGGCATGATCGAAACCGTGGGTGGCCCGGTGATCGCGGCGATCCTGTTCCTGATGCCGATGTACGCCATCCGCAAAGTGCCGGCGATGGCCCGCTATCGCGGCCAGGCATCGAACGTGTTTGTCACCGCAGTTGGCCTGGTGGCGATTTCTGCGTTGATCTACTCGCTGACTGCTTAACTGACAGGCGCAAATTTTGGTCTGATCTGGCGAATCAAGAAAGGCCGATCTGCATCGCAGGTCGGCCTTTTTTGCGCCTGTTTTATCGGTGCTGGCGATGGGTTTTTTCTGGCTGAGTACATATCCATTGCTGCGGTGACGGCTTCTTGGGGTTCCGCCCTTACGGAGGGTCACCTTTTCCAGACGCCGAAAAGGTAACCCAAAAGGCTTTACCCTGACGTTCGGCCCTCGCTGGGGCTCGGGTTCCTTCGCTCCGGAATTGTTCCGGGCGCATCGCCTCCGGTTTGCTGCGCTGCACCTCCTCTCGATGTGTTTGGCTTCGCCAAACGGTCGCTGCGCTCCCACCCCCGGATCAATCCCTCCACTCAGCCTGCCGACGGGCGCTCTCGATCAAGAGCTGCACTCGAGCTAACGCTCATTGTGTTGAGTGGGGCGGCTTTGCCGCATGGGTTGTACGCGAATCAAAAACTGTGGGAGCTGCGGTGCGACGATTCGACTTGCCAGCGATGCGGCCGGAGCAGGCGGCGACTTTCCAGCAGGCATAAAAAAACGCCGCTCATCTCACGATGGGCGGCGTTTTTCATTGCGTTGTAGCGTTAGGCTTGAACGACCGGGATGTTGGCGTTCGCAGCAGCTTCACGGAACTCGGCGATCTGGTCGAAGGACAGGTAGCGGTAAACGTCGGCCGCCATGCTGTCGATCTTGCCAGCGTATTCCATGTATTCCTCGACGGTCGGCAGGCGACCCAGGATCGAAGCCACGGACGCCAGCTCGGCCGAGGCCAGGTAGACGTTCGCGCCGTCGCCCAGACGGTTCGGGAAGTTACGGGTCGAAGTCGACACCACGGTCGCGTTCGGCTCTACACGTGCCTGGTTACCCATGCACAGCGAGCAGCCCGGCATTTCCATGCGCGCGCCAGCCTTGCCGTAGATGCCGTAGTAGCCTTCTTCGGTCAGTTGGTGAGCGTCCATCTTGGTCGGCGGCGACAGCCACAGACGGGTTGGCAGCTGACCTTTGACCTGTTCCAGCAACTTGCCGGCAGCGCGGAAGTGACCTATGTTGGTCATGCACGAACCGATGAACACTTCGTCGATCTTCTCGCCAGCAACGCTGGACAGCAGACGGGCGTCGTCCGGATCGTTCGGTGCGCAGAGCACAGGCTCGTTGATGTCGGCCAGATCAATTTCGATGATTTCGGCGTATTCGGCGTCGGCATCGGCTTCCATCAGTTCCGGGTTGGCAACCCAGGCTTCCATCGCTTGTGCGCGACGTTCCAGGGTACGTGCATCGCCGTAGCCTTCGCCGATCATCCAGCGCAGCAGGGTGATGTTCGAGTTCAGGTACTCGGTGATCGACTCTTTCGACAGCTTGATGGTGCAGCCGGCAGCAGAACGTTCAGCCGACGCGTCGGACAGTTCGAAAGCCTGTTCCAGCGTCAGGCCTTCCAGGCCTTCGATTTCCAGGATGCGGCCGGAGAAGGCGTTTTTCTTGCCTTTCTTCTCGACAGTCAGCAGACCGTTCTGGATGGCGAAGTAAGGAATCGCATGCACCAGGTCACGCAGGGTGATGCCAGGTTTCATCTTGCCTTTGAAGCGCACCAGGATCGATTCCGGCATGTCCAGCGGCATGACGCCGGTGGCAGCGGCGAACGCGACCAGACCGGAACCGGCCGGGAACGAGATGCCCATCGGGAAACGGGTGTGCGAGTCACCACCGGTACCGACGGTGTCCGGCAGCAGCATGCGGTTCAGCCACGAGTGGATGATGCCGTCGCCCGGACGCAGGGAAACGCCGCCGCGGGTCATGATGAAGTCAGGCAGGGTGTGGTGGGTGGTCACGTCGATCGGCTTTGGATAAGCCGCGGTGTGGCAGAACGACTGCATCACCAGATCAGCGGAGAAGCCCAGGCACGCCAGGTCTTTCAGTTCGTCACGGGTCATTGGACCGGTGGTGTCCTGAGAACCTACGGTGGTCATCTTCGGTTCGCAGTAGGTGCCAGGACGAACGCCTTTGCCTTCTGCCAGACCGCAAGCCTTGCCGACCATCTTCTGCGCCAGGGTGAAACCCTTGGTGCTTTCGATCGGTGCATCAGGCTTTTTGAACAGGTCGAACGGTGGCAGACCCAGCTCGGCGCGAGCCTTCTCGGTCAGGCCGCGGCCGATGATCAGCGGAATACGGCCGCCAGCACGGACTTCGTCCAACAGCACCGGAGTCTTCATTTCGAAGGTGGTCAGGACTTCGTCGGTACCGTGTTTGCAGACTTTGCCAGCATGCGGGTACAGGTCGATCACGTCGCCCATGTGCATGTTGGAAACGTCGAATTCGATTGGCAGTGCGCCGGCATCTTCCATGGTGTTGTAGAAGATTGGAGCGATCTTGCTGCCGAAGCAGAAACCGCCGGCACGCTTGTTCGGAACGAAAGGCACGTCGTCGCCGAAGAACCACAGTACCGAGTTGGTTGCCGATTTACGCGACGAACCAGTACCGACCACGTCACCGACGTAGGCGATCGGGAAGCCTTGACCGCGCATTTCCTCGATCTGCTTCATCGGGCCGATGGCGCCTTGCTGATCAGGCACGATGCCGTCACGAGCCATTTTCAGCATGGCCAGGGCGTGCAGCGGGATGTCAGGACGCGACCAGGCATCCGGCGCCGGCGACAGGTCGTCGGTGTTGGTTTCGCCGGTGACCTTGAATACGCGCAGGCTGATCTTGTCGGCCAGGGTCGGACGGTTCTTGAACCACTCGCCGTCAGCCCAGGACTGCAGCACGCCTTGAGCGTGAGCGTTGCCGTTCTTGGCTTTTTCGGCCACGTCGTGGAACGCGTCGAACATCAGCAGGGTGTGCTTGAGTTGCGCGGCAGCGACTGGTGCCAGTTCGGCATCGTCCAGCAGGTCAACCAGGGTCACGATGTTGTAGCCGCCCTGCATGGTGCCGAGCAGTTCTACAGCGCGCTTTTTGTCCAGCAGAGGGGAGGAGACTTCGCCCTTGGCCAGAGCAGACAGAAAGCCGGCCTTGACGTAGGCCGCTTCGTCCACGCCTGGCGGAATGCGATTGGTGATCAGGTCAACGAGGAAAGCTTCTTCGCCAGCCGGAGGATTCTTCAACAGCTCGACCAGGCCGGCTGTTTGTTCGGCGTTAAGCGGCTGGGGAACAATACCCAGTGCTGCACGCTCTTCGATATGTTTGCGGTAGGCTTCAAGCACAGTTATTACCCTCATCAGTGGTCCCAAATGGGTGTCCGGGACGCTCGTCGCGAAATGCACGTACTCATGCGCCGCGCGGCGTTGTGCGCCGCTTGGCCAGAATTACCGGGCATTCCTTACAGAAGCTGCTTTCAAAGTTTTACGCCTGCAGAACGTGGAGCTGATGAGGGTTGGCGTCGGATTTTTCCCCGCTGGAAAAACCCTTCGCCAACACCGTTCTGAAGGAACGACTGTGCTCGTGACGCTTTGAAAACAGCTTCTAACGGACATTTGCGCCTTAAAAGGCTGGCTGATTCTACGGCAAAAAAAATTTAAAGGTAAGTCGCGCTCTATTGGACTTTGGTGGCGGGCCGCGTCGGCGGGGCAAAGTCCGTTTTGTGCGCTAAGCCCTGATGTTTGAGGGGTGATCAATGCCCGACAAAGGGCTAACATGCCGGCCTGTTCCGCGTTGCAGTGTTTTGCCCATTTATGCCCAATCAGACCATCAAGACCCCCTGCGTCGGCCTTTGCTCCACCGTTTACGGTGATCTGGTGTGCCGTGGCTGCAAGCGTTTTCACCACGAAGTGATCAATTGGAATGGTTACAACGAGGAGGAAAAGCGCGCGGTGTGGCTGCGTCTGGAGCAACTGCTGTCACAAGTAATGGAGAGCAAGGTCGAGGTGTTCGACCGCGATCTGCTGCGTCAGCAGCTTGAGCAGCGCAAGATCCGCTTTGTGCCGCATCAGTCTGAGTATTGTTGGGCTTATCAGCTGATCGCCCGGGGTGCGCGGGTGATCATTAATCTGGAAGCCTACGGAATGGTGTTGCTGCCGGAGTTTCGCGAGTGGAATCTGCCGGAATTGCGCGATGCCATTGATCGGGAATTTTTCCTGCTGTCGGAAGCGCATTATCAGCGCTACATAGCACCGGGTTTCCTCAGGGATGCCTTCGGCGCTTGAAAGTCAAAAGATCGCAGCCTGCGGCAGCTCCTACAATATCCTCATGTAGGAGCTGCCGGAGGCTGCGATCTTTTGATCTTTAATGCTTCACCGCCAATTCCACCAAATGATCCTCAACCTCCTGCGGTTTGAGCACCAGCACATCACTCTCCAGCGCATCCAGCACGACCTCGGCAGTATTGCCGATCAACGCGCCAGACAAACCGGTGCGCGCTACCGTACCAATCACCGTCACCGCCGCTTGCAGCTTGTGCGCCATGAACGGTATCAACACATCCGCCGGGCCTTCCTCGATGTGCAGGCGTGCATCGTCAATATCGAATTCAGCCTGAAACGCCCGACATTGCTCGCGATATCGCGCTTCGATGGTTTCACTCAACTGCAATGCAGGGTCAGCGGCCGAAAGCATCGGCGACGGATGAGCGGCAATCACATGCAAATGCCCCTTGGCCAGAGCCGCAATGTCAAAGCCATGGTCGATGATGCCGGCGTGCAAATGGCGATGCTCGCCATCGGTATTGCCCACATCAACTGCGGCCAGAATCACCTTGTCCTTCCACGATCCAGAGGTTTTTACCAGCAAAACCGGGGTAGGGCAGTGGCGCAACAGCTTCCAGTCCGCCGGGGTCAGCAGGGCTTTTTTCAGCGCGCTGTCGGGGAAATGCTGTTTGATTACCAGCCCGCAACCCTCGGCCTGCTGCACGTCAACGATGGTTTCATGCAGGCTCTCGTTCCACGCCTGCTCGGTGGTCACGCTGTAACCATCCGCCAGCAGCGCCGATTTGAGCACGCCGAGCATGCCGGCATGGTCGTGCTTCTTGTCGCACACCAGCAGGTGCAAATGGGCTGAGGTCACCCCGGCGATCAGCTTGGCGCGCTTGAGCGCCAGGCTCTCGGCGTGTTCGGGTTCGATGACCACCAGGATGCTGCGAATGGCTTGCATGAGCGGAGTCTCCAGCAAAGAAAAAACACGGCGTTGCACAACTATAGTTGCTGCGCCCGTGCCCGCGAGTTGATGCATATCAACGCGGGCGACTGGTGGTCTGCGGGCAGGCCGGTATAATCGGCGCCCTTCGCTCGAACACCTTTAGCCGTGAGCCTGATGATCTTTCCCGAAATCCACGAATTCCTTGGCTGCCGCACGCCCGATGCCTGGGTGCAAGCCGCACTGGCCGACCAGGAAACCCTGCTGATCGACCACAAGAACTGCGAGTTCAAGGCCGCCAGCACCGCGTTGAGCCTGATCGCCAAGTACCACTCCCACGTCGATCTGATCAACATGATGTCGCGTCTGGCCCGGGAAGAGCTGGTGCACCACGAACAGGTCATGCGCATCATGAAGCGGCGCAAGATCGAGCTGCGTCAATTGCACGCCGGCCGTTACGCCTCAAGCCTGCGCAAAGTCGTGCGCAGCCACGAGCCGGTGAAACTGGTCGATACGCTGGTGGTCGGCGCTTTCATCGAAGCACGCAGTTGCGAGCGTTTCGAAGCGCTGGTGCCGCATCTGGATGAAGAGCTCGGCAAGTTCTACTTTGGTCTGCTGAAAAGCGAAGCGCGGCATTATCAGGGTTACCTGAAACTCGCTTATCAGTACGGTGACGCCAAGGACATCGGGCAAGTCATCGAACGCGTGCGCGCTGCCGAGCAGGAATTGATCGAATCGCCGGATGCCGAGTTCCGCTTCCACAGCGGTGTACCAGCCAGCGCATAACCCTGTAGGAGCTGCCGCAGGCTGCGATCTCTTGATTTTGCTTGTAAAGGGCAACGTCAAAAGATCGCAGCCTTCGGCAGCTCCTACAAAGATTGTTAAAAACTCTTAAGAGTATGAAACATCATCGAAAACCGGCCCTTGCGGCCGGTTTTTGCTGTCTGCGGTAAACGTCTCGCCAGTGAATGCAGCCATAATGCCAGCCACTTCAAAAAGCAGTTGGCGGCGGTTGGTATGGATAACCTGGGTTTTGGCAAAGTCCTGCTGGTGGAGGACGACGAGCGCCTCGCGACACTCATTGCGCATTTTCTCGAACAGCACGGCTACGAAGTGCGCACGGTGCATCGCGGCGATCTGGCGGTGGCAGCGTTTGTCGAATTTCAGCCGAAAGTGGTAGTGCTTGACCTGATGCTGCCGGGGCAAAGCGGCCTGCACGTGTGCCGGGAGATTCGCAGTGTGTCGGATACGCCAATCGTCATCCTTACCGCCAAAGAGGACGACCTCGATCACATTCTCGGGCTGGAATCGGGCGCCGACGATTACGTGATCAAACCGATCAAACCACCGGTTTTGCTCGCGCGTTTGCGCGCACTGCAACGGCGCCAGGTGCCGGACAGCGGTGTAGTCAATTCACTGGAATTCGGCCAGTTGAACATCGACCGCAGCTGTCGCGAAGTACGTCTGGTCGGCGAAGTGGTGGAGATGACCACCATGGAATTCGAACTGCTGTGGCTGCTGGCGAGCGCCGCCGGCAAAGTGTTGTCGCGCGACGATATCCTCAACCGCATGCGCGGCATCGCCTTCGATGGCCTGAATCGCAGCGTCGACGTGTACATCAGCAAGTTGCGCAACAAGCTCAAGGACAATCCTCGCGAACCGGTGTGCATCAAGACCGTGTGGGGCAAGGGATACCTGTTCAATCCGTTCGCGTGGGAGTTGTAGATGCTGCGGTTATTTCTCGGGCTGTTTCTGGTGATGACGGTCGGCCTGGTGCTGGCGTTGCAGACGGTCGAGCACACCTTCAATGCGCTGCTCGACAATCAGATGAAAGCCTACAACCGCGAGGCGGTCCGTGGTCAGGCCTGGTCGCTGATTGAGCACATGCGCGACCAGCAAGGCCCCGCTCGTGAACAGCAGTTGGAGGCTTTGCGTCCGCATTATGGGTTGACGCTGAGTCTGGTCGAGGCCGATCAACTGGCGCTGGATGAACAGGAAAAAGCCGAACTGGCCCGAGGGCTGTTGGTCACGCGTGACAATTACACCCAGTTCATCAGCAACATCGACGGCGGGTCGCAAGTGCTGAGCATCAAGCTGCCGCCCGAGCCGAGTCTGATGACGTTCTACATTGTCGGCGCGTATCTGATGCTGGCGGTACTGCTCGGTTTCGTCATGTTCTTCTGGGTGCGCCCGCACTGGCGCGATCTGGAGAAACTGCGGCTGGCCGCCGAGCGTTTTGGCGACAACGACCTGTCGTCGCGTATTCAACTGTCCAGGCGCTCGAACATTCGTGATCTGGCCGAACACTTCAACTTGATGGCGGCACGCATCGAAAGCCTGATCGCCAACCAGCGCGAGCTGACCAACGCCGTGTCCCACGAATTGCGCACGCCGATTGCACGTTTGTCGTTCGAACTCGACCAGCTCAAGCAGCAACCTGATCCAAATCAGAACCGCGAGCTGATCGCCGATATGTACGCCGATCTTGGCGAACTGGAGGAAATGGTTTCCGAACTATTGACCTACGCCAGCCTTGAGCGCGGTGCCACGGTGATCACTCGCGAGAACATTCAGGCGGCCGACTGGCTCGACAGCGTGGTCGGCAGTGTCGCGCTAGAGGCCGAGGCGGCGGGGGTGCAGTTGCTGATTTGCGACTGCGAGCTTGAGCATGTACGCATCGAACCGCGGTTCATGGCGCGCGCCGTGATCAATCTGCTGCGCAATGCGATTCGCTATGCCGAACAGCGCGTCGAGGTGTCATTGGTGCGCACTGGCGATTATTACGTGGTGCAGGTCAACGACGACGGGCCGGGGGTGCCGCTGCACGGGCGCGAAAAAATCTTTGAGCCGTTCTCGCGCCTCGACGCCAGTCGCGACCGCCGCACCGGCGGTTTCGGGCTGGGGCTGGCGCTGGTGCGGCGCGTGTCGCAGTCCCATGGCGGACAGGTTGAGGTCGGCGATTCCGCGTGGGGCGGGGCATCGTTCCGCATGACCTGGGCTCATCTGGATTAATCACCGCACACATACCTTGTGAGGGGCTTGCGGGTTATGGCGCGCCGAACATCGCGGTCCAGTAAATCCCCGCGTCGCTCTTCGGATCTGTCGCATACGCCGCGCCCAGTTCGCGATATTGCGGGTTCATCAAATTCGCGCAATGGCCCGGACTGGCGAGCCAGCCGTCGACCACTTTGCGCACGGTGTCTTGCCCGGCAGCGATGTTTTCGCCAACCAGTTGGCCGCTGTAACCGGCCAGTTCCGCACGGTCGCCTGGGGTGCGGCCGTCGCGATCCTTGTGGTCGAGAAAGTTGTTGTTGGCCATCGCCCGGCTGTGGCTTTCGGCAGCGCCACCGAGCACCGCGTTCCACGCCAGTGGTGTGGTTGCGGCGAATGCCTGGCCGCCGCACTGACGCGGCTGACTGCGTGCAACGTTGAGTTGCTCAAGCAATTTCTGTCCTTCAGTTTGCCCGTCGCCAAGCCGTGCCGTCAGCAGCGGCCGCGCGAGCACGATGCGCCAGTCGCGATCGTTATGGCTGACGCCGACATCGACGAACTGTGGATCGAGCACCACCTGACAGAAGCTCTCCTGAATCGCCTTCATCGCCGACGTCGCATCGCGTGGGCCGTTGAGGGTGATGGCTTGTACGTTGACCATCGGGTAACTGGCGCGGGCCATCGCCTGTTGCAAATCGACGGCGCCGCTGGCGGACAGAATCAGCCGTGGGTCGGCCGACAGTGGCGGCAACTCGTTGGAGGCTTGGCTGCCGCAACGCTGCGGTTGGCTGCGGTAGTTGTTGATCGATTCGACCAGTTGCGATTCGTCGCTGGCCATGGCCGAAGCGGCAAACGCCAGGCCCACGGACAACGCGGCAAATCGCAGAACGGATGACATGAAGCGCATGGAAATCTCCCTTGGGCTGAATGCGCCCATGATGCGCGAAAAGCCCCGGTTTGGGGCAATGGATTTTTTGCTTGAAACGTGGAATTTTTGCGCTTGAGGTTGGGTCAGTATTTGCCGTCTACACTCTGCGCAGGCCCCGCAATCCGGGGGTCTCAATCACGTAACAACTTGCCCGGACCGGGCTCTTCCGGAAGAATCGATCATGCGATTGAACGGTTTTCTTGTGTGTCTTGCGTTAACCCTGCTGACCGGCGCTGCCAGCGCCACCGATCAAGCGCCAATCAAAGCCAGGGCCGAACAAAAGGCCCAGGTGCTGGAAGAAAAAGCCGCTGACAAACCCAACGCCCCGCCTGCAGCAAAATCCGAAGCCATCACCCCGAAAGAGGTGCAAGCCGTCGACCCGGCCGGCATCGCGCCGCTGGACGATCCGATCACCTGCCTGGCGCGCAGCATTTATTGGGAAGCCAAAGGCCGGAACACTCCCGAGATGGAAGCGGTGGCCAGCGTGGTGATGAACCGCCTCGGCCACGACGGGTTTCCAGGCACTGTTTGCGAAGTAGTCAAGCAGGGTTCGGAAACCAGGAGCTGCCAGTTTTCCTGGTGGTGCGACGGCCGCTCGGACCAGGTCAAGGAGGACGCCGAGTACACCCTGGCCAAGAAAATCGCCGGCAAGGCACTGAACCGTCAGCTCAAGGATCGCACTCGCGGCGCGTTATATTTCCACGACCGTAACGTGCATCCGAGCTGGGCCAGGGAGTACACCAAGACCGCCGAGACCGGCAGGTTTCTGTTCTACAAACCCAAGAACGGCGACGCGCGTTAGGCGCAGATTTCGCGCACTAGATTGCGCAGCCAGCGGTGCGCCGGATCGGCATCCATGCGCGGGTGCCAGAGCATCGAAACGTTGATGTCCGGCAACAGCAGCGGCAGGTTGAAACTGTGCACGCCGGCGCGCAGGTTGGCGGTGTGACGCTCGGGCACGCTGGCGATCAGATCCGAATCGCGCACCAGTGCCAGTGCGGCGGAAAAACCGCTGACGGTGGTGACGATGTCGCGGGTCAAACCCAGTGCCTGCAATGCCTCGTCTATTGGCCCGCTGTTGCGTCCTCGATGTGACACAAGTACGTGTCCGCCGGCGGCGTAGCGTTTGGCGCTGAGCTTGACCGCACTCAATGCATGACCCTCGCGCACCACGCCGATAAATCGGTCGCGGAACAGGATGCGGCTGTGCAAGCTGTCGTCTGTGTTGTCGCTGACCACGCCGGTTTCCAGATCGACCCGGCCGTCGCGCAGCAGCGTGCTGTCCTTGTCGGTTTTTTGCACGAAGCGCAGGCGTACATTTGGCGCGTCAGATGCGATGCGCGCGAGCAGGGCGGCGGCGAAGGTTTCAACGAAGCCGTCGCTACTGCGCAGGGTAAATGTGCGCTGCAACTGTTTGAGATCGAGCACTTCGGCGGGGCGCAAAACCGCTTCGGCTTGTTGCACCAGCAGCGCGACGCGTTCGCGCAATTCCAGCGCGCGCGGGGTTGGCACCAGCCCGCGACCCGCGCGAACCAGTAGCGGGTCACCAGTGGTTTCACGCAGACGGGCGAGGGCGCGGCTCATGGCTGACGGACTCAGGCGCAACTGCTCGGCCGCGCGGGCGACGCTGCCTTCGCGCAACAATACGTCGAGGGTGATCAACAGGTTCAGATCCGGTGCGCTCATGACATGGCGTTTCATGCAGGTATCGAGTGCAAAGCATGCGTCTTCCGCCTGGTGCTGTCGAGTCATAGGCTGCTCTTCATCATTCCTGTGTCGAGAGCACTTTATGTCGCAAACAACTTTGAAAAATTCCGCGCGTTGGGCATTGATCAGCCTGTGCCTGTCGATGCTGATGCCGGCGCTCGACACCAGCATCGCCAACGCCGCGCTACCGATGCTGGCCGCCGCTTTGGATGCATCGTTCCAACAGGTGCAATGGATTGTGCTCGCGTACTTGTTGGCGGTCACCACGTTGATTGTCAGCGTCGGGCGCTTGGGGGATTTGCTTGGGCGGCGCAGGTTACTGCTGACCGGCATCGGGATTTTCACGCTTGCTTCGTTGTGCTGCGCGGTGGCGCCGAGTCTTTGGTGGTTGATCGGCGCGCGGGCGGTTCAAGGGCTGGGCGCGGCGATCATGCTCGCGTTGACCATGGCGCTGGTGGGCGACGCTGTACGGAAAGCGCGGGCCGGGAGTGCCATGGGGTTGCTCGGCACGATGTCGGCGGTTGGTACCACGCTGGGGCCTTCGTTGGGCGGGTTGTTGATTGCGCAGTTCGGCTGGCCGTGGATTTTTCTGATCAATCTGCCGTTGGGGTTGCTCAATGCTTTTTTGGTTTATCGCTATTTGCCGAAGGATCAAATCAGCGTGGAGGCGATGCGTTTCGATCACCCGGGCACGCTGGTTCTGGTGTTGAGCCTGGCGGCGTATGCGCTGGCTCTGACGCTTGAGGACAGTCTGTGGTTGCTGCTGATCAGCCTGTGCGGGGCCGGGCTGTTCGTTTACATCGAAAGCAACGTTGCGGTGCCATTGATTCGTTTGTCGTTGCTTAAAAATGCGCGGCTCGGCGCGAGTCTGACGATGACTTTGCTGGTGACGACGGTGGTGATGACCACGCTGGTGGTCGGGCCGTTTTACCTGACGCGTGGGCTCGGGCTGGAGGCGACTGCGATGGGTTTGGCGTTGTCGGTCGGGCCGCTGGTTGCTGCATTTGGCGGCGTCCCGGCCGGGCGGTTGGTGGATCGCTTTGGTGCACCGCGCATGGTTAAGGTCGGGCTGTTGGGGATGGGTGGCGGTTGTGGGTTGCTGGCATTGCTGCCGATGTCGCTCGGTCTGATCATCTACTTGCTGCCAATTGCTTTGGTCACTGCGAGCTATGCGCTGTTCCAGGCCGCCAATAGCACCGGGTTGATGGCCAATGTCAGCCGCGATGAGCGCGGGCTGGTATCGGCACTACTCGGACTGGCGCGCAATCTCGGGCTGATCACCGGCGCTGCGGCCATGGGCGCAGTGTTTGCCTGGGCTACCGACGACCCGACCCAAGCCCCTGCCAGCATGATTGCCAGCGGCTTGCACATCACCTTCGGCGTCGCCACGGCGCTAATCCTCGCAGCCCTCGTCATCGCCAACACCGAGAAAAAACTGTGGGAGCTGGCTTGCCGGCGATTGGGCCGGCAGGGCTGATATTTTTGCTGACAGACCCACCGCCATCGCTGGCAAGCCAGCTCCCACAGGGTTCTTTGGTGGATGTTAAGTTCGGGCGGGGAAGAACAGTTCGAAGCAGGTCACGCCCTCGGCGCTGCTGACGCTGTAACGGCCATGGTGCAATTGCATGATGGTCGCGACTATCGACAGGCCAAGTCCGTTGGACTGGGCGGAGCGTTCGCGGGATTGATCGACGCGGTAGAAACGCTCGAACAATCGCGGGAGGTGTTCGGCGGGAATAGTTGCGCCGTGGTTGCGCACTCGCAGATAACTGCCGTCCGCCTCGGCAATCGCTTCCACTTGCAAGATCGAATCCGCCGCGCCGTACTTGATCGCATTGGCGCACAGGTTGGCCAGCGCACGTCTCAACAGCATCGGCTCAGCCCAGATCACGCCGCTGCCGCTGGCCTCGATGCTGATCCCGACATCCGCCGCCAGTCCCTCGAAATAGTCGGCGATGCGCTGCATCTCATCAAAAGCGTCCAATTCCTGACGCTGACTCAAGGCACTTGCCGGATCGGTGCGGGCGAGAAAGAGCATGTTGTCGAGCATCCGCGTCAGGCGTTCCAGTTCCTCAACGTTGGAGGCGAGCAACTGCTGATAGGCGTCGATGCTGCGATGTTGTTGCAGTGCAACCTGGGTTTCGCCGAGCAGATTATTGATCGGCGTGCGCAGTTCGTGGGCCATGTCGGTGGAGACCTGACTCAACTGCGCGAAACCCTTGTTCAGCCTATCAAGCATGGCGTTGAACGCTTCGATCATCGGTTGTAACTCACGAGGCGTACCCTGGCTGTCGAGGCGCTCACCGAGGTTGCCGACGCCAATCCCGTGCGCATGCTGCGCAATCCGCCGCAACGGCAGCAGCCCGCGATACACCAGCAAACAACCAATCAACGCCAGAATCAGCGCCGCCAGCGAGGCGAGGCCGTAAACGCTGAGTCGGTAGTTGGCGAGCATCGCCGTGCGTTCGCTCATCAGGCGGCCGGTGAGCACTTGCAGATGGCCCAGCTCGCCAGAATCGATGGTCGCCGCCACTGCGGAAAACGGCACGCCGCTGATGCTCGGCAAATGCTGCACATCGCTGAGTCCCATCGGGTGATCGACCGGCACCGCGGGCAGGTTCGGCATCGCCAGATTGCCCGGGTTGACCACCAGCAACGGCGGCTGGCCCGGCGTGCCGATGCTCAGCAGTGCCTCGCGGTTGCCGAGCATGTTCTGGAACAGCGCCGGTTTGGTCTTGATCAGCTCCAGCGTATTGCTGTCATTGAGGAAGGTGCGCAACTGATCGACGCGGCTGACCAGCGCAATGTCATCGCGGCGGATCAATTGTTCTTCCAGTTCGCTGTACAACGCCGCGCCGAGACCGGCCAGCGAGCCGAACGCGAGCAGGGCGAACACCAGCGCCAAGCGCAGCGTCAGGGAATAACTGCCGGCAGCTTTCATGACTGCGTATCGAAGCGGTAACCGATGCCGCGCACGCTGTGAATCAGCTTGAGCGTGAACGGATCGTCGATCTTCGCCCGCAAACGGCGCACCGCGACATCCACAACATTGGTGTCGCTGTCGAAGTTCATGTCCCACACCCGCGAGGCGATCAGCGAGCGCGACAGCACTTGCCCGGTGTGGCTGGCGAACAGTTGCAGCAAGGCGAATTCCTTGTTGGTCAGGGTGATGCGTACCCCGGCGCGGCTGACCCGACGCTTGGGCACGTCGATCTGCAGATCGGCGATTTGCAGCTGTTCGTCTTCATGGATCGGCCCACGCCGGGTCAGGGTGCGCAGACGCGCCACCAGTTCGGCGAAGGAGAACGGTTTGATCAGGTAATCGTCGGCGCCCAGTTCCAGACCCTTGACGCGGTCGGCGATGTCGTCGCGGGCAGTCAGAAACAGCACCGGTGTATCGGCTTCCTTGCGCAGCCGCCGCAGGACTTCCCAACCATCCATTTTCGGCATCATCACGTCGAGCACGATCACGTCGAAGCTGTGCTCCAGCGCCAAGTGCAGTCCATCAGCGCCATCGCGTGCCAGGCTCACGCTGTAACCCAATTCCTGCAAACCGTTGAGCAGATAATTGCCGGCCTTGGGTTCATCTTCGACAACGAGGATATTCATGGGCATGGGCCTCAATGGTCATTGGTGCAACCGCTGCCTTGCACCTGGTAGTTCAGCACATGCTCACGGCCCTGATGGTCGAGGTAGTTGAGCTGTGCCGGAATCACGCCGCAGGCCTGGGAAATATCAGTGCTGGAGAGGACTTTGTCGACATCCAGATGCACGAAGACCCCGGTTTTATCTTGAATCACGGCGGTGTCGGGCATGGATGATGCGAAAACCGAAGCGCTGGCGAGGAGGGCGGTGAAGGCGAGGATGAGGGTTTTCATGATGAGTCACTCAAGTGTTGAAGTTGACCGGCAAGTGCGCCGGAACAACTTCAGGCTACCGAGCGATCCGCTCGGTAAACCGACAACTCAATGACAAATCTGTAATGAAACCCCGCAGGTCGAAACTGTAGGAGCTGCCGAAGGCTCGGGCCGCGATCGGACGATCTTTTGATTTGATCTTCAAAAACAAGATCAAAAGATCGCAGCCTCGTTGCACTCGACAGCTCCTACAGGGGCTATGCGTTGTGTCAGCTGCCGTGAGTGCTGAGGATGCTCGCAATCTGCTGCGGCTTGCAGTTGAGGTACGGCGAGGTTTTCAACCAGCGCTGATCGGGATACCACGAGAACATGAACTGGCCGTTCTTCAAACGATCGATCACCTGTTTGGCAATCTGCGGACGCACCGCCGGGCAACCCTGGCTGCGACCGATGCGACCTTGACGCTTGCTCCAGAGCGGATTCACGTAGTCGGCGGCGTGAATCACAATCGCCCGGTCGCGGGCCATGTCGTTGAAGCCCGGTTCCAGACCGTCCATGCGCAGCGAGTAACCGTGGGTGCCTTCGTAGCTTTCCTGCGTGCGGAACAGGCCGAGGCTCGACTGAAAACTGCCCTCACGATTGGAAAACTGCGTGGCGAAGTTTTCCCCGGAATTGGAGCCGTGGGCGACCAGATCGCGCAGCACCAGTTTTTTCTTTTTCAGATCGAAGATCCACAGCCGGCGGGCGGTGGAAGGTTGCGAGTAATCGATGATCGCCAGGTGCTGCGATTGCCGGGCGCCGTTGTTGATCGCGCACTGCATGGCATTCAGTGCACCTTTCAGCGCCTGGGGATTGAGTTCCGGCGCGGCGTGGGCGAGGCTGGTGTATAAAACCGGCGATGGGCTGCCGGCGGCAAAAACCGGACTGGTCACCACACCCATGGCGGCGGCAGTCAGCAGAAGTCGGCGCAAAAACGTCAACATGTAAAAAGTATCCTCGCTTGCTACGTGTTTGCCACTTAGGCTCCTGACGTCCAGTCGTCCCCGGCAGGCCCGCGAATCGCGCCTGACTGTTCACCGCACCTGATGTAAGGTTGACCGTCATCGAGACGGCCATGGATTGGAGTAAAGCAGTTGTTCAAAAAGTACGCATCCTACTTGAGCATTTGTTTGCTCGCAGCGCCGTTTGTCGCTTGTGCCGAAGAGGCGCTGGCGCCATTGCCGACGTTGTCGCAGCCAATCCCGCTACAAGCGCCGGTCGAACCGCAGAGTCCGTTGCAGGCGGTTTTGCTCGGTCTGCCGCAGGCGTGTCCGGCGGTGGCTACGCGTCTTGACAGTGCGGCACTCGATCAACTGCGCGCGTTCTATCAACAGCAAGACTGGCTGCCAGTCTGGGCTGACAGTGGGCAATTGGCGGCCCTGCATGCGCAAGTGCAACTGTTGGCCGACGATGGCCTGAACCCGAAACGCTACCCGGTGGCGCTGACCGCGCCGCAGGACGGCGAGCTGTGCGCCGACATCGAAATCAGCCGTTATTACCTGCAAGCCTTGCAGGATTTGCACTACGGCAGCCTGCTGCAAAAGCACTTCGAGCCGCTGTGGCATTCCGACGAAACGCCACGGGATCGTCAGACCGAACTGCTGGCAATCGCCGTGCCGGGCCTGCATGACGTTGCAGCGGCCTTTAATCTGGCGCGCCCGCAACTGGCGCAGTATCAGAATCTGCGACAGCTTTACGCCGCCCAACGCTTGCAAGCATTGCCGCACTGGCAGTCAGTCGGTAGCGGGCCGCTGCTGCGCCCGGACATGGAAGACAAACGCGTGCCGGAACTGGCGCAGCGTCTGTATAACGAAGGCTATCTAAGCAGCGTGACCGGCACGCCGGACAACGCCTATCACGGCGTACTGGTCGAGGCGGTGAAGAGCTTTCAGCTCAACCATTCGTTGCAGGCTGACGGTGTGGTCGGGCCGGGCACCATTGCTGAAATGAACATCAGCCCGCTGACGCGCCGCGAACAACTGCGGGTCAATCTCGAACGTTTCCGCTGGATGGCCCAGGATCTGGAACCCGATGGCCTGTTGGTCAACGTCGCCGCCGCCGAGCTGACCCTGTACCAGAACGGCCAACCGGTGTGGCAGACCCGCACCCAGGTCGGCCGCGCCGAACGGCAGACGCCGCTGCTCAAATCGCGCGTGACGCGCTTGACGCTTAACCCGACCTGGACTGTGCCACCGACGATCTGGAAGGAAGACAAGTTGCCGGAAATCCGCAAGGATCAGACCTTCCTCAGCCGGCACAATCTGCAAGTGCTCGACGCCAACGGCTTGCCGCTGGCAGCGGAAGATGTCGACTGGGATCATCCGGGCAATATTCTGCTGCGTCAGGATGCCGGACCGCGCAACCCGCTGGGGCAGATGGTCATTCGCTTCCCCAACCCGTTCTCGGTGTACTTGCACGACACGCCGAGCAAAGCGTTGTTCGACAAGGGACCACGCGCGTTCAGTTCTGGCTGCGTGCGCGTCGAACATCCGTTGAAGCTGCGCGACTTCCTGCTCAGTCCCACGGAAAAGGCGCGCACCGACACCTTGCTCGCCACCGGCACTACGCATGAGTTCCGTCTGAGCAATCCGGTGCCGATCCTGATGACTTACTGGACGGCGCAGGTCGATAGCCAAGGGCGTGTCATGTACGCGCCGGACATCTACAGCCGCGACAGCGCGTTGCTCACCGGGCTGAATCGGGTGCATTGATCCGCTAAAGAGTGTGATTTGAAGTGCGCTTGGCGCGTCTAGCCCCAGTGTCCCCACAATCCCACGGGGCGTGACTGCGGAACCCGGCATGCAAGCGCTGTTGAACGAGATCCTTGACGCTGTCCGGCCCCTGATCGGGCAGGGCAAGGTGGCTGACTACATTCCCGCCCTCGGCACCGTCCCGCCCAATCAATTGGGCATCGCCGTGTACGGCAACGACGGCGAAATGTACTGCGCCGGCGACGCTGATACGCTGTTCTCGGTGCAGAGTATTTCCAAAGTCTTCAGCCTCGTGCAGGCCATCGAGCATTCTGGCGAAGCGATCTGGCAGCGCCTCGGGCATGAACCGTCCGGCCAGCCATTCAATTCGCTGGTGCAGCTGGAATTCGAACGCGGCCGCCCGCGCAATCCGTTCATCAACGCCGGGGCGCTGGTGATCTGCGACATCAACCAGTCACGCTTTGCCGCGCCAGCATTGTCGATGCGCGACTTCGTTCGGCGCCTGTCGGGCAACCCGCAGGTGATGGTCGACGGCAAGGTCGCGGATTCCGAATACCAGCACCGCGCACGCAACGCCGCGATGGCGTATCTGATGCAATCCTTCGGCAATTTTCACAACGATGTGGAAGCGGTGCTGCGCAGTTATTTCAGCCACTGCGCGTTGCGCATGAGTTGCATCGACCTGGCGCGGGCGTTCTGTTTCCTCGCCAACGACGGTTTCTGCAAGCACAGCGGCGAGCAGATTCTGACCCGGCGCCAGACCCAGCAAGTCAACTCGATCATGGCCACCAGCGGCCTCTACGACGAGGCCGGCAACTTCGCTTATCGCGTCGGTTTGCCGGGCAAGAGCGGCGTTGGCGGCGGCATCGTCGCGGTGGTGCCGGGGCAATTCACCGTGTGCGTGTGGTCACCGGAACTCAACGTGGCGGGTAATTCGCTGGCGGGCATGGCAGCGCTGGAAATGCTCAGCTCGCGGATCGGCTGGTCAGTGTTCTGAACCTGTGTTGCGTTGAGAGGGGCCAACCTATACATTTTCCGGCCGCCCTCAATATGGTGAATCCGCTCCATGTCTCTCGCGCTCGAACGTCTCGTCGCTGGCACGCCAATCCCTTTCGCCGGTAACCGCGTCACCGTGGTCAGCCCCGAACTGGCCGAGCGTTTCCGACCCGGCGATCACCTGCTGGTGGAGCAGGTGAGTGGCGAGTTGTTGTTGATTCCGGTGGTGGATCAGCAGGCCGCATCCGTGGCCATTGAAAGTGCGGCGACGGCGTTCACAGCGTTGTCTTCTGTGTCAGATGAAGCGATCAGCCGCTTCTTTGATCTGTTCGCTCAGCGTCTGGAAAGCCCGGACGCGTGGGCGTTGATTGAAACCGCCAACCTTGCCGACATCGAACGCGCCAAGACCCGTGGGCGTTCCACTACACGCTTGCTCGCCGATGAACGCATGCGCCGCGACATGATTGCCGGCCTGCGCGCCTGGCGCGATGCGCCGGCCACGCGCGGCAAAGTTATCAGCTGCGTCGAGCACGACGGCTGGAAGGTCGAGCAAGTGGTGTCGCCGTTGGGCATCGTCGCGTTCGTGTTCGAAGGTCGGCCGAACGTGTTTGCCGATGCTGCCGGCGTTTTGCGCACCGGCAACACCGCGGTGTTGCGCATTGGCAGCGATGCGTTGGGCACCGCGCAGGCAATCGTTGCTCACGCACTGAACCCGGCGCTGGCCGATGCCGGGCTGCCGGCGGGTGCGGTGTCGTTGGTAGAGAGCGTCAACCACGCTGCCGGTTGGGCGATGTTCGCCGATCGGCGCCTGTCGCTGGCCGTCGCGCGCGGTTCGGGGCGGGCGGTCAGTCAGTTGGGCAGCATCGCTCAGCAAGCCGGTACCGCCGTCAGCCTGCATGGCACTGGCGGTGCGTGGTTGATTGCTGATCGTGATGCCGACTCTTTGCGCTTTGCGGCGGTGGTGCGCAACTCGCTGGACCGCAAGGTGTGCAACACGCTAAACGTGTGCCTGATTCAGCGTGAGCGTGCGGCTGAGTTGGTGCCGCTGTTTCTCGATGCCTTGCAGCAGGCTGGCAGCGCTCGCGGTCAGGGCTGCAAGTTGCACATCGTTGAGGGCAGTGAAGGTTATCTGCCGCAGGGTTGGCGCGACGCGACGGTCGAGGTTTATCGCGCCGAGGGTTATCAGACTGAAGCCCTGGCCGAACCGTTGCCGGAAGGGCAATTGGGGCGCGAGTGGGAATGGGAAGAAACGCCGGAAGTCAGCCTGATGATCGTCGATGATCTGGATCAGGCGATTGCGTTGTTCAACCGCTACAGCCCGCAGTTCACGGTGTCGTTGATCAGCGAAGATCTGCTTGCCCATGAGCGCTTTTACCACGCGGTGAATGCGCCGTTTGTGGGTAATGGGATTACGCGTTGGGTCGATGGACAGTACGCCCTGAACAAGCCGGAGCTGGGGCTTTCGAACTGGGAGAGCGGGCGCTTGTTTGCGCGCAGTGCGATTCTTTCCGGGGATGGGGTGTTCACGGTGCGTAGCCGCATGAGCCAAACGGATCTCACGGTAAAACGCTGAAAACACCGATCCTGTGGCGAGGGAGCTTGCTCCCTCGCCACAAAGTGAGTGTTTCAGGCGGCATTGGTCGTTTGGGCGTACACCGCGCAAGTCGCCGGTTGTTCAGCCAGCGGCACAAAAGTGCGGCGGTCTGAGGACAGCGCATCAATCGACCCGGTCTCGATGTCGTACACCCAGCCATGCAGATTCAGCAAGCCTTTCTCCTGCGCCAGGCGCACGCTCGGATGGGTCTGAATATTCGCCAGTTGCGCGATGACATTCTCGCGCACCATCGAACTCAACTTGGCCGCGTCATTCGCATGTGGCCGGGCTTCGTTGACCACTTTCGCCGACTCGGCATGTTGCAGCCAACCGCTGACTGCGGGCAGGTGATCCATGCATTTGCACTGCGCGATGGCGGTCATTGCGCCGCAATCGGAATGTCCGCAGATCACAATGTCAGTCACGCCAAGCACCGCTACTGCATATTCCACCGTCGCTGAAACACCACCCGGATGCGGGCTGTAGGACGGCACGATATTGCCGGCATTGCGAATCACAAACAGCTCGCCGGGTTCTTGTTGGGTCAGCAGTTCCGGCACTACGCGGCTGTCGGAGCAGGTGATGAACAAGGTGCCGGGATGCTGCGTCGTGGCCAGATGTTTGAACAGCTCGGTGCGCTGCGGGAATACTTCGTTCTGGAATTTCAGGAAACCGTCGATCAGGGCTTTCATGTGCGTGTCCTCTTGGAAAGTAGGCCCGCACAGAAAGTGCGGGCCGGTGCAGATCAGAACGGACGCAGCGGCAGGAACTTGCCGTCGAGGGTGACCACGGCACGCGAGCCGCCTTCCGGGTCTTCGACTTTCTTGATGTCGAGTTTGAAGTTGATCGCGCTGATGATGCCGTCGCCGAACTGTTCGTGAACCAGGGCTTTGAGGGTGGTGCCGTAGATCTGGATCATCTCGTGGAAGCGGTAGATGGTCGGGTCGGTCGGCACGCCGTCGAGGCTGCCGCGCAGCGGGATGATTTGCAGGGCGGCGACGTCGGTGGCGCTCAGTTCCAGTTTGTCACCGACCACTTCAGCGGCGGCTTGCGGCAGCGGATGCTGACCGAGCAGGGCCGCGGTGACGTAAGCCACGCTCAGACCGGTGCCGTCGGCGAGATCCTGCCACGAAAGTTTTTTCTGTGCTTTGGCGTCAACGGCGCGGGTGGTCAGGGCGATGCGGCTGTCGTTGTAGGCTTGGGACTGGTGCATGGTGTCGCTCCTTTCGGGGTTGGCTTGCTGTGTGGGACTGATCTTCTGCTCAATCATCCATAGCGTCCAAGACCGATATACAATGCCACGCATAAGTCCTGCCTATAGATGGTGATCCCATGCTGCTGCGACATTTGCGTTATCTGCTGGCCGTCGCCGATCACGGCGGCTTCACCCGCGCTGCCGAAGCGTTGCATGTGTCGCAGCCGACCTTGTCGCAACAGATCCGCCAACTGGAAGAAAGCCTCGGCGTGAACCTGTTTGACCGCACCTCCCGCTCGGTCAAAGCCACCGATGCCGGCCAGGCCTACATCGAATGCGCGCGTCGGGTGCTGGTGGAGCTGGAGGCGGGTAAACGTGCATTGCATGATGTGAAAGATCTGACCCGCGGCACGCTGCGCCTGGCCATGACGCCGACATTCATGGCGTATCTGGTCGGGCCGTTGGTGCGCGATTACGTGGTGCGCTATCCGGGGATTCATCTGCAGATTTTCGAGCTGTCGATGGACGATATCGAGGCGGGACTGGCAGATGACTCGCTGGATATCGCCATTGCATTTACCCCGGTGCGTAACCCGGACATTGAATGCATTCCGGCGTTTGTCGAGACGTTGGGCGTGATGGTCGGGCGGGAGCATCCGCTATATGCGAGTGCTGCGGTGCTGACGCCGGATGACCTCGCGCAGCTGGATTTCGCCTTGCTGGCGCCGGAGTTCATCACGCGCTTATCGATTGACGAGTATTTCCGGCAGCATGGGATAGCGCCGAAGGTGCAGATCGAGGTGAATTCGGTGAGCACGTTGCTGGAGGTGATTCGGCATGCGCCGCTGGCGACGATGTTGCCGGAGGCGATTGCCACCGAGGATCGCGCGTTGCGTCGGTTGGTGGTGACGGGGGAGGCGCCGCAGCGCGGGGCGGCTTTGTTGCGGCGCGGCGGGAATTATCACAGTGCTGCTGCGTTGGCGTTTGTGGACTTGGTGTTGGAACGAAACCCGTGAGCAACGCTGTTCACGTGCAGCGAAAGTAAAAAAGGGCCTGCTCCATTTTGGAAGCAGGCCCTTTCTGTCAGTTAGGTTCTAACTCAGCAAAACCGATCAATCACCCGAACTTCACCCTTGTTCTGCAGCGAGTCCCACGCCTGTTTCAGCGTTTGCAGAACACTCCCGATGAAATCCTTGTCGGCTGCGGCTTTTTTGCCGACATAACCGTGACCGCGACGGTACATCTTCAGGCGGGCCGCAAGGTTCTGGTGGTTCTGGTCGAACTCGGCCTCGCCGGTGTGCGGCGACAGGCAGTCGATATGCACTTGGCCCGACTTGCTGATCCAGAGAATGTGGCTGTCGTGGCTGTCTTTTTGCGCAGCGAACATACGAGCCAGTTCTTCGATGGTGGGTTGATTGTTCAGATTCATGATTTTGCCCCTTGACCAGTCTGGTGATCTTTCAAAGTTGATTCGCTAATACAGGTAGCCCATCGGTTAGTTGATCCCTGGCACCGAAACCAGGACGTCAGCGCTCGCCCGTTTGAAGTACGGGGTCATGCTTCTGTTGCATGTAGTCGTGTTGAATAACTGCTACGCAATAGCGTCACAACGAGGAGAAGCAGCGAAAACCGGGAGGCTCCTTGACGACATTTACCGTGTCGACCACAAGCGTCTTGAGAATTTTCGCCAGCGCTTCTCGTCCTTGTACTGGACGTTCAGGCCAGGTCAGCTTCTTCAATCTGCCTTGTGGGCAGCGTGTATCCGGAAAAAACAACTCGGCGGTCAGACGAGTTTGCTCAAGCGTGTTACCAGTGCTCCCGATCGGGGAGACGTCTGCATCATGCAAAAGCAAAACGATGCCGTCAACGGTTTTGTAGTGATTATTTTCAAGCACTACATATTGTCGGACAAAGTCATTCCGGAATGAGAAAAGTTGCCCTCAGGCAACGGGAGCGGGGCTTTTCAGGCAGTAGAACGTGCACGGGTAACCGTCGACGGATTTTTCATGCAGAGTGAATTCGCCGCCGCTCAAATCAGGTATGACCTTGGCCCAGAAGCGCTGTGCCGGGAGGTTGGCGTCGATATGGAAAATTTGCCATTGACCGGGAATTCGGCTCAAGAGGGCAGAGACGACAAACTGCGCGACGCCTTGGCCACGAAAGCGTCGGCTAACGAAAAAGTAGCCGATGTTGTGTTCGGCGCCGTCGAGGTGGATGTCGTTATCCACGGTCACGAATCCGGCAAGTTCGCCGTCAACTTTGATCAGGAAGGGTTGGGTGGCAGGTTGGCGCCAGTAATCGAGTTTCGGCTGGATGCTGAAGAAGCCATGTTTGCCAAGTTTCAGCGGCAGCCATTGGCTGAGATCGTACATGTAGAACTGCATCAGGTTTTCGATAGTGTCCAGTTCGTCGCGCTGGGCGGGGTGCAGTTCGATGTTGGGCATGTTTGTGAACCCCCGGGCTGGCGACGACAGAAACAATAGTGTGAATCGGGCTCCTGTGGCGAGGGGATTTATCCCCGTTGGGTCGCGTAGCGGCCCGTTCTTTGCCTAAAAACTTGGGACTGCTGCGCAGTCCAACGGGGATAAATCCCCTCGCCACAAGGAGCTCCAAGCGCTACTTCGCGGGGCGCTTGGCGGTGGTCGTGGTTTTGCGTCGGGTGGACTTGCGTTTGTTTTTCCACGGCGCGCCGGCCTTGCCGGCCGGTGGCGGGCCGCTGATGGTCAGGCTCAACCCGGAGCAGCGCGCCACCTGCTTGCTCATCCACGCTGCTTGCTTGGTGACGAACTCTTCCAGACTCATCTCGCCGCTCTGCACCATGTCCAGCGCCTGTTCCCAGATGGCTGTGGTGCCGGGGTCAGCAATCGCTCGCGGTACCGCGTCGATCAGGCTGAACGCGGCAGGCGTGGCCGCGAGTGCCTTGCCGTTCTTCAGCAGATAACCGCGATCCAGCAGCCCCTGAATGATTGAGGCGCGGGTGGCTTCGGTGCCGATGCCGGTGGTGTCCTTGAGTTTCTGCTTGAGCAGCGGGTCTTGCACCAGTTTGGCGACATTCTTCATCGCCTTGATCAGGTCGCCTTCAGTGTAGGGCTTGGGTGGCTGGGTCCACAGATCCTTGAGCTTGACCTCAGCCACCGCGCACTCGGCGCCTTCACTCAGGGTCGGCAAGGTTTGCGGTGCCGGCGCCTCACGCCCCTTGGCTGGCGCCAGTGCTTCGGGCAGGGCGCGTTTCCAGCCGGGTTCGACGATCTGCTTGCCGACGGCGCGCAACGCTTCACCGGCGCAATCGAAATCGGCCTGAGTGCGATCGAATTCATGATTGGGCAGAAACTGCGCCAGATAACGCGCGCGAATCAGTGTGTAGACCGCGCGGTGCTTGCCGCTCAGGCGCTCGAGGTTTTTCGCGGCAGCGGTGGGGATGATGCCGTGGTGCGCGCTGACCTTGGCGTCGTTCCAGGCGCGGGAGCGGCGCTGTGGCTGCAGATGCTCGTGCAACGCTTCAAGGCTCGGGTCAGCCTGACGCAACGCCGCGAGAATCCCCGGCGCTTCGCTGTGCTGACTCACCGGCAGATAGCCGCAATCACTGCGCGGGTAGGTGATGACTTTGTAGGTTTCGTACAGCGCTTGGGCGACATCGAGAGTTTCCTGCGCGCCGAGGCCGAGTTTCTTCGAGCAGACTTCCTGCAAGGTGCCGAGGTCGAAGGGCAGGGGCGCGACTTCGCGCATACGTTCGGTGCGCAGTTTGATCACTCGGGCACTGGCGGCGCTGCTCATGGCGGCAGCTGCTTGCTGGGCCAGCGCCTGATTGAGGCAGCGATCCTGATCATCACAAACATCATTTGGCGCGCGCCATTGGGCGGTGAACGAGGTGCCATCGTGCAAAAGCTGCACGTCGATCGCCCAATACGCCACCGGTACGAAATCAGCGATGCTGCGGTCGCGATCCACCACCAAGCGCAAGGTTGGCGTCTGCACCCGACCCACCGGCAGCACGCCCTGATAACCGGATTGCCGACCGAGCAGGGTGAACAGCCGACTCATGTTCATCCCGATCAGCCAATCCGCCCGCGAGCGACCCAGCGCCGAGTGATAGAGGCTGAAAGTCTCTGCGCCGGGTTTGAGTGCAGCCAGCGCCTTGCGGATCGACGCTTCGTCCAGCGCTGACAACCACAGCCGGCGAATCGGCCCGCGATACCGGCAATGCTCGACCAGTTCCCGGGCGATCATCTCGCCCTCACGGTCGGCGTCGGTGGCGATGATCAGTTCGCTGGCCTCGCCGAGCAGCCGCTTGACCGCTTTGTATTGGCTGGCCGTGCGTGGCTTGACGGTCATTTTCCATTTGTCCGGGATAATCGGCAGGTCCGCCAGCACCCAGCGCTTGTAGCGGGCGTCATAGGCATCCGGTGGCGCGGTTTCCAGCAAGTGGCCAATGCACCAGGTCACCGTGACATCCGTTCCTAGCCAACAGCCGTCGCCCCGGCGCTGGGCACCGAGTACGGCCGCAATATCCTTGGCCTGGGAAGGTTTTTCACAGAGGTACAGCCGCATAACCACCATCGTCGATCATTGCCCGCAGAGGCGCACAGAATGGCCGGTGTTGTGTCGATGGGCAACTTTTATCTGTATGGATATACAGATAAAGCCTTGCCGATCATGACGGTCGCGTAGTGGCAAAAAGGGACACAGGGCTGCGCTATCGAGAAATTAGTTAGCGCCATGTTTCCCGCTGTGTCAGGTTCGAACCGCCTGAAAAGGGCGAGTGACAGGACGATCTCGCCAGGAGATCGCCGTGGTCTGTCGGATCCTGACTACTTTGAAACAAGGACGTACACCATGTCTCAACCTTCCTCCCAAGCCACTAGCGCGTTCACCGCAGTCGACACGTTCAGCCACCTGTATGACCGTGGTACCGGCACCGTCAACGGCAAACCGTCATTCACAGCCGATCAGGCCGCCGACGAAATCCTGCGCAAAGGCATGTCGTGGCAAGACAAGAATGGCGACAGCAAAATCGATCTGAGCTACACCTTCCTGACCGAGAAAAATGCCAACTACAACCCGAAACTCGGCAACTTCAGCGAATTCAGCGCTCAGCAAAAGGCTCAAGCCGTGCTGGCCATGCAATCGTGGTCGGACGTGGCCAACGTCACTTTCACTGAAGGCAAGGGCGGCGACGGGCACATGACCTTCGGCAACTACGACGTCAGCACCGGCGGCGCAGCGTTCGCTTATCTGCCACAGGGCAGCGCTTACGACGGTCAGTCGTGGTACCTGATCAACGACAAGTATCAAGTCAACAAGACGCCGGACACCAACAACTACGGGCGTCAGACCCTGACCCACGAAATCGGGCACACCCTCGGCCTGTCGCACCCGGGCGCCTACAACGCCGGTAACGGCAACCCGACCTACGCCGACGCCAAGTACGCCGAAGATACCCGCGGCTACAGCCTGATGAGCTACTGGAGCGAAACCAATACCGACCAGGATTTCAGCAAGGACGGCAGCGGCGCCTACGCTTCGGCGCCTCTGTTGGATGACATCGTCGCGGTGCAGAAACTCTACGGCGCCAACTTCGAAACCCGTGCCGATAACACCGTATACGGCTTCAATTCGAATGCCGACCGCGACTTCTACAGTGCCACCTCGGCATCGTCCAAAGTGGTGTTCTCGGTGTGGGACGGCGGCGGCAACGACACCCTGGATTTCTCCGGTTTCAGCCAGAACCAGAAGATCAACCTCAATGAAGGCTCGTTCTCCGACGTCGGTGGTCTGGTTGGCAACGTTTCGATTGCTCATGGCGTGACCGTGGAAAACGCCATCGGCGGCGCGGGCAATGACTTGCTGATCGGTAACGGCGCGGCCAACGATCTGATTGGCGGCGCGGGCAACGACATCATCTATGGCGCGGGTGGCGGTGATTCGCTGTGGGGCGGCCAAGGCGCGGACACTTTTGTATTCGGCGCGGCGAGCGATTCGACCATGACCGCACCGGACTGGATCATGGATTTCACCAGTGGTCTGGACAAGATCGACCTGTCGGGCATTGCCGGGTTTGCCAATGGCGCAGCTTCGCTGAACTTCGTCAGCGGCTTCACCGGCCACGCGGGCGACGCGATCCTGACTTACTTCGAACAGACCAACCAGACCAGCCTGATGATCGATCTGACCGGGCAGGGTTCGGTGGACTTTGCAGTAGGTGTGGTGGGGCAGGCTGTGGCGACCGATATCGTCGCGTGATGTCGTGAATCGTCGGCCCTCACCCTAACCCTCTCCCAAAGGTAGAGGGGACTGATTGGGGGTTGCTGGAGAAATACATCGACCTGAAAGGGCTGTGCCGAATCCACAATCGACAAAGCTTATCGATTCCATAATCGCCACGGTTTTTCAGGTCGATGTATCCCGCAAGACGATGCTGTAGGCTCCCTCTCCCTCCGGGAGAGGGCTGGGCGGGCGGCGTTCCGATGAGGGGGGTTTCAGCCGTTCGGCTGCGAACCCGACGAGATCGCCGCGCATGAGTTATACCTGAACCGCTGCCTTCGCCGCCGTCAGGAGAAACCGATGAAAACTTCCGGTCCCAGTCCCGTCATCACCATCGCCGAACAACCAGGTTGTCTGCTGGTGAAATTCCACGGCATTCAGGTCGCCGCCTCGGCCCGCGCGTTGGTGCTGCTCGAAGCCAACTATCCGCCGGTCTACTACATCCCGCGCGAAGACATCGATGAAAAATACTTCGCGCGCACCGATCACACCAGTTATTGCCCGTACAAGGGCGACGCCAGTTACTTCAGCCTGCAAATTCCGGGGCATGAAGGGGCGAATGCAGTGTGGACTTACGAAAACCCGAAAATCTCCGTCGATCAGATCAAGAACTATGTGGCGTTCTATCCGGATCAAGTGAAGTTTGAGTTGTTAGAGTCTGAAGTCTGACTTTCTCAGCTATGGCGAGGGAATTGCTCCCTCGCCATCTGCGCAGGCTTTAGTTCTTGTCGAGATCGATATTCTTAGTCTCGTGCAAAAAGATCATCCCCACCACCAGGCTCACGCCGGTAATCAGCACCGGGTACCACAGCCCGTAAAAGATGTCCCCGGTGTACACCACCAGCGCAAACGATACGGTCGGCAGGAAACCGCCGAACCAGCCGTTGCCAATGTGGTACGGCAGGGACATCGAGGTGTAGCGGATGCGTGTCGGGAACAGTTCGACCATCAGCGCCGCGAGCGGTCCGTAGCACATGGCCGAGATAATGATCAGCGCCACGATCAACGCGACGATCATCGGTTTGTTGGTCTGCTGCAGATCGGCCTGTTGCGGGTAGCCGGCGAGGGTGATTGCGCCGCGCAGGGCGGCCTCGTCGAAGTTGTCGAGTTTGACGTCGCCGACGCTGACTTGCACTGCGCTGCCGGCGGGCGCGGCGATGCTGGTGTAGGGCAGGCCGGCTTTGGTCAGGAAGGTTTTGACCTTGTCGCACGGGCTGTCAAATTTGGCCTTGCCCACCGGGTCGAACTGGAAAGTGCAAGTCGCCGGATCCGCCAGCACGGTGATCGGCGCCTGACGGCTGGCCTGATCAATCGCCGGGTTAGCGTAATGCGCCAGTGATTTGAAGATCGGGAAGTACAGCGCAGTCGCTAGCAACAGGCCAAGCATCAGGACTGGTTTGCGCCCGACCTTGTCCGACAACCAGCCGAAGATAATGAAGAACGGCGCACCGATCACCACGCTGATGATCAGCAAGGTGTTGGCCACCGCCGGGTCCATCTTCAGGAACTGGGTGAGGAAGAACAGCACGTAAAACTGCGCCGCATAAAAGGTCACTGCTTGCCCGGCGTTGATGCTGAACAGCGCGATCAATACGACTTTGAGGTTTTCCCATTTGCCGAAGGATTCGCGGATCGGCGCCTTCGAGGTTTTGCCTTCCTCTTTCATTTTCAGATAGGCCGGCGACTCGTGCAGGCTCAGGCGAATCCAGGTGGAAATGCCCAGCAGCACAATCGATAGCAGGAACGGGATGCGCCAGCCCCAGACTTCAAACTGATCACCAGTGAAGTAGCGGCAGCCGAGCACTACCAACAACGACAGCAGCAGGCCGATGGTCGCGGTGGACTGAATCCAGCTGGTGTGGAAACCGCGTTTGCCGATCGGCGCGTGTTCCGCAACATAGGTTGCGGCGCCGCCGTATTCGCCACCGAGGGCCAGGCCCTGAAGCATGCGCAGCACCACCAGAATGATCGGCGCGGCAATGCCGATGCTGGCGTAGGTCGGCAATAAACCGACGCAGAAGGTCGCGACACCCATCAAAATGATCGTCGCGAGGAAGGTGTATTTACGCCCGATCATGTCGCCCAATCGACCGAACACCAGCGCACCGAACGGCCGCACGATGAAGCCTGCGGCGAACGCCATCAGCGCAAAGATGAAAGCCGTGGTGTCGTTGACCCCGGCGAAAAACTGCTTGCTGATCACCGCCGCGAGGGCGCCATAGAGAAAGAAGTCATACCACTCGAACACCGTCCCCAGGGACGAGGCGAAGATGACTTTGCGGGTATCGGGACTGGTTTCGGCGCTGCGCACGCCGTCCAGTGGCTGAACATGTTCTGACATATCGGTATCCCTCACAGTGATTGTTTTTGTTGTTCCACTGGTGTTGCGTGTCCGTGAATCAGATGCGGCCCCCTGTAGGAGCTGCCGCAGGCTGCGATCTTTTGATCTTGCTTCTAAAAATCAAAGTCAAAAGATCGTCCGATCGCGGCCCGAGCCTGCGGCAGCTCCTACAGGGGGTGCGCCAGTTGTTGTTTTTGGGTGTTGATCCTTGTTTCGGGGTTAAGAATCAGCTGCGCAGCCTTCTCGGCAATCATCAGCGTAGGCGAACACGTGTTGCCCGAGGTGATGCGTGGCATGATCGACGCATCGGCGATGCGCAGACCGGGCACGCCATGCACGCGCAACTGCGCATCGACCACCGCGCCAGCGTCATTGCCCATGCGACAAGTGCCGACCGGATGGAAAATCGTCGTGCCAATGGTTGCCGCGGCTGCATGCAATTGCGCTTCGGTTTGCAGGTCCGCCCCAGGCAGATATTCCACCGGGTTGAACGCGTGCAACGCAGGTGCGCTAACGATCCGCCGGGTCAGACGAATCGCATCGGCGGCCACGCGCAGGTCTTCGGGATGACTCAGGTAGTTGGGCTGAATCAACGGTGGGTCCTGCGGATTGGCCGAGCGAATCTCCACCCGACCCCGACTCTGTGGGCGCAGATCACACACTGACGCAGTGAACGCCGGGAAGCTGTGCAACGGCTCGCCGAAGCGCTCCAGCGACAGCGGCTGCACGTGATATTCAAGGTTGGCCGAAGTCTGCTCCGGACCGGAGCGGGCAAACGCACCCAGTTGACTCGGCGCCATCGACAACGGCCCACTGCGGTCATACAGATAGCGCAGGCCCATGCCCATTTTGCCCCACACGCTGCCAGCAATCTGGTTCAGCGTGCGCGCGTTTTCCAGTTTGTAGATCAGGCGCAATTGCAGGTGATCCTGCAGATTGCCGCCGACCCCCGGCAACTCATGCACGACGCCGATTCCGAGTTTTTCCAGCAGTGGGCGTGGCCCGATCCCGGAGCGCTGCAAAATGCTCGGCGAGCCCACGGAGCCGGCGCACAACACAATCTCCTTGCGCGCTTTGAAGCTCCTGACCGCACCTTGCCAACGGGCGCTGACCGCTGCTGCGCGACCGTCCGCGAACAGCACCCGATCCACTTCAACATCGGTCAGCACTGTGAGATTGGCCCGATGCCGAATCGGCTTCAAAAACGCCTTCGCCGCATTCCAGCGGATCCCGGACTTCTGATTGACCTGAAAGTAACCGCAACCCTCGTTGTCGCCCTGATTGAAGTCATCAATGCTGGCGATGCCGCTTTGCTCGGCGGCGCTGCGGAAGGCATCAAGAATCGGCCACGACAGGCGCTGACGCTCAACCCGCCATTCACCCTTGTCGCCATGAAATTCAGCGGATCCGGCGAAGTGGTTTTCGCTCTGTTTAAACAGCGGCAGCACGTCATCCCAGGCCCAGCCCGGATTGCCCTCGGCGGCCCAGCCGTCATAGTCGCCAGCCTGGCCACGCATGTAGATCATGCCGTTGATCGACGAACAGCCGCCCAACACCTTGCCGCGCGGATAGCTCAGCGCGCGGCCATTCAGGCCCGGTTGTTGTTCAGTCTTGAAGCACCAGTCGGTGCGCGGGTTGCCGATGCAGAACAGGTAACCCACGGGGATGTGAATCCACGGGTAGTTATCGCGCCCGCCAGCCTCCAGCAACAGCACGCGCTGCTGCGCATCAGCCGACAGCCGATTGGCCAGCAAACACCCGGCCGGCCCGGCGCCGACCACGATGTAGTCGAATTCATCGAGGGAAGTCTGCATTCCCTGACCTCACTTATTGTTTTTGTTGTCGGTCATCCTAGTTGTTAGCTTTCGGCAAAAGAATGTTAGTTTTTGCGCAGCCGCTGTGCGTTTTCAGACAGCGTTCACAGACCATAGCTGACAAGGACAAGCGATGTTCGACTGGAACGACCTGCGGTTTTTTCTCGAGTTGCAACGCAGTGGCCGATTGCTGACTGCCGCGCGTCGCTTGAACACCACCCACGCCACGGTCGCCCGGCACATCGAGGCCATCGAAAAAAGTCTCGGCACCGCGCTGTTCGTCCAGCACGCCCAAGGCTACGAAATGACCCCGGCAGGGGAGGCGCTGCTTAAACACGCCGAGGCCATGGAAAACGTCGCGTTGCTGGCTCAGGAAGAAATCACCCAGTCGACCGCGCCGCTGGGCAAGATCCGCGTCGGCGTGACTGAGGGTCTCGGGATCATGTTTCTCGCCAGTCGCATGACCGGGTTGTTCGAGCGCTATCCGGGTCTGGAAGTGCAACTGGTGGCGGTGCCGCGCTTCGTCAGCATCCTTAACCGCGAAGCCGAAATCAGCATTCATCTTGAGCGTCCGGCGGCGGACATGCTGGTCACGCGCAAACTCACCGATTACCGACTGGCGCTCTATGCGAGCCGCGCTTACCTCGACAGTGCGCCCCCCTTGAATAGTCGCGAGGATCTTGGGCGTCATGCGTGGATCGGCTATGTCGACGACCTGCTGTTCAGCCAGGAACTGATGTTTCTCAACAGCTTCTGCCGCAACCCGCGCGTGGTGTTTCACAGCACCAGTGTGATTGCCCAACAGCAAGCAGCGCGCTCAGGTCTGGGGATCGCAGTGTTGCCGTGTTACATGGCGGCGGCCGATCCGGAGTTGGTCGCGCTACTGCCGGGCGAAGGCATCGAGCGCAGTTACTGGATCAGCACGCGGCGCGAGTTGCACAAATCGGTGCGACTACGCGTAGTTTGGGATTATGTGGTGGGATTGTGTGAGGCGGAGCAGGGGTTGTTGCTGGGGGCAAGCGTTTAAGCTGCCACCCGCGAACGCTGTGGCAGGCTGATCAAATTGCTCAAACAACCACTCAACCGCGCTTCGGCAACTTCCACTCCGGCCGAATAAAGTGGCACGTATACCCATTCGGAATACGCTCCAGGTAATCCTGATGCTCCGGTTCCGCTTCCCAGAACGGCCCTGCCGGTTCGATCTCGGTAACCACTCGACCTGGCCACAACTTTGAAGCGTCGACGTCGGCAGCGGTGTCCTCGGCGATGTCGCGTTGCTGTTCGTTGAGGTAGTAGATCGCCGAGCGGTAGCTGGCGCCGCGGTCGTTGCCCTGACGGTTGGGGGTGCTCGGGTCGTGGATCTGGAAGAAGAACTCGAGAATCTGTCGGTAGCTGATCACGGCGGGGTCGAAGACGATTTCGATGGCTTCGGCGTGGTTGCCGTGGTTGCGGTAGGTGGCATTCGGCACATCGCCGCCGGTGTAGCCGACGCGCGTTTGCAGCACGCCGGGATAGCGCCGCAGCAGGTCCTGCATGCCCCAGAAGCAGCCGCCGGCAAGAATGGCAGTTTCGGTTTGAGTAGTCATGATGTGTGCTTCTCCCGGGAATGTTCGGTGTAACCACTGTTATGAGGGCGCATTGAGCAATTCCAAGATCGAGCGCCGCAATCAGTCGCCACGTTTGAGCCTTATGCAGTGATGATCTCAACCGCAGTGCTCGCCAAGCGTTCTCCATTCACCATCACATGAATCGCGTGCCGCCCTGCATGGTGCTTACGTGTGGTGAAGTCCTTGATCACCTGACGACGCTGTACGCGGTCCGTCGTGAAGGCCGGCAGAGTCAGAGCCTTTAGCTTGAACACTTTCGCTGAAGTGCTGCCGTTGGCCTTCACATAGTCAATTGCATAATCAATCACCAGTCGTTGATCCACCGGCGCCAACGACCGTACCGCGAACGACAACGTAATCGACTCCCCGAGCCGGACCACCGCCGGCGCTACCTGTACATCCAGCAACTCGACCTCAGCCTTCGCCCCCGCACCCATCACCGTCAAAGCGCGCAAATTCCCCTGCTTGATCAAGCTTCTTAACGCATGCTTGGCAATCCATGCCGTGTGCTTGTTTTCCAGCGACCATCCCTCAACCGTGTTGAGCACCCAGTCGGGGTGAACCTTGGTGACGTCATTCAGATGATTGGCCACGGATTTGCGCACATACAAACTCTCATCCGCCTTCAACCGATCGAGAATTCCCGCTGCCAATTGCGGATCTGCCTGCACCGCGTCCAGGCGAAATGACCACGGCAAGCGAGGGCGACTACCCTCACTGGCCAGACGCCGAACGTGGTGATTTTCATCCCGCGCCCAGTCATGCATAAGCTCCAGCGACCGCTCCAGATCGCTGCGCAGAAAATACCGGACAGCAAATTCGGACGATCCAAACGCGGTGAAGTATTTCAACGCTTGCATCGATGTATCGAATGCATGCGCGCCATAGCTCGCCACGTAGTGCGGCAAGCACATGCTGACGAATCCGCTGTTCAGCCGAGGGGCGAGGGCGCGCAGGACCTCGAGGGAATCTTCGTAATCCAGCGGCAGCACCGTGTGCAGGCTTTCGCTGACACGGGCCATGCGTTGCATCACCGAGAGTTCGGCCAGGCCATCACTCGCATGCTTGAGAAATGCTTTGGCGTTGAACGCCGGGTACACAGCGCTGGTTTGCGTGGCGATGTGTTGCAGCCGCTCGAAGTTGAAGATTTCTTTCAGGGCCGGGGCTGCGGTTTCGTTTACGCTCATGGTCAGGTCATCGGGGTGCTGATGAATGCTTCTACACCTTCGGCGTAAGCGCTGTATTGGGCGATGCGCGGAAAGCGTTCAGCGTCGATCTGATCCGGGACTACGAGGTTGGTGAAACTCCAGGCGACGGCGAAGCTGATGCCGTCCTGTTCAAGAGCGCCATCGGTGGGCAACGGCTGTTTTTCCAGTTCATGCTCAAGAGCGGTAAACGCGGCGGCGAGTTGGCCTTCAACGCGTTCGACCCATGGCTGATATTGAATATCGGCAGGACGCAGGTTGCGTTCGTAATAGAGCTGAACGGCTTTTTCGCAGGCGGCGAGGCTCAGGCCTATCAGACGCAGGGCTTTCACCCGTTGGTTCAGGTCGCCGGGCAACAGGCTTTTGCCGGACAGCGCTTCCAGATAGTCGAGGATCAGCGTCGAGTCGATCAGCACTTCGCCGTCGTCAAGAATCAGCGTTGGCGCCTTGACCACCGGGTTGATCTGCTGGAAGCGTTCGAAATGGCGGAACACCGACACCGGGTCATGCTCCAGGTCGATGCCGAGGCACTTGGCGGATATGGCCACGCGGCGCACGTAGGGCGAGTCGAGCATGCCGATCAGTTTCATGACGCGTTCCTTCAAGTCGAACCGGGAAGACATAACCTAGCCGAGCCTGAGGTAATTGTCAGTCTTCGAAGCCGACCTGCTCGTGAATCTCCTCGACCTTCAAGCCCAAACGATACGCCACCGCAATAAACAGCGCCTGGCACAAACACAATGTGGCGCTCAACGAGCGAAACGCAAACGAGCTGCCTTCATTCACCAGCAACACGCTGTTCGCGCCTTTGGCCACGGGCGACAGGTTGCTGTCGGTGATGATCAGCGTGTTGGCCTGTTGCTGTCGGGCGTAGCGCAGGCAGTGTTGGGTCTCCTTGGCGTAGGGCGTGAAGCTGATGGCGATCACCAGATCCTGCGCGCGCACGCTGCGCATTTGCTCGCGATAGCTACCACCGAGTCCCGAGACGAGGTGCATGCGCTTATTAGTGTGTTGCAGGTTGTAAACGAGGTAGTCGGCGACGGCGAAGGAGCGGCGCACGCCGATCACGTAGATGTTGTCGGCGCCGACGATCAAGTCGATGGCAGTCTCGAACGCTGCGTCGTCGAGTTCCAGTCCCAGCCTTTCAATGCCCGACAGGGTGGCACCGATGCATTCGCGGGCGAGGTCGCCGTCGCTGGATTTTTGCGACTGGTTGGCGATCATGCTGCGCACGCGCTGCTGATAGTTCTGCACCGGGGTGGTTTTGTCGGTGTAGGCCTCACGGAACAGTGCCTGCATTTCGCTGAAACCGCTGAAGCCGAAACGCTGGGAGAAACGCACGATGGCCGAGGGGTGCACTTCGCACTCACGGGCGATGTCGCTGATGCGGTCGACCATGATCCGGTCGCTCTGCTGGCTCATGTAGCTGGCGACGCGTTTGAGCTGACGCGGCAGGGCTTCGTATTCCTCGGTGATCTTTTGCAGCAGGCGATGGGCGGTGATCGGGGGGCTGGCGAGGGCGTGCTCGTCGTTGGCCGGCTGATCGGGGCGGGACATGGAAAATCCTTCTGGCTGAATCCGGGAAGCGCTGGGGTGGCCTTGAGAATAGGCGGGCTGCGCGGAATCGAAAGGCCGTCTGCAGGCAAAATGTGTAGCGCCATCCCGGCTGAATCGATGCACCGCACGCGCCGTATGGCCAAAATATTTGCGATAAACCTGCTCGCCGTCAGCCGTTTGTCTTCTATATACAGCCGCTCGACTGAATTTCTTGCTATAAACGCACTCCGATGACCGCTAACAGGCCTGCGTCAGAGCAGTTTCCGGGCTTTGTCGGACAAATTCCCTGTATTTACAGTTGCTGAGGCCTCAATCGGGCCTTAGACTGCCGCCCCTCGTAAATTGAGTGCCGGGTGGCGTTTGCAATAAACGATGCCTTTTCGACGACCGGGCACGGTTCGCCGAAACGCTCCCTATTTCGCCTTAATGCACGTTTTTTTATAGAGATATCAATGACAAAGGACAAGTTGCTGGCCATGCCGGCAGATGACTACATGAATGCTGAGCAACACGCTTTCTTCCGCGAGCTGTTGCAGAACATGAAAGTCGAAACCCACGAGCGCATTGAGCAGAACCGTATCGCCATCGAAAGCCTGGACACCCCGGCTGACCCTGCGGACGCGGCATCGGTTGAAGAAGAGCGCACCTGGCTGGTAAACGCGATTGATCGCGACCAGCGCATGCTGCCGCAGCTCGAGCAAGCCCTTGAGCGTATCAAGGAAGACAGCTTTGGCTGGTGCGATGACAGCGGCGAGGCCATCGGCCTGAAACGCCTGCTGATCAGCCCGACCACCAAGTACTGCATCGAAGCTCAAGAGCGTCACGAGCAGATCGACAAGCACCAGCGTCAGGCCTGATTTCTGCGGCGACCCATACACTTGGGTCGTCTGAACAAGATCGCAGCCTTCGGCAGCTCCCACAAAGAGCCGCCGGGGCTGCGATCTTGTTTTTGCTCGTGCGCAAAAAACCACGCCGTTGTATTGACCTGCCACAGACCCACGACTAACGGATCATGGATAATGGCGTTGTAGTGGCGCTTAATGCAGCCACAACAATGAGAACAGCGTGGGGTGACGAAGATGACGAGAGATGGATCTCTGGTTGGGGCTCTGCCTGCACCAGTGCTTTTGCCGAAAAACCGCTGGCTGACGCCGACCCTGCAAAGCATCGCGCTGATGCTGTTGCTGGCCGGGATGACCCTGGGTGGCTGGTCGCTGTATATCGGCATGCCGGTGGCGGTGCTGATTGTCTGGCTGCCGCGCCTGCGCTCCCGTGCGAACCGCGCTGTGCAATCTGCCGATAGCGGTAGTGCGATGTCCGAGCTGACTCGCGACCTTTCCTACACCACCAGTCATAACGCTCTGTCAGCTGCCGGTGTGGCGTTTTCCGTCAAGGAGCTGGCGGGAAAACTGCAATCGCAACTCGATGCCGCTGCGCAAATCGTCAATAACGCTGAAGTGATGATCGCCACCGAGCAGGCGACTTCGCAGCTCAGCCGTGAAGCTTTAAGTGCTGCCAGCGAAGCGCATCACAGCAGTGCGGCAGGGCGAACCGAGTTGGTTGGCTCCATTGCGCTGATGCATCAACTCAGCCAGCGTGCCAGTGCCAGTCGCGAAATGATCGAAGCCTTGAGCCAGCGCAGTGACGACATCCAGCGCGTGACTTTGGTGATTCAGTCGATCGCCAGCCAGACCAATCTGCTGGCCCTGAATGCCGCGATTGAAGCGGCGCGGGCCGGTGAGCATGGTCGCGGGTTTGCGGTGGTGGCGGATGAAGTCCGTGGGCTGGCAGCGCGCACGGCGACGGCTACTGGCGAAGTGGGCGAGATGGTTGCCGACATTCAAAAGCGCACCGCGCAAGTGGTCGAGCAGATTCGCCAACTGTCCGATGATCTGCACACTGGTGTCGAGCAGGTCGAACACACCGGCCAGCATCTGGAGAATATCGCGCTACTGGCGGCAGGGGTGGAAGGTCAGGTCAGCGAAATCGCCCGTGGCGCCGAGACCAATCGCGAACAACTCGATAGTCTGTTCATCGCCATCGAGCAGATGCGCAGCGATCTGGCGATCAGCGATCAACAGACCCGACGTCTGGCCGAGGCGGCGGTGCAGATGGAAGGGCAGGCCGAAACCATCAGCGAGCGCCTGGCTGAAGTCGGTCTGGATGACTATCACCAGCGCATTTATGACTTGGCGCTTGAAGGTGCGGGTCAGATCACCGAGCGCTTTGAAGCTGATGTCGATCAGGGGCGAGTCAGCCTCGAGGACTTGTTTGATCGTCAGTATCAGCCGATTGCCAACACGCAACCGCCGAAGTTTCAGACTCGCTTCGACCGCTACACCGATCAGGTGTTGCCGGCGATTCAGGAACCATTGCTGCCGCGCCATGAGGGGCTGGTATTCGCTATCGCCTGCACGCAGCAGGGGTATGTGCCGACACACAATCAGCTGTTCAATCAGCCGCTGACCGGCGATGCGCAGGTCGATAGCGTGAACAATCGCACCAAGCGCAAGTTCGCTGACCGCACCGGCATTCGTTGCGGCAGTCATCAGCAACCGGTGCTGCTGCAGACCTACACCCGCGATACCGGCGAACTGATGCACGACCTGTCGGTGCCGATCATGGTCAAGGGCCGGCACTGGGGCGGTTTGCGTCTGGGCTACAAACCGCAAAAGCCGCGTTGAGGCATTGTTGCTTGAACTGCAATTAATCCGTGCACGGCGGTCGCTGTCGGCGACAGCCTGCACTGATCGCGGTTATTTGCCGTCGTGCAGACGCACGTTCAGCTCATCGACGACGATCGCCTCCTCACCGTCAGCCCGTAACCACTCTTTGAGAAGTTGAGCCTGTTGCGGGGTCCAGAAGTCGGCATCGATCAATTTGGTCTCGGCATCCAGCGGGTGCGATTCGATGAAATCATCAATGGCGGTGCCCTCAGAAGGCAGTCCCAGTTGATCGAACAGGGTCTTCAGATCATAAGTAGGCAATTGCATCATGTGCTCCTTTGGCAGACGCCGGGGTGGCGCGGTCAATCTCTCTTTCATCTGAGGCGGTCACTGGCCAGGAGTTCGATCTGCGATTCAAGCGCGCGGGCGAGAGCGCAAGCCTTGTTGTGATCTTCGCGGAAACCTCTGACACGTCCGGTGGAAATTTCCTTGATATGAAAGAAACCAATTCCGGCCGGAATCACCTGAAACAAGGGCGGTTGACCGCATTGATCCTCCGCGCGCAGCCCTTGCAAACCTTCGATATGCATCGTGAAAGGGGCGCTGGCTTGGGCGTTTGCGGGCAAAAACAGATGGCTCAGAGTGCACATATGAAGTCCTTTTCATGGATTGGCCCGCATTTACAGGCTGTTACGGGTAGTCGCGAACAGCGTCGCTGCTCTAGAATCGCCAACAGCGGTTGACGGCATGGCGTTATCTAAAGCAATTTTTTGCCTGCGATATGTCGGAAACGTGCTTTTCTTACTGAGTTTTTTCCCTAAAGTTTGTAGTCAGTTTCTCTGGCCTGCATGGAAGCGCGGTTCTTCAACATTTGGAGAACGTCTTTGTGGGTTTCGCGAGTGACATTCCAGTAGTCTTGGGAACCTCGCGATGAATCGGCACTCTGCTCGGTTCAGGTTTTTATTTGATTGATTCGGTAACACCGTCGGCCTGGCCGTTATTTCTGCCGTGCGCGCTTTTCGCGCAGGCACTCTTTTCAAGTGTGGGGACGTTTCTTTGGCAGTCAGTAACCTCGATATGCATGCTTTGTTCGTGCTGGGTGATTTGCGCGCAAAGCTGGTCAAGCTGTTCCAGTTGCGTTTTGTTTACATCACCGAGCAAAACGCCGAAGGCATTTACGTTGCCGAGATCGACACTGAGTCGGCGTTGGTGGTCGACGACAAGCCGGGTCTCAAGCTCAAGGTCGGTGATCACTTCAGCGCGGCAGTCCTGCCCAGCCGTGAAGGCGGCAAGCTGGATCTGCGCTTTCGCGAGATCAAACTCACCGTCTATGGCTTGGGCGATTACGCATTTGTCACGACCGCCGATGGTCAGGCGATCCTGTTCAAGGAAGGCCACAGCGTGGTCACCGTGTTCGCTGCGAACGAGCAGTTGCAGGAAGGTCTGACCAAGACTTTGAAAGCCGTGACCGCCAAGGCGGCCAAGTGGCGCAAGGGTGAACTCGTCACGTTCAAGGCCAGCGAGTGAGCCGCGCCGATTTCCATTTGCAGAATCTCGACAGCGCCCGGGTCGAAGCTCAGCGACTGTTTGCTGCCAAGGCCGACATGCAGGGCGCCTGGCTTGGCTGGGTCGCATCGCAGATCTACAGCTTGCAGCCGGCGGAGTACGCCAGCATGGTCAGACGCGAGCTGCAAAGCTTGAAGGAAAAGTCTGAAACGTAACCTCGTCCGCGGCATGCCCCGGAAAAACCAGGAACCTCGTCTACAGTCAGTTGACTGAGTATTCAGAGGCTTGCGGTCTTCTGTCAGGCCATCCTGCTATTGCTGTGAACAGCACGAGGTGCAAAAGCATGAACGGATTTCGACGGTTGCTGGCTGCCTGTCTGGCCACGCTGGGCGTGTTGACGGTGGTGCCAGCGGCGAATGCTGCGCCGGCGCCCATCCACTTCGCCGACCTGAACTGGGAAAGCGGCAGTCTGATCACCGATGTACTGCGCATCATTGTCGAGAAAGGCTACGGCCTGCCGACCGATACGCTGCCGGGCACCACCATCACCCTGGAAACCGCGCTGGCCAACAATGACATTCAAGTGATTGGCGAGGAGTGGGCGGGGCGCAGTCCGGTATGGGTCAAGGCTGAAGCCGAGGGCAAAGTCATCAGCCTCGGGGATACGGTCAAGGGCGCGACCGAAGGCTGGTGGGTGCCGGAATACGTGATCAAGGGCGATCCGGCCAAGGGCATCAAGCCGCTGGCGCCGGATCTGCGCAGTGTCGATGACCTGAAGAAGTACAAGGACGTGTTCAGGGACCCCGAGAATCCGAACAAGGGGCGCTTCCTCAATAGCCCGATTGGCTGGACTTCGGAAGTGGTGAACAAGCAGAAGCTCACTGCCTACGGGTTGCAGGACGACTTCACCAATTTCCGCAGTGGTTCCGGCGCGGCGCTGGATGCCGAGATCAGTTCATCGATCCGCCGTGGTAAACCGGTGCTGTTCTACTATTGGTCGCCGACGCCGTTGCTCGGTAAATTCAAACTGATCCAGCTCGAAGAACCGCCGTTCGATGCCGAGGCGTGGAAGACGCTCACCGATGCGGATAACCCGAATCCGAAGCCGACGCGTTCGCTGGCTTCGAAGTTGTCGATTGGTGTGTCTGCGCCGTTTCAGAAGCAGCATCCTGAGATCGCAGAGTTCTTCAGCAAGGTCGATTTTCCGATTGAGCCGTTGAACAAGGCTCTGGCCGAGATGAGCGAAAAGCACACGGCGCCTCGCGAGGCAGCGGTGGCGTTCATGAAGGCGCATCCGGATGTGTGGCAGGCGTGGGTGCCGAAGGATGTGGCAGACAAGGTGTCGGCCGACCTCTAGAAAGTCTCGGATGTTGCCCCTGTAGGAGCTGCCAAAGGCTGCGATCTTTTGATCTTGATGTTTAAATAAAGTCAAAAGATCGCAGCCTTCGGCAGCTCCTACAGGGTGATGTGGCTTTTAGAACTTGGTTTGTACCGCTAGCTCGAAGGTGCGTGGCGTGCCCAGATAGTACGCCGGCGATACGTGCGCAAACTCGGCATACACCTCATTCGTCAGGTTGCGCACCCGGCCAGTCACCGTGGTGTGCGCATCCACCTTGTAGCTGAGAAAGCTGCCAAACAACGTATAGGACGGCACGGTCATGGTGTTGGCAGTGTCAGCAAACACCGACGCCACGTACCGCGCATCAACCCCTCCTTGCCACTGCGGCGAAAAGTCGTAGGTCAGCCACAGATTGCCAACCCGATCCGGCACGTTGGTCGGTGTATTGCCCTTGCGTGAAACCACCACGCCAGCCGCGTTCTTCTCGTTGAATTCATCGTATTGCGCGTCGACCCAGGCGAAATTTCCCTCGGCCAGCAACTTGTCGGTGATCCGCAACGAACTGGCGATCTCGATCCCCTTCGAAGTCTGCTGGCCGACTGGAATGCTGCTGGTCGGATCCAGTGGATCAGTCACGGCGAAGTCCTTGCGCTCGATGGTGTAAGCAGCAACCGTCGCCGAGCCACGTCCATTCAGGTAGTCGAACTTGCTGCCGATTTCCCATTGTTTGCCGGTCGAAACATCGAAGTCCTGCGTGCCGTTCGGCTGTTCGGCGGCGGTGCTGTATTGCACATACACATTGGCTGACGGAATGAATTGATAGGTCAGGCCGACGCGCCCGGTCACCGGTTCCCAACTGCGCTTCAAGTGGCGCGGGTTGGCAGCGGTCACCGTGCGGTGGTTAGTCACGTCGAGGTCGATGTCGTCGTAGCGCACGCCGGTCAGCAGCGCCAGCTTGTCGGTCAATGCCAAGCGATTCTCGGCGAATAACGCCTTGGTCGTGACCTCGTTGGTCTTGTCGCTGACGAAGCCCGGTTTGGTGCCGGGAATGTCGTAGAAGTGCCCCGGTCGATAGTTGTTCGGGTCGACACTGCTCGCACCTTTGATGTTGAGTGGCGAGTTGGTGGTCTGGTTGACCTTGTACTCGAAGCCGCCGGACCAAGTGGTATCGAGGCCGAACAGCGTGTTGTCATGGCGCAGTTCGAACTGGTTGCCGTTCTGTTCACCCTGATGCCGAACCTGATACGCGGTGGAGCGATTTACCGCGCTGTTGTCGGCGTTGTATTGGTAGGTTTCGAGGTTGCGGTAATCGCGCTGGCTGTCGAGGTGGTACAGGGTGTTGCGCAGGGTGGTGCTGTCGTTGATTCGGTAGTCGATGATCGAGCGCAGCCAGATAGTGCGTTGCTCGTAGCGCCCGTCCTCGACGTTGTAATTGTTGAAGCGGTTGTGCTTGTCGATCTTCAGTTCGCCAGCCTTGGGATTGAGCACTGGCGTGCCCCAGTACGGACTGTCTTCCTGTTCGTCCTGATATTCCACGGCCAGGGTGTGCGACAGGTTCGGCGTCAGGTCGCTGAGCAGCGAAAACGCCACACTCCAGGCATCGCGTTCCTGGCGGTCAATGTAGCCGTTGCTGGTGTTGTGGCTGACGTCGAGGCGTGCGTAGTGCTGCACGTCGGCGCCGGGTTCGGTAAGGGCGTGATTCAGACCGAATGCGGTTTCGGTTGTGTCATAGGTGCCGTAGCTGACCCGACCTTCGATGGCCCGCTCGTCGCGGGTCGCGAGTTTGGTCACGTAGTTCAGCGAACCACCCACCGAGCCTGCGCCGTTGATCAGCGAGGACGGGCCGCCGACCAGTTCCACCCGGTCATAAATCCACGAATCCACGGGCCGTGCCAGTCCGCCGGAGACGTTGATGCCGTTGAACATCTGCGTGATCTGACTGCTGGTGAAGCCGCGATAGGAAACGAACCCGCCAAACCCCGGCGGGGCGCTGGCGTTGACCCCGGGCAGGGTGTTGGCGGCGTCCTGAAAGTTCTGCGCGCCATGGCGTTCGATGTCGTTGCGGTTGGCGATAGCGACTGAGGCGGGGGTCTCACGAACGCTAAGACCGAGGCGTGAGGCCATGCCGCTGGATTGCTCAAGGCTCAAACCCGGTTCAGCAGCGGATTCGCCATCAATGGTGATGGGCGCCAGATCCACGGTGGATTGCGCCCAGGCGTTGACGGACAGGCAGCCGCACAGGCTCGCCAGCAAGGTAAGTTGTTTCATCGTTTGAATCCTGAATGCTTGTCTAGGAGTCAGCGCACAGGCGAACGCCGCGCGTTGGCGCAGTGGGCTGACAAATCAAAAAGGCAAAGACACTCAGGCGAGCGGCGGGGCGCGCGGGTTGGCCGAAGGCCAGATGAAGCGGGCAGGCAGATCGGGGCTGACAATCAGCGGCAGCGGCGGGCTGTGTTGTTCCGGCAGGATCGCCAAGGTCAGGCTGGAGTTGAATGCCGGGCCCATGCCGCCGGTGGAACACAGCGGACAACCAAAGGCCTTGGCCAGCGTCGGCAATTGTTCTTCAGAAGGATTGCTGGCGAGCGGCGCCTGGGTGCTCGGGTCGACAGCGCAGAACTGGCCGCCGATACCGTTGAGCTGCATGCCGACCATTTGCCCGTGACCGATGCTGCAGGCGAACACGTTGAACAGGACGCAGCAATAAAGCATCCAGGCCAGTAGTGAACGATCGGAACGGGAGAATTTCATGGGGCGGCACTTTACCCCACTGCCGGCCGGTCGTGCACATCAAAAAAAGCCGACTAGGATAGTTTGTTCAAATCCCTTTCAAGGATTCTCGACCATGACCTTTGTGTTGGCTCAATGGCTGGTGACGACTTTCGCGGTAATCAGTCTGGTGCATGTGTACTGGGCGCTGGGTGGGCAGTGGGCAGCAGTGGCGGCGGTGCCGCACATTCCGGTGGAGGGCGGCGGGCCGAAGTTGCGGCCGGCGTTCAAGCCGCGTGGCTGGATGACGTTTCTGGTGGCAGCAGCGTTATTGGTGATTGCGTTGCTGGTGTGTTTGCGTGTCGGGTGGTGGTTGCCCCCGGTGCATCACTCGGCGTTGCAATGGGTGATCAGCGCGATTGCGCTGTTGATGTTTGCTCGGGCGATTGGTGATTCGAATCTGGTAGGTTTTTTCAAGGAAGTGAAAGGCTCGCGGTTTGCCCGGCTCGACACTTGGGTTTACTCGCCATTGTGTCTGGTGTTGGGAGCCGGGTTGTTGGCGGTGGCTTGGGTTTGACCGGTTAGCTACCGGTTTCAGTGCGCCGGCTACTGACTTCCGCCGGCACGTCATCGCCAGCCATACGCTTGCGAAACAACGCGGCCCGCGCCAGCAGCAGCGTTGTCACGGGTACGGTGATCGACAGCAGAATCGGAATCAGCCAGGCGTGAAACACCGGGCCGGACTTCAGCGCGGAAAAACAGATGATCGACGCCAGCGCCACGCACCAGGCGCCAATCGTTGAAGCCAGCGCCGGCGGATGCATACGCTGGAAATAATCCTTCATGCGCAACAAACCGACCGCACCGAGCAACGCAAAAATACCGCTGAGTACCAGCAGGATCGCCACTGGAATTTCCACCCACAGAGACAGTTCCGCGTTCATTCGATCACCTCGCCACGCAGGAGGAATTTCGCCAGGGCAAACGAGCCGACGAAGCCGAACAGCGCGATCAGCAGCGCCGCTTCGAAGTAGGTGTCACTGGAATACCGAATCCCCAGCGTCAGCATCATCAGCATGGCGACGATGTACAGATAATCCAGCGCCAGTACCCGATCCTGTGCGGATGGGCCTTTGAACAGGCGGATCAGCGTCAGTACCATGGCCAGAGAAAACAGGAACAGCGTCAGCAGGATCGCGTTCGACAGCAGCGAGCTCATTCGAAAATCTCCATCAACGGTCGCTCGTAAGTGACCTTGAAGTGCTGGATGAATTGCGCCTCGTCATCCAGATCGAAAACGTGCAACAGCAAGATGCTGCGGTCCAGTGCCAACTCCGACCACACCGTGCCGGGAATCACCGTGGTGATCATCGACAGCGCCGCCAGACCGTTGGCATCACGTAAATCCAGCGGCACCTTGATGAAGCGCGAGCGCGGCGGGCGGCGACCAGCATTGAGTACGCCCCAGGCCACGGCAAGGTTGGAAACGATCACGTCACGCCCGACCAACAGGAACAGACGCAGGATCACAGCGGGGCGATGGATGCGCACTCGCTGCGGACGTAATTTGCGCATCATCAACGGCGCACAGAAACCCAGCACGGCACCCAGAAGGATGTTGCCGGGGCTGATCGACACGTTGAGTACCAGCCACAGCAGCCACAGAGCCAGCGACAGCCATGGTGCAGGAAACAGACGCTTCATGGCTGCACCTCGAGCATCGCGGCTTTGGCTTCCGGACTTGGCACCACGCGCGTGCCGAGCACCGCCATCACGTACTGCTGCGGGTTATTCAGCGCATCGGCGGCTGCCTGGGTGTAGCGCAACAGCGGCTCGGCCTTGAAGGTCAGAAGGATGCTCAGACCAAGTAGCAGGAAGATCGGCGCGCATTCGAGTTTGCGCAGCAGCGGCGATGGGCGCTCTTCAGGCGTCCAGAAACGCTGGATGCCCAAGCGCGAGAACGCCATCAGCGAACCCAGCCCCGTGAGAATCAACAGCGCCAGCAACGCCCACGCTGCATTCGAGATCGGCTCGTCTGCACCGAGACCCAAAGGATTGAGCAGGGCGCCGATCAAGCTGAGCTTGCCGATAAACCCGGACAGCGGCGGCATGCCGATGATCAGCAGTGCGCAGGCAATGAAGCTCAGGCCGAGGAACGCCATGGTCCACGGGATCACCTGGCCAACCACGGCTTTCTGCTCGTCGTCGAGGTTGATGCCTTTGGGCGGTTGCAACGATTCCTGTGGACGCGGAAGGAAACCACCTTCGTCCTCCAGCGGGATTTCGTTGGCCGAACGCGAACGTTCGATCAACTCCGCCAGCAGGAACAATGCACTCAGTGCCAGAGTCGAGCTGACCAGATAGAACAGCGCCGCGCCGATCAGCTTCGGTTGGGCGAAACCCACTGCCGACAGCAGAATCCCCGCCGACACCAGAATGCTCAGGCTGGCCATGCGCTCCAGTCGCTGCGCGGCAATGATTGCCACGCCCGCGCAAACCATGGTCGCCATACCGCCGTAGATCAGCCAGTCGCCACCAAAGTAAGCCGATGCGCCGGCCTGGCCGGAGAACAGCAGCGTCCACAAGCGCAGCAGGGTGTACACGCCGACTTTGGTCATGATTGCGAACATCGCCGCCACCGGTGCACTCGCCGAAGAATAGGCCGGCACCAGCCAGAAATTCAGCGGCCACATGCCGGCCTTGGCCAGGAAGGCTACTGCCAGAATCCCCGCGCCGGCGTGCAACAAGCCACGATCAGCTTCCGGTACCAGAGGAATCTTCAGCGCCAGATCGGCCATGTTCAATGTGCCGGTCACGCCGTAAATCAGCGCCGCGCCGATCAGGAACAGCGATGACGCCAGCAGGTTGATCGAGATGTAATGCAGCCCCGACGACACCCGCGAGCGCCCCGAGCCATGCAGCAACAAGCCGTAAGACGCGGCGAGCAACACTTCAAAGAACACGAACAGGTTGAACAGATCAGCCGTCAGGAACGCGCCGTATAAACCCATCATCTGAATCTGGAACAACGCGTGGAAACTCGACCCCGCGCCATCCCAGCGTGCCATGGCGAACAGCAGCGCGCTGACGCCGATGATCCCGGTCAGCACCAGCATCAGCGCCGACAATCGATCAACCACCAGCACAATGCCGAACGGCACCTGCCAGTTGCCCGGCAGATACACGCCGATGGAGCCGGGAACGCCTGTGGTCTGTGTCCATTGCAGCAGCATCACTGAAATAAACAAGCCGAGCAGACTCGAGAACAGATTGATCTTGGCCTTCAGCGGCCGGTGTTTTTCGCCGAGCATCAGCATGATCGCGGCGGTCAGTAGCGGCAGCAGAATCGGTGCGGCGATCAAGTGGGTCATCGCCATCATTCTTTAGGCTCCCGGCCGTCCACATGGTCAGTGCCGGTCAAGCCGCGCGACGCCAGCAGCACCACGAGGAACAGTGCGGTCATGGCGAAGCTGATGACGATCGCGGTGAGTACCAGCGCCTGCGGCAGCGGATCGGTGTAATTGAGCAAGTCCTGCGGCACGCCGTCCTTGATGATCGGTTCTTTGCCGATAAACAGGCTGCCCATGCTGAAGATGAACAGGTTGACGCCGTAAGACAGCAGGCACAGTCCCATCACCACCTGGAACGTCCGTGGCCGCAGGATCAGCCACACGCCAGACGCGGCGAGTACGCCGATGGCGATTGCGATGACTTCTTCCATCAGACGGCTCCTTTGGTGGCGACGGATTTGGGTAGGGATGCAGTCTTGTGACCACGCACCGATTGGTGGGCGAGGGCGGTGAGGATCAACAATGTCGAACCGACCACCACGCCATACACGCCGATGTCGAAGAACAGCGCACTGGCGACGTGGATGTCACCCAGAATCGGCAAGCTGAAATGCCAGGTGTGCGTGGTAAGGAATGGATACCCGGCGACCATCGCGCCGAGGCCGGTGGCCGTGGCGAACAGCAGGCCGGTGCCCATCCAGCGCAGCGGACGCAGGCTCATTTGCGCCTCGACCCACTGCGTGCCGGCGACCATGTATTGCAGGATGAACGCCACCGACATCACCAGACCGGCAACGAAACCGCCACCCGGCTGATTGTGCCCGCGCATGAACAGGTAGAACGACACCACCAGCGCAATCGGCAGCAACAGACGCACCAGCACTCCCGGCACCATCATGAAACCGAGCGCGGTGTCGCTGGCCGAACGCGGGTTGACCAGGTCGGTGACCACGTCCGGCGCGAGCAGACGTTGCTGGGCTGGCAGTTGCAGGCTTTCTTTCGGTGGGCGGAAACGCCGGAGCAGGGCGAACACGGTCAGCGCCACCGCCACCAGTACGGTGATTTCGCCGAGGGTGTCGAAACCACGGAAGTCCACCAGCATCACGTTGACCACGTTGCTGCCGCCACCCTCCGGCAGAGCACGGCTGAGGTAGAACGAAGAAATGTCGTTCGGCGTTTGCCGGGTGAGCATCGCGTAAGACAGCAACGCCATGCCGCCACCGACCGCAATCGACAACAGCAAGTCACGCAGACGTCGGACCTTGGCCCTGCGCACGCTGCTCGGCAATGGCGAGACTTCCTCGATACGTCGCGGCAGCCAGCGCAGGCCGAGCAGGATCAACACCGTGGTCACCACCTCGACCACCAGTTGCGTCAAGGCCAGATCCGGCGCGGAGAACCAGACGAAAGTCACGCAAGTCATCAGCCCGCAAACACTGACCATGGTCAGGGCGGCGAGACGGTGGTACTTGGCTTGCCACGCGGCACCGAGAGCGCAGGCAATCGCCAGCAGCCACAAGGTCACGAACACAATGGAACCGGGGATCTTCGGCCGGTCGCCCCAGCTCAGGCTACTGTGCAGCATCGGGATCAGCCCGGCGAGCACCGCCGCCAGCACCATCAGGAACAACTGCGATTGCAGGCGTTTGGTGCCGATCCGCCGTTCCAGACGACGGGCCAGACGCATCATCACTACCAGACTGCGCTCGAACATGCGCTTGCCGTTGAGGCGCCCCGCCAGCGGCGGGTACTTGAAGCGCCCGAGTTTGAGCTGTTTGCGCAGCAACAGGTACAGGACGATGCCGCCGGACATGGCGATCAGGCTCATGATCATCGGCGCATTCAAGCCGTGCCAGATCGCCAGACTGTATTCAGGCAGCACGCCGCCAACCACTGGCAGCGCGGCCGCGGCGAGTAGCGGGCCGACGATCTGCGCCGGGAAAATCCCCACCAGCAGGCAGGTGAACACCAGCAGTTCCACCGGCGCACGCATCCAGCGTGGTGGTTCGTGCGGTGTGTGCGGCAGGTCGGTGGCAGTCGGGCCGAAGAACACATCAACAGTGAAGCGCAGCGAGTAGGCAACGCTGAACATGCCGGCGATGGTCGCAACGATAGGCAGGGTCATTTCCACCCACGCCGTGGCGTTGATGAACACGGTCTCGGCGAAGAACATCTCTTTCGACAGGAAACCGTTGAGCAGCGGCACTCCGGCCATCGAGGCGCTGGCGACCATCGCCAGCGTCGCGGTGAACGGAATCAGTTTGAACAGACCGTTAAGCTTGCGGATGTCGCGGGTGCCACTTTCGTGGTCGATGATCCCGGCAGCCATGAACAGCGAGGCCTTGAAGGTCGCGTGGTTGAGGATGTGGAACACCGCAGCCACAGCGGCCAACGGGCTGTTCAGACCCAGCAATAAAGTAATCAGGCCGAGATGGCTGATGGTCGAGTAGGCCAGCAAGCCTTTGAGGTCGTTCTGGAACATCGCGCAATACGCGCCGAGCAACAGCGTACAGGCCCCGGCGCCACTGACGATGTAGAACCATTCTTCACTGCCGGACAGCGAAGGCCACAAACGCGCAAGCAGGAAGACCCCGGCCTTGACCATGGTCGCCGAGTGCAGATAAGCCGAAACCGGAGTTGGCGCCGCCATGGCGTGGGGCAGCCAGAAGTGGAAGGGGAATTGCGCACTTTTGCTCAATGCGCCAATAAGAATCAGAGGTAGGAGAACAGGGTAGAGGGCATGTGCGCGAATCAGATCGCCGGCGGCCAGGACCTTGTCGAGGTCATAGCTGCCAACCACATGGCCGAGAATCATGACTCCCGCCAGCAGGCATAATCCTCCCGCACCGGTGACCATCAGCGCCATGTACGCGCCACGACGGGCATCGTGGCGATGGTGCCAGTAACCGATCAACAGGAACGAGAAGAGGCTGGTCAGCTCCCAGAAAAATACGATCTGGATCAGGTTGCCGGAGATCACCAGCCCGAGCATGGCGCCCATGAACGCCAGAAAAAACGCGAAAAAACGCGGCACCGGGTCATCCGGCGACATGTAATAACGGGCGTATAAAGAGACAAGGGTGCCGATGCCGAGCACCAGCATCGAGAACAGCCAGGCGAAGCCGTCCATGCGCAAAACGAAGTTCAGGCCCAGGCTGGGCAACCAGACGAACTCTTCGCGGATTACACCGCCATTGGCGATTTGCGGGTACATCATTGCAACCGAAACGGTGCCGATCAGGGCGACCAATCCGGCCAACAGGGATTCAGCGTTACGCGCGTTGTGCGGCAGCACCGCTGCCAGACAGCTGCCCACAAAAGGCAGAAGCAGTAGAACTATCAGGGACATAGGCTTCTAATCTGCGGAAGTTTGTGAAGCATCATACGTGCCAGCTCCCGGATCGCCAAACGCGAGGATGTCTCAGAATCCTACAAAGTAGTCTCGAAATGGTTGATTCACATTGTTTCAACGGCGCGTTTAGCGCTCGGTTTCGCGGCTCAGATCTTCTTCGCTGTCCGCGACAACCTTACCCTTGGTCTTCAGCTCACTGACAATCACCGCCGCCACAATCAGCCCCGCGCCAACCAGCGCAATTGCCGGCAGCCGTTCCCCGGCAAGCCGTCCGACGATTCCGGCCCACACCGGTTCGCCGGCATAGATCAACGTGGCTCGGGTCGGCGAGACACTCTTCTGCGCCCAGTTCATTGCCACTTGAATCGCGGCACTCGCTGCGCCCAGCCCCAGCGCGCTGCACAACAGCAGCCAGGAGAAATCCGGAAGCACTTCACCAGTCGGCACCACCATCAGAAACGCCAGCACCGCGGTCACGCCCAGTTGCACCACGGTCACCCGGCGCACGTCGACTTGCCCGGCATAGTTGCTGATCAGGATGATTTCGGCGGCAATCGCGATGGCGCTGATCAGCGTGGCGATTTCACCGGGGCTGAAATTCAGCGCAGCACCCGACGGCCCCGACAACAACATCAACCCGGTAAACGCCAGCATGATGCCGATGCTCGGCATCAACCCCGGACGCCGCCCCAGCACCAGCCATTGCAGCAGTGGCACGAACGGCACGTACAGCGCGGTGATGAACGCCGACTGACTGCTCGGGATGGTTTGCAAGCCAACCGTCTGCAAGCCATAACCGAGCATGATTGCCACCCCGATAAAGGCGCCGGCCTTGAATTCGAACAGCGTCAGTTCGCGCAGGTGTTTCCACGAAAACAGCGCGACGATGCTCGCTGCTGCAGCAAAGCGCAGCCCGACAAAAAACATCGGGCCGCTGACGGTCATCGCGTGCTGCACCAGCAAAAAGGTGCCGCCCCAGACCATGGTGATCAACACCAGCACGCACTCGGCTTTGCTGAAACGAGAGAAATGAGAGGAATGAGAGGAACTGGCTGTCGTCATGAACTTGCGCACTTTTGCAGAGGAGACGCACAATGCGCCAAATGTTGCGCAGTATACTGCCCAACCCCAGCCAGTGAGCAATATAGTGCACAAAGATTCTGTTCAACGCGCCTCGGTCCTGCAACACGTCAGCCACAATGTGCGGCGCCTGCGGCATGCCGCCGACATGAGCCAGACCACTCTCGCGGAAAAATCCGGGGTCAGCCGCCGGATGCTGGTGGCGATTGAGGCCGGTGAGAAAAATGTCAGCCTGACCACCCTCGACCGCGTCGCCGAAGCTCTCGAAGTGGCCTTCAGCGATCTGATTCAGGCTCCGGACAATCGCGATCCCGGGCGTATCAACGAAGTGGCCTGGGCTGGCAGCATCCCCGGCAGCAAAGCCGTTTTGCTGTCCAAAGCCGTCGCCACTCGCGCGGTCGAACAGTGGGAATGGTGCCTGCAACCGGGCGAAATCTATCCCTCACAACCGGACGCCGAAGGCTGGAGCGAGCAGATCTTCGTCTTCGAAGGCTGCCTGACCCTGATGCTCGGCGATCAACCGCAGCACATCGCCGCGGGCGAGTTCTACATGTTCGCCAGCAATCAGCCGCATTCCTATCGCAACGACGGCGAGGTCGCGGCGCGGTTTGTGCGTAATGTAGTGGTCTGATTGATTGAGGCAAAACTGAACAGCGAGAAAGGCATGAGCCAAACCGCAGACGCAGTATTTCGCCACGCCGACATCCTGATCATCGGCGGTGGCCTCAGCGGCACCCTGCTTGCGGCGCAATTGCTGCACCTGCCCGGCCGACGCCAAATCCTGATCATCGAACCGCGCGCCGAGCTGGGACGCGGTGAAGCCTACAGCGCCGTGGAGTTGGGCCACACATTGAATGGCAACGCGGCCCGTATGAGCGTCGATCCGGACAACGCCGATGACCTGACCCACTGGCTGACCGCGCACATTGCCGCTGGCGGCTGGCCAGAGTCGGATCAGCAACACGTGCCGATCAGCGAACTGTTCCCGCCGCGTGGACTGTTTGGTGTCTATGTGCAGCAGCGTCTGGCTGAGGCGCGGCAGGTTGGCGCTGCCAACGGTTCAACAGTCGAGCATGTGCGCGCCGAAGTGGTGGATTTGCAAACGACCGCCGACGCAGTTCAGATCACCTTGAGCGATGGTCAGCAATTACAAGGTGCCCAAGCAGTACTCGCCACCGGAATGTTCCCCGCCGCGCGCACGCCGCAAACACAATCCAGCGGCCTCAACGCCGCCGCGCTCGATCCTTGGGATGTCGACGCCATGCGCCAGCTCGACCCGCAATCGACGGTGCTGATCATCGGTTCTGGACTGACCATGGTCGATGCGGTGGTCTCGCTGGAGCAGGCCGGGCATCGCGGGCCGATTGAAGTGTTTTCACGCCACGGCCTGTTGCCACATGTACGTCGGCAACCACCAGCATGGGCAGACTTTCTCGCCGAAGATCAGAGCATCCGTTCACCCCGCCAGTTGTTGCGCGAGCTGCGTCGGCATTGCCGGGACGCGATCGCCCAAGGCATCGACTGGCAAGCGCCGCTGGACACCGTGCGTGCGCATATCGGACGGTTGTGGAGCCAGGCGACTGACGCGCAGCGTCGACAATTCGTACGGCATGTGCGGCCGTGGTGGGAAAGTCATCACCATCGTTCGCCGCCGCTGAGTGCCAAGCTGGTCGAGCGTCTGCACGCGCAGGGTCGATTGCGAATTCAGGCTGCGTCCTACAAAGGCCTGGAGCCGCCTTCGATGGACGGCGTGAGTATCCACATCCGTCGTCGCGGCGAGACTGAAACTTGCGTGGTTCAAGGCGCCGCGCTGATCAACTCCAGTGGTATCGAATACGACTGGCGCCGCGTCGCACGACCATTACCTCAGCAATTGCTGGCTCGCGGACTGGTGCAACCGGGGCCATTGGCGCTGGGAATTGCGGCGGCGGTTGATGGCGCGGTTGTCGATGCCAACGGAAAAGCCGCCAGCCGATTGTTCGCCATTGGCCCGCCATTACGCGGCATGTGGTGGGAAAGCACCGCCGTGACGGATGTGGCAGCACAGGCCAAAGCATTGGCCGCACGCCTGGTTCGCTGAACCGCAAATACAACAAACCCCGCATCGGCGGGGTTGGTTTTTTCTGGCGGTTCAAGCCATTGACTCAGTAGCGCTGATATTTGGAACCGAACTCAGGGCGGTTTTCCGCGACGTACAGTTTGGTTCGCTCGGCGTTCTGTTGCAGATTGACGCTGCCTTTGCGTTCGGTGTCGATGCCGACGGTGTCGACGTTCAAGGTACCGGACTGGCCAATAGTTGCAGCTGCAACCACCGGGGCGCTGGCGTGTGGGGCGGCGATGGCGGAGGTGGCGCCGATCAGCGAAACGATGAAGCCCAGGGCAATGATGTCTTTCATGATGTTGCTCCAAAGAGTGGGGAGAAGATGGAGCCCACTCTATGGCTGGAGCGTCGAGATGAAAAAACACCCTTGCGCATAGTCGTTATCGAAGGCGTTGATGTGCGGTCAACGCCTTGGCCGATCCTGGTCGGAAAAGTTACGCCACCACTTGATAGCACGGCACATACGCCGCGCCGCCCGGCAGTTTCATCCGGTGCTGCGCGACGAAGGCTTTGAGCAGCGCATCCAGCGGCTGCATGATCGCCGCTTCGCCACGGATCTGGTACGGCCCGTGTTGCTCGATCAGGCGGATGCCCATGTCCTTGACGTTGCCAGCCACGATCCCGGAGAACGCGCGGCGCAGGTTGGCTGCCAGTTCATGCGGTGGCTGGTCGCGGTGCAGTTTGAGGTTGGCCATGTTTTCGTGGGTCGGATCGAACGGGCGCTGGAAGCCTTCGTCGATCTTCAACAGCCAGTTGAAGTGGAACGCGTCGTTGCGCTCGCGGCGGAACTGTTTCACTTCTTTCAGGCCTTGCGTCATCTGCCGCGCCACCTGGGCCGGGTCGTCGATGATGATTTCGTAGTGCTTCTTGGCCGATTCGCCCAGTGTCGCGACGACGAAGGCGTCGAGCTGCTCCAGATAAGGCGCGGCATGTTTCGGTCCGGTCAGAATTACCGGGAACGGCAGGCCGGCGTTGTCCGGGTGCATCAGGATGCCCAGCAGGTACAGGAACTCTTCGGCAGTACCGGCACCGCCCGGGAAGATGATGATGCCGTGACCGACGCGCACGAAGGCTTCCAGGCGCTTTTCGATGTCCGGCAGGATCACCAGTTCATTGACGATCGGGTTCGGCGCTTCGGCGGCGATGATGCCCGGCTCGGTCAGGCCGAGGTAGCGACCGCCGTGAATGCGCTGTTTGGCGTGGGCGATGGTCGCGCCTTTCATCGGGCCCTTCATCACGCCCGGGCCGCAACCGGTGCAGATGTCGAGGCTGCGCAGGCCCAGTTCGTGGCCGACTTTCTTGGTGTACTTGTATTCTTCAGTGTTGATCGAATGGCCACCCCAGCACACGACGATTTTCGGCTCGACGCTTGGGCGCAAGGTGCGCGCGTTGCGCAGCAACTGGAAAACGTAGTCGCTGATGCCCTGTGAGTTGCTCAAGTCGATGCGTTGGCTGCCGAGTTCGTTTTCGGTGTAGACGATGTCGCGCAGGGCGCTGAACAGCATCTCGCGGGTGCTGGCGATCATTTCGCCGTCGACGAAGGCATCGGCCGGGGCGTTCAGCAGTTCCAGGCGCACGCCGCGATCCTGCTGATGAATGCGGATTTCGAAGTCCTTGTAGGCTTCCAGAATGGTTTTTGCGTTGTCGACGTGCGCGCCAGTGTTGAGGATGGCCAGAGCGCACTGGCGGAAGAGGGTGTAGCTGCTGCCGGATCCGGTTTCGCTCAGTTGCTGAACTTCACGTTGAGACAGGGTTTCGAGGCTGCCTTTCGGGCTGACCGAGGCATTGATTACGTGTCGTTGGGTCATGCAATGATCCTTAAAACGATGTCATTGCCGGCGTGGCCAATGGCATCCGAATAGTGTGTATCCATGAATGAAGATGGCACGATCTGCGCAGTACCGCCATGTCCCCGTTGGACATTGAAAAGATGAAAAGGAGCTCCAGCATAGCTAAATCCGCCTCAGAGGCGATAATGCGCCCGCGTCTTTTTATTTCAAGCCATGGAAGCCTGTCACGATGTTCGAGATTCAGCCGATCGATGCCATCACTTATCGCCAGCAAACCCGGCGCAGCACGCTGATCATTGCAGTGCTGTTCATGGTGCTGGCGATGGCGTTTTCCACGGCGGCGGTTGCGCTGTTCGGCGAGCCGGGCGGGGATAACCTGCGCTTCAATGTCGGTGGGGTGTTTGCGGCGTTTCTGCTAACCGCGGGCCTGTTGCGCGGACGCTTCTGGAACCAGACCTGGATGGCTCCGGCGGTGTACGGCTGGCGCCTCAAGCGCAATCTGATGAGCGTGACCAACGTCATGCATCAGGTGACGGCAGCGGTTGAGAAGGCTGATCCGACGGCGATGAAAGTATTGCGCTTCTATCATCTGGGGCTGACGCAGATGCATGAACTGGACGCCAACTCCAGTGATCACGCGCAATTGCACCGCGAAGTCGAGCAGCACAAACTGCGAATGCAAGAGATGGGGCTTGATCCAGCACAGACCCGACTCGATCCGGCCTGGCTGGAAGCCTTGAAGGCGAAGTCGGTCTAGAATGGAATCCGCGCGGCGCGCCGCAGTTTCCAGCGGCGGATCAGGCGCCCGTAGACCAGAAGGTTGATCACCAGTACCACGCTGCCCAATGCCAGTTGAATCTGCGGGGTCAGCCCGGCGGGATAGATGATCGGCCACACGTAGTGCTCGATGAACCCGCCGGCGTATTCGGTTTGCCCGGCGGCGTGGCGCATCAGGTTTTCCCAGTAGGTCAGCGGACAGGTCAGGTGCAACACCTCGACCGCTACACCCCAGGCGGCCGCTGGCAAATGCAGCCAGATCAGCTTCGGCCACTTCAGCACCAGCAGCCCGCCGAACAGCACAAACAGAATGAACAGCAAGTGGAACAGCACCAGCCCGTCGGCGGCAATTCGATAAAGCATGTCGTCTCCCTGACGCGAGTTTGAATGGTTGCAATGTTACTCGGCCAGGCGGCGCATGGCTGGGGATTTTTTCTGTGGCTGACCCCGAGGCAGCAAACCGCTCGGCACAAAAAAGCCCTGCTTGTGCAGGGCTTCATTGTTGTATCAGAGACCGTCCAACTGCGTGAAATCGGGGTGCTCAGCCCGATAACCCAAGGTCTTGTCGATCCACGCATTCAGCTCGTTGACCATTACCGGCGGATGGCACGGATAGCTTTCGAGGGTAGTGCGCAGGATGCGGTCGATATCGGGCACGGCACTCAGGTTTCGGGTCTTGATGTAGTGGCGGATAAAACAGTCGAGTTGAAAGCGTTCTGTCGTCGACAGATGGACACACTCCAGGCCGCTGACCTGTTTGATTGCAAAATCGTCGCGCAACTTAGTTCTCTGCAAGGCTTGTAAAAGTTGTAGGGAAATTTCCTTGTTTGTTGACTCTTTGGTCAACTGGTATGCCAAATGGAAATGCTGCGCGCATGCTAGCTGTAGTGCCTTTAAATGTATGTATGACGATTGAAATGTCAGACAAGCGGTGCATTCAGTCAAACGGCTGTTTTGTTGATCCTGTTTCTTTACTGGAACAGCAGCTGTAACGCGCCTGAATCACCTGTCTGGAGAACGTCTAACGGCGGGTTTTATTTAGGCCACTTGCTCAATCAGATGTGGCCCTTGATTGCGCGTATTGCCAACCGCTTTGCTGACTTTGTACCACTCGAACGTCTCGCTCGGCTCGCTTTCGAACAGCAGCATTTGTTCAGCTCGCTGCGCCGGTGTCGCCGGATCGAGCCACTCGCGCGCGAGTTCTGCGGACAACACAATCGGCCGCCGATCATGAATGTCGAGCATGCCGCCAGCGCTGTCAGCGGTGATGATCACGCAGCCGTCGCCTTCTCTTGGGGGCTCTCCCGGAGCAGGAAACTGGCCAATACCGGCACAGAAAACCGGCTGCTGATCCGCCCGACGAATCAGCCACGGTTGCCGGCCATCGTCGGAATCGACCCATTCGAACCAATTGTCGACTGGCACAATCAGTCGCCGTTGCCAGATCGCCCGGAAGAACACGCCATGCGCGACTTTCTCGACCCGCGCGTTGATCGGCGCGGCGCGATCCCTGGCCCAGTGCGGACGCCAGCCCCAGCGCAAATTGTCGGCGTGCAATTGCTGTGCGTGTTGATGCAGCACTGCCAATTGCGTGGTGGGCGCAGCGTTATAGCGCGCCAGCGGCGCATCGCCGACATGGTTGATCAGCGCATCGGGAATGCTCAACACCGCCACAAAATCGTGAATGCCCCGGTACTGCGTGAGTCGTCCGCACATGGCCGAGCCTCTGGCAAAACTGCCTGAAGGTTTGAGCTTAGTTGGCGCTTTCAGTCCTTGCCGACGACGGTGTTGAGTGCCAATGAACGAGCGCCGCATTCAATCCCTGTGTAATCTTGTCCAACCTCAGCGCGCATCAACGGGCCGAGAGAGGCAGCAACGGCGAGGGAGTTTTGCCATTCGACAACATGACTGGAACGGTCGGACTCGAGGCAAACCATGACTCGCGGACTCAAACTTCTCTGTGCAGCCGCCATCGCATCCGGACTGGCCGGCTGCATCGCGGCACCGATCGAACTGACGGCGCCAACCGCAACCCGGCTCAAGACCCAGGCGCCGGTGCGCTTTGTGCTGACATTCGATGACGGCCCCAGTGCTTCGAGCCTGTTCAACCCGACGCTGACGGTGCTCGACAGTCTGAAAACCAATCCGGTGCAAGCGGACATCAAAGCAGTATTTTTCGTCCAGACACGTGCACCGCGGGCCGGCAACAGCGACATTGGTCGTGAAGTCATGCAGCGCGAACATGCTGAAGGGCACATTCTCGGTTTCCACACTGCGACCCACTGGCACACCAATCACCGTTCGCTGAATCCGCAGGAGCTGGAAGAGTCGCTGAGCAATGGCACTGCCGATATCGCGGCGATTACGGGTGCGCCACCGACGCTGCTGCGCCCGCCATTCTGGAATTACGACAAGCGCACCTTCGCCGCTTATCAGCGGCATGGGCTGCGTGTGTTGCTGACCGACGTCAGCGCGAATGACGGCAAAATCTGGGGTTTCAATGCCAGCCCACGGCGTCGGGCGAACATGCTTTTACAGCTGTCGCAAGTGCGCGAGCAGATTGCCAAGGGCGAATTGCCGACGGTGGACGGGGCAATTCCGGTGGTGGTGACTTTCCATGATCTGAATCGCTACACCGCACGCCACACCCGCGAGTACTTGCAAATTCTGCTCGACAGCGCGGCGGCTACTGGTGTGCGTCTGGCGGTCAAGCCGTTCTACGACGATCACGCCGCGCTGGAAAAAGCCGCGCTGGCGCGTACGGTGCAGCAAAGTTCCGAGCCGATGCAACTGCCGGGTCTGTGGAACTGGATCTGGGACAGCGACAGTCACTGAGAGATGTGAAGCGGTTGGCATTTTCCGTCGGGTACGGCAGCAGCGGGGCGACAAAAGCTCATCTATGCTCAATCGGTCAACCGCCCCCATCGCCTGCGAGGCGTCCACCCATGCTTGCCATCGCCGACATCTGCCGCATCGTCCAGTCCGGCTTTTCGCCGCTGAATTGCGACTGCACGGAAACCGCGCAGGGGCTGCTGCAAATCAAGGTTTATGAACCGGACAGCGGGCGGGTCGATTTGCTGCTCAATGGAGTGTCGCCGGAACACTTGGTCACCATTCGTGACATTTCCAACTTCATTGGTGAGTTGCGCACTGAAATGAGTGCCGGGCGCCGGGCGTTCGCCGGTTAGGACTTTAAAGCCTGCGCTGGAAGGCGCGCACGATGCGCAACGTGACTTCGCTGGTTTTCATGTTCTGTACTGCGTCCAGCGGATGCCAGACACAGTCGACAATTTCGTTCTGCGGGCGCATCTCGTCGATGTTCAGCACCGACGCCTCGTAGACGTGATGGCGTGTGTCGCTGCTGTGCACATCCATCAAGTACAGCACTTGCTCGGCGTTGAGTCCGGTTTCTTCCTGCAATTCACGGATGGCGGCTTGTGCGCAGGTTTCTCCAGGCTCGACTTTGCCTCCCGGCAAGGCCCAGCGACATCGGGGTTTGCGCACCAGGAGGATGTGCCGATCCTGTTCGCATATGACCGTGGCTCTCTGTTTCATTGGTTACCCGATTGCTTGTGCCATAAAACGGTCATGAAACTGCAACGTTCGAGCCGTGCGTGGACGCAGAGGTTCCTCAAGATTTCAGAGCGCTGATCAGGCTGAAAAGTGCCAGTCAGCTAACGTTGAGCATAGGGGCCTTTCGATTAAAAGTGCCTGCCATAAAAAAGCCCCGGCAGTCCGGGGCTCTGGCTGTGCGGTCGAGACTCAATGCACCTTGGTGCGGCTGATGGCGCGGGTCTTCACTTCCATGGCATACAGTTGCAAACGTTCCTCATCGCTCTGCAGTATTTCGCAGGATCTGAGCACCGCCTGAGCGTCCGCCTCGTTGCCGGACTTGCGCAACTGGTCAGCGATACGCTTGAGTTCCACCGCTGACCAGCGCAGATCCGATGCAACGCTTTGCAGGTCGCGTTGAAGTTCGTGTTCGTCTTGGTTGAGCCGCATGATCATCTCCAGAACATTCCCGGTAGAAAATACTAGTCGCATTTCCCGGGTTCGGCGCAAGACTCGTCCGTCAGCGCTGCTGAACAGGGATGATTTGCATGCCGCCGGTCGGGGCGAGTGGGCTGCAAGCGCGAATGGGTGTCGTATTGGAGTGACCGACTTGACGAGGCAGCGCCCATGACCACGACGGATGATTTCAGATTCCATGCCCACGAGTTGGTGATTGACATGGATGCAGCGACTACCGAGATGATGAAGCTGATCAGCGCGCATCAATTGAACGGCCCGGAATGGGAGCGCGTGACGCAGTGGCAGCACGACGCGCATGAGCGCTGGGTGACTTTTCTCAACGCAAGGGATGATGCAGGCCAAGTTTCCGAGGGTTAAAGACACTGTGTTCTGATGGATGTCCGATCCGTTACAAGGTACATTCGCGTTTTTTTCAGATGAAGGATTCACCATGCGGATGTTGATCGGGGGAATGCTGCTTGCAGCGTTGGCCGGTTGTTCGTTGCCAGCCTCCCTGGTTCCAGGCGAGCCGAACATTAGCAAAACCAGCGCCAAGGTTCCCAAGGACTACGCCGCATGCCTGTTGCCGTTGTGGCAGAAGGACATTCCGAAGACCACGCAGATCGGCATTTCCAACGGCTATCGCATCAAGGCGCCGAGCATTATCACGGCTGACGAAATCCTGGATATCGTGAAGTACAAGGATGGCAGCCGGGTCTCGCTGTATCAGGGGCCGCCATGGGCCAAGTCAGCCTCGCTGCGCAAAGCGGTACGTGATTGCCTGTAACCGCCATGCCGTAGACATTGAAGAAGCAGAAACCGGGTGAGCGGTTTCTGCTTTTTTTGTGCCTGTCAGTCGGAAACATCGGTCAACGGGATACTGCCACCGCCGATTTTCTTCTCGCGTCGATCCTGAATCCAGTCTTCTACCTGACCGTTGAATTCCGGCGGCGCTTTGCGCCCGACCTTGCGCGCGATGTCGAGAATGGTTTGCTGAGCCAGCGCTTCTTCCATGCGTTTTTGCGCGGTCATCATTGCCGCGTGAATCGAGCAAGTGCCGTCCAGCGCCCATTCCGGCGGCGAGCCATCGAACAACGCGCAGCGCCCGCGTATGTCGCGGCACTCGAAAATATTCTTGCGACCGTCGATGGCGTTGACGATATCGAGCAGGGTGATTTCATCTGCCGGCCGCGCCAGTGAAAACCCGCCCTTGATGCCGCCAGTGGCCAGCACCAGTTTGGCTTTCGCCAGTTTGGTGAAAATCTTCGCCAGATAATCCAGCGGCACGCCTTGCAGCTCGGCCAGGTCGCGCACGCTGGCTTCACGACTGTCACCGCCATTGCCCACCAGAAAGGTCAGGCAATGAATGCCGTACTCGACGCCTGCACTGTAAAGCGACATGGATATCTCCGACTGTAGTTGTCGCAGATGTTAGCAGGCATGGCAGGCTCCGACAATTACTCTGCGGAACATCTTGGCAACGCTTGAAGCCATTCTTATGGGTTTATATGCGTTCGTGGGGCTTTCGTGATGGGCCAGTGAGACCTGATCAGTATCGAGATATACGATCAAACCTATCGGATTATCTGACTTGTCGAAATTAACGGCGACCAATAGAGTCGCCGTTAATTAACTCGGCGACTGGCTTGGAGATAACAATGAAGCAGCACATTCTGGTAATCGGTGCAGGTTTTGGTGGCATGTGGACTGCGCTTAGCGCGACCCGTCTGGTCGACATTCACAATCGCGACAACATCCAGGTCAGCGTTCTGGCACCGCAGGCCGAGCTGCGCGTACGTCCACGTTTCTACGAGCCAAATGCGCATCACTTGGCTGCGCCGCTGGGCGAGCTGTTTGATGTGGTCGGCGTCAACTTCATCAAAGGCGCAGCCAACACCATCGACGTGCAGGCGAAAACCGTTGGCTACACCGATGCGGCGGGCGCTGAGCAAGTGGTGCATTTCGAGAAACTGGTGCTGGCGTCCGGCAGTGGGCTGGCGCAATCGGACACTCCAGGTGTGACGCAGCATGCGTTCGACGTCGATCAGATCGAAGCGGCAATCCGCCTCGAAACCCATCTGAAAGCCCTGGCCACTCAGCCCGAAAGCGAGGCGCGCAACACTGTTGTGGTCGCTGGCGGTGGCTTCACCGGGATCGAAACTGCAACCGAAATGCCGGCACGTCTGCGCGCCATCCTCGGTGAACAAGCGGACATAAAAGTGATCATCGTTGATCGCGGGCGGAAAGTCGGCGCAGCGATGGGCGAAGCCATCAGCGTGTCGATTGCCCAGGCTTGCACCGAGCTGGGCGTTGAATGGCGACTGGGTGTGTCGGTGCAGTCGGTTGATGCAAACGGCGTGACGTTGTCGGACGGCCAGCACATCGACGCAAAAACCGTGGTCTGGACCACCGGTGTACGCGCCAGTTCGCTGACCGAGCAGATCCCGGCGGAGCGCGATCGCCAGGGTCGTCTGCACGTTGACGCCAACCTCAAAGTCATCGGCCAGGACGACATCTTCGCCACCGGCGACGTGGCTTACGCCGCCAGCGACGAGATCGGCAATTTCGCGCTGATGACCTGCCAGCACGCGATCTCTCTTGGTCGTCACGCCGGCAACAACGTCGCGGCGCAGATTCTCGGCGTTGACCCGACGCCGTACAGTCAGCCGAAGTACGTGACCTGTCTCGATCTGGGTGCGTGGGGCGCGGTGTACACCGAGGGTTGGGATCGTCAGGTGAAACTGGTCAAGGAGGAGGGCAAAGCGCTCAAGACCCAGATCAACACCCAGTGGATTTACCCGCCGGCAGCTGACCGTGTGAGTGCGCTGGCGGCTGCGGATCCGATGATTCCAGTGGTTGCATGAATCCATAGCCTCGAATGAAATCCCGTCCGGGCGTATGCCGGACGGGATTTTTTGCTCAGAAACGACAGACCGCGTCGGTGAAAGTAATCCGGGCGAACTGCGCATGCGCATCCTGCGGGGTGATCGCGAGTAACTGGTCGAGGCGAATGTCCTGCTGCACGCCGGCATGCTCGACCCGCATGAATTCCTCTTTCTCCCTCGACGTGCGGGTAGTCAATGCCCGCGCCACCAGCCGCTGGCCGTCGATCAGCTCGATGTCCAGCTGATAGCCGCGCAGGCAGGCGATTTCCAGGTAGTCGTGCAGATCGCAGTCCAACGGCTGATAGCGGGTCATGGCGTTACTCCTCGAAACCTTGCAGGGTGATGATGAAATAGCCGTCCTCGCTGATCGCCTTGGCGACTGGCGGATTGGCCGGCTCGCTGTGGCAAAACAGGCACTGGCTCTGGGAAATGTCTTCGTCCTGATAGCCCTTGCCGATCAGGAACTGCCGGGCGAAAGCCTTGGCCGCATCGGCTTCGCGATCGGTCAACACGTCGAAATGCAGATAGCGGCCATCCTTGGTGCGCACGTGGGTGTCGAACACTTTGACGAACATTATTGAGCCTCCTGCATTTTCCAGGTGCCCGGCAACGACAGGTCGCCCGAGGCAATGTCATACACGCTGCTTACACACAACAGCGGATTGTGCAGATCGGCATTGACCTTGAGTGCAGCGGTCACACCGTCGTAGTTGAAACTCTTCGGAAACCCGACCGCAGCCAGTGGCACGCGGATTTGCGCGGCATCGTTTTTCACGCTCAGGTTGTATCCCGGCGAATCGATATACAGCGGCGCACCGGGCCAAGTGGCGGGGAGCTTGGGTTTCGCATCCTTGGGAATGTCGCGCACTTTCAAGCCGCCGGGGCCGCAGCTTTCATCTTTGCTCAACACCACCCAGTGCGAGTGCCAGAGGCCGCCGTCGTTGTCCTTTTTGCCGTCCTTGTTTTCGTCTAGCTGCGGGGTGTCGTCGAAGTCCGGGTGCGACGTCAGCGCGAGGGCGAGGATGCCGGAACCTGCTTCAAAGCCTACTGCGCCGCTGTCGAGGCTGGTCGGCCAGACGTAGCTGTAAACCTCGGCGCCGGCGAACGAACCCTTGGCGCTCGGCACGCGGCTGCCGGCCTTGCCGTCGACCAGTTGCTCGAACACCAGCGTGCTGCCGTCGGTGAAAACGCGGGTGTGCACCAGGTCGAACGCGGCGTCGGTCTTGCCGGTTGCACTGTGGATGCCTTGCGGCCCATGGGCCCAGGCTTGGCTGCTCAAGAGTGTGCTGATGGTCAGCGCCAGGATGGTTTTCATTGCGGCTCCTCGGTTGATTATGTTGTTTCGAATCGACACCGCAATCCTAATCTTCAGCCGTTTTTTGTCAATAAGGTTTTTATTCGATACTATTCATCGACCCCATTGAGCCAGGCAATAACCGTGTTATTTGATTTGCTGGAAAGATTATCGAGCCTGACCCGCGTGTGGTTCCGCGAACACCCGCTGCTGGCCGAGTTGCAACCGATTCAACTGAGTGCGCTGCTGTACCTGGCGCGCTGCAACCGCTATTCGAATACGCCGCTGGCGGTCACTGATTATCTGGGGCTGACCAAAGGCACGGTTTCGCAGTCGTTGAAGGCGCTGGAGCTCAAAGGCTTTGTGAACAAGGTTCCGGACGTGCGCGACAAACGCAGCGTGCATCTGGAATTGACCGCCACGGCGCGCACGTTGATCGAAGCGGTCATGCCGCCGGATTTCCTGCGCAACGCCGCCGAACGCATGGGCGCCAGCGCCGGTGATCTGGAGGGTTTGCTGCTGGAGTTGTTGCGCAATATTCAGCGCGCAGAAAATGTCCCGAGTTTCGGACTTTGCCGGACGTGCCGCTTTCACCAGACCTCGGCAACCGGCGCCGTGTGCGGCTTGACCGGTGAACCGCTGGTGGCCAGGGAGATAGACCTGATTTGCCGAGAGCATCGCTTGCCCGTGGAAACCCCCGGCTGAAACGGCTCCCGCATCGACGCCAAATGATCCCGCTCACTGAGCGGGATTTTTTTCGCCCGTCAAAAGGCTATGACTAAAAGTCATTGCCCCATGATTTTTAATGGTTACGCAAATCCACCGCTGCGAATCTGCGCCGCTCGCCAATCTTGTGACGATCAGAAAATTCAACTGCAAGGGGTGTTCCTAAAGGCGTAACGTTGGCCCTTTCGGATTTCAACGCTTTGCCATTCGCAGGAGATATGTTTTGGAAGGAACCATCGCTCGAATCAAAACGTCAAGGGAGGCGAAAATTTATGCCGCAAATGCCAAGCGTCTTGGCGATTCTGTCGCAGAAGCAAACGCACTCGACCACGCACTGAATCTTCAGGCGCGAGAGGACGGGTATTCCACGCCTGCCGAGATCGCCATCGCACGAGCACTCTACTTCTATGAAGATCAACAAGGAAAGGTGAGCGGTAAAGTGTATCGGGCGAGTCGAACCCGAAAGATGATGCGCGATCACGGCGCTTTGCTAGCCGCCGAGCGTATGGTGATCGCTCCAAATCCTTCTGTTGGATTTACCGTGCTAGTGGGGGCTGGGCTTGGGGGGCACAGCTTTGAAGCGATCATCGATCAATATCCGCAAGAGTTTTCTGAGCGGGCCGTAACGGCTGCAAGAGCTCGGCTTGCTGGCGTTAGGTCCGGCTCGCGGAATTCGGGTAAGAAGGGTTCGAGCAGAACGGATGCTCCCGATCCTGACGATGAAGCACTCATGTTTATTGAAGGTTTCAAAGACCCGACAAACAGATTTCAGGGTGTCTGGCGACCGCATTACGCCGCCACGATAAACACTGTCCAGCAGGCGCTTTTGAAAGGGCAGGTTGCAGATGTAATCGATCTGATCTGGGCAGAGCGAGATAACGGCGTCAGTAACGCGGCTCAGGGTGTGCTTGGATTGCCAGTGGTTCATGCTCTGCGAGCGCAGTTCGAGACGCTGACTCATGACATTGCCATGGACGGTAGTCCTGAGAGTTTTTACAGGGTTGTGACGCTGATGGAGGAGTGGCGTGATGAAAGGATGATTCCCAAGTTACCAATGTTGCTGATTGCCAGAGCATTTGCCGCTATTCATCCAGAGCGTTACCCCACTTTGGTAGTCGAGGAGAAGCTGGAGAAGGTGCTTGCTTGGTTTAGCTTTCATACTGGATTTTCCATTCCTGATGGAAATTGGGCGTCCAAAGCTCAGGCACTGATGTCCCATTTGAGTCTGATCAATACCCTTGAAGGTGAAAGCATTTTTCGGAGCATGTTTCCCTGGTTTGTCTATGAGCAACTGCGTGATTCGAATCACAGAGTTCCGTTCACTCCAGGCCACAGAGAGCGTCCTGAATCGACAATAGTCGACTTGCCTGCCACTTCACGTCAGGTTCTGCTACGCCACAACCAGCTCCAGACCCATTTATACGGCCTGTTGTCTGCGCAATTTGGAGAAAATTTCGTCAAAACGGAACAAGCAACCGGATCGGGCGGGTATGCGGATGCTTTAGTCCGCCTGAGCGACAGTCGCTGCATTCTTTATGAAATCAAAGTCGCGTTGACCGCTGCCAGTGCCGTTCGAGAAGCGATGGGGCAGTTACTCGAATACGCCTTTCGGGCGGGTGGATTTGAGCCGGAAAAATTGGTCATCGTCGCCGAACCTGCAATTGACCTGGTAACAGAAAAATTTCTGAAGCGATTGAATGAAGAGTTCCGGTTAAGGCTCGAATATCTGCGGATCGAACTGCCTCGTGATGAGTGATGCCATCAGCTTTCAGGTATCGAGGCGCCGAGGTAGTCCTCGAGGTGTTTGATCTGGCGGCTGACCGCGCCCTGGGTGACGTTCAGCCCCAGTGCGGCCTGACTGAAACTGCGATGACGCGCGACTTCTTCGAACACGCGCAGGGTGTTGAGCGAGGGCAGTTGACGCATGGAGGCAGAACTCCGGGGCGGGTGGTTTATTGTTGTTTTGAGGTGGGCCTATCTGACTATTGATGGAGGTTCTGATGCAAGTGTTGTCCGGGCGGACGCCATCGCGGGCTTGCCCGCGATGACGAACGACATGACGCTAAAGATTCCCGATCAGAAGTAATAACCAACATTCACATACATCTGATTTTCCCACTGATCCAGCCCACCGGCCCCCAGACTCTGGGTGTAGCTGCTACCACCGATATACGGATCGTTCTTGCCGATCAGCCACTCCGCCGCCACCCACAATTTACTCACCGAAAACGAGCTGCCGAGGATCATCCGCTCGGAGGTCTTGAAGCCGCTGGCGGATTTGTCGAAGGCGCTGTAGTTGGCGTAGAGCTTGACCCCGCTGATCTGGTCGAACAGGTATTTGCCGCCGACGTCGTAGCTCAGATCGGCCACGTACAGGTTGCCGCGACTGGCGACGTTGTAGGTGCCGTCATAGCCGCCAAGTGTCACCAGTTCATCGCTGCCCGGATTGCGCGGCGACATCTGCTGGCGCGCCGCCTGCAACTGCACGCCCCACGGGCCGTTCTTGCCCAGATAGTGCACGGCCACCGCGTTGCGTCGGCCGTCATTGTGCGTGTCTTTATTTTCGAGGGTTGAGGTCAGGCCGGAGATCCCGACTTCGGATTTCCACGGCCCCAGATCCAGAGCTTTGGCCACTCGCAGGACGACGGTGTTGCGTTCCTGGTTAGCGCTGCCGTCGGCCACGTAACTGTCGGCTTCGGAGACGACGCTGGAGTAGGTCACGCCGTTGCTGGTGCCTTTGCCTTGCCAGGCCGGGCGCAGGTAATAACCGGCCTGAATATTCCAGTCGCCGTTTTGCTGGATGTATTTGGCGCCGACCTGCTGCACGTCTTCGAGGCCGATGACGTTGCCGAGGGTTTCGTAGAAGGTGCTGCCGAAGTATGGCTGCAAGCCAAACGGCACGGTGTTCAGGCCCACATGCACCTGCTGGTCAGGATTGAACTTGTAGCCGGCCCACGCGAATTTGGCGAAACGGATATCGCCGTAATCCTTGGTGTACTGATAGGGGTAGGAGCGGCCATAGAAACGGTATTGCGCTTCACCGATCCAGGTGTCGGAGTTGTACTTGGCACTGAGGAACACCGTGTCCAGACCAAACTTCTGAATATCGCGGTCAGGGTCGACGTCCCACCGGGCGCGAATCGCTCCGCCGAGGTCGAGATTGTCGGTGACTTGCACAGCCATCGCCGGTGCGGCAAAGCTGCAGAACAGAGCGATGGAGGTGGTGCGCAGACGCAAAGATGCTGGGAAGGGCATGGAGCGGCTCTCGATTGTTTTTATTAGAGATGCCGCGCAGTTTTGCCATCCGCAGAATGTTGAACAAACGATAAAAATGCTGAGCAAACCTGCATCGAATGCATGTTACTCGCAAAATCCTGTAGGACAGTCTGGCGCAGTCGTGGGATGCTTTGCGCCCCCTCAGCAGTTTTCGAGTGCCTTGTATGAAACGCAAAATGCCCGGCTTGAATGCGCTCAAGGCGTTCGAAGTGGCCGGCAGCACCGGCAGCTTCACCCGCGCGGCGGAATTGCTCAACGTGACCCAGAGCGCGGTCAGTCGCCAGGTGCGCCAGCTGGAGGAACAGCTCGGCGAGAGTCTGCTGGAGCGCCGCCATCACCATCTCGAATTGACCGGCGCCGGCAAGATTCTGCTGCGGGCATTGCACCAGTCATTCGACAAGATCGAGCTGACGGTGCGCAGTATTCAGCAGAAAACCCACGCCAATCGCCTGCACATCAACGCGCCGCCGACCTTTACCAGCCGCTGGTTGATGCCGCGTCTGGGGCGCTTGCGCGAGCAGCATCCGGAACTGGAGCTGAGCATCACCACGCGGTTGCAGGACAGCCTCGCCGAGACCAGCACGCTGGATTGCGCGATCCGTTTTGGCGATGGCGAGTGGGACGGGCTCGACAGTTCGCTGCTGATTCAGGAACGGCACATCGCCGTGTGCGCGCCGACCCTGTATGCGCGGGAGGGTGGCGAGCAGGGCATCGGTCTCAATCGCCTGACGCTGCTGCATGTGCTGGCCAAGGAAGATCAGCGTTATCTGACCTGGAAACACTGGCTGCACGCCGCGCGGATCAACGGCATCGATACCGAGGGCGGTTACGAGTTCGATCTGCTGGATCTGGCGATCCAGGCGGCCATCGACGGTCTCGGCATCAGCATTGCCGACTGGCACATGGTGGCGCCGGAGCTGGCCAGCGGGCAGTTGACCCAAGTGCTCAATGTGCATGTGGAAGGTCACCAGTCGTACTGGCTGGTGACCCGGCCCGAGCAGACGCAAATGCCGCAATTGGTGGCATTCAGTCAGTGGTTGCAGGAAGAAATCTGGCTGGCGCAGCGCCAGCTTGAGCCTTCGACGGCGATTTTTTGAGTAACCTGCCTTTTTCGCATGTTTGGCCGACCGATAAATCGTTTGTTCAACGTCGGCGGGATGACAAGACTGGCCCCATCGATAAAAACAACGATGGGCGATGCACATGCGAGTCGAGCGAAATTTTGTAAACGGCCACTTTGTCGAGCCAGCCAGCGCGGCGCAGATTGCGGTCTATAACCCGGCCACCGAAGCGTTGCTTGGCCAGGTTTCGGCTGCCACTGCCGAAGAAGCCACAGCAGCAGTCGATGCCGCAGCGGCAGCGCAAAAAGTCTGGGGCAAACTCACCAGCATCGAACGCGCCGAACACTTGCGTGCTTTCGCTACCGCACTGGAAAACTGCGCCGAAGCCATCGGCACCGCGTTGGCCGCCGAATCCGGCAAGAGCGTGGCCGATGCCAGCAATGAAGCGCGCTACGCGGCACAGATCACCCGCTACCACGCCGAGTGGGCGCGGCGTATCGAAGGCGAGATCATTCCCAGCGACAGCCCTGATGAAAACCTGTTCCTGCACCGCGAACCGATTGGCGTGGTCGCGTGCCTGATTCCGTTCAACTATCCGGTTTACACCCTGCTGCGCAAAATCGCCCCGGCGCTGATTGCCGGCAACACCGTAGTGGTGCGTCCGAGCAACAACACCCCGACTTCGGCGTTCGAGATCGCCAAAGCCGTGCAGCAATCGGGCATGCCCGCCGGTGTCATCAACATTCTGGCAATGGATCACGCCACCGCCGCCGCGGTGTGCACGCACAAAGCTGTGGGCCTGATCACCTTGACCGGCAGCGTGAATGCCGGGCGTATCGTCCTCGACTATTGCAAAACCAACATCGCCAAACCGTCGCTGGAACTCGGCGGCAAGACCCCGGCGATCATCGAAGCCGATGCCGATCTGGAAGCCGCCGCGTCGGCGATTGTCGCCTCCAAGACCACCCACTGCGGCCAGCTGTGTACGGCAGTCGAACGGGTCTATGTGCAGGAAAGCGTCCACGACCGATTCCTCGCGTTGCTCAAAGCGAAGATCGCCGCTGTGAAGTACGGCGACCGCGCCACTGACGCCAGTCTGATGGGGCCGCTGGTCAACGCCAGTTCGCAACAGAACATCCACGCCATGGTCGAGCGCGCCATTGCCGACGGTGCCGTCCTCGAAACCGGTGGCGTACTGCCCGCAGGGCCGGGGCATTTCTACCCGCCAACGCTGCTCAGCGGTTGCCGGCAGGACATGGAAATCATTCAGGAAGAAATCTTCGGCCCGGTGTTGCCAGTGCTCAAGTACCGCGACATCGACGAAGCGCTGGCCATGGCCAACGACCACCAGTTTGGTTTGGCGTCGGTGCTGTACACCGAGAATTACCGCACCGCACAGAAAGTCGCCAACGCCATCGAGGCCGGCGAGTTGTATGTCAATCGCACCCCGGCCGATCCGTATCAGGGCTACCACGCCGGGTGGAAACGCTCGGGCCTGGGCGGTGATGACGGCAAGCATGGCATGCTCGAATTCACCCAGACCCGTCTGGTGGTGATGAAGTACTGATCCATCGCTCCACGCCTCACGCTGCACCTATAAAAACAATTATCAGGGGCGTCCGGAGCACCGGCGCCCGAGGTCACTTCAATGTCCAAGCATGCATCCTCTGCTGCCGCTGTTCAGGGTTCCACTTCGGCTGTGAAAAGCCCCAGCGACAAGGGAAGTCGCTATCTGCAATTGACCCTGCTGGTGCTGGCCGCCGGCGCAATCTATCCGATTCTGTATCTGCGCCAGGTCTATCAAACGACCATGCTCGAGGTGTTCCAGATCAGCCACAGCGAACTGGGCTATCTGTACTCGATGCTCGGCACGATCTTCCTGCTCAGCTATTTGCCCAGCGGTTGGCTGGCCGACCGGATCGCCCCGCGTTTTCTGATTTTCTTTTCGCTGGTCGCCACCGGTGCGCTGGGCCTTTGGTACTCCACCGCGCCGTCGATGACCGGGCTGATGATCATCTTCGGTTGCTGGGGCCTGACCACCGGCCTGACCTTTTGGGCCTCGGTGCTCAAGCGGGTGAAGATGATTGCGCACCACACCGAACAGGGGCGGTTCTTCGGCATTCTTGATGGCGGTCGTGGCCTGGTCGAGGCGCTGCTGGCCACGGTTGCGCTGGGGCTGTTCGCCTACGCCACCGAAACCAATGGTGAATCCACCGCGCAGGGTTTCAAGCATGTGATCTATCTCTACGCCTTTACCTGTATCGCGCTCGGTTGTGTGCTGGTGCTGATCAAGGATCCGAAGTCGATGGAAGACACAGCGGCGGTGGAGAAGGGCAAGTTCAATTTGCTCAGTGACCTGGCGACGCTGGTGAAGATTCCTGAACTGTGGCTGGTCACCGCCATTGTGTTCTGCGGTTATCACATCTTCTGGGCCACCTACAGCTTCTCCGATTACCTGCAAGGCAACGGCATGAGCGCCGTGATGGCCGGCACCATCACCACCATCAAGTTGTGGATGCGCCCGGTGGGCGGCATCGGTGGCGGCTGGCTGGGCGACAAATTCTCGAACATCTCGGTGCTGATCGTGGCGCTGTTGCTGGCGACGCTGGCGATGTTCGGTCTGATCGTGTTCCCGGCCATCAACAGCATCGGTCTGCTGATCGCCACGGTGGTTTTCATCGGCCTGATGACCTACGCCATTCGTGGCCTGTACTGGGCGATCCTCGATACCTGCAACATTCCGCTGCGCATCACCGGGCTGGCGATCGGCATCGTGTCGGTGGTCGGTTACCTGCCGGATACGTTCATTCCGCTGATCAACGGCTATCTCACTGAGCAATACCCCGGTGCCTTCGGCTACCAGCTGTATTTCGGCTATATCGCCAGCGTCGGCCTGATCGGCACGCTCGCCGCGCTGACCCTGCGTGCGCGCATCAACAGAAAATCCTCGATCAAAACCTTTTCGAACACGACAGGTGCCTGAGATGAAAATCGTCGCCCTTGAAACCCATATCGTCGCCGTACCGCCACCGCACATTGGCGGCATGTACTGGCTGTTCGTCAAACTCAAGACTGACTGCGGCATCGAAGGCGTCGGCGAGATCTACGCAGCGACCTTCGGCCCGAAAGCCATGCTGCCGATCATCGAAGACGTGTTCGAGCGGCACTTGCTCGATCAGGACCCGCATCACATCGAACGCTTCTTCCGTCAGGCCTATTCGAGCGGTTTCACCCAGCGTCCTGACCTGACCATGATGGGCGTGGTCAGCGGGCTGGAGATGGCTTGCTGGGACATCATCGGCAAAGCGGCCAACAAGCCGGTTTATGAGTTGCTCGGCGGCAAGGTCAACGAGCGCCTGCGCTCCTACACCTACCTGTACCCAGTCAACAGTCATGGCGAGTACGACTACGACGATGCCGATCTGGCCGCCGAGTGCGCCGTCGAGAACATGAACAAAGGCTTCACCGCGCTGAAGTTTGACCCGGCCGGGCCGTACACCGCGTACTCCGGTCACCAGCTGTCGCTGGAAGTGCTGGAGCGCTGCGAAACCTTCTGCCGCAAGATTCGCGAAGCGGTCGGCAACAAGTGCGATCTGCTGTTCGGCACCCATGGGCAGATGGTGCCGTCCTCGGCGATTCGTCTGGCCAAGCGCCTGGAGAAGTACGACCCGCTGTGGTTCGAAGAACCGGTGCCGCCAGGCCAGGAAGAGGCGATGGCGCAGGTCGCGGCCAAGACCAGCATCCCGATTGCCACCGGTGAGCGTCTGACCACCAAGTACGAATTCTTCAAGCTGTTGCAGGCGGGCGGCGCGTCGATCCTGCAAATGAACGTCGCGCGCTGTGGCGGACTGCTCGAAGCGAAGAAGATCGCGAGCATGGCCGAAGCCTATTACGCGCAAATCGCCCCGCATTTGTACAACGGACCGATTGGCGCGGCAGCAAGTTTCCAGCTCGCCACTTGCACGCCAAATTTCCTGATTCAGGAAAGCATCGAGACCTGGGGCGGTTTTCACGCCGAGATCCTCAAGAAGCCGTTGCAGTGGGAGGACGGGTACATCATTCCATCGACCGAGCCGGGCCTTGGCGTCGAGCTGAACATGGACGTGGTGCGCAAGCATTCGCCGTACACCGGCACGCGCCTGCACCTGCAAATGGCGCCGACCCCGGTGGACGTCAAAGACACATCGCCAGCCAAGGGCTGACAGCGGTTTTTTTGTACAACGACTTACGCGGTAACCGTGCATGACATACGACTACATCATCGCTGGAGCAGGCGCCGCTGGCTGCGTGCTGGCCAACCGGCTCTCGGCCTCGGGCAAGCATTCGGTGCTGCTGCTGGAAGCGGGCGGCAAGGACAGTTCCCTGTGGTTCAAGATCCCGGTCGGCTTCGCCAAAATGTATTACAACCCGACCTTCAACTGGATGTACTACAGCCAGCCACAAAAGCAGTTGGGCAACCGCGAAATCTATGCTCCGCGCGGCAAAGTGCAGGGTGGCTCAGGCTCGATCAACGCGATGATCTACGTGCGTGGCCAGGCCCATGACTTCGACGATTGGGTGGCCAATGGCAACGACGGTTGGGGCTTCAAAGACGTATTACCGTACTTTCGCAAACTGGAAAACCACCCGCTGGGCGACAGCGAATACCACGGCGGCAGCGGCCCGATCAGCATCACCCCGATGGCCGGCCAGACGCACCCGATCTGCGACGTGTTTCTCAAGGGCTGCGACGAACTCGGCTACCCGCGCAGCAACGATTTCAACGGGCCGAAATTCGAGGGCGCGGGCCTCTACGACGTCAACACAAAAAACGGTCAGCGCTGCTCCAGCAGTTTCGCGCACCTGCATCCGGCGCTGAATCGAGCGAATCTGACCGTCGAGCATTACGCACTGGTTGACCGGGTGCTGTTCGACGAGACGCAGCAGCGCGCGACCGGTATTTCCATCACTCAGCATGGCGTAGTTCGCACCTTTACCGCGCGCAAAGAAGTGATCTTGTGCGCGGGAGCGGTCGATACGCCGAAAATCCTGCAATTGTCCGGCGTGGCTGACCGCGACTTACTGGCCAAGCATCAGATTCCATTGATCAAGCATCTGCCGGCGGTCGGGCAGAACCTGCAGGATCACCTGTGCGCCAGCTATTACTACAAGGCGAATATTCCGACGCTGAACGATGAGCTCAGCTCTCTGTTCGGCCAGTTCAAGCTCGGCGTGAAATACCTGCTGACACGCAAGGGCGCGCTGGCGATGAGCGTCAATCAGGCTGGTGGTTTCTTCCGTGGCGATGCGCAGCAGAGCCATCCGAACCTGCAACTTTATTTCAACCCGTTGTCGTACCAGATCCCGAAAAACAACAAGGCCAGCCTCAAGCCCGAGCCGTATTCTGGCTTCCTGCTGTGCTTCAACCCGTGCCGTCCGACCAGTCGCGGGCATATCGAGATTGCTTCGAAAAATCCGCGCGACGCGGCGTTGATCGACCCGAACTACCTGAGCACGCAAAAGGACATTGATGAAGTGATTCAGGGCAGCCGGCTGATGCGCAAGATCATGGCGGCGCCGGCCCTCAAGAGCATCACCGTTGACGAGGTGTTGCCTGGCCCGGCAGTCGAGACCGACGAGCAAATGCTCCAGTATTTCCGCGACAACTGCGGCTCGATCTATCACCTGTGTGGTTCGTGCGCGATGGGCGCGGATGCGCAGACTTCGGTGGTCGACAAGCGGCTCAAGGTGCATGGTCTGGACGGGCTGCGGATTGTCGACGCCTCGATTTTCCCCAATGTGACCTCCGGCAATACCCATGCGGCGGTGCTGATGGTGGCGGAGAAGGGGGCTGATCTGATTTTGCAGGATGCATAAGCTGTTTCTGAGTTAAGGCTCCTGGCCCCATCGCTGGCAAGCCAGCTCCCACAGGGTTTTGTGTGTATGCAGAACCTGTTGCAGGCCAGTACCCAGATTTCTGGGTGTAAGCAGAACCTGTGGGAGCTGGCTTGCCAGCGATGGCGGCCTGACTGGCGATAGAGGAATCTAGAGCGTACGCATCAACCAATCCCGAAACGCCTTCAGCGACGGCAACGACTCATTGCGCGCCGGGTACACCAGGTAATAGCTGCGCCGACTGACAATCGCCTCACCCAGTTGCAGCAACTCACCATTGGCCAACTCATCCTCCACCAGAATCCTCGGCACCAGCCCGATCCCGATATTCGCCCGCACCGCTTGAATCAAGTGCGACGTCATCTCAAAACTCGGCCCGATGCGCATGCTGCGATGCGGCAGTTTGTGCTGGCTGAACCATTCGGCCCAGGCCTGCGCGTTGCTGCTGACATTCAGCAGCAGTTGCCCGGCGATTTGCTTTTCGGCCACGCATCGTTCGTCCGCAGACAACTGCGCACTGGCGATCACCACCAGTTCTTCAGTGTGCAGGCGATGCGCGGTCAATCCCGGCCAATCGCCGCCACCCACGCAAATCGCGGCGTCGATTTCGCTGGTATCAAAGTCGATCGCCTCGATGCGCGAGTGCAGGTGCACGGTCATGCCGGGGTGTGCGGTGTAGAAATCCTTGAGTCGCGGCAACAGCCATTTCGAGCCAAACGTCGGCAACGTCGCCAGCCGCAAGCTGTGGATCCCGGAACCAAACGCCATCGCCTGCAACGTCGCGCTGCGAATCTGCCCGAGCGCTTCGGCAAGTTCGCGCTGATACATGCGCCCGACGTCGGTGAGAATCACCCGCCGGCCCTCGCGGCTGAACAGGCGCATGCCGAGCATTTTTTCCAGAATCTGCACCTGACGGCTGACCGCACTCTGCGTCAGCGACAGCTCGTGGGCGGCACGGGTGTAACTTTCGTGGCGCGCGGCGGCTTCAAAGGCCAGCAGCAATGACATCGAGGGCGTGAGCGTTCGCGGATTCATTCGTTTTAGTCATCAATAGCGGGTCGAATTTACGTTTGTCCCGAGCGGTATATGCAATGAACATGGGCGCCATGAGATGGCGGAGCCTGACGCAATCATTCGTTGCCGACAAGTGTTTACCGCCACAACGCCTTTTTGACCGGGATTGACCGACCGATGATTGCCCAGCTTTCGCCTGCCTCCACGCTGAACAGCGATTACCAACAGTTCCTCAAGGCACTTGCGGCCGCTGGGTTCAAAGGCGAAATCAGTGCCGACTACGCCAGCCGCGTGGTGCTTGCCACCGACAACTCGATCTACCAGCGCTTGCCGCAAGCGGCGGTGTTTCCGAAGGATGCCGACGACGTAGCGCTGCTCGCGCGGTTGATCGCCGAACCGGCTTACCAAAAAGTGGTGGTTACGCCTCGTGGCGGCGGCACCGGCACCAACGGCCAGTCGCTGACTGACGGCTTGGTGGTTGATCTGTCGCGGCACATGAATCGCATCCTCGAAATCAACGTCGAACAGCGCTGGGTACGCGTGCAGGCCGGCGTCGTCAAAGATCAGCTCAACGCCGCGCTGAAATCCGCCGGGCTGTTTTTCGCCCCGGAACTCTCGACTTCGAACCGCGCGACGGTCGGCGGCATGATCAACACCGACGCCAGTGGCCAAGGCAGTTGCACCTACGGCAAGACCCGCGATCACGTGCTCGAATTGCACATGATTCTGCGCGGTGGCGAACGTCTGCACGGCCAGCCGTTGGAAGAAAACCAACTCGGCGAACAATGCGCGCGCGAGGATCGGGTTGGCGAAGTTTATCGTTGTGCGCGGCAAATCATCGACGAGCAAGGCGAGCTGATCAAACAGACCTTCCCCGATCTCAACCGTTGCCTGACTGGCTACGACCTGGCGCACCTGCGCGAGGCTGACCAGCGCTTCAACATCAACAGCGTGCTGTGCGGCGCCGAAGGTTCGCTGGGCTTCGTGGTCGAGGCGAAACTCAACGTGCTGCCGATCCCCAAGCACACGATGCTGGTGAACATCCGCTACGCCGGTTTCATGGACGCGCTGCGCGACGCACGCGCGCTGATGGCGCTCAAACCGCTGTCGATCGAGACCGTCGATTCGAAAGTGCTGCTGCTGGCGATGCAGGACATCGTCTGGCACGGCGTTGCCGAGTATTTCCCCGAGAGCGCTGAACGACCGACGCTGGGCATCAATCTGGTGGAATTCTGTGGCGACGACCCTGAAGAACTGCAACAGCGGGTCGCAGACTTTATCGAGCATTTGTGCAGCGACAACACTGTCGAGCGGTTGGGGCATACGCTGGCGGTCGGTCACGCGGCGGTGAACAAGGTCTACGGCATGCGCAAGCGCGCGGTAGGGCTGCTCGGCAACGTCGCTGGTGAGGCGCGGCCGCAGCCGTTTGTCGAAGACACTGCCGTGCCGCCGCAGCACCTGGCCGAGTACATCGCCGAGCTGCGCGAGCTGCTCGACAGCCACGGTTTGCAGTACGGCATGTTTGGCCACGTCGATGCCGGCGTGTTGCACGTACGGCCGATTCTCGACATGAAAGATCCGCAGCAAGCGGCGCTGGTGCGGCCGGTGTCCGATGGCGTGGCGGCGCTGACTCAACGTTATGGCGGCCTGCTGTGGGGCGAGCATGGCAAAGGTCTGCGCTCGGAATACGTGCCGGCATTCTTCGGCGAACTGTATCCGGCGTTGCAGGCGCTGAAGGCTGCGTTCGACCCATTCAACCAGTTCAACCCCGGCAAGATCGCTACACCGAATGTCCCCGGTGCAGCGTTGCTGAAGATCGACGAAGTAACCCTGCGTGGCGAACTGGATCGGCAGATCGACGAGAAAGTCTGGCAGGACTATGGCGCGGCCATGCACTGCAACGGCAATGGCGCCTGCTACAACTTCGATCCCGACGACGCGATGTGCCCGTCATGGAAAGCCACCCGCCAGCGCGCGCAATCGCCCAAGGGCCGCGCTTCGCTGATCCGCGAATGGCTGCGCTTGCAGGGTGCGGCGGGGGTGGATGTATTGTCCGTAGCCGTGCGCCGACCGGCGTTTTTCTCATCCCTGGTGCAGCGCTGGCGCAACAGCCGTGGGCCAGGCGCTGACTTTTCCCATGAAGTGTATGACGCGATGGCCGGGTGTCTGGCGTGCAAATCCTGCGCGGGGCAATGCCCGGTAAAGGTCAACGTCCCGGATTTTCGTTCGCGCTTTCTCGAGCTGTATCACACACGCTATCTGCGACCGCTGCGCGATTACTTGATCGCCTCGCTGGAATTCACCATCCCGCACATGGCGCGGGTGCCGCTGCTTTATAACGGCTTGATGGGCGCTGCGCTGGTTCGCCGAATACTTGAGCGTGTCGGAGGCATGGTCGATGTGCCGCTGCTCAGCCGCTTCGATTTTCACGCGTCCATACGCCGCTGGCAGGTCCAGCCGGCTTCAGTGGCGCGGCTGTCGGCGCTGACTGCGGCGCAACGCGAACGCAGCGTGGTGCTGGTGCAGGATGCGTTCACCCGCTACTTCGAAGCGCCGCTACTGGCGGACTTGATCGAGCTGATTTCGCGTCTCGGCTATCAGGTGTATCTGGCGCCGTTCAGCGCCAATGGCAAGCCGCTGCATGTGCAGGGTTTCCTCTCGGCATTCAATCGCGCGGCGTTGCGCAATGCCGGGCAACTGCGGGAACTGGCTGAGATTGGGGTGCCGCTGGTAGGGCTGGATCCGGCGATGACGCTGGTCTATCGCCAGGAATATCTGAAGGTGCCGGGCATGCAGGATTGCCCGGAAGTGGCGCTGGTGCAGGAATGGTTGCTGAAGGTCATGCCGGAGCGCGCCGGCAACCAACAAACCTTCCGTCTGTTGGCGCACTGCACCGAGAAAACCAACGCGCCGGCTGCGACGCGTCAGTGGGAGCAGGTGTTCGAACGGGTTGGGTTGAAGCTGGCGACTCAGGCGACCGGTTGCTGCGGCATGTCCGGCACCTACGGACATGAAGCACGCAACCGCGAAACCTCGGCGCTGATCTTCGAGCAATCCTGGGCCAAACACGTCGCGGTACCGGTGGAGCAGGGTGAGGCATTGGCCACCGGCTATTCGTGCCGCAGTCAGGTCAAGCGTGAGGCGCAGCAAACGCTGCGCCATCCGTTGCAGGTATTGCTGCAAGTCCTGCGCAGCGCTTGATCAGCGGCGATCCAGCCACACCGTCTGCGCGTTGCAGAACTCGCGCACGCCGAAGTGCGATAGCTCGCGGCCGAAGCCACTTTTCTTCACGCCGCCAAAGGTCACGCGCGGATCGCTGGCCGAGTAGCCATTGATGAACACGCCACCGGTTTCCAGTTCGCTGGTCAGTTGCTGCGCCAGTTCGACGTTGGCGGTGTAGATCGTTGCGGTCAGGCCGAAATCGCTGTCGTTGGCCAGGGCCACGGCATGCGCGCAATCGCGGGCGGTGATGATCGAGGCGACCGGGCCGAACAGTTCCTGTTTGAACGAGGTCATCTGATCGGTGACATCGGCCAGCACGGTTGGCTCGTAGTAGTTGCCCGGGCCTTGCGCCTTGCCGCCGCCGAGCAGCAGGGTCGCACCTTCTTCCAAGGTATCGCGCACTTGCTGATCCAGCTCGTCACGCAGGTCGAAACGTGCCATCGGGCCGATGTAGGTGTCGGTGGACAATGGATCGCCAACCACCAGTTTGCGCGTGGCTTCGACAAACTTGCGGGTGAATTCTTCTACCACGCCTTGTTCGATGATCAGCCGCTTGGCAGCGGCGCAGACCTGACCGGAGTTCTGATAGCGACCGATCACGGCGGCTTGCACCGCTTCGTCGAGATTGGCGTCATTGAGCACGATAAATGGATCGGAACCACCGAGTTCCAGCACACATTTCTTCAGCGCGGCACCGGCCTGCGAACCGATGGCCATGCCGGCGCGCACGCTGCCGGTCAGGGTGACAGCGGCGATGCGTGGGTCAGCGATGGCGCTGGATACGCCGTCCGGGGTGACGTTGATCACTTCAAATACGCCATCGGCGAAACCGGCGCGGATGAAGGCGTCGCGCAGCAAATAAGCGCTGCCCATCACGTTCGGCGCATGCTTGAGCACGTACGTGTTGCCGGCCAGCAGGGTCGGCACTGCGCCGCGCAGCACTTGCCAGATCGGGAAATTCCACGGCATCACCGCCAGGATCGGCCCGAGCGGGCGATATTCGATGCGCGCCTTGCCGCCTTCAACCTGGGTCGGTTCGGCGTCGAGCATGGCCGGGCCGTGTTCGGCGTACCACTCGCAGAGCTTGGCGCATTTCTCGACTTCGCCACGCGCCTGGGCGATCGGCTTGCCCATTTCCTCGGTGATCATGGTGGCCATGGCTTCGGCGCCATCGCGCAACGCACCGGCGAGGGCGGTCAGCAGGCGCGAGCGATCCTGCAGTGGCTTGCGTTTCCACTTGTTGAAGCCATAAGCGGCGCGGGTCAGCGCGGCGTCCAAGGCTTCGGCAGATTCGAATGCGTAGTGGCCGATCTGCTCGCCGTTAGTCGGGTTGATCGAGATAGCGTGGGTCTGGCTGGAGATCGGGCTCATGGCATGGTCCTGCAATGTGAGTTGATGGGCCCAGAGTAGGCTGGTGTTTGTTTTCTGGAAACTGAATAATAAAGATCGTTTCTTTCACGTTTGGAGAATGACTGTGGATCTGGTGCAGCTGGAAATCTTCAAAGCCGTTGCCGAATACGGCAGCATCAGCGCGGCGGCGCAGCAGATTCATCGCGTGCCGTCGAACCTGACCACGCGGATCAAACAGCTCGAAGAAGACTTGGGCGTCGATCTGTTCATTCGCGAGAAAAGCCGACTGCGCTTGTCGCCGGCCGGTTGGAGTTTTCTCGAATACACCCGGCGCATTCTCGATCTGGTGCAGGAAGCGCGAGCGACGGTGGCGGGGGAGGAACCGCAGGGTGCATTTCCTTTGGGCTCGCTGGAGAGCACGGCGGCGGTGCGTATCCCTGGCCTGCTCGCGGCGTACAACCAGAAGCATCCGAAGGTTGATCTGGATCTGTCGACCGGACCTTCCGGAACGATGATCGACGGCGTGCTTTCCGGCCGGCTGGCGGCGGCATTCGTCGACGGTCCGGTGCTGCATCCGGCGCTCGAAGGTGTGCCGGCATTCGAAGAGGAAATGGTCATCATCGCGCCGCTGCATCACGCGTCGGTGCAGCGCGCCAGTGACGTCAACGGCGAGAATATCTACGCCTTCCGCTCCAACTGCTCGTACCGTCATCACTTCGAAAAATGGTTCAGCAGCGACGCCGCGGTGCCCGGCAAGATCTTTGAGATGGAGTCCTACCACGGCATGCTCGCCTGCGTCAGCGCCGGTGCCGGTCTGGCACTGATGCCACGCAGCATGCTGCAAAGCATGCCCGGTTGCGCGACGGTCAGCGTCTGGCCGCTGGCGGCGGATTTCCGTTTTCTGACGACCTGGCTGGTGTGGCGCCGGGGCACGGTGTCGCGCAGTCTGAGCAGTTTTGTGCGCTTGCTTGAAGAGCGCGGAGTGGTGCGCGAAAAAGCTGATTGACACTTTGTGTCATGGCTCGGTTAGTATCGCCATATACAAACGTATACAGCGTATGAATCGCGCCATTTGATTTCGGGAATCACTCATGACCAACCACACCGTGCTGCTGTTCTCCTACGGCACGCTTCAAGACACCGCTGTGCAACTCTCGAACTTCGGACGTGAGTTACACGGCCGCGCCGACAGCCTGCCGGGCTATAAGCAGACCATGGTGGAGATCACCGACCCTGCGGTGCTCGCCACCAGCGGCAAAACCCATCACCCGATTGTGCAGGCCAGTGGCGACATCAAGGACGAGATTGCCGGCACGGTGTTCGAGGTCAGCGAACAGGAACTGGCCGCCGCCGATGACTACGAAGTGTCCGACTACAAACGCGTGAGTGTTGTACTGAAGTCCGGCAGCAACGCCTGGGTTTACGTGCAGGCGTGAGGCGCTGTAGTTGTTGCTTCCAGCAGCGGTGAATCCACGTATTCAGCCGACGAAGAAAAGGGGCGCCGACATCGCAGTCGGCGCCCCTTTTCTTCGTAGCGATCAAGCTCAGATCGAACTCAGCGATTGAGGAACGCCAGCAAGTCCTCGTTCAATTCCTGCGCGTGGGTTACGGCGAAACCGTGGGGTGCGCCGGCATAGACTTTCAGCTCGGCGCCCTGGATCTGTTCAGCGGCCAGTTTGCCGGTGGTGGCGAACGGCACGATCTGATCGCCGTCACCGTGGATCACCAGTGTCGGCACGTCGATCTTGGCCATGTCCGGGCGGAAGTCGGTTTCCGAGAATGCGGTGACACAATCAACGGTGCCTTTGAGCGAGGCGAGCAGGGCGATGTTCAGAGTCTGGGTCAGCACGCCGTCGGAGACTTTCTGGCCCTGGTTAGTGCCATAGAACGGCGCGTTGAAATCGGCGATGAATTGCGCGCGATCCTTGAGCAGGCCAGCCTTGATCCCGTCGAAAACCGCTTTTGGAACACCTTCGGCAAAATCGGGTTTCTGGCCGAACAGCGGCGTTACCGCGCCCAGCAACACCAGGCCGGCAACCCGCTCGCTGCCATGGCGCGCGATATAACGGCTGACATCGCCACCACCCATCGAGAATCCAACCAGCGTCACGTCACGCAGATCCAGATGCTCGATCAGTTGCGCGATGTCATCGGCGAAGGTGTCGTAGTCATAACCGGTCCACGGCTGCTCGGACCGCCCGAAGCCGCGACGGTCGAACGCGATCGTGCGAAAGCCGCGGCTGCTCAGGTATTCCATCTGGTATTCCCACATGTCGGCATCCAGCGGCCAGCCATGGCTGAACAGGACGGGCTTACCGCTGCCCCAGTCCTTGAAGTAGATTTCGGTGCCGTCTTGGGTCTGGAAGGTGCTCATGGAAACTCCTTGCGTAGGGAATGCTCGAGGGGCGTGCGTGGCTGCCGTGAGGGCAGGGTTGACTATCGCTGTAATCCGCATCGGTAACTTGTACGCAAGTGCTAAGTTTTCACTGACTGAAGCGAGCGTGTCGGCTCCACGCCATTTCGCGATACCACGTAAGTCTTTTCGACAGGCAGTCGCTTGAGTGCTTTTATCCAAGTCATCCTGTCCATCTACAAAGGTGATGACACAAAAGTGCCCAGATGCAGAGCAACACGTCAGGGGCTCTGGTCTCCGGCTTTGAGAGGGTATCGGCTACAGAAAATGCTATAGCGGCCGATGCATGGCGCGAGAGCTAAGACATAAGCCTCTCAACTGGATCGAAACCACTATGGGAATATTTAAATGAGGTTCATACATGCGTTTCGCCGGTTAGTCATATGTTTGAGTCTTGTCCTCGGCGCCCTGTCGGTGTTTGTCATGATTTCGCTCGTGTTAGTGTCGTTAGTGATGTTTGTTCTGTTTTTGTTTTGTGAGCCGGATTTTGTAGTTATTTTCAAGTGGGCGGGCATGCCGGTAGCATGTTTGTTGACGATTCGATGGGTTTATAAAAGCACAACGATGCTTAAGGCGGTTTTGAGAGGCGATTTCTAGAGCGCAGGTGTGTGGGAGTAGCGTCTAGCCTTTTGTTTAAAGCAGCGATGGTCGAGGGTTTGATTTTTGATTCGAATCCGAGCGCGAATTACGGGCGCAACTAGGGGATTTCGAAATCGACTTCAGGGAGCATGACTAAAGGGGGCTTTAAATGATGAAGGCTACTTCCTATTATTGCTCTCTTCCAGGAAAAAAATGGGCAGATTTATTTTGCGGAAATGGCAAGGTTTCATTGGCGGAGTTAAAGGTGGCGTCCGTGCAGCTTGAAAAAATAATTGAATGTTTTTTTACATACGCAAATGAACAGGGAAAGCCCTATAAGGAATTTCCCTTGGGTACCGAAATAGAGGAATTCGGTGCGCCCTATATTGAGATTTCTGCGTCAGGCAAGCTAGCCCTCGTTGCGAGAGATCGCGGTACGGAGCAGCTCAGGAAAGAAACGATGTCGCCAGAAGTTATGGCCAAGTGGGTATTTGAGCTTTTTAGCTACTAGGCTTCGCCGGCGATGGGCGAAAGACGGAGTGCGCGGTAATGAAATTAAATATCGACTTTCCCGAAAGTATGATTACGGATGACTTGCTAAAACAGCAACGAATCCCGTGCTTTTGTAAAGTTTCTACTCAGTTTGAGATCTTCTTTTCGGATACCGTTCCGGAATCATCTGGCGTTGTATCTGATTGGGATCGCAGAGAATTGGAGTTGCGAGCCATTGCGGGCGCAGGCGGTCATTATACCCACTTCGCTAATGGGTTGATTACATTGAAGAAAATAGGTGATAGCGTTTTCGAAATCGTTGATCTCGAAATATTTTATAGAGCTTTCGGTTGGTGCGCGGTATTGCGTAACGGAAACTACGCCCCTCTTGGGAGTTTCTGGGATGAAGAATAGGCTCCTCACGGATACTGAAATCCGTATTCAATATTGCGAGAGAAGATGGGGACGTGAAAAGAGTCTCGCCGCGCGGCAGATCCGGACCAGCGCATGGAGGTGGTGGGTGCCGTTGTCGATTCAGGCCGGATCGACATATTGCGGTAGTAAACGTGCCGCACTGATATTGATTGCCGGGAAACAACAAGCATGAGCATGAACAAAGCAGCCTATCCACGTTTGAAAGTGTTTCTGATCTTCCTTTTCTCCCCCGCGGTTCCGGGCTTTATCGCTGGCATCGTCAAGACATTTGCGACGATCGCTCACATCACTATGAATCCAAGGCTTATCGGTGAGGTCGCAGGCGCCCAATTGATGTTGATGCCGTTTCTCGCACCGGTACTCGCCGTTCTGATATTTCTGATCCCGTTTCTGTTTTTCTCGGCGGTGATCGCGTTGACTAAGGTCATGATGACCCCACGAGCGTGCATGGCGATTGCACTGTCAGGTGCTTCGTTAGCCACATTGTGGGTGATGCCGTTTATCCTGGCAGTGGTACGCGATCACGACGGCGCAGCAGTCTCGGATCATGCTTGGGAAATTGTTGTACTGTTTCTGACATCGATGGCGACCTGTTGGCTGACCGCACGTTTGGCTCTGCCGGAAACGCAAACGCCCTGAACAGATCAGGGCGCTTCGGTTTGTCAGGTTCGATAGGCGGAACTGTTATCTGAACGCCGGCACCACATGCTTGATAAACAACGCCAGCGACTTCTTCTTCTCCGCATGCGGCAAGCTGTTGTCACACCAGAAACTGAACTCATCCACCCCCAGTTCCTGGTAGTACTTGATGCGCGGAATGATCTCTTCCGGCGTACCAATCATCGCAGTCTTGTGCAGGCTCTCCAGCTCAAACTCCGGCCTTGCAGCAAACTTTTCTTCCGGGCTCGGCGCGAGGAAGCCGTTGACCGGCACTTCCTTGTTGCCAAACCACGCATCGAACGTGCGGTAAAACCGTGAGATCGCTTTCGCGCCAACCTTCCAGCCTTCCGGATCATCAACCCCGTGCACATGCGTGTGACGCAGCACCATCAATTGCGGGCGCGGCACATCAGGATTGTTGTCCAGCGCGGTCTGGAATTTGTTTTTCAGGTCGAGGACTTCTTCGTCGCCCTTCATCAATGGCGTAACCATCACGTTGCAGCCGTTGGCCACCGCAAAATTGTGCGAGTCCGGGTCGCGGGCGGCGATCCACATGGGTGGATTGGGCTTCTGAATCGGTTTCGGCACGCTGGTGGAAGTGGGGAATTTCCAGATGTCGCCGTCGTGCGCGTAGTCGCCCTGCCACAGAGCGCGTACCACCGGGACCATTTCGCGCAGGGCCTGGCCGCCGCTTGAAGCAGGCATGCCGCCGGCCATGCGGTCGAATTCAACCTGATAAGCGCCGCGCGCGAGGCCGACTTCCATCCGGCCGTTGCTGATCACGTCGAGCAACGCACATTCACCGGCGACCCGCAGCGGATGCCAGAACGGCGCGATGATGGTGCCGGCGCCGAGGTGGATGGTGGTGGTCTTGGCGGCGAGGTACGCCAGCAGCGGCATCGGGCTCGGCGAGATGGTGTACTCCATGGCGTGGTGTTCGCCGATCCACACGGTGCTGAAACCGCCGGCCTCGGCCATCAGCGTCAGTTCGGTCAGGTCTTCGAACAGTTGGCGGTGGCTGACGCTTTCGTCCCAGCGTTCCATGTGTACGAACAGGGAAAATTTCATGACGCTACCTCAAATCTTTTGTTATCGGCCGGTCGTGTGCGGGCCTGGTTGTCTGGCAATCGCTTGGATCAGGCAACGAGGGGCAGGGCGCCCATCTTGCCGTGGCAATACACCAGCGGGCCGTGGCTCTGCTGAGGCACGATCAGGTTCTTCACGGCGCCGACCATGATGGCGTGGTCGCCGCCTTCATATTCACGCCACAACTCACACTCGATGATAGCCGTCGCATTGGCGAGGATCGGATTGCCCAGATCGCTCAGCGTCCACTCGATGCCCTGCGCCTTGTCTTTTCCTTTACGCGCGAAGGCATAGGCTTCGCCTTGCTGACTGCCGGACAGCACGTGAATGGCAAAGCGTTTGTTCTTGATCAGGACCGGGTAGGAGTCGGAGCTGTAGTTGGGGCAGAACAGCACCAGCGCCGGGTCCATCGACAGCGAACTGAACGCGCTGGCGGTGAGGCCGACGATCTGACCGTCGTCATCCAGGGTGGTGATGACGGTTACGCCGGACGGGAACGAACCCATGACTTGTTTGTAGACGGCAGCATCGATCATTGAGCAATCCTCGAGTGCGTTGAAACGGGTTTTTATGAGATTTGTAGGTCTGATGGTATACCGTAATACATCGATTGCAAGGGCTTTTTCGATGAAGCGATCAGCGTCGTTTGCGTATCCCGACGGTCACGCAGATTGGCCATTTCGATCCCCTTTTGGCCAACCAACCACTGTGATCGAACCCCGACGTCGGCAAGAATCGAAACTACCGCAACACACTAAAAATATTTGACGCTTGCGCGCTTTGCCCTTGGCTACCGTTACAGCCACTGCCGTGTACAGAACATAAAAACCATCGAACTCACGTCGCATTCGGGGAAACACCATGGTCACGATGAAACGCATTCTGGGCGCCACTGTCTGTGGGCTGACGCTGCTGGCCAGCACCGTACAGGCCGAACAGCGCGAACTGCGGGTGTACAACTGGGCCGATTACATTCTGCCGGCGGTGCCCAAGGACTTCGCGGCGAAAAGCGACATCAAAGTGACTTGGGACACCTTCGACACCAACGAATCCCTGGAAGCCAAGCTGCTGACCGGTAACTCCGGCTACGACTTGGTGGTGCCGTCGAACCAGTTCCTCGACACGCAGATCAAGGCCGGCGTGTTCCAGAAACTCGACAAATCCAAACTGCCAAACTGGAGTCACCAGGATCCGGCGCTGCTCAAACTGCTCGACACCAACGACCCCGGCAACCAGTACGGCGTGCCGTACATGTACGGCACCGTGCTGATTGGCTTCAACCCGGCCAAGGTCAAGGCTGTGCTGGGCGAGAATGCGCCGGTGGACAGTTGGGATCTGGTGTTTAAACCGGAGAACATGGAGAAGCTCAAATCCTGCGGCGTGGCGATGCTTGATTCGCCGTCGGAAATCCTGCCGCTGGCCCTGCATTATCTGGGACTCGACCCGAACAGCCAGAACCCCGCTGACTACGAGAAGGCCAAAGCGCTGATGCTCAAAGTCCGCCCGTACGTGACTTACTTCAACTCGGCGAAATACATGACTGACATCGCCAACGGTGATATCTGCGTGGCCATCGGTTACTCCGGCAGCTTCTACCAATTCGCCAACCGCGCCAAAGAGGCGGGCAATGGCGTGGTGGTCGACTGGCGTTTGCCGAAAGAAGGCGCGCCGATCTGGTTCGATACGTTTGCCATTCCCAAGAGTGCGAAGAACGTGACCGAGGCGCATGAATTCCTCAACAACCTGCTCGATCCGAAGGTCATCGCTTCGATCAGTGACTTCCTTGGCTACCCGAACGCGAACAAGGATTCGATGGGTCTGATCAACAAGGAAATCACCGGCAACCCGAACCTGACGCCGACCAGTGAGGCGCTGAAAACCTTGTACGTGGTGCAGCCGCTGCCGCAGAAAATGGAACGCGTAAGGACGCGGGTCTGGACCAGTATCAAATCCGGTAACTGAGCAGCGCGCCTTTCGGGTTAATCGGACTGTGCCTGGTCTTTGCGGGTGAGGATCAGGCTCAGCGCCACTGACAACAAAATCACCCCGCCGACCACCGCCAGAGACCATTCCACCGGCATGTGAAACCACGGCATCAGTGTCATTTTCCCGCCAATAAATACCAGCACCAGCGCCAGCCCATATTTGAGCAGGTGAAACCGGTCTGCCATGTCCGCCAGCAGAAAATACAGCGCGCGCAGGCCCATGATCGCGAAGATGTTCGAGGTGAAAACAATGAACGGGTCAGTGGTGACGGCGAAGATCGCCGGGATGCTGTCAACCGCGAACATCAAGTCACTGGCCTCGATCAGCACCAGCACCAGAAACATCGGCGTGGCCCAGCGCACGCCGTTCTGACGCACAAAAAACCGTTCACCATGAAAGCCCTTGGTGATGCGCAGATGCCCACGCACCCAGCGCAATAACGGGTTGTTATCCAGATCCGGTTGCTGGTCAGCGAACACCAGCATCTTGATCCCGGTGATGATCAAAAACGCACCGAACACATACAACAACCACGCAAACTGCGAGACCAGCCAGACCCCGGCGAAGATCATTGCCGCGCGCATCACGATCGCCCCGAGCACGCCGTACAGCAGCACCCGGCGTTGCAGCTCCGGTGGCACGGCGAAATAGCCGAAGATCATCACGAAGACGAACATGTTGTCGATCGACAGCGATTGCTCGATCAAATAACCGGTGAGGAATTCCAGGGTTTTCTGTTGTGCAATTTCAGGACCGAATTCGCTATTCAGATACCACCAGAGCAACCCGGCGAAGGCCAGCGCAAGCATGCACCATGCGATGACCCAGCTCGACGCTTCGCGCACTGACACGCGGTGGGCTTTGCGGCCGCCGAAGACGAACAAGTCCACGGCGAGCATGGCGAGGATGAAAATGATGAAGGCACACCACATCCATGGTTCGCCGATGTTGATGGGCTGCATGGCGTTCTCCCGGTTTTTGTTTTGGGGTAGACGGGGCCATGCTAGCCGCGAGTTTGCTGCAAGGAAAAATCGTTTATTTTTGCCCGACTCTTCGTAAAAAACGAAGTATCGCCGTCGGGACTTCCTGTAGGTGCTTTACGTTCTCAGCGGTGGTGTACGCGGGGGCACCAGGCGTTTCGAGCCGGTAGATTCGAACGCCGAAGCCAAACGCAGCAACTCCGAATCATCATAAGCGCGCCCGGCAAACGTCAGCCCGACCGGCATGCCGATATCGGCCATCACGCCCATTGGCACGGTCACGGTTGGCACGCCGAGGTGGCGAATCGCGAGGTTGCCGTTGGCCACCCAGACGCCGTTGCTCCAGGCGATGTCTGCCGAGGCCGGATTCACATCGGCGTCCGCCGGGCCGACGTCGGCGTTGGTCGGGAACAGCACGGCGTCGAGGCCGAGGCGATCTATCCAGTCTTCGAGGTCGATCTTGCGCGTGTGTTCGAGGCCGCGCAGGCCGTCGGGCAGCGTCGGGATCTGGTCCCACGGCGTAATGCCGCGCTCGGCCATGCGCACATATTCGTCCATGCCGGCGGCCAGATCGCCTTCACGGTTGGGCAGGGTGCCAGGGTCGTGCGGGAAGATTTTCGGCCCGTCGACATCCACCAGACGATTGAGCTGCGGATCACCGTTGGCTTGCAGGAATTCATCGAACGCCCATGCCGACAGATCCCAAAGTTCATGGTGCATAAACTCTTTGGAGACGATGCCGCGATTGAACACGGTCGGTGCACCGGGACGATCGCCTTCGCAGTTGGAAACCAGCGGGAAATCGACTTCGATGACTTCGGCGCCGGCAGCTTCCAATGCTGCGCGAGCCTGTTTCCACAGATCGATCACCGAGGCGCGGGTGTTGATGCGCTGCCCGGTCGGGCCACCAATGCCCGGTTCCTCACTAGTGCCAGCCTCGGGGTCAGCGTTGATGTACATGCGCGGCACGCCCAGGCGCTTGCCGGCCAGGGATTCGCTGCTGACCGCCAGCGCGGCGTATGAAGCCGGGCGCACTGACGCAACGCTCGGGATCGGCACCCATGGTTGCAGGCGCCACAGATCGCCCCGAGTGTCGGGGTCTTCCGCGACGACCACGTCGAGCACTTCGAGCAAATCCGCCATGGTGCGCGCGTACGGCACGACCACGTCCATGGTGGGCGTCAGCGGCCAGTTGCCGCGCACCGAGATCACCCCGCGTGACGGCGTGTAGGCGCACAAGCCGTTGTTAGACGCCGGACCGCGACCGCTGGACCAGGTTTCTTCGGCCAGACCAAATGCCGAGAAACTCGCCGCAGTGGCAGTGCCGGCGCCATTCGACGAGCCGGAGGCAAACGGTGCAGTCAGGTAGTCAGCGTTGTACGGGCTCTCGGCCCGGCCATAGACGCCGCGCTGCATGCCGCCATTTGCCATCGGTGGCATGTTGGTCTTGCCCAGACAGATCGCTCCGGCCGCGCGCAGGCGCTCGATGGTGAAGGCGTCACGCTGAGCCACAAGATCGACAAATGCCGGGCTTCCGGACGCAGCGGTCAGGCCTTTGACCAGGTAGCTATCCTTGGCGGTGTAGGGAATGCCGTCCAGCGGACCGAGGGTTTTACCTTTGGCGCGACGAGCATCCGAGGCCTGCGCTTCTTGCAACGCTTCGGGGTTACGCACGACCACCGCGTTCAACGCAGTGGCGGTGTCTGCGCCGTCGTAGGCGTCGATTCTGGCGAGGTAAGCCTGCACCAGCTCGACCGCCGTGGTCTGGCCGGATTCGAGCGCTGAGCGCAGTTGGGCAATGGAAACTTCAGTGACTTCAATCATGTGATTACCGCCGAAGGGTTCTCAAAGGGTTAATCAATGGCAAACGATGTAAAAAATTATTGATGGTAAGACTCTACCCGGAACTCTGCCGAATGGCATGTGCAAAGTCGATAAATATCGGTAATTTCATCGGAAAAATTCTCCGGGTGTCTCACCGAACTGCTGGCGGAACGCGGCGATGAATGCCGAAGTTGAATCGTAACCGCAGGCCAGAGCCACGTCGGTGACGCGTTCACCTTTTTCCAGTGGCGTCAGTGCGCCGAGCAAACGCAAGCGCTGGCGCCATGCGCGGAAGGTCAGACCGGTGTCACGCAGGAACAACCGGCTGAGGGTTTTCTCTGTCACGTCAAACTTTTGCGCCCAATGGCTGAGCGTGGTCGGTTGTTCCGGATGCTGCTCCAGGCTCTGATAGATCTGCCGCAAACGCGCATCTTGCGGCAGCGGCAACATCAGATCGATCTGCGGAGCGTCGGCCAGTTGATCGAGAATCACCTGCGCCAGACGCCCGTGCGGGCCGTTTTGCTCGTACTCCACCGGCACCTGACTGAAGGCTCGGATCAACTCGCGCAACAGGTCACTGACCCCCAGTACATGGCAACGCTCGAGCGCCCATCCCGACACGCTGCAATCGATGTACAGGCTGCGCATTTCAGTGTGCGGCGAGCTGAACACCCGGTGCGGCATGCCCGCCGGAATCCACACCGCACGCTCCGGCGGCGCGACGAAGCGGCCGGCGGCGGTCTGCACTTCGAGCACACCTTGAATCGCATAAGACAACTGCACCCACGGATGACTATGACGGCGGGTCAGGGCGCGATTGGGCAGCGATTCGGTGCGCCCATACAGTGGACGCGGCAGGCTTGGCAACCCGGGAATGCTGCGTCTGACGCTCTTGTCGTGTCCTTTAGGCGGCATCTGCGGGCTCTTCGGCGTTAGTCGGTAATTCTCAAGCACGTTAGAGTCGCTTTCACGTACTGGCAACCCCCGGATGAGCAAACCATGAACCGCCCCAGATTCCTGCCCGACAACTTCACCCTGACCCTGATCGGCGTGGTGCTGCTGGCCAGCTTCCTGCCGGCCAGCGGCCAGGTCGCGGTCGGCTTCGGCTGGCTGACCAACCTCGCCATCGCGCTATTGTTTTTCCTGCACGGCGCGAAGCTGTCGCGCGAATCGATCATCGCCGGCGCCGGTCACTGGCGTCTGCATTTGCTGGTGTTCAGCCTGACCTTCGTCCTGTTTCCGCTGCTGGGGCTGGCGCTCAAACCGCTGCTCGCGCCGATGGTCGGCGACAACCTGTATATGGGCATGCTTTATCTGTGCGCGCTGCCGGCTACGGTGCAATCGGCTATCGCGTTCACTTCGCTGGCGCGCGGCAATATTCCGGCGGCGATTTGCAGTGCGGCGGCATCGAGTCTGTTCGGGATTTTCCTCACGCCGTTGCTGGTGACCTTGCTGCTGGACGTACACGGTGACGGCGGTTCGACCCTCGATGCGATCCTGAAAATCAGCGTGCAATTACTGCTGCCATTCATTGTCGGCCAGATCGCCCGGCGCTGGATCGGCGCGTGGGTCGGGCGCAACAAGAACTGGCTGAAATTCGTCGATCAGGGTTCGATTCTGCTGGTGGTATACGGCGCATTCAGCGAGGCGGTAAACGAAGGCATCTGGCATCAGATTCCTGTTCTGGAATTGCTCGGGTTGGTGCTCGCGTGCTGCATTCTGCTCGCGCTGGTGTTGCTGGCATCAACGCTGCTGGGCAAGGCGTTCGGTTTCAATCTGGAAGACCGCATCACGATTCTGTTCTGTGGCTCGAAAAAGAGCCTGGCGACCGGTGTACCGATGGCTCAGGTATTGTTCGGCGGCGCGACCATTGGCGTGCTGATTCTGCCGCTGATGCTGTTCCATCAGATTCAATTGATGGTCTGTGCGGTGTTGGCGCAGCGTTATGCGCAACGGCAGGAGTCGGTGCCGGAACTGATGGCTCAGGTCGATCCTTGATGTAGCCCCGGCTAAACGTTGTAGCCTGGCCAGCGCGTTTGCAAACGCTCAATCAAGTAATCGATGAACGCCCGGGCCTTGGGCGTCATCGCCTCGCGATCCTGCACGCAGGCATAGATATCGAGCGGCTCGGCATGGGCGTAGGTTGACGCGTCGCGCTGCTCGAACAGTGCGACGAGTTGGCCGCTTTCGATATAGGGCGCCGCCACGAATTCAGCCAGCCGTGTGATGCCTGCGCCATGAATCGCCATCTGCGCCAGTGCATCGATGTCGTCACTGATTGCAGTCGCATTGATCGGAGCATCGAAGCGCTGTCCGTCGCGGACAAATCCCCAGCGCAGAAAACGTCCGTCCAGCGGGTAGCGGAACGCCAGGCACGCGTGCCTGTGCAAGTCTTCAGGTATCTGCGGTCGGCCTGAGCGTTGCAGATAAGCAGGCGCCGCGCAGACGATGAACGGCACCGATGCAACCTGGCGCGCGACGATGGCATCCTCAAGCTGCGGCTTGATCCGCAGGCTCAGATCAATACCATCCTGAATGTGGTTGATTTTGCGGTCGGTGGTTGAAAGCTCCAGCATCAGTTGCGGATGCTTTTCAGCGAACCCCGCAATCACCGACGCCAATACATGCCGACCGAATGCCGAAGTCGAGGCGATACAAAGACGTCCCTGAAGTTGCGCTTGCGTGCTGCTGATTGCGCATTGCGCCGATTCCAGATCATGGGCAATGCGTCTGACTTTCTCGTAGTACAACGTGCCGTTTTCGGTGAGCGCCATGCTGCGCGTAGTGCGTTGCAGCAACCGCGTATTGAGGTGGGTTTCGAGGCGGGTGATGGTCTGGCTGACGGCCGCAGCGCTGACGCCGAGCTGTTTCGCGGCGCCGACGATGGAGCCTGCTTCGACTACTTTGATGAAACTTTCGATTGCTCCAAGCAGATTCATTGCGCTTCCGTCAGGTCATGGCATTCGTAAGAAACCGTTTATAAAGCACTCACGGATAAGCGTCTAGTTGCCGGTTTTTCAAGTTGGTAAGGTGCCTGGCACTTATCAATACAAGATCATCAGGGCCTGACATGAATTCGACTGATACCTCGAAAACTGCATTCCTACTTCAACGCAAGCTTTCGTCCCGCGCGACGCCTTACGTGTTTGCGCTGTATATGGCGACGATCATGGCGTTCCTGATGTCGCTGGTGATTACCGCGGCCAACTCCGGAATCGAGGGCGATTACCTTGGCAATGCGCTGCACGCGTACAAGCTCGCCATGCCCGTGGCATTTCTGTGCATTCTCGTGGTTCGGCCGATTGTGGTGAAGCTGGTTGCGCTGACTGTGCATCCTCATCGTTGAAGCAGTTGCGATAGTCGGTTCACTTCCTTGGCCGCCAGCGCTAGAAGGAAATCAGTCTAAAAACGCGCAGGCGAATCTCGGAGCTTTTACTAAGCTCAATGATGTAGGCGAAGACGCAGACTGATGCGCAAGCGGATAGCGAGGGCGCGTGGGGCGCGCTCCGAAGGGGACACGGTTAGAAAGATCTCCGCGCTGAGATCCAGCCCTTATGCCGTGTGAAGCAGCAGAGCCCGGATGGAAGCAAAATTGATTGATTGGTGCCTGTTGTGGGAGTCCCGATAAACCTCGTAAGCCAGAGACCAGCACTGGCCGCCTACTCAAACACCAAAGCCCGCATTTGCGGGCTTTGACGTTTTTGCAGGTTTAGATTGTCGCCAGCGCCTGGGCCAGATCGGCGCGCAGATCTTCTACGTCTTCCACGCCCACCGACAGACGCACCAGACCATCACCGATGCCGAGCTTGGCACGGGTTTCGGCCGGAATGGTCGCGTGGGTCATGATCGCCGGATGCTCGATCAGGCTCTCCACGCCGCCGAGACTTTCGGCCAACGCGAAGATCTGCACGTTCTCGAGGAAGCGGCGCGCACCGGCCAGATCGCTGTTCAGATCGAGAGAAATCATCCCGCCGAAACCACGCATCTGACGCTTGGCCAATGCGTGCTGTGGATGCGATTCCAGCCCCGGATAGTAAACACGCTTGACCTGCGGCTGCTGCTCCAGCCAGCGCGCCAGATCCAGTGCGTTGCTGCAATGGCGTTCCATGCGCAGCGCCAGAGTTTTCACGCCGCGCAGAGTCAGGAATGCGTCGAACGGGCCGGCGATTGCGCCAACGGCGTTCTGCAAGAATCCCAGACGCTCGGCCAGTTCGGGATTGTCGCCAACTACCGCGATGCCGCCGATCACGTCGGAGTGGCCGTTCAAATACTTGGTGGTCGAGTGCAGCACGATGTCGAAACCCAGTTCCAGCGGACGCTGAATCCATGGGCTGGCGAAGGTGTTGTCGGCCACGCAGATGATCCCGCGCGCACGGCAGATGCGGGCGATGGCGGCGAGGTCGGACAGGCTCAGCAAAGGGTTGGTCGGGGTCTCGACCATGACCATGCGCGTGTCGTCCTGTAACGAGGCTTCGAAAGCCGACAGGTCTGCCAGATCAACAAAGCTGAAGCGGTGCCCGGCGCTGCGCTGACGGACCTTGTCGAACAGGCGGAAAGTGCCGCCGTACAAGTCATTGCCGGAAACGATGTGCGAACCGGCATCGAGCAGTTCCAGCACGGTGGAAATCGTCGCCAGCCCGGAAGCGAAAGCGAACGCCTGAGTGCCGCCCTCCAGATCCGCCACGCAACGCTCCAGCGCAAAGCGCGTCGGGTTGTGCGAGCGGCCGTAGTCGAAACCTTTGTGCACGCCAGGGCTGTCTTGCAGATACGTCGAGTTGGCGTAGATCGGCGGCATCAGCGCGCCGGTGGTCGGGTCAGGGGTCTGCCCGGCGTGAATCACGCGGGTGGCGAAACCCTGCGCCGGGGCGTTCTTGTCGTGCTGACTCATGCGAGGGATCTCCGTAATTGGTTGAGCATGTCGACGTGGGTGATCAGGCCATGGAAGCCCGATTTGTCGGCGATGATTGCCACCAGACCGCGGCTGAGCACGGCTTTGAGCTCGGCCAGCGAGGCGTCCGGGGCGAGGGTTTGCAATTTTTCGGTCATGGCGCTGGAGACGGTCTGGCTGAAACGCTCAGCGTCTTCGTGCACACGCAACAGGATGTCCGATTCGTCAATCACACCGACCAGTCGCTTGCCATCAACCAGCACCGGCAGTTGCGAGACATCGGCCAGGCGCATGCGCTGGAATGCGGTCAACAGCGTATCGTCCGGGCCTACGCTGACCACTTTGCCGTCTTCGAAACGGCGCGCGATCAGGTCGCGCAGGTCGCCGTAGCCCTTGCGTTGCAGCAGGCCTTGATCGGTCATCCATTGGTCGTTGTAGACCTTCGATAAATAACGCGTGCCGGTGTCGCAGACAAAGCTCACCACGCGTTTCGGCACGGTCTGTTCGCGGCAATAACGCAGCGCAGCGGCGAACAGCGTGCCGGTCGACGAGCCGCCGAGAATGCCTTCGGCGCGCAGCAATTGGCGGGCGTGATCGAAGCTCTCTTCGTCGCTGATCGAATAGGCGTGGCGCACGCTGGACAGGTCGGCAATCGAGGGAATGAAATCCTCGCCAATGCCTTCGACTGCCCACGAACCGGCAGTGCCGATGTCGCCGCTGCGGCTGTATTCAGCCATCACCGAACCGACCGGGTCCGCCAGGACCATTTCCAGATCCGGTTGTACGCGCTGGAAGAATCGCGTCAGCCCGGTCAGCGTGCCGGCAGAGCCCACGCCAACGACGATGGCGTCCAGATCGTGTTCAGTTTGCGCCCAGATTTCCGGCGCGGTGCTGCATTCGTGGGCCAGCGGGTTGGCCGGGTTGTTGAACTGGTCGGCGAAAAACGCGCCGGGAATGTCCTTGGCCAAACGCGCGGCGACATCCTGGTAATACTCGGGATGACCCTTGCCGACGTCCGAGCGAGTGATGTGCACTTCGGCGCCCATCGCCTTGAGGTGCAACACCTTTTCGGTAGACATTTTGTCCGGCACCACCAGCACTACACGGTAGCCTTTGGCGCGACCGACCAAAGCCAGGCCCAGACCGGTGTTGCCGGCGGTGGCTTCGACGATGGTGCCGCCGGGAGTCAGGCGACCATCGCGTTCAGCGGCGTCGATCATTGCCAGACCGATACGGTCCTTGATCGAACCGCCGGGGTTTTGCGATTCGAGTTTCAGGAACAGCGTGCACAGGCCGGTATCAAACCGGGTCACGCGAACCAACGGGGTATTGCCTATCAGCCCAAGTACGGCAGGGCGTGAATCCTTCGACATCTTTGTCACCTCATTGTGTGTGGTGATTTATCGCGTTCCGATCGCGGAAAAATCTCGCGAGCAACATAAGCCCGCCTGTCACCCGCCGCAACCGAAGTCGCGCCGTATATCCGGCTATTTCGTTCTAACCATAGAACTGAAAACGTCCGCGCGGCGGCGGATTTGCAATCTTTCGTCAACCTTGGCTAATATACGATCCATATACATTTCATATCGAGTAACACTTGTGGGCATCGTAAAAATTTCCGAGGAGATGCACGAAAATCTGCGCATCTCCAGCAACGCGCTCAGCCGCTCGATCAACGCGCAGGCCGAGCACTGGATGCGCATCGGCATGCTCGCCGAGCTGCACCCGAATCTGGATCACCACGCGATCTGCCGTTTGCTGATTCGTGCGGAACAGGCCGGCGGGCTCGATCTGCAACAACTGTGTGCGCTGGCGGATGCTGCGCAGGAAATCTCGCTTCAGGAAGGCGCCAAGGCATGAAAAACCCGATCAAAATCAACACCCCGGCCGACATCGCGCAATCGCGCGCAGCCGGCAAACTGGCGGCCGAAGTGCTGGCGATGCTGGTGCCGCACGTCAAGGCTGGCGTGACGACCGATTATCTCGATCAACTGTGCAATGACTACATCGTCAATGTGCAGAAAGCGGTGCCGGCCAACGTCGGTTATCACGGCTTCCCGAAAACCGTCTGCGCGTCGGTCAACGAAGTGGTGTGCCACGGCATTCCATCGGGCCGGGTGTTGAAGGATGGCGACATCGTCAACCTCGACATCGCGGTGATCAAGGACGGCTGGTTCGGCGATACCAGTCGCATGTACGTGGTGGGCGAGGCCACGCCTGAAGCGCAGCATCTGATCAGAACCACTTACGAAGCGATGTGCGCCGGCATCCGCGTGGTGCGACCGGGCGCGACCTTGGGGGACATCGGTCATGCGATCCAGAGCCTGGCCGAGAAGGAAGGTTTCAGTGTGGTGCGCGAGTATTGCGGGCACGGGATCGGCAAGGTCTATCACGACGAGCCGCAGGTGCTGCATTACGGTTTTCCGGATCAGGGGTTGAAGCTGAAAGCGGGGATGATTTTCACCATCGAGCCGATGCTCAACGCTGGCAAGCGCCATGTGAAAAGTCTGGCGGATGGCTGGACGGTGGTGACCAAGGATATGTCACTGTCGGCGCAGTGGGAGCACATGGTGGCGGTGACGGAGGATGGGTTTGAAGTGTTGACGGTTTGGCCGGATCAGATCGAAGGCTTCGCCCCAATCAACTGAACACCACAAACCCCCTGTAGGAGCTGCCGAAGGCTGCGATCTTTTGATCTTGTTTCTAAAGATCAAAGTCAAAAGATCGCAGCCTTCGGCAGCTCCTACAGTTGGATCGTGTTTGGTGGATGTGCGTCAGTGCGCGCCGGCCGCTTTGTTTAGATCGCTTTCGCTCCATTCGGTGTACACGCAAGCATCCGCCGTCGCCCACCGCACCTGCACCGCATCCCCAGCCTGCAACGGCATCCCCGCCGCCGACAGCGCCTTCACCGTCATCGAAGTCCCCCCCGAAGTCACCACACTGCACGTCTGGCTCTCACCCAGAAACAACACCTCAACCACCTTGGCCGACACCTCATTCCAGCCCGCCGCCAACGGCTGATCGATCGCCTGCTGCGCGCTCAACGCCACAGCTTTCTCAGGGCGCACCATCAGCAACACATCCTGATCGGTCCGCAAGCCAGCCGTGAGGCGGATCGACAACGGCTGCCCTTCAAAATCCGCCGCCGCATTGCCCTGCGCTTTGAGCTTGAGGAAATTCGAGTTGCCCAGAAACGAGGCGACAAACGCATTCGGCGGATTCTGGTACAGGTCGTAACCGCTGCCCAAACCGACAATCTTGCCGTGACTGAAAATCGCGATGCGCTGGGATAAACGCATGGCTTCTTCTTGATCGTGGGTCACGTAAACGATGGTGATGCCCAGACGCCGATGCAGTTGGCGCAGTTCATCCTGCAAGTCTTCGCGCAGCTTCTTGTCCAGCGCGCCGAGCGGTTCGTCCATCAGCAGAATGCGTGGTTCGTAGACCAACGCGCGGGCGATGGCCACGCGTTGTTGTTGGCCGCCGGACAGCTGCGAAGGGCGGCGATGGGCGAATTGTTCGAGCTGCACCAGTTTCAGCATGGCGTCGACACGCTTCTCACGTTCAGCAGTGGCAAGTTTGCGGATCGCCAGCGGGAACGCGATGTTGTCGCGCACCGACAGATGCGGGAACAGCGAATAACGCTGGAACACCATGCCGATGTCGCGCTTGTGCGGCGGGACATTGACCAGCGACTGGCCGTTGACGAGGATCTCGCCGCTGCTCGGCGTTTCGAAGCCGGCGAGCATCGACAGCGTGGTGCTTTTGCCTGAGCCGCTGGAGCCGAGGAAGGTCAGGAATTCGCCGTCCTTGATGTCCAGCGAGATGTCGTCCACGGCGGCAAAGTCGCCGTAGTGCTTGTTCAGATTGCGCAGGCTGACGAGGGGTTGGTCGTTCTGCTGGGATGGGTCTTTGATCACGGCACTCATGTCGTACTCCTCAGGCCTCAGGCGCTGATTTCATTGCGCCGGCGCAGGGCGGCGGCGATCACCATCACCAGCACCGACAGGGCGATCAGCAGCGTCGAAGCGACGGCGATCACCGGAGTCAAATCCTGGCGCAGGGTGGTCCACATTTTTACGGGAAGGGTTTGCAGGGTCGGGCTGGCCATCATCACGCTGAGCACCACTTCATCCCACGAAATCAGGAAAGCGAAGAGGGCGCCGGCGACCATGCCCGGACGGATCGCCGGGAACGTCACCTTGAACACCGCTTGCAGGCGTGACGCGCCGCAGATCACCGCTGCATCTTCAATCGACTGATCGAACAGCTTCAGCGAGTTGATGATCGAGATGATGGTGAACGGCAGCGCAACGATCACATGGCTGACGACGAAGGCGAACATGGTCCCGGTGTAGCCAAGCTTGAGGAACAGCGCGTACACCGCCACGGCGATGATCACCAGCGGCACGATCATCGGCAGGGTGAACAGCGCGTAGAGCATTTCCCGGCCTGGGAAACGTCCGCGCACCAGCGCAAACGCAGTCGGCAAACCGAGGGCCACGGCGAAAATCGTCGTCAGCACTGCGACCTTGAGGCTAGCCAGGGCTGCGCTCATCCAGTCGGGATTGGAGAAGAACTGGACGTACCATTTCAGCGTCCAGCCCGGCGGCGGAAACACCAGCCACTGCGACGAGCCGAATGACAGCAGCACGATGAACACGATTGGCAACAGCAGGAACACGCCGATCAGGCCAGTGGTGGCGTAGAGGCCGAAACGCATCCGGCGGCTCATGGCATTGGGTGTCAGGAGCATCTCGGCTTACCTCGCGTTGCTGGCGCCAACCGGGGATTCCGGTTGCAGCTTCAGGTAGAAGTAGAACAGCACCAATGTGATCGCGATCAGCAACGCGGCGCCGGCACTTGCCAGGCCCCAGTTGAGGAACGATTGCACCTGCTGAATGATGAACTCCGGCAGCATCATGTTCTGCGCCCCGCCGAGCAGCGCCGGGGTGACGTAGTACCCGAGCGACATGACGAACACCATCAACCCGCCGGACGCCAGCCCCGGCCGACACAGCGGCAGGAATACCCGGAAGAAGTTGGTCCACGGACTCGCGCCGCAGATCGATCCGGCCTGCAGAATCATCGGGTCGATGGCCTGCATGGTCGCCTGCAACGGCAGCACGATGAACGGAATCATGATGTAGCTCATGCCGATCACCACGCCGGTCAGGTTGTGCACCATTTCCAGCGGCTGATCGATGACGCCCATCGCCATCAAGGCTTTGTTGATCACGCCCGAGGCCTGCAGCAGCACCAGCCATGAATAGGTGCGGGCGAGCAGGCTGGTCCACATCGACAGCAGCACAATGTTGAGGATCCAGCGACCCCAACCCCGCGGCACCAGGGTAATTGCCCAGGCCAGCGGAAAGCCCAGCAGCAGGCTGAACAGCGTCACCAGCCCCGCCACCGAGAAGGTGTTGAGCAGCACTCGTGCATAGGCCGAGTTGGCGAACAGTTGTTCGTAGTTGCCAAGGCCAGGCACAGGTTCGAGCACACCGCGCAACAGCAAGCCAATCAACGGCGCGAGAAAGAACAGGCCGAGGAACAGCAGTGCCAGCAGCAGATTACCGGCGCCGCGCCAGCGTTGTCTGAGGGACGGGGCTTGCGCCATTGCACTCGCCTTGCCTGAGGCCGAACCGGCAGCGCTCGCTGCGCTCCCGGTGGCAGTGGAGGGACGGGACGCCGTGGCCGCCATTTTCATTTGACCAGCCATTCGTTCCACCGTGTCGCGATGGCCGGACCGTTCTTGGCCCAGTACGCGAAATCAAGAGTGATCTGATCCTTAGCGTAGGCAGTCGGCAGGTTCGGGGCCAGCGTCGAGTCCAGACGCGCCACGCTGTCGAGGTTGACCGGGGCGTAAGCGGTCAGGTTGGAGAAGTCGGCCTGGCCTTTGGCACTGCTGGCGTTGGCCAGAAACTTCATCGCCGCGTCCTTGTTTTTCGAACCCTTTGGAATCACCAGAATATCGGCCATGACCAGGTTCTGTTTCCAGCTCACGCCGACCGGTGCGCCGTCTTCTTGCAGTGCGTGGACGCGACCGTTCCAGAACTGACCCATGCTCGCTTCACCGCTGGCCAGCAACTGCTGCGACTGCGCGCCGCCGCCCCACCAGACGATGTCTTTCTTGATCGTGTCGAGTTTCTTGAAGGCGCGATCCAGGTCCAGCGGGTAGAGCTTGTCCGCTGCTACACCGTCAGCGAGCAGGGCCAGTTCCAGTACGCCGGGGCTTGGCCATTTGTAGAGGGCGCGTTTGCCGGGAAAGGTTTTGGTGTCGAACAGGGCGCTCCAGTCCTGCGGCTTGTTGGCGCCGAGTTTGCCCTCGTTGTAGCCGAGCACGAAGGAGAAGAAGAACGAGCCGACGCCGTGATCGCTGACGAAACGCGGGTCGATCTTGTCGCGCTGAATGACGTTGAAATCGAGGGGTTCGAGCAGGCCTTCAGCGGCGGCACGCAGGGCGAAATCGGCTTCGACATCGACCACGTCCCACTGCACGTTGCCGCTCTCGACCATGGCTTTGAGTTTGCCGTAGTCGGTCGGCCCGTCCTGCACGACGGTGATGCCGCTGGCCTTGCTGAACGGATCGGCCCAGGCCTGTTTTTGCGCATCCTGGGTGCTACCGCCCCAGCTGACAAAATTCACGCTCTCGGTGGCCATCGCGGTCTGGCCGGTTACGCTGAGCAGTCCCGCGAAAAAGATCGCGGTTGCAGCTTTGTTCAACACCATGTTCACGCCCTCATTGTTGTGTTTTTGAGCGGGCTTGCGTTGTTGCCCGCCTGTCGGGAGCAGTAGCCGGACGGTTTTTCAGGTCATCCGGTCTATGGAATATCATATTATGGTATTCCAAACTTTGTGCAAGGGTTTTGCCTTACCGGCTATCTGGGTTTTTCATCCCAGGGGATCACCGATTTCTGTGGGTTATTCGCTGAAGGGAATGCTCTCGACCACTTCCAGATCGTAGCCAGTCAATCCGGCATATTTGAGCGGCGGACCGAGGTGGCGCAGTTTGCCGACTCCCAGGTTCTGCAAGATCCGCGCTCCCGTGCCCACTTCAGAATAGATCCGCGATTGTGAGCGACTGAACTGCCGTGGCGGCTGGGTCAATTGCGGCACGCGCTCCAGCAGCGCCTGGGAAGACTCATGATTGGCCAGCACCACAACCACGCCATGACCCTCGGCCGCGACTCGTTGCAGCGCTGCCCACAACGTCCAGTTGCTCGGCCCGCTGTAGTCAGCGCCGACCAGATCACGCAACGGATCGATCACATGCACGCGCACCAGCGTCGGTTCCTCGCGGCGCAGCTCGCCCATGACCATCGCCATGTGCACGCCGCCCTCTATGCGATCCTCGAAGGTGATCAGACGGAAAGTCCCATGCACCGTCGGCAGCTCGCGCTCGCCGATGCGTTCGATGGTGTGCTCGGTGCTCAGGCGATAGTGGATCAGGTCGGCAATGGTGCCGATCTTGATCCCGTGTTTGCGCGCGAATACTTCCAGATCCGGGCGGCGAGCCATGGTGCCGTCGTCGTTCATCACTTCGACGATTACCGAGGCCGGAGTAAAACCCGCCAGTCGCGCCAGATCGCAACCGGCCTCGGTGTGCCCGGCGCGGGTGAGCACGCCACCTTCCTTGGCGCGCAGCGGGAAGATGTGGCCGGGTTGCACCAGATCCTGCGCGCAGGCGTTCGGCGCGACAGCGGCAGCCACTGTGCAAGCACGGTCGGCGGCGGAAATTCCGGTAGTCACGCCAACTGCTGCTTCAATGGAGACGGTAAACGCCGTGCTGAACACGCTGCCATTGCTCGGCACCATCTGCTCCAGACCGAGGCGCTGGCAATGATCGTCAGTCAGGGTCAGGCAGATCAAACCGCGCGCTTCACGCGCCATGAAGCTGATCGCCTCGGGCGTGCAACGGTCAGCGGCCAGCAGCAGGTCGCCCTCGTTTTCGCGGTCTTCGTCATCCACCAGCAGGACCATTTTGCCGAGGCGATAATCTTCGATGATTTCTTCGATGCTGTTGAAGGCCATGCCGGACTCCCGATGATTGTGAAATTCGTGGTATACCATAATACAAAATCAACCAAGAGGTCACTATGAAGGCGTACTGGATTGCTCACGTAGATATCATCGATCTCGATCACTACAGCCAATACACCCAGCGCGCACCGAAGGCGTTTGCCGAGTACGGCGGGAGGTTTCTGGCTAGAGGCGGGCGCAGCGAGGCGCTGGAGGGGAGGTCGACGCCGCAGCGCAGCGTGGTGATTGAATTCGATTCATATGAGCAAGCGGTCGCGTGTTATCGCTCAGCGGCGTATCAAGAAGCCAAGCGTTACCGCGAAGATTGGGCGAAGGCAGACATCATCATCGTCGAAGGTATGGCGCCATAAGCAAACACGGCAACGCGCTCAACGCATGAAGTGAATCTTGCCGCTGTCGTCGTTGCCCATGTACATGCCATACACCCCGGCCTGGCGTTCCTCGATGTAGCGTTCGAGGATCTGCCGGATCGCCGGGTAGTAGATCTGCTCCCACGGAATATCTTCCGGGGCGAAGAATTTGTAGTCGAGGGTTTCCGGGCCGAACTGGCCGGTGATCTCCAGCGCGAGCGCGCGGAAGATGATGTACACCTCGCTGATTTTCGGCACGCTGAAAATCGAGTACGGCGAGAGGATTTCCGCGCGCACGCCGCTTTCTTCCCAGACTTCGCGCAGCGCCGCTTGTTCGGTGGTTTCGCCACTTTCCATGAAGCCGGCGGGCAGGGTCCAGGTGCCCGGGCGCGGAGGGATCGCCCGTTGGCACAACAGGTATTTGCCGTCCTGCTCGATGATGCAGCCGGCGATGATCTTCGGGTTCACATAGTGGATGTAGCCGCAGCCACGGCACATCAGGCGCTCGTGCGTATCGCCCGGCGGTAGCTGCTGATTCAGATCAGGGCCACCGCATTTCGGGCAAAAGCTCGGGCTGAACATGTCAGTGACCTATGCGTGGTTCTTTCAAAGGGATGGGCAGAGTGATCGGCGGCGTTTTTGCAGCAGTGCCGTCGGTTTCTTCCTGTTTACTCTTGAGATAATCGAGCGCCACGGCAGCCGCCGCGCGCACGTGATCGACACAGGCCTGATGCGCCACCAGCGGATCGCCGCTTTTGATCGCTTCGACCATTTTTTCCATTTCCTGATTGCTCGCGCCACGTCGGTTTGCCTGGGAAACCGAGGTCGCGCGCAGGTAGCTGATGCGCGCCTGCAACTGCCGCAGTTGCGTGGCCGCAACGTGGTTGCCGGAGCCTTCAAGCAGTACGTCGTAGAAACCCTGAACGGAGTCAATCACCTGTTGCAACTCGCCGTCCTTCAGCGCCTTGCGGTTCTCTTCGAGGGCTTTTTCCAGGGCTTTGATGTCCTTGGCCTTGGCGCGCAAGGTGAACAGCTGCACGATCAAACCTTCGAGCACGCAGCGCAATTCGTAGATGTCGACGGCATCGGCGAGGGTGATGATCGCAACACGCGGGCCTTTGGCATCGGCGAATTCCACCAGACCTTCGGACTCGAGGTGACGCAAGGCTTCACGCACCGAGGTACGGCTCACACCCAGGCGATCGCACAGATCGCGTTCGACCAGACGATCGCCCGGCAGCAGCTGAAAATTCATGATGGCGCTGCGCAGTTTATCCAGCACGATTTCGCGCAGGGTAACGGGGTTGCGATTGACCTTGAAGCTGTCGTCGAGTGGCAGGCGTTTCATGGGGTCCGCTCTTTCTATGGCTGTCCATGCCAGACGGGCATCAAAACAGCCGAGGGTTTAACTGGAGGCCTCGGCGTCGGCTTCGGCGAAGGCTTCACGGGCCAGCCGGAAACTGTCCACGGCTGTCGGAACTCCGCAATAAATGCCGACTTGAAGCAGAATTTCGCGTATTTGCTCACGACTAAGCCCGTTACGCAAGGCGCCACGCACATGCAGCTTGAGTTCGTGCGGGCGGTTGAGCGCCGAGATCATCGCCAGGTTGATCATGCTGCGCTCCTTGAGGGACAAACCCTCACGTCCCCAGACATGGCCCCAGCAATATTCGGTGACCATTTCCTGTAGCGGGCGGGTGAAGTCGTCGGCGTTGTCGAGGGAACGCTGGACGTAGGCTTCACCGAGCACCTGAGTGCGGATTTTCAGGCCCTTTTCGTACTTCTCGTTACTCATCATTCCTCCTCAAACCACTACCCCCTGTAGGAGCTGCCGAAGGCTGCGATCTTTTGATTTTGATTTTTTAAAGCAAGATCAAAGGATCGCAACCTCGTTGCACTCGACAGCTCCTACAGAGGATTTGTGTGAATCCGTCAGGCCAGTGTCGGCAGTGGCCCGAGCTTGCCTTTGTGATAAATCATCGGCGTCACCGGTTCTGCCGGCAGGATCAGGTTCTTCACCGCGCCAACAATGATCGCGTGATCGCCACCGTCATATTCGCGCCACAGCTCGCACTCGATGATCGCCGTGGCTTTCGCCAGGATCGGATTGCCGAGTTCGCTCAAGTGCCACTCGATGGCCTTGGCTTTGTCCTTGCCCTTACTGGCAAAGGCATAGGCTTCGGCCGTCTGGTCGGCGGACAGCAGATGGATCGCAAAACGCTTGCTGTCGCGCAGCACGGGGTAGGTGTCGGAGGCGTAGTTGGGGCAGAACAGCACCAGCGCCGGGTCAATCGACAGCGCACTGAAGGCGCTGGCGGTGATGCCGACGATGCCGCCATCCGGGTCGAGGGTGGTGACCACCGTGACCCCGGACGGAAACGAGCTCATGACGTCTTTGTAAATGCCGGGTTCGATCATTTTTCAGGACTCCTAGCGCATCACAAACGGATCAGGCATTGGCGCCTGGGAGAGGTTGATCCACACCGTTTTCAGTTCGGTGTAGGCCAGCACCGAGTCGATGCCGCTTTCGCGTCCATAGCCACTGTTCTTGAAGCCGCCAATCGGTGCCATCGCCGAGACCGCGCGGTAAGTGTTGACCCAAATGATCCCCGAACGCACGTCGCGCGCCAGGCGATGAGCCCGCCCCAGATCGCGGGTCCAGATGCCGGCGGCGAGGCCGAACTGTGAGTCGTTGGCAATCGCCAGCGCTTCGGCTTCGTCTTTGAAGCGGATCACCGAAGCCACCGGGCCAAAGACTTCTTCCTGCATGATCTTCATCGAATTGCTGTCGCATTCGAACAGCGTCGGTTCGTAGAACCAGCCGTCGCCAAGCCCCGTCGGACGCTTGCCACCGATGCGCAAACGCGCGCCCTCGGCAATTGCATCGGCAACCAGACCTTCGACTACCGCCAACTGCTGAGCGGTGGCCATCGGGCCCATTTCGCTGGCGTCATCCTGCGGGTTGCCGATGCGAATGCGCTGGGCACGTTCGACTAGACGGCCGACGAATTCGTCATAGATTTCGTCCTGCACCAACAGTCGCGAGCCGGACACGCAGCTTTGGCCGGACGCTGCGTAGATCCCGGCAATCGCGCCGTTGATCGCGCTGTCGAGGTCAGCGTCGGCGAAGATAATGTTCGGCGATTTGCCGCCGAGTTCCAGCGACAGCTTGGCGAAATTCTCGGCGCTGCTGCGCACCACATGCCGCGCCGTGGCCGCGCCGCCGGTGAAGGCGATCTTGCGCACCAGCGGATGGCGGGTGAGGGCGGCACCGGTGCTTGGGCCGTAGCCGGTGACGACGTTGACCACACCCGGCGGAATCCCGGCTTCGAGGGCCAGCCGCGCCAGTTCCAGAATGGTCGCCGAAGCGTGCTCGGATGGCTTGATCACAATCGTGTTGCCCGCGGCGAGTGCCGGGGCGAGTTTGATTGCGGTCAGATACAGCGGGCTGTTCCACGGAATGATCGCCGCGACCACGCCCATGGCTTCGTGCACCGTGTAGGCAAACAGGTCGGGCTTATCCAGCGGCAGTGTGCCGCCTTCAAGCTTGTCTGCAAGGCCTGCGGTGTAGTGAAAGAATTCCGGCAGATAACCGACCTGACCACGGGTTTCGCGAATCAGTTTGCCGTTGTCGCGGCTTTCCAGCTGCGCCAGTTGTTCCCTGTTCTCGCTGATCAGATCACCGAGACGCCGCAGCAGCTTGCCGCGTGCGGTGGCGGTCAATCCGCGCCACGCCGGGTTGTCGAATGCGGTCTGTGCCGCCTGCACGGCGCGTTCGACGTCGGTTTCATCGGCGTCGGGCAGTTCGGCCCAAGGCTCGGCGAGCGCCGGGTTGAGACTTTCGAAAGTCTTGCCGGAGAGGGCGTCGACCCATTCTCCGCCGATGCACATCTGGAAGCGTGCGAGCGTCATGCAACGATCCCCTTTATATGATTTTGTCGGGCGTATGCGCTGTCGAGAAATTCCATCAGCATCTGGTTGACCAGACGCGGTGACTCTACCGGCATCATATGCCGTTGCTCGGCCAGCACGGCAACCTTGGCGCCGGGAATGCGGGCGGCCAATTGCTCGGCCATTTCCGGGGTGGATCCGGGGTCGAGCTCGCCGGTGGCGATCAGCGTCGGTGCCTGGATGCTGGCGAGGTCGTCGACGCGGTACATGTCCTGGGTGGCGAACAATTCGTAGGTAGTCAGATAGCCCTGCGGATCGTTGTTCGCCAAGGTCTGGCGCAGTGCGGCGATCTGTGCCGGATTAGCCGCTTGATACTCACGGCTGAACCAGCGCGACAACGCCGCTTCGGCATTCGCATCCGGCCCATGTTCGGCAGCCTGAGCGGTGCGCGCGATAACCCCGGCGCGTTGTTCTTCGCTGCGGTTGAACACGCTATTGAGCACCACGAGGCTTTTCAGCCGCTCCGGGTAATGCAGGGCGAACGCCCGCGCCACCAGACCGCCCATGGAAAAGCCGATCACCGAAGCTTCAGGCAATTGCAGGTGGTCGAGCAGCTCCAGCAACTGATCGGCATAACCGAGCAGGGCAGTGCCGCTGGCCGGTCGCGGACTGGCGCCATGCCCGAGCATGTCGTAGGCGATCACCCGGTATTGCGTGGCCAGGCCAACGACTTGGCCGCCCCACATTTCTTTGTTCAGGCCCACGCCGTGGATCAACACCACGGGTTGGCCAACGCCTGTCGCCAGATAACTGGTGCCGGCCGGGGTGAGTTCAGCGTTGAGCCGAATCATGGAGCGCTCCTGCAATGCCTTCTTATTGTGATTACTGGGCTTTTTCGGCGGCCAGTTCTTCCAGATCGATGTAGCGATTGCCGATGCGCGGGTGCAGGCGACCACCGTCGGCGCAACCGAGCACCACGACGATTTCGTCGGCGCGCGGCGCGTCTTCGATCTGCATTTCCAACGTGATGTAGTGCGAGCGCAGGCCTTCGTCATCCTTGTGCATCATCGGGATCTGAATCGACGTGCCCGGGCCGCCGCGCTTGTTGGTGAAACTCAGGTAACTCTTGGCCTTGACCGCTTCGCGATAGTGGTTGCCGAAGCGCAGGGTGTGGATCACCGCCGAGGCGTGTTCGATCTCGCCATCCGCGCCGACCACCGCGGCTTTGCCGTACGCCTTAATCTTGTCGGCGCCACCGATGATCGCCACCAGACGCTCGACCATCATCGCGCCGAGGTCCGAGCAATTGGCGCGGATCTGCGGTTTGAGGTCTTCGACAAAGCCGTTACCCACCCAAGGGTTTTTCATCACCACGGCGAGGCCGACCATGGTCACCGGGGTGTCGGATGCCTTGCCGCCTTCAATAAAGGTCTGGTCGACGTAGCTGACGATCTTGCGGATTTCGAAACTCATGAGCTGCTCCGTAGGGATAAACAGTGTCTGTGCGTCTGATGGTATACCATAATACCTATCGTGCAAGTCCCTCAGCGCAAGAATCCCGCCATCAGTCGGACGAATGCCCGCGCATTCACCCGCAGCCATAAGCAGATTGGTTAACAAAAGATAACGTTGCGCCGATTGTCAGACGTTTCTAATGCCCGATAGGATGGGCCAGCTTCCGACGGCGCTCTGGATTGCGGGTTTCAGGTCTATGCTTGAGACCAGTCAGTTATCAGGGAACAGCCTTGCGGCGCCCTTTAAGGCCCGATGGCCTAACAATAATAAATAGGGGAAGGTCTATGAGTCGTTGCCGCCCGCCGGCGTTACGCAACACCGCGTTGCTGGCCACAGCACTCACTCTGCTGGGTTTTGCCTCGCTGTCGGCACCGGTGCTGGCTGCCGAAGCGCCGGCCGACGTGGTCTATTCCACCGAATCGGTCAAAGCCGCGAAAAGCCTGATGCTCGATGTGGTTCACGCAGGCAAGCGCCTGGTGGCGGTCGGGGATCGTGGGCACATTCTCTATTCCGATGATCAGGGCAAGACCTGGACTCAGGCCAAAGTGCCGAGCCGCCAGCTGCTCACGGCGGTATTTTTTGTCGACGACAAGCACGGCTGGGCCGTAGGACACGACGCGCAGATTCTCGCCAGCGAGGATGGCGGCCAGACCTGGAACAAACAATTCGAAGACCTCACACGCGAATCGCCGCTGCTCGACGTCTGGTTCAAGGACGTCAACAGCGGCTTTGCCGTTGGCGCTTACGGTGGGCTGATGGAAACCACCGACGGCGGCAAGAACTGGGCAGACGCCAGCGACCGCCTCGACAATGAAGACCAATTTCATCTCAACGCCATCGCGGCGGTGAAAGACGCCGGGCTGTTCATCGTCGGCGAGTCGGGCAGCATGTTCCGCTCCGCTGACTGGGGGCAGACCTGGGAAAAACTCGAAGGCCCGTACGAGGGCTCGTTGTTTGGTGTGATCGGCACTGCGCAACCCTCGACCCTGCTGGCCTACGGTCTGCGCGGCAATCTCTATCGCTCCACCGATTTCGGCAGCAGCTGGGAGCAGGTCGAACTCAAGGCTGCGCGCGGCGCGCTGGAGTTCGGTCTGTCCGGCGCCACGTTGCTTGAAGACGGTTCAATCGTGATCGTTGGCAACGGCGGTTCAGTGGTCAGCAGCAGCGACAACGGTGAGACGTTCAGCGTGTTCAACCGTCCGGACCGCATTTCGCTGTCCTCTGTCACCGCTGCCGGCAACGGCAACCTGATTCTGACCGGGCAGGGTGGCGTGCGCATCACTTCGCCGAACGGCGCCGAGATTAATAATAAGAAGGCGGGGCTATGACTTCCTTGAGTAATCATAATCAGGACAAGGCGACGTTTCTCGAACGCCTGATTTTCAATAACCGACCGGCAGTCATCGTCATCTGCCTGCTGGTGAGCATTTTCCTGTTCTGGCAGGCGACGCTGATCCGCCCGTCCACCAGTTTCGAAAAGATGATCCCGCTCAAGCATCCATTCATTGAAAAGATGATGGAACACCGCAACGACCTGGCGAACCTCGGTAACACCGTGCGTATTTCGGTGGAAGCCAAGGACGGTGACATCTTCTCCAAGGAGTACATGGAGACTCTGCGGCAGATCAACGACGAGGTGTTCTACATCTCCGGCGTTGACCGTTCTGGCCTCAAGTCGCTGTGGAGTCCGAGCGTACGCTGGACCGAAGTCACCGAGGAAGGTTTTGCCGGCGGCGAAGTGATTCCGCAGAGCTACAACGGCTCGCAGGACAGCCTCGATCTGCTGCGCAACAACGTCCTCAAGTCGGGCCAGGTCGGGCGGCTGGTGGCTAACGACTTCAAGTCGAGCATCGTCGACATCCCGCTGCTGGAGTCCTACCCGGACCCGCAGGATCAGGGCAAGTTGCTGGCGCTGGACTACCGCAAGTTCTCCCATGAACTGGAAGACAAGATTCGCGACAAGTTCGAAGCGCAGAACCCCAACGTCAAGATCCACATCGTCGGTTTTGCCAAGAAGGTCGGCGACCTGATCGATGGTCTGGTGATGGTGGTGATGTTCTTCGGCATCGCCTTCGTCATCACCCTGATCCTGCTGCTGTGGTTCACCAACTGCCTGCGCAGTACCGTCGCGGTGCTGAGTACCACGCTGGTGGCGGTGGTCTGGCAGTTGGGTCTGATGCACTTCTTCGGCTTCGGGCTCGATCCGTATTCGATGCTGGTACCGTTCCTGATCTTCGCCATCGGTATTTCCCACGGCGTGCAGAAGATCAACGGCATCGCGCTGCAATCCAGTGAGGCCGACAACGCCCTGACCGCTGCACGACGCACCTTCCGCCAGTTGTTCCTGCCGGGGATGATTGCGATTCTGGCCGATGCGGTCGGCTTCATCACGTTGCTGATCATCGATATCGGGGTGATTCGCGAGCTGGCCATCGGCGCTTCCATCGGCGTGGCGGTGATCGTGTTCACCAACCTGATCCTGCTGCCAGTGGCGATTTCCTATGTCGGCATCAGCAAACGCGCCATTGAGAAGAGCAAGAAAGACGCGCACCGCGAACATCCGTTCTGGCGCCTGCTGGCGAACTTCGCCAACCCGAAAGTCGCGAAGATTTCCGTGGTGCTGGCGCTGATCGCCTTCGGCGGCGGCCTCTGGTACAGCCAGAACCTGAAAATCGGCGACCTCGACCAGGGCGCGCCGGAACTGCGTCCGGACTCGCGCTACAACAAGGACAACAACTTCATCATCAGCAACTACTCGACCAGTTCCGACGTGCTGGTGGTGATGGTCAAGACCAAGTCCGAAGGCTGCTCGCGCTACGAAGCGATGGGGCCGATCGACGAACTGATGTGGAAGATGCAGAACACCGAGGGCGTGCAGTCAGCGATCTCGCTGGTGACCGTGTCCAAGCAGATGATCAAGGGCATGAACGAGGGCAACCTGAAATGGGAAACCCTGTCGCGCAACCCGGACGTGCTGAACAACTCCATCGCGCGTGCCGATGGCCTGTACAACAACAGTTGCTCGCTGGCACCGGTGCTGGTGTTCCTCAACGATCACAAGGCTGAAACCCTTGATCGTGCGGTGCATGCGGTGCAGGAGTTCGCCAAGGAAAACAACAAGGACGGCCTGGAGTTTATTCTCGCCGCCGGTAACGCCGGGATTGAAGCCGCCACCAACGAAGTGATCAAGGAATCCGAACTGACCATTCTGATCCTGGTGTACATCTGTGTGGCGACCATGTGCATGATCACCTTCCGTTCATGGGCGGCGACCTTGTGCATCGTCCTGCCGCTGGTGCTGACCTCGGTGCTGGGTAACGCGCTGATGGCGTTCATGGGCATCGGTGTAAAAGTTGCAACCCTGCCGGTGGTGGCGCTGGGTGTGGGGATTGGCGTGGATTACGGCATCTACATCTACAGCCGCCTGGAAAGTTTCCTGCGTGCCGGGCTGCCGTTGCAGGAAGCCTATTACCAGACGCTGAAGTCCACTGGTAAAGCAGTGCTGTTCACCGGCCTGTGCCTGGCCATCGGCGTGTGCACCTGGATCTTCTCGGCGATCAAGTTCCAGGCGGACATGGGCTTGATGCTGACCTTCATGCTGCTGTGGAACATGTTCGGTGCGCTGTGGCTGCTGCCGGCATTGGCGAACTTCCTGATCAAGCCGGAGAAGCTGGCGGGGCAGAAGGGTAATTCGTTGTTTGCGCATTGATTTGAGCTAGAAACAACAAAGCCGCAACCTTGAGGGTTGCGGCTTTTTTTGTGGATCAGGATCAAAAGATCGCAGCCTTCGGCAGCTCCTACATTGCCCGCGTACATCCGAAATTTTGTGGTGCACCCATACCCTGTAGGAGCTGCCGAAGGCTGCGATCTTTTGATGTTGCTTTAAGAAAGCTCGGTTCCAAGCACCACACTCAACGCACTCCGCGCATCATCCAACTGCACCAACGCCGCATGCCGTGCCCCCAACGCATCCCGATTCTCGATAGCCGTCAGAATCGCCTTATGCCGCGGCAGCGCCAGATCATGCAGATTCGGCCGCTGATTCGAATGCTTCAACGCCTCGGCAATCGCCACCGACAGCATGTTGCACAGATTTGCCAGCAAATCGTTGTGCGTGGCATCGGCAATACGGCTGTGGAAATCCAGGTCCGGTTGCAGCAAAGCTTCCGGCGTCGGCGCCGCTTCCATGCGTTGGTAAGCTTCGTCGATCAACGCGATATCGGCATCGGTCGCATGCTGGGCGGCGAGGGCGGCGGCGGCCGGTTCGATGATGCTGCGCACCGTGGTCAGCACGTTGAAGAACTCATTTTGCGGACTGCTTTGCATCAGCCAATGCAGTACGTCGGGGTCGAGCATGTGCCATTCGCGGCGCGGTTTGACCACGGTGCCGACGCGCGGCTTGGAGTACACCAGACCCTTGGCCACCAGCACTCGGGTAGCTTCACGCAACACCGGTCGGCTAACTGCGTACTCCTCGCAGAGCAAGGCTTCGGCGGGCAGTTTGTCGCAAGGCAAAAAGCGTCCGGAAACGATCTGCATGCCCAGTTCCTGGACGATGCGCGAGTGCATGCTTTTGCGGTCGGAGGGTTTGCGGTAATCCATGGGGAACGGCGCGATCCTGTGCGATGGAAGTGCCGCGCATCATAGCAGGCGTGGCGGGCAATCATCAGACCTGAAATCTGCGAATACCCTGTGGCGAGGGAGCTTGCTCCCGCTGGAGTGCGAAGCGCTCCCATTTATACGTCTGCTTCGCAGCCGAACGGGGGCAAGCCCCCTCGCCACAGGTTTTGTGGTGTTGTTTTATCAGTGCGAGTGTCGCGGCACTTCAGCCCCTCGGCAGCCGACCAGGAAATCAAAGTCGCAACCCTGATCCGCCTGCAGCACGTGCTCGATGTACAGCTGACGATAACCGCCCACCAACAATTGCTGCGGTGGTTGCAGATCAGCCATGCGCGCCGCCAGTTCGGCATCCGGAATATCCAGATGCAAGCGTCCATTGGCGCAGTCCAGCTCGATCCAGTCGCCTTCTTTCACCGTCGCCAAAGGCCCGCCGGCCGCTGCTTCCGGGGCAACGTGCAGCACAACAGTGCCGTACGCAGTGCCGCTCATCCGCGCATCGGAAATACGCACCATGTCAGTCACGCCCTGCGCCAGCAGTTTCGCTGGCAGCCCCATGTTGCCGACTTCAGCCATGCCCGGATAACCCTTCGGCCCGCAGTTTTTCATCACCAGAATCGAGTTGGCATCGACATCCAGCTCCGGATCGTTGATCCGCGCCTTGTACATGTCGAAGTTCTCGAACACCACTGCACGACCGCGATGTTGCATCAGCTCAGCACTCGCAGCGGACGGCTTGAGCACTGCACCCAGCGGCGCCAGGTTACCGCGCAACACGAAAATCCCGCCGTCGGCACGAATCGGATTGTCGATAGTGCGGATCACTTCGTCTTCGCCATAGATCGGCGCGTCCTTGGTGTTCTCGCCGATGGACTTGCCGTTGACCGTCAACGCGTCCGGATTGGGAATCAGATTGGCTTCACCGAGGCGACGCAGCACCGCCGGCAGTCCACCGGCGTAGTAGAACTCTTCCATCAGGAAACGCCCGGACGGTTGCAGATCGACGATGGTCGGCATGCCACGACCGATGCGCGTCCAGTCATCCAGATCGAGCTCGACGCCGATGCGCCCGGCAATGGCTTTCAAGTGGATCACGGCGTTGGTCGAACCACCAATTGCAGCGTTGACCCGAATCGCGTTTTCGAAGGCTTCCTTGGTCAGGATCTTCGACAGTTTCAAATCTTCACGCACCATCTCGACGGCACGCATGCCGGACATGTGCGCCAGCACATAACGTCGGGCATCGACAGCCGGAATCGCCGCGTTGTGCGGCAGGGAAGTGCCGAGGGCTTCGGCCATGCAGGCCATGGTCGAGGCGGTGCCCATGGTGTTGCAGGTACCCGCCGAGCGCGACATGCCGCCCTCGGCTGCGAGGAAATCGTCGATGGTGATGGTGCCGGCCTTGACCTGTTCGCTGAGCTGCCAGACCACGGTGCCCGACCCAATGTCCTTGCCCTTGTGCTTGCCGTTAAGCATCGGCCCGCCGGTAACGACGATCGCCGGCACGTCGCAACTGGCCGCGCCCATCAGCAGTGCCGGAGTCGTCTTGTCGCAACCGGTGAGCAGCACTACGCCGTCAATCGGGTTGCCGCGAATCGCTTCCTCGACGTCCATGCTCGCCAGATTGCGGGTGAGCATGGCGGTGGGGCGCAGGTTGGATTCGCCGTTGGAGAACACCGGGAATTCCACCGGGAAACCACCGGCCTCGATCACGCCGCGTTTGACGTGCTCGGCGATCTGCCGGAAATGCGCGTTGCACGGCGTCAGCTCCGACCAGGTGTTGCAGATGCCGATGATCGGTTTGCCGTGAAATTGATGGTCGGCGATGCCCTGATTCTTCATCCAGCTGCGGTACATGAAGCCGTTTTTGTCGGCCGTGCCAAACCATTGGGCGGAGCGCAGGGTGGGTTTCTTATCAGACATGATCGATTCTCTTATTGTAATACTATTGTTTGCGAGCTTCGGCCTAACATAAGCTAAAAATCGACGGTTTGGAAGTGTTGTTGGGTAATTAGTATTACTATATAGTCGTTTTCGACGGAGGGATTGGCCCTGGTGGTTTTCCGCGAGAGGCGTCCCCCGAGGTTCTATAACAACAACAATCGGAGACCGATCTCATGAGCCAGGAACTGCGGCTTATCCGGCGTATCACGCTGAAACTGATTCCCTTCCTGATCCTGCTGTACCTGATCGCCTATGTGGATCGCTCCGCCGTCGGCTTCGCCAAACTGCACATGGGCGCTGACATCGGCATCGGTGATGCGGCATACGGCCTCGGTGCCGGTCTGTTCTTTATTGGTTACTTTCTGCTGGAAATCCCCAGCAACCTGATGCTCGAACGCTTCGGCGCGCGGCGCTGGTTCGCACGAATCATGATCACCTGGGGCGCGATCACCATCGGCATGGCCTTCGTCCAGGGGCCGCACAGTTTCTACGTGATGCGCTTTCTGCTCGGCGCGGCGGAGGCGGGGTTCTTTCCCGGCGTTCTGTACTACATCACCCAATGGTTCCCGGTGCGCCATCGCGGCAAAATCCTCGGGCTGTTCATCCTTTCCCAACCCATCGCGATGATGATCACCGGCCCGGTCTCCGGCGGCTTGCTAGGCATGGACGGCATCCTCGGTCTGCATGGCTGGCAGTGGCTGTTCATCGTCATCGGCACTCCGGCGATCCTGCTGACCTGGCCGGTGCTGCGCTGGCTGCCGGACGGCCCGCAACAAGTCAAATGGATGGATCAAGCCGAGAAGGACTGGCTCAGCGGCGAGCTGAAAAAGGATCTGCAGGAGTACGGCCAGACTCGTCACGGCAACCCGTTGCATGCGCTGAAAGACAAACGCGTGTTGTTGCTGGCGTTGTTCTATCTGCCGGTGACCCTGAGCATTTACGGTCTCGGCCTGTGGCTACCAACGTTGATCAAACAGTTCGGCGGCACTGACCTGGTGACCGGTTTCGTGTCTTCGGTGCCGTACATTTTCGGCATCATCGGTTTGCTGATCATCCCGCGCAGTTCCGACCGATTGAATGATCGCTACGGCCATCTCGCGGTGCTTTACGTGTTGGGCGCGATTGGTCTGTTTCTGAGTGCCTGGCTGTCATTGCCGGTAGCGCAACTGGCGGCGCTGTGTCTGGTGGCGTTCGCACTGTTTTCCTGCACGGCGGTGTTCTGGACCTTGCCGGGGCGGTTCTTTGCCGGGGCCAGTGCAGCGGCCGGGATCGCTTTGATCAACTCGGTGGGCAACCTCGGTGGCTACATCGGCCCGTTCGTGATTGGTGCGTTGAAGGAGTACACCGGCAACCTTGCTTCGGGCTTGTATTTCTTGTCGGGGGTGATGGTGTTCGGGTTGATTTTGACGGGTGTGGTTTATCACTTGCTGGAGCGCAAACACGTGCTGCCAGTCGAGCAATTTGCCGCCAGTGCCAGAGGCGCAACCCGCACCTGATCCCTGGCTCCCACAGGGTTTTGCAGTGTTTTGAAGGCTTGTTTACAGGAGAAAATCCATGCATCTGGTTCAATTCGAATTGAGTAACCGCGAGCGCCGGGTCGGTGTGGTCGAGAACGGTGTGGTGCGCGAAGTGCAGAATGCGCGCAGCGTGCGTGATCTGGCGCTGTCCGCCATCGAAGCCGGCAGCAGCCTTGAGCAGCAAGTCAAAATCCACGGCCTGGGCATCAGCCACGACTACGCTGAGCTGCTGCAAGACCTGCGCATCCTGCCGCCGCTGGATCACCCGGACCCGGCGCACACGCTGGTCAGCGGCACCGGTCTGACGCACCTCGGCAGCGCTTCGGCCCGCGACAAGATGCACCAGCAGGCTGGCGATGAGGCAGCCATGACCGACACCATGAAAATCTTCAAATGGGGCGTGGAGGGCGGTAAACCGGCAACGGGGCAGGCCGGCGTGCAGCCGGAGTGGTTTTACAAAGGCGACGGCAGCATCGTTGTGCGTCCCGGTCAGCCATTCCCTTTGCCACCGTTTGCCGAAGACGCCGGCGAGGAGCCGGAGATGGCCGGTCTTTACATCATCGGCCACGACGGCAAGCCGTATCGCCTCGGTTTCGCGGTGGGTAACGAGTTCTCCGACCACATCATGGAGCGCAAGAATTACCTGTACCTGGCGCACTCGAAATTGCGCAGTTGCAGTTATGGCCCGGAACTTCGCACCGGCGAATTGCCTCAACATCTGGCAGGCACCAGCCGCATCCTGCGCGACGGCGAAGTGCTGTGGCAGAACGAGTTCCTCAGTGGCGAGGCGAACATGTGCCACAGCTTGGCGAACCTCGAATACCACCACTTCAAATACAGTCAGTTCCTGCGTCCCGGCGACGTGCACATTCACTTCTTCGGCACCGCGACCCTGTCGTTCGCCGATGGCATTCGTACTCAGCCCGGCGACGTGTTCGAGATCAGCCAGGCCGAATTCGGCGCGCCGCTGATCAACGGCATCGTTCCGGTTGACGCGGTTTTTCAACCGGACAGCATCGGCACCCTTTAAGGAGATCCCATGACTCAGATTCTCGGTTACAACTACATTGGCGGTGAGCGCAGCGCGGGCGGCAACGTCAAATTGCACAGTGTTGACGCCAGCACGGGCGAGCAACTGCCGCACGATTTCATTCAAGCCTCCGCTGAAGAAGTCGACGCCGCCGCCAAAGCCGCCGCTGCTGCTTACCCGGCCTATCGCAGCCTGAGTGCCGAACGCCGCGCGCAGTTCCTCGATGCAATCGCCGATGAGCTGGATGCGCTGGGTGATGATTTCGTCGCCGTGGTTTGCCGCGAAACTGCGTTGCCGGCCGGACGCATTCAAGGCGAGCGCGGTCGCACCAGCGGCCAGATGCGCCTGTTCGCCAAAGTCCTGCGTCGCGGGGATTTCTACGGTGCGCGGATCGATCTGCCATTGCCGGATCGTCAACCGTTGCCACGTCCGGATCTGCGCCAGTACCGCATCGGCCTCGGCCCGGTCGCCGTGTTTGGCGCGAGCAACTTTCCATTGGCGTTTTCCACTGCCGGAGGCGATACCGCTTCGGCGCTGGCCGCCGGTTGCCCGGTGGTATTCAAAGCGCACAGCGGCCACATGGCCACCGCCGAACTCGTCGCCGATGCGCTGATCCGTGCGGCGGAAAAAACCGGCATGCCGGCCGGCGTGTTCAACATGATCTACGGCGGTGGGGTTGGCGAATGGCTGGTCAAGCATCCGGCGATTCAGGCCGTGGGCTTCACCGGTTCGCTCAAGGGCGGTCGGGCGCTGTGCGACATGGCCGCAGCACGCCCGCAACCGATTCCGGTGTTTGCCGAGATGTCGAGCATCAACCCGGTGATCGTGCTGCCGCAAGCGTTGGCTGCACGCTCGGAAACGGTGGCTCGCGACCTCACCGCATCGGTGGTGCAGGGGTGCGGTCAGTTCTGCACCAATCCGGGTCTGGTGATCGGTATTCGCTCGCCGCAGTTCACGGCGTTTGTGCAGCAAGTCGCTGGGTTGATCGGCGATCAACCGGCGCAAACCATGCTCAATGCCGGCACGCTCGGCAGTTATGGCAACGGACTGCAAAAACTCTTGGCTCATTCAGGGATCGAGCATCTGGCCGGCAATCCGCAGCAAGGCAATCAGGCCCAGCCTCAATTTTTCAAGGCTGACGCAAGCCTGCTGATCAATGGCGATGAAGTGCTGCAGGAAGAAGTGTTCGGCCCGACCACAGTGATCGTCGAAGTGGCGGATCAGGCGCAACTCAGCGCTGCGTTGAACGGCCTGCACGGGCAACTGACGGCGACCATCATTGGCGAGCCGGCGGACTTCGAACAGTTCGCTGAACTGACGCCGCTGCTGGAACAGAAGGTCGGGCGGATTTTGCTCAATGGTTATCCGACTGGTGTCGAGGTGTGCGATTCGATGGTGCACGGCGGGCCGTATCCGGCGACGTCCGATGCGCGTGGCACTTCGGTGGGTACGTTGGCGATTGACCGCTTCCTGCGCCCGGTGTGCTTCCAGAACTATCCGGACAGCCTGCTGCCGGAAGCACTGAAAAACGCCAACCCGCTGCGCATTCAACGCCTGGTGGACGGAAAGCCATCGCGCGACGCGATCTAAACCACAACCAATCCCCTGTAGGAGCTGCGGCACGCTGCGATCTTTTGATCTTAAAAAACAAAGTCAAAAGATCGCAGCGTGCCGCAGCTCCTACAAGGGGATCGGCGTGCTTTGGGCTATCATTGCCCCTTTCCCCCTAGAAAGACTGTTTGCCATGACTGCCCAAACCCTTCTCGACGTCCTCGAACACTGCGACATGGTTGAAATCGATGGCTTGCATGCCTTCGAATTCTCCCTCGATGAAGACGACAACCTGCACATCGAATGCATTGACGGTCGAGCGGCCAAGCACTGGGAATTCACCCCGGCGCAGGTCAGTGCCGCCACGTTCGACACGGATTTGCAGAGCTGGCTGATTGTCGGCGATTCCGGCGAGCACCGTCTGGTGTGCTCGGAAGCGTTCGGCGGCAGCAACGACGACGAGGAACAACCGAATGAAGATGCGTAACTTCTGGCCATTGCTGATGGCCGGCAGTGTCGGCGCGATGGGGCTGTCCACGGCCTCGGCCGAGAGCTTCCAGTTGCTGGTCGGTTCGTACACCGCCGGCAGCAGCCAAGGCATTTACCGGATGAATTTCGACAGCGCCACCGGCCAGATCGACGCCAAGCCGCTGCAAGTAGTCGAAAGCGAAAACCCGTCGTGGCTGACGATCTCCAAAGATCAGCGTCACCTGTTCGTGGTCAACGAAAACGGCCCGGGCCAGAAAGATCCGGTCGGCCGCGTCAGCAGCTATGCCATCGATTCCAAGACCCATGCGCTGAGCCTGATCAGTCAGGTGCAGAGCCTGGGCAACGAGCCAACTCATTCGAGCCTCAGCGGCGATGCCAGCCACTTGTTCGTTAGCAACTACTCGGTGGTCGAAGATCCGGGCGGCACCCTCGCGGTATTGCCGGTTGGGACTGACGGCAAGCTGAAGCCGGTGGTGCAGATGAGCGCCCACCCGGCCAGTCGCGTCAATCCTGAACGTCAGGCGTCGAACCACGTACATTCCACGGTTTCTTCGCCCGACGGCCGCTACGTGTTCTCCAATGATCTGGGCGCGGACAAGGTGTTCATCTACCAGTTCGACCCGAAGGCCAATCCAGAGCTGCCGCTGACTCCGGCGAAAGCTGCTTCGGTGCAACTGCCACCGGGCAGCGGGCCGCGTCATCTGCTGTTCAGCGCCGACGGCAAACATGCCTGGCTGAGCATGGAAATGAGCGCGCAGGTCGCCGTGTTTGATTACCAGGACGGCGTGCTGACCCAGACGCAAATGATCGACCTGGCAGCCGGCCAGCCGACTTCGGACAAAGCTGCCGCGGCGCTGCATGCGTCTGCTGACGGCAAATTCCTCTATGTCAGCAACCGTGGCACCGCCAATCAGTTGCTGGTGTTCGCCATCGACCCGGCGACCGGCCAGCTCAAAGAACTGCAGCGACGCTCGGTGGAAGGTGATCACCCGCGCGAGTTCAGCCTCGATCCGAGCGGCAAGTTCTTGCTGATTGCCAACCAGAAAAGCAACGCAATCATCGTGGTCGAGCGCGACGCCAAGAGCGGTCTGCTCGGCAAAACCGTGCAGAAGCTGCCGATGGACGCGCCGAGCGACCTGAAGTTTCTAGTGCGTCAATAAGCCGCAGGCCCCGGATCGCGGGGCCTGCGTCTTTGTATTAATCGCGCTGATAACAGCTAATGCTACAAAAGATTTCAAGCGAGCAACCCTCGAGCGTTAAGTTGGCTTCACCGCCCAACCGGGCAAGCAAGCCAACCGAACACGAGGGTTACCGCCATGAACTTCAATCTCTTCTCGATCATCGCCGCATCCGCCATCTCCGCCACCGTTGCGTTGCCAGCCAGCGCCAACGCTGAAATCAGCGACAAAAAATCCCACGCCCAGAGCTACACCCAGAAATACCTGCAACAGAGCGCCAACTTCTACGCGGCGCTGGATCACAAAATCCAACACTGAAATTCTTTCGCAGAACTCCTGATCCCTGTAGGAGCTGCCGAAGGCTGCGATCTTTTGATCTTGTTTTTTAAGAGCAAAATCAAAAGATCGCAGCCTGTGGCAGCTCCTACACGTATGGGTTTTGCGCATAGATAGGTTTTGTTTAAGGGCGGAATAGACCGGCTTAATGATCAATCAGGCTGATGGTTACTATGGAAATCGCTGAGTGGTTAGCCGGGTTTTTTTGATCGATTCTGTGGACCTCGAAACATGTCCACGGAGCACAGATCATGGCCCATGCAATCATCACTTCTGCCAAACGCGGCGCCTACCTGGCCATCGGTCTGTACCTGGTCATGGTGCTGTTCGTCAGCTTCGCATCGCAGTCGCAACACAGCTTTGACGCGCCGATCGAGGTCGCACATCCCGGCATCCAGTTCGAACACCGCTCGCAAAATGCAGCGGTGGACGGTGCTGAACTCGCAGGAGTCGCCGGGGCATGAAAGGCTACAGATTATGGGTCATCGCCGGTCTGGCGTTCATGACCAATGGTGCATCGCTGTTGGGCATCGGTCAGGGCTCGGTCGGCTCACTGGCCCGGACGATAGAAGCCAACCACAGCATTGCGCATAACATCGAACGGGTTAATACGCTGGGATTGCTGGCCGGCAATCCACCGATCAAAACCCCAGCCAGTTTCCTCGGCCCGTTCGAAGTCGATTGCTCGGCACTCGGCATGTGCGCCGTCCTCGCCTGAATCATTTTTTCATGATGGATGTGAAGAGGCCGGACTGGAGAAAACGTTCAAGCCAGGCCTGCAAGCGAACATACGGCGTCTGCGCAAACCACTCGCGATCAACATGGGCGAACTGGCGCACGAATGGCAGCAGTGCGATATCCGCCAGACACGCATGGTCAGCCAGCAAGTAATCGCGATCCTTGAGCAACTCATCCAGCTTGGCCAAAAACAACTCACCCTCGCCACGATAAATCTCCATCGGCTGCTCGGGATAACGCTCGGCGTACTTGTAGCGATTCAAATGCACCTTGAACACCTGATCATTACCCTCGATCAGCTTGTCCATCCACAGCGCCCCGAACGAATCATCCTTGAGCAACCAGTCATCCGGATCGTTCTGCGCCAGCGCCCAGCGCATGATTTCCAGACTCTCTTCAATCACCCGACCATCCGCATCCAGCACCGGCACCGTACCCTTGGGCGAGATCGCCAGCATCTCGGCCGGTTTGGCCTTGAGGCTGACCTCGACAATGTCCACGGTCACGCCGGAATAACGCAGCGCCATCCGCGCGCGCATCGCGTACGGGCAGCGGCGGAACGAATACAGCGTATTCATTTCACCTCCAGCGTGCTCAGGCCATTGCCTTGGCGCTGCACCTGAATCTGCACCGGGATCCGTTCGTGCATTTCCTGTACGTGGGAAATCACCGCGACCTTGCGCCCCTGCGCCTGCAAGCCGTCGAGCGCGTCCATCGCCAATTGCAGCGATTCCGGATCGAGACTGCCGAAGCCTTCGTCGATGAACAGCGATTCGATCTTCAGTGTGCTCGACGCCATTGAGGCCAGACCCAGCGCCAGTGCCAGCGACACGAGGAAGGTCTCGCCACCGGACAGCGAATGCACCGAACGCAGTTCGTCGCCCATCTCGGTGTCGAGCACCAGCAGGCCGAGCATGCTGCCACCGCGTTTCAGGCGATAGCGTTTGACCAGTTGGCGCAGTTGCACGTTGGCGTGATGCACCAGCAAATCGAGGTTGTAAGCCTGAGCGATCTTGCGGAAGGTGTCGCCGGTGGCCGAGCCGATCAACGCATTCAGGCGGGCCCAGCGCTGATACTCGGCATAGGCGTCGGCGATCTGTTGCGCCAGCGCCTGATTGGCGTTTTGCCGACGCTGATCCTCGGCCTGCTCGGCGCGCAGCTCGGCGCATTGTTGTTCGCTGATGACGCACTGGTTCTGCAGATCATTCAGTGCGACTGTCAGTTGCTCGGCTTCCAGATTGCCGTTGTGTTGCGCCTGATGCGCGAGCAACTGGCGTTCGCGCTCCTGCACCAGAACCCTGGCCTGTTCGATGGCTTTTTCATTGTTCTGCAAGCGCTGACGCAGCTCGCTGACCTGCGCGTCATCGACCCGCAGCAGTTCTTGAAGGCCGCCGTCATCCAGCTCCGGATGACCGGCCCGCCATTGCGCGATCTTGCTGGCGAGTTCGCCGTGTTCGCTTTCCAGTGCGAGCAAACGTTCCTGCTGCGCCTCAAGCTCGGCAGCTATTTTCACCCGTTGAGTGCTTACGCTCTGTAGCTCTTGAACCGTGCCAGCCTCGGTAGTGCGCGCGGTTTCCACAGCCTGTTCAAGCTGTTGTTGCCAGTGTTCAGCGCTGCGGTGTTCGCCGAGCAACTGGGCGAGTTTCTGCTGGCTGACTTGTTGCTGTTCGTTGAGTGCCTGGAACTGCTGTTCAGCAGTTTGCAGCTGTTGCACGCGGGACTGCTGGCGGTCTTGCTCTTTTTCCAGCGTCTGCTGACGCTGTTGCTGCTCGGCCAGTTCTTCTCTCTGCTGATCGAGTTGTGCCAGACGCTCGGCAATCTCGCGGTCAAGTTGCATGAAGGTCGCTGCCGGTTCGACGCGTAACGCTGCAAGGGTGTCGGCCGGCAGCAGGCTGGCAAATGCGCTGAGTTCTTCGTCCAGACGCTGACGATCATTACTCAATTGCTGCTGCTGATTGCTCAGGTGTTGAGCCGCTTGCTGGTGCGCAGTTTCGGCCTCGCGCAGCTGTTGCGTCAGGCGCGCGGCGTCCTGTTGCAGGGTGAGGAGGGCGCTCTGGCGCTGCTCGTCCTGGCTGATGCTCTGGTTCAACTGGCTGTTTTGCTGGGTCAGCCAGGCGTCACGTTTTTGCGCATCCTGATTGAACAGTGATGCAGCCAACGGATGCGCTTCAAGACTCGGCGTGAGTGCTTGCTGCTGGCTCGCCAGTTGTTCCTGCTGCTGCAACAGTTCCTTCTGTCGGGCGATCACGCCACCGACTTCAGCACGCAGCTCGGTGAGCTTTTCCTTGAGCTGATCCACCGCGTTCTGCGCGTTGGCCTGTTCGTTTTCATCATGGCGACCGAGGCTTTGCAGTAGCGCTTCGGGCTGATGATACGGATGCTCATGGCTGCCACAGACCGGGCAGGGCTGATCATCCTGCAACTGCGCGCGCAACTCTTCGACACTGGCACTGCGCGCCAGACGCTGACGCTCCAGCAATTCGCGGGTGACGTTGAGCGTTTGCTCGGCGATGGTCAGCTCGGCTTTGGACTTGACCCCGTCCTGGGTCAGGCGCTCGCGTTCTTCCTGTGCCGCGAGTTGCCGCTGTTGCAGCTCGGCGTTGCGCTGATCCAACTCCTGCTGAGTGGCCCACAGCCGCGACAGGTCTTCGATGGCACGCAGGTGTTTGCGGTTGTCCTGCAACAATCCGCCGAGCATGCCGATCTGTTCGGCGACAGCGTTCGGCTCGGCTCCGGCTTCCTTGAACAGGACTTCCAGTTGCTGCTTCTGCGTAGCGAATTCTTCGGCGCTGCGCGTGGCGGTTGCTTCTAGCGTCGCCAGTTCACCCTGGCCGTTGTTCAAGCGATTGCCGATCAGCATTAACTGCTGCAAACGGTCGCGATAAGCGTTCCACGCATCGCTCAGTGGTGCCAGATGCAGACTTTGCTCAAGCTCGACGGCGATGCGCTGCAAGCGCTCGCCGACTTCAACCTGCTTGTGTTGCATTGCTTGAATCGCACTTTGGCCTTGGGTGCAGGCCTGTTGCGCATTCTGTTGGGCTTCGCCACTTTGTGCGGCGTCTTTGATCAGACGGGCGAGGGTGCTTTGCTCGTCGAACGCCTGGCGCACCAGCGGGGCACTTTCGGCTTGCTGTTTTTGCGCTTCGCTGAGGGCGACTTGAGCGGCGGCGAGGTTCAGATCGAGCTGCGTCTGACGCTCGCTCAACTCAGCGTGTTGCTGGGTATGCGTGGCAATCTGCGCAGCCAGTGGCGTCAGCAGCGCATCGATTTGCGCTTTGCGCGCAAACTGATGCCGTTGCGGCGCGAGTTGTTCCAGGCGCGTGAGCTTCAGGCGTTCGCCGACCAGGCTGTCACGCTCCAGTTCAGCGCTTTGCAGTTGCTCGGCGGCAGCCTGTTGCGCGTCCTGTAGCAGGCGCAAATCCTTCAGCCAGGTGTGTTGCTGCTCAAGCTGCTTGAGCTGCGCCTGCTGCACTTTGAGTTGCTGCTGAGCGGCGTTGAAGCGCTCGTCGAGTTCGGCGCGGGCTTCGGCGGTCAGCGGCGTGACGCCAGTGGCCTGATCCTGCAACAGCTTGTGCGCTTCGCGGGCCTCTTTGGCCTTGTCGAACGCGCGACGGCCGAGGCGAGTGTAAAGCGCGGTGTCGGTGAGTTTTTCCAGCAGTTCGCTGCGGTCGTTGTCGTCAGCCTTGAGGAAGGCGCTGAACTCGCTTTGCGCGAGCAAAACGGCACGGGTGAACTGTTCGAAATTCAGCCCCAGCGCCGCTTCGAGTTGCGCCTTGTACTCGCCTTTCTGACTGGCCAGCAGTTGATCCTGATCGATGTCACGCAGGCTTTGCCGACTGGCTTGCAACTTGCCACCGGCCTTCTCGCGCGCGCGATTGGCCTCCCAGCGCGCCCGGTAACGCCGACCATTTACACCAACAAAATCGACTTCCGCGTAGCCTTCACCGGTGCCGCGCCGCAGCAGGGTGCGCGGGTCGCCAGTGGCGATTTCACCGTCGGCGTCCGGCACTTTGGCGTCACGGCTGGTGTTATTCAGGCGCGGCACCGTGCCGAACAGCGCCAGACACAGCGCATCGAGCAAGGTACTTTTGCCGGCGCCGGTCGGACCGGTGATTGCGAACAGGCCGGCGCTGGCCAACGGTTCAGCGGTGAAATCGATGTCGAACGGGCCGGCCAGCGAGGCGAGGTTCTTCAAACGAATGGCGAGAATTTTCATGGTTGCTCGTCCTCCATCTGCACGTCTTGCAGCAGTTCGGCGAAGTCCTTGAGCGTCTGTTCATCGACCTCGCTGCCGTAGTTGTCGAGCCAGGCGCGGCTGAACAATTCCTGCGGCGAGAGCTGATCGAGCTCAATCAACGCGCTGCCATCCTCCGCACCATCCGGGCCACCGTTACCGGCGTACTCGGCAGCGATGCGCACCAGACGCACGGCTTTGCCTTGCAACGCACCTTCGATTTGATGGCGCAGATCCGGCTGCGGCTCGTCGAGCGTCACGCGCACTTCCAGCCACGGTTGGCGCTGGGTTTCAGCCAGCAGGTCGATGTTCGGCAGATCTGCCAGTTGCAACAGAATTTCTGCCAGCGGCATCGGGCCGATGCGTTGCAGATTGACCGCGCGCGGGATCAGTTTCGGTTCGACGCTGACCAGGGTTTCGCCGTCGAGCAAGACGTCAAGAATTTGATGCTGATAGCCAATCTCGGAGAACGACAGCGGAATCGGCGAGCCGCTGTAGCGAATGCGTTCTTCGCCGTTAACCTTCTGCGGTTTGTGCAAGTGGCCGAGAGCGACGTAACTGATACTCGGCCCGAACAGGCTGGCGGGCAGCGCCTCGGCGTTGCCAATGATCAGGCTGCGCTCCGAGTCTTCCGAAACCGAACCGCCAGCCATGTGCGCATGGCTGATGGCAATCAACGCCTGACCCGGCTTGCGCTTGGCGTTGGCGGCTTCGATCAGCCATTCATGTACCTGACCGATGCCACGCAGGTAGTTGTCGCCCAAGTGCGCGCCGGTCACTTCGGCGGGCCGCAGGAACGGCAGCGCCAGGCACCACGCGGCGATCTCGCCTTGTGCATTCGGCAGCGGCAGCAGCAGGCGTTCGGCATCCAGTTGCCCGTCATCCAGCCACAGCACCCGGCCCAGCGCGTGCGTGCGCAAACGCCGCATCAATGGCGCGGGCAGTTCGATGCGCGAGCCGGAATCGTGGTTGCCGGCGATCATCACGATGGTCAGCAACGGCTGCTGCTCGTGGGCGCTGACGATGAAGTTGTACAGCGCTTCCTGGGCTTTGACCGGTGGATTGACCGTGTCGAAGATGTCGCCGGCAATCAGCAGCACATCCGGCTGCGCCAGTTTCAGTTGGCCCAGCAGCCATTCGAGAAAGCACGCATGCTCGAAATCGCGCTCCTGGCCGTGCAGGTTTTGCCCAAGGTGCCAGTCGGAAGTGTGAAACAGACGCAAGGCGGACTCCGTAACAGAAAGAGGTGATGGCCGCAGATGGAGAGGGCGGTGAAAGAGGGGGAGAGTTTACTGGCAATCGGGTCAGGTTGCCCGAAGGGGATGAAAATCAAAAGATCGCAGCCTGCGGCAGCTCCTACAGGGGAAATGTATTCCAGATTGTAGGCGCTGCCGCAGGCTTTCGTCACAGGATAGATCGCATCAAGAACAACGGGTTACCCTGTTGACGGGCCATAAAGAAATCAAGGTAAAAAATGCAACTTATATTTTATTACGCCAGCGGAGGAATTCATCCTCAGTTGCAACGGCCTGTTTTTTACGCTTCGGCAGCGGTGCTTCCGAATCAGGAGGGTGGAGATCGATATGATCTCTACGCATGCAGCGTTCTTATCGCAATCGCTCAAACCCCCGCCAGTTGTGATCGCCTTATGAAGGCCATTGCGTCTGTTGAGGCAGGTGCCGATACTTCCATAGTGGAAGGTGGAAACGATGTGCTGCTGAACATTGATGCGTCAGGTATACAGGTCGATATTTTAGCCAATGACGAATGGGTGGGGCAGCCGGATAGTCGATTCACGCTACAAGAGTGGCGCAAGATTCTGGATAAATGGAAGTACCTTTTAGGGCTGCCGAAGGACTCGGAAGACGTAATCCTGCTGACGTTGCCCTAGCGGAGTTGGGGGCAGATGCCAGGTTGATGAAGAACATACGAGGCATAACCATTGAGTAATATCCAAGCGCTGAATGCATTTTTGCGCGAGTACGTCTATGTGGAAGCCCTTCATCTGGACTCAGAGGATGGGCTTTCCAGTTACAATTTATTGATGACACTGGCGGAGTCTTCGCTTCCTGGGGCAAAGAATATAACCATCGTTTTTTACAACGTAGGTGGTTTGAAAATACGGGAATTTGGTGGCGGCTTGACGCAGTTCATGGATCTTTGCGTGTCGAGGGTTGAGGGCGGACTGGACCGTATTCGGTACGAGCTGGTTGATGAGGAAGACGAAAAAATAGCCTTTGACTTTCACACCTTCAACTTGCTGAGCGACGATCAGGACAGCATCGAATAAGGGGGGCGCGCCGGCAGGCTGCTATGTACCAAGTGATCTTGGAAGGTGTTCCACCAGACTACGTCCACGGTTGGCAGCTCGATCGAGCCGCTGCGACTTGGGCACCAGCGCCCCGCGTTCTTCCCGACTGGAAGTAAATAGTTATGCCTAAATTTGCTTGTGTTTGCGGCCATGTAATCAATCTGTCTCATGGTACGTCTGAGTCTGAATTCTCTCTGGTTTCCGAACGAAAAATAGATGAAATTGGAAATGCGCTCTCAACTCATTCGCTATCAGGTGAGGAGTTTTACGAAATGATCGACGGAGGTGCAGTTGCGGTTTATCGGTGCCCGAAATGCGATCGACTACATGTGGATCAAGGTGAGGGCGAGTTTTCGTCCTATATAAGAGAAGTAAGCTAGTACGTTAACTTTGAATTACCTCCGAAGCCGAACGTCTGTTGAATCATGTGCTGATATATGACGTTTTCTCGCATTGCACGGATAAAGTTTCGGATAGCATTTTTTTACAGGTTTGTAATGTGATCGAATTGGCTTGGCGAATGGTACTGAAGGAGAAATTTCCGGAGAAATCATTCTGTGTCGAAGCGGAAAACTCAGAGCAGAATTATGGTCCGGTGATTACGTTTTATCAGGTTGGTCGATGGTTGGGTATTTTTGAATCGGGTAGAAAAATAGATCTGTCCCATTTACTTTCGCCTGCTTTTGAATGGAGAGGTGCATGAGTTTTGACATACTGCTGGAATCTGACCCCTGTGATCATTTCGGTGTTCAGGCATTGCGCGGGCTGTTGAGACTTGGGGGCGTACAAGAAAGCTTCTTCTCGCCAGTGTCCTATTGGGGAAGGCGCGGATATTTAGGTAGTTGGTACGCATCACTCTGCGTGGGTCTTGAAAAAAGACAGCACTCGGTCTTGGTAACTTCGATGCTTGATCCAGAGAGCTCGAATTTTCTGATGGTATGGGTTTTGTATTATGTAGGTGAGTTCGCCCACATCCAAAACCACGTTGTTTTTCTAGATGAAGTTGGTGACGGTTTTGACGTGAGTGATGTTAATTCTTACGTTGGGCCGCGCGAAGTAGAGGACGAAGATGGCGATAAAATTTCAGAATGGATTGTGCCGTTGGCCGACGTCGTTGAGTTCAAAGACCGTTTGAAGGCGGAGTGGAGCTAAATCCACGCGGCTCGTTTCGACGCAGCAACTCGATTTCCCCGGCTCATACCGAACACGCTCAGCCGCTAAAAGATCGCAGCCTGCGGCAGCTCCTACAGATCCGGGTCTACACCGTAATTACGGGGTGAACACCGACCATAATGTAGGAGCTGCCGCAGGCTCGGGCCGCGATCGGACGATCTTTTGATCTTTACTTCGGATAAAGCGGCGGCAACCCGCTGTCACCCACCGGATCCTGTACCCGCTCCGCCGCCGGTATCGCACGAATCGCCCGCCATAAATCTTCGCCTTGCCAATGCTGGCCGGTTTCGCTGTAGAGCGCACCGTTGAGGCCATCCAGCGCATCCGACAGCGGCACAAACCGCGCCGCCATATCCGCCAGCGTTTCCGGCTGCTGCCGCGCCCAGGCATCCAGCGCCTGCCGCGTTGCGTGCGGGTCGTTGGCCTGACTGGCACGCTTGATGTCGTCCATCAATGTGCGGGGGCTGGGGCCGGTTTGCGCGGCGCGCAAAATCGCCGGTTGCCAGCGCGCGCGCCACCACAGGCCGAAGCCGAGCAGGGTAGTGCAGGCCAGCACGAACGTGCTGAGTTTCCACCACCACAGCGCTTCACTGTCGGCGCCGCCGGCCATTTGCTGGTTACCGGCCGGGGTGTCGACTTGCATGCTCGGATTGTTCAGCACTTGCAGGGTGCGCGCCGGCAGGCTGCTGTGTTCCAGGTGATCTTCGAAAGTGTTCCACCAGACCACGTCCACCGTCGGCAGCTCGATGGCGCCGCTGCGATTCGGCACCAGCGCTTCACGTTCCTCGCGACTGCCGATCAGGCCACGCTCGCTGTTTTGATTGGTCAGCACCGGTTGATCCGGGTAGCGGCGCAAACCGTTGGCCTCGGTCGCGGGCAGCGGCGGTAATTGTGAGCTGGCCTGGCCTTCGACCCTGAGCGTCAGGCTGCGGGTCAGGGAGTCGCCGACTTGCGTGTGGTCCGGTTCCGGGCTCCAGCTCTCGCTCAGGCTCAAGCTGCGCGCCGGTAGCCACGGCGCATCACTCGGATAAGTCATCGGTTTGGGTTTGACCGTCAGCGGAATCTCCACCGAGCTGATGCGCATCAGCTTGCCCGGTTTCGGCCCTTGCGCCGCCGTAGCGTCCTGCGACGGCTGGGCGTCGACCAGTGTGGCGCTGAAGGTTTGCGGCGCGATAGTCAGCAGACCGCTGTGTTGCGGGTAGATCGCGTAGCGCATCTCGATCACGCCGTGACGCACACCGTTGATGTCTTTCTCATAGGTGCGCATCTCGCCCAGCTGTTCGATGCGCGCATCGGCGATCTGCAACGGGGTCAAGCTGCTGTCGTCATACAGCGACACCGAATGGTAGATGCGCAGGGTCAGAATCACCTGGGCCTGCACATACACGCTGGACTGATCGAGACTGGCCTCGATGAACACCGGGTCCTGCGCATTTTTGTCTTCGCGGGTGTCGCTTTCAACTACTTGCACTGTGATCGGCTGAGTTTGCGTTTCACCCAGTTGCAGCGACGGGATGACCACGCTGCCGTTCTGCTTGGGCAGCAGGGTGATGATCCAGCGCGTGGTCGCACGGTTGGCGCCATTAAGCGTGTTGAGTTGGTTGACCTGACGGGTGCCACGCACTTCGAACTGTGCCTCCAGCGGTGCCAGATCCGGTTTGCCGAACTGCGTGACATCGTTGGATTCGAGGGTCAGCTCGACCGTCTCGCCGGAGTTCAGGCGACTGCGATCCACACTGGCTGTCAGCTCGGCCGCGTGGGCAGAGGCTGTGCAGATCAGCAGTGGCAGCAAGAGGGCGGTGAAGCGGGTCATCGAGTGTTTTCCTGATCCTGATGTTGTTGCTGTTCGTACCAGAACTTGCGTCGCAGCAGTTCGCCCGGATCGTCCGGGATCTTGCCCAGCCATTGCTCCAGTGCCTGGCGTTGCTCGCCGGCGAGGTTGTCCTCGCTCGGGTGCAGCGTCGGCGGGGTGCTTTGTTGTTCGCCTGGCTCGCTTTCCGGCAACTGGTTGGCTCCCGGCAGTGGCGGAGCAGTTGGCGGCGGTTCGGTGGCCGAATCGCCCGGTTGAACCTCGCCTGAGGTTTCATTTGTACCTGCCGGCGGTGGAGTATTTGCCGGCGGTGTGTCACCACCCGGAGCGGTCTGCTGATCGGTCTTGTTATCCGGTTCGGCCGGAGGCGGAACATTTTTCAGCTTGAGCAGATTTTCCACCAGCGCCTTGTTGGTCAACGCCGGGCGCAGATCAGGCTGACGCTCCAGTGCCTGTTCATAGGCATCCAGCGCCGCGTCCAGCTCACCGCTTTTGGCCAAAGCATTGCCACGATTGTAGTGGGCGTGAGCGTCATTGCCTTCGGCGAAGCGCTGAGCGGCGCCACTGTAGTCGCCGGCCTCGTACAGCGCCACCCCTTGCCACTGCGGATCTTCGAAATGTTGCGCTGCCTCGGCCGGACGTTTCTGTTTGAGCAGGTGCAAACCTTGCTGGTCGGGGCGCAGCCACAGATCCTCGAAATCAAACGCGTAGCTCGGCTGTGGCAGGCAAAACAACAGCGGCAGACAGAACAACCAGCCACGGCGACCGGCGCAAGCCGCCAGCAGTAACAGCGGCAACAGCAGCCAGTAACCCTGATCGGCCCAAGTGTCGAGACGTAGCGTCTGGCCATCGTTGCGCAGGCTGCGCGGACCGTCGAGCAGGCCGAGTTCGCCCAGATCGGACTCATCGAGACGAGCAATCCGATACTCGCCGCCCACTGCATTTACAAAGCTGTTGAGCGCGGCGCTGTCGAGTTGGGGCACGCGGATCGCGCCTTGTTCATCCTTGAGGAAACTGCCGTCCTCCTGCGCAATCGGCGCACCTTCGGCGGTACCGACGCCGAGCATCAGCAACTGCGCCGATTGCCCGCCCAGTGCGTGGCGAATGCCTTGGCGTTCCTGTTCCGACAGCGACGAGCCGATCAGCAGAATCCGGCCCTGGCCCAGCGCACCTTGTTCTAGCAACGCCAAGGCCTTGCTCACCCCCAGATCAGCGCGATGGCCGCTTTCCGGCATCAGCGAAGGCTTCAACGCGTCGAGCAAGTTGCGACTGGTCGCCAGATCATCCGACAGCGGCACCAGCGTATGAGCGCTGCCGGCGTAAACCACGATTGCGGTTTGCGCATCGCTGCGCACCTGCAGCAGATCGAACAGCTTGCGCCGCGCCTGTTCCAGACGCGTTGGCGGCGAGTCGGTAGCGAGCATTTCCGGGGTCAGCTCCAGCACGACGACTAGCGGGTCAGCAGGTTTCTGACTGATCTGCTCGACGCGCTCCCAGCTCGGCCCGAGCAACGCCAGAATCGTCAGCAGCCACGCCACGCCAAGCGCAACCCACGGCAGTTTGCTGTCGCGACCGCTGCCACCACTGAGTAGCGTGGCGTGGAATGCCGGGGGCAAAATCATCTGCCAGCGCCCGGCACGTTTCTGCCGATGCCACAGCAACCAGATCATCCAGCCGAGCAATGGCAAAAGCAGCAACCACCAAGGGCGAAACCAGTGCGGCCATAGCGCGATCATCGGCGCCTCCGTAAACGCAGGCGCTTGAGCCTTTCACGCCAGTCAGGCAGAGGGCTTTGCAGAAACAGTTCCTTGGTAAACAGGCGTTGCAGCGGATTGTCCGGCCACAATTCGCGTGCGACCAGCAGCATGCTCAACCACAGCGCCAGTGCCAGCGGCCAGTGATACAGAGCTTGGGCCGGGCGGGCCTGGGTCGGTTGCTGAGTCACCGGCTCGAGTTGATCGAGGGTGTCCTTGATTGCTTGCAGTTCCTTGGCGTCACGGGCGCGGAAGTAGCGCCCGCCCGTGGCCTCGGCGATGGCTTCAAGTGCCGGTTCGTCGAGATCCAGCGTCGGGTTGGCGCCGAGCAGGGCGGTAGCGCCGCTTTCTGCCGGATCGGCGCCAATGCCGATCGGATAGATTTTCACCCCTTCACTGGCGGCCAATCGCGCAGCGGTCAGCGGGTCGATTTCGCCGCCATTGTTGGCGCCGTCGGTGACCAGAATCAGCACCCGGCTCTGCGCCGGACGCATGCGTAAACGCTTCAGTGCCAAGCCGATGGCATCGCCAATCGCGGTGTTCTTGCCGGCGATACCGATGCGCGCTTCGTCGAGCCAGACCCGCACCGTGCGCCGGTCAAAGGTCAGCGGCGCTTGCAGATACGCCTGGCTGCCAAACAGGATCAATCCAACCCGATCACCCTCGCGACTTTCGAGGAAATCGCCGAGCAGATGCTGGACCAGCGTCAGGCGGCTGACGTCTTCGTCCTTCCACTGCATGTCGGGGAAATCCATCGAGCCGGACACGTCCACTGCCACCAAAAGATCACGGCCACTGGCGGCAATCGGCAGCGGTTCGCCAAGCCACTGCGGGCGCGCGGCAGATATCAGCAGCAACAGCCAGAGCAGCATGAACGGCGCCTGTTGCCGCCACGCCGGCAGATTGGCCCGGGCGCGGCGGCGGGCCAGGCCTTCGAGGTCGGCGAGGAAGCTGACTTTCAGCGCCGGTTCGCCGCTGTCGGCCACCGGCAGCACGAGGCGCATCACCCACGGCAATGGCAGCAGCAGAAACATCCACGGCCAGGCAAATTCAAACATGCTTTCGAATCCACGTATCGACCGCTTGGGTCAGGCCGGCGATGGCCTTGTCATCGAGTTTGCACTCGGGCTTGTACGCGCCCTCGACCAGCACCATCCAGCGCGTCAGGCCAGCGGCGGGGCAGCGGTTGTCGAGAAACGCCAGCCACTTGCGGCCATTCAGGGTATGGCTCTGGCTGTACGGATAGTGGTTGCGACACAGGCGCTTGAGCAGCCCGTTGAGCTGCTGCAACCAGGCGCCGGCCGGTGCGCCGTCGTAGGGCTTGGGCATTTGCGCGAGTTCAGCGAGAGCGGCGACGCGCAACGGGTCCAGCGGGATTTCGGCGCGCACGATCGGGCGCTTCTTGATCGGAATGAAACGACGCAGGCGCCACAGCACCAAACCGATTATCGGCACCAGCAAAAGCAGCAACCACCAGCCCGGCGCCGGCGGCCAGAAGGCAATCGGTGGCGGTGAGATCAGCGGTTGCAGCTTTTCGAGGTCGTTCATCGACCTTTCCCCGGGCGCTGCGGATTGAGGAACTCGCGCAGTTGCTCGACCATTTCGCTCTGGGTACTCAGCGGCATCAGCAGCACCCGCAGTTTCTGCGCGAGCAATTCCCAGCGGGCGATGCGTGCTTCGGCTTGCGCGCGGTAGGTCTGGCGCAGTTCGAAATTCAGGGTGTCGATTTCCAGTTGCGCGCCGCGTTCGGCGAATCTCAACAGTCCTGCGGCGGGCAGGGCGTGATCCAGTGGATCGGACAGCGGCAACAGCAGCAGGTCGCAATGCCGTGACAGCAAACTGAGTTGTTGCTCGGCGCTGTCGGACAGTGCGCGCTCGTCGCAAATCACAATCGCCAGACTGCCCGGGCGCAGCACTTCGCGCGCACGCCTCAGCGCCACGCCAAAGGCATCGCGATCCGGCTCGCGCTCGGTGTGCAGCGATTGATTGACCTTGACCAAGCGGTTGAGCAGTTGCAGCAAGCTTTGTTTGCTGCGCCGTGGCTTGATCTCGTAGTGCTCATTGTCGCCGAATACCAGCCCGCCGACCCGGTCGTTATGACCCAGCGCAGCCCAGCCGATCAGCGCCGCCGCCTGCGCCGCGAGTACCGATTTGAACATCAGGCCGGAGCCGAAAAACAGCCGTCGGCTCTGTTCGACCATGATGAAAATCGGCCGCTCGCGTTCCTCATGGAACAGCTTGGTGTGCGGCTCTTGAGTACGCGCAGTCACGCGCCAGTCGATGGTGCGCACGTCGTCGCCGGCCTGATACACGCGGACTTGATCGAAGTCGACGCCACGCCCGCGAAATTTCGAGTGATGCAGGCCGATCAGCGGGCTGCGCTGGCTCGGCGTGGAAAACAGCTGTACTTCGCGCACCCGGTGGCGCATTTCGATCAGGTCGGCGAGAGTTGCGCGTACGCCGGGTTCGGAAGGCAGGGAGGCGTTCATCGGGGTCAAGCGACGGCTACGACGTCGAGAATCCGCTGCACCACGCGATCCTGATCGATACCGGCCGCTTCGGCCTCAAACGACAGGATGATGCGATGGCGCAACACGTCGAACAGCACCGCTTGAATATCTTCCGGGCTGACGAAGTCGCGACCCGCCAGCCAGGCGTGGGCGCGGGCGCAACGGTCGAGGGCAATCGAGCCGCGCGGGCTGGCGCCGTAGGCGATCCACTCGGCCATTTCCGGGTCGAACTTGGCCGGGTTGCGCGTGGCCATGACCAGTTGCACCAGGTATTCCTCCACGGCGTCAGCCATGTACAGACCAAGGATTTCCTTGCGTGCGGCGAAGATCGCCTGCTGACTGACCCGACGTTCAGGTTTGGTCTCGCCGTTCAGCGCTTCGCCACGGGCCTGCTGCAGGATGCGCCGTTCGACGGCGGCGTCGGGGAAGCCAATCTTGACGTGCATCAGGAAACGGTCGAGCTGCGCTTCCGGCAGCGGGTAAGTGCCTTCCTGCTCGATCGGGTTCTGCGTGGCCATCACCAGGAACAGCGGCGAAAGCTCATAAGTGCTGCGGCCGACGCTGACCTGACGCTCGGCCATGGCTTCAAGCAATGCCGATTGCACCTTGGCCGGGGCACGGTTGATTTCGTCCGCCAGCACCAGATTGTGGAAGATCGGGCCTTGCTGGAACACGAAGCTGCCGGTTTCCGGACGATAGATCTCGGTGCCGGTGATGTCTGCCGGCAGCAGGTCGGGCGTGAACTGGATGCGATGGAACTGGGCTTCGATGCCCTCGGCGAGTTCTTTGATCGCTTTGGTCTTGGCCAGCCCCGGCGCGCCCTCGACCAGCATGTGGCCGTCGGCGAGCAGGGCGATGAGCAAACGCTCGATGAGTTTTTCCTGGCCGAGAATCTGCGTTGAAAGAAAGGTTCGCAGCGCGAGCAGCGCTTCACGATGTTCCATCGATGACTGTTCCTGGAAAAGGTCGCCACGGGTGTTCGAATAACCCGGGGGCTGGGGGCGTTACTTTAATCCATCGCGGGGGGTGGCGACTAACGGCATTTTGCGCAAAGTGCGGGAAATGACTGGGGGAAATGTTGGAATTTTGTAGGCGGGGGAGTGTTGAGGTAGCAGTTATGGCCTCATCGCTGGCAAGCCAGCTCCCACAGTGTCCGTGGTGAACACAGATTTTGTGTATACCCCAGAACCTGTGGGAGCTGGCTTGCCAGCGATTGGGCCGGTGCAGACACCCTCAAATCTGGCTAATGAAAGTGCCAGTGCCATCCAGAATATTCTTCAAGGTCAGCTCGACTTCAGCCAGGTCGACCATGTTCGCGTCGTAGGTGATTTCCAGCACATCATCGCCATTGAGCACATCGGCATCAGCAGCAGCGATTTCAATCTTCAGCAGCGTCGGGGTCAGCGTGACTTTCACACCATCCAGCGTCGAAGGCTCGCCATCCAGCGTGATCTCCAGCTCATCCTCGTCCGGGTAGCGGCTCATCAGAAACATTTCGCCCTTGTCGCTGTGGCAGCAGAGCATGGCCATGTTGTCTTCTTCGTCGTCGCACGGGTTGACGATCAAAAGGGCGGTGGTCATTTGCATGGGGGAATTCCTCGCCGAGGGGCGCTTCAGGTGCAGCAAAAAAATGCGATTTTGCCAGCCTGCGCGGATTTCTGCTGCTGCATCTTCAACTGCAGTTCTCGTACGCCGGTCTTGAAAGCCGCTTCGATGAATAAAACAGGAACCTGCCTTAGTCGGATTCCGCTGGCCGGGAGTGAAGTGTCCGACGACTTAGTAGGATGTTTTCCCTATACCGAAATATCCGACGTTTCACCGATTTTCGCTTGTGATAGGCGCGTTTATTCCATTAGTTTTGCCATTCGAGCGCAAAGGAGTGCGTATGAAAAACTGAAAAAAGGATCCCGTTCACATGAATCAATACTTCGAATGGCCGGAAGAAATTCGGCACTTGTCCGCAGAGCAGATCGAACAGATTTATCAGCGATACCTGGACGGCGAGAAAAGTGCCGACCTGATGGCGGAATTCAAGATTCCGGCGACAGTTCGCAGTTTGCTCAAGGTTTTGCCGCCGATTGTCAGTAAAGACCTTGTCTGTCCTTATTGCTCGGTTCCGATGTGGGTGCGCCGGCATGCCAAAGGCACCCCGGCATCGCGGCGCAACTCGTTCAAATGCGTGCGCTGCGAGCACCGTTACTTCACCCCCGGACTGCACGCGCGGATCGCAGTTTGCAACTGCAACGCCTGCGCAAGGATTCTCCAGCAGCAAATCGCCGCCCGGGCCGAGCGTGATCGTCTAGAGTTGCAGGCGCGGTACGGCGTGCCTTGTCCGCCCGTGCCGTTCACCAACCTGGGACTCGTTCAGAAGCTTACATTGCTCGCGCTGCTCGACGACGGCACCAAAGTCGAGTGGATCGCGCCTTTGGCGGCGCAGTCCCGGAGTGAATGTCTGGCGCCGACTGATGGTGCCAGCGAAGAGCTAGTCAAAGCGCTGTATGACGCCGGGGTGTTGCTGGTCGCACCCGAATCGGACATCAAAGCGTTCGACCGAACCAATGCATGTTGCATCAGCGATTATTCGGCAGTGAGCTGGCGGCCCAATGTTGCGTTGGCATCCGGACTGCGCAGTGAGCGCAACAGTCTGTACCTGGCGTTGTACCAGGAGTTATCGGGTTACGTGCAGCCAGCGTGGAAGAGTGAACTCTACGGCTTGATTTTCGATCTGGCCCGGGATGAGTCGATTCAGTACGTCCGTGTTCTGGCGAATGAAGTGGGTCTGCCGTTCACAGCTGAGGCGAGCGGCGAGTCGGTGGTGGGGAAATTATTGCAGGACTTTTCCGTGAGCCAAGTCTATTACTTCGCCCGATTGGCCGTGAAGAACGCCACGCATTTCTTCGCCACCGGCAATTCCAAGGGCCGCAGCCACGCGTCCAACACCATTCCCGGCAACATGCTCGGAACATCGCGGGATGCACTGAAACGCGAGTGGCGCAAAAATGCCCATCCCGATTCGCGAGTGCCGCAATCGGCGCTGCATCGGTTGTTGTATGACGTGGTGCTCAAAGACAGTGGCGCAGGATTCTCCAAGTCCCCCGGAATGTATTGGCGCGACGAGTTGGTGCCGCAGTTTTTCTCGCGCGCAGCGTTTGAGGGCAATCTGGACGGCATTCGCTTGTTTTGCCGGGAGTGCGATTCGAGCAACATTGACGCCAGCATGGACAAGCTGATCCTGCGCACGATGTGTTACGACTGTTCCACGGTGAGCAAATTTCGGGCGTTCGAGGAGTTGCCTGATTGATCCGTTGCGTCCATGGGCGATTGATCGACCATGGACGCGGGCAAATTCGGGCGTTGCGGTCGAAATGTTTTTTCTGGCACGACGGTTCCGCAAATCCGACCGTCAATCGCCCAATTTCCCACACCAATGCTAGTGTTGTGCGATGCATCGCGCGTTGTTTGCGTGCCCGTGAACGAATATGTCGCAGCACCGCAAGCAGACACATTGTCGCAGTCGTTAAGCTGCGCAACGGATGAGCACCTGCAAAGGCATTGTCGCTGGCCCGGTTACGGCGCCCGGCAGTCGCTTTTGCAGATGCCCATTCACGGAGGTGAATGTGACCTGAGTGTCTCGTCCAGCTTCACCCACCTGTCATCCTGTTTCCTCTGCCCGAGATTCAGGAACAGGCTGACGGATCGCCCCGAAAGGGGTTTTGCACGCGACGCTTCCATCAATAACAAGCCCAAGCGGAGTACCACAGATGGCGTTCTTCACCGCAGCCAGCAAAGCCGACTTCCAGCACCAACTGCAAGCGGCACTGGCGCAGCACATCAGTGAACAGGCACTGCCACAAGTGGCGCTGTTCGCTGAACAATTCTTCGGCATCATTTCCCTGGACGAGCTGACTCAACGTCGCCTCTCCGACCTCGCTGGCTGTACTCTTTCTGCGTGGCGCCTGCTTGAGCGCTTCGATCACGCGCAACCGCAAGTGCGCGTCTACAACCCTGATTACGAACGCCACGGCTGGCAGTCGACCCACACCGCGGTCGAAGTGCTGCACCACGACCTGCCATTTCTGGTCGACTCGGTACGCACCGAGCTGAACCGCCGCGGCTACAGCATCCACACCTTGCAGACCACCGTGCTCAGCGTACGCCGTGGCAGCAAGGGCGAGTTGCTGGAAGTGCTGCCGAAGGGCACTCAGGGCGACGGCATTCTGCAAGAGTCGTTGATGTACCTGGAAATCGACCGCTGCGCCAATGCGGCCGAGCTGAACGTGCTGTCCAAGGAGCTGGAACAGGTACTCGGTGAAGTCCGCGTTGCGGTCGCCGATTTCGAGCCGATGAAGGCCAAGGTGCAGGAGATCCTCACCAAGCTCGATAACAGCCAGTTCGCCGTCGATGCCGACGAGAAGACCGAAATCAAGAGTTTCCTGGAATGGCTGGTGGGCAACCACTTCACCTTCCTCGGCTACGAAGAGTTCACCGTTACCGATGAAGCCGATGGCGGCCACATTCAGTACGACCAGAACTCGTTCCTCGGCCTGACCAAACTGCTGCGCACCGGCCTGACCTACGATGACCTGCGCATCGAAGACTACGCCGTCAACTACCTGCGCGAACCGACCCTGCTGTCGTTCGCCAAGGCTGCGCACCCGAGCCGTGTCCACCGTCCGGCTTACCCTGACTACGTGTCGATCCGTGAAATCGACGCCGACGGCAAGGTCATCAAAGAACACCGTTTCATGGGCCTGTACACCTCGTCGGTGTATGGCGAGAGCGTGCGGGTCATCCCGTTCATCCGTCGCAAGGTCGAAGAAATCGAACGCCGCTCCGGCTTCCAGTCCAAGGCTCACCTGGGCAAGGAACTGGCGCAGGTACTTGAAGTACTGCCGCGTGACGACCTGTTCCAGACTCCGGTCGACGAACTGTTCAGCACCGTGATGTCGATCGTGCAGATCCAGGAACGCAACAAGATTCGCGTGTTCCTGCGCAAAGACCCGTACGGTCGTTTCTGCTACTGCCTGGCCTACGTGCCGCGCGATATCTATTCCACCGAAGTTCGCCAGAAAATCCAGCAAGTGCTGATGGAGCGCCTGAAGGCTTCCGACTGCGAATTCTGGACCTTCTTCTCCGAGTCGGTACTGGCGCGCGTGCAGCTGATTCTGCGGGTCGATCCGAAGAATCGTCTGGACATCGATCCGCTGCAACTGGAAAAAGAAGTGGTGCAGGCCTGCCGCAGCTGGCAGGACGACTACGCCGCACTGACCGTGGAAAACTTCGGCGAAGCCAGCGGCACCAACGTGCTGGCTGACTTCCCGAAAGGCTTCCCGGCCGGCTACCGCGAGCGGTTTGCTGCGCATTCGGCCGTGGTCGACATGCAGCACCTGCTGAGCCTGAACGACAAGAACCAGCTGGTGATGAGCTTCTATCAGCCACTGGGTCAGGTCTCCGGTCAGCGCGAATTGCACTGCAAGCTGTACCACGCCGACACGCCGCTGGCGCTGTCCGACGTGTTGCCAATTCTGGAAAACCTCGGTCTGCGCGTACTGGGTGAATTCCCGTACCGCCTGCGCCACAACAATGGCCGCGAGTTCTGGATTCACGATTTCGCGTTCACGGCTGCCGAAGGTCTGGAACTCGACATCCAGCAACTCAACGACACCCTGCAAGATGCGTTTGTGCACATCGTGCGTGGCGATGCCGAGAACGATGCGTTCAACCGTCTGGTGCTGACTGCCGGTCTGCCTTGGCGCGACGTGGCGTTGCTGCGTGCTTACGCGCGTTACATGAAGCAGATCCGTCTGGGCTTCGATCTGGGCTATATCGCCAGCACCCTGAACAACCACACCGATATCGCTCGCGAACTGACCCGGTTGTTCAAGACCCGCTTCTATCTGGCGCGCAAGCTGTCCGGTGATGATCTGGACGACAAGCAACAGCGTCTGGAACAGGCGATCGTGACCGCACTGGACGACGTTCAGGTGCTCAACGAAGACCGCATCCTGCGTCGCTACCTTGACCTGATCAAGGCGACCCTGCGCACCAACTTCTACCAGACCGATGCCAACGGCCAGAACAAGTCGTACTTCAGCTTCAAGTTCAATCCGCACTTGATTCCTGAACTGCCGAAGCCGGTTCCGAAGTTCGAAATCTTCGTCTACTCGCCCCGCGTTGAAGGCGTGCACCTGCGCTTCGGTAATGTTGCGCGTGGTGGTCTGCGCTGGTCCGACCGTGAAGAAGACTACCGCACCGAAGTGTTGGGCCTGGTAAAAGCCCAGCAAGTGAAAAACTCGGTGATCGTGCCAGTCGGTGCGAAGGGCGGCTTCCTGCCACGTCGTCTGCCATTGGGCGGCGGGCGTGACGAGATCGCGGCCGAGGGCATCGCCTGCTACCGCATCTTCATTTCGGGCCTGTTGGACATTACCGACAACCTGAAAGACGGCGCACTGGTGCCGCCGGCCAACGTTGTGCGTCATGACGACGATGACCCGTACCTGGTCGTTGCCGCGGACAAGGGCACTGCGACCTTCTCCGATATCGCCAACGGCATCGCCATCGACTACGGCTTCTGGCTGGGTGACGCGTTCGCGTCTGGTGGTTCGGCTGGTTATGACCACAAGAAAATGGGCATTACCGCCAAAGGCGCGTGGGTTGGCGTACAACGTCACTTCCGCGAGCGCGGCATCAATGTTCAGGAAGACAGCATCACTGTAGTTGGCGTCGGCGACATGGCCGGTGACGTGTTCGGTAACGGTCTGTTGATGTCCGACAAGCTGAAACTGGTCGCTGCTTTCAACCACCTGCACATCTTCATCGATCCAAACCCGGAAGCTGCCAACAGCTTCGCCGAGCGTCAGCGTCTGTTCGATCTGCCGCGTTCGGCGTGGTCGGATTACGACACCAGCATCATGTCCGAAGGTGGCGGCATCTTCTCGCGTAGCGCGAAAAGCATCGCCATCTCGCCTCAGATGAAAGAGCGCTTCGACATTCAGGCTGACAAGCTGACCCCGACCGAACTGCTGAATGCCTTGCTCAAGGCGCCGGTGGACCTGTTGTGGAACGGCGGTATCGGCACCTACGTCAAAGCCAGCAGCGAAAGCCACGCCGATGTCGGCGACAAGGCCAACGATGCACTGCGCGTGAACGGCAACGAACTGCGCTGCAAAGTAGTGGGCGAGGGCGGTAACCTCGGCATGACTCAACTGGGTCGTGTGGAATTCGGTCTGAATGGCGGTGGTTCCAACACTGACTTCATCGACAACGCCGGTGGCGTGGACTGCTCCGACCACGAAGTGAACATCAAGATCCTGCTCAACGAAGTCGTGCAGGCCGGCGACATGACCGACAAGCAACGCAACCAGTTGCTGGCGAGCATGACCGACGAAGTCGGTGGTCTGGTGCTGGGCAACAACTATAAGCAGACTCAAGCGCTGTCACTGGCGGCTCGTCGCGCATTGCCGCGGATCGCTGAATACAAGCGTCTGATGAACGATCTGGAAGGCCGCGGCAAGCTGGATCGCGCCATCGAGTTCCTGCCGAACGAAGAAGCGCTCAACGAACGCATTGCCGAAGGCCATGGCCTGACCCGTGCCGAGTTGTCGGTGCTGATTTCGTACAGCAAGATCGACCTCAAAGAGCAGCTGTTGAGCTCGCAGGTGCCGGACGATGACTACCTGACCCGCGACATGGAAACGGCGTTCCCGCCGTCTCTGGTCAGCAAGTTCTCCGAAGCCATGCGTCGTCACCGCCTGAAGCGCGAGATCGTCAGCACCCAGATCGCCAACGATCTGGTCAACCACATGGGCATCACCTTCGTGCAGCGACTCAAAGAGTCGACCGGCATGAGCCCGGCGAACGTGGCTGGCGCTTACGTGATTGTGCGTGACATCTTCCATCTCCCGCACTGGTTCCGTCAGATCGAAGCCCTGGATTACCAGGTTTCCGCTGACGTGCAACTGGAGCTGATGGATGAGCTGATGCGTCTGGGTCGTCGCGCTACACGCTGGTTCCTGCGTGCCCGCCGCAACGAGCAGAATGCTGCTCGTGATGTCGCGCATTTCGGTCCGCAACTGAAGGACCTGGGCCTCAAGCTCGACGAACTGCTCAACGGCGAAATCCGCGAAACCTGGCAGGCGCGTTATCAGGCGTACGTCGAAGCCGGTGTGCCGGAGTTGCTGGCGCGCATGGTGGCTGGCACCACGCACCTGTACACCCTGCTGCCGATCATCGAAGCGTCGGATGTTACCGGCCAGAACCCGGCAGACGTGGCCAAGGCCTACTTCGCCGTGGGCAGTGCGCTGGACATCACCTGGTACCTGCAACAGATCAGCGCTCTGCCGGTTGAAAACAACTGGCAGGCACTGGCCCGTGAAGCGTTCCGCGATGACGTCGACTGGCAGCAACGCGCGATCACCATCTCCGTCCTGCAACAGGGCGACGGTACGCTGGACGTGGAAACCCGTCTGGCACAGTGGATGGCACTGCACGAGGGCATGATTGCCCGCTGGCGCGCCATGCTGGTGGAAATCCGTGCTGCGAGCGGTACGGATTACGCCATGTATGCGGTGGCTAACCGTGAGCTGCTGGATCTGGCTTTGAGCGGGCAAGCCGTGGTGCCTGTCACCGCTGCTGCGGAGCTTGAAACTGCTTAAGCAAGCCGTGAAATGAAAAACCCCTGTATCGAAAGATGCAGGGGTTTTTTTATGTCGGCTCGTCTCGCGTTGGGGATATCGCGATCAGTTTTTCAGCGGAATCAGCACCTGTTCATCGGGCGAGAGCACCATGAATACCAGCAACTTGGCAGGCTTGTTCTTGCTGGCGTTTTTCGACACCAGATGCTCGGAGCCGGCCAGTTCGTACCAGAACTGGCCCTTTTTGTAGGTGACTGCCTGTTCGCCTTTGACCTGGGAAATCACTTCGCCCTCCTGCACATAAGCCATGGCCGTGCCTTCGTGTTTATGGGCGATGGACGACTGGCCAGGCTTGTAGTCGACTTCGATCATCATGGCTTTTTTGCCGGGGACGTTTTTCAGCGGCTGATCTTGCAGGATCGAGACTTTTTCCGAGGCGTCGTGGGCCACGGCGGAAAAGGAAATGCTGAGGGCGAGTGCGGCGGCGAAGCAGTGCAGGATTTTCATGGCGGATTACCTGTGAAGTGGGGGAGTCGGTAATCACAGTAGTCCGCGGGTCGGGGTATTCAAACGGCCAATATTCGGGAAGATCGGGTGACCAATTGCGGGCATTAAGATCAAAAGATCGCAGCCTTCGGCAGCTCCTACACAGATCAATGTAGGAGCTGCCGAAGGCTGCGATCTTTTGACCTTGTTTTTAAACGATTGGAAAAGAGTTGAAATCCACACTATTGGCCAAGCGGCTATCAATCAGGTCGATAAACCCCTGCGCTTCCGGGCGATTGAAATGCGCCTGCATCGCCGCTTCCGACTGCCAGTGCGCGCTGACCGTCCAGCGGTGGCTGTCCTCGGGGCAGCGGTCGACCATGTAGGAATCGCAACCCGGCGTCTGGCGCAGGGTGTCGACGATGCGCTGCAACTGCTTGCCAAGCTCTTCGGAACGGCCGGCCGCAGCCTGCACCTGCACGGTGTTGATCACTTCGTTGGACATTGCTCACACTCCTGAATCAGGCCGGACGAATCCTGCTCATTGAGGGATAACGCCTGTGCAGAATAGGCCTGCGCCCCTCGATCACCAATAACCAATCGGCGGTTAATCGGTTAGGCCAATCTATCAGGCGACTTGTTGCAGAATGTCGCGCAGACGATCCAGCGCGATGTCGATGTCGAGGGTTTCGATGGCGCCGAAGCCGAAGTACAGCCCGCTACGAGCCGGTTGCTGATGATAGAACGTGTCGATGGAATACAGCCCGACCTCGACCTTTTTCGCCAGCTCGATCACCAGCGGCAAGTCAATCGGCACCCGGCAATACACCGCCATGTGGAACCCGGCGCTGGCCGGCACCGCTTCCAGCCATGGCGCCAGATCGCTGGCCATGCGCGCCAGAATCCGCTCGCGGCGCTGGGCGTAAATAGTGTGGCAACGGCGGATGTGCTTGAGCAGACAGCCCTCGGCAATGAATTTGGCCAGCGCCCATTGCGGCAAAGTCGAGGCGTGCAGATCGCTCAGTTGCTTGGCGCGAATCACCGCTTCGAGGATCGCCGGCGGCAGGATTGCGTAACCCAGGCGCAGCTCCGGCAACAGGGTTTTCGAGAAGGTGCCGACGTAGGCGACGAGGCCGCGCTGATCGAGATTGTGCAGTGAGTCAGTCGGGCGGCCCTCGTAGCGAAACTCGCTGTCGTAGTCGTCTTCGATGACAATCGCGCCCAGCTCATGCGCGCGCTCCAGCAACGCCTCGCGCCGCGCCTGACTCATCGGCATGCCTAACGGAAACTGATGCGACGGCGTTACATAAATCAGACGGGTGCCATCGGGAATATGCTCTACCTGCGTGCCCTCGGCGTCCACTGGCACGCCGACTACCGTGGCGCCGTGCGTGCCGAACAACAGGCGCGCGGGCGGATAGCCGGGATCTTCCATCGCCACCAGACTGCCGGGGCGCAACAGTACGCGGCTGATCAGATCCAGCGCCTGCTGCGCGCCGTTGCACACGACGATGTCTTCGTCCTGGCAGTTCACCCCGCGAGAAAACGCGATGTGCCGCGCGATTGCATTGCGCAGTGACGGCAAGCCTTCGGCAAAACTGTAGAAGCCCTTGGACGCCGCTATCTGTCGCAGCGCGTGAGAGACACAACGGCGCCAGTCATCGTGGGGAAACTGGCCCTTGCTGGTGGCGCCGCCAATGAAGTCGTAACGCAGCGAACCCTCAAGCGTCGGGTGGCGCAGGAACACCGGCAGATTGCGCCAGCTCTCGATCACCTCGGCTGCGGCCAGCTCGGAATGACTTTGCTTGCGCTGGACGGTCGCGGGCCGTGCATTGACGTAGGTGCCTTTGCCGATCACGCCGGTGAGGAAGTTTTCGTAGGTCAGTAGCGCGTAGGTGTCGGAAATGGTCTTGCGCGAGATCCCCAGTTGCTCTGCAAGCAAGCGGCTCGGCGGCAACTGGGTGCCAGCCGCCAAGCGCCCGGATTCAATGGCACCGCGCAGTTGTTGATACAACTGACCGGCCAGGTCCTTGCGGCCGTTGATCACGACGTGAAGTTCCATATCGACGGGGCGCTCCGGGCAATTGAGGTGCCGGCCAGATTACTCTGGTTTGCACGGGAGGCAGAAGTTGCGTAGTGCAAATCCCGCAAATTGGACACGTCCTGTGGGAGCTGGCTTGCCAGCGATGAGGACTTTGGATCCAGCATTAATGTCAGCAGATATGCCGCCATCGCTGGCAAGCCAGCTCCCACAGTTTTTGTGTTTGGCTTGTAGGCAGTGGTGTGGCGGTTTTCCGTGGAATTGGGGCTGTGAAGTGGGCGAGGCAGCGCCTAGGTTATAGGCATATTTCCGTCATGAGAGGCGCATCATGTCCCCGCGCCTGGATTACTACACCGCTTCGCCCAAAGCGATGAAAGCGATGATTGCCATGGAGGCCCTGACCAGCAACCTGAGCATCGAGCAGCCGCTGCTGCACCTGATCAAGATCCGCGCTTCGCAGCTCAATGGCTGCGCGTTCTGCACCGACATGCACTCGGTCGACGCGCGCCGGGCGGGGGAGAGTGATCGGCGTTTGTATTCGCTGGTGGTGTGGCGCGACAGCGATTTTTTCAATCCGCGCGAACGTGCTGCGCTGGCGTGGGCTGAAGCCGTGACACTGCTCTCCGAAAGCCACGTGCCGGACGACGTTTACCAGTTGGCGCGCGAGCAGTTCAACGAGGCGGAAATGGTCGATCTGACGATTGCCGTCACCACCATCAACAGCTGGAATCGCCTGGCGGTAAGCTTCCGCCAAACCCCCAGCGAGTGATCATTTGCCGATCAACAACGGCGAATTGCCCGGATTGACTGGCGGGCGCTGCGGTTTCACTGATGTACCAAAGGTATTGCCCATCCGCGTACTAGTCGCCGCTGGCGTCGCCAAACCAACCTGATTCGGCGCGCGTTTGTTCACCGGTACATTCAGCGCTTCCTGATTCTTCTGTGCCGCCGCTGCGCCTTCGGGATTGTTGCCCATCTGCTGGCTCAGGCAATCGTAATTCGGCGCCTTGTAGCCGCCGACCGTGACTTCCACGCACCCCAACGGTTGCTCGGCGTACGCGACATTGAGCGCGGATATCAGCAGCCCGCCAAGGGCGATTTTCCACAGTGAATGCATGTTGCCTCCTGGCCGGCCCGGACGGGCCGCTCTGCCTCTGAGTCTAGTGCAAGCGTGCTGACAACCCCGTGATGGTTTTTTTGCAGTGACCGTCACACCAGATTCATAAACAGCCCTCAGGATGACGGTTTTCAGGGGTATCCCAGCCGTGCAGCGAGGCAGTGCCAGGGACGGTTTTGTGCGTTCAGCGCTTTTGCGCCGGGTCTGCCTGGGGCTGCTGCTTGGCCTGTTGTCTGGCCAGACTCTGGCCGAAGCGCTGCCGGCGGCGATGCGTGTGACGCTGCACATTCCCGCTCAGGATCTGGCGCGGGCGCTGGATCAGTTCAGCCGCGCCACTGGCATGGCGGTGCTGGTCGACAGCCAGTTGAGTCGCGGTCGGCGTTCGCTGGCGGTCGACGGTGAATTTACCGCCGCCCAGGCGTTGCGCCAGTTGCTCGGCGGGAGCGGTTTGATGGCGCGCTATGCCCGTGACGATGCGTTCACATTGCAAGTGGCGCAGGTCGAGGATGTGGCGCCGACCACGGGCAAACCTGTGGCTGGCAGCGCGGCGGTCAATCGCAGTTACGCGACGGCGGTACAAGCGGCCATCGAGCGCAATCTGTGCCGTTCGCCGCTGACCCGGCCCGGCAGTTTTCGCGCGGTGCTGCAGCTGTGGATCGGCCGCGATGGCGTGGTGCAACACAGTCGCCTGCTCACCTCGACCGGTGATGTGCGCCGCGATGCGGCGCTGGTAGACAGTTTTCACACGCTGAAAATCGACCGACCGACACCCGGCGCGCTGCGCCAGCCGGTCACTTTGCTGTTGTTACCCGAATCGTCAGGAAAACGCATGGAATGCACACCACGGGAAGGAGCCTCCAAGGCATGAAAGACCCCGAACACCGTTCGATGGTCGAGCTGTTCCTGGCGTCCTACGAGGACTTTCGGGTGCGCCTGCGCAGGCGACTGGGTTCGGAGGATCTGGCCAACGACGTGCTGCACGAAACCTGGCTGCGCGTCGACCGCATGGAGACGCCACCGAACATCGCCAGCCCTAACGCCTACCTCTATCGCATGGCCCTGAACATCGCCGCCGATCGACGTCAGGCCGACGCGCGTTTTCTGACCGGCACCGAGGTTGAAGAGCTGCTGCAAATCAGCGACGAAGCGCTGGACCCGGCGCGCGTGGTCGGTGGGCAAAAGGAAATTCAGTCGCTGCTCGACGCGTTGTACGAGCTGCCCGCGCGCCGCCGCCGGATCTTCATTGCCGCGCGACTGGAAGAAGCGCCGCACCTGGAAATTTCCCAGCGTTTCGGCATTTCCACGCGCATGGTCGAGAAGGAAATCAAAGCCGCGCTCGGGCATTGCGCAGCGAAACTGGAAAGAAAAGTGTTTCAGCGGTTCGGTCGCGGGGCCGGAAAACCGTCATCACCATGAGTCCCGATCAATTCGCTGAGTATCCGTGCGTTTGAACATCTTCCGTCTGACACCTGCCGAGCCAACGGCCGCCGAGCGTCTGCAAAGCGAAGCCCGCGACTGGCTGATTCTGCTGACCTCAGGCCGCGCCACAGTCGCCGACGCCCGCGCCCTGCGTCAGTGGTGCGCACAAAGCGCTGAACATGCGCGGGCCTTCGAAGAGTGCAAAGCCCTGTGGCATCTACTGCAACCGGCGGCTGAGGCTGTGCAGGCGCCGCGTGGTTATGGTCGACGGGCATTTCTTGGCGGGGCTATCGCCGCATCGGCAGCGTTTTTTCTGGTGCGCGGCACGGTTCCGGGCGGGTTTTCAGGGTTGGGCGCGGATTACATCACCGAGGTCGGCCAGCAGCGCCGGGTCGATCTGGCCGATGGTTTGAGCCTGGAACTGAATACCCAGACGCGCATCAATCAGCGTGCCGTGGACGACGGTGTGCAAGGCTTTGAACTGCTCAGCGGCGAAGTCGAAGTGCAGACCGCGCGGTTGCCGCTGGCGATGCAGGCTGGGGGAGGGTGGTTGCGCGCCAGTCAGGCGCGGTTCAACCTGCGCAATATTGATCAGCAAGTGTGCGTGACTTGTCTCGATGGCGCGCTGGACATCGATGTCGAAGGCCGCCGTCTGCGCCTGGAGCCGGGTCAGCAGCTGACCTACGATGCACAACAGGTCGGCGCCGTGCAAAGCGTCGACACGGCAGCGGTGATGAACTGGCGGCAACAGGTTTTGGTGTTCAACGGCGCGACCTTGAGTCAGATGATTGACGAGATCAACCGCTATCGGCCGGGGATGTTGCTGCTGCTCAACCGTCAGCTTGGTGAGCGGCGGGTGCAGGCGCGTTTCAGTCTTGATCAACTGGCGGGTGTGGCGCTGTTGATTCGTGATGCGTATGGCGTGAAATGTACTGAGTTGCCGGGTGGCGTTGTCGTTTTGAGCTAGTGGGGTTGACTGTGTATATATCCGTTGCTGCGGTAATGGCTGCTTAGGGTTCCGCCCTGACGGCGGGTCACCTTTTCCAAACGCCGAAAAGGTAACCCAAAAGGCTTGCTCCTACGTACGGCCCGCTCGCTGGGGCTCGGGGTTCCTTCGCTCCGGGATCCATCCGGGGGGCATCGCCTCCGGTTTGCTTCGCTGCACCTCCTCTCGATGTGTTTGGCTTCGCCAAACGGTCGCTGCGCTCCCACCCCCGAATGGATCCCTCCACTCAGCCTTCCGACGTCGCCCGCGGATCAAGATCAAAAGCTGCAGCCGAGCTAACGCTCATCCTGTTGAGTGGTGGGGAGCAGAGGCGGAACGCGGTGGGCGTTGCTTTGGCGTTTGCTTTTGCTTTTCTGTGGGAGTGAGCTTGCTCGCGAAAGCATCCAGCTAGCCGACCAATGCCTACCCGCTGCACTCAACCCCTGTGGGAGCCAGCCTGCTGGCGATGGCAATCTCACAGGCGCCGATGCAATTGCAGATGTCCCCCACACCTGTGGGAGCTGGCTTGCCAGCGATGGCGGCCTATGAGCCGACCAGTCTCTTGCAGATGTACTCAGTTCCCACTGTGAGCCAGCCTGCTGGCGATGACACCCTGATAACCGACCGATCTCTCACATGGTTACTCAATCCCAATGTAGAACCTGCCAAAGGTAAAGCCATTGCGCAGACACCTGGATTACAGCCGAATATCACTCCAACGGCCCCATCACCTGCCGATACTTCTCCACCCCCTGCGCCGTCTGCCGCGTCAGCCGAATCTCCAACCCCAGCGGATCCTCCCGCCGATTCCCACTCAACTGTCGCCAACCCTTATCCGTCTCCCAAACCCGCACCTGCGCATCGCTCACCTCATTCAACACCGCCACCCCCGCAGTCGGCGCCGGCAGCGGATAACGGCTGCGACTCGGCGCCACCGCGCGATACAGCGTGTCGCCCTTGAGCCACCAACGCACCCGCTGCAACGCCCCCGGCTGATCCGCAGCGCTGCGAATAATGTCCAGCCGAAACCCCGTGCTATCGCTACTACGCACAGTAATCGCAGGCGGCGCAGTCGAAGGCTCGTCATCAACCCCAGCCTTCTTCGGCTCGCTCAACTCAATCCCCGCGCGCATCTCCACATCACGCTGCAACTGATTCATCGCCCGCAACAGACGGTCACTCTGCTCGCCGCTAGCCTGCAAATGACCATCCGCCCGCGTCACGCTGTCCAGCCCACGCCAGGCAATCAAACTGACCACCGCCATCAACAGAATCGCCACCATCACTTCAATCAAAGTGAAACCACGCTGGCCGTTCATTGCACGCTAATCCGGCCAGTCGCATCCCGCAGCACACTCAGCCGATTGAGCCCATCGGACAACGTCAATTGCAGCGGCGGATTAAGCCACTCAGCGTTAAGCACGACTTTCTGTTTCGGCTCCACCCGCACCTCCATGTTCGGACTCTGCCAAGTGCGCGGACGCAATTGCGCGTCTTCAGCGAAATGCTCAAAACCACGACCACTGTCACTGCGCCGACTGAAACGAAAACCCTTGGCATCACTCAGCCAGGCAATCGCCCGACCATCCGCCCGCGCTTCGGCCTGCGCCACTTGCAGCAACTGCGCCACACGCTCGGCGTCCTTGCGCAGCAATTGCAGCGGGTCAGGCTTGATACTCAAACTGATCGCCGCACTCGCGATGCCGATGATCACCAGCACCACCATCAACTCAATCAGCGTGAAGCCCTGTTGCTTGAAGGACTGTTGAAAAACCGTCATCAGATGCGCGCTCCTTTGCGTCAACGTTCATCCTGCACGGCCAACATGTAAGGCGTGTGAAATAAAACCGTGAGAATTGCCGCGTAGTCTGTCAGCAGGGACTAAAAGGAGATTCAGCCCATGAAATTCACCGCACGCTTTTCCCCACCGCAAATGCTTCAGGCCGCCGCACTGCTGGCCGCACTGGTCGGCGTTGCAACCTGGTCGTCGCTGCTACTGACCAGCGCCGAATCCCGCACCCCGGACGCCGCGCCACAGCTGCTCGTGGCGCGTAGTGATAGCCCGGCGTTGCAATGGTTTTCCAATGAGACTGCGCCGGTGGAGGTCAAGGTCAGTGGCGTGATGGCGGGGAGTCGTGGGGCGGTGGCGATACTTAGTCTGAATGACGGACCGCCGATGAGCTTTTTGCAAGGGGAGCGGGTGAGTGCGGGGGTGAAATTGTTGGCGGTGGAGGGGGATGCGGTGGTGATAGAGCAGGGTGGGGAGCGGGTGCGGTTGGAGGTGGAGAAGTTGGCGGAGGGGGTGGAGTTGCCGCGGTTGGTTAGGCCGTGATTAAGAAGGAGGTGTTGGTTCGCCACTCGGCTGCGTAATGACATCAACTATGATCAGTAGGCACCGTGATCGTAATTTTCTGATAGAAGAAACCGTGCGTCAGCAAATAACGGTAGAGCGTAGACAGCTGCTTCAGCGAGGCAATACTATAGTGCCATTACGCTGAAGGATTTCGGCATGGTTCAGGTGACTGAAAATTTTGAAGGCTGAGAAATGGATCTCGTACCCCTATTTCACTGGACCCGCGCATGGACCCATCGCCGCTCTAAACGACATTTCCAGACAGTCGGGTACCTAGCCGTTATCAAGTTTCGCGATGGCGGGCGCCATAGGCCGTTGGCAACGGTAACCTCCCATTTCCTTCTTGTATATTCCCATAATTTCTGAAGTGCGGTGTTATATGGATATAAACAGCATCAAAGCTCTTCTCGCGTCGTCCTCTTCTGCCTCCGCTTTGTTTTCGGGAATTAAGACGAATACCTCCGGCAAAAGCGTATCGTTTCAATTGTTACACGGGTGGGATATAGCGTTAGCCAGGAAATGTGATGTCGAGTGGACTGAGAAAAATATTGAAATACTCCATTGCGTAAAAAGCTCTACAGCAAATGAGGCGGAGCTTTTACAGAAGATATCATGTTTGCATATGGAGGATGCTCACTGGCGATGGACGGCTAAAGCTATTCATCATAGCGCGCAAGAATACAACTGGTTCTTTTACTTGGCTGAGGATGCCATCCAAGCAGCCTGTCTAATATATCACCCTAAAGATAGTGTAATAGATGGGCAGGGGATCTTTTACATAGAGTATGTCGCGGTGGCACCATGGAATAGACCTAATCCGTTGAGCGCTACACGCTTCAAAGGAATTGGTTCTGATCTTATTAGATATGCATCAAAATATGCCACTGAAACGTTAGGGTTGCGCCCAGGATTTTCGCTGCACTCACTGCCAAAGGCAGCTGCTTATTACAATAAAATCGGAATGATCTGTTTTCCGGAGAGAAATAAAGAGAGCCTTGATTATTACGAGATGGCTAAAGAAGCTGCCCAAAAATTTGGAGTAGTAGCTAATGGATGATAATAATGAGTTCGAAGATTTTTTCGTCTCGACATCTGACTGCGCTCCTGAGAACCTTCTCGGCGCTCTGGAGGCCTATTCTGAAATCGTAAAAAAAATTGGGTCTAACGACCCCCTTATTTTTAAGGATCTCCTTTCTGGAGTTGCGGGGAGTGCTCTCTTTAGACGTAGTGGGGCAGATAAAGAAACTGAAGTGTTTCTATGGCTTTCTCAGATTCAGCGTTACGCTGAAATCCTCGTTTCTAATGGGGGGGTTCAACGATTTAATGGGCTGTCCCGAGAGCAGCTAAAAGAAATTTCTAAGTTTTCGTTGGATGTCGGAAATCTGCCGACTCTATCTAGAATGCTTTGGCGGTATGGTATTGTGCTTATTTATTTGCCACAAGTTGCCGGTATGAAGACTGACGGGGTTTTCTTTAAACTCCCGTGTGGAACTCCTGTAATCGGGATGACATTGCGATATGATAGATATGATTACTTTTGGTTCACGTTAATGCATGAGCTTGCTCACGTCTCAATTCATTATGATCAACTCGATGACCCTCACTTTGATTGCATTGAAGATCTCGGGGAAGATATTGTTGAGCTTGAGGCAAACCAGCTAGCCAAAGAAAGCTTAATTAGTCGTAGTGACTGGAGATCTGCTTCCGTACGGAGGCATCGAAATCAACAAGACCTGTTTAAAGATGCGAAAAGGCTATTTATACACCCTGCGATCTTGGCAGGCTTCGTAAGGCATGATACGGAAAACTACACACTTTTTAGTAGTGTTATTAACGAGATAAGCGTAAAAAGGATGATAAGCGCAAATGCCTAAGTACATGCCATTTCTGAAAGCCAAAGCTAATGAATTTGGAGCGATTAAGTCTCTTGTTAAGGAAAGAAAGCAGCTCATTGCTCCTTTCTTCGATCTTCCTCTAAAAAAGGACATGGATGCATCAACGCTTAAGACGAATATAGAAACTGCTGCTCGAAAATTCTGCTTGAATATGAAGGGTGTGCCTGAATACTTCGTGGACGACTATGATATTCCAGACTCAATCCTAATCGGAGGGCGTCCGAGCTATGAGTATTTCGCAGCATGTATGTATGCTCAGGAATTGAATTTTAACCCAGTTGTTGGTGTGGATCGCACTACTGATCGAAACTCGTGCGTGTTCACGCTTGCGTTTACTAAAGCCGTCAAAAACAGACGGATCGCTTTGCGTATCTCCAGCGAAGATCTCATTAGCTATAATTTAATTAGAACCGATATTTTGCATTTGATAGCGATGGGGAAAGGTATTTATGATCGATGGGTGCTTATTATAGATAACAGAATTTGCAAGGGTGTTGATGCGGTAGCCCGCGCTGCACAAATAAGCGCATTTTGCACAGCAGCTGCTGCTGATTATACATACGAAGCGATTGTTATCACTGGTTCGACACTTCCTCCGGTAACAGGTGATGTGCTTTCAACGAATAATGAAATACATCTGCCCCGCAACGAAATTGCCATCTACAACCATGCTCTTTCTGGTCTCTCTGGTCATAAGGTGATTTTCGGAGATTACACTATAGTTAGTCCCGATTATTCGGATTCTGATATTGATCCGCGCAACATGCTCAACGTAACCGCACCTAAGGTGGTCTACTCTTACGAAGATAAGCACTATATTGTACGTGGTGGTGGTATTAAGACACATCCGCGAGGTTTTAAACAGTACAATGATATCGCTTCAACCATAGTGGCGAAGTCATTTTTCCGGCGTGGAAACTCTGAGGGTGATTTGTATTTGGTTGAGAAAGCAGCTGGGCTCGGTTCGACGGTCATGCCCGGCAGTATTTTGAAGCCGACAATTAACTCTCATATGTCTTTTATGCTTGATCTTTTATAATGCTTCTAAGCACAAGAGCTTTGCCTATTGTAAGGCTGAGTTCTTGTGCGCTGAAAGCGTGAGAAATAAGAGCAGATAGAGAGTTTCTGTTTATTTTGGTCTGAACTTTTGTTTCCATTCCGCTGGCGATATCAAATAACTCGTTCCGCCACAGTGTTAGCAACGCTATCTGTTTGTCAAAGGCCGCGCTTTTCTGGACCTGACGAATGGATTTGAAAATAATTTTTCCCGCAGAGTTGCTTTTAGCTTCAAGTATGCCCCAGTGGTTTGGTGCAATTTTAATTGCTTTGGCTATATGCTTTGTTGTGGTAACTAACGTCACTTTTCGGAACGCGAGATCGTAATAAAAACCTTGCTGGGCAATTCTTTCAATTTTGTCGCCGTCGCCCTTGATTTCGTAGCAGTGTGCTTCCCTATGAACTGCGACCACATCCGCAATTGCGTTGCCGTTATGAACTCGTAATTCTTCGATAAGGGCTTTGGGTTGAGGGTGGGCGTTTCTTAGTCTGGCTAATAGTGCACCACGAATTGATGAGTCATTCAACATCTTGGTTATATGGCTCCATAAGTTATAAATTGTATTGTCCAAGGTGTATTCAACATCTAGCTCCTTTGTTATGTGAAGATTTTAACGTCCAATGCCGCTCTAAGATTTGGCTCGCCGGGCATCCACCTCCTGATCAAACGGTACGGTGGCATATATATCGAGTGGATGCCTCAGGTTGAGCGGGGTCGATTGTATCATCGACATCAAAAAATCGCCTTAGCGCAGGTAGTGCCAATCACCGAGGAAAAGGGAACGAAATTTTTTGCGCAGTAGGCTTTCTGGTACGAGTTCGCACTCGTTCAATCCGCTGACAGGGAGTCAAGCACATGGCAAGGCCTGCCGCACGAATCACTGACCCAACTTCCTGCCGATGCTCGGGCATGGCCCAAAAGCCATTGCGTCAGGTTCCCCTGACGTTTTCTTCGACGGCCTCGCTGCCGCTCGTAAAGGAGATACCTGTACCTGTGGAAGTGCTCTGGTTTCAGGTGTTTCCGCTACGGTGTTCATCAATGGCAAAAACGCTGCGCTGATCGATACCACAGGTTCACACGGGGACGTTGTTATTGGTGGTTCGGGGGACAGTCATCATCGGGAATTCGCATACCCCAGCACCTTTCATTCCTCCTGTGCCGCTCGCCATCCAGAAACGATTCGGGCAGTCGTTCAGTGTTACCGACAGTGAAACGGGTAAGCCATTGGCATTTCGTGACTATGTTGCGACGGTGAATGGCGTTGAGACCTCTGGCGTTACCGATGCTGATGGCATCGCGCATATCAAAACGCTGACACCCAATGCCCAGATTTCACTTCACATCTTGTTCAATGCTCCTGCCCGAATGCTTCATGAATTTTCGGAGAAACAGTAATGGCTGCCAGTTTCGCGACACAATCGACTGCCCAAGAAATCACGCCGGGCGAGTTCATGTGCCCGATACCGGTGACTGTGAATGATCGTGCAGCCACGCGAGAGGCCATAATCAAAAGAGTTCGGGCATTGAATGCCACGTTCGTTGAGTGTTCATCCTGGAAAGCAGTGGATGGCAAGAAGGACATGGTCATGGATTGGGACTACACCATGATCGCCTTGCACCACGCGGGGCGAAGTCACAGCTGTACTCCAGGCGCAGAGCAGATGCAGGAAATTCAGAAAGGACACCTGAGCCAGACCTACGACGATATTGGCTATCACTAGGGCATTGATTGCACAGGTCAGATTTTTGAGGGGCGTGATATTCGGCTTCAAGGCTCGAGTGTCCTGAATAAACACAGGACTGATTGGCATCATTCTACTGGATAACCTGGCGACGCCGGAGGAAGGAGGCGACTGGGTCGCCAAAGGACGTGTGGCTCTTGATAGCATTGGTTACAGCACAACAAACGTCATTCCCGAAGATCAAATTATTGCGCAGATGCATCTGATCGACGCGTTGAAGAGCATATTTGTTGTCAAGAATTTCGGTGGTCACAGGGACTACCCGGGGCAGGGCGCCGAAGGGAAAATTTGTCCCGGTAATATTGGAATGGCGCTGGTTAGAAACATCAGAACTAAAACCAATCTGCTTCCACCACCGGCGCCACAGGAATGAAAAAGCTTTTAATCATAGCGATCCTCGCCCTTGTGACTGTTCTCTACGTCGGCTACTACGAAGCCCTTGAGGACGGAGACATCGAGACAGTCGTCTTCATCAAGAAGCACCCCACGTTTCAAATGAAGTTCTACAACATCCACGCCAACGATGGAGAGATCAGGAAGGTAGAGCGCCTGACCGCAGAGGAGCGGGGGTGGATTATTGACTACTGTAGATACCGGCTGGGAATTGATACAGACCTGAAAACTCAGGGTGACGTCGAGATGTGCCGGAAAAAATAGAATGATTCTTGTGGCCGAGGTTGTCAGTTACGCCTGATAACCTCGGCCATTTGTTTCAGATCTGTTGATCGATAGCGATCAACCGATCACGCCTTCACCTCAACATTATCCAACGCCTGATTCACCGCTAATTCCCCAAGCATCACAATCTGCGCGATCCCCAGCGCGGTTTTGCGGTGGGCGGGTTCTAGGGTGGCGGCGAAGTTTTGCAGCATTTCGCTGGCGGAGCCGAGGGATTCGCTGGCGTTGGCCAGGAGGGATTCGGTGTCGTAGGCGGTGTTGGCGATGAACATGGGGTCGTGTTTGTGGTGGCTGCCCATGACTCGTTGTTGTGGGGTGAGGTAGTGGTCGAGGGCGCGTTCGGCGGCTTCGTTGAGGGTTCGGGAGTCGGGGAATTTGTAAGGGGAGACTGGATCGGTTTGTGTTTCTGGTGGGTTCGGTGTTGGCTTGATCATGATGTAACTCCAGATGAAAAGTGGAGCCATCACCTTCGCGCTACCAAACGGAGGGTGGTGGCCATACGGAGGTTGGTAGACCGGTCACCTGGATACCCGGCGCGTCCGAGGACGCCCTACGCATGGCCACCATAAACAGAGGACGAAACGATCCCTGCAAAGGTTTGCTATGCGTCAGGTGAACCGGGCTACCAAACCCGATCGCTGTGTTTTACAGCGACCGGCCAACGATAGAACCCACGCCAAAAGCGCACAAGCCGGCGGATTCTGGCGCAGTCGTAGGCAATGACGCAAGGCGTTGTAGGCTTGGTGAAGTAACGCTGGGTGTCTTTAAACGGTATGTGAGAGGTCGGTTAAACGCGTGGATCAAGCGCGGTCCTCAGGGGTTCTCCGCCCGCATCAACATGGTCTCCAACCGCGCCAATGCCGGCCCATCCTGCCCCCGATCAAACACCTGCACCCCAACCCTCAACAGCCGCCCATTCTGCGCCGTGCCAATCACCTGCTCACACCGCAACAACAACCGCCCCTGATCACACTCCATCGCTTTCATCCCCAACGGCAATCGCCCCTCAAGCCGCAACTCGGCCATACGACTCTGCGCCGCAATCAAGGCAATCGAGCGATCCCGCAGCAGGCCGCTGCTCTGGGTCATGATTCCTGCCACGCGCACAGCCGCTGACATCGCCACGGCAATAATCGCCAGTGCCACCAGCACTTCAATCAGGGTGAAGCCCGCTTCTCGGGTACGCGCACGCATAAAAGGCCCAAAACCCAAACACAGCCCTCGACGCTAACCCTCGCGCTTGACGGCTTGACGACGAAAACACCCGAGGATTTTCAACATCCCTGACATATCTTCTTGCAACACTGCGCGTCGAATCGAACCAAGCCAGGGAATGTCGAGATGGATATCGCACCGTTCAAACAGCCTGCACGACCGCCACGGATGCCGCGCGCCCAGCAGGGTTTTACGCTGATCGAGATCATGGTCGTGGTGGTGATCCTCGGGATTCTTGCGGCGATGGTGGTGCCTAAAGTGCTGGATCGACCGGATCAGGCGCGGGCCACCGCAGCCAAGCAGGACATCGGCGGGTTAATGCAGGCGCTCAAGTTGTATCGCCTCGATCACGGCACTTATCCGAGCATGAATCAGGGCTTGAAAGTGTTGGTGGAACGTCCGGCGGACGCGAAGAACAGCAACTGGCGCTCGTACCTCGAACGCCTGCCGAATGACCCGTGGGGCCGTCCGTATCAGTACCTCAACCCCGGCGCCAACGGTGAGATCGACATCTTTTCCCTCGGCGCCGATGGCCAGCCCGACGGCGACGGCGTGAATGCCGATATCGGTTCCTGGCAGCTGTAAGGCCGGCCATGAACAATCCTTCGAAACAGCAGGGGATGGCGATCATCAGTGCGCTGTTGATTGCTGCCGTGGTCGCGGTGATTGCGGCGGGCATGTTGACGCGGCAGAGCATTTCGACCCGTGCGTTTGAGGCTGAACAACTGCGTGTGCAGGGGCGCTGGATTTTGCAGGGTGGGCTGGAATTGAGCCGGCAGATATTGTGGGATGCGCGGCAGCGCGATCCGTTGACCCGGCTCGATCAGCCGTGGGCGCAGCGGTTGAATGTTCAGGGTTTTGAAGGTCGGCTTGAAGACGAGCAGGGCAAGTTCAACTTGCGCAATCTGGTGGCCAATGAGCGTGTTGATGAGGCGCAGGTGCAGGCGTTTCAGCGTTTGTGCGAGTTGATCGGGGTCAGCGCGGCGTTGAGTCAACGCATCAGCCAGCGGGTGATTGCTTCTTATCCGAAACTGCTGAGTCCGCCAGTTGCGAACAAGACTGTGGCGAAAAACACGTTCGACAGTGGCCGCAGCACCTCTCCCGACGCCGCACGAAAACCGCAGTCGCCGACGCTGCCGATGCTGCGCAACCTCGACGATCTGCGCAGTGTCGACGGGGTCAATGACGCGTTGATCCTCAAGCTCGCACCGTACCTGACGGTGATCCCGGCGACCACTTGGCTCAACGGCAACACGGCCACCGCGCCAGTGCTGGCGGCGTATGTGCCGGGGTTGTCGCTGGAGCGCGCGCAGGCGTTGATCAATGAGCGTGACGCCGGGCATTGGTTTATCAATCGCGGCGATTTCGTTAACCGCTTGCGTCAGCCCGAGCTGGATGTCACCAGCATCAAGGTCGGCATCACCAGTGACTGGTTTCGCCTGCGTGGCGAGGCGCGGCGTGATCAGCGGCGGGTCAATCTCGATGCGTTGTTGCATCGCAGTCAGGATCGACTGCCGCAGGTGATTTGGTCGCGGGTGGGCGTATGAGCCAGTTGCGCGTGAGTCTGCCGCCATTGGCGCAGTTGAGTCTGGACAGTCAGCTGAATTGTGTATGGCTGGATCGGCAAAGTCAGTTCGTGCGCCAGGAATCAAAAAGCCTTGAGCAACTGCCGAAGCAGTCCGCGCTGGTGTGTTTTCTGCACCCGGCTGACAGCCTGCTGGCGAGCATCGAGTTGCCGCCGTTACCCGCGAACAAAGTCGTGGCCGCCGTGCAGTGCGCGGCGCAGGCCTTGATGCTCGGCGACAGCGCTGACATGCACATCGCCCACGGCCCGCGCGGTGAAACGGGCCAAGTGCAAATGGCCTGGCTGCAAAAAAAGGATCTGCAACACCTCGGCCATTTACTGCGCGAAACCGGGTTGAGCCTCAAAGGCTTGTACCCGGCCGCCTACAGTTTGCCGGTGATCGAGGGCGGGGTCGGCTGCCTGCACGACGATCATCTGTTGTTGCGCGAGAGCGTGCATGTGGCGCAAGTCCAGCCGCTGATCGATGACGACTGGCAGATGCAAACCGGTCTGCCCGCACACTGGATCGGTGATCCGGCGCCGCAGACCGGGCAGTCGCTATTAGCCGATTCGCAGCGCTGGGCCGGGCCGCTGCCGGGTTGGGGCTTGCACGGCGGGATTCAGCAACAACACCAGGAACACCGCGGTTGGGGCAGGGCCATCGGTTGCTGCGCTCTGGCGCTGGCAGTGTGGGTGATCGGCCTCAATCTGTATGCCGCGCGTGAGGCCGGGCAGGGCCAGCAGCTCAAGGCGCAGATGAGTCAGCGGGTGAAGCAGGCGTTCCCGCAAATTCCGGTGATCCTCAATCCGCTGCAACAGGCTCGTCAGCAGATCGCTGCGCAGAAGCAAGGCGCGGCGGACGAGCCGGGGCAGGATTTCAATCGGCTGGTGTTGCAGGCCGGGATCGGCATGCCGTTCATGGCCGGCAGCGTTCAGCGCCTGATATTCGCCGACGGTGCCTTGCAGTTGAGTCTGCTGGCCGAAGCGCGGCGCGGTGACAAGGAGTGGCAAAACACCCTGGCCCAGGCCGGGATCAGTGTCAGCGCGAATGACGACGGTTGGACTTTGCGCCCGGCCGGTGAAGCCACCGCGACAGAAGCCGACGACACCAGCGGAGCCGAAGATGAATAGCGCAACGCTGACCAAATACCGCGCCACCTGGCAACGCTTCGCGAGTCAATTACAGGCACGCTGGCAGCCTCTGGCATTGCGCGAAAAACGCATGGTTGGCGGCGTGGCCGTGCTGGTGATCGGCTGGCTGGTGTGGGTCGCATTGATCCAACCGCCACTGAAAAAAATCACTTACTGGCAAGCCGAAACGCCGAAGTTGCGCGCGCAGACAGAAGCGTTGGAAGTCTTGCTGCGCGAGGTCAGCGTGCGTCCGCAGGGGCAGAGCGTTGAGCAATCGCTAGAGCAAACCCTGCAAGCCAGCGGCCTCGGCGGGCATTTTCAGTTGGAAACCGGGCCATCCGGCGCCTGGCTGCTGACCTTCGACGCCGCACCTGCTGACGCCGCAATCGATTGGCTGTTGGCCAACCCTCGGCAATTTTCACTGCAAGTGGTCGAGGCCCGTTTGCAACGCGCAGACGAGGCCAAAACCGATGACACCGCCGGCACTTTGTCGGGCACCGTTCGCATGGATCAGGCGCTGGGCGCTAAGGAAGCTTCATGAGTGGGTCAGGATCCAACGCGAAACGTATGTCGCTGTCGCTGCTGTTTCTGGCATTGAGCGCGTGCAGCAACACCACGCCATCGAATCAACCGCCACTGCTGGTCGACAGCGAGCTCGGCCGACCGCTGGCCAACACCCAGCGCAGCGGCGATGCGGTGCTCGACCGTGAGCGGGCGCAAGCTCAGGCCCGGCCTGCACCGAAGCAGTTGCACAACATCAGCGAGCGCGGCCGCACCGGTGGATCAAGCCGTGGCGCGGCGCTGCCGAGCAACCCACTGGGCGATCAGCCGGTGACGCTGAATTTTGTCGATGCGGACATTCAAGCGGTGGTGCGGGCGCTGTCGCGTTCCACCGGCCAGCAGTTTCTGGTCGATCCGCGGGTCAAGGGCACTCTGACGCTGGTGTCGGAAGGTCAGGTGCCGGCGCGCCAGGCTTACGACATGCTATTGGCGGCGTTGCGCATGCAGGGTTTCAGCGTGGTCGATGTCGGCGGTGTGGCGCAGGTGGTGCCGGAGGCCGATGCGAAGTTGCTCGGCGGACCGATTTACAGCGCCGACAAGCCCGGCGGCAACGGCATGCTTACGCGCACCTTTCGCTTGCAATACGAGAACGCGGTAAACCTGATTCCGGTGCTGCGTCCCATCGTGTCGCCGAACAATCCGATCAACGCCTATCCGGGCAACAACACCATCGTCGTCACCGATTACGCCGAGAACCTGACGCGGGTTGCGCAGTTGATCGAGGGCATCGACACGCCGAGCGCCATCGACACCGACGTGGTGCAGATCCAGAACGGCATCGCTGCCGACATCGCACCGATGGTTGCCGACTTGCTCGACGCACCGGGCAATGATCCGACGCAGAAAATCGCCGTGATTGGTGATCCGCGCTCGAACACCATCATCATCCGCGCCGGCAGCCCCGAGCGCACCGAGCTGGCGCGCAATCTGATCTACAAACTTGACAACGCGCAGAGCAATCCGAGCAATCTGCACGTGGTTTATCTGCGTAACGCGCAGGCGGCCAAACTGGCGCAGGCACTGCGCGGCTTGCTGACTGGCGAGAGCGACAGCGGCACCAGCGACAGTGCGCGTTCGGTGCTCAGTGCGATGGGCAGCACCAGCAATTCTGGCGGCGGGCAGAATGGCCAGAGTGGCACGCAAACCTCTGGCACAACCGCCACAACAAACTCCGGCAGCACCGGCGGCAGTTACGCCCAGGGCAGCGGGGCCACCAGCGGCAGTAGCACCACCCAAAGCACCGAACAGAACGTCGCTTTCAGCGCTGGCGGCGTCACGATTCAGGCCGACGCCACCACCAACACCTTGCTGATTTCCGCGCCGGAACCGGTGTACCGCAACCTGCGCGAAGTCATCGACTTGCTCGACCAGCGCCGCGCACAAGTGGTGATCGAGAGCCTGATCGTCGAAGTCGGCGAGGACGATGCCAGCGAGTTTGGCGTGCAATGGCAGACCGGCAACCTCGGCGGCAATGGCGTGATCGGCGGCGCCAATCTCGGTGGCTCGGGGATCAATCTGAGTGGCAAGACCAGCCTCGATGTGCTGCCGCAAGGCCTGAACCTCGGTTACGTGAATGGCACCGTGGATATTCCGGGGATCGGCAAGATTCTCGACCTGAAAGTGCTGGCCCGCGCGTTGAAGAGCAAGGGCGGCACCAACGTGCTCTCGACGCCAAACCTGCTGACCCTCGACAACGAAGCCGCGAGCATTTTCGTCGGCCAGACCATTCCGTTTGTCAGCGGCAGCTACGTGACGGGTGGCGGTGGCACCAGCAACAACCCGTTCCAGACCGTGACTCGTGAAGAGGTGGGCTTGAAGCTCAACGTGCGGCCGCAGATTTCCGAGGGCGGCACGGTCAAACTCGACATTTATCAGGAAGTCAGCAGCATCGACGAACGCGCCTCGAACAGCGCGACGGCGGCGGGCATCGTCACCAACAAACGTGCGATCGACACCAGCATTCTGCTCGACGACGGGCAGATCATGGTCCTTGGTGGATTGCTGCAGGATGGCTACAGCCAGAGCAACGATGCGGTGCCGTGGCTATCGACCATTCCGGGAATTGGCGCGCTGTTTCGCAACGAGCGTCGGGCGATCACCAAGACCAATCTGATGGTGTTTCTGCGCCCGTACATCATCCGCGACAGCGCGGCGGGGCGCAGCATCACCCTCAACCGCTACGACTTCATGCGCCGTGCCCAGGGCGGGCTGCAACCGGAACGCAGCTGGGCGATGCCCGACATGCAGGCGCCGCAATTGCCGACTGCTGCGCAGGGTGTGCCAATGCCGACTTCGGGACCGCGCGCCACCATCAAAGCAGTGCCGATTCAATGATCCCCCCGATGTTGAACCGAGTGATGACTGTGGTGAGGGGATTTATCCCCGTTCGGGTGCGCAGCACCCGCAAATCCTCTGCACGCGGTGTATCAGGGAAACCCGGTTGGCAGGATTTGGGTCTGCTGCGCAGACCAACGGGGATGAATCCCCTCGCCACAGGGGATTGTGTGGAGGTTGGAGGATGAGTGTTTTGCCTTATGTCTGGGCCAAGGCGCAGCGGATTTTGTTGCGGGACGGGGTGTTGATTGTGTGCCCGTCTACGCCCGGTTGGTCGATCAGCGAAGTGCGCCGTCAGTTCGGCCCGGCGCGGGTCGAGCGGGTGCGGGATGATGAACTCGACGGCCTGCTCGCGGCGGCTTACGCTGACACCGGCAGTGCGGCAGCGGTGGTCGGCGCGGCGGAGAACGAAGTCGATCTCGACCGCATGCTGCAGGACATGCCGGAAATCACCGACCTGCTCGACACCCAGGACGGCGCCCCGGTGATCCGCATGATCAACGCCTTGCTCACGCAAGCGGCGCGCGACGAGGCCAGTGACATTCACATCGAACCGTTCGAAACCCATTCGGTGGTGCGCTATCGCGTCGATGGCACGTTGCGTGACGTGGTTTCACCGCGCAAAGCGCTGCACGGCGCGCTGGTGTCGCGGATCAAGATCATGGCGCAACTCGACATCGCCGAAAAACGTCTGCCGCAGGATGGTCGCATCGCGTTGCGGGTGGCGGGGCGGCCAATCGATATTCGTGTCTCCACCGTGCCCACCGGCCACGGTGAACGCGTGGTCATGCGCTTGCTCGACAAACAGGCCGGACGTCTGCATCTGGAAACTCTGGGCATGGACGCACAAGTGCTGGCCAAACTTGATCACCTGATCCGCCAGCCCCACGGCATCGTGCTGGTCACCGGCCCAACCGGCAGCGGCAAAACCACCAGCCTTTACGCGGCACTGGCGCGACTCGACGCGAGTACCAGCAACATCCTCACCGTCGAAGATCCGGTCGAATATGACCTGCCGGGGATCAGCCAGATTCAGGTCAACGCCAAGATCGACATGACCTTTGCCCTCGCGTTGCGCGCGATTTTGCGGCAGGACCCGGACATCATCATGATCGGCGAAATCCGCGATCTGGAAACCGCGCAGATCGCGGTGCAGGCCTCGCTCACCGGTCACTTGGTGCTGGCAACGTTGCACACCAACGACGCGGTGTCGGCGGTCAATCGCCTGATCGACATGGGCGTCGAGCCGTTTCTGCTCGCGTCTTCCATGCTCGGGGTTTTGGCGCAGCGGCTGGTGCGACGGCTGTGCAATCACTGCAAGCAAGAAGACCCGACAGCGCCCGGAACCTGGCGCCCGGTCGGCTGCGCGTCGTGCAACCAGACCGGCTACAGCGGCCGCACCGGCATCCACGAATTGTTCTGCATCGACGACGACATTCGCACCCTGATTCACCAAGGGGCAGGGGAGCAGGCCTTGCGTGCGGCGGCGAACAAGGCCGGGATGTTCAGCCTGCGCGAGGACGGTGAGCGCTGGATTCGCAGTGGCGCCACCGCTCCCGAAGAAATCCTCCGTGTGACACGGGACGCCTGATGAATCGCTACCGTTTTGAAGCCGCCGACGCCAACGGCAAGATCGAATCCGGGCACTTGGAGGCCGAAAGCCAGAGCGCCGCGTTTGGCGTGTTGCGCGGCCGGGGTCTGACCGCGTTGTCGGTGGCCAAAGAAAGCAATGTGTCCAACCAGAGCAGCGGGGGAATGTTCAGCGCCAAGCTCTCGGATAACGATCTGGCTTGGGCAACTCGGCAGCTGTCGAGCCTGCTCGGCGCCAGCCTGCCGCTGGAAGCCGCGCTGAGCGCCACCGTCGAGCAGGCCGAGAAAAAACATATCGCGCATACCCTTAGCGGCGTGCGCGCGGATGTGCGTAGCGGTATGCGGCTGGCTGAGGCGTTGGCGGCGCGACCACGGGATTTTCCTGAGATCTATCGGGCGTTGATTGCGGCGGGAGAGGAGTCTGGCGATCTGGCGCAGGTGATGGAACGGCTGGCGGATTACATCGAGGAGCGCAACAACCTGCGCGGCAAGATTCTCACTGCATTCATTTATCCCGGCGTGGTCGGACTGGTGTCGATTGGCATCGTGATCTTTCTGTTGAGCTACGTGGTGCCGCAGGTGGTCAGCGCGTTTTCCCAGGCGCGCCAGGATCTGCCGGGGCTGACGCTGGCGATGCTCACCGCGAGTGATTTCATTCGTAGTTGGGGCTGGTTGTGTGCGGCGGTCATGGCGGGGGCTTTCTGGAGTTGGCGCTTGTATCTGCGCAACCCGGCGGCGCGCTTGGCCTGGCATCATCGGGTGCTCAAGTTGCCTTTGATCGGGCGTTTCATTCTTGGCCTGAACACTGCGCGTTTTGCCTCGACGCTGGCGATTCTCGGCGGTGCGGGTGTGCCTTTATTAAGAGCATTGGAAGCGGCGCGACAAACCTTGTCCAACGAGCGCCTGAGCCTGAGCGTCAGCGAGGCCACGGCCAAGGTGCGCGAGGGCGTGAATCTCGCGGCGGCGCTGCGCGTGGAGAACGTGTTTCCGCCGGTGCTGATTCACTTGATCGCCAGTGGCGAGAAAACCGGTGCGTTGCCGCCGATGCTTGAGCGCGCGGCGCAAACCCTGTCGCGCGATATCGAGCGTCGGGCGATGGGCATGACTGCATTGCTTGAGCCGCTGATGATTGTGGTGATGGGCGCGGTGGTGCTGGTGATTGTGATGGCGGTGCTGTTGCCGATTATCGAGATCAATCAACTGGTGCAATAGCGGTGTGTCTGTTGATTTGATGTTGTCTGGATTGACCTCATCGCGAGCAAGCTCGCTCCCACAGTTTTTGTGAGCGCTGCAAATTATTGTGGGAGCGAGCTTGCTCGCGAAGGGGCCAGATTCAACACTGATTTTCTCAGTTCTTTTTCACCGGTCTGAGCATCTCCCGAGCGCCGATCCAGCCATCCTCGGGTTCACCTTTGTGTCATCTGCAACGGCCCTTCAAGGCCTGTGGCCGATCCCCGCCAAAAGCCTGCTCCAGACGCAGCGCCGATCCGCGCAAACACCCGAGAAAACCCGCCGAAAATCACCTCGCAGCTCCCGAGGTTTTTTCCTTTATCTGTCACCGGAAACTGCGAATTTCTCAGTGCGACGCAACCATCCCTGTGTTCCAAAAAACCGAGTTGAAAAGGAGATTCTTCATGTTCAAGCGCACTCTGATCGCAGCCTCACTGACTGTCGCCGCTCTGGCATCCGCCCAGGCCATGGCCGTAACCGGTGGTGGCGCTTCACTGCCTGCCGCTCTGTACAAAGGCTCTGCCAACAGCATTCTGCCTGCCAACTTCAGCTACGCTGTAACCGGTAGCGGCATCGGCAAAAGTGCTTTCCTGACCAACACCGCTTCGCAGTTCGGCACCACCGGTACTGTGCACTTCGCCGCCAGCGACTCGATTCTCAGCGCTAACGAACTGAGCACCTACGCCACTAACTTTGGTGCGTCGTTCGGTCCGCTGATTCAGCTGCCATCGGTAGCGACTTCGGTGGCCATCCCTTACAAAAAAGCCGGCAACACCACCCTCAACCTGACCAGTGCTCAGCTGTGTGACGCCTTGTCGGGCACCAAGGTTACCTGGGGCGCGCTGTTGGGTACCTCCGACACCACGCCAATCCGCGTTGTTTATCGCACCGCTTCGAGCGGCACCACCGAAATCCTCAGCCGTCACCTGAACTCGATCTGCCCGACCAAATTCGCGGTCAGCACCACCTTCACCAACGCACGTCTGCCAGCGGGTTCCGCTGTGCCGTCCAACTGGGTAGGCGTGGTCAACACCTCTGACGTTGCCACTGCGGTAAACGCGGTTGACGGCTCCATCGGTTATGTCGGTCCGGACGGTGTCAACGCTTCGAGCAACGCTGTTGTTGCCCGCATCAACGGCGTTCAGCCAACCAGCGCCAACGTCAACGCTGCACTGGCATCGGTCCCGGTACCAGCCACCGCAGTCACCGCTGCCGACCCGGCCAAGTGGTCTCCAGTAGTTGCCAACCCAACCAGCGGTTATGCAATGGCTGCCTACACCAACTTCATCTTCGGCCAGTGCTACAAGGACGCAGCCGTGGCCGCTGATGTCAAAGCGTTCCTGACCCAGCACTACAGCACTCCGGGTAACGCTGCGGCTACCGCCGCTCACGGCTTCATCCCGGTTCCAACTGGCTGGAAAACTGCAGTGACCGCCAACTTCGTCACCAACTCCACCGGCTACAACCTGGACATCAACAACACCAGCGTGTGCAACGCTGTTGGTCGTCCTTTGTAAGGATTGTTTCAAGCTGGACCCAAAGACAGCAGCCCTCGGGCTGCTGTTTTTTTTCGCCGATTTACACCCCGATCATGAAGATTGTGTGACATCCGTTCGGTCGTGCCCCTCGCCAACTGCCTATGTCGTAACAGCAGGTTTTTGCTTGGCCTGCAGCTTCGTGTGGCAATCAAAAAGGATCTCGTAGTGATGCTCGCTCGCCCATCCCGTCGCAGTACCCGTGCCCAGATGCTCAAGCGTGAGCTAGCCGATCCGGCGCTGTGGCTGCTCAAGCCACTGGCACACGCGGTGGCGTTGTGTCTGGTGGCGGGCAGTGCGCAGGCGCAAACGGCGTTCAATTCGGGATGGTTTGCGGCCAAGGGTGCCGCACAGCAGGCAGCGGCCGCGCGGCCAAGTGTTGGCGGATTGCCGGGGATGACGCCACCGCTCGCCCAGCAACAGCGAGCCAATCAGCAACTGCAGCGCTCATTGCAGACCCTCAACAACACCGTGGCGGCGATTGCGGCGCAGCAGGCCGCACAAGCAGCCGGACGTGCGGCAGCCTTGGGTTCAGTCCAGTTGGTGCCGGATGGTCTGGGCGCGGGTGGTTTGCAGGTCGATAACAGCCTTGCGCAGGGTTGGCAGAACGCCAAAGGCCCGCAGCAAACCCAGGCTGACGGCAAGACCACGGTGAAGATCGAGCAGACCGCCGACAAAGCGATTCTCAACTGGGAAACCTTCAACGTCGGGCGTAACACCACGGTCGAATTCGCTCAACAAGCAAACTGGGCGGTGCTCAACCGGGTCAACGATCCGGGCGCGCGCGCCAGTCAGATCCAGGGCCAGATCAAGGGCGACGGCACGGTGATGCTGATCAACCGCAACGGCATCGTGTTCAGCGGCAGCAGCCAGGTCAACGTGCGCAATCTGGTGGCCGCTGCGGCCAATATCACCGACATCCAGTTCCGCGACCGGGGTCTGTATTTCGACAGTAGCGCCAGCCAGCCGACCTTCACTGACGCCGCCGGCAAGGTGCTGGTGGAGCGTGGTGCTTCCATCCAGACCCACAAACCGGCGCTGTCCACCGACGCGGGTGGATATGCCTTGCTGTTGGGCAACGAAGTGCACAACGACGGCAGTATCAGCACACCCAAGGGGCAGACCGTGCTTGGCGCCGGTGATCGCTTCTACATCCGCAAAGGTTCGGGCACCGAAGGCAATGCGCTGTCCACCACCTTCGGCAACGAAGTCAGACCTGGTTTCAAGGCCGGGGCGGTAGCCGGCAAAGTCAGCAACAGCGGCTTGATTCAGGCCGCGACCGGTGACATCACCCTGACCGGTCATGAGGTGCTGCAGAACGGCGTGTTGCTGGCCAGCACTTCGGTGGCGACCCGGGGCACCGTGCACTTGCTCAACCCTGCATCCGACGCCGATGGCAGCGTGACGCTCGGCCAGGCCAGCGTCACCGCAATCCTGCTCGACAGCAGCGATCTGACCGCCCTCGACAGCCAGCGCGACGCCGCGCTGAGCGCCGTCAGCGCGAACAACCGGATTCGCAGTGACCAGTCGCGGGTAGAGATCGGCAGCGGTGGCAGTGTCGAGTTTCAGAACGGCTCGATCACGCTGGCCACCGGTGGCCAGGTGGCGGTGGCGGCAGGGCGCCGCAGTCTGGTGCGCGACGGTGCTGTGATTGATGTGTCGGGCGCGGTTGGCGTGAAAGTCGCGATGGAAGCCAACAACATCAAGATCAATGTGCAGGGCAACGAGCAGCGCGATGCGCCGCTCAACCGTGAGGGTGGTGCGCTCAACAGCAACGATATCTGGGTCGATGTGCGGGAGCTGGTGTACGTGCCGGCCGGTACTAATGGTTACGCGACAGACCGTTGGTACACCGCCGGCGGATTGCTCGAAGTCGGTGGTTATCTCGGCACCCAAAGCCACCGCATCGGAGAGTGGATGGCGCAGGGCGGCAGCGTGAATTTCAGCGGCAACGACGTGGTGAGCGAGAAAGGTTCGCTGATCAACCTGTCCGGCGGCACCCTCGATGTGCAGAGCGGCGAGATCCGCCAGAGCTGGTTGCGTGGCGCTGATGGGCATTTATATGAAGTGTCGCGGGCACCAGGGGATCTGCTCTACACCGGGCTGTACAAAGGCTATGAAGACAGCAGCGAGCGCTGGGGCCAGACGCAGGTGTTTTACAACCCGCTGATCGCCCCGCGATCGCGTCGGGAATCGGGCTATACCGTCGGCCGCGATGCCGGGCAACTGGTGATTGGCACGCGCAACGCGCTGGTGGATGGCCAAGTCGTCGGCGAAGTGTTCCAGGGCGAACGCCAGACGCAAACCCCGCGCGCCGTGCTCGACGGCTATGAGCAGAGTCAGACCGCACTGGCGCGCCGGGCGCAGTTGATCGTCGGTCAGTACGATCCGGCCTGGTCGGCGACGGCTGGCGGTCTGCTGTACGAACTCAATCCGGTGCTTGATCAGGTGCAGATCGGTGGCGAGCACGCTGCCGCACTCACGGTTCCCGGCCTGAGCGATGCCGTGGCCCAGGCGCGTCTCGGCAAGCTGTTTCTCGACAGTGATCTGGTCAACGGCTTTCGCCTTGGCGCGCTGAAGGTTTCGGCCAGGCAATCCATCGACGTCAACCAGACCGTGACGGTTGATGCGGGTGGCGATATCACCCTGTTCGGGCCGCAAGTTCAGGTCAATGCTGACCTGATCGCGCGGGGTGGCAGCCTGCATCTGGGCGATGTCCTGGCAGGCAATGCCGGGATCACTGTGCCGAGCGGAACCCGCGCCAGTGTGGCGGTTGCAGAAGGTGTGCAACTGGATACTCGCGGTCTGTGGAGCAATCTGCGCAGCAACCCGAATGACGTGAACAGCCTCGCCTATATCAACGGCGGACTGGTGTCGGTGCGCAGCAGCGGTGACGTCAGCCTGGCCGCGAGGAGTCTGGTGGACGTGTCCTCGGGCGGCGCGGTGTTGGCCAATGGCAAGACCCGTGGTGGCAAGGGCGGCGATGTGACCCTCGAATCCAGCGCACTCACAGCGCCGGGGCAGGCGCAACTACGCCTTGATGGTGAGGTGCTTGGTTACGGCGTGACGGGCGGTGGCAGCCTGACGCTGCAGGCCAACAGCGTGCGCATCGGTGAATCCGGCGATGCACTGGCCGAGCGCACCCTGCAACTGGCGCCAAGTCTGTTCAGCAAGGGTTTTTCCGCGTACAGCGTCACCGGTCTGAATGGACTGCAAGTGGCTGACGGTACGCAAGTCGATGTAGTGATGCCGGTCTACCGTTTTGGCGATGCGGCGGCGAGTCAGGCCAGTGGCGTCGATCCACACACCGCGCTGCAGTTGTGGACGCCAAGCCTGGTTCAGGAAAACCCGATCAAAGGCGTTCTGACCCAGCGCGGCGGTGCCAGTCTGTCGCTGCAAGCCGGGCCGAGCGTAGCCAGCCTGATTGATCCTGCCCGTAGCGCGCTGTCGGTCGGCCAGGGCGCGCGGATCAGCGTCGATCCCGGTCAACGCATCACGTTGCGCGGTGCCGGACAGATCACCGTTGACGGTGAATTGAACGCGTGGGGCGGCACCATTGATATCCGCCAGCAACAATTTGGTTCGATGGACGTGGCCAGCGTCCTGCAGAACGCCGACCCGATCGCCCACAACCGTTCGATCTGGATCGGTGAACACGCGGTGCTGGACGTCGCCGGACGCGCGTTCACTGCCACCGATACGCTGGGCCGGGTTTACGGTCAGGTCGGTAAGGGCGGCAGCATCATTGTCGGCGGCGAGATCGACTCGAAGAAGATCACCGCGACCTCTGCCGATGCCTACGTGATCGTGCGTGACGGTGCGCGTCTGGATGCCTCCGGGACGCAAGCGACGCTGGATATCGCCGGCGTCGGGCCGACCGTGGTCGCCACCGATGGCGGCCGCATCGCCTTGAGTTCATACAATGGCTTGTTCATTGACGGCCAGTTGAAAGCGGCGGCGGGAGGCGCAGGCAAGTCGGGTGGGCGCCTCGAAATCGCCCTGGAAGCGCCGTTGTACAACCGCAACCTGGCGAGTAATGAGGTGCGTGCTCCGCGTGAAATCATCATTGGCCAAGGGCCGGGCGGCGCGTTGTTGCCAGCGGATTTGCAACCTGGCGAAAGTGCTGCGTTGCTGCGCTATGGCCAGACTCGCTTGAGCGCGGACAACTTGATGTCAGGTGGTTTTGACCACCTGAGCCTGTTGAGCAACGGCTTACTGACGTTTGCCGGCGATGTCGATCTGCGCATGAATCAAAGCCTGAATCTGTACGCTGGCTCGATCTCCCTCGCTGAGGCATCCAGCGACACGGCCCGTGTCAATCTGGCGGCGCCTTACATGCGCCTTTCGGGATTGGGTTTCTACCTGGCTTCGGATGTCGCCATCCGCCCAAGGGTCATGGCCAACCCGACCACGCAGGTGGCAAACGCCCAATTCACCGCCACGGCCGATCTGCTCGATTTGAGCAACACCCTGTCGTTCGGCACCGCAGGCTCGATTGCCCAGCTCGGCGCGCCGGCCAGTCAGGTCACCCGGCGCGGTTTCGACCAGGTCACCCTCGACAGCCGTGGCGACATGCGCTTCCTCGCGCCGACGGACAACGAACGCAGCTCGCGCTTGTGGACCGCTGGCGATCTGAATCTGCGCGCCACGCAGATTTACCCTGCGACCGGTGTTTCCGCCGACATCCGCGCCGGTTATCAAGGGCCGATCCAGGTTGCCGGTTTCGAGCGCACCTTGCGCATCAGCGGTCACGGCCCGGCGCCGCAAGCGCTGCCTTATTCGGCGTTTGGCAGCCTGCTGCTGGCGGCCGGGACAATCGAGCAGGGCGGCGTCATTCGTGCCCCGCTGGGTTTGATCACGCTCGGTGAAAACCTGCTGATGAACACCCACGAACTGCATCTGTTGCCTGGCAGCGTCACCTCCGTCAGCGGCGCTGGCCTGGTGATGCCGTATGGCGGCACCACCGATGGCATCGACTATCGCTATAACGGCAAGTCGGTGGCGCTCAACGGGGTGGTCGGAGACTTGAATGGCGTGGTTCTTACCGGCCAGTACGTCGATGTGCAAAGTGGCGCGTTGATTGATTTGTCCGGTGGCGGCGATCTGCGCGGCAGCGGTTTTGTCTCCGGGCGTGGCGGCTCTACCGATGCCCGCTTCAGTCCGTTGGTACGCAATGCCAGCGACGGCACTTTCAGCTTGCCGGGGCTTAGCAGCAATCCGGTGTACGCCATTGTGCCGGGCAATCAGAGTGCCTTTGCTCCGGTGCTCGCAGAGGCCGGTGCCAGCGATCCGCGGCTCGGCCAACAGATCACCATCGGTGCCGGCGTTCCGGGCCTCGCGGCCGGCACCTACACCTTGCTGCCCTCGACCTTTGCCTTGTTGCCGGGAGCGTTCCGGGTCGAAGTCAATGCTCAGGCGACACCGGGCGCGACCGGCGCTGCGCTGAAAATGCGCAATGGCTCGTGGGCCGGTTCGGGGTTGATGTCGATCGCCAACAGCGGTCTGCGCGACAGTCTGGCCAGTCAAGTGATCCTGACGTCGGCCGATGTGTTACGCCGCTATTCGCAGTACAACGAAACCAGTTTCACCCAGTTCGTGCAGAGCGATGCCGCCCGGCGTGGCGTGCCGCGTGCCTTGGCACCGATGGATGCGAAGATGCTCAAGCTGCAACTGGTTGCCGGCGATCAGCACGCCATTGGCCTGAATTTCCAGGGCCGGGCACTGTTTGCCCCGAGCGCAGGCGGCGTGGCCGGGACCGCTGTTGTGACCGGAGGGGAATTTGAAGTACTCGCTCAGGGCCAGTCGCGCACGCCAGACTTTGCCGGCATTTCGCTGTATGCCGACAGCCTAAATCGGCTGAATGCGGGTCGTCTGACCCTCGGCGCGACGCCGACGGTTGAATACGGCTCGACGGGTAACTTCATCCGGTTTGTCGGTGATGCTTCCAACATCATCCTGCGCAACGGGGCAATGTTGTCCGCACCGGAAGTGATATTGCGCACCACCAGCGCGAGCGGCGGTATCACCCTTGAAGCGGGGGCGGGCATCAACACGCTCGGCCGCGGTGACGCGCCTTACGACTCCACGGATGGCTTCATTTATGAGCCGGGCGCCGCCAGTCTGTTGATGGTGTCCAATGGCTGGACCAACATGCTCGCACCCGCGGTCGGGAACGATATCGACGGGGCCGGCAGCATCCGCATCGGCACTTGCGCAGCACAGGCGTGCACCGCGTCAACGCAGCTCTATTCCAACGGCAGCATTACTGCCGCCACCGACAAGCAGTTCGAACTGAACGAGTCCGTGCGCTTCGGTACCCGTCACCTGTCCCTCGCGGTGGGTGCAGTCAATGCTGGTAGCGCCGAGGCGCTGGCGGCGGCCGGTCGCGTGCCGAGTGGCCTGACCCTGAACCAGAACGTGCTTGACCGTCTGCTGCGCGGTGACACGCAATTCGCTGCCCCGGCTCTGGAAACCCTGAGCCTGACCACCCGCGACTCGTTCAACTTCTTCGGTAACGTCACCCTCGATACGCTCGACCCACAGACCGGCGTCAGTCGTCTGCAAAACCTGGTACTTGCCACTCCGGCCATTTATGGCTTGGGCGAAGCCAGCGATGTGGCGACCATTCGTACCGCCAACCTGATCTGGAACGGCGCGACTCAGGCGCCGGGGGCGGTGGCCAGCGGTGGTGCCGGTACGGGTCGCGGCACACTCAATGTCGAGGCGCAACGCATCGAGTTCGGCTATGGCCCGAACCCGCAACCCAATGGGCTGGATCAGAACAATCGTCTGGCACTGGGTTTCAGCAACGTCAATCTGATTGCCAGCGAGCGTATCACCGCCAATCACAAGGGCAGTCTGGCGGTGTATCAGACGCAAGGCGTTTACGATCCGCTGAACGGCTACGCCTACAGCGGCGGCAACCTCAACCTGCGCACGCCGTTGCTCACCGGTGAAGCGGCCTCGGTCAATCTGCTCAAGACGGGCGGCAACCTGACGTTGAGCGGCGCGGCGAATTCGGCGCTGGCCGACGCCCTTGGCGCGGAGCTGACGCTTGAAGCGCGCAACGTGTTGCTCGACGGCCGCATTGCACTGGCCAGCGGCAAACTGGTAGTCAAGTCCGAGGACGATCTGACCTTGACCGCATCCGCGCAGTTGGACATGGCCGGGCGCACCTTGCCGTTCAACGACATCAGCAAGTACAGCTGGGGCGGCGACGTGGCGCTGTACAGCAACGGTGGCAACATTCGTCAGGCCAGTGGCTCGCGCATAGACCTGTCGGCGCGCAACAACCAGGCCGGCAATCTGAGCGCCGTGGCGCTGGCGGCGGATGCGGGCATGGTCGATCTGCAAGGCGAGATCTTTGGCGCCAGCAGTGGTTATTACGATGCCGGTGGCACGCTGGTGCCGTACAAATCTGCGGGCGTGGACATTCGTGCGCAGCGCTTGGGCAGTGAGTTGGACGAGGCGTTTGCGTCGCTCAATCAGCGCCTGAACGCCGGACAGGTGTTTGGCAGCCGCAGCTTCCAGCTCAAACAGGGCGATCTGCTGATCGGTGACGGGCTCAAGGCCGGCGAGGTAAATGTCTCGCTGGACAATGGCAGCCTGACCGTGAACGGTTTGATCGACGCCAGTGGCGAACGGGTCGGCAGCATTCGCCTGTCCGGCAAAAACGGCCTGAGCGTGGCCGGCAATGCCGTGCTCGACGCACATGGCCGCGTGTTGCGGATCGACAGCTACGGCAAGATCATCGATGCGCCGAACCGGGCGATGGTTGAGCTCAATTCCGGCGACGGCATACTGACTTTGGCTTCCGGCGCACGCTTCGATTTGCGCCACGGCACCGACGCGCCGCTGGGCACTCTGGCAGGACAAAACGATGGCTTGCCGCGTGGCACGCTGGAGCTGAATGCACCACGCATCGGCAGCGCTGATATCGCCATCGACGCCAGCGGTGCGCTGGACATTCAAGGCGCACGCTCGATCGGCCTCAACGCCACCCGACGCTACACCGATGCCGCCGATGGTGTTGATCCCGTGGCGAGCGGTCGGCCGTATCAAGTGATCGATCAGGCGTATCTGGAGCGCATTCACGGCGATAGCAGCGCATTCATCGATGCCGCACTGGCTAACAGCGATTTGCTGCAACGCAAACTGGCCGGACTAAACAATGCGGCATACGCCGATGCCTTGCATTTGCGGCCCGGCGTGGAAATCGCCAGTCACAGCGCTGATGGCGACCTCGTCGTGCAGGGCGATGTGGACCTGTCCGGCTACCGCTACGCCAGCCTCAATCCGCATACGCAGAAAACCGCGGTGTACGGTTCCGGCGAGTCCGGCAGCCTGGTGATCCGCGCTGGCGGCAATCTCGATATCTACGGCAGCATCAACGACGGTTTCGCACCGCCGCCGGAAACCGTCGACGACGCCGGCTGGAAACTGGTGCCGGGCGTGCAGCCGTTTGGCGGCGATCTGATCGTGCCTGGCGCGGGCGTGACGCTCGCAGAAGGCACGCTCTTTCCTCAGGGCACGACGCTCAATTACGACTTGCCGATTCAAGCGACGACTCTGGTCAGCGGCACACTGTTGCCGACCGAGGGAACTCTGGCCGGGCCTTACACGTTGAACGCCGGAACGGTGTTGGCAGGTGCGGTGCACGACGCATCGGGCAATCTGCTGTACGCCGCCGGTACCTTGCTCGGCGACAGCGTGACGCTGCCGGCAGGCAGCCGCCTGGGTGCCGGCATTCGCCTGAACGCAGCGACCGAAATGCAAGCCATGCTCTGGCCCAAAGGCGTGCCGCTGCCAGGCGCCTTCGCCGATAACAGTGTCGTTGGCGTGAAGCTCAGCGGATCACTGGAGCTGCTGCGCGGCTCGCTGATTCCGTCGATGACTGACGTGGTGCTGGCCGACGGCACGGTATTCATCGACCTGCGCCCGTTGAACGGCACGCAACAGGGGCGCAACTGGGCGGTGGCGAGCATGCTGCCGGCCGGCAGCACGTCGTGGTCGATGCGTGTGGTGGCGGGGGCAGACCTTGACGCTGCCGACAGTCGCAGCGTGAAGCCGTTGACCAGCGAGGGTCACTTGCGTCTGGCGGACACTCACTACGGGATGCTGATCTCTACCAAAAAACTCGATACCGTCTGGGCCGAAAATAATGGGTTGGGGCAGACGCCCGGCGAGGTCGTCAAAGACGAAGATCTGTACAAGTGCGATCAAAACCCCGGTGCCTGCATAGCGCCCGCCAAGTTCCTGTGGACGGATGGCAATCCGATGGGCGCGCCGGCCGGCTCGCCAGTCAGCGACGACGATCTGTACTGGTGTGATATTGACCCGGCGTATTGCGCTGCCAACGTAGGCGGCACCACGGTTGCCAGCCATACGCAAATGTTCAGTGTGTTGCGCACGGGCGCCGCTGATCTGGACGTGTTGGCCGCTGGCAATCTGAGCATGGCTTCGCCGTTCGGCGTGTATACCGCCGGTACGCAGTCCAGCGACGTTGATCCACGTTACAACCAGCCTCGCGGTCGTCTGTCGGACGATGGCTCGGTACTGGGCAGCGCTGGCAGTGACAACGAGAAGTGGGTCAACGGCGGCAGCGACAGCTTGTATCAAGCCTGGTATCCGCAACAGGGCGGCAATCTCACGATCGGCGCCGGTGGTTCGGTTTCGGGCGATGTCGTCGGGCAACGCCAGGCCGGCATCACCATGGATACCCGTGAGCAGGTTCCGAGCGTTGCGGTGGGCAACTGGCTGTGGCGCCAGGGCAGTGGTAACGATGATGTACCAACTGCCTGGTGGATCAACTTCGGCAGCTATGCAAGTCAGCCCCTGCCGGAGTCGGGCAAGAGTGCCGAACCGTATCTGCTGGGTTTCACCGGTTTCGGCACCCTTGGCGGCGGTAACATCAGCCTGCGTGCCGGTGCGGACGGCGGCATGCTCAATGCGGTGGGTGATGGTCGTACCAATCGCTATCCGCGTGGCCAGGGTCTAATCGTTGCAGTCGGCAGCACTGGACGAGTGGGCAGTGATGGCAGCCTGCAATTGACCGGCGGCGGCGATATCGACATGCGCCTGGGAGGGTCGCTTAATCCGTCGCTGCAGGCCCGTGCCGGGGAAACCGGAACGGAAGTACCGCGCCACGATCTGCAAGGCGCCGTTATCAACCTGCGTGGTGCGGCGCAAATCAGCGCCAGTGCCTTGGGCGGAGTCAATCTGCACTACGGCGCGTTTGCCAAGGATCAGGATCCGCGCGAGGCTCGCGCCTACGACCCGTTCAACTCGACCCTGAGCAGTGCCTCCGGCGGTCTGGTACTGATTCCGGGTGATTCGGCGATGCGCCTGAGCACCCGTGGTGATCTGGTAGTGGGCGGTGCCGCAGACCCCGGGCGAGTGCGCTTGCAGAACTCCACGCCATTTACCGACGCCAGTGGGGTGGCCCATGCGGGTGGTGGCTTGAGCGGTTTCTCGCTGTGGACCGATCACACCGCGATCGATCTGTTTTCGGCCGGGGGCAACCTGACTCCAAGCACGCAATTGGCCGAACAACTGACTTCGCGATTCAATACATCGCCCACTGACGGTCGCTTCGTTTATCCATCGATCCTGCGTGCGGTGGCGGCGCAAGGCTCGATTTATGCGGGACCATCGGCCGTTTATAGCCCGGGCAATGCGCCGCCGTTGGTGGACTACTCGTTATTGCTGGCGCCGTCCAACTCGGGTCAGCTGGATCTGCTGGCAGGCCATTCGATTTACGCCGGCGGTTACGCGATCAATCAGTCCGGGGCCAGTCCTGCGGCGCTGGCCACGCCGTTTGCGCCGTCCTTCAACGGATTTGCCAGTCACACTGCCAGCCAACCGATCATCAGCAATAACAGTGCTGACGGCGTGACCACGGACCGCAACGTGCGTTACCCGTTGTTTGCTTTTGGCGCCAATAGCTACTCGGGTTCGAGTGGCGTGCAAGGGCCTGCGCGGTTCTATGCCTTGACCGGGGATCTGGTCGGGGTGCGCAGTGGCGAAACATTGACGTTCAGTCTGTTCGGCGTACCACAGCGCAACTGGTATGAAGCGGCCGGCCCGGTGTGGATGGTCGCCGGTCGCGATATCGTCGCCTCGGGCACCGATCTGGGCAAACCAACGGCTGTACCGAATGACGGGATGGGCCAAGGTAATCAAACGATCAGTTCCACCGGCAACTTGTTCATCCACGACCGGCCGACCGATGTGTCGCGGGTTTCGGCCGGCCGCGACATTCTCTACAGCAGCTTCGATATCGCCGGTCCGGGCGTTCTGGACATCAACGCCGGACGCAACATCCTGATGGAGGATCGCGCCGGTATCACCAGTCTCGGGCCGGTGTTGTCGGGCGACAGCCGTCCCGGTGCGAGCGTGGTATTGCAGGCTGGGGTGGGCGCGAAGGGGCCGGATTACGCTCGGTTCATCGAGCGTTATTTGCGTCCGGACAACGTGGCGCGTGCGGACGCTTCTCTGATCGCGCAACCAGGCAAAGTGGTGAAGAACTACCTCGACGAGTTGCAGAGCTGGCTGACCCTCGGTTACGGCTTCAGTGGTAACGCAGAGCAGGCGCAAGCTTTCTTCGCCGCGCTGCCGAGCAGTGCGCAAGCGATCTTCGCCCGTCAGGTGTACTTCGCCGAATTGCGTGCCGGCGGCCTCGAATACAACGACGCCGACGGCCCGCGCAGCGGCAGTTATCTGCGCGGTCGTAACACCATTGCGGCGCTGTTCCCGAGTACCGATGTGGCGGGCAATCCGATTCGCTACGACGGCGACATCACCCTATACGGTGGCGCCGGGGTCAAGACGCTGTTTGGCGGCGACATTCAGATGCTTACACCGGGCGGCGGTCAGGTGTTTGGCATCGAAGGCGCGGCACCGCCATCCACGGCGGGGATCATCACTCAAGGTTCGGGCAACATTCAGCTATATTCGCAGGGCAGCATTTTGCTCGGCCAGAGCCGGATCATGACGACGTTCGGCGGCTCGATTTTGGGTTGGTCGGCCGAGGGCGACATCAACGCCGGTCGCGGCTCGAAAACCACCGTGGTCTACACCCCGCCGAAACGCGTATACGACACATGGGGCAACGTCACGCTGTCGCCGTCGGTGCCGAGCACCGGCGCCGGTATCGCCACGCTAAACCCGATTGCCGAAGTCGCGCCGGGCGACATCGACCTGATCGCGCCGCTCGGCACCATCGACGCGGGGGAGGCGGGGATTCGCGTCTCGGGCAACGTCAACATTGCGGCATTGACGGTGGTCAACGCGGCGAACATTTCGGTGCAAGGCAAAGCGACCGGCGTACCGGTGGTGTCGGCGGTCAACACTGGCGCGATTACTTCGGCCAGTTCTGCCGCATCCTCAGCCACGCAAGCGGCGGAAGACGTGGCTCGTCAGCAGCAAGCGGCGGCGCGGCAGAATCAGGCTTCGGTGTTCAGCGTGCAGGTCTTGAGTTTTGGCAATGAGCAACTGGCGCCATCGCGTGACGGCGCCAGCCGCGCGCCGACGCCGGGTTACAACCCGAACAGCCCGGTGCAAGTGCTGGGGGCGGGGGCACTGGATGAACAGGCGAAACAGCAGCTGACCGAGGAGGAGCGGGGGCAGCTGACGTTGTAAAGGACTCTCGTGTAGTACTTTGGGCGGCCGATTGGCCGCCCTTTTTTATGTTGATGAAGTTGAAGGGTATTTTTGTCGGGCGTGAAGCACCCTCAGTATTCTGATGCGCCCATTCACTCGATAGACCAGCAGATAGTTCGGATGAATCACCATTTCGCGCGTGCCAGGCACTCGACCAGGTCGGTAACCATAAGGTATTGATGAAAGTCGCTGTGCTGCTGCACCAACTTTGTGTCTTAGCGAAATTGAAGCGTTGGTGTTTTGTTGCTCGATGTATTTGAAGATGTCAGCCAGTTGACGTGAGGACTTACTGCTCCATTCAAGCAGCAGCGCGGCGCTTCCTGCGTATCTCTTCCAGCATCTGGTCGAGCATTGCCATAGCTTCATCATGGGGAATACCAGGACTAGGATCATCGAGTGCCTCCTGTACCTCTGCACGAAACCAGCGATCGTAGCTCTCTGCCTCTTCTTCGGAGTCGAAGTCAGAGTAAAACGGGGAAAGTAATATGCTCATAGTGATCTCCGTGATCAATCTCGGCAGTCTAAGGGGGGAATGGCCCATTGTCGTCACTGGCAGACGATGCACCCCATGAGCCCTTGAGGAACTATGGGGTAACGGAGCCCAGTATCTGCAAGCGTCCCCGGCAAATCTGCCGGACGTTTCCCACAGTTATCCGGCAATTTCGACCGCCCCTGTAGGCGTATTCCACCCCAGCGTTTTTCAGGTTTTCAGCCTACAAATTCGGGAGCGCTTTCCTACAAATGTGCTCAGAACGCATACGGAATACTCACCTTCGCCCACAACATTTCCCCCTCCGGCCGATTCTCCACATCAAATTCCTTGGCCCAGCGAATCTCCGCACTGGCGTATTTGAGAAAGGTGAAATGCAGCGCCGGCCCAATCGCAAACACTTGCCCGCGTACGCCATCATTCACATCCTCGCCAGCAAACTGCACGGTGTGGCCGAACTGTTTGTCGTCGGTGGTCTGCTTGAGGTAATAGCCGTTGATGCCGAGCATCAGGTCGTCGGTGAGCTTGTAGCTGGCGGAATAATCGAAGTGGAAAATCTGCCCGGACTTGTAGTCGGTGTCCTTGTTCTTTTCGTTGAAGCTGTAAGTGGTTTTCATCGACACCTCGCTGCGCTCGGTCGGCAGCCAGGTGAAGGAGAACAGCGGCTTGTAGGTGTAGAAATTGTTGCTGGTGTTGGCCAGCCGATCGACGCTGTATTCGCCAGTGGGCACGGTGATTTCCACGGCGGCGCCGAGGGTCAGGTTCTTGCCCATGTCCCACAGGATGATCGGCGCGATGGTGGTGTCGCCCATGCCTTCACGGGTGTCGCTGAGGCCGAACGCCGAGACTTCCTGTTTCAGCCACGGTTGGGCGATATAGCCAGCCAGACGCCCGCCGAAAATCCGCACCGGGCTCAGGTAATCGAGACGCGGGATGACTGCTGTGGATTCGATTTCGACATTCGGCACCTTGCCGCCCAACGAGCTGATGTTGAGCTTCCGTGCCTTGTAATGGTTGTAGTAGAGGTTGAACGCGACCATGTTCTGCGGAAGGCTGTCGACTTCCAGCGGCAGCATGAAGAACCCGTCGGTGCCGGTGCCGATGTTGTCGACGCCGGCTTCGGTCGCCAGTGCCGGTAAAGTCGCGGCGCTGGCAACCAGCATCAATGCAAGGCGCAGAGGGAATGTCGCACGGTTCGGGTTCATGTCCGTCCTCATTATTATTGTGTTTGGGCGCACCGCCGGCGCTCAGGACGCCCGGCCACTATACAAATAAGCCTTCGGCGCCCGACAGGGCAGGGTATTGGCGGACACTTGAGGGCACTTCTGCGGACAGCTGATAAACCCTGTGCTAACTTCCTTGGACATAACCGGTAACAAAAATAACAATTCAGCATGATCCGGAATGTCCATCCCCATGAATATGAAAGCCGTCGATCCGACCTATGAACTGGCGCTGGTGTCGCCATTTCTCCTGCAAACCCTGGCCGAAGTCGCCGAGCTCAAGGGTATTCAACCGGACACGCTGTGCCGTGGCCTGGGTTTCACCCTCGAAGATCTGCAGGATCCCGCGCAACGGATTTCCTATCGCCAAGCGGTGGCGATGATCCAGCGCGCGCTCAAGGTCTTGCCCAATCAGGGCCTGGGGTTGTGGGTCGGCGCGCAGAATGTGCTTGGTACTTTGGGTTTGCTCGGGCACGTACTGTCGCTATGCAAGAACCTGCGTGATGCTTTTGCGCTGGGGATTCGTCATCAGCACACCTCCGGCGGGATCGTGGTCTCGAGCGTCGATGTGGTCGGTGATCAGGTGTATCTCGACGCCGAATGTCGGCTGCCGTTTGCCGAGGTGCAGGTGTTTGCGGTGGAAGAATTTTTCGCCAGCCTGCTGGTGTATGGCCGGGCGTTGGTGGGCGAGGGGTTCAAGCCGATTGCCGTGGAGTTTGTGCACGCTGCACCGGATTACCTCGATGAATACCGGCGATTGCTCGGGCCGGATGTGCGTTTCGGCTGTCTGCACAATCGCATGCTCATCGATGTGCAGTGGCTGGATGTGAAGCTGCCCAATCATCATTCGCTGGCGTTGCGTCAGGCGCTCAAATTGCTCGAGCTGGAAGCGGCGCAGGTGCATCAGAAGCTCGATCTGATTCAGGCAGTGGAGCGCGCGATTGCGCGGGATCTGAGTTGCGGCAGCCATATCGAGAAGATTGCCGGCGATCTGAACATGAGCAGCCGTACGTTGCGCCGGCGTCTGACTGAGCATGCGCTGACGTTCGAGGCGTTGCTCGAGCAGGTGCGGCAGGCACGCACCATGAGTTTGCTGGGCAATCCGGACATGGCCATCGAGCGGATTACCGAAGAGGTCGGCTACAGCGATGTGCGCAGCTTTCGCCGGGCGTTCAAGCGCTGGACGGGGAAGAGTCCGAGTGCGTGGCGCAGTGCTTCGATTTGATCGGAAATCGCTGCCCTCATCAAAACGCCGCCCTCACCCCAGCCCTCTCCCGGAGGGAGAGGGGGCCGATCCGGGAATATTGAAGATGTACTGCGACCTGAAAAAGTACCTTTGAATCCATAATCGGCATAAATCTATCAGGTCGACGTATTACGGCAGACACCTCGGTCGGTCCCCTCTCCCTCCGGGAGAGGGCTAGGGTGAGGGTAAGCTTTTGACGCCAATCAATCCCCCACAAACCCTGCGCCTACAGTTAAACTCCGCGCTCTTTCCAAGGAGTCGACATGAGTTACTACCAGCCGGGCATCCTCGCCACCCCTGTTCCATCGCAAGCACGTCATCTGTTTTTCGCCCTGCAATCGGTTGAAGCGCTGCCGCAGGCGATCGACAACCTGCTGAATCTGGTGGACGGCAAGTCGGCGGTGATCGGTTTCGGCGAATCCCTGACCAAGGCGCTGAACGTGGAAATCGCCGGCCTGCGCAGCTTCCCGGCCATGACCGGTGTCGGCGTGGAAAACCCGTCGACCCAGCACGCGCTGTGGGTCTGGCTGCACGGTGTCGACCGTGGCGAACTGCTCAACCGCAGCAGCGAATTGCAAGCTGCACTGGCCCCGGCCCTGCGTCTGGTGCAGATGCAGGAAGCCTTCCGCCACAAGGACGGCCACGACCTCACCGGTTATGAAGACGGTACTGAAAATCCACACGATGAAGCTGCCGTTGCCGCAGCTTTGTTGGGCGAGGGCGCCGAAGGTCTGGTCGGTGGCAGTTTCGCCGCGATCCAGCAGTGGCAGCACAATCTCAAGGGTTTTCACGCGCTGTCGGCTGAAGACAAAGACAACATCATGGGTCGCCGTCTGAGCGACAACGAAGAAATCGACGACGCCCCGGTGTCGGCCCACGTCAAACGCACCGCCCAGGAAAGCTTCGCCCCGGAAGCATTCGTGGTGCGGCGTTCGATGCCGTGGATCGAAGGCGAGCGCGCCGGGCTGATGTTTCTCGCGTTCGGCTTCTCGCTCGATGCCTTTGAAGCGCAATTGCGCCGTATGAGCGGACTTGAAGACGGCATCGTCGATGGTCTGTATCGCATCAGCCGTCCGATCACTGGCGGCTATTACTGGTGCCCGCCGCTCAAGGACGGCCACCTCGACTTGCGCGCGTTGCGCATCGGCTAAGGACTGACGATGAACCTGGTGCGTTGGGGCATGATCGGTTGTGGCAGCGTCGCTGAACGCAAGAGCGGGCCGGCGTTTTACAAGGCACCCGGTTCGGCGCTGGTGGCTGTGATGGGCCGACGCCTTGAGGCGGTCACCGATTACGCAACGCGCCACGGCATCGGGCGGATCTACACCGATGTCGATGCGCTGATCAACGATCCCGAAGTGGACGCGGTGTACATCGCCACGCCACCCGACAGTCACCACGAATACAGCCTCAAAGTCGCCGCCGCCGGCAAGCATTGCTGCGTGGAAAAACCCATGGCACTCAACGCCGGGCAAAGCCGCGAGATGCAGCAAGTGTTTGCCGCTGCCGGGCTGCACCTGTTCGTTTCCTACTACCGCCGCTCGTTGCCGCGCTTTCAGCAAGTGCGGCAGTGGCTGGAGCAGGGGCGTATCGGAGAGGTGCGTCACTTGAGCTGGACGCTGACCAAAGCGCCGTCGCCCAAAGATTTGGACGGTGGCGACAATTGGCGCACTGATCCGGCGGTGGCGGGCGGTGGTTACTTTGCCGATCTGGCCAGCCATGGTTTTGATCTGTTCCAGTACCTGCTTGGCGACATCATTGAGGTCGCCGGTTTCACTGCGCGGCAGGCCGGGTTGTATGCGGCTGAAGACGCGGTGAGCGCCAGTTGGCGTTTTGCCTCCGGTGCGCTGGGCATGGGCTGCTGGAGCTTTGTTGCGGATCGGCGTGAGGATCGGGTCGAGATAATCGGCAGCCTTGGGCGCATCAGTTTCTCAGTGTTCGATGAGCATCCGGTTGAGTTGCGCGCGGATGAACAGCTGAGCCTGACCATCGATCATCACGAGCACATCCAGTGGCACCACGTGCTGGGCATGAATGCGCACATTCGCGGCGAGTCGCAGCACCCGGCCGTGGGTGCAGAAGCGCTCAAGACTGATTGGGTCATGGACCAGATCCTCAACCGCCACTAAAACCCCTCGCCACAGGGTCGCGTCACAGCGCGTATAAGGTTATGCGCATTCGGTATTTCTCAACCTCGTCATAACGTCTCTAAGATCACGTCATAACTCGTTATGACAAGTGATCCCGCGATGACCGATAACGTTCTCTCCCTCAGCAGCGTTCCCTTGCACACTCAACTGCGCGACGTGCTGCGTGCGCGCATTCTCGACGGCGAATACCCGCAAGACAGTCAGATGCCGTCCGAAAGCGAGCTCGGCACGCTGTTCAAAGTCAGCCGCATCACCGTGCGCCAGGCTTTGGGTGATCTGCAAAAAGAAGGGCTGATCTTCAAGATTCACGGCAAAGGCACCTTCGTCGCCAAACCGAAAACCTTTCAAAACGTCAGCTCCCTGCAAGGCCTCGCCGAGTCGATGACCGGGCGTGGCTACGAGGTGATCAACCGCCTGCGCAGCTTCAAATTCATCGCCGCCGACAAACGGGTCGCCGAGCGTTTGCAGGTCGCTGAAGGCGAGATCGTCACCCAGATCAAACGCGTGCGGTTGATCAATCGCGAGCCGATTTCGCTGGAAATCACCTACCTGCCCAAAGCCATCGGGGAGCGGCTGGAGAAGGCTGATCTGGTCACGCGCGACATCTTCCTGATCCTCGAAAACGACTGCGGCCTTGCCCTCGGCCATGCCGATCTGGCCATCGACGCGGTGCTGGCTGACAGCGACCTGACCCAGGCGCTGAACGTCGAGGCCGGCTCGCCGATCATGCGCATCGAGCGCTTGACCCACGACGCCAATGGCCAGCCGCTGGATTTCGAACACCTTTACTACCGTGGCGATGCGTTCCAGTACCGCCTGCGGATCGACCGGCAAAAAGGGGAGCAGGCATGACGCGCAGCACGTTGGAGCAGGAATACGACATCGTCGTGATCGGCGGCGGCACTGCCGGACCGATGGCGGCCATCAAGGCCAAGGAAAAAAACAAAGCGCTGCGCGTGTTGCTGATCGACAAGGCCAACGTCAAGCGCAGCGGCGCGATCAGCATGGGCATGGACGGCCTGAACAACGCGATCATCCCCGGCCACTCCACACCGGAGCAGTACACCAAGGAAATCACCATCGCCAACGACGGCATCGTCAATCAGGCAGCGGTGTATGCCTACGCGACCCACAGTTTCGAAACCATCGAACAGCTCGACCGCTGGGGCGTGAAGTTCGAGAAGGATGAAACCGGCGATTACGCGGTGAAAAAAGTCCACCACATGGGCGCCTACGTGCTGCCGATGCCCGAAGGGCACGACATCAAAAAAGTCCTGTATCGCCAGTTGAAGCGCGCGCGGGTGAGCATCACCAATCGGCTGGTGTGCACGCGGTTGCTGACTGACGAGGAGGGCGCGGTCAACGGCGTGATGGGCTTCGATTGCCGTACTGCGGACTTCCATGTGATCAAGGCCAAGGCTGTGATTCTGGCGTGCGGTGCTGCCGGACGACTTGGTCTGCCGTCCTCGGGTTACCTGATGGGCACTTACGAAAACCCGACCAATGCCGGCGACGGCTACGCCATGGCTTATCACGCCGGGGCGGAACTGGCGAACCTCGAGTGCTTTCAGATCAACCCGCTGATCAAGGACTACAACGGCCCGGCCTGCGCCTACGTCACCGGCCCGCTGGGTGGTTACACCGCCAATAACAAGGGCGAACGCTTCATCGAGTGCGACTACTGGAGCGGGCAGATGATGTGGGAGTTTCACCAGGAACTGGAAAGCGGCAACGGCCCGGTGTTCCTCAAGCTCGATCATTTGGCCGAGGAAACCATCCAGAACATCGAGGAAATTCTGCACAGCAACGAGCGCCCGAGCCGTGGCCAGTTTCACGCCAATCGCGGCACCGACTACCGGACGCAAATGGTCGAAATGCACATCTCCGAAATCGGTTTTTGCAGCGGCCATTCGGCGTCGGGGGTGTGGGTCAACGAGCGTGCGGAGACGTCGGTGAAGGGTTTGTATTCGGCGGGTGACATGGCCGCGGTGCCGCACAACTACATGCTCGGCGCCTTCACCTACGGCTGGTTTGCCGGGCACAACGCGGCAGAATTTGTCGCCGGCCGCGAGTTCTCCGCACTGGATGTCGAGCAGATCGAGAAAGAGAAGGCGCGAGTCTACGCACCGCTGGATCGCGAGCACGGTCTGCCTCCAGCGCAGGTCGAGTACAAGCTGCGGCGCTTCGTCAATGATTACCTGCAACCGCCGAAAGTGACCAAGAAGATGGAAATCGGTCTGCAACGCTTCAGCGATATCGAGCGCGATCTGGATGAGATGAAGGCCAACAATCCGCACGAGCTGATGCGCGCCATGGAAGTCAGCATGATCCGCGACTGCGCCGAGATGGCCGCGCGCGCCTCGCTGTTCCGTGCCGAAAGCCGCTGGGGTTTGTACCACTACCGCGTTGATCACCCGCAACGCGACGACCGCGAATGGTTCTGCCATTGCCATCTGAAGATGGGCGAGGACGGCCGGATGACCAGTTTCAAGAAGGAAGTCGAACCTTACATCATCCCGCTCGATGCCGAAGAAATGCAGGCCTACGACCGCTTGCGCGTCGGCGCCTTCGCGGCTTGAGAACCCACTGACAGAGAGTCCGAACCATGGCCTATCAAGCCCAGGAAATCTTCTTTCGCTCCAATGCCCCGGTCACCGTCGATGAGGACAAATGCATCGCCGAAAAAGGCTGCACCGTGTGCGTCGACGTTTGCCCGATGGACCTGCTGGCAATCAACCCGGCCACGCAAAAGGCCTACATGGCGTTCGATGAATGCTGGTACTGCATGCCGTGCGAAAAGGACTGCCCGACGGGTGCGGTGAAAGTTGAAATTCCTTATCTCCTGCGGTGACTGCAAGGACGCCATCGCTGGCAAGCCAGCTCCCACAGAGATTTGTAGTGGGATGAAGAATTTGCAAACGCCATAGAACCTGTGGGAGCTGGCTTGCCAGCGATGAGGCCCGCACAAACAACGCATAACGCCATCCGGAAACACCGGACGCTGAATTCACCAAAAACCACCCCTCGTTTCCCACCGCGCCCTGATCGCGGCGGAGACGAACATCCAATAAATGATTCGAGGGGATTCAACCATGTTGCGTGCAGCAATCGCCGGTCTGGTACTGGCTTCGTTCACCTTGTCGGCCTCGGCCGAAACCATCCGCATCGCCATCGGCACCCAGGACACCACCATCAACTGCGCGGCCGGCGGTCTGTTGATCCGCGAGTTGGGCCTGCTCGACAAATACCTCCCGCACGACGGGGCTTACAAGGACGCCAAGTACGAGGTGCAGTGGAAGAACTTCACCAGCGGCGCACCGCTGACCAACGAGATGGTCGCCGGCAAACTCGACTTCGGCGCCATGGCCGATTTCCCCGGCGCGTTCAACGGCGTGGCATTTGAAACCGCCGGCAAGCACAGCCTGTTTATCAGCGTTTTGTCGGGGAGCACCAAGGGTAGCGGCAACGGCATCGTGGTGCCGAGCGCGTCTGGCGTGCAGTCGCTGAGCGAACTCAAGGGCAAGACCATTTCCGTGCCATTCGCCTCGACCGCTCACGGCATGTTGCTGCGCGCCGTGGCCGAGCAGGGCTGGGATCCGCTCAAAGACGTGAACATCATCGCCCAGCCGCCGGAGGTTGCCGGCTCAGCGTTGCAGGCCGGCAAGATCGACGCTCACGCCGATTTCGTGCCGTTCGCCGAACTGTTCCCGAGCCGTGGATTCGCGCGCAAGATCTACGATGGCGCCCAAGCCAATGCGCCAACTTTCCACGGCGCGCTGGTCGATCAGGCCTATGCGAAAAAGTACCCGGAAATCGTCGTCGCCTACCTGCGCGCGAGTATCGAAGCCAATCAATTGCTCGCCGCTGAACCTGAGAAGTACAGCGAGCTGATCGCCAAGGTCACCGGTGTCGACGCCGAGGTCAATTATCTGTTCCACGGCCCGCTCGGCGTGCAGACCCGCGACCTGAGCTGGAAGCCGGAATATCGTCAAGCGGTTGGCACAGCGATCGACACGCTGAAGCTGTTGAAGAAGGCTGATCGTGGGCTGGATCTGAACAACTTCATCGACGACCAGTACATCCGTGCGGCGTTCAAGGCTTCGAATCTCGACTACAGCGCGCAACTGGCTAACTACGCGCAGACGCCTTTGCAGTCTGTAGATGCGGCGACAGGTAAAGCGATTACCGATTTCAGCCACGTCGCGGAGATTTGGGTGCGTGGCGAAGACACGGTTCGCCGGTATGCCTCGGCTGAGTCGGCGTTCACTGCGCTGGCCGGTTTGAAGCAGGAAGGTAAGAGCGTTCGTGCGGTGTATGCGCAGGCGAGTGACAGCGGGATCAAATTGCTGGCGGAGCAGGCGTGGTTTGCCAGTGATGGGAAGGGGCGGTTGAGTGCGTTTTTATTGAACGGCCAGGCGCAGCAATATGCGGCGACGCAGGGCGGAAAGGTGTTTGATTTTGCTGGTGCCACCACCCAGGCCGTGGCTAGCCGCTAACGGGAGATCAACAGCAGATCAAGAGCCCCTCACCCTAGCCCTCTCCCGGGGGGAGAGGGGACTGACCGCGTGGGCTGGACTGGATACATCGACCTGAAAATTCCGAGCCGAACTCAGGTTTCGAAAAGCTTAAAGATCGGCTCCCTTTCCCCCTCGCCCCCTTGGGGGCGGTCCGACGATTCGGGAGGGCTGGGGTGAGGGGGTAAATCTCCACCACCACACCGCTCTAAACCTGGAATCCGATCCATGAAACTCGAAAAAAACCGCTGGACCGCCAGAGCCACTTCACTACTAATCTGCCTGCTGTTCTGGCATCTAGCCGCCAGCCACCACTGGAACCTCGGCCTCGTCACCTTCGCCAACGTCCCCACCCCCATGGCCGTCATCGAAGCCGCACTGGGCCTCGGCGACTCCGGCAAACTCATGCAACACCTGACCAGCAGCCTCGGCCGCGTGTTCGCCGGCTACCTCGCCGCGCTGGTCATCGGCATCGCACTGGGCCTGGCCATCGGTCGCTCGAAATGGGCCGAGGATTTGCTCCTGCCACCACTGGAAGTCCTGCGCCCGATCCCCGCTGTCGCATGGATTCCACTGGCGATCCTGATGTTCCCCTCGTCAGAACTGTCGATGGTGTTCATCACGTTCACCGGCGCGTTGTTCCCGATCCTGCTCAACACCGTGCACGGCGTCGAAGGCGTCGATCCGCGCCTGATCGCGTCCGCCCAAAGCCTCGGCGCTGGCCGCCGTGCAATCTTGCTGGAAGTGATTCTGCCGGGCGCCGCGCCGAGCATCATCACTGGCCTCGCCATCGGCATGGGTACTTCGTGGTTCTGCCTGGTCACCGCTGAAATGATCTCCGGCCAGTTCGGCATCGGTTACTACACCTGGGAGTCCTACACCATTCAGAACTACGCCGACATCGTGGTTGGCATGTTGCTGATCGGCGTGTTGGGCATGGGCAGCAGCTTGCTGATCAAACGCCTCGGCGGGCTGTTCACGCCATGGCACCGACCACGAGGTAAAGCCTGATGAGTGCCATGCAAACCCCGGAAGGGCGGATCGATATCCGCCAGTTGTCCATCGTCCTCGGCGAAGGTCGCGAGGCATTCGAAGCGGTGCAAGGGTTGGATTGCCAGATCGAACCGGGCCAGTTCGTGTGCATTCTCGGGCCGTCCGGTTGCGGCAAATCGACCTTGCTTGGCGCGCTCGCCGGGCACTTGCAGCCGCGTGGCGGGCAACTGAAAGTCGATGGCGCCGAAGTCTCCGGGCCGTCGCCACAGCGCGGCATGGTGTTCCAACATCACACGTTGTTTCCGTGGCGCACGGTGCGCGACAACGTCGCGTTCGGCCTGAAGATGCGCGGCATCGGCAAGGCTGAACGGCATCGTGCGGCGGATGAAATCCTCGCGCTGGTCGGTCTCGATGGCTTTGCCGAGCGCTGGCCGGATCAGCTCTCCGGCGGCATGCAGCAGCGAGTGGAAATCGCCCGCGTGCTGGTCAATCGTCCGCGGCTGTTGTTGATGGACGAGCCGTTTGGCGCGCTGGATGCACTGACCCGCCTGAACATGCAGGAACTGCTGCTGGATATCTGGACCCGAATTCGTACCACCGTGGTGTTCGTCACCCATGACATCGACGAAGCGCTGTTCCTCGCCGACCGCTTGCTGGTGATGAGCGCGCGACCGGGGCGGATCATCGAAGACCTGCGTCTGGAATTCCCGCGTCCACGCACCACCGAGCTGGTCACCAGCCCTGAATTTTCCCGGCTCAAGCGCCACTGCCTTGAGCTGCTGCGTCATGACGACAATCGACCGCTGCCGCGCCTCAACCCGCTCGGCTTGCCTCCTGAAAACCCTTTGCCACGGTTTGCCCTATGAACTCATTTTTTGCTGTGACCGATAACGACGAAATTCTTGCCCTGCAACCACGTTTGACCGCCGAGGATGCCGGCGTGCGGCGGATTGCGCTGATTGATCTGGCTGACCTTGAAGAGCCCGAGGGTCTGCTCTGGCTGGTCGAGCGACTGGCTGAAGATCCGGCCGAAGAAGTGCGCGCCGAAGCTGCTCGTCTGCTCGAAGCCTGGGAAGATGAAGCAGTGGTTGAAGCGTTATGTCAGGCGCTGACCGATCCGTCGCCAGCAGTCCAGGCTGCTGCTGCGCAAAGTCTGAGCCTGCTGAAGACAGAGGCGGCGGGGCGGGTGATCTTGCCGTGGGCCGGGCATGCCGAAACCAGTGTGCGAATCGCTGCATTGCGCGCCCTGCGCGAGTTGCGGTTTGCCGATGCGGCGCCGGCCGCCATTCAGGCGCTGAACGACGCCGACGCCAATGTGCGTCGCGAAGCCGTAGGCGTGCTCGGCTGGCTCAAACAGCTCGATGCTTTACCGGCACTGGCACGCCTGGCCAGTGCTGACCCCGACACCGAAGTACGCCGCGCCGCGACCGGTGCCCTCGGTCTGGCATCCGGCGCCGAAGTGCTGCCGGCGTTGCGTCAGGCTTTGCAGGATTCGGCCTGGCAAGTACGCGAAGAAGCCGCCACCACGCTGGGCAAAGTCGGCCAGCCCGACGCCGGCCCGGCGCTGATCGAAGCCCTCAGCGATGACTACTGGCAAGTCCGCCTGCGCGCCACCCGCAGCCTCGGGCGGCTCAAGTACGCCGCTGCCCTCGACGCGCTGATCGAAACCCTCGGCCATCGCATCAGTAACCTGCGCAAGGAGGCCGCGCTGGCCCTCGGCGAACTGCATGATCGAGGTGCTGTGGCCGCATTGCAGGCCGCCCAGGACGACGGCGACCCGGAAGTACGCAAAGCCGTGCGCATCGCGCTGAGTCAGTTGCAATGAACCCGGTCGCCATCGGCAACTCGCAAACTGCGCAGACGCTGCGCCTGAACTGGCCGGATGGCCGCGAATCGCTGCTCGGTCATGCCGAATTACGTCGCCAATGTCCATGCTCGCAGTGCCGGGCGTTCCGCTTGCAAGGCACACCGCCAATGGTCGACCCGCGCGTACGCGTGATCGAACTCAACGCCCAAGGCTACGGCCTGCAACTGGTGTTCAGCGACGGCCATCAGCGCGGCATCTACCCCTGGCCCTACCTGCAACAATTAACTTCCTGAAAACACCTTCGCCCCTGTAGGAGCTGCCGAAGGCTGCGATCTTTTGATCTTGCTTCTAAAAAACAAGATCAAAAGATCGCAGCCTCGTTGCACTCGTCAGCTCCTACAGGGGGATTGTTGGTGGTCAGAAAGACTTGCTGAGGCTGGCGACGACGGTCGCGCTGCACACATCCTTGAACCCCCAGTTACTCAGGCACTGGGTTTGCGACAGGTCGGTGTCCAGGTAGCTCAACCCCAACACCACGCCGGCCAGATCGTGGGTCAGTTTGACCTCCCACTCGCGATAGGATTCGTCGCCATGACCGGACGCCGAATACAGATGTGGATCCTTGAAATCCATGTTGCCGTAACGCAATTTCAGCGCTGATTCGAACGGCAACTCGGTCTCATAACTGATGTAGCTGTAAAGCGAGCTCTGCTGGCTGTCGATCCCCGGCGCATCGCTGGAATAGTAGGCCGCAAGCTTCACTCCGTAAGCGCCGAGAATCGCGTAGACCTCGCCCTGATTGAACTGACTTTCCTTGGGGTAGGCGTACTTGATGTACCCCAGATCCACACTGATGACCTCGCTGGCCTGCCATAGCCAACCGGCGTAGTAATCGACTTCATGACGGGTTTTCAGCCCGCCGCCGAAATCGACGTTGGAACTCCAGGCACCTGCATAGAGGCCGCTGTTGTGCGCGAGGGTCAGACCGGCCTGTGCAGCCGGGTCGTTCTGGGTTTGCGAGATGCCGCGCGTGCGGTAGTCGCTGGCCAGCGTCAGGTCCACCAGCAGGTTGAAGTCGTCATTCAGCGGTACGCCGTGGCTGCTCAAGGGCAACAAGCTCAAGGAACCGAGGGCGAGCAAAGACAAGGCTTTCATGTGAAGTCCCGATGTTGTGATTGTTATGGGGCACAAGGAAAACTCTGGGAGCCAGCAGGCTGGCTCCCGCAGAGAAATTGTGTTGCTAGAGGGGCGAGGTGTAGACCTGACGTCCGGCGAACCAGGTTTGCAGCACTTGGGTGTCATGCAGGGCTTTGTCATCGACGCTGAACACGTCGCGATCGAGCACGATGAAGTCGGCCTGTTTGCCCGGACTCAGCGAGCCAATGGTTTTCTCCAGGCCAATGGTGCGCGCGGCGTTAGCGGTGTAGGCGTAGAACATGGTTTCGCGGTCCAGACGTTCGTCGGCGTTGAGCACGCCCAGCGGCCCGACGCGGGTAATGGCCTGAGCCATGGCGTTCCACGGATTGGGCGAGGACACCGGCCAGTCGCTGGCGCCGGCAATCGTTGCACCCTGTTTGAGCAGTGAATGCGCCGGGTATTGATAGCGAAAGGCGAGGGCGCTGACGTAAGGCTTGATCATCTCCGTGGTGTAGTCGTCGGCACTGGCCCACAGCAGTTGCATCGAAGCAATCACGTTGAGCGGTTTGAAGCGGGCGAACTCGCTCGGGTTGACCATCTGCAAGTGAGTGATCGAATGGCTGATGCCGCTCTGGCGATCCTTGCGCGCCTGGGCGATGCCGTTCAGCGCTTCACGCACCGCGCGGTCGCCGATGGCATGGATGTGTACCAGCCAGCCGCGTTGATCGATGGCGCTGACCAGTTCGCCGAAGTGCTTGGGATCGATCAGCAATTCGCCCTGTTTTTGCGAGTTGCTGTAGGGATCGATCATCGCTGCGCTCTGCGCCGGGTATTCGATCACACCGTCGGCGAAGATCTTGACTCCGGGCAAGGTCAGGTTGGGGATGCCCTGAAATTGTTGGCGCACCTTGTCCAGCGTATCGAGATCGGCCGGTACGCTTTTCGAATTGGCCACCAGCAGCGCGGCAACGTGGGCGCTCATTCCGCCGCTTTCTGAAAGAGCTTTATAGGCCGGCAGCACGCCAACAGTTTTCTCGGTGGGTTTGAGGGCGAATACCGGCTCGCCCGGCGCGGCGTTGGCGGCGGGGTCCATCCACGCGGTGATGCCGAGGCTGTTGTTGTAACGCACCGCCGATTGCGCGGCTTTGAGCATGTCTTCGGCGCTCGGCACCGGCATTTTCGAGGCCACCCGGTCCCAGCCGGCATCGACCACAAAGCCGTTTGGCTCACCGTTGGCGAATTTGCCGATGGTGTCTTTTTCGGCGTCGGGCAAGGTTTTCAGCAGCGCGGCATCGATGCCCGTGCGCTTGAGCATCACGTTATTGGCCCATGCGGTGTGGTGATCGCTGCCGGTGAATACCACGGGCACCTCGGCCCATTCGCCGCTGTTGAAGATTTTGCCCAAGGCTTCGGCCTGCGCCCAGTACATCGAACTCATGCCGGCTACGCTCAGCACGTCCCCATGCCTGGCCTTGCCGTCGTCGCGCCAGCCGCGCAGCCGGTTTGCCAGTTCATCGAGGTCGACCACTTCGTCTTCCATGTTGGCCGCGACCATTTCCAGTCCGCCGAAAATCGCGTGGGAATGGCTGTCGATCAGGCCCGGCATCAGTGCCTTGCCGCCGAGATCGATGACTTGGGTGCCAGGTTCGATCAGGGCTTTGATCTGTGCGTCGGAGCCGACTTTCAGCACCTTGCCATTTTCCACTGCCAGCGCCTGCACCTTCGGCTGAGCACGGTCGGCGGTGAAAATCTTGCCGTTGAGCAGCACCAGATCGGCGGCGGCCATGGCTTCCATCGAGGCAAAACTCACGGCGGCGGCCAATAGGCTCGGGATGAATCTTTTCATTGAAGATTTCCTTGTTATTGCGTCTGATGGCCAGATTAGTGGCTGGCAACGGCCGACAGAACGCCTCCCTCACGAAAAACGTTTTTGCCTGAATGGAAAAAGCATGGACAAGCTGGGTGCTTTGAAAATGTTTGTGGTCACTGCGCAACTTGGCAGTTTCAGCCGTGCCGCCGAGCAATTGGGCAAGACTCCGTCGGCGCTGACTAAAGCGGTGAATCATCTCGAATCAGAGCTGGGTGCGCGGCTGTTCGAGCGCAGCACGCGGCGGATTCTGCTGACCGAAATCGGCCGGCTGTATCTGGAAACTGCGCGTCAGGTGCTGCAGCGCCTTGACGAGGCCTGCGAGGAAATCGAGCAGTTGCAGCATGGCCTGCGCGGCAGCCTGAAGATCACCGCGCCGCTGGCCTACGGGCGGGCGTTTCTCGATCAGGTGTGTGACGGCTTTTTGCAGCAATACCCGCAGATCAGCCTGCAAGTGGACCTGTGCGACGAGTTCGTCAATCTGCTGGAAAGCGGCTACGACCTGGCGTTGCGCGAAGGCCATGACGACTTGCCGGGGCTGATTGCGCGGGTGGTCGGCAGCAATCGCCTGGCCTTGTGCGCCAGTCCCGAATACCTGGCGCGCAAGGCTTTGCCGGTGACTCCGCAAACCCTCGATCAGCATGAATGGCTGTTGTATCGCCATCCGCTGCTTAGCCGCGAATTCTGGTGGGCCGAACGCGATGGTCAGCGCCTGAGCCTGCCGCAACCGGCGACCCCGCGCCTGCGCAGTGACAATTACGACTTGCTGCTGGCCAGTGCGCTGGCCGGGCGCGGTTTGCTGCACACGCCGCTGTGGAGCGCCGCACCGTACATCGCCGACGGGCGGTTGGTGCGGGTCATGGCTGACTATGAAATCGACCCGGACAGCTTTGGCCCGCACATCCTCGCGGTGTACCCGAGCCATCGACGGGCGACGGCCAAAGTCGTGGCCTTCATCGACTACATCGCAGCGTTTCTAAAGACGCCCCATCCTCCGTCTTTGTAGGAGCTGACGAGTGCAACGAGGCTGCGATCTTTTGATCTCGTTTTTTAGAAGCAAGATCAAAAGATCGCAGCCTTCGGCAGCTCCTACGTCGGCTTAGGCCGACCTGCGGTGCTTGTCAGGAAATTCCCACAAGAGTACAAATGTACCCCATGACGACTCTCACTCCCCGCCGTACCGCCATCCTGACCTTTATCCGCGAACGCATCGCCGAACACGGTCAACCCCCAAGCCTCGCTGAAATCAGCGAGGCTTTTGGTTTTGCCTCGCGCAGCGTGGCGCGCAAGCATGTGCTGGCCCTGACCGACGCCGGTTTTATCGAGGTCAATCCGCACCAGGCCCGCGGTATTCGCTTGCTCAATCAACCGCCGCGTGCGGAGTTGCTGGAGATCCCGGTACTCGGTCGCGTGGCCGCCGGTGCGCCCATCGGCGCCGATGCCGACATCCACAATCGACTGATGCTCGACCCGGCGCTGTTTTCCAGAGTGCCGGACTACATGCTGCGGGTGCAGGGCGATTCGATGATCGGCGACGGCATCCTCGACGGTGATCTGGTCGGCGTACGGCGCAATCCTGAAGCGCTCAACGGCCAGATCGTGGTGGCGCGGCTCGACGGCGAAGTCACCATCAAACGTTTCGAGCGGGTCGGCGATCAGGTGCGCCTGCTGCCGCGCAACCCCGCGTATCAGCCGATTGTGGTGCGCGCCGATCAGGATCTGGCGATTGAAGGTGTGTTCTGTGGTCTGGTGAGGCAAGGCTGATGGGCGCCGTCGTTGCGTTGGATACGCTGTTCAATGGCGGCCAGGTCTGGAGAGGCCGGCCTGCGCCACCGGCCGCCAGCCCGCAACCCACCGGGCATGCAGCGCTGGACGCGGCATTGCCCAGTGGCGGCTGGCCGGAAGCGGCGCTGAGCGAAATCCTTCTGGCCGGGCCGGGTGTCGGCGAGCTGCAATTGGTGTGGCCGACGCTGGCACGGTTGTCGGCGGCGGGCGAGCGCATTGTGCTGGTGGCGCCGCCGTTCGTGCCGTACCCGCAGGCCTGGGCGAATGCCGGGGTCGATCTGCGCCAGTTGTCCGTGATCCAGGCCAATGAGCGCGATGCCTTGTGGGCGGCGGAACAATGCCTGCGTTCGGGCAGTTGCGGCGCGGTGCTGTGCTGGCCGCTTAAGGCCGATGACCGCGCGTTGCGGCGTTTGCAGGTAGCGGCGGAAACCGGCCAGACCCTGGCGTTTGCGTGGCGACCGTTGAGCGAAGCGGTGAATCCCTCACCGGCCGCATTGCGAATTGCGATTGATGCCAAACCCGCCCAGTTGCGCGTACTCAAGTGCCGTGGCGGACTGGCGCGCACGGCGCCGATTGTTTACGCCGTGGGTCATTGAGGTCGTCATGCGCTGGGTGTGTATTGTGTTCCCGCAATTGGCGCTCGACGCGGTATTGCGTCAGCGTTCCGATCCCGATGAGCCGTTGGTACTGCTCAGCGGCCCGGCCCAGCGTCGGGTGTTGCAAGCGGTGAATGCATCAGCGCGCAAGCTCGGGCTGCGTCCCGGCCAGTCGATGACCGCCGCGCAATCCATGAGCAAAGGTTTTGTCACCGCCGATTACGACGTGGCCGAGGTCGGCCACTGGCAACAGTTTCTCGCGGCCTGGGTCTACGGTTTCAGCGCGCAGGTCAGCGTGCATTACCCGCGTGCGGTGGTGTTTGAAATCGAATCCAGCCTTGGGCTGTTTGGCTCGTGGGCGCAGCTTGAAGCGCGGCTGCGCAGTGAACTGACTGAACTGGGTTTCCGTCATCGTATCGTCGCTGCGCCCAATCCGGTGGCGGCGCGGGTTTTGGCCAACGCCTATGACGGCTTGGTGGTGCCCGACGGCGAGGCGTTGCAGCATCACCTCGGGCAGTTGCCGATTGACCGCGTGGGGCTGGAACCGAACGTGGCCACCGCGCTGTCGCGCATGGGCCTGCGCAACCTCAGTCAGGTACAGAACCTGCCGCGTCAGGCGCTGGCGCGGCGTTTCGAGGCACAGGTGCTCAAGCACCTCGACACCTTGTTCGGCGCGCGTCCGCAGGCCTTGGCGTTCTATCTGCCACCGGACCGCTTTGATGTGCGCATCGAACTGAATTTCGACGTGCAATCGCACCAGGCGCTGCTGTTTCCGTTACGTCGTTTGACCTCCGATCTGTCAGCGTTCCTCTGCGGGCGCGACAGCGGCGTGCAGCGCTTCGACTTGCATCTGGAACACGCCGGGCTGCCGGACACGCTGGTCAAGGTCGGCCTGCTCAGCGCCGAGCGTGATCCGGCGATGCTCTTCGAACTGGCGCGCGGACGCCTGGAGCAAGTGCAGGTCGAGGCGCCGGTACGCGGGTTTCGCTTGCGTGCGGAGGATCTGCCGAGTTTCGTGCCGCAGTTTCAGGAACTGTTCGACGACCGCCCGCAGCAGACCTTGCCTTGGGAGCAATTGCGTGAGCGCTTGCGTGCGCGGCTCGGCGATGAAGCGGTGCAGGGCTTACGCTTTCAGGCGGATCATCGCCCCGAATGTGCGTGGCAGAGCGCCGATGACAAACAGCCCTGCAATCCGTTGCCGGGTGTTTATCGTCCGGGCTGGCTGCTCGGCGAGCCGAAAACCGTACCCGACGGTTCGGCGCGGATTCTCATGGGGCCGGAGCGTATCGAGTCCGGCTGGTGGGACGGTGACGATGTGCGCCGCGATTATTACCTGATCCAGAACCGCGCCGGCCAGCAAGGCTGGGCCTACCGCGCGGTGGGTGAGGGCGGCCCGTTGTGGCTGCAGGGCTGGTTCGCATGAATGAGGGATATGCCGAACTGCATTGCTTGTCGAACTTCAGCTTCCAGCGCGGCGCTTCGAGTGCGCTGGAGTTGTTTCAACGGGCGAAAAAGCATGGCTATCAAGCCTTGGCGATCACCGATGAATGCACCTTGGCCGGCATCGTTCGTGCCTGGCAAGCGGCGAAATCGGTGAAGTTGCCGCTGATCATCGGCAGTGAAATCCGCATCGAAAACGGCCCGAAACTGCTGCTGGTGGAAAACCTCGAAGGCTATCAAGCACTGTGCGGCTTGATCACCCGCGCCCGGCGGCGTACGCAGAAGGGCCAGTATCAGGTGCTGCGCGAAGATTTCAGTCAGGCGTTGCCGGGGCTGCTGGTGCTGTGGGTGCCGGACACGGTCGATGACATTGAAGAAGGCCGCTGGCTGCAACAGACCTTCGGCGAGCGCCTGTGGCTGGCGGTGCAGATGCATCGCGGGCAGGACGATCATCGGCGGCTGGCGGCGTTGTTGAATCTGGCCAGTGAGTTGGGCATTACCCCGGTGGCCAGTGGCGATGTGCACATGCACGCCCGGGGCCGGCGTGCCTTGCAGGACACCATGACTGCGATCCGCCATCACTTGCCGGTGGCCGAGGCCGGGTTGCGCCTGCATCCGAATGGCGAGCGGCATCTGCGCAGCCTTGAAGTATTGCAAGAGCTGTATCCGCCAGCGTTACTCGCAGAGTCGGTGACGCTGGCGCGGCGCTGCACTTTCGATCTGAGCCAGTTGCGTTATCAATACCCCAAAGAACTGGTGCCTGAAGGCCACAGTGCCAGTTCATGGTTGCGGCATCTGACAGAAGAAGGCATCGCCTGGCGCTGGGAGAAAGGCGTCAAAGCCGAGGTGCTGACGCAAATCGACAACGAACTGGCGCTGATCGCCGAGCTCGGCTACGAAAGCTACTTCCTCACCGTGCACGATGTGGTGAAGTTTGCACGTGACCAGAACATCCTGTGTCAGGGCCGCGGTTCGGCAGCCAACTCGGCGGTGTGTTTTGCCTTGGGCATCACCGAAATCGACCCGGATCGCACCACGCTGTTGTTCGAACGTTTCATGTCTAAAGAGAGCAATGAACCGCCGGACATCGACGTCGACTTCGAACACGAACGCCGCGAAGAAGTCCTGCAATACGTGTTCCGTCGCTATGGCCGGGGGCGCGCGGCGCTGACGGCGGTGGTCAGCACCTATCACGCCGCCGGTGCGGTGCGCGACGTGGCCAAGGCGCTGGGCCTGCCGCCGGATCAGATCAATGCGCTGGCCGATTGCTGCGGGCACTGGAGCGATGAAACCCCGCCCGTCGATCGCTTGATCGAGGGCGGTTTCGACCCGGAAAGCCCGGTGTTGCGGCGGGTGCTGAGCCTGACCGGGCAACTGATCGGTTTCCCACGGCACCTGTCACAGCACCCCGGCGGTTTCGTGATTTCCGAGCAGCCGCTGGACACCTTGGTGCCGGTGGAGAACGCCGCGATGGCCGAACGCACCATCATTCAGTGGGACAAGGACGACCTCGACGCGGTCGGCCTGCTCAAAGTCGATATTCTGGCCCTCGGCATGCTCAGCGCGATCCGTCGCTGTTTCGATTTGCTGCGCCGTCATCGCAATCAGAACCTGACTCTGGCGACGATCCCGCCCGAAGACCGCCCTACCTACGAGATGATCAGTCGCGCCGACACGGTGGGCGTGTTCCAGATCGAGTCACGGGCGCAGATGTCGATGCTGCCGCGCTTGCGTCCTAAAGAGTTCTACGATCTGGTGATCCAGGTGGCCATCGTCCGGCCGGGACCGATTCAGGGCGGGATGGTGCATCCGTATCTGCGCCGACGCGACAAGATCGAACCTGAAATCTACCCCTCGCCAGCACTTGAAGTGGTGTTGAAACGCACCCTCGGCGTGCCGCTGTTTCAGGAACAGGTGATGCAGATCGCCATCGTCGCGGCGGACTACAGTCCCGGCGAGGCCGACCAGTTGCGCCGTTCGATGGCTGCATGGAAGCGCCACGGCGGGCTGGAGCCGCACAAGGTGAGACTGGCCGCCGGCATGCAGAAAAACTGCTACACCGCAGAATTCGCCGCGCAGATCTTCGAGCAGATCAAGGGCTTTGGCAGTTATGGCTTTCCCGAATCCCACGCCGCCAGTTTCGCCTTGCTGACTTATGCCAGTTGCTGGCTCAAATGCCACGAACCGGCGGCGTTCGCCTGTGCGCTGATCAACAGTTGGCCGATGGGTTTTTACAGCCCGGATCAGATTCTGCAGGACGCGCGGCGGCATCATTTGCAGATTCGTGCGGTGGACGTGCGTGCCAGCGATTGGGATTGCAGCCTCGAACCGATTGCCGGCGCGCAACCGGCGATCCGCATGGGCCTGCGCATGATCAAAGGCTTTCGTGAGGACGATGCCTTGCGTATTGAGGCTGCACGGGCGCGCGGGGCGTTTGCCGATGTTGCCGATCTGGGGGCGCGGGCCGGGCTGGATAGCCGGGCGCAGGCGTTGTTGGCGGATTCCGGCGCCTTGCGCGGCTTGGCCGGGCATCGCCATCAGGCGCGCTGGGAAGTGGCCGGGGTGCAGAAACAACTCGGCCTGTTCGAAGGTTTGCCGAGTCAGGAAGAGCCTGACGTAGCGTTGCCCAAGCCGAGTGTCGGCGAAGATCTGTATGCCGATTACGCGACCATTGGCACCACGCTGGGGCCGCATCCACTGGCGCTGCTGCGCGAACAGTTACGCAAGCTGCGCTGTCGCAGTTCGCGCGAGTTGCTGGAAGTCGAGCATGGGCGGCCAGTGAGCATCGCCGGGTTGGTCACCGGGCGCCAACGGCCCGGGACTGCGAGTGGCGTGACTTTCGTGACGCTGGAGGACGAGTTCGGTAACGTCAATGTGGTGGTCTGGCGTGATCTGGCCGAGCGTCAGCGGCAGGTGCTGGTGGGGTCGCAATTGCTCAGGGTCGATGGGCGCTGGGAACGACAGGGTGAAGTTCGGCACTTGATTGCTGGACGCATGAGTGATTTGAGTTCGATGCTGGATGGCGTTCATGTGCGTAGTCGCGATTTCCACTGACGTGATCACTTCTTGAGTACATATCCGTTGTTGCGGTTATGGCTGCTTGGGGTTTCGCCCTGACGGCGGGTCACCTTTTCCAGACGCCGGGATGCCGGCCCAGCGAAAAGGTAACCCAAAAGGCTTTACCCTGACGTTCGGCCCTCGCTGGGGCTCGGGTTCCTTCGCTCCGGGATTGTTCCGGGGGGCATCGCCTCCGGTTTGCTTCGCTGCACCTCCTCTCGATGTGTTTGGCTGCGCCAAACGGTCGCTGCGCTCCCACCCCCGGATCAATCCCTCCACTCAGCCTGCCGACGGGCGCTCGAGATCAAGAGCGGTACTCGAGCTAACGCTCATCGTTGAGTGGGGCGGCTGCGCCGCATGGGTCGTACATGCAAGAACCTGTGGGAGCTGGCTTGCCAGCGATGGCGGCCTTATAGCCGACCAGTCTCTGCCAGATGTACCCAGTTCCCCCTGTGGGAGCAGCAGTTTCTTGCGGATGTATCTCAACAGAGGTATCTGCGATGCCAATCCAATGGCGTCAAAAAAATCTGTCATCAATGCTGGCACTTTGGCATAATGCGCGCCGTTTCGCGTCCTCCCAGCGCATTGCCGCGCCCGGATGCACAGAATTTTCAAAAGGAATGCACAGTGAGAATGATCTCCCGGATGTTGGTCTCGGGCGTTGCGATTGCCGTCCTCGGCACTCTTGCCGGTACGCTTGCCGGTTGCGCCACCGAAAGCTCCCGCGCGCTGCCGGTAGCCAAAGTGGAAAGCGCCTCTCAGGTCTGGACCGGTGTTCGCGTGCCGATGGCCGTGGGCAAGTTCGATAACCGTTCGAGCTACATGCGCGGGATCTTTTCTGATGGCGTCGACCGTCTCGGCGGCCAGGCCAAGACCATCCTGATCACGCACTTGCAGCAGACCAACCGCTTCTCGGTGCTGGATCGCGACAACATGGGCGAGATCCAGCAGGAGGCCGCGATCAAGGGCCAGGCCCAGCGTCTGAAGGGCGCCGACTATGTGGTCACCGGTGATGTCACCGAGTTCGGCCGCAAAGAGATCGGCGATCATCAGTTGTTCGGCATTCTTGGCCGTGGCAAGACCCAGATCGCTTACGCCAAGGTCAACCTGAACATCGTCAACATCAGCACTTCCGAAGTGGTGTATTCGACTCAGGGCGCCGGCGAATACGCCTTGTCCAACCGCGAAGTCATCGGCTTCGGCGGCACCGCTGCATACGACTCTACCCTCAACGGCAAAGTACTGGATCTGGCCATGCGCGAGGCGATCAATCGTCTGGTTGATGGCATGAACGCCGGTGCCTGGAAACCGGGCAACTGATCGACGCCCATCGCAAGGAGCAACTACCCATGAATTTTTCTCTGTCGCGGCCGCTTATGGCCCTGACGCTGGCCGCCAGCGCCTTGCTGGCCGGTTGCAGCAGCCCGCAAACCCTGTATCAGTGGGAAGGCTACCAGCCGCAAGTCTACGAATACTTCAAAAGCGAAACGCCGAAAGAGGCCCAGGCCGAAGCACTCGAAGCCGATCTGCAAAAGATCCGCGCCAGTGGCAAAGCGGTGCCGCCGGGTTACCACGCGCACCTCGGTCTGCTGTACCTGAGCATGGGCAAGGACGATCAGATGGTGCAGCAGTTGCGCACCGAAAAGACCTTGTTCCCGGAGTCCGGCACGTACATGGATTTCCTGCTCAAAAACGCCAAGACCGGAGAAGCCAAATGATCCCGCGTGCAGTGAAACTGCTGGTCGGCGTTTTGGCGCTGGCGGTTCTGGGTGGCTGTGTCAAACCCAAGACCGTGGACTATTCGGCATACAAACAAGTGCGGCCGAAGAGCATTCTGGTGCTGCCGCCGCTGAACACCTCGCCGGACGTCAAGGCGTCTTACAGCCTGCTGTCGCAAGTGACGTATCCGCTGGCCGAGGCTGGTTACTACGTGCTGCCGATCACGCTGGTTGACGAGACATTCCGCCAGAACGGTCTTACCACACCTGACGATATTCATCAGGCACCGGCCAACAAGTTGCAGGAAATCTTTGGTGCCGACGCCGCGCTGTACATCACCGTGAGTGAATACGGCACGCGCTATATGGTGATCAGCAGCGAAACGGCTGTGACCGCCACAGCCAAACTGGTCGACCTGAAAACCGGCACCACGCTGTGGACCGGTGCAGCCCGCGCATCGAGCGAAGAGGGCGGCAACAACGGTGGTGGCGGCCTGATCGGCATGCTGATCACCGCAGCGGTGAAGCAGATCATCAACAGCTCCACCGATGCTGGCTACCCGATTGCCGGTGTGGCGAGCAATCGCCTGCTGTCGGCCGGGCATCCTGCGGGCCTGCTGTACGGGCCACGCTCGCCGAAGTACGGCACCGACTGACTGCTATCGAGGGGGGACAGACTCCCCCCTTTTTCAGTGTGTGCCCACGCTCGCAATGAGCAAGGCCTCCAATCCAGCGCCGCATCTCTGACGGTCGATCCTCGACATCGCCGCCAAACTCCAGACCAGCTACCATCCACTCAAGCATCTGATCGAGGCCTGCGCGTCGGACGGTGCGAATTCGACTATGTCTGCGATGAAACCATTAGCGCGCTTGATGCTCGAAACACACAGGCGCGGCGTCGCTGGGCGTAGCAATTGATCGGGCAAACCACAAGGCGTTGAATCAGTCGATGCAGTTTTTATCCGAAAGCCATGGGTGTGATGGCTAGAAAGGCGAGATGGCCGGGCGCATCCGTGCGTTCGACTGGAGCGGCACGGATCTGGGGCCGCTCGATAACTGGCCGGCGAGCTTGTGCAGCACGGTGCAGTTGATGCTCGCCTCGCCGCTGCCGATGGTCATGCTCTGGGGCCGCGCCGGCTACATGATTTACAACGACGCCTATTCGGAATTCGCCGGTGGCCGTCACCCGTATCTGCTCGGTGTGCCGGTGGAATTGGGCTGGCCGGAAGTCGCCGAGTTCAACCGGCATGTGGTGGATACCTGTCTGGCTGGCGGCACGCTGTCTTTCCGCAGCAAAGAGTTGGTGTTGCTACGCAACGGTGTCCCCGAAGACGTGTGGATGGATCTGTATTACAGCCCGGTGGCCAATGATCTCGGGCAACCGGCCGGGGTTATGGCGATGGTGGTGGAGACCACCGAGCTGGTGTTGTCCGAGCGCCTGCGCCAGGCGGCCGAGGACGCCTATCGAGCGGACAATGAGCGAGTGCGGCTGGCGCTGAATGCCGGGGCCTTGATCGGTTCTTTCGTCTGGGACATCAGAAACAATGTGCTGTCGGCCGATGAACGCTTTGCGCGCACGTTCTCCTATCCTCCGGAGCAGGACCTGGCGAACCTGCCGCAACACATCGCTGAATCGCGGATTCATGCGGACGATCGAAATTGGGTGCAGGAATGTATCGCGCGGTCGCTGCGCACCGCAGAGCCCTATAACGCGGAATACCGCGTGCTGCGCCCGGATGGCAGTTGTCGGTGGGTGCTTGCCAGTGGTGCCTGCGAGTTCGATGAACAGGGGCGGGCGTTCCGGTTTCCCGGGGTGTTGATCGACATTCACGAACGGAAAAGCGCCGAAGAATCGCTGCTCAAATTCACCCGCAACCTCGAACAACGAGTTTCCGATGAGGTGACAGCGCGACTGGCTGCCGAAGAGCGCTTGCGTCAGTCGCAGAAACTCGAAGCCATCGGCGGCCTGACTGGCGGCGTCGCGCATGACTTCAATAATCTGCTGCAAGTGATCGCCGGCAACCTGCACCTGCTGGCGCGGCATGAGCCGGAGAACGTCAACGTGCAACGCCGGGTCAGCGCGTCGCTGGCGGCGGTCGAACGCGGCGCCAAACTGTCTTCGCAACTGCTGGCGTTTGCCCGGCGTCAGCCGTTGTCGCCGGCGGTGTGCAATCCCAGACAGATCTTCGACGGCGTCGGCGAACTGCTGCAACGGGCGCTGGGCGAGACCATTCAGATCGACGTGCAATTGCCGCATGAGCCGTGGCACATCAATGTCGACCGCAACCAACTGGAAAACGCCATTCTCAATCTGGCTATCAACGCCCGCGACGCGATGCAAGGCGAGGGCACGATTGTCCTCGGTGCTGCGAACACCACACTGGATCAAACTTTTTGTGCCGGCAAAGGCCTGGTACCGGGAGATTTCGTACGGGTTTCAGTCAGCGATTCCGGAGTCGGCATTGCCGCGCATTTGCTTGAGCAAGTGTTCGAACCGTTCTTCACCACCAAGGCGGACGGCCAGGGTACGGGCCTCGGTTTGAGCATGGTCTTTGGTTTCGTCAAACAAAGTGGCGGGCACGTCGAGATCGACAGTCAGCTCGGTCAAGGCACGCGGGTGCAGTTGTACTTTCCCCGCAGTCTGCGCGCGGTGCTCGATGATGCCAGCAACTTTGAGTCTGCGCTGGGTGGCGGCAATGAAACCATCCTGGTGGTCGAGGACAACGACGCGGTGCGCGCGTCAGCCGTGGAGTTGTTGCGCGAAGAAGGCTATCAAGTGCTGACCGCCGGCCATGGCGATGCGGCGATGCAGATGTTGCTTGAGGGCACCGCAGTCGATTTGATTTTCACCGATGTAGTCATGCCCGGTCTGATCAAAAGCTCCGACCTGGCCGCATGGGCCAAAGTGCAAAAGCCGCCGGTACCGGTGCTGTTCACCTCCGGCCACACCCGCGACATCATCTCGCGCAACCACCAGCTCAGCCCCGATACCCACTTGCTCGGTAAACCCTACGGCCCGGAAGGTTTGCTGCAAATGATCCGCACGGTGTTGAGTAATTAATTTACACCGTCAGTGGGGGGCTTTTGTGGCGAGGGAGCAAGCTCCCTCGCCACAGTAATGTGCACACTCTGGAAAGTGCTTTCAATCTCGCAAACAAGGCAGGGCCGATGACTTCCAAGCGCAGCTCCAATTCCGCCGCCGGCATGGTTCGGGTGCGCGGTGCCCGTGAACATAATCTGAAGAACGTCGATGTCGACATTCCCCGCGATGCACTGGTGGTGTTCACCGGCGTGTCGGGGTCCGGCAAGTCATCGCTGGCGTTTTCGACGGTGTATGCAGAGGCGCAGCGGCGCTATTTCGAATCGGTGGCGCCGTACGCGCGGCGACTGATTGATCAGGTCGGTGTGCCGGATGTCGACTCCATCGATGGTCTGCCGCCAGCGGTAGCGTTGCAACAGCAACGCGGTACGCCGAGCACACGCTCGTCGGTGGGCAGCGTCACCACGCTGTCGAGCCTGATCCGCATGCTCTACTCGCGCGCCGGCAGTTATCCGCCGGGTCAGCCGATGCTCTACGCCGAGGATTTTTCGCCGAATACCCCACAAGGCGCGTGCCCGGATTGCCACGGGTTGGGCCGGGTCTATGAAGTCACCGAAGCACTGATGGTGCCCGATCCCGAACTGACCATCCGCCAACGCGCCGTCGCGTCGTGGCCTCTGGCGTGGCAGGGCCAGAACCTGCGCGACATCCTTGTAACCATGGGCATCGACGTCGATATCCCGTGGCGCAAACTGCCGAAAAAGCAGCGCGACTGGATCCTGTTCACCGAAGAAACCCCGACTGTGCCGGTGTACGCAGGACTGACCCCGGAAGAAACCCGCGTCGCCCTCAAGCGCAAAATGGAACCGAGTTACCAAGGCACCTTCACCGGCGCCCGGCGCTACATCCTGCATACGTTTACCCATTCGCAAAGCGCGCTGATGAAGAAGCGCGTCTCGCAGTTCATGCTCGGTAGTCCGTGCCCGCTGTGTGACGGCAAGCGCCTGAAACGCGAGGCGCTGTCGGTGACCTTCGCCGGCTACGACATCGGCGAGTTGTCGCAGATGCCGTTGCTGCAAGTGGCGCAGGTGTTGCAGCCGGTGGCCGATGAACATTACCTCGATCACGCCGAAGAAACCGGTGAAACCCTCAGCCATCAGCAAACCCGCGCGGCCCGTCAGCAACGCGTGGCCCATGGCGCCAGCGCGCACGCGAATGCGCCGGACGCGCGCCATACGCCAAACCTCTCACTGGAAAAACGCATCGCAGCGCAGCGTATCGCGCAAGATCTGCTGGAGCGCGTGAGCACTCTGACTGACTTGGGGCTGGGGTATCTGGCGCTGGAACGCAGCACGCCGACTTTATCGTCCGGCGAGTTGCAACGGCTGCGTCTGGCCACGCAATTGGGTTCGCAGTTGTTTGGCGTGATCTATGTGCTGGATGAACCTTCCGCCGGCCTGCATCCGGCCGATGGCGAGGCATTGTTCGAGGCGTTGCAGCGGCTCAAGGCGGACGGCAACAGCGTGTTCGTGGTCGAGCACGATGTGGAAACCATGCGCCGCGCCGACTGGTTGATCGATGTTGGCCCGGCGGCCGGCGAACACGGCGGGCAGATTCTGTACAGCGGCCCGCCCGCCGGGTTGGCCGAGATCGAGTCATCGCAGACTCGCGCCTACCTGTTCGCAGAAGCACGGCGCCAGCCACGCACCGCGCGCAAGGCTTCGGGCTGGCTGAAACTCGAGGGCGTGACGCGCAATAACCTCAACAACCTCAGTGCCGAATTCCCGCTGGGCTGTTTCACCTCGGTGACTGGCGTGTCGGGTTCGGGCAAGTCGAGTCTGGTCAGCCAGGCGCTGCTGGAATTGGTGGGTGCGCACCTTGGCCGGGGCGCCAATGAGCCAGAGCCGGAAGAACTCAATCTGGAAGACGACACCCCGCAGGCCAGTACCGGACTGGTCGCGGCGGGACTGGAGTCGATCAAACGGCTGGTGCAGGTCGATCAGAAACCGATTGGCCGCACACCGCGTTCCAATCTGGCGACCTACACCGGCCTGTTCGATAACGTGCGCAAACTGTTCGCCGCCACGCCTGAAGCGCGTGAGGCGGGATATGACGCCGGGCAGTTTTCCTTCAACGTCGCCAAGGGTCGTTGCCCGACCTGTGAGGGCGAAGGTTTTGTCAGTGTCGAGTTGCTGTTCATGCCGAGCGTGTACGCGCCGTGTTCGACCTGTCACGGGGCGCGCTACAACCCCGAAACGCTTGCGATCCAGTGGCAGGGCTTGAGCATTGCCCAAGTGCTACAACTGACCGTGGATCAAGCGGTGGAAGTGTTCGCCGAGCAACCGGGAATTCGCCGTTCACTGGAAGTGCTGCGCGATATCGGCCTCGGCTATTTGCGTCTGGGACAACCGGCCACCGAGCTGTCCGGCGGCGAGGCGCAACGGATCAAACTGGCCACTGAGCTGCAACGCAATCAGCGTGGCGCAACTTTGTATGTGTTGGATGAGCCGACCACCGGATTGCATCCGCGCGATGTTGATCGGCTGCTGGAGCAACTCGATACGCTGGTCACGGCGGGACACACGGTGGTGGTGGTCGAGCATGAAATGCGCGTGGTTGCGCAGAGTGACTGGGTCATCGATATCGGCCCGGGGGCGGGGGATCAGGGCGGCAGAATTGTGGTGGCGGGGACTCCGCAGAAGGTTGCGGCGAGCAAGAACAGCCGCACCGCGCCGTTTCTTGCTCGTGCCTTGAGATGAAGATCAAAAGATCGCAGCGTGCCGCAGCTCCTACAGGGATCGTGTGTAAAGCAAATCCTGTAGGAGCTGCCGAAGGCTGCGATCTTTTGATCTCAGGCGCCGTCGAGTGTGCGGCGCACCTTGTCCAGCAGTTCGCTGATCTGAAACGGCTTGACCAGCATGTCCATCCCGCTGCCAAGAAACACCTGACGATTGATCGCCGTCTCGGCATACCCGGTCATGAACAGGATCGGCAACGCCTCGCGCCAGCCACGCGCCACGTCCGCCAGTTCACGGCCACTCATGCGCGGCAGTCCAACATCGGTCAGCAACAGGTTGATCGACGGGTCGTTCTGCAAGCGCTCCAGCGCCGTTTCTATATCGCCAGCCTGAGTGCAACGATAACCGGCATCCTCCAGCACTTCCGTCACGAACAGCCGCACCGCCGGCATGTCCTCGACAATCAGAACATGTTCACCCGAACCTTGCGGATCGACAGATGCTGGCGTGACGTCTGCAGCGGTCGGGTCTGAGGTGGCCGGCAACATGATCGTCACTTCAGTTCCGCGCCGGGCCACGCTGCGGATATGCGCATCGCCGCCGGACTGACGGGCGAAGCCGTAGATCGTCGACAAGCCCAGGCCAGTGCCCTGGCCCAGCGGTTTGGTGGTGAAAAACGGGTCGAATACCTTGTCGATCACGTTGTGTTCGATGCCGGTGCCGTCATCGCGCACTGACACCGCCACATAAGCGCCATCTGCCAGATTCGGGTCGCCGTGGGAGTAGGCGGCGTAGGTGCTGAGCCAGATATTGCCGCCCTGGGGCAATGCATCGCGGGCGTTGATCACCAGATTCAGCACCGCACTTTCCAGTTGCACCGGGTCGACGAGGGCAATCGCCGATTTACTGGTCAGCTCCAGTTTCAGCGCGATGCGTTCGCCAATCGTGCGTTCCAGCAACTCTTCCAGCGACCGGACGTGCTGGTTGATGTCCACCGGGCGGGTGTCGAGCGGTTGTTGCCGGGCGAACGCCAGCAAACGGTGAGTCAGAGAAGCGGCGCTGGTCGCTGAACTCAGGGCAGCCTTGGCATAAAACCCGATCTTCTCGGTGCGCCCGTCGGCTGCACGCTTCTGGATCAGCTCCAGACTGGTGATGATCCCGGTCAGCATGTTGTTGAAGTCGTGGGCGATGCCGCCGGTGAGCTTGCCCAGTGCGTCCATTTTCTGCACTTGCAGCAACTGCGATTCGGCACGCGCCAGTTGTGAAGTGGTGTCATCCAGTTGCGCCAGGTGCGAACGTTCGCGATGGCGGTGCTCGGTGACATCCTCGACGAATACCAGGCTCAGCTCCGGGGTCCGGTAAGGTGAAATCTGCCACTCGGTTTCGCGGATCTCGCCCTGCACGCGCATGTTCAGCGTGCCTTTCCAGCGCTCGCCTTCAACCAGCCGCAAGCGTAATTCGTCGAGGATTGCACCTTGATCCTCGGCAAAGCATTCGCTGAGGGTTTGCGAATCACGGTTGTCCTGAATCAGTTGCGCGAAAGCATGATTGCACTCGTGCACCTTGAGGCTGGCATCAAGCACCGCAATCGGCGCGGAGATGTTGGCGAAAATCTCGCGAAACCGTGCCTCACTCTCGCGCAGGGCATTTTCGGTGTCACGCACCCGCAGCAGCGTGCGCAGGGTTGCCAACAGCACTTCAGGGTCGATCGGGTGAATCAGGTAGGCATCGGCGCCTGCGTCCAGCCCGGTGATGATGTCGCCGGTCTGGATCGACGCCGCCGAGACATGAATCACCGGGAGCAGGGCGGTGGCGGGATCGGCGCGCAACTTGCGCACGATGTCGAAACCGCTCATGTCCGGCAGATTGACGTCGAGGATCAGCGCGTCGATCTGTTCACTTTCAATCTGAGCCAGGCCTTCGCCACCGGTGCCGGCTTCCAGCACGACATAGCTGTGCCCTTCCAGGCGCCGGCGCAAGGCGTAGCGGGTGGCGACGTTGTCGTCGACGATCAACAGACGAATGTCACGTTTCATCGTCGGACTCCTTGGCGATGGCCAATGGAATGATCACAAAGAAAGTCGAACCGACGCCGGGCTGGCTGTTCAGCCCGACTTCGCCACCGAGCAGCTCGGCAAAGCGTTTGCACAGCGACAGACCGAGGCCTGTGCCGCGCAGGCGTTTTTGCAACGGTGAGTCGACCTGGGAAAAGTCCTCGAACAACGCGCCATGCAATTCGGGCGCGATGCCGATGCCGGTATCACTGACGGCAAAGCGGATCTTGCCCTCGCATTCCAGACGCGCCGAAACCCGCACTTCGCCGCGCGTGGTGAATTTCAGCGAGTTGGAAATGAAGTTACGCAGGATCTGCGCGAGCTTCTTGTCATCGGTATAGAGGCGCGGCAGGCCGACCGGTTCTTCGAAAATCAGATCTACAGCGGTCGCGTCGACAATCGGGCGAAACATCCCGCGCAAGGCGGCGAACAGGTCGAACATGTCGAACCAGGCCGGAGAAATACTGATGCGACCCGCCTCGATTTTCGCCAGATCGAGCAAGTCATCGACCATGTCGCTCAGCTCCCGGGCGGCAGTGCTGACGAACGCCACCTGCTTGTGCTGCTCGGGGCTGAGCGGCCCGTCTATTTCATCTGCGAGCAGGCTGTTGATGCTCAGGATGGAGCCCAGCGGCGTGCGGAATTCGTGGCTCATGTACGACAGGAAACGGCTTTTCAGATCCGAGGCTTCACGCAGTTCATCAGCCTGTGCATCGAGTTCGGCATACAAGGCCAGAACACCCTGATTGGTTTCATCGAGTTCCTCGCGCAATGACGCCGTCTCGGCCTGCAACTGCGCGATCAGTGCCGTTTGCTCGGCATTGCTCAAGGTTGGCGATTCAGCCATGGGCGGCCTCCAGAGCAACCACCAGTACCGTCACATCGTCGCGCCCGCGACAGAAGTCGCGATGCAAAACGCTGGCTACCACGGCGGGGTGGCGATGCACCAGGCCAGGGTAGTCTTGAAGATTCCAGCGGGACTGCAACCCGTCGCTGTACATGATCAATAAGTGTCCGTTCACGTGAGCATAATCAAAAGGCCGCGCTTTGCGGTATTGCCCGCCGACGATCCCCGGGTGCGAGGCTAACCCTCGGGACTTGTCAGCGGCGATCAGGCTTGCACCAATGTTGCCGACGCCGGCGAAAATCAGCTGATCACGCGCGCCATCGAACTGGGCAAATGCCACCGCGCCGCCGCGACTGCCGATCATCTCGCGGTGCATGTCTTCCATCAGCACCGTCGGTTCGGCAAACGGCGTCAGGGCAAAGGCACGCTCGCCGGCACGCGCGGCGCGTTCAGCGTCCTCGCCATGACCGAGACCGTCGACCACCAGAGCGCTGATGCTCCCGTTGTTATACGCCAAATGCCAGACATCACCGCATGCCGGATCGTCATGCAGCGAATGCTGACTGACACCATACGGCATATCCGGTTGGCGATCGCTGCGCGGATACAGACGCGCCAGCAGTACCGCGCCACGCTGGTCGGCGTAGACGTCAAACACTTCAGCCTGACGCGACACGGCGCCAAGGCCGATTCCTTGCGTGCCGCCCGTGGAAAAACCATCGGCAAGGCACGCGTCGAGATCGAACCCCTGGGCGCGATCGACGGCGAGCATTTCGATGCCGAATCCATCCAGGCGCTTTAAAGCCCGCAAGTGAATTTCGCCATGGCCGGCGTGTTTGATCAGATTGCTCGCCAGTTCCGTTGCTACCAGCGCCACGCGGCCGGCATCGCGTTCGTCGAAGCCATGCAACTCTGCAAGCTGCTGCGCGGTGCGCCGGGCGTAGCCAATCTGGCTGCTGTCTTCTATGCGCAAGACTTGCGTCAGGCTGCCGCTGATATTCATGTCCATCGGGTAATCGTTATCCGTGTGCCTTTGCCGGGCTCGGTCTCCAGTTCGAATTCATCGACCAGCCGCTTGGCGCCGGTCAACCCGAGGCCCATGCCGCTGCCGGAGGTCCAGCCGTCGGTCATTGCCAGTTTGATGTCGGCGATGCCCGGACCTTCGTCGCGGAAGGTCAGACGCAGGCCGACCTTGTGATCGTCCTCGCGATCATGAATCTCCCAATCCATATCGCCGCCGCCACCGTAGACCATGGTGTTACGCGCCAGCTCGCTGACGGCGGTGACCATTTTGGTCAGGTCGATCAAACGCATGCCGCACTCGGTCGCCAGTTTGCGTGCGGTCTGGCGGGCCAGTACTACGTCTTGCTCAATGCTGATTGGCTGAGTACCGCTGCTGCGCAGGGTCATTGCTGGTTCACTCGTTCCCGCAGCAGCTTCATCCCACGCTCGACGTTCAACGCCGTGCTCACGCCTGGTAACGTCAAGCCGAGTTCGACCAGCGTGATCGCCACCGCCGGCTGCATGCCGACCAGCATGGTCTGGGCATCCATGATGCGCGACAGGCCAGAAATAGTGCTGATCATCCGCCCGATGAATGAATCGACCATGTCCAGCGCCGAAATGTCGATCAACACTCCGCGCGCCGAAGTTCGGCTGATGCGCTCTGACAGATCGTCCTGCAACGTGAGGGCGAGTTGGTCATGCATGTCGACCTGAATGGTCACCAGCAGAAACTCACCCATCTGAAGAATCGGAATACGTTCCATGGTTTAAACCGATTTGGTGACGCTGATACCCAGACGGGTCAGGGCCAGTTTCAATGCGTCAGCCAGGTTGGCTTTGGTTACTACGCCTTGCAGGTCGAGACCCAGGTGCACGATGGTCTGCGCGATCTGTGGACGCACGCCGCTGATGATGCAATCGGCACCCATCAGACGAATCGCGGTCACGGTTTTCAGCAGGTGTTGCGCGACCAGAGTATCGACGGTCGGCACGCCGGTAATGTCGATGATGGCGATTTCCGAACCGGTGTCGACGATGCGTTGCAGCAGCGACTCCATCACCACTTGGGTGCGTTGCGAATCGAGTGTGCCGATCATTGGCAGCGCGAGCACGCCGTCCCACAGTTTGACCACCGGGGTCGACAGTTCGAGCAATTCTTCCTGCTGACGCTTGATCACCGCTTCACGGGATTTCTGGAAGGTGCGGATGGTGTGCAGGCCGAATGCGTCGAGCAGCTCGGACATCTCCCACAATTGTTCGCCGAGCAGGGCTGGTTGATCTTTGTAGTGATCTTGCAGCAGCGCAAACAGCGGGCCTTTCAACGAAAAAATGAAGCTCGCGGTCTGGTTGGCATCCTGGCCGAGAAGGGCGCGGCTGTGGGACAGTTTTTCGAGGAACTGACGCGTCACTTCCCAGCCTTGGGAATGGATGTTGGTGCCGTTGTCGTTTTCCAGTCCGCTGATCACCAGCTGCAGGAATTCGCTGGTTTGCAGCTGGATGTCATGTTCTTTCAGATTGCGCGTGGCGCCGCTGTCGCCAAGGCCTTTGGTCCATTCGCTGAGGAGTTGGGTCTGTTTGTTTTTCAACGCATCGAGTGTGCTGTTCTGCAGTGCTGCCATGTGCCTGTTGCTCCGTAGCGAATGGGGGGCCGGTTCAGTAAAAAATCACCGGCGCGAAGTGAATGACATTTGCCGCTCGAAATAGTTGTTCGTTCTCGCGAGGATATTTTTGATCTGCCGCAAGCAACGCCCGGTAACTTTAGTCGGCGTGGCTGCCGGTGATGATCTTTTGAACGTTTCAGCGGTATCAGGCTTCGAATCTTAACGGTGCGGCAGCTTTCAGTCGCGCCTGTTTTTTCGAATTGAGGTGGCCATGAACGAACAAACGCCGCAACAGCCGATTGACACTGAAGAGCCGCAAATCGCGGATCCGGCAGTGGACCAGAAAAACAAGCATACGGACAATGACAATGAGTTCAGTCCGGGATTCGAGCCGAAGCCTGATCGGGCCAAGCCTGGGGAGGAGACGGATGCGGATATTGATACGGATGGGGGTTAAGTCGGGTTGATCGGGCAGGGCCGCTCGTTTGGGGGCGGCTTTTTTGTGGGTGAAGGGTTCGGAATTTTTTGGCGTTCCTGAAATCCTGCCCCTCACCCCAGCCCTCTCCCAGTGGGAGAGGGGGAAAGGGAGCCGATTCGTGTGTTTGTCACAGCCTGAGCTCGCCTCGCAATTGCAGGTCGATGAATTTCGCCTGAACAACACAGTCAGTCCCCTCTACCTTTGGGAGAGGGTTAGGGTGAGGGCAAAAGGTCTCATTACTTGCTTGGATGTTTTGCCTGCAACTCTTTCGCATGCGCCAGATGCTTCTCCAGCGCCGGCAGCATTTTCTGAGCGAACGCTTTCAGCTCAGGAGCACCTTTGACCTTGTCATCCGTCACGGTATTGGCTTGTTCCTTGAACAGCTTGATGGTTTCTTCGTGCGCCATGACCTGGTTGTTGGCATAGGCCGCATCGAAGGACTCGTCGCGCATATCCAGGATCTTTTCCTTGGCCTGCTTTACCAGAGTCGTTTCGTCCGGCACTTCAATGTCGTGCGCCTTGGCAATAGCTGCCAGTTCAGCGTTGGCCTTTTTGTGGTCGGTGATCATCTGATTGGCGAACGCTTTGATGTCCGCCGAGGCACTCTTTTCCAGTGCCAGTTTGCTGGTTTCGATCTCAGCGATACCACCAGCGGCAGCGTTGTCGACAAAGTCGTTGTCGGTGGCGGCGAAGGCACTGCCCATGCCGCAGCTCATGGCTACTGCAAGGGCGAGATGACGCAGGTTGAATCCGTCCATTAGTATTTCTCCACACAGGTTTTTGTGAGCGTTATTCAATGGAGGGATCGCCACGGACAAAGGTTTTATCGCATTTACGACAGGGCGACGAACGGCCACCGTCGGTCTGACAGGAGGTCGACAGAACCGGTCAACCGAGGCCATTCTCATAGGTGGCTGGCGCAATCGAGCGCGTTGGCCACCCGATCAACTGACGGAGGTGTCACATGCCGGTTCCCCATGACCTGTTTCAGGACTTGAGTTGCACGAAGGAAGAGATCCAGCAAAAACGCACCCAGGATCCACGACTGGATTCATTGCTCAACAAGTATTCCGAGGCCGACAAGAACGTCGTCGACGCCGAGAACGCCAAATCCGATGATGACGCGCTGAAAAAGCTCAAAGAGAAACGCCTGACGGTGAAGAACGAGATCGTCGAGCGATTGCAGGCTCAGGCCTGACCGACGCTTGATTCGCCGACCATCGGTGGCGCCATCGCTAGCCTGCTAGCGATGGCGACAGTCAATTCAACACAAATCCCCTGGGTTCACTTCAGGGCTCCGGCCAATGGCACCCGCGCCATATGCGTAGCCTTCAAAGACCCCAGATACAACCAGTCGCCATACTCACGAACAGTGGTGATCGGCGAATAATTGCCCTCGCCAGCATCCTGCAGATTGGCAATCACCTTGCCCTGCAAATCCAGCCCCAACACAAACCCGCGCTTTTCCACCGGTTTCGGCAACACGGTCATCGCCCGCACCATCACCTTGCGTACGAATGGATGCCCGGCCGTGCGATCCAGCAACGCGTTGCGCGGCGTATACAGTGCCACCCAAAACCGGTCTCGACCATTGAATGCAAGGTTGTCCGGCAGCCCCGGCAGGTTGTCGATGAACAGGTCATGCGTCCCGGCTTTCGGCCCGGTCAGCCAATAGCGGCTGATGCGGTAGGCGCCAGTTTCGTTGACCAGTACATAAGCGTCCTCGGGGCCGAGGGTCACGCCGTTGGCGAACTCCAGCTTGTCCAGCAAGACCTTGGTTTTACCGGTCTGAAAGTCATAGCGCAGCAGTCGCCCGTCGCCGCCATGCTCGATGATCGCCTCGCCGTCATGGCCGTAACCCCAGCGGCTCGATGCATCGCTGAAGTAGGCGTAATGCCCGGGCTTGTCGATGACCACGTCGTCGGTGAAACCAAACGGCACGCCATCGGCTTCTTTGGTCAAAGCGATGACCTGGCCTTGGGCGTCGAGCGACAGCAACCCCTTGACCCCGTCGGCGATTACCAGCAAACCGTTGGGATGCCGGGCCATGCCCAGCGGCCGCCCGCCAGTGTCGGCCAGCACTTTGCGTTGTGTGCCGTCGAGGCTGGTTTGCAGCACTCGGCCGTCATGCAATCCGGTGATCAGCAGGTCGCCTTCGAGCAGCAATGCTTCCGGGCCTTCGATATCGCTGGGGCCAATCCTGGCCGCAGCCTTGAGCCGTTGATTGTCGGCGTAAATGCCTTCAGTCAGCGACGGCGCCGGTTGCGGCGTCCAGGCCACCGGCTCGACTTTGCTCGGCATCAGCAGCAGAAACCCCAGAATCACTACGAGCAGCAGCACCCATCCATGGCGTAGTTTCATGCGCTGGCTCTCGCAGATGCCAGGTGCTGCGCAGCCATATCGCGCAAGGCCAGCATCGACGCGCTGGATTCGCGATCAATGCGTTTTTTCAGCAACAGTCGATTGGCAATGCGCATGGCCAGTCCGTCGAATTGATAATCCAGCGTGCGCACGAAACGCGTGCCGCCGGCCTCGGCCGAACATTCGTAAGTCAGCTGCAGCGACAAGCCATGATCGCCTCTGGCCCGCGCGCACCAGCGGCGGCCAGGCAGGTATTCGCTGACTTCCCAGCGCAAATGCCCATCGCGGCCACCGGCACGGATGTCTTCTGCAAAACGTGCGCCGGCATGCAGCGGGCCGGCGGGGCCGTCGATCTTCAATGACGACGGATGCCACTGCGGCCAGCAACTGACGCTGGCGGCGTAGGCGAGCACGGCGATCGGCTCGCCGGCAATGTCGATCTGGTGCTGCATGCGCGTCATGGGGGTTCTCGACAGGTTCAGGGGGGCGGGCTCCGGTTCCCAATACAGGGTGCCGAACAGGTAATCCATCAGCGGGAAAACGATATTGAAGTTGCGCTCCTGCATGCACTCGCGCCGGTGATGCAGCTCGTGCAAACGACGCATCTCGCGAATCCACGGCAGGCGCGTCAGCGGGTTCTGCGGCGGCAGATGCTCACAGGCGTGAAACACCTCGTAAGTCAGATAGCCAAGCACCATACAGCCGCCGAACAGCCCGGCTACGTTGGCATTGACCTGCGCGAGCAGCCACCACAGCGGCAGGGTGATGACCAGTGTGTGCAGCACAATCAGCCACGCCGGGAACAGAATCACCCGCCAGTCGCGCGCACTGTCGTAGGTCATGTGGCCGGGGGTGAAGAAGCTGTGATGGTCGCCGGCGTGGCGCGCATAGAACAGTTTGGCGAAGGACTTCTTGTGATGGCCGAGATGACGATGCACCACATACACGCCGAAGTTGAAGAACAGCAGGGTCAGCGGCACGGTCAGCCATTCCAGCGCCCGCACTTGCTGCACGCTGCTCCAGAACCCGCCAATCGCCAGCGCCCCGAACAGCAGCACGAACACGCCGTGCAACCACGGGTTGTAGCGCGGATGGATCGCCGCTCGGTAGCGGCTGCGAAATGCCTCGGTGGTCTGCCTCACTGCGCTCACCTGCAGAGATTGTTGTTATCCCGGCAGAGTAGCCGATCCGCTCATTTGTGCAGGACCAACCTTGAGGCCAGCAGTGCCATGCTCCGGTTTGTGGCGACCGGATCAGCTCAGCGGATTCCAGCGCTGCGACCAGTCGTCATCGGTCTTGATCACCTCGCGCAGCAGATCGAACGCCTGTTGCAGGATCGCCGAATCACGGTCGCGGGAGTAGACGAGGTAGGTCGGGTAGCCGAATTCCGGGGCTTTGGTGACGGTTTCCAATGCGCCGCTTTCCAGATAAGTGCGCACGACACGGGTGCGAAAATAGCCGCTGCCGCCGTTCTCCAGAATGTATTGCAGGGCCAGCGGGCCGAGGTTGAAGCTCAAGGCTGCCTTGGCTTTTTCCGGCATTGCGGCGTCGTGCTGACGACGGAAGTCCGGGCCCCAGTCGATGTACACGTAAGGATCGGGACGATTCGGGGTTCGAACCAGAATCAGTTTCTCTTCCAGCACTTGCTCGACCTGCAGGCCCGGCCAGTATTCCGGCTGATACACCAATGCCGCATCGAGTACGCCGAGTTCGAGCTGACGCAGCAGGTTTTCGCCGTCGCGCACTTCCATGCGCAGGGCGTGGCTGGGGATTTTCTCGCGCAGTTCGGCGGCCCAACTGAGCATCAACGGGTTGCACAGACTGACTTCGCCGCCGATGTGCAGCACGTTGTCGTAGCCCTCGGGCAGGGGCAGATCACGGCGTGCGGCTTCCCAGGTCTGTACCAACTGATTGGCGTAGACCACGAACGCTTCGCCGTTGGGCGTCAGGCGTGCGCCGGCACGATTGCGCACGAACAGCGTGCTGCCTAACTGGCTTTCGAGTTTCTGCACCCGCGCGGTGATCGCGGTCTGGGTGACGAAGAGCTTTTCGGCGGCGGCGGCAAGGCTGCCGTGGCGGACGATTTCGAGGAAGGTGCGGGCGAGGTCGATGTCCATGGGGCGGGCCGGTGTCTGGGGGTTGGGCATTGTAGGGCAAAAGCACCCTCACCCTAGCCCTCTCCCAGGGGGAGAGGGGACCGATCCGGGGATATTGAAGATTTACACCGACTTGAGCGCTCTGCTCTGAATCCATAATCGATTGGTTTTCTCAAGTCGATGTATGGCGCAAGACACCACGGTCGGTTCCCTCTCCCTTGGGCGGTCCGACGTTTCGGGAGGGCTAGGGTGAGGGGCAAGGCAGACGCCGCCGATTAACTGGCCAACTCAGCCACATCCACCCGCGCCCAATCCTCCACCAACCGCGCCGGCGTCCCGCACACCTTGCGCTTGTAAACAAAGTGCCGGCACTTCTCGGCAAATTGATTGCGGTTGTACAGCATGTCCTCCTGCATCTCTTGCAGCTCGGCTTCCAGGCATTGCTCGATCAACGCCTGATCGACCCGCGCCTTGCGCTCGCGCACCGGCGCATACGTCGGGTCAGTCAACACCCCATTCGCCCGTTGCAGCAGCCACAAGGCAAACTCATCCGGGCAACGCGGGCCGATTTCCTGAACCATGCCCAGCAGTTGCGCCTGACTGGCGCTCACCGGCAGACACGCCTGGGTCAACTGTTCGGCCATCGCCGGGCCAACCGCGCGTGGCAGGCTGTAGGTCCAGTATTCCGAACCGTACAAGCCCATGCTCTTGTAGTGCGGGTTGAGCACGATATCGGCCCGGGCCAGCACGATGTCCGCGGCCAGCGCGAGCATCACGCCGCCAGCGCCGGCATTGCCGGTCACACCACTGACCACCAGTTGCCGCGCACTCAGCAGCTCTGCACACACGTCGTCAATCGCCTGAATATTCGCCCAGGCTTCAGCACCCGGATCCTGCGCCGCTTGAATCACATTCAAATGTACGCCGTTGGAAAAGCTGCCACGCCCGCCCTTGATCAGCAGCACCTGGGTGTCGCGGGACTTGGCCCAGCGCAGCGCGTCAACCATGCGCCGGCACTGCTCGGTGCTCATGGCACCGTTGTAAAACTCGAATGTCAGCTCACCGACCTTGCCGGATTCGCGATAACGGATCGGTTGGTACGCCTCGTCGCTGAACGGCTGACTGGCGATCGACCAGTCCAACACCGGCACGCCACACAAATGCCCGGCCAACACATGCCGCGCCGGTTGCTTGAAGGTTTCTTCGCCGGGTTGCGGTTTGCGCCGCAGTGAGCCGATCCACAGGCTGTGATCCCCGGTCGCCACCAGCACTGCATCGTCATGCACTGCGAGAATTTCGCCGGGCATGCCGGTGCGCTGGTCGAGGTGCGCGTCATACAGGTAATACTGGCCACCTGCGAGACTCGCCAGCACGCCCGGCTGACCATCCGCCGCATCGATGCAACGTTTGATGAAGCGCGAGCAGTCGTGCCAGCTGAAGCTGCGGTCATCCTGCTTCATGTTTGCCTGCAAACGTCCGCGCACTTTGGGATCGGTGTAATCGAGCGCCACCGGTACGAAGCCGTCGATAAACTTTTCCACGACCTCACGAATGCACAGCATCGCCGCGTCACTGACCCGACCGTTGTACAGCTCGGATTTACGCAGTCCCGACGGCAGATTGAATTCGCAGGTCGCCCAAACTGGGCCAGCGTCCATTTCTTCCACGGCTTGCAGGGCAGTGACGCCCCAGCTTGGCAGTTCGCGGGTGATCGCCCAGTCCAGTGCGCTCGCGCCACGATCACCGACGATGCCCGGGTGGATGATCACCACCGGCCGCTGGGTATTGCTCCACAACGCATGCGGCACGCGGTCCTTGAGGAACGTGCAGATCACCAGATCGGCGCCGCTGTGTTCAATCTGTTCGCACACCGAGGCTTCGTCGGTGAACAGCACCACGCTCGGCGAATGCCCGGCCTGGCGCAGTTCCAGCCAGGCGCGTTGGGTCAGGCCGTTGAACGCCGAGGCCAGCAGAATAATGTTGAGTGGTCGCATGTTTGCTCTTCCTTGAGTGGGTCCGCCGCAGGCTCCGATGAGCCGTCCGTGGCATTCGATGGAAGCGCAAGGTTAGAGAGTGGCGCCGGGCGCGCCAGTGATCGAAGTCAACGTTGTGTCAGTCCATGTTTCCCCGGCGACGAGGTGCCTTATTCTCAAAGGTTTGCTTATCCTGATTTTTTATTACTTAAAATGTGCGCATGGCTATTGCACAGTCGCCCCCTGACTTTGCCGGACGATCCCGGCAGTACCATGGATTTTCGCAGCGGGTGGAGCCCGTTTCAGGGAGCAGGGCATGGGTGGCAGTCATAACCCGCATTACCAGGTCATCGGGCAGATGTTCCAAAAGGACTATCGATGGTTGTGCACTGCGGTCAGCCGTACCCTCGGTTGCCCGCACAGTGCGCAGGACATTGCTTCGGAAACCTTTCTCAGGGTCTTGGCGTTGCCCGATCCGCTGGCCATTCGCGAGCCACGGGCGTTGCTGACCACCATTGCGCGGCGTCTTGTCTACGAAGGCTGGCGTCGGCAGGATCTGGAGCGCGCCTATCTGCAAAGCCTGGCACTGGCGCCGGAACCGGTGCATCCGTCACCGGAGGAACGCGCACTGGTCATCGAAGCGTTGCTGGCGGTGGATCGCTTGCTCAACGGCTTGTCGGCCAAGGCCAAAGCGGCGTTTCTCTATCATCAACTCGATGGCCTGACCTACAGCGAAATCGGCGAACGGCTCGGCGTGTCCACCAGCCGCGTGCAGCAATACATGGTCGAAGCGTTCAAGCGCTGCTATCAGGCGATGCAGGCATGAGGCCCGATGAAACGCTGATCGATGAGGCGGCGCAGTGGATGGCGCTGCTGCAATCGGGCGATGTCAGCGTGCAGGAACGTGCGGCGTTCGACGCCTGGCGTGCGGCCGATCCTCGCCATCAGCAGATCATTGAACAGATGGGTGGCGGGTTGAACCTGCTGCGTCAATCGAACCTGCGCGGTGTATCCCGCGACAGTCTGCTGCACAGCCTCAACGCACCTTCGAGTCGCCGCCGGTTTATCAGTGGCAGTTTGAGCGTGCTCGGGATTGCCGTGCTCGCAGGGCTGCTGAATCGGCGTTATGGCTGGCTGCCGGAGGCAGGTGAACTCGCGACCGGGACCGGCGAGCGCCGTGAATTTGCGCTGGAGGACGGCAGCACCTTGACCCTGAATGCGCGCAGCCGCGTGGTGCCGCGCTTCGACAACATCGAGCGCTTGCTGGAGTTGCGCAGCGGCGAACTGCTGGTCGATGTGGCGAAGAATCTGACCCGGCCATTTGTGGTTGAAACCGGGCACGGGCGGATGCGTGCGCTCGGCACCCGATTTCTGGTGCAGCGCGGGGAGGATTCCACGCGTTTGGTGATGCTGCATTCGCAAGTCGAAGTGGTCACCGCCAGCGGCGCGCGGCAAGTGGTGGAAGCGGGCGAAAGCCTGGTGTTCGACGGGCAGAACATCCTCGCGCTGGGGCGCAGCAAAGGTCAGGACAGTGCCTGGGTGCAAGGGCGACTGGAAGTGCGTGACCGCCCGTTGAGCGAAGTCATCGACAGCCTGCGCAGCTACCGGCGCGGCATCATCCATGTGAGCCCGGATGTCGCCGGACTGCGGCTCAGCGGGCTGTATCCGCTGGACGACAGTGACCGCACTTTGCAGTTGCTGGAGCGCTCGCTGCCGATCCGCGTGACCTTCCACAATCCGTATTGGGTCAGCATCGAAACACGGTTATAGATTCATAACTACTCGGACTATTGCTCGCTCTATAAAAAGCGCCGGCCCGCTGCTCATTCCCTGCAGACGCCTTCAACAGGGAAGCCCCTCGATGTTCTCATTCAAACAACCATTACCTGGACTGACACTCGCTGCCGCACTGGTCATGGGCGTAGTTTCTATGCCTATGCTCGCGCAGGAAACCATTGCTCAGGTGTACAGCTTCGACATCGCCGGCGGCGCACTCGATGAGGTGCTGCTGGAGATCTCGCGTCAGTCCGGTGTGCCGATTTCCTTCAGCCAGAATCTGGTGCAAGGCAAACGCAGCAGCGCGGTGCGCGGGGCGTTGGGCAGTCGCCAGGCGGTGGGAAAAGCCTTGCTCGGCAGCGGCCTGCAAGTCGAGCAAAGCACTCAGGGGTTGAGTGTTCGGCAAGGCGAGGCACCGAGCGCGGTTCCGGTCAAAGCTACGGTTGTGGCGCCGGCCAGCAGCGCTGATTACCGCATGGAAAAAGTCACCGTCACGGGTTCGCGCATCGCCCGCGCGCAAAGCGACGGTGCGACCCCGGTCACCGTCATTACCCAAGAAGAAATGCAGGCGCGCGGCTACAAGAATGTCTACGACGCGCTCGCCACGCAGACGCAAAACACCGGCATGACCCAAGGCGAAGACTACGGCAACACTTGGCAACCGGCAGCCAGTGCCCTCAACTTGCGCGGCCTCGGCCCCAATCACACACTGGTGCTGATCAACGGCCGGCGCGTCGCGGATTACCCGACGCCATACGACGGCAAGGTCAACTTCACCAACCTGGCGAACATCCCATCGGCGATTATCGAGCGCATCGAAGTGCTCAGCAGCGGCGCCTCGGCCATCTACGGTTCGGATGCGATTGCCGGGGTGGTCAACATCATCCTCAAAGACAAAATCAATGGCGTCGACGTCAACCTCAAGGGCGGCACCAGCGAGCGTGGCGGAGGTGACAACCAGCGCTTGCAGATCAGTGGCGGCGGCAGTTGGGGCGATTTCGACGGATTGTTCGGACTGGAGCTGACCAACCGCGACCCGATCTGGGCCGATGATCGTGGCTTTATGCAAAGCGGCCCGTTGGCGGATGTCGGCTATCGACGCGATCTGAGCAACAGCCGCTACCTCGGCCCCGGCTGCGGCGCCTATCAGGGCACCTTCGACAATAAACTGGTGAACAGCTCCGGCCGCTGCCGCACCGATCAGATGTACAACGATTACTGGACGGTGCAGACGCAAAAGGAAAACTACGACGGCTACAGCCGAGGCACCTGGCATTTCAGCGACAGCGGCCAAGTGTTCGCCGACCTGATGTACGGCCTCGATCACATTCAAAACAACACCCGTGGCCCGACCTTTACTTCGCCGGATTTCATCAATCAGAACAGCGGTAATCTCGAGCGCTGGTACCGGCGGTTCGGCGAAGAAGAAATCGGCGGTCGCACCAGCAATAACAGCAAGTGGCGTGATACGTCGTGGACTGGCACTTTGGGGCTTTCGGACAAGATTGCCGACACTGGCTGGAACTACGAACTGGCAGCCAATCGCTCGGAATACAAGAGCGTGCGTACCACGCGCTACTCGCCGCTGGCGTCGATTGAGGATTTCTACCTGGGGCCGCAACTCGGCACGCGTGATGGCTACCCGGTGTTCAGTCCGGACGCCTCGCGGCTTGACCGACCGTTGACGCCGCAGGAATGGCAGCAGTTTCGTGGCAATCAGACTCAGACCAGCAAATCGGTCTCGACCAGCTATAACGCCTCGGTCAACGGCGAATTGTTTGATCTGCCGGCCGGCCCGGTCGGATTCGCCGGCGTGCTGGAAGCGGGCAAACAGGAATACCGCATAGACCCGGATGACGGCCTCAATGACGGCACCTTCTATGGCTTGAGTCCGGCGCGAAGTTCTGGCGGCTCGCGCAAGCGTTATGCAGCGGGCGGCGAGTTCAGCATCCCGGTGGCTGACACGGTGTTGGCGACCGCAGCGGGGCGTTGGGATCAGTACAAATTCAGCGGCCGTACCGAACAGCAGAAAACCTACAACCTTGGCCTTGAATGGCGACCGATCACCAGCCTGTTGTTGCGCGGCAGTTACGGCACCAGTTTCCGCGCGCCGGATTTGAACTACATCTATCAGTCCGACAGCAACGGCTACTACCCGGCGCAAATCGACTACTACGGTTGCAGTCAGGGGGTGGAGGGCGCCTGTGATCGGAGTCGCGTCGACTACACGCAAAGCGGCACGGCGAATCTGGAGTCCGAACGCGGCAAATCGTGGACCTATGGCTTCGTCTGGTCGCCGTCACGCAATTTTGATTTCTCCACGGATTTCTGGCGGGTCGAGATTGGCGACCTACTGACCACCGTCGATGAAAATCGCCTGTTGCAGCAAGAGACCGAGTGCCGCAATGGCACGCAGGACATTACTTCGGCCAACTGCCAATCGACCCTTGCACGCGTCGACCGTAATGCCAGCAACGCAGCCATCGACCCGAATCAGTTGCAGCGCGTGCGGGTCAATGCGATCAATGCCGCCAGCGAGCGGGTCAGCGGTCTCGATTTCAAGAGCAATATCCGCTGGGGCGCCGGCCAGTACGGCGCGTTCAGCTCGACGCTGGGCTACACCCTGGTGCTCTCGCATTTCTACAAGGAATCCGAAGAAGCGCCGACTCAGGACTGGCGTACCTCGCGTACCAACTACGACTGGCGCAGCAAGGTCAACGCCAGCCTGACCTGGGATTACCAGAAGGCCACGGCGACCTTGATGGGCATTCGTTATGGCTCGGTCACCAACGGCGCGGGCGATGGGCGTCTGTCGCCGTGGACGGTGTTCAACGCCAGCGCGCGCTACAAGCTCAACGACCGCGCAAGCGTCGGGTTGACCGTGAACAACGTGCTCAATCAGATCAAGCAGGATGACTCGGCGGGCTGGCCGTATTACCCGACCGGCAACTATGACCCCTACGGCCGGCAGTGGTGGCTGGATGTGAGTTATCACTTCGGCAGTTGAGCGAAGGAAACCGTTAAGAGGCGTCCTACGGAAAACAGATGGTTTTGCGTAAAAGCGCCGATATTTCCGACGACTTTTTCAGGTTGGCTGTCGGAAATGCTGTCTATAGCATCGTCTGTGACATGAAGTCGCCGAGCGGCTTGATCGCTCGCAAATCAGACAATGGATGGATTATGCGAATCCCACATCTCGAGAATGAACCTCCTTTTTATCCCCCTCGTGATTCCTGGCGCGTCAATCGCGCCAGATGCCCAACGGAGGGTATCGCGATGCCGCAAACAAGAGCGCCCCGGCTGTCGGGGCTGAAAAAGGTCGAAGGCAAACCTGTGGAGGTGTTGCTGCACGGCCGGGAATGGGATCGAGACACCATGTACATCATCCGCTACACGCGGGAAGGTTTCGATCTGCGCGACGTGGTCAACATGATTTCAACGTCTGAGCTTTATCGGGAGAGCGAGCTTGTGCAGCTCATCACCGAGAAGTCCGTCAGAACCGTGCGGCGTTTGCTTAACAGCGCCGAGCCGACGCGCCTTAGCCGCCAACAGAGCATGATCGCTTTCCAATATGCGCACGCGCTGGAGTCCGCTACCGAGGTGTTCCACGATCAGGCGCGCGCCGAGGAGTGGATGAACAAAGACACCAAATGGTTGAACGGTTACAGGCCAGTGGAATTGATTGAGAGCTCGTTAGGTTATCAATCGGTAGATGCTTATCTACACCGAATGAAATATGGGGTTTATCAATGAACCCGCTGCCTTGGGACGATCGCTGGTATGCGTGGAGGTTGGACCCTGAGGTTTATCGGTGTACATGGGACAGCGGTATCGGTTCAGAAATGCAGGGCGGCCGATGGAACCGGCCTGGCCGGCGCGTCGTTTATGCCTCGATTGATCCATCCACGGCCATTCTGGAGGTAGCAGCGCATGGGAGTTTTAACGCGCTGGATAAATCTCCCTATGTGCTGACGTGCTTTGAGGTGACCAGTGAAGCACTTGTCAAAATAGTGCAACCTGAGGAGCTTCCCAACCCGTACTGGATGAGTCCGGCGCAAGCTTCGCCCAACCAACAAGATTTTGCCGACGCTTTGCTCGCCGAACACCCGTTTGTGCTGATTCCATCGGCAGCCACTCGGCACTCATGGAATTTACTGGTGAGCTGCGACTTGGCGCAGGGCCAGTTCAAAATGGTCTCTCAGGAGCGATTCGGGCTGGATACGCGGCTGCTGAGGGACATGGAATTGGTCTGAGTGTTACCGAACGCCTTTTTGCATAACCTCATCACCCAACGGTCTAACTGACGCCCTATAAAACCCGATCCGTCATCACACATCCCTGCATAAACCAAAACGCAGGGATGGCTGTTCATGATTCGATTTTCACCCGTCAAATCCCCTTTGAGCCTGGCCTTGCTGCTGGCGATCAACACCTTGTCGGCGATGGCCGCCGAGAGCACTGCAACCGAGCCGACCACCCAGTTGCAACGGGTTGAAGTCACCGGCACAGCAATCCGCCGGGTTGATGCCGAGACAGCGGTGCCGGTTACCATTCTGCGGGTAGAAGAGTTGCGCCAGCAGGGTGTGAGTACCACTGAAGAACTGGTCAGTCGTATCTCTGCCAACCAGTCTTCGGTCGGCTCTGGCCGTTCGGTGGGCTCGAGCAGTGGCGGGGCGTCGTACGCGGATTTGCGCGGCATCGGTCCGAACAAAACCCTGGTGCTGCTTAACGGTCGGCGCTTGAGCAACAACGCCACTAACGCGATCAACGGCTCGGGCGTCGATCTGAACACCATTCCGTTCGCCGCCATCGACCGGGTCGAAGTGCTGCGTGACGGCGCTTCGGCGTTGTACGGCACTGACGCGATTGGCGGGGTGATCAACTTCATCACCAAGACCAGCCTCACCGAAGGTCAGATCAGCACCAACTACGACACGCCAACTCATTCCGGTGGCGGAGAAAGCCGCAATTTCAGCGGTAGCTGGGGCTTTGGTGATTTGCAGGAGGATCGCTTCAACGTGTTTGGCGTGGTCAGTTACGACAAGCAGAATCGGCTCGCCGCCGATGATCGCGGCTACACCTACAACTACCAACCGAGTCGCGGCCTAGATTACACCTCCGGTACTGCTTCGCCGGCCAACTGGAGCCAGGGCAGCAACGCCACCAACCCGCTCGCCGGTTCTGGTTGCAACGCCCCGGGATTACAGTCGCGCAACGGCATCTGCCGTCAGAGCCTGTGGAATTATCTCGATCTGGTGCCGGAAACCGAGAAGACTTCAGCCTTCGCCAAAGCCACCGGTAAGCTTTCGGACGATCACAACGTCAGCCTCGAATACTTCTGGGCACGCAACGAAAATCGCACGCAGATCGGTCCCGGCACCTTGATGGGCAATCAGGTCAACCCCGGCACCGCGTTCTATCCCGGCAACGGCATTACCCCAGGCCCCAGCGGTTTTGCTCTCGACCCGACGCAACCGGTGGATGTCAATTGGCGTGAGACTACCGTCGGTGCTCGTCAGCATGAAGACGACAACACCGGCCAGCGCCTGCTGCTGAGTTTCGACGGCAGCCTGGTTGGCTGGGATTACAACGTCGGTGCTTCGTATAACCAGAACAAAGTCACCAACGCGATCAGCAGCGGTTACGTCAACGACCGCGCGATCAGCCAGGGCATCGCCAACGGTGTGATCAACCCGTTCGGCCCGCAGACCCCGGCCGGTTCCGCTTTGCTCGCCGCGAATGCGGTGGATGGCGACTACGCCACAGCAGTGGGTCGAGTCAAAGCCATCGACGGCCGCGTCAGCCGCGAGATTGGCGACTGGTTCGGCGCCGGCCCTTCGGCATTGGCGCTGGGCGGCGAATACCGCAAGGAAGACTTCCATCAGGACTTTGCTGCGTTTGCCGGTGATGTGCAGAGTTTGGGCGTTGACCCGAATGGCAGTGTGGCGGGGGATCGCAGCGTCTCGGCTGAGTACGCCGAGGTCAACGTGCCGGTGCTCGACAGCCTCGAACTGTCCGCCGCCGTGCGTCACGATAAATACAGCGACTTTGGCAGTACGACCAACCCGAAATACTCGTTCCGCTTCCAGCCATTCAAGGAACTGGTGGTGCGTGGCGCTTACAGCGAAGGCTTCCGCGCACCGTCGTTGTATGAACTGTACAACCCGACTTTCACCTCGTTCACCAATGCCAACTACAATGATCCGCGCCTGTGTGCCGGTGGCAATCCGAGCAACGGCGGGATCGCCAACCGCGACTGCGCGCAGCAGTTCAACCGCAGCAGCGGCGGCAATACTGATCTGAGCCCGGAAACCGCGCGCAACGTCACCCTCGGTTTCGTCTATCAGCCGTTCAATCGCCTGACGGCGGGCCTGGATTTCTGGTGGATCGACATTGCCAACCAGATCGCCGAATTCCCAGAATCGGCCGTTTTCGAGAATCCGGAACTGTACCCGGAGCGCCTGATCCGCAAGCCTGATGGCTCGATCGATCACGTGGTCACGGGCCTCGCCAACCTCGGCAAGATCAAGACCAATGGCGTCGATGTCAGCTTCGACTATCGCCTGCCAAGCACTTCATTCGGCGATTTCGGCATCGGTCTGCAAGGCACTTACGTGACTCGCTATGACTATCAGCAACAGCAAAAGGGCGACTACATCGACAAGCTTGGTGACTTCCGTGGCGGCGACTTTTCCTCGGCCGGCTCCGTTGCTCGCTGGCGCCACAGCCTGACCGGTAGCTGGACCTACGGCGCGTACGGCGCCAGTCTGACCAATCGCTACACCAGCGGTTATCACGACTCGGATCGCGACACCCACGATTACGTCGGCTCCTACAACGTCTGGGATCTGGCCGGCACCTACACCTGGCGCAAAACCCTGGGCGTGACCCTCGGCGTGAAGAACCTGTTCGACCGCGAGCCACCGTTCAGCAACCAGACCTACACCTTCCAGAGCGGCTACGACCCGAAGTACGCCGACCCGTTTGGGCGGACGCTGTACACGCGGGTCAATTACAAGTTCTGAGATTGATTGGTCGGGGCGGGTTCCAGTAACTCATCGGTCTAAGCCTGCCCTATAAAAATTGCCTACATGTTGCACATCACAGGTAGGCAGAAGGTTTGGTGTTTGTGCTTGCCAGCGATGAGGCCGGTTGTAGCACCCCCGTGACAAGGATCTGCCAATGCTCTCCAGACTCATACTCTTCACCGCCATTGCCTGCGCATGCCCTGTGACCTTGGCTGCACCTCAACACGCACTCACGGTCTACGGCGAAACCCCGAAATACGCCCCGGTCTTCCAGCACTTGGCCTACGCCAGCCCCAACGCACCGAAGGGCGGCACCCTGCGTCGCTCGTCCCTGGAAAGCGGCCCGTTCGATCATCTGATCCCCTACGTTGACAAAGGCACCGGCGTCGCCGATATCGACGGCTGGCTCTACGCACCACTGGCCTATCGCAGCAAGGATGAGCCGTTCAGCGTTTACGGTCTGGTGGCGCAGCAAATGGAACTTGATCCGCAGCGACGGTGGCTGCGTTTCTACCTCAACCCCAAGGCACGCTTCGATGACGGTACAGCGATCACCGCAGAGGACGTGCGCTACACCTTCGAGTTGCTCACCACTCAGGGCAGCCTCAAATACCGCCAGCAGTTTCGCGATGTTGCCGAAGTGCAGGTCGAGTCGCCGACTCAAGTGCGCTTCGTGTTCAAGAACAACGACAGCCGCACCTTGCCGCTGGATCTGGCAGTGCTGCCGGTGTTGCCCGGGCACTGGTGGCGCACGCGTAACTTCGCTGACGGCGGGGGCTTTGAAATCCCGCCGGGCAGCGGCCCATATCGGGTCAGCGCGGTGGATGCCGGGCGCAGCGTGAAATTCGAACGGGTCAAGAACTGGTGGGCCAAGGACTTGCCGATCACCCGAGGCCTGTACAACTTCGATCAATTGAGCGTGGAGTTCTTCGCCGACACCGACGTGTCACGCCAGGTGCTCAAGTCCGGTGGCTTCGATTACAACCGCGAATTCTCCGCCACCAGTTACATGATCGGCTACGCCGGGGCGGCACTGGAGCAGGGCAAATTACTCCGTGAACACCTGGCTCCCGGCGCCGCCCAAGGTGCGCAGGGGTTTGTCTTCAACCTGCAAAAACCACAGTTTCAGGATCGCCGTGTGCGCCAGGCGATCGCCATGCTCTGGGATTTCGAATGGAGCAACCGGCAGATGATGCGCAGCATGTACCTGCGCCAGCGCAGCTTTTTCTCGCACAGCGAATTGGCAGCTACTGAGTTGCCGGACGCCGAAGAACTGAAAATCCTCGAACCGCTGCGCGGCAAGATTCCGGACGAAGTTTTCACTCAGGTGTTCCAGGCCCCGCGCACCGATGGCAGCGGTAATGTTCGCGCCCAGCAGCGGCAAGCGCTGAAACTGCTGGCAGCTGCGGGTTGGAAACCCGACGGCGATCAACTGGTGAATGCTGCAGGCGAGCCGTTGCAATTCACCTTCCTCAACGGCCAGAAAGGTTTCGAACGCCTGCTGCTGCCGTTCAAACGCAATCTGGCGCAGATCGGCATCGGCTTCGATATCCGCCAGGTCGACACCGCGCAATACACCAACCGCGTGCGCAATCGCGACTACGACATGATCGTCGCCGGTTATCCGGTGAGTCAGGCGCCGGGGCGCGAGATGTTCAATTACTACGGCTCGGACGGCGCCGATGATCCCGGCTCGAACAACTACATGGTGCTGCGCGATCCGGCGGTGGATGCGCTGCTCGAAGGGTTGGCGCAGGCCGACAGCCGCGAGAGTCTGTTGCGCCACGCGCATGCGCTGGATCGAGTGTTGCAGTGGGGCTACTACTGGGTTCCCAACTATTACCCGCCGGGAATTTCCACGGTGTGGTGGAACCGTTTCGGCCGTCCGCCGATTGCGCCGTTGTACGACGCCGGCCTCGACACTTGGTGGGAAGTCAGCCCGACGGCGTTGACCGCCAAACAACAGCAAAAGGAGTCCGCCCATGTGGGGTTATAGCCTGCGGCGTCTGCTGCTGATCGTGCCGACTTTGCTGGCGATTCTGCTGGTGAATTTTGTGATTGTTCAAGCGGCGCCGGGTGGCCCGGTGGAGCAGGCGATTGCGCGTTTGCAGGGCATCGGTGTCGGTGGCGCAGTCGGTGCCAGCCACGTCGAAACCGTTGGCGGCGAATCGCGTGCCACGCGAGGCCTGGAGCCGAAACTGCTGGCCGATATCGAGCGCCAATATGGCTTCGACAAATCCGTCAGCGAACGCCTGTGGCTGATGCTGAAAAGTTACGCGCAGCTGGATTTCGGCAAGAGCTTCTTCCGTGGTGCCAGTGTCACCGAACTGATCTGGCAGAAGCTGCCAGTCACTCTGTCACTGGGTTTATGGGCGACGCTGATTACCTATCTGGTGTCGATCCCGCTGGGCATCCGCAAAGCCGTGCATAACGGGTCGGCGTTCGATGTCTGGAGCAGCGCGGCGATCATCATTGGCTATGCGATGCCAGGATTTCTTTTCGCGTTGCTGCTGATCGTGGTGTTTGCCGGCGGCACGGCGCTGGACTGGTTTCCGGTGCGCGGGCTGGTCTCGGACAACTTCGCCGAGCTGACGCTGTGGGGCAAGGTCGCCGATTACTTCTGGCATCTGGTGCTGCCGGTCAGCGCACTGGTGATCGGTGGTTTTGCGACCCTGACGATTCTCACTAAAAATAGTTTTCTCAATGAAATCTCGCGGCTGTATGTAGTTACCGCGCGGGCCAAGGGGCTGACTGAAAAACAGGTTCTGTACGGCCACGTTTTCTGCAACGCGATGCTGCTGGTGGTCGCCGGATTGCCGCAAGCGTTGGTCACGGTGTTCTTCGGCGGCTCGCTGCTGATCGAAGTGATCTTCTCGCTCGATGGCCTCGGACGCCTGAGTTACGAGGCGGCGGTATCGCGCGATTACCCGGTGGTGTTCGGCTCGTTGTTCATCTTCACCCTGTTCGGACTGCTGATAAAACTGCTCGGCGACCTGTGTTACACGCTGGTCGACCCGCGCATCGACTTCACCGCGAGGACTGCCTGATGCTGAGCTTATCTCCCATGGGCCAGCGGCGCTGGGCACGGTTCAAGGCGCATCGGCGCGGCTGGTGGTCGTTGTGGCTGTTTCTGGCGCTGTTCGGCCTGAGCCTCGGTGGCGAACTGGTCGCCAATGACAAACCGCTGCTGGTGAGCTATCAGGGCGACTGGTATTTCCCGGTGCTCAAACGCTATACCGAGCAGGACTTCGGCGGTGAATTCCCGTTTCAGCCGGATTACCGCAGCGTCCAGGTGCGTGAATTGATCGAAGGGCAGGGCGGGCGCATGTGGTTTGCGCCGATCCCATTCGGCTTCGACACGGTCAACTACGACCTGACTGAACCGGCACCCAGCCCACCCACTGGCGACAACTGGCTGGGCACCGACGATCAGGCGCGCGATGTATTGGCGCGGGTAATTTTCGGCACGCGGGTTTCACTGTTGTTCGCGTTGGCGCTGACGGCGGTGAGTGCGCTGATCGGCATCGCGGCGGGTGCGTTGCAGGGTTACTACGGCGGCTGGATTGATCTGATCGGCCAGCGTTTGCTGGAGGTCTGGTCGGGGCTGCCGGTGCTGTATCTGCTGATCATCCTGTCGGGTTTTGTCGAGCCGAATTTCTGGTGGCTACTGGGGATCATGGCGCTGTTTTCCTGGCTGAGCCTGGTCGACGTGGTGCGGGCCGAGTTTCTGCGCAGTCGCGGGCTGGAATACGTCAAAGCGGCGCGCGCACTCGGCGTGGGGGATGCGCAAGTGATGCTGCGGCACATCCTGCCCAATGCGATGAGCGCGACCCTGACGTATCTGCCGTTCATCCTCACTGGGGCGATCGCCACCCTGTCGGCGCTGGATTTTCTCGGTTTCGGCATGCCCGCCGGCAGCGCTTCGCTGGGCGAATTGATCGGCCAGGGCAAGAACAATCTGCAAGCGCCGTGGCTGGGGCTGACGGCGTTTTTCGCTCTGGCGCTGATTCTCTCGCTATTGGTGTTTATCGGTGAGGCCTGCCGCGATGCTTTCGACCCGAGGACTTGATATGAACGAAAACCTGATCGAAATACGCGACCTGCGGGTGGCGTTCAAAGGACAAGCAGTGGTGCACGGCGTCGACCTCGACATTCGGCCGGGCGAGTGCCTGGCGTTGGTCGGCGAATCCGGCTCCGGCAAATCAGTCACCGCGCACAGCATCCTGCAACTGCTCGACCCGGCAATCACGCAGATCGACGGCAGCATTCGCTATGCCGGCGAGGAACTGCTCGGCGTACATGAACGCTATCTGCGGCAATTGCGCGGTAACCGCATCGCGATGATTTTTCAGGAGCCGATGAGTTCGCTCAATCCGTTGCACACGATTGAACGCCAGATTGGGGAAACGTTGGCGCTGCACAAGGGCTTGGCTGGCGTCGCGGCGCGCAAGCGCATTCTGCAGTTGCTGGAACTGGTCGGCATTCAGCGCCCGAGTGAACGCTTGAAGGCCTATCCGCATCAGCTCTCCGGCGGCCAACGGCAACGGGTGATGATCGCTATGGCGCTGGCCTGCGAGCCGCAATTGCTGATCGCCGATGAGCCGACCACCGCGCTGGATGTGACCGTGCAGCGCAAGATCCTGTTGCTGCTCAAAGATCTGCAACAACGTTTGGGGATGGCGTTGTTGATCATCAGCCACGACCTGAATCTGGTGCGCACCATCGCGCAACGGGTGGCGGTGATGCGCGGTGGATTGATCGTCGAACAGGCCTCGTGCGAGCAGTTGTTCCGCGCACCGCAGGATCCCTACAGCATCGAGTTGCTCAATGCCGAGTCGGGTGGCGCGCCGCTGTGTCGGGGGGCGGCGGAGAATCTGCTGGAAGTGCGTGATCTCAATGTGCGCTTTCGCCTCGGTGGCGGCTGGCTGCGGCCCAAGTCGTATCTGCACGCGGTGAATGCGATTGGACTGAACCTGCAACGCGGCAAAACCCTCGGGATCGTCGGCGAATCAGGTTCGGGCAAATCCACTTTGGGGCAGGCGATTTTGCGGTTGATCGATGCCGAGGGCAGCATTCGTTTTCAGGGCCAAGCGCTCGAACATTTGAGCGGCAAGCACTTGCGACCGCTGCGCAAACGCCTGCAAGTAGTGTTTCAGGACCCGTTCGGCAGCCTCAGTCCGCGTTTGTCTGTGGAGCAGATCATCGCTGAAGGTTTGCAAGTTCACAGTGATTTGAATGCCGCCGAGCGCGAGCACGCGGTGATCGACGTACTGCGCGAAGTCGGCCTCGATCCGGTCACGCGTCATCGCTATCCGCACGAGTTTTCGGGCGGGCAGCGACAACGGATCGCCATCGCGCGGGCGTTGGTGCTCAAGCCGGATCTGATCCTGCTGGATGAACCGACCTCGGCGCTGGATCGCACGGTGCAAAAGCAGATCGTCACGCTGCTGCGGCGCTTGCAGGAGGAGCATGGGCTGACGTATCTGTTCATCAGCCATGATCTGGCAGTGGTGCGGGCGCTGGCCCATGACCTGATCGTGATGAAGGATGGCGAGGTGCTGGAGCGCGGGGAAACGGCTGAGCTGTTTCGCTCGGCGCGGCATGCCTATACCCGGGAATTGTTGGCGGCTTCCTTTATAACGCCGGTCACCGACCAGAGCAGGCAGGTCGCGAGCCTTTCCACTATGGGATAGATCCGGTAAATTCACGTCCCCGCCCATACAAGGATGTAGACGATGGCAAAGCCTGCCGCCCGCCTTAGCGATCTCAATGCCTGCCCGGTCACCGGTCACGGCACCAACCCGAGTAACAGTGGTTCACCCAATGTGAACATCAATGGCATGCCAGTGTTGCGGGTCGGTGACACCACGGCGTGCGGCGATTCCGTTACTGAAGGCATCGGCAACATCCTGATCAATGGCCAACCCATCGCATTTCTCGGCAGTGCCACCGCCCACGGCGGCCTGATCATTACCGGCTCCGGCGATGTTTTCGTCGGCACTCAGGTCGGCTCTGCACCGTTTACCCCCGTCGTGACCGTTCCCAAGCACAGCGAGCGCTTTCAACTGGTGGACGAGACCACCGGTGAAGCAATCCCCGACATGCTCTATTGCATCGAAACCGGTGATGGCCAGCGCCTGGTTGGACACACCGACAACCACGGCAACGCGGCGCGGGTGTTTACCGCTGACCCGACGTCGATTGTCGTGCAGTGGGGTAAGGAAGCTGCCGCTCACCTGGATGCCCTGGGCATTGATTACTAAGGAAAGTTGAACGTGCCACCACCGAAAAAAAAGCAGGGACAGACCAGTGATCAACATGGGACTACCCAGGTCAAGGGGACGCTCAAGTACGATTATGTGACGGTGGTAGGTTCCTACCACATCAGTCGCTGGACCGAGTTTCGCGAGAATTTTGGCAACAAGATGAGCTTCATCAATCAGGGCGTCGGGCAGTTGAATGACTACCTGGGCATTAAAAAGGGGGCTGCGGATAAAACCTTCTTTTTACTTTTTGTCGCCGAGTACGACCCTAAAATGCGTGCGACGCTCAAAGAGCTTGTCGTCAACAAATACAAAGCCGAATACCTGGAAATAGATTCCGCCGCGGAACTGGTTGCCTTCATAAACAAGCGGGTCGAAGAAAAGCGCGAGATTAAACAACTCGACATTTTTGCCCATGGCGTGGTTTTCAATATCGAGTTCGGTTACGAAATCGAAGGCAAGGACGCGACCTATCGCTTTGGGCCTGAGCAGGCCAGCCAGTTGAAGCCTGAAGCTTTTGCCTTGGGCGCTAATATCTTTTCTTACGCTTGCCGAACCGGGCTGGGTGTGGACGAGACGGCGCTGGTCAGTGAAGGTCAGGAACATTACGAGCTCAGCCTCGCGCAGCAACTTGCCGATGCAACCGGGGCAACCATTCATGCTTACCCGCGACGCAGCCTGTACGACCAGACGTATGGTAGCGACAAAGAGAGAGAGGCTTTGGATGGGGCGAAGGCGCGTATAGCGTTGGACGAAAGAGCCAAATCGGCGTTCAGGATCAAGAAGGTTGGTTACGAGCGACGTCTTGCTGAATACAGATTGTCAAAAAAAGACGACACCCTGGAGTTGCCCGGCGAAACAGCGCCGGTCCAGCCGCCGGAGCAGGCCACCGAAAACGATAAAAAGCTGTCGATGCATGCCCAGAGTCGGGCCAAGAACGAAAAGAACATGAGTTTCCCGTTGGACGATTACGGAGCGGTCGGGAAGGTTCGTTCAGGCAATACGCCTCTGGGGCCACCGAAGCAGCAACTGAAGTTTAAAAAAGGGCAACCGGCGCAACCATGACTGTCAATGTTTACAAACGCGTGAGCGTCATAGCGGCCTTTTTGCTGGTTTTTAGTGCACTGGGTTTGTCTCTGCACACAAGGGAAGATGCGATGAGCGAGAAAGTAATGATGTATTACGGCGACTGGAGCCCGGACGAAAACCGTTTTGATGCAACAAAATGGTTTCGTAACGACCTTTACCGTCGTGATGTTGTTGACGGCAAAGCAAGCGCCGTAACCATGTTGCGTAACCGACCATTGTCTTTCAAGTCGAGCGACAACGATGAGGTAGTAGCTGCTGCCATTGTCGCCCTCGAAGCGGCTGATCCAGCGGTCAATGGCGACTCGCTCGGCAACGCCTGGCCGATGCTGCTTCCGCGAATTCGTTATCGCTACAGCGCTTTTGCAGCGCCGGATACGCCGCAGGATTATTACAATATTTACTTGAAGTATCAGGGTGAGCGGTATGTCATCACCTTCGCTCGTGATGCGCAAACAGGTGAAATCATCCCCGGGGGTAGCGTTCAGTTGATGTACCCAGCCAGTGAAACTCAGATCGCCGATCGTGAGGTCTTCAAGGAGCTGGACGCCGCCGGCATCCCATGATGCTGATACGAAAATCCCGCCATTGAGGCGGGATTTTTTTGGCTGGCCTGCGTCTTACGACGGGAACAGCTCGGACAGTTTCATTGCCAGCATCATGTCGCCTTCAGCGCGCAGTTTGCCGCCCATGAATGCCTGCATGCCGTCGGTCGAACCGTCGACGATGCCTTGCAGGGTTTCGCCGTCCATCACCAGAGTGACCTGGGCGTCCGGGTTTTCGCCTTCCTGCAGTTCGCAGGTGCTGTCTTTGACGATCAGCGAGAAGTTCTTGGTGTCGTCGATGCGGAAACCGAAGACCAGATCCAGACCGGCAGCAGCGGCTGGGTTGAACTTGGCTTTCATTGCTTGTACGGCATCAGCTACGGAGGTCATGGTTCAATCCTTTCTTGGGTAATAGGAGCTGGGTGATTGCAGCAGGGTCACAAATATTCCGGACTCAACGAAAAGTGATGAGTTCCGGGGCCTTCAACAGTTGCAGGTGTGTATGGCTGTTGAAGGAAGCCAGAGCCACCTCGCGACCGCGAAACTTCAGCTGGTTGAGCGAGGTGTTGACGATTTGCCAGTTCAACTCAAAGGCCTGGCGTGCAGGCATTTGCGTAATCAGGTGGAGCAGGGCGGTGATGGTGCCGCCCGAGGTGAACACCGCGATTTTCCGGGTGTTGTCGGCCTGTTCGAGAATCCGTTGCAGACCGGCCTGAACCCGTTCGACGAAACCCAGCCAGCTCTCCAGTCCCGGTGTGTCATAGGTGCCGGCCAGCCAGCGTTCGATGATCAGCGCGAAGATACGCTGGAACTCGCCACGGTTCTGTGCGGCGTTGCGCAGGATGTCGAGTGCTTCGGGCTCATCTTCGAGCATCGCCGGAAGCAGGGCGCGGATCACAGCGTCGGCATCGAATTCGTTGAAAGCAGAATCGATTTCCAACTCGGGAACCGATAGGCCGGCAGCAGTGAACTGTTCAAGCGCGCTGGTGGCCGTGTGCTGCTGGCGGCGCAGGTCACCGGACAGGCAGCGATCGAAGCAAATACCCAGCTCGGCGAGGTGCCGGCCGAGGATTTCTGCCTGGCGCACACCGGTCGGCGACAAGACGTCATAGTCGTCTGCACCAAAAGAGGCCTGGCCATGTCGAATCAAATAGATGCTGCCCACGTCCGCGTCATCCCGGTACGTTGAAGGTTTGGCGAGGTTATGAGGATGAGGGTGAGCTGTCAATGAAAAAACATACGCTTGTTTGAATGGCCGCTTGCAGCCTTGTTGCGAGAGGTTTCACGGCTGGCCGATGGGCCGGTGCATGGGTATGCTGGAACTAATTCCCGCGCGCGTTTGAAAGCGGCGCATTGCTTGAAGGAGTCCCTGTGGATTTTTTTGTTGAATACGCCAGTTTTCTGGCCAAGACCGTCACGCTGGTGGTCGCGATTCTGATAGTGCTCGCCAGTTTTGCCGCATTGCGCAGCAAGGGGCGGCGCAAAGCGGCCGGCCAGTTGCAGGTCAGCAAGCTCAATGATTTCTATAAAGGCCTGCGTGAGCGTCTGGAGCAGACCTTGCTCGACAAAGACCAACTCAAGGCGTTGCGCAAGGGCCAGGCCAAATCCGAGAAGAAGCAGAAAAAGAAGCCCGAGGCCAAGCCGCGGGTATTCGTGCTGGATTTCGACGGCGATATCAAGGCTTCGGCTACCGAAAGCCTGCGCCACGAAATTACCGCGCTGTTGACCCTCGCGACACCAAAAGACGAAGTGGTACTGCGTCTGGAAAGCGGCGGCGGCATGGTCCACAGCTATGGCCTGGCCTCATCGCAACTGGCGCGCATCCGCGATGCCGGTGTCCCGCTCACAGTCTGCATCGACAAGGTCGCGGCCAGCGGTGGCTACATGATGGCGTGCATCGGCGACAAGATCATCAGCGCGCCGTTTGCCATTCTCGGGTCGATCGGTGTGGTCGCGCAGCTACCCAACATCAACCGCCTGTTGAAAAAGCACGACATCGATTTCGAAGTGCTGACCGCCGGTGAATACAAACGCACCCTGACCGTGTTTGGCGAAAATACCGAGAAGGGCCGTGAGAAGTTCCAGGAAGATCTGGACATCACCCATCGGCTGTTCAAGAACTTCGTCGCGCGCTATCGCCCGCAATTGGCCATCGATGAAGTGGCGACTGGCGAAATCTGGCTGGGCATCGCCGCGCTGGAAAACCAACTGGTCGATGAACTCAAGACCAGTGATGAATACCTGGCTGATCGCGCCAGACACTCCGAGGTCTATCACCTGCACTATGCCGAGCGCAAAAGTCTGCAAGAACGCATCGGCATGGCCGCCAGCGGTTCGGTGGATCGCGTTCTACTGAGCTGGTGGAGTCGTCTGACTCAACAACGCTTCTGGTAATCGCTGAATACGCTCGGGTGGTTACAGCCATTCGAGCGTAATTCATATTGCCCGGCGAGCTGTGCGGTATATACATATATTAAAGATTCGCATTGTTGCTGGGTTTGCTGCAAACCTATCAACTAATGGCGATGTATTGAATGCTGTTTCAACTTTATTCTGAATGTTCCTTTCAGAACAAGGTTGTTGAACATGGACGTTAAAAACAGTAAGTCGAAACTGTCAGAGATGACGCCTGCACAGCAGGGCGTTTTTTTTGAATTGTTTAAAAAACAGATTCCTGCTTGGGTGGTTGAATCATCGGACGCCGTTCGCGAAAGTCTGTATGAGAGCCTTAAGTCCAGTTACAAATCCCGCCACGCCGCGCTTGAAGAATTCAACAAGCTGAAATCTCCGGAAAGCTTTTGCAAGCCCCTGCTGGTCAAGGCCATGGCTGACAAGCTGGGGGCACCGTTCGAGGTCGAGGGGGCGATTTTTCAGCATGTGCGCTCTACTTCGAGCCTGCTGGGGCTGCGCAAAAAGCTGGTGCTGCCAATTGATCGTGATCTGTTGACGGCAGCCTGCGAAAACTTCGAGCTGGCGGAAACCTTGTCCGGCAACTATCATGAGAGCTCCTTGCTTTATATTCCTGAGCGCGTGACCGGGCGATCCAATCAGGTTTTGTCGATGCTACCCCATGAGTTCGCCAGGCTCTGCCGGTATCTCGATCTGGGCAAGCAGTATCAAAACCACGTGCAAAAATTTTTTGGCAGTGACACTCAAGTGGCAAGTTTGCAGGAAGTGTCTGTCGCCAGTTGCATGGGCCAGTTTGAAGTCGATCGGCATATCGCCTATATGCGCGGACATATTACTGCCGATGTTTATCAGATGCTTGAGTCGGTAAAGGACAAAGCGTCTTCGATCACGCTTGGCAATAATACTCTCGGATACCAAAGTCTCGAGTTATTGGGGGTGAAACTCAGAGGCCCTATGTTCATCGGTCCGGTGAGCGAACACGCCGACGAGGATTATCGTTGCGTCGTGTATGTGCCGGATGATCCGGAGCACCCATTGAAGGAATACCCGTCGTTCGTGAGGTTCGAACTCGAGTTGAGCCGGCGCTTGCGAAACTTCACTTTCCGCAGTTTTTTCATGGGTTTCATCAATCTGCAGGATCGCTCAAGCTTCCTTGCGGGGTTGGAGCTACGTCTGTTGAATAACAGCGCAAGTCCCTTTCCTGTTACATCAAACTACGTGCCGCTGACAGGCGTCGATCTCGAAGGTGACGCCAGACTCGACCTGTTTCTGGCGATCTTCCAGCAGCGTGCAGCGCAGGTGATTGCCGACAGTCGACTGCTGGTCGTGCCGACTGACGACGAAGACGAAAAAACCCGCCTGGCCAGGCTGGAAACATACAAAACCATTGGACTGAACACGGTGTTGTTCTTTGCGTCCTTCCTGCCTGTGCTCGGGCTGGTCATGTGTGCGGTTGCCGGGCTGCAGTTGCTCGGCAAGGTGTTCGAAGGCATCAATAGTTGGGCCCATGGCGATCAGGAGCATGCAACCGATTGCCTGTTCGACACCCTTGAGAATCTGATCCTGATGGCAGGCTTTGCCGCCGGCAGTGTTGCTGCGGGCAAGGCTTACAAGATCGTGCGTTCGTCGAACTTCGTACAGGGACTCAGACGTGTGCCGTTTGATGCGCACTCGCACCGATTGTGGAATCCGGATATGGCGCCATATCGCTTGCGGGAAGCATTGCCGAGCGGTCTGGCCGCTAACGATCAGGGACTGGTCTGGCGTGGCGACAAGCGCTATCTGCCGTTGGGCCAGGACGCGTATGCCGTGCGTGAAATCGACGGTAGCGGATTATGGGAGGTGCGCAATCCGCAGTCACAAGAGCGTTATGCCCCGCAACTTGAGACCAACGGTGCAGGCGCCTGGCGTCACGACTCCGAACTGCCACACAATTGGAGTGCGCTTGCGCTGTTCCGCCGCCTGGGTTACCGCGAAGACATGGTTTCGGACACGCGGGCTTTGCAGATCATCGCGTCCAGCGGCATCGACGAGACGGCCATGCGGCAACAGTTCGTCGACCGCGGCAAACCGATGGCGATATTGACCGATTCAGTCAGACGCTTCCGTGCCGACGCTGACGTGTCAGCCTTCATGGAGCAAATGGTCACGCCATTGTCCGCGCCACTGGCCGATGCCGACTTGCAGTTGTATCTGCTGACGGGAGCAGGGCGCTGGCCTGCGGACTTGGTGATCATTGTGACTGACATCGGGGGTGAAGAGGTCGCGCGCTATGGCGAGGGCAAAGCTCATCGGCGAGTGGAAATCAAACAGGATACGTTGCGCAAAGGCCAGTTCTACCCAGCGCTGTTGACTGCGCTCAACGAAGCGGAGCGCACGCGCTTGCTGGGCGCGGCCACCGTGGAGCTGAAAAACCAGACCACGCTGATGGGCAAGCACATCGCCGGGTTGGCACCGCGCATGCGCATGGCGTTGATGGAGCGCCTGTACCGGCGAGTCGACGTGTCAGCATTGTTTCGCAGCGAGCCGATCATCAAAGCGTTTCCGGGGCTGTCCGCCAGTGTAGCCGACGAGCTGGTACAACATGCCGATGTGCGTGAGTGGGAGCAACTGGAGTCTGACAAAGTCCCGCTGCGCCTGGCTGAAGAGTCGCGACGCTATCAACAGATCCAGCGGCTCAATCGCGCATACGAAGGACTGTATCTGGACGCCGCCAGCGGTCGCGATCCAGACATGCTGGTGCTCGACACGTTGACGCATTTGCCGGGGTGGCCCGGGGATGTACATATCGAGATTCTGGATTGGGGGGTGTACGCCGATCAGCGCGCCACTGTCGGGCTGAGCGACGCCGCATATCAGGTACTCATCGAAGCGTACGCCGAGCGTTATCAGGGACTGGACACGCAGAACACCGTTGTATCGAGTCAGCCGGCGCGCACGCGTGCTAACTTTTTCCAGGCGCTATGGCAAAGCCTTCCCAAGCATGCTCGCAAAGCCATCGGCGTTGATGCGGACTCCGATGGCGCGGGGCTGCGCCAGAAAATCACGGCGCTGGCGTTACAGCGACGCGATGCATTTGCCAAGGTGCTGGGCGTGTCGGCCGCGCGCGCGGACTACCGCTCGCCGATGGGCCTGGCGGATCGTCAGGTCGAACGCCCGATTGTGCTCGGAACGCTGCAGGCCAATGCTGCGCCGCTAAAATCGCCGGCGCTGATACGGCGCGCCCGGGAGCTTTATCCGGCTCATTCCACTGCGCAAATCGAACGCTTTGTCTCGACGCTGGGCACTGACGAAGTACTGGCTATCAGGACACTTGAGCGCATGCGCCAGGAATACCGGACACTGGTCGAAACCCTCGAGCGCTGGGTGCATCGCGATACCTGGTACCACGAGGACGATGGGAATCGACTCAAGGTGCCGCTCCACAGCAAGGCCCGTGCGGCGCGAACGATATTGAGCGCGTGGCGCAAGGAGACCCGCAGTTCGGCGCATTCGGATCACCTTTCATACACTTTGGCTCTTGATACGCTGCCCTTGGGGGATCTGCCGGTACTGATTGCCGATTTCGCTCACGTTGACGTACTGCAGTTGAGCGGAATTGGCGCCAGCGCCGGATTGAATACCTTTCTGCGCAATTTCACTCGTCTGCGCGTGTTGAATCTGTCAGGCAACGGGCTGACACGCATTCCCCAGGCCATTGCAGACATGCCTGGCTTGACGGGGCTGGATCTGAGCAACAACCGGATCCGCCTGATCGAGCGATCCATGCAAGAACTCGGCGCCAAGACGCATTTGCATATGCTCAACCTCAGTTTGAATACGACGTTGGGGCACGCCCCGGCTGTCGCCGCAATGAGCAATTTGCGCCATCTCGATTTGCGCGAAACCGGTATCACCGAGTGGCCCGCGGACCTTGCCGGGCTTAGCCATCTGGAAACCCTGGATCTGCGCAACAACAAGATCGTGGAAATACCCGATTCCGTGTTCAAGTCCCGCACGGTGCTCAATCGCGGCACCAGTATCGATGGCAATCCTTTGTCCGAGGCCGGCCTGCGAGCAATCGCGGCTTATCAGCAAGCGCAGGGCATCAGCCTGGGCGTCATCACCACCGAATACCTCGCCACCGCGCGAATGGCTGCCGACCGAACAGGTACCGGTTGGGTCAGTGGCTTGCCCACCGTGCGGCTCGCCCGGGCACAGGAAGTATTGACATCGTTGTCGGACGATCCGGACTCAAGGGCATTTTTTGAAGTATTGATGCAATTGCGGGGCACTGCCGATTACACACGAACCCGTACACAACTGGCCGAAAGGGTCTGGAACGTTCTGGAGGCGGCTTGTGACGACGACAGCCTGCGCCGCGCGCTGTTTCGCATGGCCAGGATTGGCCGGGTCAGTGCCGTCAATGCGCCCGCGCTGTTCAGCGATCTGGAGGTCAGAGTGCTGTGCGCTCGGGCAATGGCGGCTGCCCGCACCGGAACGCAGTCGCTGGAAGGCGATCTGATCCGCCTGCTGCGCGGGCTGTTCCGATTGCAACAGGTGGATAAACAGGTCTTGCTGGAAACGGCGCGGCGCGCGCGGACAGAATCGCTGAGCTTTCACCAGGCACTGGATATCAGTCTGATCTACCGCGTCAGGCTGGCGCAGCGACTGCAACTGCCGGCGCAACCCCACGAGCTGAATGTACAGCTGGATGCCGAGGTCTCCGACGCGCAGATCGACAACGCCTATCTGGAAGTGGTCAAGGCCGAGCAGACTTCGCAACTGAACGATTCGATCAGTCGGCAGGAATTCTGGGCCGAATACCTGTTTACAACACGCCGTGAAGCATTTGCCGAAATCCTCGATCGCAGCGCCCAGTCTTTCGCGCGGCTGGACGCTCAGGTCGAGCTGCCGCGCGAATCCGCTACGCAGCAAATGACGACGATTTTCGACAACTTCAGGAATGAGAGCCAGGAGCTGCGCAAGCAGTTGACCATCGCGGCGTTGACCCGCCATCCGGAGCTGACCTTGCCAGTCACACCGAGGCCTAACCGATTGGAAGTAAGAGAAGGGTGAGTCTACGCCCCGAGTCCGTCGATACGGGCCCGGGGCGTTCGATCAACGGCGACGGAACAGCGGCAGCGGTTCGTCAGTGGCGGCCTGATAGGTCACCGAAAAATCCTTGAGGCTCTCAAGGGCGTCATACGGGTCTTTGTCCGCGCGCAAGGCGAAGGCATCGAAACCGCAGCGGCGCAGGTAAAACAACTGGTCACGCAACACATCACCAATCGCCCGCAGTTCGCCTTTGAAACCATAACGGTCACGCAGCAGACGGGCGTTGGAGTAGTTACGGCCGTCGGTGAACGCCGGAAAGTTCAGGGCAATAACCTGAAACTCGTTGGCGTCTTCACCGATTTCTTCGGCTTCTTCGTCGGCGTCCAGCCACACGCCCAAACCGCCATCGCGGGCCTTGAGCATACGGCTGTGTTCACGCCACAGCTGCAATGGCACGATCAGGTCGTCGCAGTTGCTGATCTCGTCGATGTTGAAATCCTTGGGCAGCAAGTGCCAGGTTTCGTCGACGACTTCGTTGTTCTTAATGATTCGCTGCATAGACGCGTTCCTTGAAGAGGTCGATGCCAATACGCTGGTAGGTGTCGATGAAGCGCTCGTCTTCGGTACGTTGCTCAACGTAGACATCGATCAGCTTCGAGATCACGTCAGGCATGGCGTCCTGAGCGAAAGACGGGCCGAGGATCTTGCCCAGGCTCGCGTCACGGCTGGCGCTGCCGCCGAGCGATACCTGATAGAACTCTTCACCTTTCTTGTCCACCCCGAGGATGCCGATGTGGCCGACGTGGTGGTGACCGCAGGCGTTCATGCAACCGGAGATGTTCAGGTCGAGTTCACCGATGTCGAACAGGTAATCCAGGTCGTCGAAACGGCGCTGGATCGATTCGGCAATCGGGATCGACTTGGCGTTGGCCAGCGAGCAGAAATCACCGCCAGGGCAGCAGATGATATCGGTCAGCAGGCCGATGTTCGGCGTGGCGAACCCACCTTCACGCAGCTCGCCCCACAGGGTGAACAACTGGCTCTGCTCGACGTCGGCAAGAATGATGTTCTGTTCATGCGAAGTGCGCATTTGACCGAAGCTGTAACGGTCGGCCAGATCGGCCACGGCGTCGAGCTGCTTGTCAGTGATGTCGCCCGGCGCTACGCCGGTCGGCTTCAGCGACAAGGTTACGGCAACGTAACCCGGCTTCTTGTGCGCCAGGGTGTTGCGTGCGCGCCAGCGGGCGAAACCTGGATGCTCTTTGTCGAGTGCCGCCAGCTCGGCGTCTTGATTGCTCAGCGCCTTGTAATCCGGATCGACGAAGTGCTTGGCGACGCGATGTACTTCGGCTTCGGTCAGGGTGGTCTGGCCGCCGCGCAGGTGTTGCATTTCGGCATCGACTTTCTGTGCGAACACTTCAGGCGTCAGCGCCTTGACGAGGATCTTGATCCGCGCCTTGTATTTGTTGTCGCGACGGCCATAGCGGTTGTACACACGCAGGATGGCGTCGAGGTAGCTCAACAGATCTTGCCACGGCAGGAATTCGTTGATGAACGCGCCGATTACCGGGGTACGACCGAGGCCGCCACCGACCAGTACACGGAAGCCCAGTTCGCCAGCGGCGTTGTGCACCGGTTCGAGGCCGATGTCGTGGACTTCGATGGCTGCGCGGTCGGAGGTCGAACCGTTGACGGCGATCTTGAATTTACGTGGCAGGTAGGCGAATTCCGGGTGGAACGTGGTCCACTGACGGACGATCTCGCACCATGGACGCGGGTCGATGACTTCATCGAACGCGACACCGGCGAACTGGTCGGTGGTGACATTGCGCAGGCAGTTACCGCTGGTCTGGATCGCGTGCATCTGCACGGTGGCCAGTTCGGCAAGGATGTCCGGGATGTCTTCCAGCGCCGGCCAGTTGAACTGCACGTTCTGGCGGGTACTGATGTGCGCGTAGCCCTTGTCGTAGTCGCGGGCAATTCTGGCCATCATGCGCAACTGACGCGAGGTCAGTTGGCCGTAAGGCACAGCGACGCGCAACATCGGCGCGAAACGTTGAATGTACAGGCCATTCTGCAGGCGCAGGGGGCGGAATTCTTCTTCGCTCAGCTCGCCTGCCAGATAGCGTCGGGTCTGATCACGGAACTGCTTGACGCGGTCCTCGATGATCCGCTGATCGTACTCGTCGTATACGTACATATAAGTCCTGTTCTCAGGCTTGGGTCACTCGGAAGGGCGCTGCGTTTTCGTTTTGCCGGAGTCCGAAAGTGCCTCTGCAATTCTGCGCGCACGGCCGCGCACTCCCAACGGAGCCGGGGCAATATACCCGTTTGCAGTTATGCGCAAAAGTGATGTTTGAGTATATGGAAAGAACCAAATCGCCTAACGAGAACAGTTATTAACTAATCCACATTTGTAGTGCGGACAATCATCGTCTTAACTGTGCTCGAGTGTTACTGCAATCACCGATAAAACCGATAAGAGGCGATGCAATGAGCAATCCCACCAAAGCAAGGAAAAGCGATAGCAGCGTTGATGCCTGGGCGATTTTGTTCCTGATCATTCTGGTGGTGGGAACCGCCGTATTCTGGGTCAGTCACCAGTAAAACGACCCGTCCGGGCCCGCCTCCGAAGATTGTCGGACAAAAAGCGGGAACAAGCGTGAATGGCCGGGTTCTCGAGGGCTATACTGCGCGGCCATTTTTCCTTGGGCCCGGATGATTCATGTTCAAAATCTTGCACCTCAGTCTGCTGATGTTCGGCGCGGTTTTCGCAACCTGCGCGCGGGCGGAGTCGGTGCTGTTCCTCAATCCGGGTTCAACTCAGGAAGCCTTCTGGGTCAGTTATTCGCAATTCATGCAGTCTGCCGCCCGGGATCTGGGGATTGATCTGCAAATCCTCTATTCGCAACGCCAACCCGAACTGACCCTGGCCCAGGCGCGCCTGGCGCTGCAAGGCCCGAAGCGCCCGGATTTTCTGGTGTTCGTCAATGAGCAATACGTGGCGCCGCAGATCCTGCGCATGGCCACCGACAGCGGCGTGAAGCTGTTTATGGTCAATGCAGCACTCACTGCCAATCAGCAAGCGCTGGTTGGCGAGCGTGCAGACCTCATCGGCAGTTTGCTGCCCAACGACGAGGAGGGCGGTTACCTGATGATGAAGGAGTTGATCCGTCTGCATCCGCCGGTAGCGCCCGGTGAGCGCATCGATCTGCTGGCCTTTTCCGGCCTGAAAATCACCCCGTCGGCGCAACTGCGCGAAAAAGGCATGCAGCGCGCACTCGCCGAGCATCCGCAAGTGCGTTTGCGCCAACTGGTTTACAGCGGCTGGATTCAGGACCGCGCCTATGAACAGGCGAAGTTGCTGCGCGTGCGGTATCCGAAAGCGTCACTGGTGTGGTCGGCCAACGACGAGATGGCGTTCGGCGCGATGCGCGCGTTTTCTGAAATCGGCAAAGTACCGGGTAAGGATCTGCTGTTCAGCGCGGTCAACACCTCGCCAGCGGCATTGCAGGCAGTGGTCGACGGACGCTTGAGTGTATTGGTTGGCGGGCATTTCACTTTGGGCGGTTGGGCGCTGGTGGAATTGCATGATGCGCAGATGGGCGTCGATTTGAACAAATACGGCGGCCGCAACCGGCAGATCCCACTGTTGCAACTGATCGACAAAACCCAGGCGCGACAAATGCTGGCCATGGGCGCCTCGCCGGATTACGGCGTGCACTTTAAAAAGCTGTCGGCGAAGGGCCGACCAGCGTCTTATCGCTACCCGTTCAACCTGCAAACCCTGATGCGCTAAACGCCTGCCAGATGAACCACCAGTTTGACGATGCCGAACAGCGTCAATGCGAACACCGCCGTGAAGCCGATCCCGAGTAACAGAAAGTGGCTGGGCTTGCCGTGAGTGAAGTCCCTTGCCCGGTTCTTGCCGCTCTGCACCCCGAACGCCGCAGCCATCACGCTGTGCAGCATCTGCCAGAAGGTCGGCGGTTTGTTGTCGACTGGATCGTCCATAAATCCCTCGTCTGCGTGTGTGTCAGACAAGCATAGCCAACCTTCTGAAGAACACTGCAAAACCCCTGCAGGAGTGAGCCTGCTCACCCAAGATGTTGGCTGACCCGACGCCATCGCTGGCAAGCCAGCTCCCACAGGGTATTGGGTCAGCAGTTACTCAGTTGTCATAACCCAGATTCGGCGCCAACCAGCGTTCAGTCACGCTCAACTCCTGCCCTTTGCGCGATGTGTAGCTCGCGACCTGATCCTTGTCGACCTTGCCCACCGCAAAGTACTGCGCCTGCGGATGCGCGAAGTACCAGCCGCTGACTGCCGCCGCCGGGAACATTGCGTAGTGCTCGGTGAGGAACACGCCGCTACGACCGGCGCGCATTTCTTCAGCTTCAGGATCGAGCAACGCAAACAACGCGGCTTTCTCGGTATGGTCCGGGCAGGCCGGATAACCCGGAGCAGGGCGGATGCCGCTGTATTGCTCTTTGATCAACGCGTCGTTGTCGAGCGTTTCATCCTTGGCATAACCCCAGTGTTCTTTACGCACTTGCTGGTGCAGCCATTCGGCGCATGCTTCCGCCAGACGATCAGCCAGGGCCTTGACCATGATCGAGTTGTAATCGTCGCCAGCGTCCTGATAAGCCTTGGCGACTTCTTCGGCGCCGATGCCGGCGGTGGTGATGAAGCCGCCGACGTAGTCGGTGATTTCGCTGTCTTTCGGCGCGACGAAGTCGGCCAGCGAGAAGTTCGGTTTGCCGTCGGTCTTGATGATCTGCTGACGCAGGTGATGCAGTTTGGCCAATGGCTTGCCATCGTCGCCGTACAGTTCGATGTCGTCGTCATGCACTTGATTGGCCGGCCAGAAACCGAACACTGCGCGGGCGCTAATCAGTTTCTCGTCGATCAGCTTGGCAAGCATTTCCTGGGCATCGGCGTACAGCGCAGTGGCGGCTTCACCGACCACTTCGTCTTCGAGGATGCGCGGGAACTTGCCGGCCAGATCCCACGAGATGAAGAACGGCGTCCAGTCGATGTACTCGGCCAGCACCTTGAGATCGATATTGTCCAGCACGCGCGCGCCAGTGAAGGTCGGTTTGACCGGCGTGTAGTTTGCCCAGTCGAACTGCGGCTTCTTGGCAATCGCCGCTGGATAGCTCAGGCGCTCAGTGCGCGCGCTGCGGTTGGCGGTGCGCTCACGCACTTCGACGTATTCGGCACGGGTGCGCTCGACGAAACCGGCCTTGAGTTCCTTGGACAGCAGCTGTGTAGCCACGCCCACCGCGCGCGAGGCATCGGTCACGTAAACCACGGCATCGTTGCTGTACTTCGGTTCGATCTTCACCGCCGTGTGCGCTTTGGAAGTGGTCGCGCCGCCGATCATCAACGGCAGGTGGAAGTCCTGACGCTGCATCTCGCGAGCGACATGCACCATTTCATCCAGGGACGGGGTGATCAGACCGGACAAGCCGATGATGTCGCACTTCTGTTCTTTGGCGACCTGCAGAATCTTTTCCGCCGGGACCATCACGCCAAGGTCAACGATGTCGTAGCCGTTGCAACCCAGCACCACGCCGACAATGTTCTTGCCGATGTCATGCACGTCACCTTTGACGGTGGCCATGAGAATCTTGCCCTTGGCCTCCGGTTTGTCGCCTTTTTCCAGTTCGATGAACGGGATCAAGTGCGCAACGGCCTGCTTCATCACGCGGGCGGATTTCACCACTTGCGGCAGGAACATTTTGCCGGCGCCGAACAGGTCGCCGACGATGTTCATGCCGGACATCAGCGGGCCTTCGATCACCTCGATCGGGCGGCTGAATGACTGGCGCGATTCTTCGGTGTCTTCAACGATGTGCGTGGTGATGCCCTTGACCAGCGCATGTTCCAGACGCTTGTTGACCTCCCAGCCGCGCCATTCTTCGGTCTCGGCTTCCTTGACGCTGCCGTCGCCCTTGTACTTATCGGCGATGGCGAGCAGGGCGTCGGTGCCGTTCGGCGTGCGGTTGAGCACCACGTCTTCGACGGCGTCGCGCAGTTCGGCCGGGATCTGGTCGTAGATCTCCAGCTGACCGGCGTTGACGATGCCCATGGTCAGCCCATTGCGGATCGCGTACAGCAGGAACACCGAGTGGATCGCCTCACGCACCGGGTTGTTGCCCCGGAACGAGAACGACACGTTGGACACGCCGCCCGACGTCAGCGCATACGGCAGTTCATCGCGGATGTAGGCGCAGGCGTTGATGAAGTCCACAGCGTAGTTGTTGTGTTCTTCGATGCCGGTGGCCACGGCGAAGATGTTCGGGTCGAAGATGATGTCTTCCGGCGGAAAGCCGACTTCGTTGACCAGAATGTCGTAGGAGCGTTTGCAGATTTCTTTCTTGCGCGCTTCGGTGTCGGCCTGGCCGGCTTCGTCGAACGCCATGACCACGACCGCCGCGCCGTAGCGCTTGCACAGTTTGGCGTGGTGGATGAACTGCTCGACGCCTTCTTTCATGCTGATCGAGTTGACGATGCCCTTGCCCTGAATGCATTTCAGGCCGGCTTCGATCACTTCCCATTTCGAGGAGTCGATCATGATCGGTACGCGCGAGATGTCCGGTTCACCGGCAATCAGATTGAGGAAGGTCACCATGGCCTTCTTCGAATCGAGCATGCCTTCGTCCATGTTGATGTCGATCACCAGCGCGCCGGCCTCGACCTGTTGCAGGGCGACTTCCAGCGCTTCGGTGTAGTTGTCTTCACGAATCAAACGGGCGAATTTCGCCGAGCCGGTGATGTTGGTGCGCTCACCGACGTTGACGAACAGCGAGCTGCGATCGATGGTGAACGGCTCAAGACCGGCCAGGCGGCAGGCCTTGGGAATGTCCGGAATCGGCCGTGGCGCGTAACCGGCCACCGCTTTGGCGATGGCTTCGATGTGGCCCGGCGTGGTCCCGCAGCAGCCACCGACGATGTTGAGGAATCCGCTCTGGGCGAATTCTTCGATGACTTTGGCGGTTTCCGACGGCAGTTCGTCGTACTCGCCGAATTCGTTCGGCAGGCCGGCGTTCGGGTGCGCGGAAACGTGAGTACCGGCCTTGTCCGACAGTTCTTCCAGATACGGACGCAGCTCACGGGCGCCGAGTGCGCAGTTGAGGCCAACGGAAATCGGCTTGGCGTGCGCCACCGAGTTCCAGAATGCTTCGGTGGTCTGGCCCGACAAGGTACGGCCGGAGGCGTCGGTGATGGTCCCGGAGATCATGATCGGCAGTTCGAAACCGACTTCCTCGAACACACCTTGCACTGCGAAGATCGCGGCTTTGGCGTTGAGGGTATCGAAGATGGTTTCGATCAGGATCAGGTCGGCGCCGCCCTCGATCAGGCCTTTGGTGGCCTCGGTGTAGTTCTCCACCAGCTCATCAAAAGTGACGTTGCGGTAGCCGGGGTTGTTGACGTCCGGCGACAGCGAGCAGGTGCGGCTGGTCGGGCCGAGCACGCCGGCGACGAAGCGCGGCTTGTCCGGGTTCTCGGCGGTCTTGGCGTCGGCGACCTTGCGCGCCAGGCGTGCGCCTTCTACGTTTAATTCGTAGGCCAGCTCCTCCATGCCGTAATCGGCCATGGAAATCCGCGTGGCGTTGAAGGTGTTGGTTTCAAGGATGTCGGCACCGGCATCCAGGTAGGCTTTTTCGATACCGCCGATCACGTCCGGACGAGTGATCACCAGCAGGTCGTTGTTGCCCTTGACGTCGCTCGGCCAGTCGGCGAAGCGTTTGCCGCGATAATCCTGCTCTTCGAGCTTATAGCTCTGGATCATCGTGCCCATGCCGCCGTCCAGAATCAGGATGCGCTCTTTGAGAGCTTGCTTGAGAGCTTGAAGACGGACGCTGCGATCGGACATTGGGACTACTCGAAAAAGACCATGACGAAGGGCCGGGATCATAACAAACCTGTGCGCTTTTGGAGCATGTAGGCTTTTTGCATGAATATCGCTCATGTTGGTGCGGGCGTCATAACGGTAGAATCGCGAACTTTTTTTCTCAACACCGGACCCGCCACATGTCGCACCGCATCATCAGCATTGCATTGCTGTTATTGAGCTGGGGCGCTGCGGCGCAAGATCCCGCTGTCTCGTCTGCGATTTCCTACACCCGCGATATTCAACCGATCTTCACCGAGAAGTGCGTGTCCTGCCATGCGTGCTACGACTCTGCCTGCCAGCTCAACCTGGGCAGCGGCGAAGGCGTGGCGCGCGGTGCGAGCAAGTTGCCGGTCTACGACGGCGAGCGCACGCAAGCGGCGCCGACCACCCGACTGTTCTATGACGCTTTCGGCAAGCGCGCCTGGCAACAGAAGGGCTTCTATTCGGTACTCGATACCCAAGGCAGCCAGGCAAACCTGATGGCGCGCATGTTGGAACTTGGGCACAGCGTGCCGTTGCAGCCCAACGCCAAACTCCCGCCAGAGATCGTGCTGGGACTCAATCGCGCCAATACCTGTGCAATGCCGGGCGAATTCGAGGGTTATGCCGGTGCGCATCCGAAGGAGGGCATGCCGCTGGCGGTCACCGGTCTGACCGATCAGCAATACCAGACCCTGCAACGCTGGCTCGCCTCGGGGGCGCCGATCGACGAACAAGGCCTGGCGCCGAGCGCACAGGAAGCACTGCAGATCGTGCAGTGGGAAAATCTGCTGAACCGCCCCGGTGCGCGGGAAAGTCTGGTCGGACGCTGGTTGTTCGAGCACTTGTATCTCGCCCACATCTACTTCAAGGATGGCGAGCCGGGGCATTACTTTCAGTGGGTGCGCTCGCGCACGCCGAGCGGTCAGCCGATTGACCTGATCGCCACCCGCCGCCCGAACGATGATCCTGGCACGCAGGTTTACTACCGCTTGTGGCCGGTGCAGGGCGTGATCGTGCACAAGACCCACATCACCTATCCGCTCAGCGCGGCGAAGATGGCGCGGGTCAAGAGCCTGTTCTACAGCGGCAAATGGCAGGTCAACGCCTTGCCCGGTTACGGGCCGCAGGGCCGGGCCAATCCGTTTGCCACGTTTGAGGCGATTCCGGCGCAGGCGCGCTATCAATTCATGCTGGATAACGCTGAGTACTTCGTGCGCACCTTTATTCGCGGGCCGGTGTGTCGCGGACAGATTGCGACCGACGTGATCCGCGACAACTTCTGGGCGCTGTTTCAGGCGCCCGAGCATGATCTGTACATCACTGACCCCAACTATCGCGGCCAGGCTACGCCGTTGCTGGCGATGCCGGGCCAGAACGACGACGTCGGCAGCGTTCTCGGCCTGTGGCGCGACTACCGTGACAAGCGCAACGAATACGAAGCCTTGCGCCGCGACAGTTACGCTGATCTGCCAGCTCCGGGGTGGTCGACGTTGTGGGCTGGAAACGATAACGCGCTGCTGAGCGTCTTCCGCCACTTCGACAGCGCTTCGGTGACCAAAGGCCTGATCGGCGATGTACCGCAGACCCTGTGGCTGTTCGATTACCCGCTGCTGGAACGCACCTATTATCAGTTGGCGGTCAACTTCGATGTGTTCGGCAATGTCTCGCATCAGGCGCAAACCCGCCTGTATTTCGACTTGATCCGCAATGGCGCCGAGCAGAATTTCCTGCGGCTAATGCCCGCCGATTCGCGCGAAGACTACCTCAACGATTGGTATCAAAGTGGCGGTCAGTTCAAGATGTGGCTGGATTACGAAGCCATCGACGACGACAAACCGACCGGGCTGAAACTCAACGAAAACGACCCGAAACGTGATTTCGCCATGCAGTTGCTCGCGCGTTACGGCGACCTGAATGCGCGGCCCGACCCGATCAACCGTTGCGCAAACGCCTATTGCTCGCGGCCGAACATCGATCCGGCACTGCAAAACGCCGAGCAGGCGCTGAGTCGTCTAACTTCGCGTCCGGCCGCTGGCCTCAAGGTCATCGATCAACTGCCGGAAGCAAGCATGCTGCGCATCGAAACCCGCAGCGGCAAGCGCGTGGTTTACAGCCTGATACGCAATCGCGCGCACAGCAACGTGGCGTTTTTGCTCGGCGAATCGCTGCGTTATCAGCCGGGGCTGGACACTTTGACGATTTATCCGGGCGTGCTCAGCAGTTATCCGAATTTCATCTTCAATGTCCCGGCGAATCAGGTGCCGGCGTTTGTCGATGCCATGGAAGGCGCCCGCGATCAAGCGCAGTTCGAACGCATCGTCGAGCGCTGGGGGATTCGCCGCAGTCATCCACAATTCTGGTTTTACTTCCACGACTTGAGTCAGTACATCCACGAAACCGAGCCGGTGGAAGAGGGTGTGCTGGACATGAACCGCTACGAGAATCTTTGATCTTTTGCGCGAGGTCCGCTGTCCCACCTCTAAGCAACACCGCAAGTCCCCTGTAGGAGCTGTCGAGTGCAACGAGGCTGCGAGCTTTTGATTTTTTAGAAGCAAGATCAAAAGATCGCAGCGTGCCGCAGCTCCTACAGTCGGACGGTGTGAGTTGGAGGCGTGTGGAGGGCAATTGATGTTGATTTCAGTGCAAGCCCTGCGTGCGCTCGCGGCCTGGACCGTGGTTTGCCATCACTTCATGCAGATTTTCTTCGACTTCAATGCGCGTGGGCCGATTGGCCAGTTGTTCATCGACAAAGGCGCGGTGGGCGTCGATATCTTCTTTGTCATCAGCGGGCTGGTGATTTTTCTGTCGACTGAAGGCAAAGCGCTGCCGCCGGCGCGTTTTCTGTTGTATCGACTGTTTCGCATCGTCCCGGCGTATTGGCTGTACACACTGCTGATGGCGCTGCTGGTAGTGGTCGCCCGGCCGTTGCTGCCGGATCAGTCGGTGGACTGGAGACACGTGCTGGCGTCGTTACTATTTATCCCGACCGAGAATCCGGGCGGCTATGGCATTTATCCGACCCTGAATGTCGGCTGGACGCTGAATTACGAAATGCTCTTCTACGTGCTGTTTGCCTGGGCGCTGTTGTTTCGCTTGCAGGTGCGGCTGCTGGTGGTGGCGGCGCTGTTATTTGCGGTGTGTCAGGCGTGGACCGGGTTTGGCTGGGTCAGCGAGTTTTATCGCTCGGACATCGTTTATGAATTCTTGCTCGGCATCGCGATCGGCATGCTCTATCGGCGGGGCTGGATTGGCGCGGGGTTGTGGTTGCCGTTGATCGGGATTGGCGCAGCGTTGATCGCGATTTATCGGCTGCCACCAGCGCCGAGATTATTCAATTGGGGCGTGCCGAGCGCGGTGTTGGTCATGGCGTGTATTGCGCTGGAGCGTTACGTCGAAGGCAATCGGGTACTCAAACTACTCGGTGATTGCTCGTATTCGGTGTACCTGATGCATGTGCTGGTATTGTCGGCCGGCGGATTTATCGCCAGCCGTTATGCGATCAATCCATATTTGATGTTCGTTGTGTGTGCGCTGGCGATTGGTGTCGGTTCGTGGTTGAGCTATGAATGGGTGGAAAAACGCAGCTATCAGTGGCTTAAAGCGCGAGTCGACGACAAATCAGCGACTTAGGCGGTTGCGAACTATTCCTACGTAAATACTAGGACTTTGTGCCGCGCGCCGATTGGCGTAAACTCCGCCCAAGCCTGCGAGGAGTTTCCATGACCGCTATTACCATTACTGACGCCGCCCACGATTACTTGGCCGATCTGCTTTCCAAGCAGAACACCCCAGGCATCGGCATCCGCGTCTTCATCACCCAGCCTGGCACCCAGTACGCCGAAACCTGCATTGCCTATTGCAAGCCGGGCGAAGAAAAACCGGAAGACACCGCGCTGGGGCTGAAAAGCTTCACCGCCTACATCGACAACTTCAGCGAAGCGTTTCTCGACGACGCGGTTGTCGATTACGCCACCGACCGCATGGGCGGCCAACTGACCATCAAGGCGCCAAACGCCAAAGTCCCGATGGTCAACGCCGACAGCCCGGTCAACGAGCGCATCAACTACTACCTGCAAACCGAGATCAATCCGGGGCTGGCCAGTCACGGCGGTCAGGTCAGCCTGATCGATGTGGTCGAAGACGGCATCGCCGTGTTGCAGTTCGGTGGCGGTTGCCAGGGTTGCGGCCAGGCTGACGTGACCTTGAAGGAAGGCATCGAGCGCACCTTGCTCGAGCGCATTCCGGAGCTCAAAGGTGTGCGTGACGTGACAGACCATACGCAGAAAGAAAACGCCTACTACTAAGTAAGGCGTTCGCTGCGACCAAAAAAAAACGGTGCCCGTGAGCACCGTTTTTTTATGCGTGAAGCCTAAGAGCTCGCAGCCTTCGGCAGCTCCTACATTGGAATGCATTTCCCTGTAGGAGCTGCCGAAGGCTGCGATCTCTTGATCTTATGGCCGGTAAAGATGGGCGTGCCCGGCGCGATACAGCGAGGACTCGCTGAAGTGATCGCTACCCAACACGCGCCCGACCAGAATCAACGCCGTTCGCCTAAAACCTTTGGCTGCAACCTTCTCGGCAATATCCTCAATGGTCCCCACCACCCAATCCTGATCCGGCCACGTCGCCCGGTGAACCACCGCAATCGGGCAATCAGCGCCGTAATGCGGGAGCAATTCAACCAGGATCTTCTGCAGATGATTGACTCCCAGGTGAATCGCCATGGTCGCGCCATGCTGCGCCAGACTGGCCAGTTCCTCACCGGCCGGCATCGCGGTTTTGTCCGCATAGCGCGTCAGAATCACGCTTTGCGAAACATCCGGCAGGGTCAGCTCAGCGCCCAATAACGCCGCGCAAGCCGCCGTAGCTGTCACACCGGGAACGATCTCGAACGGGATCGACAACTCACGCAAGTAACGAATTTGCTCACCAATCGCGCCATACAGACTCGGATCACCGGAATGCACCCGCGCTACGTCCTGCCCCTTGGCATGCGCACCTTTGATCAAATCAATGATCTGCTCCAGATGCAGCTCGGCGCTGTTGACCACCGTTTCTGCCTGATGCCCCTCCAGTACCGCCTCGGGTACCAGCGAGCCTGCATAGATGATCACCGGGCAATTGCGGATCAGCCGCTGGCCTTTGACGGTGATCAATTCCGGGTCGCCGGGGCCGGCGCCGATGAAGTAGACGGTCATCGTTGAATCCTGTGAAAAGGGCAGGGTGACGCTGCACAAGCGCGCTTCAGATGAAGATTGCTCATGATCGAAAGCGTGGATTATCGGGAATTTACGCCGCGCCAGCCAATGCCAGTGTTGCCTGCGCGTACTTTTGCCGGGAAATCAGCAGTTTTGCCGGGGCGCTGATCAGTTGTTCGGCAAGCGCCAAAGCGGCACTTTCCGCCACGCCATAGCAGCCGGTGCGTTCAAAAGCGATTTGCGAATGGTGACTCAAGCGCTGCTGATAACTGGCCAGTTCTTCACTGCTGAAATACAGCAACGGTAGCGCCAGTTGTGCAGCCAGCTCTTGCAGGCCGGGCTCATCGCGTTTCAGGTCGATGCTGGCCAAGGCTTTGACGGCGTCGAGTTCGATGCGATGGGCCTGCAAGGCCTGGTCAAGCAACGCGCGCAGCGTACTGGCCGGGCAGCCACGCTGGCAGCCCAGGCCGACGACAAAGGTCGGCGCTGCGCGGGTTTCGGTCATGCCTGGTATTGACCTTCGCTTTTGCGACGGAACAACCACGCACTGATCAGGCCCAGAGCCAGCCAGAACGCGACGTTGGTCAGTTGCGAGGCGATTTTGAACTGCGCTTCCAGCGCTTCCGGCGCGAGCATCGAATGCACTTCCGGTTGCGGCGCGCCGATCACGTGCGGCACCGCGAGGATCGCCACGCCGAGGATCTTCATCAGCCAGGGACGGCTGAACGCGATCAGCGACAGGCCGACAGCGGTGGACGCCGCGGTGCCGATCCACCATATCTGCCGCGAAGCCAGATCCGCCGCCGCAGTGCCCGGCAATTCAGGTGGCAGGCCCATGGTCGGCGCCAGCACGAAAGTCGCGTAACCGGCCAGACCCCAGAGCAGGCCCTGCGAAGTTTTGGTCGGCGCACGCAGGGTGTACAGACCCGCGAGCATCAGCGCGAAACCAACGGCTACTACCAGATTGCCGCCAGTGGTCGAAACCACGCGCTGCCAACCGTCTGCCGGTTCCCAGGCTTCGCCATCGTGGGTGTGCGCGGCGGTGCCGGCGGCGTGTTCGTGAACTTCCGCCACAGGCTCGGACTTCTCGTAAGTCTCGGCCTGCAGAATCAGCGGCGACACCCAGAAACTTTGCAGCAGAGTGAGGAGCAGGGCGGCCAGCAGGCCGGTGAAACCTGCGGTTTGCGCAATACGCTTGATCATGTCGTCAGGTCTCAGTGGCACGGGAACGCGGCGCTGTGGCGGGTATCGTGCGCGGCGTTGTGCACCGCTTCGATGTGCGAGAAACCGGCGAAGTAGACCAGGCACGCGCCGAGAATCGACGCGAAGATCGCGGCCGTCAGGCGTTGGCTCAAGGTGTTGGTGCTGGCGAAACTCTTGTCAGTGCTGCCGCTGCTGCTGATGATCGACATGGCGCGTCCCTCTGGAATGTCAGCGGGGTGACAGAGCGCATGCAAACCCCTGCGAGCCGGGCACGCAGAGGTTCAAACAGCGCCCGCCCACCGCGGGTTGTTATGTTCAGTGACGCAAAATGCGCACTGTGTGTTGCGGGCCGGTCTCCGGGCTCACGAGGGGTTGGCAGTTGGCCGACCGGCAAGCGTCACCTTCCCATGCCAATCGCACAGTGGATCTGACGCTTCGCTCGCTTACCGTTGCGGGGGCAGCACCGGACTGACATGGCTTTGGAGTAAAGCACATGATTCACCGGTTTCCCGTTTCACCCTGTGAAGGGCACCCGTAACAAGGTGTGTAGGAGAGCATGGGTTGGGGTTTTTAGTCAATTTTGTGGGGGCATATCCGTTGCTGCGGTTGTGGCTGCTTAGGGTTCCGCCCTGACGGCGGGTCACTTTTTCCAGACGCCGAAAAAGTAACCAAAAAGGCTTTACCCTGACGTTCGGCCCTCGCTGTGGCTCGGGTTCCTTCGCTCCGGGATTGTTCCGGGCGCATCGCCTCCGGTTTGCTTCGCTGCACCTCCTCTCGATGCATGCGGCTGCGCCGCACGGTCGCTGCGCTCCCACCCCCGGATCAATCCCTCCACTCAGCCTGCCGACGGGCGCTTGAGATCAAGAGCTGCACTCGAGCTAACGCTCATTGTGTTGAGTGGTGAGGGGCGGGGGTTCGGCTGTGGTTTTGCGGTGGATTCACCCCTCACCCCAGCCCTCTCCCCGAGGAGAGGGAGCCGATTTGTGGTCTTTTCATAGTCTGAGTTCGACTCGGTATTTCACGTCGGCGTAGCTCTGCCAAACCACTCGGTCAGTTCCCTCTCCCTCTGGGAGAGGGCTAGGGTGAGGGGCTCTTGATCCGGCTTTTGATGTGGCTTTTGATCTCCAGCCCCATCGGCAGGCCGAGCGTAGGCGCTCATCAGGGGTAGGCGCGCAGCGCCGTGCGGCGAAGCCGCATACATCGAGAGGAGGTGCAGCGCAGCAAACCGGAGGCGATGCCCCCTGATGGGCGCCGGAGCGAGGGAACACTGAGCCTAAGCGAAGTGCCGTACGTCAGGGAGAAGCCTTTTTGGTTACTTTTTCGGCGTCTGGAAAAAGTGACCCGCCGTAAGGGCGGAACCCTAAGAAGCCATCACCGCAGCAACGGATAAGCTCACAAAACCAAAAAAACCACCCATTGACCCACCCCCACTCGATGCGTAGCCTTGCCCCTTCGAGGTTCTTCGGCCCACGCCGAAGCTAAGAAGGGAACGCGGTCCAAGCCGCGGCTGCCCCCGCAACTGTGAACGGTGCTGTTCGCTGCCACGCCACTGCCAACTCTGCCGACAGAGCCAGCGGGAAGGCGCAGTGAACGCCAGGCCCAACGCCTGAACACCGTCAGCCAGGAGACCTGCCTCGACACAGATTCTCAATTTAAACCGGGCGGGGTGATCCGGTGGCGAACTCTCCAGGCACGCACGCACGCTGCCGGTTCTCGTCCCGTATGCCCGCCACCTTGCCAAAGGGCATCCGATGAAAACACTGGCCAAACTCCCCGTCACCATCGTTACCGGTTTCCTCGGATCGGGCAAAACCACGTTGCTGCGGCACATGCTCGACAACGCGCAGGGCCGACGCATTGCGGTGATCGTCAACGAGTTTGGCGAGCTGGGCATCGACGGTGAAATCCTCAAGCAATGCACCATCGGCTGTTCCGAAGAAGAAGCGGTCGGCCGCGTCTATGAACTGGCCAACGGCTGCCTGTGCTGCACCGTTCAGGAAGAGTTCTTCCCGGTGATGCGCGAACTGGTTGCGCGTCGCGGCGACCTCGACCACATCCTCATTGAAACCTCGGGCCTGGCCCTGCCAAAACCTCTCGTGCAAGCCTTCCAGTGGCCGGAAATCCGCAGCGCCTGCACGGTTGATGCGGTAATCACCGTGGTCGATAGCCCGGCCGTGGCCGCTGGCACTTTCGCCGCGTTCCCGGATCAGGTCGATGCCCAGCGCAAACTCGATCCGAACCTCGATCACGAATCGCCGCTGCACGAATTGTTCGCTGACCAACTGGCCAGCGCCGATCTCGTCATCCTTAACAAGTGCGACCTGATCAACCCGGAAGACCTCGCTCGCGTGCGTCTGGAAGTCGCTGAAGAGCTGCCGCCTGCGGTGAAAATCATCGAAGCCAGCAGTGGTCGCGTGCCACTCGACGTGCTGATCGGCCTCGGCGCCGGTTCCGAAGAACACATCGACAGCCGCCACAGCCATCACGACCATCACCACGGTGAAGGCGATGACGACCACGATGACCACGATCACGACGCCTTCGATTCGATCTCCATCGAGCTGCCGCAAGCTGACGAAAGCCTGCTGCTCGACGCGCTGACGCAACTGGTGGTCAAGCACGGCATTCTGCGCGTGAAAGGTTTTGCGGCGATCCCGAACAAGCCGATGCGCTTGCTGATTCAGGGTGTGGGCACGCGTTTCGATAAGCATTTCGACCGGCAGTGGGGCGCTGATGAAGCGCGGGTCACGCGTCTGGTGTTGATCGGTCAGGAACTCGACGCCGCACAACTCGAAGCGCAACTGCGCGCTGCGCTCAGCGTTTAAGCCATGCACCTGCTCAGGACCCAGCCCGGCGGATTCGTCTCGGATGACAACATTGCCGACCTCGGACAAACCCCTGCTGAAATGGTGATTCTGTGCAGCGGCGATTCCAGCCTGGCGCTGCTCGCCGAAGCCGCGCAGCAACTGCCGGAAGATTACCCGAGCGTGCGCCTGGCCAATCCGATGCAGGTGCAGAATCACGCCTCGGTCGATCTGTATGTCGACGAAGTATTGCGCCACGCCAAGGTCATTCTGATTTCGCTGCACGGCGGGATCGGTTATTGGCGTTACGGCGTCGAGCGTCTGGTCGAGTTGTCCGAGCGCGGCGTGCAGGTGATTCTGGTGCCGGGCGATGACCGACCGGATCCGGAACTCAGCGATCTGAGCACCGTTAATGCCGAGGATCGTGACCGGCTCTGGCAATTCTTGCGTCAGGGCGGCATGGCCAATGCACTGGATTTTTTCCGTTGTATGGCCAACCTTTGGCTCGACCGCGATTACCCGTGGGGTGAGCCACAAACCCTGCCGCGCACGGCGATTTACCACCCACATAAAAGCACCGCTGCACTGAGTGACTGGCAAGCCGATTGGCTGCCGGAGCAACCGGTCGCGGCGGTGTTGTTTTATCGCTCGCATTTGCAGGCGGCGAACACGGCGTTTATCGATGTGTTCTGTCAGCGCTTGCAGGCTGCGGGACTTAATCCGCTGCCGATTGCCGTGGCCAGTTTGAAAGAGCCCGGCTGCCTGTCGGTGGTCGAGGACTGGCTGGATGAAGTCGAGGCCGGGGTGATTTTGAACACCACCGGATTCGCCCAGTCCAGCCCGGAAGCGCCGCATCTGCGGCCATTTCGTCGCAACATTCCGGTGATTCAGGCGATCTGTGCGCAGGACAACGAGCCCGGCTGGCGCGCCAGCGAGCAAGGCCTCGGCCCGCGTGATCTGGCGATGCACATTGCCTTGCCGGAACTCGACGGACGCATCATCAGCCGGCCGATCAGCTTCAAGGATCTGGCCTGGCGCAGCGAGCGCAGTCAATCGGATGTGGTCTGCTACCGCGCGCAACCCGAACGTATGGATTTCGTCGCGCAACTGGCGCGGCGCTGGATCGATCTGGCACGCGTGCCGAACGCAGAAAAACGCATCGCTTTGATCCTCGCCAACTACCCGACTCGTGATGGGCGGATTGGCAACGGCGTCGGCCTCGACACGCCAGCGGCGGCGCTGAATATTCTGCGTGCATTGCAGGCCGAAGGTTATCCGCTGCCCAGCGAGTTGCCGGGCAGTGGCACTGAGTTGATTCAGCAATTGCTCGGCGGCGTCAGTAATGACCTCGATACTCTCGATCAGCGTCCATGCCAGCAAAGTCTGGCGATGGATGACTACCTGACAATGTTCAACGCCTTGCCCGAAGCCAATCGCGCGGCGGTGCTGGAACGCTGGGGCACGCCGCAAACCGATCCGATGTGTCGCGATGGACGGATGATGATCGCCGGTTTGCGCTTCGGCCTGACCTTCGTCGGCATTCAACCGGCACGCGGGTATCAGGTTGATCCGAGTGCGGTGTATCACGACCCGGATCTGGTGCCGCCGCACGCCTATCTGGCGTTCTATTTCTGGTTGCGCCAGACCTACGGCGCGCACGGTGTGATCCACGTCGGCAAGCACGGCAACCTCGAATGGCTACCGGGCAAGGGCGTCGGCCTGTCGGAGAACTGCTGGCCGGACGCACTGCTCGGGCCGCTGCCGAACGTCTATCCGTTCATCGTCAACGATCCGGGCGAGGGTGCGCAGGCCAAACGTCGCACGCAGGCAGTGATCATTGATCACCTGATGCCGCCGCTGACCCGCGCCGAAACCTACGGCCCGCTGCGCAATCTGGAACTGTTGGCCGACGAATATTACGAAGCACAACTGCTCGATCCACGCCGCGCCCGCGAGCTGCAACGCGACATCCTGCAACTGGTGCGTGAGACGCAGATCGACCGTGAGTTGCAACTGGACGATGGCCTCGACAGTGACGCCGACGCGGCGATCTGGTTGCCGCGTCTGGACACGTATTTATGTGATCTGAAGGAATCGCAAATTCGCGATGGCTTGCACATTTTTGGTGAATCGCCGAGCGGGCGCTTGCGCATCGACACGTTGCTGGCACTGCTGCGCATTCCGCGTGGTGACGGCAAGGGCGCGCAATCGAGTTTGTTGCGCGCGTTGGCCAAGGCTTTTGAGTTGGGGTTCGATCCGCTGGATTGTGCGTTGGCTGAGCCTTGGGTTGGGCCGCGGCCTCCGCTGTTGCAAGCGGTCAGCGAAGAACTCTGGCGCACCGCAGGCGATACCCGCGAACGTCTGGAATTGTTCGCCGCGCAATTGATCGAGCAGACACCGCCGCTCCCACAGGATGCGTGGTGGGCCGACGTTCGCGCAATCATCGATAGCCTGCGCGAAGTTGTTGCTCCACGCCTCGACGCCTGCGGCCCCGCCGAAATGCGCGGCCTGCTTGACGCACTCAGCGGTCGTTTCGTCCCCGCCGGCCCGAGCGGCGCGCCGAGTCGCGGTCGCCTCGACGTGCTGCCGACCGGACGCAATTTCTATTCGGTGGACGTACGCAATCTACCGACCACCACCGCGTGGCGCATCGGCTTCCAGTCGGCGACGCTGATTCTTGAGCGGCACTTGCAGGACCACGGCGATCACCTGCGCCAGCTCGGCCTGTCGGTGTGGGGCACGGCGACCATGCGCACCGGCGGCGACGACATCGCGCAGGCCATGGCGCTGATGGGCGTGCGCCCGGTGTGGGCCACCGGCAGCCAGCGCGTGGATGATTTCGAAATTCTGCCGCTGAGCCTGCTCGACCGCCCTCGCGTCGATGTCACGCTGCGCGTCTCGGGATTCTTCCGCGATGCCTTCGCCAACCTGATCCGCCTGTTCGACGCTGCCGTACAAGCCGTAGCCGAACTGGACGAACCGGACGACCTCAATCCGTTGGCTGCCAAAGTCCGCGCCGAACGTGCGGCACTGGAACAATCCGGGCTGGATCAAGAAGCAGCGCGACGTCAGGCCGGTTGGCGCATCTTCGGCGCCAAGCCCGGTGCCTATGGCGCAGGCGTGCAGGGCGCGATCGACGGGCGTCTGTGGCAGAGCCGCGAAGATCTGGCCGAGGTTTATCTGAACTGGGGCGCCTACGCTTACGGCGGCTCTGATGAAGGCACCGCCGCCCGCGAACAGTTCGTGCAGCGCCTGAGCCAAGTGCAAGCGGTGCTGCAAAATCAGGACAACCGCGAGCATGACTTGCTCGACTCTAACGACTATTACCAGTTCCAGGGTGGCATGCTCGCGGCGGTGGAAACTTTAAGCGGTGCAGCGGCCGCCAGTTACCACGGCGATCACAGCCAGCCGGATCTGCCGAAGATTCGCACCTTGAAGGAAGAACTGAACCGGGTGATCCGCTCGCGGGCAGCCAATCCGAAGTGGATCAACGGGGTCAAGCGCCACGGCTACAAAGGCGCGTTCGAGTTGGCGGCGACCGTGGATAACCTGTTCGCGTTCGACGCTACGACGCAGTTGATCGATGATCATCAATACGCGTTGTTGGCGGACGCGTATTTGCTCGACCCGGCGACCCGCGAGTTTGTGCGCGAGCATAATCCGCATGCGTTGCGTGACATGACGGAGCGGATGCTGGAGGCGCAGCAGCGCGGGATGTGGCAGGAACCGGGGGCCTATAAAGAGGCGCTGGAAAATCTGTTGCTGGATATAGAAGAGGATGGATGAGGGTTTTAAAAGCTACCCCTCACCCCAGCCCTCTCCCTAAGGGAGAGGGGGAAAGGGAGCAGATCTCCATCGCATTCAGCTCCGGAGTTCGACGCGGTATTTCACGTCGGCGGACTTCTTGAGTGCAACACGGTCAGTCCCCTCTCCCTCTGGGAGAGGGCTAGGGTGAGGGCAGCCCCCCTGACACCCCACAAAACTCAAGACCACCACCGACCACGACAGAGAACCCGCAAATGACCGAAACCCCACATTTCCCGCTCTCCGCCGTGGTCGGCGCCGACGACTTGAAACTCGCTCTGTACCTTACCGCCATCGACCCGAAAATCGGCGGCGTGCTGATCGAAGGCCCGCGCGGCATGGCCAAATCCACGCTGGCCCGAGGCCTCGCGGACCTGCTCGCCAGCGGCCAGTTCGTCACCTTGCCCTTGGGCGCCACCGAAGAACGTCTGGTCGGCACCCTCGACCTCGACGCGGTCCTGAGCGAAGGTCGTGCGCAGTTTTCCCCCGGTGTGCTGGCCAAGGCCGACGGCGGCGTGCTGTACGTCGATGAAGTGAATCTGCTGCCGGATCACCTGGTCGATCTGCTACTCGACGTCGCCGCTAGCGGCACCAACCTGATCGAGCGCGATGGCATCTCCCATCGGCATTCGGCGAAGTTTGTACTGATCGGCACCATGAACCCGGAAGAGGGCGAGTTGCGGCCGCAACTGCTCGATCGCTTCGGTTTGAACGTTGCGCTCAGCGGCCACACCGTGCCGACCGAGCGTGGACAGATCATCCGCCGTCGGCTCGATTTTGATAGCGATCCGCAGGCCTTCTGCACGCAGTGGGAAGCCGAACAACAAGCCTTGCGCGAACGTTGCGAAAACGCTCGTAACGCGTTGGCAAGCATTCCTCTGGATGATCAGGCGTTGGCGGCAATCACCGAGCGTTGCTTCGCTGCTGGCGTCGATGGATTACGCGCCGATCTGGTGTGGCTGCGTGCCGCCCGGGCGCATGCGGCTTGGCGCGGCGCCGAGGCGATTGCCGAACAAGACATCGATGCTGTCGCCGAATTCGCTCTGCGTCACCGTCGTCGTGAGCAACAAACGTCCAGTGCGCAACCACCTGCGCAATCCCCGTCCAACGCCCAGAGCAACCCGAGCGATGGCCAAGGCCAGTGGGGTGAAATGCCCGCCCCGGCACTCGCCACCGGCGCCCGCCGCGAAGTGCCGAGCTGGCCAAAAAAGCCCTAGGCATTCGCCCCCGATCCGACGCGGGGGCGAATGCCAGACCCCGTGCCGGGCGCCTGGATAACGGCCGACAAGGCAAGCGTCATACCGCTCGCAGCGGTTCAGTGAATTGGCCCGGCACCTTGCTCAATGGGCGGCCGACAGTGCGTGCGGATCTGCTGTTCCAGTTGCGCACGCGCACGCCGCATGAATTGTGGCTGGTGATCATCGATGCCTCGGCCTCGACCCGCCGGCATCGAGCCTTGAGCGATGCCAAAGGGTTACTCGCGCAACTGTTCGACGACGCTTACCGGCAACGCGCGCGACTCGCGTTGTTGACCGCCAGCGGAGCAGCGCCGAAATGGCAGGTACAGGGACTGAAAGCGTCCAAAGATTTAGGCGTGTGGCTCGATGGTTTGGGCGCGGGCGGCGGCACGCCGTTGCTGGCGGCGTTGAGTCAGGCCGAACAATGGCTGACGCTGCGGCGCAAGCGCTTTCCGGCCGAGCAGCAGCGCTTGCTGGTGGTGACGGATGGACGCTTGAAGGATCTGCCAGCGCTGCCGGTGCTGGACTGTCCGGGGTTGTTGATCGATATCGAACGCGGGCCGATTCGGCTGGGGCGAGCGCAACAGTTGGCGACTGCGCTGGCTGCCGATTACCGGCACATCGACGATTTGTAAAGCGTTCGCGGCTATGCTGCACCCCAGCCAATTCACAAGGAGTGAAGCATGCGCGTAACGGTCACCAATCCGCAGGATGATTTTCGCGTCAAAGCCTACGCCGGTACTAACGGCGTGCTACTGGCCATGGACCTCGCCGAACCCCGGCGCAAAGGCTTGCTCGGATTTGCCATCGAGAAGCAGCAGGGCGCCAAGCCGTGGCTGTTTCTGTTCAACAGCCTGACGTTTCCCGGCAAGGCCCACACTTTCCCGCAATTTCACGCGACGCCGAGTGATCTGGCGCCGCTGCAAAAATTCCGCTGGGCCGATTACGCGGTCAATCCCGGGATGACCATTCACTATCGCGTGCACCTGGCCTACGGCACGCCGGATGCGCCGCAACTGGGTGAATCACTGGAGCTGACCATCAGCTCCGATGATGGTTATCCAGCCAATCAAAGCGTGATCTTCAATCGCGCCGTAGCGGCGAGTCAGGCGTTCCAGCGCAAGTTTCCCGACCTTGATGCGCAGATCAGCGCCAACAAGAACATGCCCATAGAAGCTTGGCCGGACGCCGCCCGCCAATGGCTGGAGAACGGCTTGCTCGGGCGGCTTCAGGGGTTTATCGAGCGCGCCGTCGACGGCCAGTGGGCGCTGGACATCGCGATCTACGAGTATCAGTTGCAAGCCATCGTCGATACGGTGAATGCCGCGTTCGAGCGCGGGGTGCAGGTGCGCGTGCTGTATCACGCCAAGCTCGATGACGAAGACACGTTGATCAACGAGGCCAGCCTTGCGCAGTTACCCGCAGCGAGCAAGCGCGGGCGCGTTACGCACAACATCTTTCATAACAAATTCATCGTCCTCAGTCGGTTTGACGCCGAGGGTCAACGCCAGCCGCAAGCGGTGCTGTGCGGCAGTACCAATTTCACTGCCAACGGCGTCTACCGTCAGGCCAACGTGGTGCATGTGCTGGATGACGCTGCAGTCGGCGCCAGTTACCTGCAAACCTTCGAACAGATCTGGGCCAAACCGGATGACATCGGCGCCACCCGCGACTGGATCACCGCCAGCAACCCGATGGACCCGGCGCAGCCGTTGTTTGTCGGCTTCTCGCCACGCACGGGCGGCGGTGATTTGCGTGAATTCGTCGAGATCATCGAAGCAGCGAAAAAAGACTTGCTGTTCGTCACCGCATTCAGTTTGCCCGACGCGATCCTCAACGCCTTGCTCGGCCAACCCCACGACGACATCCTGCGCTACGGCCTGCAAAACACCGTCAGCCGCATCACCGGTTTTCACGCTGATCGCACTGCCGAATTCGCTGCCACTGCATTGCTCAACACCGGCCTCGAAGGCTGGCTGCGCGAGAACATGAAAGGCCAGAAGGGCAATCTGCTGGTGCATACCAAAGCGGTAGTCACCGACTTCACCACAGACGCGCCGACCATCATCAGCGGCAGCCACAACCTCAGCGCCTCGGCCAGCAACGGCAATGACGAGAACTACCTGATCATTCGCGGCGACACCGATCTGGCGGATCGCTATGGCCTGGAATTGCTGAGGTTCTATGAGCATTACCGCTTTCGCTATTTCGCGAAGAAACTTGCTTTGAAACAGGTGAGTCCATTAGCGCTGGATGATCGTTGGACGAACGATTATTTCACCGAAGGGGATTTACGGAAGTTGTCTCGATTGCGATTTGCAGGGCGTTGAATACCCTGGAGCTTCCAAAGGAAATACAGATTTTGAAATGATTTCAGACTGTGGGGAGAGTCACTACAGCCTGTACGCTCCAAGGCCATTTTTCTTTCAGGATTTGCATGAACACCGTTTTGGAGCCTCCCAGTTATTCATTCCCCTCGCGCCATGGCGCGGTCTTGACGCACTCGCAGCATCCAGTTTTCCGACTCCCGTCTATGGTTGATGGCGCAGCCCTCGAGCTTTCGCGCCGCGCTTTGCCGTGTCCGGCAGCCTGAATTCACTGAGAGAGATCGAGACAATATATGGAATGGTTAGCGGATCCCACGGCCTGGCTGGGCCTGGCGACATTGATCGTGCTGGAACTGGTGCTGGGTATCGACAACCTGGTGTTCATCGCAATTCTCGCGGACAAACTGCCGCCGCATCAGCGCGACCGTGCGCGGATTATCGGCCTGTCGCTGGCGTTGATCATGCGTCTGGGCCTGCTGGCGAGTATTTCGTGGCTGGTCACCCTGACGCAGCCGCTGTTCGAGGTGTTTGACAAGAGCTTCTCCGGCCGTGACCTGATCATGCTGTTCGGTGGTGTGTTCCTGTTGTTCAAAGCGACCATGGAGTTGCACGAACGACTGGAAGGCCATATCGGCCAACGCTCGACCAATGCTGCTTATGCGCTGTTCTGGCCAATCGTCGCGCAGATCGTGGTGCTGGATGCGGTGTTCTCGCTGGACGCGGTGATTACCGCCGTGGGCATGGTCGATGAGCTGTCGGTGATGATGATCGCCGTGGTGGTTTCCATCGGTGTGATGATCGTCGCCAGCAAGCCGCTGACGCGCTTCGTCAACGCGCACCCGACGGTGATCATGCTGTGTCTGGGCTTTCTGATGATGATCGGTTTCGCCCTGACCGCCGAAGGTTTGGGCTTCCACATTCCGAAGGGCTATCTGTATGCGGCCATTGGTTTCTCGATCCTGATCGAGGTGTTCAACCAGATCGCCCGCGCTCGGCGCAAACGTTCGATGCAGGGCTTGCGGCCGATGCGTGAGCGTACGGCGCATGCGGTGCTGAGCTTGTTGGGCGGGCGCAAGATGGCCGAGGAAGACGTCGGCGAGGAAATTTCCGACTTGCTGGACGACGGCGAGAAGCCTGCTGCGCAACTGTTCGACCGCCGCGAGCGGGTGATGATCAGCGGCGTACTGCAACTGGCCGAGCGCCCGATCCGCACCTTGATGACCGTGCGTGCGGATGTTGATTACATCGATCTGGCCGATGATGCCGAAGCGATTCGTACACGACTGATGCATTCGTCCTACTCGCGCTTGCCGCTGATTCGCAACGGTGCGGTGGATGAACCGTTGGGCTTCGTGCATAAAAAGGAACTGCTCAAGGAGTATCTGGCCGGCCACGAGCCGAACCTTGAACACCTGGCGCGCAAACCCCTGAACCTGCTCGACAGCTACTCGATCCTTAATGCGCTGGAACAGATGCGCGCGGCATCGACGCATATCGCGTTCGTGGTCAACGAATTCGGCGACTTCGTCGGCGTGTTGACCATGACCGACATTCTCGAATCGATTGCCGGTGAACTGCCGGACGCGAGCGAAATCGCCGGCCCGGACGTGGTTGCGGAGCAGGGCGGGTACATGGTCAGCGGCGCGTTGAACTTGACGCGCATCCGTCAGCACACCGGGTTCGGCGCGGAACCGACTGAGGATTATCAGACCTTGGCCGGGTTGGTCATGAGCCTGCTGGATCGCTTGCCGATGATTGGCGATCGACTGCAACACGATGGCTGGCGCATGACCGTGGTCGCGGTGGAAGAGCGGCGGGTTACGCGCGTGTTGTTGGTGCGTGAGGCGGCGTAAGGCACCGGGAGTACGTTGTGCCCGTGCGGCCCTCATCGCTGGCAAGCCAGCTCCCACAGGGGGCAGTCGTTCACAGAATTTGTGCTCACCGCCAGACATTGTGGGAGCTGGCTTGCCAGCGATGGCGATCTGTCAGGCGCCGCTCACCCCGTGCGCGTGAAATGGTGCAAAGGTTAATCAGGGCATGACGAAGCCAGCGCGAGTCGTGCTTTGGTTCACTTTTCATGACAGGCCGTCTGGTCTTACCGAGAAACTGAGTGAAATCTTGTTGGAGAGTTTCGTCTGTACCAATTCCCTTGAGCTTTTTGCGGAGTACGCCTTCCTCATAAAACAACACGGTCGGCGTCCCCGTGACATCCGGATGCCGAGTTGAATGCTCGGTATCGAGCATGAAGATATCCATCCACGGCCGGAAAGGCTTGGCGATATCGAGGAATATCGGGCCAGAAAATTCGCAGGCGCCGCAGTGCTTGCTAAAGAAATACAAGACGACGTGACGCCGCGCTTTCAGGACCTTCTTGTATGTCGGTGGCAGCAATGAATAGGGGGTCGGCTTGGTCATTGGAACCTCTTTGTTCCATGCGCGAGACACAGCGACGGTAGAGGAACAGCGGTCGCGGCCGCAACTGTCAGAGTTGACAGGTGCAGCGTCCGTGCAATTGTGCTGCGCGCACCATGATGTGACCCGAATACCCGCAGTGTGTAGCCCAAAGTAGCGCAGTGAGATGTCGCCTTTGGTTACACCGTTTTGGGCGTTACTCCCATCCCTTTGATTCAAAACAACATTCAATCCACTACAGATTCCCGTCGATTCCTGTGGCACACTTTCTGCCGTCTATTCCGTTGTGACAAACCGTGTTCCGGTATAGCGGAATAAACATCATTTTGGAGTGCTTGCCATGCATCGCCGACTTTCCTTGTTCAAAACCTGTGTGTTTGTTCTCGCGGCTTCGTCCGCTTTCATGGGCGCGGCCCAAGCGGCAGAGGGCAAGCTTGATGCTGTGCTGGCCCGTGGCAAATTGATTGTGGGCACCGGCAGCACCAACGCCCCTTGGCACTTTCAGGGCGCGGACGGCAAGTTGCAGGGTTTTGATATCGACATCGCCAGGATGGTGGCCAAAGGTTTGTTCAACGACCCGAGCAAGGTCGAGTTCGTGGTGCAGTCGTCCGATGCGCGGATTCCCAATCTGCTGACCGACAAGGTCGACATGAGCTGCCAGTTCATCACCGTCACCGCCAGCCGTGCGCAGCAAGTGGCATTCACGCTGCCGTACTACCGCGAAGGCGTCGGCCTGCTGCTGCCGAACAACAGCAAGTACAAGGAAATCGAAGACCTGCAGGCCGGCGGTGACGGCGTGACCGTTGCCGTGCTGCAGAACGTGTACGCCGAAGAACTGGTGCATCAGGCGCTGCCCAAGGCCAAGGTCGATCAGTACGACAGCGTCGATCTGATGTATCAGGCCGTCAACTCCGGTCGCGCCGATGCCGCTGCCACCGACCAGTCTTCGGTCAAATACCTGATGGTGCAGAACCCGGGTCGCTATCGCAGCCCGACCTACGCCTGGAGCCCGCAAACCTACGCTTGCGCGGTCAAACGCGGCGATCAGGACTGGCTGAATTTCGTCAATACGGCGCTGCATGAAGCCATGACCGGGGTGGAGTTCCCGACTTACGCGGCGTCGTTCAAACAATGGTTTGGCGTGGACCTGCCATCGCCCGCCATCGGTTTCCCTGTCGAATTCAAATGATCCCGTGAGAGTGGGGCGCTCTGATGTGCCCCGCTCAAGGTACTGCCGACCATGAACTATCAGTTGAACTTTGCCGCCGTGTGGCGCGATTTCGACACCTTGCTGGCGGGGCTCGGTCTCGGCTTGCAACTGGCATTGCTGTCGATCGCCATCGGCTGCGTGATCGGCCTGCTGATGGCGTTTGCCTTGCTGTCGAAGCATCGCGCCTTGCGGGTGCTGGCATCGGTGTATGTGACGGTGATCCGTAACACGCCGATTCTGGTGTTGATTCTGTTGATCTACTTTGCTTTGCCCAGCCTCGGAATCCGCCTGGACAAGATCCCCTCGTTCATCATCACCCTGTCGCTGTATGCCGGGGCGTACCTGACCGAGGTGTTCCGTGGTGGCTTGCTGAGCATTCCCAAAGGTCAGCGCGAAGCGGGCCTGGCCATCGGTCTCGGCGAATGGCAGGTTAAAGCTTACGTGACCGTGCCGGTGATGCTGCGCAACGTGTTGCCGGCGCTGTCGAACAACTTCATTTCGCTGTTCAAGGACACCTCACTGGCCGCCGCGATTGCGGTGCCGGAGCTGACTTATTACGCGCGCAAGATCAACGTCGAGAGCTACCGGGTGATTGAAACCTGGATGGTCACCACGGCGTTGTATGTCGCGGCCTGTTACCTCATTGCCATGCTGCTGCGCTATCTCGAGCAGCGACTGGCGATCCGCCGATAGGAGGCCGCAATGTACCAATCTCCCAGTTGGTTAAACGAGTTGTGGATTGCCCGCGAAACCCTGTGGCAGGGCTTTTTGACCAGCGTGCAAGTGTCGGCGCTGGCGATTTTGTTCGGCACCGTGCTTGGCGTATTCGCCGGTCTGGTGCTGACTTACGGCAAGTTCTGGATGCGTGCGCCGTTTCGTTTGTACGTCGATCTGATTCGCGGTACGCCGGTGTTTGTACTGGTGCTGGCCTGCTTCTATATGGCGCCTGCACTCGGATGGCAGATCAGCGCGTTTCAGGCTGGCGCATTGGGGCTGACGCTGTTCTGCGGCTCGCACGTCGCGGAAATTGTGCGCGGTGCATTGCAGGCGTTGCCGCGCGGGCAGATGGAAGCGGGCAAGGCCATCGGCCTAACGTTTTATCAATCGCTCGGTTACGTACTGTTGCCGCAAGCGCTGCGGCAGATACTGCCGACCTGGGTCAACTCGTCCACGGAAATCGTCAAGGCTTCGACCTTGCTCTCGGTGATCGGCGTGGCCGAGTTGCTGCTCAGCACCCAGCAAATCATCGCCCGCACCTTTATGACCCTGGAGTTTTACCTGTTCGCCGGTTTTCTGTTTTTCGTCATCAACTACGCCATCGAATTACTCGGCCGGCACATTGAAAAGCGGGTGGCTTTGCCATGACTCAGACTGATATTTCCAACGCGCAACCGCTGCTGGACATTCGCGGCCTGCACAAACAATACGGCGCAGTCGAAGTGCTCAAAGGTGTCGACCTGAGCATGCAGCGCGGCAACGTGGTCACGCTGATCGGCTCCAGCGGTTCGGGCAAGACCACGCTGCTGCGTTGCGTGAACATGCTTGAAGAATTCCAGGGCGGGCAGATCCTGCTCGACGGCGAATCGATCGGCTATGACGAAAGCAACGGCAAGCGCGTGCGCCATGCAGAAAAAGTCATCGCCCGTCATCGCGCAATGACCGGCATGGCGTTTCAGCAGTTCAACCTGTTCCCGCATCTGACCGCGTTGCAGAACGTCACCCTCGGGCTGCTGAAGGTGAAAAAACTGCACAAGGACGAAGCCGTGGCGCTGGCCGAAAAATGGCTCGAGCGTGTTGGCCTGCTGGAGCGGCGCAATCACTTTCCCGGTCAGTTGTCCGGCGGTCAACAACAGCGCGTGGCGATTGCCCGGGCGATTGCGATGAACCCGAGCCTGATGCTGTTCGATGAAGTCACTTCGGCCCTCGATCCGGAACTGGTCGGCGAAGTGCTGAGCGTGATCAAGGGCCTCGCCGAGGACGGCATGACCATGTTGCTGGTGACCCACGAGATGCGTTTCGCCTTCGAGGTCTCGGACAAGATCGTTTTCATGAATCAGGGGCGGATCGAAGAGCAGGGGCCTCCCAAGGAACTGTTCGAACGCCCGCAATCGCCGCGGCTGGCGGAATTTCTCAAAAGCACGCGGTTTTGACTTTTCACTTTTTCGATCAGGAGCAACATTCATGAGCATTACTCGATACGGCACCGGCAGCACCGCCGCTGGCGGCCAGCCACGGCCATTCGCCCGCGCGGTTGAAGCCGATGGCTGGTTGTACGTTTCCGGTCAGGTGCCGGCGGTGGATGGCGAGATCATTGTCGGCGGCATCGTCGAGCAGACGCACCAGACCATGAAGAATTTGATCGCGATTCTCGAAGAGGCCGGTTATGGCCTCGAAGACGTGGTACGGGCCGGGGTGTGGCTGGACGATCCGCGGGATTTCTCGAGTTTCAACAAGGTTTTTGGTGAGTACTTCAAGCCTGAGCATGCACCGGCTCGGGCCTGTGTGCAGGCGAGCATGATGGTCGATTGCAAGGTTGAGATTGACTGTATCGCGTACAAGAAAAAGGTTTGATCGCTTGAGGAGTCCCTCACCCTGGCCCTCTCCCGAGGGAGAGGGGACTGATTTGTATCGATGCAGATTTTTGCGCTAGACAAAGACGTTTGCATCAATGCGGTCAGGCTCCCTCTCCCTCGGGGAGAGGGCAGCATTCTCACTGACACAACACCAAGGCCCAGTTACCATCCCGGCATCTTTTATGGGAACCCAATGAAATGACCGAAGACACCATCAAACGCCGGGCTCGCGGTCTGGATCGGGCGTTCGATATCCTCGATTTTCTCAAGGAGATCGGCCAGCCGCTGCGCCCGAACGACATCGCCAACGGCATCGGCAGCCCGAAATCCACGGTTTATGAACTGGTCGCTTCACTGCTGGAACGACGGATTCTCGAGCCGGTGGGCAAGGACGGTCACGTCTATCTCGGTCGCCAGTTGTACTTCCTCGGCCAGGCGCATTTGCGTCACTTTGATCTGAGCCGCGAAGCCGACCACGCATTGCAGGAGATCGTCAGCCAGACCCGCGAAACCGCGCAGATGTGCCTGCTCAACGGGCGCAAATATACGGTGGCACTGATGAAGGAGGGCGAGCGGCATTTCCGCATTTCTTCCGACATCGGCGAGAACGCGCCGATCCCGTGGACGGCGTCCGGGCGCCTGCTGCTGGCGCATCTGAGCGACCAGCAGATCATCGACCTGATCGACCCTGACGACTTCATTTTGCCCGGTGGCGAACGCCTGCCGCTGAACACGTTTCTGCAGGAAATCCGTCAGGCCGGCATCGACGGTTTTTTCTCCTTCGATAGCGTCGCCGACACCTTTACCCATTGCTTCGCCGCCCCGGTCAAAGACCCGAGCGGCGTAGCCATCTGCACCCTGTGCATCGTCGCCCCGCGCGCCGATGCCAAAACCCATTACGAAGACTATCGCCGGGTTCTGATCGAGAGCGCCAACAGCCTCGCCCGGCGGATCAACGAATAACCGCGCCGCTTGCCGGCGCGACTGTGAGGAGTTTGACCATGACGACTGCCAACAACTCTGCTGCCGTGAACAAGGGCGATGCCGCAATCGGCGCGCAACTGGTGCACGATGTCCGCCTACCGGCGCTGGTGCTGCACCGCGAAGCACTGGAGCACAACATCCGCTGGATGCAGAAATTCGTCAGCGACAGCGGCGCCGAGCTCGCGCCCCATGGCAAAACCAGCATGACTCCGGCGCTGTTCCACCGCCAGCTCGACGCCGGTGCATGGGGCATCACTCTCGCCAGCGCCACGCAGACTCAGGCCGCATACGCCCACGGTGTGCGCCGGGTATTGATGGCCAACCAATTGGTCGGAGCGCCGAACATGGCGCTGATTGCCGACCTGCTGGCAGACCCGACTTTCGACTTCTATTGCATGGTCGATCACCCGGACAACGTTGCGGACTTGGGTGCCTATTTCGCCGCGCGCGGCGTTCGTTTGAACGTGATGATTGAATACGGCGTGGTGGGCGGCCGTTGCGGGTGCCGCAGCGAACAGGAAGTCATCGAGCTGGCCAAAGCGATTGACGCCCAACCGGCGCTGGCGCTGACCGGGATTGAAGGTTACGAAGGTGTGATCCATGGCGATCACGCGGTCAGCGGTATTCGTGAATTCGCTGCCTCGCTGGTGCGACTGGCAGTGCAGTTGCAGGACAGCGGCGCGTTTGCCATCGGCAAGCCGATCATCACTGCGTCGGGTTCGGCGTGGTACGACTTGATCGCCGAATCCTTCGAGTCACAGAACGCTGGCGGGCGTTTCCTCAGCGTGTTGCGTCCGGGCAGTTACGTGGCGCACGACCATGGCATCTACAAAGAAGCGCAATGCTGCGTGCTCGACCGCCGCAGTGATTTGCACGAAGGCCTGCGTCCGGCGCTGGAAGTCTGGGCGCATGTGCAGTCGTTGCCGGAACCGGGTTTTGCGGTGATCGCTCTCGGCAAACGCGATGTGGCGTATGACGCCGGGCTGCCGGTGCCGTTGCTGCGCTACAAGGCTGGCGTGCTGCCGGCGGTGGGTGAGGATGTCGGCGCGTGCAAAGTCACGGCGGTGATGGACCAGCATGCGTTCATGAGCGTGGCGCCGGGTGTTGAACTGCGCGTCGGTGACATCATTTCCTTCGGCACTTCGCACCCGTGCCTGACCTTTGACAAGTGGCGCACAGGTTTGCTGGTGGATGAGCAACTGGCAGTGATCGAAAGCATGGAAACCTGCTTCTGATGAACACCCTCAGCACTCTGGGGCCGAACGCCCCGCGCATCGCCCTGATCGGCGAATGCATGATCGAACTGCAGCAACGTGCCGACGGCAGTCTGCAACAGAGTTTCGGCGGTGACACGTTGAACACTGCGGTTTATCTGTCGCGTGCCATGGGCGACCACGCGCAGGTCGATTACGTCACGGCGTTGGGCGACGATAGCTTCAGCGACGCCATGTGCCGCATTTGGGCTGATGAAGGTATCGGCCTGGAACTGGTGCAGCGCTTGCCCGGGCGTTTGCCGGGTCTGTATTGCATTCAGACTGACGCCGCCGGTGAGCGGCGTTTTCTGTACTGGCGCAACGAAGCTGCCGTGCGCGATTGCTTCACTACGCCGGCCGCTGCACCGATTCTGGCGGCGCTACCGGATTACGACGTGCTGTATTTGAGTGGCATCACCCTCGCGGTAATGGGTGCGCAGGGCCGCGAGAAACTGATCGAGACTTTGATCGAGGCCCGCCAGCGGGACGCGCGCATCGTCTTCGACAACAACTTCCGGCCACGCCTGTGGGCTTCGCCGGAGGAAGCGCGGGCGGCCTATCGCAGCGTTTTGCCGCATGTCGATCTGGCGTTGTTGACGCTGGAGGATGAGCAGGCGCTGTTTCATTTCTCCAGTTGCGAGGCGGTGTTCGACGCCTACGCGCAGATCGGCACGCCGGAAGTGGTACTCAAGCGTGGCGCCGAGGCGTGTTTGATTCGCTGTGGCGGGGAGTCTTACGAGGTGCCGGCGCAGAAAGTCGAGAAGGTCGTCGACACCACGGCGGCGGGGGATTCGTTCAGTGCGGCGTATCTGGCGCGGCGGTTGCTGGGGGGCAGTCCTGTCGAAGCAGCAGAGGCTGGGCACCTGCTCGCGAGCCAAGTCATCCAGGTTTCCGGAGCACTGATCCCCAAAGCCTGAAACACAAACCCGGTAGGAGCTGCCGAAGGCTGCGATCTTTTGATCTTGTTCTGCAAAAAAGCAAAGTCAAAAGATCGCAGCCTCGTTTCACTCGACAGCTCCTACAGGTGCAGGGGGAGCTGATCAATCGCGGTAAAACACCTGCACCAGGTGGTAACCGAATTTGCTTTTGATCGGCCCATGCACGGTGCGCAGCGGCTTTTTGAAGATCACTGCATCGATCGCGCCGACCATCTGCCCCGGTCGCACTTCACCCAGATCGCCGCCGCGTTTGCCGGACGGGCAGGTCGAGAATTTCTTGGCCAGCACATCAAAGGCTTCGCCCTTGGCGATGCGTTGTTTGAGCTGTTCGGCCTCTTCGGCGGTTTTCACCAGAATGTGGCGGGCTTGGGCTTTCATCGTGCAATACCTGTAGCGGGGTGACGGCGGGGCGCGGATTATGCCTCAAGTCACGGTGTCTGGTTGAGCATCGTGCGGATCTTGCCCGCCAATAGCTCGATGGCAAACGGCTTGGCAACCATGTCCATGCCGTCCTCGAGAAAGCCCTGACGCTCCGCGGCTTTGTGCGCATAACCGGTCATGAACAACACCTTGAGGCCCGGTCGATGCTGACGGGCGATCTCCGCCAGTTGCCTGCCGTTCATGCCCGGCAGCCCGACATCGGTCACCAGCAGATCCACGCGCACCTCGGATTCGAGCAGCGGCAACGCGCTTTTTGCGTCTTCGGCTTCGTGTGCGCTGTAGCCAAGTTCCTTGAGCAAATCGAGCACCAGCATGCGCACGGCCGGGTCGTCCTCGACTACCAGGACCGTTTCGCCGCTGGCGATGGCAGGCGATTCACTCAGCGTTTCCAGCGCGGGCTGTTCCGGTTCCGATGTGCGCAAACGCGGCAAGTACAGACGCACGCAAGTGCCCTTGCCGGGCAAGCTGTCGAGGCTGACGTGCCCACCGGACTGCTGGGCGAAACCATAAATCATCGACAATCCCAGACCCGTACCCTGGCCGATAGGCTTGGTGGTAAAGAACGGGTCAAAGGCTTTCGACAGTACCGACGGCGTCATGCCGCTGCCGTTATCGCTGACCGCGAGCATCAAGTAATCGCCAGCCTTGACCGGCTCCAGCGTGGTGATATCGCTGCCATCGAGGTAGACATTCGCCGTCTCGATCACCAGTTCACCGCCATCGGGCATTGCGTCGCGGGCGTTGATGACGAGGTTGAGCAGGGCGTTTTCCAGTTGGCTGACGTCGGTGCTCACAGGCCACAGGTTGTCGGTCAGCTTCAACGTGAGGGCGATCGGATCACCCTTTGTGCGGCGGATCAGGTCTTCGAGCGAAAGCACCAGCTCGTTGACGTCCAGCGTCTTGCGATCCAGCGATTGCCTACGCGAGAACGCCAGCAAACGGTGGGTCAGCGCCGCCGCGCGGTTGGCCGACGACACCGCCGCTTCAGTGAAACGGCCGATCTCGTCGGCGCGGCCGTTGGCAATGTAGCGCTGCATCAGATCGAGACTGCCGATGATCCCGGTGAGCATGTTGTTGAAGTCATGCGCGATGCCGCCGGTGAGCTGGCCGACCGCTTCCATTTTCTGCGCATGCCGCAACGCATCCTCGGCGCGCTCGCGTTCGACCATTTCGTTCTGCAAACGCTCGTTGGCCTGCGCCAGTTGCTCGGTACGCGCGCTGACGCGTTCTTCAAGGGTTTCATTGAGGTGACGCAGCGCTTCCTCGGTCTTCTTACGCTCGCTTTCATCGATCACGAAAATGTAGAAACCATTCACCGAGCCGTCCGGACCGTGGCGCGGCAGGTAATTCATGAGTGCATGACGCTGGCTGCCATCGCGGTGAGGGGTGTACAGACTGAACGAACAGGGCCGCCCGGCCAATGCTTCGGCAATGTACGGTGCTCGCAGAAAGTAGGCTTCATCGCCGAGCACGTCGCGAATGGTGCGGCCGTAGAGTTCCTGCGGCGTGAGGCCGTACCAGTCGAGGTAAGCGGCGTTGTTCAAGCGAAAGCGCTCTTCGTGGTCGACGTAGCTGATCAGAATCGGCATGGCGTTGATGATCAACTGCAACTCGGTCTGGCTTTGGCGCAGCGCCTGTTCAGTGTGTTTGCGCTCGGTCAGATCCAGCGCCGCACCGAGAAAGCGCGTCGGCCGCCCGTGGTGATCCTTGTAGCAACGACCGCGAGCAAATACCCAGCGCAACTCGCCGTCGGCGCGTAGCAGGCGATATTCCTCGGCGTATTCGGTGCCGTGGGTGATGCAGTGTTTGATGCTACGCGCAATCAGTGCGCGGTCTTCGGGGTGCACGCCTTGCAGGTATTCGCTGATCGGCAATTGCTCGGCCAGCGCCGGATCGACACCGTGCAATTGCGCAAAATGCGCGTCGGCAATAAAACGATCTTCGCCGATGTCCCAATCCCAGGTCCCAACTGCATCAGTTGCGGCCAACGCCAGTTGCAGGCGTTCTTCGGTTTCGCGCTGGGCCTTGAGGCTGTCGTCGGAGCGCTGCTGGAGTTCGAGGGCGATGCGTCGGCGTTCGTTGGTTTCGATGGCCGTGACCAGAATCCCGGCGACTTGCGCACGTTCATCGCGGATCGGGCTGTAGGTCAGGTCGAGCCAGAAGTCGGATTCCTGGCCATCGCGTTGCAAGGTAAAGCGCCGTTCGCTGTAGGTGCGCACTTCGCCTTGTAGGACGCCGCTGTAGATCGGGTCAGTAAAGTCTCGAAGTTCTGGCCATATAAGGTTCGCCGGTTGTCCGAAAGCGTACGGATGCTTGCTGCCGGCGAGCAGGGCGAAGCCATTGTTGTAGATCTGTGTCAGCTCCGGCCCCCACAACAACAGCATCGGCATTGGCGAGTGCAGCACGATGTCCACCGCAGTGCGCAGGCTCTGCGGCCAGGTTCCGGCAGCGCCCAGTGGCGTGCGGCTCCAGTCGGTTCGGGCAATCAGTGCCTGGGCGTCGTTGCTGGTGGGTACAGCGTTCATCTAAAAGTCCTGAGCGTCGGTCGGTGAGGCGGCGTCTACTATCCTAGTTCGGTAGACGCTGTTTGGCCCGCTGCGTCACGGCGCGGGTTGTCCCTGATCATTGAAAGCTTCGCAGGTGTTGTTGCCATGGAAATCGATGCACTGCTCAAACAACTGGCGAGCCGTCACGGTTCGGACCTGTTCCTGTCCACCGGCGCGCCGCCCAGTGCGCGATTCGACGGGGTGCTGGCGCCGTTGAGCGAACAACCCTTCAAACCCGGCGAGGTCGCAACCATCGGCACCTCCCTGATGGACGCCGAGCAACGCCGGGAGTTCGACCGGGATCTGGAAATGAACCTGGCGATCTCGCGCGCAGGCATCGGCCGCTTTCGGGTCAATATCTTCAAGCAACGCAACGATGTGTCAATCGTGATCCGCAACGTCAAGCTCGACATTCCGCGTTTTGAAGACCTCAAACTGCCGCCGGTGTTGCTCGAAACGGTAATGCTCAAGCAAGGGTTGATCCTGTTTGTCGGCGCCACCGATTCGGGTAAATCCACTTCACTGGCGGCGCTGATCGATCATCGCAATCGGCACAGCAGCGGGCACATCATCACCATCGAAGATCCGGTGGAATATATCCATCGGCACAAGAAATCGATCATCAACCAGCGCGAAGTCGGCGTCGATACGCGCAGCTTTCACGCAGCGCTGAAAAACACCTTGCGTCAGGCGCCGGACGTGGTGCTGATCGGCGAAATCCGCGACCGCGAAACCATGGAACATGCGTTGTCGTTTGCCGAGACCGGGCATCTGGTGCTATCGACGTTGCACGCCAACAACGCCAATCAGGCGCTGGACCGGATCATTAATTTCTTCCCTGAAGAGCGCCGGCCGCAGCTGCTGCATGCGTTGGGCAATCATCTGAAAGCGTTCGTGTCCCAACGCCTGGTACGCACGATTGATGGTCAAAGGCGCGCCGCGGTGGAGGTAATGCTGGGCACGCCGACCATAGGCGATTTGATCCGGCGCAATGAGTTACATGGGCTTAAGGACATCATGGAAAAGTCCGCTGAGTCGGGCATGCAGACGTTTGATGCGGCGTTGTTCGCGCTGGTGGTCGAAGGGGTGATAGCTGAAGAGGAGGCTCTGAAACACGCCGATTCGGTGAATAACCTGCGGCTGAGATTGAAGTTGCATGCGGATGCGGCCCCGGCCCCACCGCGATCAACGTCGACCGGGGAGTGGGGTTTGATGGATTGAAGATCAAAAGCTCGTCCGAACGCGGCCCGAGCCTTCGGCAGCTCCTACACAATCCCTGTAGGAGCTGCCGCAGGCTGCGATCTTTTGACTTTAAGTGCGCAACTCCGGTCGATCGCGAAACTGCTCCAGCGCTTCGGGATTGGCCAGCGCATCGGTGTTCTTCACCGGTTCACCGTGCACCACATTACGCACCGCCAGTTCCACGACCTTGCCGCTGATGGTGCGCGGAATATCAGTCACCGCAACGATTTTCGCCGGCACATGCCGCGGCGTGGTGTTGGCGCGGATCACCTGGCGAATCTGCTGCTGCAACGCCTCGTCCAGCACCACGCCATCCTTGAGGCGCACGAACAACACCACGCGCACGTCGTCCTGCCACTGTTGGCCGATGGCCACGCTGTCGAGCACTTCAGCGACTTTTTCCACCTGCCGGTAGATTTCCGCGGTGCCGATTCTCACGCCACCGGGGTTGAGCACTGCGTCCGAGCGTCCGTGAATGAGCATCCCGCCATGCGCCAGCTCCTCGGCGTAATCGCCCTGAGCCCAAACTCCGGGGAACTGGCTGAAATAGGATTTGCGCAGCTTCTCGCCGTCCGGGTCATTCCACAGGCCAACCGGCATCGCCGGGAAATGCCGGGTGCAGACCAGTTCGCCTTTTTCGCCAATTACCGCATGGCCGGCGGCGTTCCATACCGCGACCGCCATGCCCAGGCTCTTGCCGATGTTCTCGCCCCGGCGTACCGGCGACAGCGGATTGCCGTTGACGAAGCAGGAAACAATGTCGGTACCGCCGGACATCGAGGCCAGGCACACGTCCGGTTTGAAGTCGCGATAGACGAAATCGTAGCTTTGCGGTGATAGCGCGGAGCCGGTGCACAGCAGAGTTTTCAGGCTGCTCAAGTCATGGCTTTCGCGCGGCTTGAGGCCGCTGCTTTCCAGCGTCGCGAGATACTTGGGACTGGTGCCGAACACACTGACCCGCTCATCCTCAAGCAACTCCAGCAGGCGCGTATTATCCGGATGAAACGGCGAGCCGTCATACAACAGCACCGCGCTGCCGACCGCCAGCGCCGAGACCAGCCAGTTCCACATCATCCAGCCGCAAGTGGTGTAGTAGAACAAGCGATCGCCGGGGCCGAGATCGACGTGCAGCCCATGTTCCTTGACGTGTTGCAGCAACACACCGCCGGTGCTGTGCACGATGCATTTCGGCACACCGGTGGTGCCGCTGGAATACAGCACGTACAGCGGATGAGCGAAGGGCACCGCGACGAAATGCGGCTCGCCGCCGGGTTGATAGAAATCATCCCAAAGCGTGACGTTGGCCTGCGTGCGGTAATCCTCGATGTGCGCCTGCGTTCGCGCGTAAGGCACGATGATCAATTGCTCAAGTGACGGCAGCTGTTCGAGGATTTCGTTGAGCTTTTGGGTTTGATCGATTTGCTTGCCGGCGTAGCGATAACCGGCACAGGTGATCAGCACTTTTGGTTCGATCTGGCCGAAGCGATCAATCACGCCGTGGGTGCCGAAGTCGGGTGAAGAACACGACCAGATTGCGCCAAGGCTGGTGGTCGCGAGCATCGCCACCAAGGTCTGCCAGGTGTTGGGCATGCACGCCGCCACGCGGTCGCCAATGCCGATTCCCGCTGCTTGCAGGCTGGCTTGAAAGCCTGCGACTTGTTCGGCCAGTTCGGCCCAGGTCAATTGTTCGCGCTGACCGTTTTCCGCCACCGCAATCACAGCCACGGCATCATCGCGGCGACGCAAAAGGTGTTCGGCAAAATTCAGCGTGGCACCGGGAAACCATTCGGCGCTGGGCATTTGCGCACCTTCGCGCAGGACCGCATCCGGACGCGTGTGGAAGCGGACATCGAAGAAATCGACGATTGCCTGCCAGAACGCTTCACGCTGGTCGATCGACCATTGGTGCAGGGCAGGGTAGTCGTGCAGATCCAGCTCATGGCGCTGATTAACCCAGCGTCGGAACATGTCCATGCGGGAGTTGGCGATACGCGTTGCGTCGGGTTGCCAGAGAATGTCGGACATGGTTTGCCTCTTGTTTTATCTTCAGATCCCACATAAAACCTGTGGGAGCGTGGCTTGCCCGCGATGAACGATAACGCGGTCTACCAGTTGCTCACTGCGCGAGCCAGCCACCATCAATATTCCACGCCGCACCGCGCACCTGACTGCCCGCCTCGCTGCACAAAAACAGCACCAGTTCCCCCAGATGCGCCGGTGTAACGAACTCCAGCGACGGCTGTTTTTCCGCGAGCAAATCGTGCTGTGCCTGCTGCGGCTCGACGCCCGTGGCAATCCGGTCATCGATCTGCTTCTGCACCAGTGGCGTCAGCACCCAGCCGGGGCAGATCGCGTTGCAGGTGACGTTGCTGGTAGCGGTTTCCAGGCCGACAACCTTGGTCAAACCGATCACCCCGTGTTTGGCCGCCACATACGCAGCTTTGCCGGTCGAACCGACCTGGCCATGCACCGAAGCGATGTTGACGATCCGCCCCCAGCCCTTGCTGCGCATGCCGGGCAAGCTCAGACGCGTGCTGTGAAATACCGAGGACAGGTTGATCGCAATGATCGAATCCCAACGCTCCACCGGAAATTCTTCAACCGCTGCCACATGCTGAATACCGGCGTTGTTCACCAGAATGTCGACGCCGCCGAACTCGCGCTCGGCGTAGGCGATCATCTCGGCAATCTGCGCCGGGTCGCTGACGTCGGCCGGGTGATGCCCGACCTTGCCGCCAAATTGCTCGACTTCGGCAATCACTTTGGACGCATCGCCAAAACCGTTGAGGATCAGATTGGCGCCAGCCTTGGCCAGCGTCAGGGCGATGCCCAGCCCGATGCCGCTGGTGGAACCGGTAACCAGCGCGGTCTTGCCTGAAAGAGTCGTCATCAATACCTCACACAATGCCAGTGGCGTAGAAAGTGCCGATCACCACGAAAACCGCCAGGGTCTTGATCAGCGTAATACAGAAAATGTCTTTGTAGGCTTCACGGTGGGTCAGGCCGGTGACTGCGAGCAAGGTGATTACCGCGCCGTTGTGCGGCAGGGTGTCCATGCCGCCGCTGGCCATCGCGGCCACTCGGTGCAGCACTTCCAGCGGAATATTCGCGGCGTGGGCGGCGCTGATGAATTGTTCGGACATTGCCGCCAGGGCGATGCTCATGCCGCCGGAAGCGGAACCGGTGATACCCGCCAACAAGGTCACGGTGATCGCTTCGTTGACCAGCGGATCGGGGATGCCCTTGAGCCAGTCGGCCAACACCAGAAACCCTGGTAGCGATGCGATAACCGCGCCGAAACCGTATTCCGATGCAGTATTCATCGCCGCCAGCAGCGCACCGCTGACCGCGCTTTTACTGCCCTCGGCGAGTTTGCTTTTGATCGCATTAAAGCCAAATGCCAACACCATCAAAATGCCGATCAGCAGGGCTGCCTGCACCGCCCAGATCGCCGTCAGTTTGGCGATTTCGGTGGTGACCGGCGTGGCCATGCCCGGCAGCGCCAGGCTGTGGGTCTTGCCGTACCACTGCGGAATCCAGTGGGTGAACAGCAAGTTCATGATGCCCACCGCCAACAGCGGCGACAGTGCCAGCCATGGGTTCGGCAGCTTCAGGTCTTCAGCGGTTTCCGGCTCGTTGCGCAGTTCAGTGCCATAGCCTTCGCCGGCGCGTTGCGCCTTGTTGCGCTGACGTTGCAGAAACAGCATGCCGGCGCAGAACACGAAGATCGTGCCGATCACCCCCAGCCACGGCGCTGCCCACGCAGTGGTGTTGAAGAAGGTGCTGGGGATGATGTTCTGGATTTGCGGGGTGCCGGGCAGGGCGTCCATGGTGAACGAGAACGCGCCGAGGGCGATGGTCGCCGGGATCAGGCGCTTGGGGATATTGCTCTGGCGGAACATTTCTGCGGCGAACGGATACACCGCAAACACCACCACAAACAGGGACACGCCGCCATAAGTGAGCACGGCGCAGACCAGCACGATCACCAGCATCGCCTGACGCGTGCCGAGCAGACGAATTGCCGCCGCAACAATCGAACGCGAGAAGCCCGATAGCTCGATCAACTTGCCGAACACGGCGCCAAGCAGGAATACCGGGAAATACAGTTTGATGAAGCCGACCATTTTCTCCATGAACACCCCGGTGAATGCAGGGGCGACGGCGGAGGGGTCCGTTAGCAGGACGGCGCCGAGGGCGGCGATCGGGGCAAAAAGGATAACGCTGTAGCCACGGTAGGCCGCGAGCATCAGCAGCGCGAGGGCTGCCAAGGCAATGATCACACTCATGGTGTGTCTCCTGGGATTGTTATTTTTGTGGGTGATGCTTTGTAGGAAGGGACTATTGCGAGATGTGTGCCAACAGTTAAGTGATTGAAATATATGAATATATTTCAATGCGAGGTAATAAATTCGATTTTCTGTCTCAATCTAGAGATTGTTGATTATGGTCTATCGCCATCGCGAGCAGGCTAGCTCCCACAGTAGAAACGCGTTCTCCCTGTGGGAGCAAGCCTGCTAGCGATGATCGCGAAGCGATCCCGGGGGTCTATCTCAATATGGAGATCTAGTCTCTTTATCGAGATTCGGCAATTCCAAGTGCGACCATTTTCTTGTACAACGTCGATCGTCCAAGCCCCAATCGCTCGGCCGCTTCAACGACTTTGCCCCCGCATTGCGCGAGGGTCGCCTCAATCAATTGCCGGTCAAACCGCTCGCGCGCCTGACTGAAGGTTTCGCCTGACAGCGCTTCGGCGGACGCCGTTGACGTCCGCTCAACCGGAGTAAACGTACCAATCGCCGCGCGAATGTCATGCACCGTCAACAGCAAGTCATCACTCAACAGCGCCGCCCGCTCCAGCACGTTGCGTAACTCGCGGATATTCCCCGGCCATGCGTGCTGCCCCAGCAACTCCAGCGCCTCACGATGCAGCTCATGCTGGCTGCGCAGCTCTTCAAGAATCGCTTCACTCAGTGCTGGCAGGTCATCGAGACGCTCGCGCAACGGCGGAACCTTGATCGGCAACACGTTGAGGCGGTAGCACAAATCCGCACGAAACTCGCCACGCTTGATCGCCGCTTCCAGATCCGTCGAGGTCGCGGCAATCACCCGCACATCACTCTGAATCACGTCGTTGGAGCCGACCGGTTCGAATTCCTTTTCCTGCAACACGCGCAGCAGTTTGCTCTGCAGCGGCAGCGGCATGTCGCCGATCTCATCAAGAAACAACGTGCCGCCCTGAGCAATCTGCAATTTGCCGGTTCGACCCTTACGGTCAGCGCCGGTAAAGGCCCCCAGCGCGGTGCCGAAAAACTCTGACTCGAGCAGCGCCTCCGGAATGGCTGCGGAGTTAATGCTGACGAAGGCTTTGTGCGCCCGTGGTGACGCGCTGTGGATCGCCTGCGCCAGCAGCTCTTTGCCGGTGCCGGTCTCGCCGAGCAGCAAGACCGGCGACTCGGCGCTGGCACTGCGCCGGGCGCGGCGTTTGACTTCGAGGCTGGCGGCGCTGGTGCCGATGAAATGGGCGAAGTTGTATTTGGTCTGCCGGGCGCGCAGCAGCGAGCGGGTCGAAGCCAGCTCTTCCTGCATGCTCAGGTAGCGCTTGAGCATCGGCGACAGCGTGCGCAATTCGTCGAACAGGGCGAAACCGATGGCGCCGATTACTGAGCCAGCGTCGTCGTGGATCGGCAGGCGCATCACCACCAGCGGCTCTTTGGGGGTGTCTTGCATGTCCAGCAAAATCGGCCGGCCAGTGCGCACCACTTCGCGCAGCAGACTGCCGGGGATCACGCCTTCACAAGGCTTGCCGATGGCGCCCTCGGCAGATTCGAGGCCGAAGCGCCGCGCATAACGCTCGTTCATCCAGACGATGTTCGCGTCACGGTCGACAATCACCGTGCCTTCGCTGGACTGCTCGATGATCTCGAACAGCGAACGGATCGCCAAGGTGCGGACGCGTTGGTAATCCTTGAGGCTTTCGGTGTTGTTCATCTGACTGAACCCGGATGCGCCGCCGCCAACAGCTCTTTGGTATACGGATGCTGCGGCGAGTCGAACACATCATGGCTCGCCCCGCGCTCGACCACTTTGCCGTCCTTGATCACGATCATATCGTGGGCCAAGGCACGCACCACGGCGAGGTCGTGGCTGATGAACAGATAGGTCAAACCGTGTTTTTCCTGCAGATCGCGGAGCAGGGCGACCACTTGTTTTTGTACCGTGCGATCGAGCGCCGAGGTCGGTTCGTCGAGCAGGATCAGCGCCGGTTTCAACACCAATGCGCGGGCGATAGCGATGCGCTGGCGCTGGCCGCCGGAGAATTCATGGGGATAGCGGTGACGGCTGTCGGGGTCGAGGCCGACCTCCTTGAGCACGCGAATCACCTGTGCGTCGCACTCATCAGCGGTGGACTGGCAATGCACCTCCAGCCCTTCGCTGATGATCTGCGCCACCGACATGCGCGGGCTGAGGCTGCCGAACGGGTCCTGAAACACCACCTGCATCTGTCGGCGCCACGGACGCATCTGCTTCTGATTGAGGCGGTCGAGGGATTCGCCCTGGAAACGAATGCTGCCTTCTGAGTCGAGCAACCGCAGGATTGCCTGGCCCAGTGTCGACTTGCCTGAACCGGACTCGCCAACGATGCCCAAGGTCTTGCCACGCTGGATGTTCAGGCTGATGCCGTCAACTGCGCGCAGGTATTGCTTGCGCTGAAACAAACCACCGCCGACGGTGAAGTCAACCCGCAGGTTTTCCACTTCCAGGACGTTTTCCCGCTCGGCCCGGGTCAGCGCTTCGCCTTCCGGCTCAGCGTTGAGCAGCACGCAGCTGTAAGGGTGTTTCGGCTCGGTGAACAGCGTTTCGCAGGGCGCCTGCTCGACAATTTCGCCGGCTTTCATCACGCACACCCGTTGCGCGATGCTGCGCACCAGGTTCAGATCGTGGCTGATCAGCAGCAACGACATGCCGAGCCGCTGTTGCAGGGACTTGAGCAGCAGCAGGATCTTGCGCTGCACGGTGACGTCGAGCGCGGTGGTCGGCTCGTCGGCGATCAGCAGTTCCGGCTCGCAGGCCAGAGCCATGGCGATCATCACGCGCTGGCGCTGGCCGCCGGAGAGTTGATGCGGATAAGCCTTGAGCCGCTCTTGCGGTTTTTGGATGCCCACCAGCTCGAGCAATTCGAGGATGCGTTTTTGTGCCTGTTTGCCGCCCAACCCCCTGTGCAGCAGCAGGGTTTCGCCGATCTGTTTTTCGATGCTGTGCAACGGGTTGAGCGAGGTCATTGGCTCCTGAAAGATCATGGCGATGCGATTGCCGCGCAGCTCGCGCAAGATCTTCGGGTCGGTGCCGACCAGCTCCTGCCCGCGATAGCGAATGCTGCCGGTGGTTTGCGCTTCGCCCTCGGGCAGCAATTGCAGGATCGAATGCGCGGTCACTGATTTGCCAGAGCCGGATTCGCCGACCAGTGCCAGACATTCGCCGGGCCGGATGTTGAGGCACAGATTGCGCACCACAGCCTGGCCATGGAAGGCGACGTTGAGGTCACGGATTTCGATCAGGTTGTCAGTCATTTGTGCCTGCGCCTCAGGATCGCGGATCGAAGGCATCACGCAACGCCTCGCCGATGAAAACCAGTAAAGAGAGAATCAACGCCAAGGTGAAGAACGCGGTGAGCCCGAGCCACGGCGCTTGCAGGTTCTGCTTGCCCTGACCGATCAATTCGCCCAGCGAAGCGCTGCCGGCCGGCATGCCGAAACCGAGGAAGTCCAGCGCCGTGAGGGTGGAAATTGCCCCGGTCAGAATGAACGGCAGATAGCTCAGGGTCGCATTCATCGCGTTCGGCAGAATGTGCCGGAAGATCACCTTGCGGTCGGTCAGACCCAATGCCCGCGCTGCTTTGACGTATTCGAGATTGCGCCCGCGCAGGAACTCGGCACGCACCACGTCCACCAGCGCGAGCCAGGAAAACAGCGCCATGATCCCCAGTAGCCACCAGAAATTCGGCTCGACAAAACCGGAGAGAATGATCAGCAGATACAGCACCGGCAACCCTGACCAGACTTCCAGCAAACGCTGACCGATCAGATCGACCCAGCCGCCGTAATACCCCTGCAACGCACCGGCGGCAATGCCGATCAGCGCACTGACCAAGGTCAGCATCAGCGCAAACAGAATTGACACCCGCGCACCGAAAATCACCCGCGCCAGCACATCTCGTGCCTGGTCGTCGGTTCCCAGCCAGTTGACGGCCGACGGCGGACTCGGCGCCGGTTTGTTCAGTTCGTAGTTCGGCGTGTCATCACTGAACGGGATTGGCGGAAACAGCAGCCAGCCACCGTCCTTGCGAATCAGGTTCTGCACGTAATCGCTGCGGTAGTCGGCCTGAAACGGCAGTTGTCCGCCAAACTCCTGCTCAGTGTGGCGCTTGAATACCGGGAAGTACCAGTCGCCCTGATAGCTGACGATCAACGGTTTATCGTTGGCGATCAACTCACCACCGAGACTTAGCAGAAACAGGCCGATAAACAGCCACAGCGACCACCAGCCCCGGCGGTTTTTCTTGAAACGTTCGAAACGGCGGCGACCCAACGGCGAGAGCTTGAACATCAGGCGTTCCTCGCGGCAAAGTCGATGCGCGGGTCAACCAGCGTGTAGCACAGGTCGCCGATGAGTTTTATCAGCAGGCCGAACAGCGTGAAGATGAACAGCGAGCCGAACACCACCGGATAGTCGCGCGATACGGCCGCTTCGTAACTCATGCGTCCGAGGCCGTCGAGGGAGAAGATCACCTCGATCAGCAACGAACCGGCGAAGAACACGCTGATGAATGCCTGAGGAATTCCCGAAACCACCAACAGCATGGCGTTGCGGAACACATGGCCGTACAGCACCCGGCGTTCGCTCAGGCCTTTGGCGCGGGCGGTGACCACGTACTGACGGGTGATTTCATTGAGGAACGAGTTCTTGGTGAGGATGGTCAGCGTCGCAAAACCGCCGATCACCAACGCCGTCACCGGTAGCACTAAGTGCCAGAAATAGTCAGTGATTTTGCCGAGGGTCGATAGCGATTCGAAGTTGTCTGAAACCAGTCCGCGTACCGGAAACCAGTTCAGTGAAGTGCCACCGGCGAAGACCACGATCAGGAACATCGCAAACAGAAACGCGGGCATCGCGTAGCCGATGATGATCGCGGTGCTGCTCCAGATGTCGAAGTGACTGCCGTGATGCACGGCTTTGCGGATGCCCAGCGGGATCGATACCAGATAAGTAATCAGCGTCGCCCACAATCCAAGGGAAATGGTCACGGGCATTTTTTCAAGGATCAGATCAGTGACCGTGGCGCCGCGAAAGAAACTCTTGCCGAAATCCAGTTGCGCGTAATTCTTGAGCATCAGCCACAGGCGCTCATGCGCCGGTTTGTCGAAGCCGTACTGTTTTTCGATGTCTTTGATCAGTTGCGGGTCGAGGCCACGGCTGGCGCGCGAGGTGCCGCTCATGGTCTCACTGGAACCGCCGCCGACATTGCTGCCGCCGATACCCTGCAAGTGCGCAATGGCTTGCTCCACCGGACCGCCCGGTGCGGCCTGAATGATCACGAAATTGACCAGCAGAATGATCACCAGCGTCGGAATGATCAGCAGCAGACGTCGCAGTATATAAGCCCACATCAGCGCGGCCCTCCGGGTCTGCCACGGCTGATTTTCTCGGCCGTCATCTGTTGATTGGTCAGCGGCGTGCGGCTGATCTCCCACCAGCTCTCGATGGCCTCGTCATTGCTCGCCTGAACAGTCGGGATGCCAAAGCGGTTCCACCACACCGTCGAGGTGCCCGGCGGGTAATAGTTGGGGATCCAGTAGTAGTTCCATTGCAGCACGCGATCCAGCGCGTGGGCGTAGCGCAGCATGTCGGGCTGGGTCGAGGCGCGGATCAGGCCGTTGATCAAGGTGTCGACAGCGGGGTTCTTCAGCACCATGTAGTTGTTGGCGCCGGGATCGTTGGCCGAGGCTGAACCGAAATAGTTGAGCAACTCGCCACCCGGGGAAGTGGTGACGGGGTAGCCGGTGACGATCATGTCGTAGTCACGGCTCATCAAACGGTTGACGTATTGCGAGGAATCGATGCGGCGGATATTGAGGTCAATGCCGATCTGCTTCAGTGTGCGCTTGTACGGCAAGAGCAAGCGATCCATGCCGTTCTGGCTGACGAGGAAGGTGAAACTCAGCGGCTCGCCCTGCGCATTGACCAGTTGATCGCCATTCGGCTTCCATCCGGCCTGTTCCAGCAGCTCAAGCGCTTGCAACTGCTTGTCGCGAATCACCCCGCTGCCGTCGGTCTTCGGTGCTTCGAAGACTTTATTGAATACCTCATCGGGTATTTGCCCGCGCAGGGGTTCGAGAATTTTCAGTTCGGCAGCGTCCGGCAGTTGCCGAGCGGCGAGGTCGCTGTTGGAAAAATAGCTCTGCTGGCGAATGTACAGATTGCGCATCATCTGCCGGTTGCTCCACTCGAAGTCCCAGAGCATGGCCAGCGCCTGACGCACGCGCCGATCGGCGAACAGCGGTTTTTGCAGGTTAAACACGAAACCTTGCGCCGATTGCGGCGCCTCGGTGGCCAGATGGGCTTTTTGCAGACGCCCGTCACTCAACGCCGGGCTGTCGTAACCGATGGAGTAGCCGGTGGCGGAGAATTCGCGGTTGTAGTCGTAAGCGCCGCCGCGCAATACCTGACGGGCAACGTCGGTGTCGCCGAAGTACTCAATGCTGAAGTGATCGAAATTGTACAAACCACGGCTGACCGGTAGATCCTTGCCCCACCAGTCGGCGTTGCGTTCGAAGGTGATGCTGCGTCCGGAGTCGACCTTGCCGACGCGATACGGGCCGCTGCCCAACGGTGGTTCATAGCCGCCACCGCCGGCAAAATCCCGGGTTTTCCACCAGTGTTCGGGAAACACCGGCAGAGTCGCGATGTCCAGCGGCAGGGTACGGTTCTCGTTGCTCTTGAAATCGAAACGCACGGTCAGTGGCGCTTCGACTTCGACGCCTTTGACGTCGGCAAACTGGGTGCGGTAGCGCAGGCTGCCCTGGGTCATCAACAAATCGTAGGTGTAGCGCACATCCTCGGCGGTGATCGGTTTGCCATCGGCGAAGCGCGCCTTGGGATTGATGAAGAAGCGCAGCGACAGACCATCCTCGGAGCGCTCCATCTTCTGCGCGACCAGGCCGTAGACCGTATACGGCTCGTCCTGTGAACGCTGGGCCAGCGGCGAATACAGCATGCCGTCGATCTGGGATACGCCGATACCTTTGTCTATATAAGGCAGCAGGTGATCGAAATGGCCGATCTCGACGGCCGAGCGGCGCATGGTGCCACCCTTGGGTGCCTGCGCGTTGGTGTAATCGAAGTGGCTGAAGCCGGCTGGATACTTCGCCGGTTCGCCATAAACGGTCAATGCATGTTGCGGTGCAGCGTCCACACCGGCGGCGCCAAACAGCAGGGCCACGGCAGTGAACATCAATGAGGGGAAAGCCAGTCGCATTGTCAGCCTTAGCGCCGGGTGATCGATAAGCGCAATTTGTACGCGAGCAACGCGGTGCCCGCCAGCCGTATCGTGTTACCAAAACACAACGGCCCACCAATAGGCGGGCCGTTTTCAAGCGAGTCGGACGACGGATCAGTCCTGACGGCTGGTCACTTCCAGCAGGTGATAACCGAACTGGGTTTTCACCGGGCCTTGCACGACATTGATCGGCGCGCTGAATACCACGGTGTCGAATTCCTTGACCATCTGGCCAGGACCGAACGAACCGAGATCGCCACCCTGACGGCTGGACGGGCAGGTGGAGTTGGCCTTGGCGACGTCGGCGAAATCAGCGCCGCCTTCGATCTGGGCCTTGAGTTCGTTGCACTTGTCTTCGCTGGCAACGAGGATGTGGCGGGCAGTGGCTTTAGCCATGGGGAAACTCTCCAATCAAGATTCAGTAAAGGGTGGAGCCTACCGGATTCAGTGGCCGATTTCTCGGCAAAGTTCCATTCGTTTCCTGATCACTGCACCTAGAGATTCGCTGCTTGCAGGCGCAAGGCGTGCTCGACGTAGAGTTGAATCGAGTCAACAGGTGATGGTCGTCGGCCATGGGCTCGACCCAGGCTAGCTAAATGGTCGTGGGGATAATCAGAACGGATCACGGTTCCGAGATGAGAGCTGAAGCGACCGACAAAACCGTCGTTCTGCGCAGGCTCAGTCACAAAATATGCAGAAAGGGCTGTGCAGACACTTCGCACCGGATCAACCGCTGGCAAGACTGCATCCGGTACGACACCGCTCCAGGAGTAGTAGCGCACGCCATTGACCTGTTCCGCTCCGTGTCCGCCCCATTTTTCAGGCAAGCCTTGCGGGTATTTGTCATTGAATTTTCCGACGCCTTCGGTCGTCAGGGCATCAAGTGAGGCCAGCGCGTTTTGCGGCAGTGTGGTGCTGCCACTGATCAGCGACAGGAAGTCGCCGAACAGCGTCGCGACATTTTGCGCGACCGTTTCCGGTAATCGTCCCGGTACCAACGCCTTGCGCAGGAAATCTGCAAGTTCCGAACCGTGATTTGGACCGCTGACCGAGGTCACTGAAGCGACGTGGTGTGGTGCAAGCGCCGCAGCGTATCGGGCGGAGAGTGCGCCCTGACTGTGTCCGATCAGGTTGACTTTGGCCGCGCCCGTGCCTCGCAGCACGGAGTCTATCTGCAAGAGCAGTTGCTCACCCCGAACTTCGTTGTCTTGAGTCGCCGAGAGGTGCGGCACAAACACTCGACTACCGGCGTCTTTGAGTGCCTGTGTAACGCCGTGGAACAGGTCGAAGGGGCCGATGCGCTCAAATCCGAACAGTCCGTGCACCAACAGGATGGGGTAACGAGTTGTGGCATTCCGTTGCATATTTGCACCTAAATCGCAGAAGTTGATCGACGTTGTCTGCGTGTCACTCTAAAACACTCACGGCGCTGGCGATGTATGAAGAGTCTTTGTCGTTTACTGGAATTCGGATCAGCGTGCGTGCGAAATTTCTCTACTTTCTGAAATCCGGATCGGAATAACTGGACATCTTTTACGTCATCCAGAGTGATTTTCTCGCAGTTGCCTACCTTCCTGGGCGCTGTTGACTCGCATCCAAGGCGCCTGGAGCTGACATCGCAATGACCACGAAACGGGTTCAATAAAGGCTCTTGCTCGCGGCAGGCTGGCTGCGTGTTTAATCCAGGGAATGGAGCAGTATATGAAGAGGCGAGATGCACCAACGCTGGCAACAACAAGGCTTAGCGCTCGGGTAATGGCGAAAAAGCCAAAGCTGCCTGTGCTCTGTTGCAAGCGCGAACACGGAGTAACCCTCGATCCACCGGCGCTCGATGCGGTAAATGGAACGGTGCTTGATCCGTCACTGCAACAGGTTGTGGTGCGTATTGCGCCTTACCCCGGCATGGCGTGCGGCGACAGGCTGATGTTGAGCTGGACTGGTCTGGATATGGATGGCTTGCCGTACCGTCACGAAAGCATCCGCTTTGTGAGTCAACTTCAACTGGGAAAGGAGGTTTTTTTCGTTGTCAGAAGCGCTCACATCGCCGCGCTGGATGGGGGGACACTAGAGGTTTTCTGGACGCTGACCAGCAGCAGAATCCCGACCCCCGCGACTTCTGACCGATTGCAGCTGGATGTCGGAGATGTTCGCGGCAGCTTGTTGCCGGCGATCATTGACGACGCGATCAGAGCACACCTTGATCCGGCGAGGGTTACGCATGGCACCTCGGCCACGATCCGGCCCTACGCGTGGATGGCTGCCGGTGACCGCATCCGGTTGTTCTGGGGCGTGGCGCCGGGGGGCGCGATGTTTGAGGATCAATTGATCGTCGAGCCTTTCGCTGTGGGCCAGCCGGTGGTATTTGGCATTCCTCCCGAGTCAATCTCCGCGCATATTGGCAGCGAAGTAAGCGTGCGGTACCGCGTCGAGCAACGAAGCGCGGCAATCCGCGAATCCGGGGTCACACGAATCATGATCGCGGCGCAGGAAAGAGGTCTGTTGGAAGCCCCGCAAATAGTCGAGGCAATAGATGGTGTGCTCGATTTGCAGGATGCCAATGACGGCGTCACTGCACTGATCAGTGATGCGCAGGTAGAAGAGGGCGAACTGGTTTATCTCAAATGCGATGGCGAAAGTTTCTCTCATCGCGAGGATCGAGAAATCACTGGCGCGATGGCCTCGCAGCCACTGGAATTCAATGTTCCATATGAGTTCTGGCGGGAGCACGTGGATACCGAGGTGCGCGTGTCGTTTTCCATTGAACGACTGGATGAAGCAACCCAGCTATCCGGCGTAACCGTGTTGCGGGTACAAGCATGATGTGCAACCTTGCGGAGTGCGCATACTCTGCAAGGCTGCAGTCACTTTCAGCTCCGGGAGCGCTTGCGCAGGCGAGCTGCGGCGTCCACCAGCAGGCGCTCTGTCGCATCGAAACCGAGGCAGCCGTCGGTCACGGAAACGCCGTAGCGCAGCGATGTCCCCAATGGCTGGCAGCCTTCGAGCAGATGCGACTCGAGCATCATGCCGACCAGCGAATGGTCACCTTGCAGGCGTTGCTCCAACACGTCGTTGAACACGCTCGGCTGACGCAGCGGATCTTTGCCGCTGTTGGCGTGGCTGCAATCGACCATGATCCGGCTCGGGATCTTCAAGCGGGCAAGCTCGGTGCGGATCCGGGCCACGCTTGCGCTGTCGTAGTTCGGGCCCGAATGACCGCCGCGCAGTACCAGATGCGTATCCGGGTTGCCCAAGGTCGGGATGATTGCCGGATGCCCCTGGCTATCTACCCCAAAGTGGCGATGCGGGTGAGCAGCCGAGCGCATGGCGTCGACGGCTACCGCGACACCGCCGTCGGTACCGTTTTTGAACCCGACCGGGATACCCAATCCGCTGGCCATTTCCCTGTGAATCTGTGATTCGGTGGTGCGCGCGCCGATGGCGACCCAACTCAGCAGGTCATCGAAGTAGCCGGCTGCCATCGGTTGCAGCAATTCGGTCGCGACAGGCAAACCAAGGCGAGTCATTTCCAGCATCAAACCGCGCGACAGGGACAGGCCGGTGGCCATGTCATCGCTGCCGTCGAGATCAGGGTCGTACGCCAGGCCTTTCCAGCCGATCGTGGTGCGCGGTTTCTCCACGTAGGCACGCATGACCAGCAGCATTTCATTGCTGACCTCATCGGCGAGGCGTGCGAGTTTGCCAGCGTATTCGAGCGCGGATTGTGGGTCATGAATCGAGCAGGGGCCGACGATCACCAGTAAACGGCTGTCGTGGCCGTCGAGGATCGCCCGAACGGCTTGGCGATGGGCACTGATTTGCTGGCTCAGCTCATTGCTCAGTGGCAATTGCTGTTTGAGTTGCAACGAGCTGGGCAGACGTACGGTCAGCGCTTCGTTGGCAGAAGTGAGGGTGGACAGCGGCAGAGCAGAGATGGACGAGTTCATATTCAGATTTCCTGGGCTGGCGGCGGGTGCTTCCCGCTCGCTCGGCCCTACTGGGGTGTTCGACAATTGGCCGTACTGGCTGCGTGCGTGTGCTTGCCACCTGTGGGTGACCGATCGGAGGCGGCAGGCTGTCCCGAGCGGCGGCTGGTAAATCGCCATGCGGTAAAACTGTCGTAGCGGTAATAAGTGGCGTAGTTCATGTGATGATTCCTCAAAGTGTCTGGTGTGATACTGAAAAGTGTGGGGCCTGAAAAAACAAAACCCCCGGTCGGGAGGCCGACCGGGGGTTGAGAATTCTCTGGTAGGCGACCCGTCTGTATGGGCGCCGTGTGGGTATCAGGCGCGCCAGTGGCTAAACCAATACCCAAAATAAAAACTGACCGGAGCGCAGACGTTGTTCACCCGGGCAGCCGCAACCGAACGCAGGGCGCTGGCGGTGTGACGCTGGGAAAGGGCGTTGAACATGAGCTGTCTCCGATGGATGCGCCGAGCTTACTAGAGCCTGCCGCGCGTCAGCAATCAGAAATTGCTATTGAATGGGCGAAACGTTGGCTATCGGTTGATTGCCCCCGGTGTTCTGACACACTCTGGGATTTGCGCTTCGCAAGATCGGCGATTCATTGTTACGGGAGGGGTGATGACGTTCCAATTACACCGAGCGACGCTGGCCGAGCTGTCATTTGTTCGAGAACTCACTTGCAGGAATATGCTGCGCTACTACATTCAGCACGACTTGCTTTGGCAAGACGAGGCGTTTGATGTGGCCTGGCTCGGCCGGGACAATTGGCTGATCGGGCATGGTGCTGAGCAAGTTGGCTATTTCAGCCTGAGCCGCGATGCGCGTGCCTTATACATCCGCGAATTGCAGGTTGCACCAGCGTGGCAAGGACGGGGCGCGGGATCCTGGGCGATCGATCAGGTTATTGCGGTGGCGCGGGAGGAAAAGCGCTCGGCATTGCGCCTGACGGTTTTCCACAATAATCCGGCGCGAAGTCTTTATGAGCGAAAGGGATTGATCCTGCAGGGTGAGGACGAGTGTTTCCTGAGAATGCAGCTGGATTTGAGTACAGCTGTGCTCTGAAATCCACGGCCGACAAGCCCTCCATGATGAATTGAAACTTTTTATATGCGGCTTGCCGCTAGGTCTGTCTGGCTCTTTTTGCTAAGGTGTCAGCCATCCCAATAAGACCATATCGCGAGGTGTCTGCTTGATTAGGGTGCTAGTGGTCGATGACCACGATCTCGTTCGTACAGGCATTACACGGATGCTGGCCGATATCGATGGCCTACAAGTAGTTGGCCAGGCCGAATCCGGGGAAGAATCCCTGATCAAGGCTCGAGAGTTGAAGCCCGACGTGGTGCTGATGGACGTCAAGATGCCTGGCATCGGCGGTCTCGAAGCCACGCGCAAACTGCTACGCAGTCACCCTGACGTCAAGGTGGTCGCTGTCACCGTGTGCGAAGAGGATCCGTTCCCTACACGACTCCTGCAGGCCGGAGCCGCGGGTTATCTGACCAAGGGCGCCGGACTGCCTGAGATGGTTCAGGCCATCCGTCTGGTATTTGCCGGCCAGCGCTATATCAGCCCGCAGATTGCCCAGCAACTGGCGATCAAATCTTTCCAGCCAACCAGCGATTCTCCGTTCGATGCGCTTTCCGAGCGTGAAATCCAGATCGCGTTGATGATTGTCGGCTGTCAGAAAGTCCAGATCATTTCCGACAAGTTATGCCTGTCACCGAAAACCGTGAATACCTACCGCTACCGCATTTTCGAGAAGCTATCGATCAGCAGCGATGTCGAGCTGACGCTTCTGGCAGTTCGTCACGGCATGGTTGACGCCAGCCTCTGACCATCATGACCGAGACTTTTGATCCCAGCGCCTTTCTGTCGACTGTCAGCGGGCGTCCAGGCGTTTATCGCATGTTCGACAGCGATGCGCGTTTGCTCTATGTCGGCAAAGCCAAGAATCTGAAGAAACGCCTGGCCAGTTACTTTCGCAAGACCGGTCTGGCGCCGAAAACTGCGGCTCTGGTCGGGCGTATCGCCCAAGTCGAAACGACTATCACCGCCAATGAGACCGAAGCGCTGCTGCTTGAGCAAAACCTGATCAAGGAGTGGCGGCCGCCGTACAACATTCTGTTGCGCGACGATAAGTCCTATCCGTATGTATTTCTGTCTGACGGACAATTCCCGCGACTGAGTATTCATCGCGGCGCCAAGAAGGCCAAGGGCAAGTATTTCGGCCCTTATCCGAGCGCCGGGGCAATCCGCGAAAGCCTCAGCTTGCTGCAAAAAACGTTTTTCGTTCGTCAGTGTGAAGACAGCTATTACAAAAACCGCACCCGTCCGTGCCTGCAATATCAGATCAAACGTTGCAAGGCGCCGTGTGTCGGGTTGGTCGAGCCTGAAATATACGCGGAAGACGTGCGTCACTCGGTGATGTTTCTCGAGGGGCGCAGTCATGCGTTGACCAACGAGCTGTCGGCAGCAATGGAAGAGGCGGCGGTCAACCTCGAGTTCGAACGAGCTGCCGAACTGCGCGACCAGATCGGGTTGCTGCGCCGGGTTCAGGATCAGCAGAGCATGGAAGGCGGCACCGGTGATATCGATGTAATCGCCGCCTTCGTCAATCCTGGTGGCGCCTGTGTGCATCTGATCAGTGTGCGGGGAGGGCGCGTCCTGGGCAGCAAGAACTTCTTCCCACAGGTTGGTATTGAAGAAGATGTGTCCGAGGTCATGGCGGCGTTTCTGGGGCAATACTTCATTACCAGCCCGGAGCGCGACTTGCCGAGTGAATTGATTGTCAACGTGGTCCATGAAGACTTTCCGGCGCTGATCGAAGGTATTCAGACGCTGCGCGGTCGCGAGTTGGCGATCAGCCATCGGGTTCGCGGTACGCGTGCGCGTTGGCAGCAATTGGCCGTGACCAATGCCGAGCAGGCGCTTGGCGCGCGACTGGCCAACCGACAACATGTGGCCGCGCGCTTCGAGGCACTGGCCGAAGTGCTGAATCTGGATGAACCCCCGCAACGTCTCGAATGCTATGACATCAGTCACTCCAGCGGTGAGGCGACGGTCGCTTCCTGCGTGGTGTTCGGCCCGGAAGGTCCGATCAAATCAGATTACCGGCGCTACAACATTGAAGGCGTGACGGCTGGCGATGATTACGCGGCAATGCACCAGGCCTTGACCCGACGTTTCAGCAAGCTAAAAGACGGCGAGGGCAAGTTGCCGGATATTTTGCTGGTGGACGGTGGTAAAGGTCAGTTGTCGATGGCGCGCGATGTTCTCAATGAACTGGCTGTGCCCGATCTGATTCTATTGGGTGTTGCCAAGGGTGCTACACGCAAGGCGGGCTTCGAGACTTTGTATCTTAATGATGCAGCGCATGAGTTCACATTGCGTGGGGATTCGCCCGCGTTGCACTTGATCCAGCAGATACGCGACGAAGCTCACCGCTTTGCAATCACTGGCCATCGCGCGCGCCGCGGTAAAACCCGGCGTACGTCAACGCTGGAAGGCGTTGCGGGTGTGGGGCCAACCCGGCGTCGCGACTTGTTGAAACATTTTGGTGGATTGCAGGAGCTGTCTCGTGCAAGCATCGAAGAGATCGCCAAAGCGCCGGGGATCAGTAAAAAGCTAGCAGAGTCGATTTATGCAAACCTGCATAGTGAGTAGAATGCCCATTCACCTCGTAGCCAGTTGTGCCGATGAATATCCCGAATCTGATTACCGTTCTCCGCGTCCTGCTCATCCCGATCTTCATTTTGCTGTTCTATCTCCCGTACGAATGGAGTTATCTCGCTTCAAGTTCGGTCTTCGCATTCGCTGCCGCGACTGACTGGCTGGATGGCTATTTGGCGCGACGCCTTGAGCAAAGCACGCCGTTTGGCGCGTTCCTTGACCCTGTCGCTGATAAACTGATGGTCGCGGTTGCGCTTGTGCTACTGGTTCAAGAGCACGGCAATCTTTGGCTGACTCTACCGGCCGCCGTGATCATCGGTCGCGAGATTGTTATTTCTGCACTGCGCGAGTGGATGGCAGAACTGGGCGCTCGTGCGCACGTCGCCGTCTCGAATCTGGGCAAATGGAAAACTGCTGCGCAAATGCTCGCACTGGTGATCTTGCTGGCCACGCCGAAGGCTTTCAACTTCTGGGTCGTATTGGGTTATGCATTGTTGATCGTGTCTGCCGGCCTGACGTTGTGGTCGATGGTTCAATACCTGCGGGCTGCCTGGCCGCATCTGAAGACTGATGTTGAAAAGAAATAAAACTTTTTTGAATCAAAGGGTTGACGGGGCTTCTGGATTCTATAGAATGCGCCACACCAAGCGGGAATAGCTCAGTTGGTAGAGCACGACCTTGCCAAGGTCGGGGTCGCGAGTTCGAGTCTCGTTTCCCGCTCCAATTTGTACGTGTTTGTTGTTGTGCTACTGACAGCAGATGCTTTGAGGCCGAGTAGCAAAATGGTTATGCAGTGGATTGCAAATCCACCTACGCCGGTTCGATTCCGACCTCGGCCTCCACTATAAACAAGCTCCGTAGATCCATGATTTACGGAGCTTTTTTATTGGCGAAAAAGTTGAGAGATTTAGTCTTGAAAACGACTCTCGCCAACTTGCGTCACCGGGAAGTGATGTATATATTTCCCCTCTGCTTGCTGCGGTGCTGACCCTGTCAGGATCGTGATTCAACCACAGAGCAATGCAACACCGCGCTACCGCCCGAATGGCGAAACTGGTAGACGCATGGGACTTAAAATCCCCCGCTCGTAAGGGCGTGCCGGTTCGATTCCGGCTTCGGGCACCATGAATATCAAGGGCTTGCGTGAGATACCTCATGCAGGCCCTTATTCTTTTGCTCCGCAAAATATTGCTTGTGCTCAGCAACACGCGCTTCACACGTCATCACGTCGGCGTAACGTTCATCTCCTTTCAAATCCAATTCCAAATGCACGGCCCAGCCAAACGCAAAAGTAATAAGGAAGTTACTTGTTTCGGAAACTGATTTTGCTGATCTTGATCGCCAGTATGAGCGCGTGTGCGGCAGTTGCCACGCGAATGGATTACGACAAACATCGATGTCCTTACATCGGGGTACGATTTGACTGGTGGCTGGTAGGTACATCTAAAGGAAAGCTGATTCCTGTTTTACTGATCGACGCACCGTTCTCATTGGTCGTCGATACGCTATTTTTCCCATTCGAATATCAGTACACCTGCAACCTTTGATCGATTCGCAAGCGTCGAAGTGTGTCTGCGCGAGATTGTCGTCACCTAGCCGTCATACGAAGAAGCTGCAAGGCAATAACTAACGCAAATGGGCCGATCTGATCGGCCCATTTTTTTGCTCGAACATCAGACAAATGCTTGACCGGCGAAGCCTCGAGGCAGACGTTGCAGTCCAATCATTGCCGACAATCGTTCAGTCCACTCCGAACGCCAGTTACCGGCAGCGTGCGGCGTAATGGTCTTGCGAGAAGTTCGCCGTGCGAGATTGCGTTGGCTCTTGCGAGCATCTTTGTAGGCATCGGTATTGCGGCAGCTGCGGCACTTGACTTGGTTGAGTTCGCGGCTGGAGGAGAGGTTATTACCGTTGTGGCCGCAGGCGAGGTGCCCGTCGACTTTGAAGTGAATGACCATGAGACGTCTCCTTGGTGACGTGTAAAGGTTTTGACCTTTAATCACCAAGGGCGTTCGGTAACACGATTATCCCAGGCAGCAGCTGGCGACAGTAGCGTCGCTCAACCGCCAGTCGTGATTGCAGACTGCTAACTACCTGAACCGCGGCAGCGGCCGATCGGCCGGTCTGAGCGAGGACAAGGTCCTGCGAATCAGCGGAGTATCCTTTTCGATATCGTTCAGTCGATCACGGATACGTAGTGCGGTCGGGTGGCCGCCTTGGTGGTCGACCCAGTCGGCGATGTCTTTGCAAGCGGCCGCCAGGCGTGCCTCGCGAGCGTCGAGCAAGGTGAGAAGGGTGGTGATGGACTCTTTTTCGGACATGTGACACCTCCGTTCAAAAAGTTGTGAATCGTCAGTACGCGTTGCGTTAAGCAAATCTCAGTATAGGCCCGAAAATGATCGGCATCAGCCGGAGGACTCCCGGGCAGGTGATGGCGCGCTGGCGGTGTTGAGTCGGCGACATTCATGCATGGCATCTTCTTCAACATCGTAGCCATCGCCGATGAAACCAGCCGTGCGCGTATCGCAAATGCGAAACCACACTGTGGCTTCAGCCGGCGCGTGTTGGCTTTCTCCAGCACGACGGCCGTGGATGATGATCTTGTTGCAGCGTTTCACTACGAAAATGTCTTCCATGGCTTCACCGCAGCTGATTTGTGTCAGATGAACTATAGAAGCCTGGGCCAATCGTGCAAAAAATAGACAGTCAGTTCGTCGGGTACAGCTCCCAGCCTGTTCGGTGCCATTGCAGGCAGTGGCTGGGATTCAGCGCTTGGAGGAAATTCTGATCGTGGGAAACGGCGACAATTGCGCCAGGAAATGTCTGTAAAGACTCTTCAAAAGCCTCTGTCGATGGCAGATCCAGATGGTTGGTCGGCTCATCCAGCAGGAGCAGTTGCGCGGGTGTCTTGCGCCAGACTGCCAAAGCCAGCGCAGCTTTCAAGCGCTCGCCGCCACTTAGCGACCCGCAGGGTTGCGTGACCTGCCTGGCCTCCAATTGCAATCGGGCGAGGTAACTGCGCAAGGTGCCCTCGCTCAACGGCGTGCCCTGCGCGATCAGTTGCTCAATGATGCTCTGTTGATCATCGAGTAATGTCAGATGCTGATCCAGGAAAGCCCAAGGCACATTCGTTGTGCAGGTACCGCTTACCGGTGCGAGTTCATCAGCGAGCATTCTCAGCAAAGTCGACTTGCCACAACCGTTGGGGCCGCGGACGGCCACGCGCATCGGGCCACCCAGCGTTAGGGTGAGCCGGGTTGACGGCGCTTCTATCGGCAACCACGGTAAACCAGCTTCCACCAGCGTGCAGACTTGCCGCCCCATCGGCACAGCACTGCCCGGCAGGTTGATCATGACGCCCTCCATGGGCGCAACCTTGAGAAAGGCCTCAGTGACCTGCGCGTCCAGTTCAGATTTGCGCGCCTGATGATTCGAGCGGACATGGCCCATGATGTCCTTGGCGGCGCCTTTCATGGCGGCTCGCTCGAAACCGGCCACGTTGGCGGTGTCGGCGTGGCGTCGGGCGCCAGCCGCATGGCGCTGAATCGTGTCGTGTTCACGTTGCAAACGCAGGCGTTCGCGCTGACGTTCGCTTCTGGCTTGAGCAAGTCGAGCTTGCGCTGCGGCTTGATGTGTTCGCTGATGCTCGCGAAAGGCTGAGTAATTGCCACCGAATTCGCTGACACCCGATACGCTTAGCTCGATGATCCGCTGCATACCCTCAAGCAGTTGTCGATCATGACTGACAACGATCAGGCCGCCGCGCCAGCGTTCGAAAGTATTCATCAACCATTGTCGGCCGGGCGCATCCAGATGATTGCTTGGTTCGTCCAGAACCAGCATCGACGCCTCGCTCAGAAAGGCGCCGATCAGGGCAATGCGCGCTTGTTGGCCGCCGCTCAGGTGCTGTGTCGGATCGGTGAAAGCGACCTCGGGCAAGCCTGCGCCATCGAGCGCGCGGCGCAAGCGCTCGGCCATATCCCAGCGCTCGCCAATCACGTCGAAATCCTCGACCGTTGCGCAGCCTTGACTTAGCCGATCCAGCGCTTCAAGAATCGAGGCTGTTCCCGTGGCTTGAGCAACCGTTTGCCAAGGTTCATGGATAAAATTTTGCGGCACATAAGCGATCGCTACCGAGCTGACCACGCTGCCGCTAGTGGGCTGCAAGGATCCGGCTAGCAGGCGTGCGAGCAGGCTTTTACCGACGCCGTTGCGTCCGACGATGGCCGTTGGTGTGTGGTCGAATTGCAGATTCAGAGCAGTGAAAATCGTCTGGCCATCAGCCAACTGAAAACCCAGCTGATTGAGGGAGACGAGAGCAGGCGTACGCGAGACGTGAGTCATCGGCACCTCCGAAAAATGTCGTGAACACTGACAAGCACCCTGAAGCGCATGTCGCGATTACATTTTTGAAGGCTTAGTTGTTCACTTCTGCGGTCGTCCTGGGAGAGGGTAAGCCCGGCAGACTAGCCGAGGAACGCCCGAGGATCAAGGCGCGGCTGCCACTTCAGACATCTGCTCAAGAAATGTCGCCAGTGCAACTTCCTCTGCGCGCAGCCCTTTGCGCAAGCGTGGGCGCGGCAATTCCGCCAGCGCACCCAGCATGAAATGTTCGACCACCGCCGGGTGGATGTAGCACTTGCGGCACACCTCCGGCGTGTTGCCGAGTTGCCGGGCCACACCTTTGACCATTTCCACCACATGCCGCTTGGCTTCGGCTTCCGACTCCCATTGCAGTTCGCGTAATACCGACAACGCCAGTGCACTGCCGGCCCAGGTGCGGTAATCCTTGGCGGTGAAATCGGCGCCGGTAAGCTTCTGCAAGTAGCTGTTCACATCCGAGGAACTGACGGTGTGCCGTTCACCGTTTTCATCCAGATACTGAAACAGATTTTGCCCCGGAAGCTCCAAGCAGCGCTTGATGATCCGCGCCAAGCGTCGATCTTTCACCGTGATCTGATGCTCGATGCCGCTCTTGCCGCGAAACTGGAACAGGATGGCGCTGCCGTTGACCTCGACGTGACGGCTACGCAAAGTCGTCAGGCCATAGGAGCGGTTATCGCGGGCGTATTGCGTGTTGCCGACGCGGATCAGCGTGGCGTCGAGCAAAGTAATCACGGTCGCCATGACCTTGTCGCGGCTGAAACCGGGCGCCTCCAGCAGTGCTTCGAGTTGTTTGCGCAACTTGGGCAGGGCCGCGCCGAACTCGCGCAGCCGCGAGTATTTGTCGGCATCGCGCACCTCGCGCCAGCGCGTGTGATAGCGGTATTGTTTGCGGCCACGCGCGTCACGGCCGGTGGCTTGCAAGTGACCACGCGGATCGTTGCAGATCCACACATCAACGTAGGCGGGCGGCACCGCAAGGGCATTGATGCGTTTGATCTCGTCGGGATCGGTGATGCGCTGGCCCGCCGGGTCGAAATAACAGAACTCGCCGCGCAGCTTTTTGCGGGTGATGCCTGGCTGCGTGTCATCAACATAGTGCAGGTCGGAGGGCAGCACATCGGTGAGCGCGGTGTCTGGCATGGCAGGTTTCCTGGTGGCAATAGGTGGCTGTTATGCGATTGACCGCACGCCATGCCCGCAGTGCCAACGGATTTATGCCAGTACTGCGACAGCCTTGATTTGCGCCCAGAGCTGTTGGCCTGGATGTACGCCGAGTTGATCGCGCGAATAACGTGTGATTCGCGCCAGCAACGGCGTACCACCGGCATCGAGGCGGATCAACACATGCGCCGCATTATCTGCCGGCTGTTCAGTGACCACTGTGACCGGCAAGCGATTGAGGATGCTGCTGTGTTCGGTGTTTTGCAGCGTCAGGCTGATGTCCCGCGCCTGAACTTTGCAACGCAAGGCCCGGCCCACGGCCAACGGTGCGTGAGTCACGCGAATGCTCAGCAACGTCTCAGGGAGTTGCAGTGTGAGCAATTGATAGTCCGAATCGTAGTCGCTGACCTGACCTTCAATCACCACGCCGGCGTCATCGCCCATCGCCAGCGGCAGGTCGAGGCGGGCGAGGGTTTCGCCGATCGGGCCGCTGGCCAATGCCTTGCCATCGCTGAGCAGCACAAGGTGATCAGCCAGTCGCGCGACTTCATCTTGCGCATGGCTGACGTACAGCAGCGGGATATCCAGTTCGTCATGCAGACGCTGTAGATAAGGCAGGATTTCGCTTTTGCGCTGACTGTCGAGCGCCGCCAGCGGTTCATCCATCAGCAGCAGTTTCGGACTGGTGAGCAGCGCGCGAGCAATGCCGACGCGTTGGCGCTCGCCGCCGGACAGATGCTGCGGATGCCGTTCCAGCAAATGGCCAATCCCGAGCAACTTGGTGGCGTGCGCCATATCGACCCGGCGTTGAGCTTTTGGAATACGTTTGAAGCCGAATTGCAGATTGGCCAGCACAGACAGGTGCGGGAACAGGCTGGCTTCCTGAAAAACATAACCCAGCGCGCGCTTGTGCGGCGGCAGGAAAATGCCCTTGTCGCTGTCCTGCCAGACCTCGTCATTGATGCGCACGAACGCCTGCTCGGCGCGCTCAAGGCCGGCGATACAGCGCAGGCAGGTGGTTTTGCCAGAACCGGATTGGCCGAACAGGGCGGTCACGCCCCGGCCGGGTAACTTCAAGTCGACATCCAGACTGAAGCCTGAATACGCCAGTTTCAGACGCGCATCAATCATCGATCAACTCCAGCCCGCGCGAGTCTTGCGGCTGGAATAGAGCGCCAGCAACACCACAAACGAAAATACCAACATGGCCCCCGCGAGCCAATGCGCTTGCGCGTATTCCATGGCTTCGACGTGGTCGTAGATTTGCACAGAGACCACGCGGGTCTTGTCGGGAATGTTGCCGCCGATCATCAGCACCACGCCGAATTCGCCGACGGTATGCGCGAACCCGAGGATCGCCGCTGTGATGAAACCGGGGCGGGCCAGCGGCAGGATCACGCTGAAAAAGGTGTCCCACGCATTGGCGCGCAAGGTCGCAGCGACCTCCAGTGGACGGGTGCCAATTGCGGAGAAAGCGTTTTGCAACGGCTGCACCACGAACGGCATGGAATACAGCACCGAGCCGATCACCAGCCCGGCGAAACTGAAGGTCAACGTGCCCAGCCCCAGCCATTGCGTAAACTGGCCGACATACCCGTGCGGACCGAGCGCCAGTAGCAGATAAAAACCAATGACCGTCGGTGGCAACACCAGGGGCAGGGCGACGATTGCGCCGATGGGGCCGCGCATCCAGGAGCGGGTGCGCGACAACCACAACGCAATCGGAGTGCCGATGATCAACAGGATCACGGTGGTCAGTGACGCCAGTTTCAGGGTCAGCCAGATCGCTGCGAAATCGGCACTCGTCAGCGCCATGTCAGAGCTGGTAGCCGTAGGATTTGATCACCGCAGCGGCTTTCGGGCCTTTGAGGTATTCAACCAGTGCCTTGGCGGCAGCGTTGTCTTTGCCTTTGGTGAGGATTACCGCGTCCTGTTTGATCGGATCATGCATGCTCGCCGGAACGATCCACGCCGAACCGCTGGTGACTTTACCGTCCTTGTAGATCTGCGACAGAGCAACGAAGCCCAGCTCGGCATTGCCGGTGGAAACGAATTGGTAAGCCTGAGTGATGTTCTGGCCTTCGACGATTTTGGCTTTGCTCGCTTCGGTCAGTTTGAGTTTCTCCAGCACTTGGGTCGCAGCCAGGCCATAAGGCGCGGCTTTCGGATTGGCAATGGACAGATGTCGGTACTCATTTTTCTTCAGGACTTCGCCTTCGGAGTCGACGTAACCGTCCTTGGCCGACCACAGCGCCAGCGTGCCGATGGCGTAGGTGAAGCGCGAGCCCTTTACGGTGTCGCCTTCTTTTTCGAGTTTTTCCGGCGTGGTGTCATCTGCCGAGAGGAACACTTCGAACGGCGCGCCGTTTTTGATCTGGGTGTAGAACTGTCCAGTAGCGCCGTAGGCTGCGACCAGTTTGTGCCCGGTGTCTTTTTCGAAATCGGCAGCGATGGCCTGGATCGGTGCGGTGAAGTTTGCTGCGACAGCGACTTGTACTTCATCGGCCTGAGCGCTACCGAAAGCGCAGAGCGCGATCAGGGACGCCAGGCAACCAGGGGCAAAACGTGAGGCACGAATGGTCATGAAACGGCTCCGCTGCGAGGGCTAAAACGCTATATAGCGAAATATATAGCGAAACGCCGTCAGACGGGAAGTGCTGGATAGTTGCGGCAATTCAGCGAGTCAGTTTTTCCCGGGCGCCTTCGGCCAACTGCCGGGTGAGTTCAGCGCTGCTGGTGTCTTTGCCCAAAGGAAACGCCTGACCGGCCCAGAGGTTGCTGAAATCCGCTTCATCCTTGGCTCGCAGAGGCAACAAAGCGCCACCCGCCAGAGGGAAGGCCGGGGCAGAGGATGACATCGGCCCAATCTCACGCATCACCCGATTGAGAATCCCGCGTGCCGGGCGGCCGGTAAACAGATTGGTGATCGCGGTCTGGCTTTCCTTGGCGGTGCGCAAGGCTTTGTGATGCGCAGCGCTGACTTTTGCTTCGTGGGCAAACAGGTACGCGGTGCCTACCTGCGCCGCCGACGCGCCAAGCATGAATGCCGCTGCGACCCCGCGCGCATCAGCAATCGCTCCCGCCGCAATCACCGGTAGGCTGACGGCATCGACGATCTGTGGCACCAAGGCAAAAATGCCGACCTGGGTGCTCAGGTCATCGCTGAGGAACATCCCGCGATGGCCGCCAGCCTCGTAACCCATCGCGATGATAGCGTCGCAGCCATTCTGCTCGAGCCAGATTGCTTCATCGACCGTGGTCGCCGAGGACAGGATTTTTGCGCCGGTGGCCTTGACCCGATCCAGCAGCGATTTCTCTGGCAGGCCGAAGTGAAAGCTCACCACTTGCGGGCGAAACTCTTCCAGCACTTCACAGGCCGCGGCGTCGAATGGTGCGCGGTTGGAAACCGGTGTGGGTGCGTCGAAATCCAAGCCAAGTTCGCGGTAGTAGGGCTCCAGCAGATTCTTCCAGTCCCGCGCTCGTTGCTCATCGGCAACTGGTGACTGATGGCAGAAGAAGTTCACGTTGAAGGGATTGTTTGTGCCTTGGCGGATGGTTTTCAGTTCCTCGCGCAATTGCTCGATGCTGAGCATCGCTGCTGGCATCGAACCCAATCCGCCGGCGTTGCACACCGCAATCACCATCGAAGAATTGGTGGCGCCGGCCATTGGCCCCTGGATGATCGGCAACTCGATACCGAGTAGATCGAGAATGCGAGTATCTGGCCATTGGCTCATTGAATTTCTCCGACGTCGAAACAGGGCAGGGGCGCTAGAGCGGTTTTTTAACGCAATCAGTCCTGCATGACCAGCCGAGATTTGCAGCCTGCCCGTGATGACATTTTTCTTGGAGGGGGCGAGGGCGTCAATCGCTGACAGCAGATTCGCGGGCCAGCAACTCACGCTTGCGCTCCACGCCCCAGCGATAGCCGGAAAGATTGCCATCGCTGCGGACTACGCGGTGGCAAGGGATCGCCACGGCGAGGTGGTTGGCCCCGCACGCCTGAGCAACCGCGCGCATGGATTTTGGCGCGCCGATACGCTGCGCAATGTCGGCGTAGCTGGCAGTGCTGCCCACCGGGATTTCGCGCAAGGCTTGCCAGACGCGCTCCTGAAAGGCTGTGCCGCGCACATCCAGCGGCAGATCGAGGCCGATGGCGGGTGCTTCGATGAAGCCGACGACTTGGGCGATCAGTTGCTCGAACTCGCGGTCTGCGCCGATCAGATTGGCGCGGCGGAATCTATCCTGCAGGTCGCAGACCAGTTGATGCGGATCGTCGCCCAACAGAATTGCGCAGACTCCGCGCGCGCTCTGCGCCACCAGTATCGCCCCCAGCGAGCACTGCCCGACGGCAAACCGAATGTCATTGTTTTGCCCGGCTGCGCGGTAATCGCCGGGTTTCATCCCGAGCAGTTGGTCAGCGGCCTCATAAAAGCGGCTGTTGGAATTGAAGCCAGCCTCGTACAGCGCGTCAGTCACCGAGCCGCCATCGGTCAGGCGTTCGCGCACTCGCCGCGAGCGATGAGCCGCCGCGTAACCCTTGGGCGTCAGGCCGGTGGCAGCTTTGAACACACGATGGAAATGGAAAGGGCTCAATCCTGCAACGTGTGCAAGGTCATTCAACGCCGGCAGCGCTTCAGAGGTTTCGATCTGTCGGCACGCCGCTGCAACCTTCGCGGCATGTTGGGCCAGCACTTCAGTCTGATCCCTGCTCGCGCGCTTGCTCGGGCGAAAACCTGCGGCTTCCGCATCTTGTGCTGTATCGAAAAACACCACGTTCTGCGGTTTCGGCAAACGCGCCAGACTGCTCGGGCGGCAATACACACCGGTGGTTTTCACCGCGTAGACGAATTGGCTATCGGCTTGCGCATCTCGCGCTACGACAGCGGCCCAGCGTGGGTCGGCTTCGGTGGCTGGCGTGGTGGTAGGCGTTTTCATGATGGAGAGTCCGTTGACCTGTTTGATGCAGGTTAACCAGCCGCAGTTGTCGCAACACTCCGACCCTTGCGGTCAAACTTTGCAGGATTACCCGGCGCTGCGAAAGGTCAGATTGATCCGTTGTTCACCCAGGCGCGGATGCTGCCCGGGCTTGATCGGCAATACGCCGTGATAACGCAAGCGATCAACCCCGCCCCAGATCACCATGTCGCCGTGTAAAAGTGGAATGCGCTGAGGCTTGTCGCTGCGTTCAAAACCGCCGAACAGGAACATCGCTGGAAGCCCGAGTGATAGCGAGACGATTGGAGCAGCGTAGGCCTTTTCGTCTTTGTCTTGATGCAAAGACATTTTGGCACCGGGAACATAGCGATTGATCAGGCAGGAGTCCGGCGTGAAATCGGCAAATCCCGCATGTGTCGCAGCTGCTCGGGCGAGACTGCAAAAGACCTCGGGCATCCTTGGCCAAGGTTGCCCGGTCGCCGGATCCACTGAAGAATAGCGATACCCGCTACGGTCAGTGATCCAGCCCAGCGCGCCACAACTGCTGGTGGCCACCGACATGCTGAATCCGCCGGGAGTAACCATATGGCGCAGCGCAGCACTTGCGAGAACGACGTCAAGCGCCAGCAGCAACGTATCCATATCGGGCAAGGCAAAACCACGCAACACCCACGATTGCTCGCCAATCTGTTCAGCGCGCGGCGGCTGAGTGGATTCGGTGTCGGCAAACAGATCGAAGGTGGTTTGCATGATTGGGTACGCGTTACAGCGCCTTGCTGACGCTGATCTCGCTGATCACGTCGTCGCTCTGGCCATGCAAGGCATCCAGGGCGGCTTTGGCTTCTTCCGGGGTGCCGTTTTCCAGCTGGGCGAACTCGAAACGGCGCTCGCCGTTGAGTTTGTATTTGATGACGTATTTGGTCGTTTGGGCCACGGTCATGCTTACCTGTCTGCGTTGGCGGGCGGCTCAGCTGAGTTTGGTGCTGGAGCGGCGGATGACTTTGATCGAGTGTGTCAATGTCGGCTTTTTCGTCACGCTGATTGCACGGCGATTTACGGTGTCGATGGTGATGTTCCAGAAACCGGTGCTTGGCGCCGTAATGCGGGCCGGGAACGTGTCGAACGCGCCGCCATGATAGGTGTGACGGCCGCCGTTCTTGAAGCTGCGGAAGTTGGCGTCGTTCATCAGACGGATGTTGCAGGTTTGCGAGCATTGAATGACGACGATATCGTCTTCGTTGAGGTGTTCGCGCTGGTGAATAAATTTCATGTGCGCCTCCAGAAGGGCTTTTTCTACAAAATCAAAACGATAGCAGGGCAATTTTGCCGCAGTTTATCAGTCCGGACAGGTTATTATCCGGCCGTCGGGCGCCGCTTTGACAATTTAAAACAGTTATTCGCGATTCGTTGCGCGTTAAATGCAGTACGCCCGGAGAAAAACAGCATTCGTGCTGTCGGAGGGTCTTTATGGAGATTTTGTATGAAGTGGGGTGTTGTGTGTCTGCCGTTGGTTTTGGCAATGGGTGGTTGTGCGAACGTTTCAGAGATCAATGAAACGTTGCCCACCGTGAACGTCATTTCCGGCAAGAAGCCCCATGAGTATGCGCAGTGCCTGGAAGACAAGCTGGCCAACAGCCGCGGTGCCTTGCAGATGGAAGCGCACAAAGACGGTGTCCGGGTCATTGTTCCAGGCAAGCTCGCGTCGGGTCCGGCGGCGTTATTTGACATTGACGACCGCTCCGGCGGCAGCAGCATCAAGCTGCACGAGCGCATGTCCAACGTTCCGATGCGCCCGCGCGATGTGCGCAATGCCGCCACGGCGTGCATCTCCGGCTGATAGAATGTCGGCGGTCAGCATCAATGCCGCCCAAGTCACGCTTGGGCGGCATTGTCATATCTGGAGATACGCATGAAGCGCGAGCAAGTACGGGAACGGCATGCAGAAGGCCTTGTTTCTGCCACCCACGTTATCCAGAACCCTGCCAATTCGGGCGAATGGATCGTGTTTTTCAAGACAAGCGCCGGGCGCAGCTACTTTTTGGTGGACGATAACGACGAAGTCGAATCTTTCGCCCGGCTCGATGACTTGATCGAAGTCGTCCGTGGCCTGGGAATCAAATTCGCCGAAATCCACATGTAAGGCTTACTTGCAGACCACCACCACGCTGCGGTTCTTGTAGTTGCCGACGTCTACCCCAAGGGTCTTGTCGCTTTCTTTGGGGGCTGGTGTGCCGTCAGTGCCAACGATGTTGTAGCCGGTGCCCGCGCAAGAGGCGTCGGCTTTCTCGTAGCAGGTGGCCCAGGAGTTGGCCTCGCCAGAGCAATCGATGCTCAGACCTTGCTGGCCGTTGTTCAGGTAGGTGGTCTGCGAAGTGGCGCAGCCGCCCAGGGTCAGCAAAGCAATCATGGGCAGCATGCTGGTGAAAGTGTGAGTGTTCATGGCGTTTTCGTCTTCGAGAGGAGGGGGCTAGACGCTATGACAGCGCCGAAATGAAAAGGTTATAGCGATTGGCCATATCTGTGTAGATAGCCACAAAAAAGCCCTGCGCGCTGGCAGGGCTTTGATGTTGGGGCTGATCAGTCCTGATCTTTACCGCGGCGCTTCGGTGCGGGAGGCGTGTAATCAAGCACCGAGGCTACTTCAATAGCCATCGCTTCGGTGGGCAACGGCCCGGACACGTCTTCACCGTTCGTGGCGGTGATATGCCACTGGCCATCTTTTCCCTTGTCGACGGTGTATCCATTGATGATCTTTGCTGCGGACATCTATCTGCCTCGTTGAAATCGTTCAAAGGCGCCATGATACCGGCAAATGCTCGCCACGGCTGCTTATAAGCGTAGGGTAAATCGGTTCGCCGGCGTCATTGAGCTACTCTGCTCTGACCGTCTCGACGTTGCGACGGAACTAACGGCGAGAATATTTCTCTATGTTGACATCGGTTAGCCAGTGCGGGGCATTGTAAGGTGCACGCCGCCTGATTAGACTGCGCCGAAACTCGTACACACAGCCCTTTCAAGGACTTTTATGATCAAGAAATGCTTGTTCCCAGCAGCCGGTTACGGTACTCGCTTCCTCCCAGCGACTAAGGCCATGCCTAAAGAAATGCTGCCGGTGGTAAACAAGCCACTGATCCAGTACGGCGTTGAAGAAGCTCTGGACGCTGGCCTGACCGAAATTTCCATCGTTACCGGTCGTGGCAAGCGCGCACTGGAAGACCACTTCGACATCAGCTACGAGCTGGAAAACCAGATCAAAGGTACCGACAAAGAGAAATACCTGGTTGGTATCCGCAAACTGTTGGACGAGTGCTCGTTCTCCTACACCCGTCAGACCGAAATGAAAGGCCTCGGCCACGCGATCCTGACCGGTCGCCCGCTGATCGGTGACGAACCGTTCGCGGTAGTGCTGGCGGACGACTTGTGCGTCAACCTCGAAGGCGACGGTGTCCTGACCCAGATGGTCAAGCTGTACGAACAGTACCGCTGCACCATCATTGCGATCCAGGAAGTCGATCCGCAGGAAACCAACAAGTACGGCGTTATCGCCGGCGAATTGATTGCTGACGACCTGTACCGTGTGCGCAACATGGTTGAGAAACCAGCTCCGGAAGATGCACCGTCGAACCTGGCGATCATCGGTCGCTACATCCTGACCCCGGACATCTTCGAACTGATCAAGCAAACCGAGCCAGGCAAAGGCGGCGAGATCCAGATCACCGACGCCCTGATGAAGCAGGCGAAAAACGGTTGCGTGATTGCCTACAAATTCAAAGGCAAGCGCTTCGACTGCGGTGGTGCTGAGGGTTACATCGAGGCGACCAACTTCTGCTTCGAGAACTTCTATAAGACGGGTAAGGCTTACTGATCAGGCCTGATTCCTTGTAGGAACATTCCCAATTCCCGCTATTGCGCGGAGTGAAGGAAACGCAAACGCCCCGACATGTTCGGGGCGTTTGCGTTTCTGCGGGTCGGCAATCTGACAAGGCCTTCGCAACCAGCGTGATAACCAGCGCCATGACAAAGATACGGCAGGAAACAATTGTTCGATTGAGTTGAGGTGTGGCGAAGCTTTAAAAGTGATGCGCTCTCAACGATCAGGAATCCAAATTTTAAAGGTGAGCTGCTTGAGCATTCCGCACGGACGCGGGTAGGAAATTTTCTCGGCCGATTTTAGATCGCGCCCAAGATAATCACTGATCTACAAGGAATTTTTGATGGCATTGCTTAATAACGCGACGTCTCGCCGTCTTCGAACAAGACGTTGGGCAGGGCTTGCTGTGCTGATGTTGCCAGTGCTGCTGGTGACCGTTGATAACACCGTACTCGGTTTCGCATTGCCCAAAATCGCCGAAGCCTTGCGCCCGACTGCCAGCCAGCAGTTGTGGATGATCGATGCCTATTCACTGGTTCTTGCAGGGCTGTTGGTGTCAATGGGTAGCCTGGGTGATCGGGTGGGGCACCGTAAGTTACTGCTTGTCGGGTCGCTCGGGTTTGCGGTGGTCTCGGTGCTGACCGCGTATTCCGAAACGGCCATGCAGCTGATTATCGGGCGGGCTTGTATGGGGATTTTCGGCGCGATGCTGATGCCTTCCACGCTGGCATTGATACGTTCGGTATTTGAGGATCGAGAAGAGCGCAGACTGGCAGTAGCGATCTGGGCAACGACATTGACCGTCGGCTCGGCACTGGGGCCTTTGGTGGGAGGGGTGTTGCTGCAGTTCTTTGATTGGGGCGCAATTTTTCTGTTGGCGGTGCCCGTCTTGATTCCATTGTTGGTGTTGGGGCCGCTGTTGCTCCCGGAGTCGGAGCGTGACGCTTCGGGCCCGCTGGATCCGGTGAGCATCCTTCAGTCAATGGTTGCTCTTGGAAGTATCGTTTACGGCATCAAGCATGGCGCCAGTGACGGTATCGACGCGGTGGTGCTGAGCACCTTTTTGATCGGTTTGTTGGCGGGCGGGATGTTCGTGCGTCGGCAGTTGCGTCTTACTGTACCCCTCATCGACATGACCCTGTTCCGGATCGGCACTTTCAGCGGGTCTGTTCTGATCAACCTGATGAGTCTTGCGTTTCTCGTCGGCTTTGTTTTCTTCACGACTCAGTTCTTGCAGATTGTCCTTCAGATGTCCCCCCTGAGTGCAAGCCTGGCATTGGTGCCGGGGCAGATCATGGCGATCATTGTCGGGATGGCGGTGGTGCCGGTCGCGCAGCGTATGCCTGTGCATGTACTGATACCGCTCCTGATGGCCTTCGCTGGTGCGGCGTTTTTGCTGGTGGCCAGTATGGGCAGCAGTCTCGCGGTGTTGGTAGCGGCGTTTGCATTGTTGAATATCGGAGTGGGCGCTATTGCGACGGTGTCCAATGACGTGATTTTGTCGGCCGCGCCTCCGGCAAAGGCAGGTGCAGCTTCCGCCATCAGCGAAACGGCCTATGAAGTGGGCGTGGTGTTGGGGACGACTCTTCTCGGCGGCTTGGTCACGGCCTACTATCGTACTGGCCTGCAGCTTCCAGCGTTTTTGAGTGATATTCAGGCGACGCTGGCAAGTGAAACGCTGTCGGGCGCTCATCATGTGGCGGCCGGTTTGGCGGGTGATCAGGCGCTACAGTTGATGCAACAAGCAGGAGGTGCACTTGAGGGCGGAATCGAATTGGTTTCGTGGGTCGCGTTTAGCCTGGCGCTTCTGGCGATTCTGATCGCTTGGCGTACGTTGCGGTTGCCAAAAGTTGAACCAGCAGAATGTCATTGATCAAAAGCTGAAGGTAAGACACCTCGGTGTTGCTGATTCACATTCTGTAGAGGCTTGCTCAATAAGCGTCTGCAGGTATGCTGATCCCCTGCCGAGGAGATAGAAATGGCCTACGATTTTGACCTTTATGTGATTGGCGCCGGTTCTGGCGGTGTGCGCGCTGCGCGGTTTGCTGCCGGTTTCGGTGCGAAAGTGGCGGTGGCCGAGAGCCGTTATCTGGGGGGTACTTGCGTCAATGTCGGCTGCGTGCCGAAAAAACTGTTGGTGTACGGCGCGCATTTCGCCGAAGACTTTGAGCAATCCTCGGGTTTCGGCTGGACACTGGGTGAAGCCAAATTCGATTGGGCGACGCTGATCGCTAACAAGGATCGCGAGATCAATCGCCTGAACGGGATTTATCGCAATCTGCTGGTCAACAGCGGCGTGACCTTGCATGAAGCGCACGCGAAAATTGTTGGCCCGCATGAAGTCGAGGTCAACGGTGAGCGTTTTACTGCGAAAAACATTCTGATTGCCACCGGTGGCTGGCCGCAGATTCCGGAAATTCCGGGGCATGAGCACGCGATCAGTTCGAATCAGGCGTTTTTCCTCAAAGAACTGCCGAAGCGCGTATTGGTAGTTGGCGGCGGTTACATCGCGGTCGAGTTTGCCGGGATTTTCCACGGTTTGGGCGCGAACACCACGCTGCTGTATCGCGGCGATCTGTTCTTGCGCGGCTTCGACGGCGCCGTGCGCAAGCATTTGTACGAAGAGCTGACCAAGCGTGGCATGGATCTGCAATTCAACGCGGACATTGCGCGTATCGACAAGCAGGCCGACGGCACCCTCAAGGCCACGCTCAAGGATGGCCGTGTGCTGGAAGCGGACTGCATTTTCTACGCGACTGGTCGCCGTCCGATGCTCGACAACCTTGGGCTGGAAAACACCGATGTTGCGCTGGACGACAAAGGCTTTATCAAAGTCGATGAGCAATACCAGACCACCGAGCCATCGATCCTGGCGCTGGGTGATGTGATCGGTCGTGTGCAGTTGACGCCGGTTGCCTTGGCGGAAGGCATGGCTGTAGCGCGTCGTCTGTTCAAGCCGGAGCAGTACCGTCCAGTGGATTACAAAATGATCCCGACGGCGGTGTTCAGCCTGCCGAACATCGGCACGGTCGGTTTGACCGAAGAAGAAGCGCGCGATGCCGGTCACGATGTGGTGATCTACGAAAGCCGCTTCCGGCCGATGAAGCTGACTCTGACTGAATGCCAGGAACGCACGCTGATGAAACTGGTGGTCGATGGCAAGACCGAAAAGGTCTTGGGTTGCCACATGGTCGGCCCGGATGCCGGTGAAATCGTGCAAGGGCTGGCGATTGCCTTGAAGGCTGGCGCGACCAAGCGTGACTTCGACGAAACCATCGGGGTACACCCGACGGCCGCCGAAGAATTTGTCACCATGCGTACGCCGGTCGGCGCTTAAGCGTCTTTCGACCCAGCTGCGTCTGCCGCTGCCGCAACGGTAGCGGCCAGACGCAAGCTGTCATCCAGACTGGCCTGAACCTTGGCCAAATCCTTTTCCAGTGATTGATTGAGCTGCGTCTGCTCGTCGACATTTTGTTTGAGTGTCTGGCTTTCCAGCAAGGCAACGCGCAAGCGTTCCTGGAGGAGGGTGCGCTCGCCGTCGACGCGAGTGGCTTGCTCGAGCAATTGATCCTGGCGCTGATTGCTGTGCTTGAGCTGATCCTGCAAAAGACTCAGTTCGCGCAGCGTGCCGCGGTTTTCCGTCAGCAGCCGCTCGTTGTCACGGTGCAACTGAGTGATTTCGTCCTGGCGTACCAGTGCGCTTTGCTGGGACTGGCGCAACTCCATCTGCAATTGCTGCACCTGTCCTTCGTGACGACTCTGTTCCTGCTCGCGCTGTTCCTTGCTGGCGTTGCGATAGTGCTCAAGCGCATCGCGAGCGTGCAGGTGTTTTTCTTCCAGGGAGCGGATCTGCTCGTCCTTGTCCTGCAATCGCAATTCGAAATCTGCCAGCGCCTGGTTCAAACCGGCGTTGCGGGTTTGTTCGGTCTGCAACATTGAACGGGTGTTGTTCAGTGTCTCGGATTCGCGGGCGAGGGCGGCGGCCTGGATTTCGTGTTGCTGCTCCAACTGCGTATGAGCCTGGCGAGCCTGATTGAGTTCGGTTTCCAGTGTCTTGCGTTGTTCTTCGTACTGCTCGCGGGCCTGATCGATAGGCTCTTGCGCCTGCTCTTTCAGGCGCTGCGCAAGACGTGAGACCAGTGCTGCCAGCTCGTCATCGATCGGTTCTGCTGAGGCTTCCGCAGGTTCGCGGCCGTCATCCAGCTCCTTCAAATAACGATGAATCGTGGTTTTCGAGCCAGTGTTGCCCATTTCGATGCGTACAGCGTCGATGCTTGGGTGTTCGCCGCGAGCCAGAATCGCTGTGCGCGCGATCTGAACCACTGCTTTGTTTATGCCGCCACGGGCCATGATCACTCCTACGGTTTTGTACTGTGGTACGTACCACTAAAGTACGCAGTGTACCATGCTGAATATAAAGTTAAATGCTGGCCAATTGTCAGGCGGGATATACTGGTATTACCCCATGTGATGCGCTGTAATCAATTTTCAGCCTCCAAATCAGTACGCCAGCGAGAAATCAGCCCATGAGCGATCTGGATCGCTATCTGCAAGCCGCCACCCGCGACAACACGCGCCGTAGCTATCGCGCGGCCATCGAACACTTCGAAGTCAGTTGGGGTGGGTTTCTGCCGGCCACGGCTGATAGCGTGGCGCGGTATCTGGTAGCGCATGCGGGCGTGCTGTCGATCAATACGCTCAAGTTGCGTTTGTCGGCGCTGGCGCAGTGGCACAACAGTCAGGGGTTTGCTGATCCGACCAAGGCGCCGGTCGTGCGTAAAGTCTTCAAGGGGATTCGCGCGCTGCACCCGGCGCAGGAAAAGCAGGCCGAGCCGCTGCAACTGCGCGATCTTCAACTGGTTGTGGAATGGCTTGAGAAGGAAATCGAGGAAGCGAGAGAAAACCATGATCAACCTTCGCTGCTCAGAGCCTGCAGAGACAGGGCGCTGATTCTGCTGGGCTTCTGGCGCGGCTTTCGCAGCGATGAACTGTGCCGCTTGCAGATCGAGCATGTGCAGGCGCACGCGGGCAGCGGCATCACTTTGTATCTGCCGCGGAGCAAGGGCGACCGGGAAAATCTCGGCCAGACCTACCAAACACCTGCACTGCTCAAGCTGTGTCCGGTTCAGGCCTACATCGAATGGATGACCGAAGCAGCACTGGTGCGGGGCCCGGTATTTCGTGGTGTCGACCGCTGGGGCAATCTGAGCGAGGAGGGCTTGCACGCCAACAGCGTGATCCCTTTATTGCGCCAAGCGCTGGAGCGTGCCGGAATTGCTGCCGAGCAGTACACCAGCCATTCCTTGCGTCGCGGTTTCGCGACCTGGGCGCATCAAAGTGGCTGGGATCTGAAATCGTTGATGAGTTATGTCGGCTGGAAGGATATGAAGTCGGCAATGCGCTATGTTGAAGCCAGCCCATTCCAAGGGATGGTTCGGGTTACGGAAAAACCGCTGTCGCCGTAGATATCGTTTTCTTCTATTAATAGTGTTCTCTAATAGCGAAAACCAATCAGCAGCATCAGGTTTGCCAATGAGCCATCCGTCGAGTGAGTGGGTAGGATTCACCCCATCAACTTCTCAACCCTGACGGAGAGTCATCAATGCCTATCATCAACAGCCAAGTAAAACCGTTCAAAGCTACCGCGTTCAAAAACGGCGACTTCGTACAAGTCTCGGACGCTGACCTGAAAGGCAAATGGTCCGTAGTGTTCTTCTACCCAGCCGACTTCACCTTCGTTTGCCCAACCGAGCTGGAAGACCTGGCTGACAACTACGCTGAATTCAAGAAACTCGGCGTTGAAATCTACAGCGTTTCCACCGACACCCACTTTGCTCACGCTGCCTGGCACAACACCTCGCCAGCCATCGGCAAAATCCAGTACACCATGATCGGCGACCCGACTCAGGTCATCTCCCGCAACTTCGACGTACTGATCGAAGAAGCTGGACTGGCTGACCGTGGCACCTTCGTGATCAACCCTGAAGGCCAGATCAAAATCGTTGAACTGAACGATGGCGGCGTTGGCCGTGACGCTTCCGAGCTGCTGCGCAAAATCAAGGCTGCTCAGTACGTCGCTGCTCACCCAGGCGAAGTTTGCCCGGCCAAGTGGAAAGAAGGCGAGGCCACTCTGGCTCCGTCGCTGGACCTGGTCGGCAAGATCTAAGTCTGTGACACGCAACTCAGGGCGGACTTCCGCACCTACTCAGTAAGCTACACCGCCCTGTAAAACGCCCGGGCGAGATTCGCTCGGGCGTTTTTTTTCGCCTCAAATAAAGTCAGGAGATCGCCCGTATGTTGGACGCCAATCTTAAAGCCCAGTTGAAATCGTACCTGGAACGGGTCACCCAACCGATCGAGATCGTTGCTTCGCTCGACGACGGTGCGAAATCCCGTGAAATGCTCGACCTGCTGAAAGACGTTGCCAGTCTTTCCAGCCAGATTACTTTGATCGACAGCGGCGACGATGCACGCAAGCCGTCGTTCTCGATCAATCGCCCCGGTGCCGATATCAGCCTGCGTTTCGCTGGCATTCCGATGGGCCACGAATTCACTTCATTGGTGCTGGCCCTGCTGCAAGTCGGCGGCCACCCATCGAAGGCCAGCGCTGAAGTGATCGAGCAGATTCGCTCGCTCAAAGGCGAATTCAACTTCGAAACTTACTTTTCGCTGTCGTGCCAGAACTGCCCGGACGTGGTCCAGGCGCTGAACCTGATGGCAGTGCTCAACCCGAACATCCGTCACGTCGCTATCGATGGCGCGCTGTTCCAGGACGAAGTCAACGATCGCAAGATTATGGCTGTGCCGAGCCTGTACTTGAACGGCGAGAACTTTGGTCAGGGCCGGATGGGCCTGGAAGAAATCCTCGCCAAACTCGACACCGGCGCCATCGAGCGTCAGGCCGAGAAAATCAGCGGCAAAGCAGCGTTTGACGTGTTGGTTGTCGGCGGTGGCCCGGCCGGTGCTTCGGCAGCAATCTATGCCGCACGCAAAGGCATTCGCACTGGCGTCGCGGCCGAGCGTTTTGGTGGTCAGGTGCTGGACACCATGGCCATCGAGAACTTCATTTCCGTGCAGGAAACCGAAGGTCCGAAACTCGCAACTGCACTGGAAGAACACGTCAAACAATACGACGTCGATATCATGAACCTGCAACGCGCCGACAAGCTGATCCCGGGCAAAAACGGCGAGCTGCATGAAGTGCATTTCGCCAGCGGCGCGACCCTCAAGGCCAAGAGCGTAATTCTGGCTACCGGTGCGCGCTGGCGTGAAATGAACGTGCCGGGCGAGCAACAATACCGCAACAAAGGCGTGGCGTACTGCCCGCACTGCGATGGTCCGCTGTTCAAAGGCAAGCGTGTAGCGGTGATCGGCGGCGGTAACTCCGGCGTTGAAGCGGCTATCGATCTGGCCGGCATCGTTGCCCATGTGACCCTGCTTGAGTTCGACGTGCAACTGCGTGCCGACGCGGTACTGCAACGCAAGCTGCACAGCCTGCCGAACGTCACCGTGATCACCAGTGCGCAGACCACTGAAGTCACTGGCAACGGTGAGAAGGTCAACGGTCTGGTTTACAAGGATCGTCAGTCTGACGAACTGCGCACAGTCGAGCTGGAAGGGATCTTCGTGCAGATTGGTTTGCTGCCGAACACCGACTGGCTCAAAGGCACCATCGAGCTGTCGCCGCGCGGTGAGATCATTGTCGATAACCGTGGCGAGACGTCGATTCCGGGCATCTTCGCTGCCGGTGACGTGACCACCGTGCCGTACAAGCAGATCGTGATTGCGGTGGGCGAGGGCGCCAAGGCTTCGCTGAGCGCGTTCGATCACCTGATCCGTACCTCGGCTCCGGCTTAAACGGCAGTCTGGAAAGAAAAAAACCCGTCAGCGATGACGGGTTTTTTGTGCTTCAGATCCAGCCCCTCACCCCAGCCCTCTCCCGAGGGAGAGGGGGCCGACCGAGGTGACTTGCGCTACACATCGACCTGAGAGATCCAGTCGATTATGGATTCGCCAAAGAAATTTCACGTCGGCGGGTGTCTTGAATATTCCCCAATCAGTCCCCTCTCCCTCTGGGCGGTCCGACGTTTCGGGAGGGTTAGGGTGAGGGGCTTTTGGCTCTTCGACAGTTACATCGGCGCAGGCTGAATGATCTCGACCCAATAGCCATCCGGATCCTTGATAAACGCCAGGCTTTTCATACGCCCGTCAGTCAGGCGCTTCTGGAAATCGCAGCCCAACTCCTCGAACCGCGCACAAGCCGCGACAATATCTGGCACCGAAATGCAGATATGGCCAAAGCCTCGCGGGTCAGTATTGCCATTGTGGTAAGCAAAATCCGCGTCATTCTCAGTGCTGTGATTGTGAGTCAGTTCCAGAATGCCGGGAATCGACTTCATCCACTCGGTGCGCGCAGCGGCATCAGCCGGGATCTGTGCTTTGTCGACCAGTGCGAGGAAGTACAGGCTGAATTCCGCTTCCGGGAAATCACGTTTTTCCACCAGCGAGAAACCCAGCACGCGGGTATAGAAGTCCAGCGACTTGGTGATGTCCTTCACGCGCAGCATGGTGTGGTTGAACACGAAGTTGCGGGTTGCGCTGTCTGGCGTGGCGGTGACGCCGGGGAAAGTGTTCAGTTCTTGCAGGCTCATGAGCCCTCCGTAACAAATTGGGGCGAGTGAATGGGCGCAATGATACGCATGCCTGTCGGCATCGCCAAACCGAAACCGTGGGGCTTGCCCTGTGGGTGGGCGGGCCTCAGACTTTACGGCTCAATTCGCGAGTGCCTCCGGTAATGATCCGACCGTTCAAATCGCTGTTCGTTTTCTTCAGTTTGTCTGTGCTGGCCGCGCCATTGTTCGCGCAGGAGCCGAGCATCACCTGGCCCGCTGGCTGGCAGGTCGAAGCGCTGCCCGACACTGGCCCTGAAGTGTCCCGCCAGCGCGCGGTGAAAACCGATGCTGATGGTAATCAGGTCATGGTGATGGAGTTGACCATGACCACTGTGCAGAGCGGTCATCAGGTCAACTTGCAGGGCGTGTTGCTGGAAATGCGCAAGTCGGTGCAGAAAGACTTTTTCCAGAGCGGTTATCAAAGTGTTTGCAACAAGATCCATCCCGCCGCGCTGGGTTCACTGTCGGCGCTGGAAACGACGTGCACGGTTACCGAAAACGGCCGGCATGTGTTGTCGCAAACTTTGGTCGCAGCGGTCGACGCGGATAAGGCCTATGTACTTTCTTACGCCGGGCAGGCGGAGGTTTATAAGGCGAGCCAAGACGAAATAGTGGCGGCAAGAAACAGCTTGAAACTTTAATCGGTCCTGCCGTGATCTGCGTGCGTTAGATATCCTAAGGAATTAAGCACAAAGTTTTTCTGCAGACAAAAAATGCAACATCTGGCTGAGATATTCAGTGCTGTCTCGTGCCGATCTTGCACAATAGTCTCAACTTGAAATGTGATAATTCATTGCATTTGTTAGATATTGTCCATAAAAAAGCCCTGCAAGTGCAGGGCTTTTATGTTGGCGAGAAATTAACCGCGCAACCAGGACTCAACAGTAGCCGCACCGTATTGTTCCTTCCAGGCCTTCAGGCCACGGTGGTTGCCGCCCTTGGTCTCGATCAGCTCGCCAGTGTGCGGGTTGTGATAGACCTTGACCACGCGAGCGCGGCGGGTTTTAGGCGCTGCGGAGGTTTGCAGGCCGGACTTGGACGGGTTCGGATCGAGGATGGCGACGATCTCTTTCAGGCCTTTGCCGTAGGTTTTCATCAGCCCCAACAGCTTCTCTTCGAATTCGATTTCTTTCTTGAGCCCGGCGTCATTCTTCAGCGATTCCAGCTGCTTGAGCTGTTCCTGAAGGGCCTTTTCAGCTGCACGAAATTCAGCGAGTCTGGACAATATCTTTACTCCAATAGTGTGTTTGGCTGAAACCAACCGCAAACAAAGCTATAAGCCAAGAGCCTTGAAGCGACTCGGTGATAATGGCTCACCTGCCAATCTTGCATCAGGTTTGAAAAATTGTAGTAGTTAATGCGCCCGGAGTAAATCCTGACTTTTTCTTCATGTAACGATAGCGTTGTTTTGTATCAATTTGGTGCGCTAATTTGCCGGCGTCGGGTTTGTTACGCTAGTTAATGGTGACTTAATGCGTCAATGAAGTCCGCCGCTGGCATCGGTTTACCAAACAGGTAGCCTTGTAGAAAGTTGACGTGGCGCGCTGACAGATAGTCGCTCTGAGCCTGAGTCTCGACACCTTCCGCAACAATGCCCAGTTCGAGCTTGGCACTGAGTTCGATAATGCTTTCGAGAATGTGCCGCGACAGCGCGTCCTTGTCGATCATCGCCACGAAAGTCTGGTCGATTTTCAGAAAGTCGACGTTGAATGTGCGCAAGTAGCTGAGGCTCGAATGGCCAGTGCCAAAGTCGTCGATGGCTATTTTCACGCCCATGGCCTGCAGTTGCGCGAACAGTTGTCGGGTGATCTCGGTGGGTTCAATCAGCTCGCGCTCGGTCAACTCCAGCACCAGACTGACACTCTCAGGCGCAAACGCAGCGAGGAACTCACGGCAATCTCCCACCAGCTGCAGGTCGCGGCAATGGCTGGCGGTGATGTTGATGCCGATGTGAAACGGCGCTGCGAAGGTAGACGACAGCGGCCCCAGCACCAAGGCAGTCTGCTGCATCAATCCGCGCGTCATCGGTACGATCAGCCCGGAATGCTCGGCAAATGGAATAAATAGATCCGGGCGCACCAGACCTTCTTTCGGGTGATTCCAACGCATCAGCACTTCAGCCCCTGACCATTTTTTCGTGTCACCGTGGACTACAGGCTGAAAGTAGGGGATGAATTCGCCGGCCTCCATCGCGCGGTGCATTTCGTGGCTGGGCGAGGTCGAGCGTTTTTGCACGATGTAACCGATTGCCGCCGACACCGCGCCAAAGAAAATCAACAGGCTGAACAGTGGCGGGTATTCGTTACTCATGTAACGCCATGTCTCGCCGGCAGGAAAACCGGCGGCCACGGTGAACGCGTAGCGCGAAGAGTCCAGCGTACTAGGTGTGACCGGCAGCACAGGCAGGCCGCCCTGCTGCACCTTGCCATCGGCAGACAACCAGAAATTGCCGACTTGCAATACTAATAACGTCTGCCTGCCGATCAGGCGCAGCACGTTGCTCAGGTGATAACCGTCCAGCGTGGTGAGCGCACCACCATGACCTTCACTTAGTCGATAGACCAGCAGCGCCGTATTCGGCGTCACCGGATTGCCGTTCATCAGCCACAACATGCCGTGGGTGTAATCACCCGGATTTACAGCTTCCTTATAGTCGCCGAACAGCGAACTGCAATAGAGGTTGTTGTCCCACACCAGATTGGTCGAGCGCACGAACGGGCGGCGGGTGACTTGTTCGCGCAATGCCAGCTTGACGCTTTCGCATGGCTGACCGGCCAGCGGCAGCAACTCCTGCGCAGCCTGGGCGGTGTTGTCGAGCATCAGTTCGAACTGGCGCAAGGCTTCATCGGCGGTGTGTTGCGAACTCTGTTGCAGCGTGCGTTCGGCTTGCAGATAGAGAATCACGCTGCCCAGCACAATCGGCAGTAAACCGCTGAGCAGAGTCACAACAATTCGGGTGCTGCGCTTGCGGCGGGGTCTGACGGTCAGAGGCATGGGCGCATCCTGTCGCGTTGGAGTTTGGCTCTAGACCGGCAGGGCAACGGCGCACCTTCCAGAAAGTGTCTCAACTGTGCCCATGATAGATGGCAGATCGCGCCTGCGCTGCTCAACAGTAGGCAAGTTGTGTCGCCAGCTGGATAAACGCCAAAGCGGCAGGCGAGCACTGGCGCTGATCGAGCACCGCGAGGCCGACTTGCCGTTGCACGGCGGGCGACAGCGATTTGCTCACATAGCGCGGATCTGCTGCGAGCGGCAGCGAACTTTCGGCCACTACGGTGATTGCGTCGCCACGGCCGACAGCGTCGAGCGTGCTGAGCAATTGCGAACAGCGAAAGCGGATGTTCGGGCTTAAGCGCGCCGCGTTGAACAAGCGTGATACCAACTCTGCAGAGCCAGCCTCGGTCAGCACAAACGGGTCTTTGCAAAGATCCTTGAGGCTCAGCTCTGATCGCTGCGTCAAAACATGGCCGGCCGGGAGCAGGGCGACCATCTGATCTTCGATCAGGGCGAACGTGTCGAAACGCTCCTCGGGCAGCACCACGAAACCGATGTCGATGCGGCGCTCCTCCAGCCATTGGATCACCTGACGATCCGGCCCTTCGTCAATGTGTACTTCGATCCCCGGATGCAACTCGCGGTAGTGCCGAAGGATGGTTGGCAACAACTTGATCGATGACGTCGGCCCAAATGAGCCGATGCGCAACGTCCCGCGCTTCATGCCCCGCGCATCGGCCGCTTCCTGACGCAGGGTGTTGGCGAGTCCGAGCATGGCGCGTGCGCGCAGCAGCAACTGTGCGCCGATGTCGCTGAGCTCCACTTGCGACTGATGCCGACGCAGCAGTTCGACGCCCAGTTCCTGCTCAAGCGACTTCATGGCGTGCGACACCGCCGATTGCGAGATCCCCAAACGATGGGCTGCGAGGGTGAAGCCGCGCAGATCGGCCACCAGCGAGAAGATTTCCAGTTGGGTCAGGGTCATGAGCTTTTACTCATTTTACGATGATGGAGAATCAGGACAATGATACGGCATCCCGTAGCTGATTCTTTGGAGTGTCATGAGCATTTGTGAGCAACCCCGTCCCGTTACGTCGGACATTCGGGTGTATTTAACCTTGGCGATGGTCACGATGATCTGGGGTGGAACGTGGGTCGCCGGGAGATTTCTGGCTGGGAGCCTGAGTCCGATTTTCGCCGCCAGCTTGCGCTTTCTGCTGGCCAGCCTGGCCTTGCTCGGATTTATGTGGCTCGCGCGAATTCCCCTCGCACGGCCTACTCCGGTGCAATGGCTGCAACTGACACTACTGGGGGGCTTCGGGATTTTCTTCTATAACCTGTGCTTTTTTTACGGGCTGAATTACATCAACGCTTCCCGCGCATCGCTGATCGTTGCGCTGAATCCGGCAGTGATTGGCCTCGCGTCATGGTTACTGTTCAAAGAACGGTTGAGCAGGGCGAAGGTGGCGGGCATCGCGATCTGCATTGCTGGCGCGGGTGTAGTGATCGTCAGTCGTAATCCTCAACTGCTGGCGACCACGGCGGATGCGTGGATCGGCGATCTGCTGATTCTCGGCTGCGTGCTGGGCTGGGGCGTGTATTCGCTGTTTTCCCGCAGCCTGAATCAAAGCCTCGGCCCGCTGCAGACCGTGACGTTTTCCATTCTGCTTGGCACGTTGATGCTGTGGACTCTGGCAGCCGTGCGCGGCGAGCTGAGCTGGTCGGCGTTGACACAACTGGGCACAACGCAATGGCTGAGCCTGATCTACCTCGGCCTGCTCGGTTCGGCGCTGGCGTACATCGGCTATTACCACGGCATCCGCCAAATCGGCGCCACGCGCGCGGGCGTGTTCATTGCGTTGAATCCACTGACAGCAGTGATTTTCGGCGCGCTTTTGCTGGGCGAGCAACTGACAGCAAGCATGGGGCTGGGCGGCACGCTGATCCTGGCGGGCATTTATCTGTGCAACAAACCTCTTGCACGGTCTGCAGAAAAGCGGATTTTATAGAGAGGGCAGACAACCCCTATTACGCTGTGTAGAATCGGGTTACGCATACAATAATAAACGTCTTCTGGCAGCAGAAGCCTCGCCCGCAATAGCCTTGGGTCGACAATGAAGATTTACGGGTTTCAATTGATCTACGGTGACTTCCTCGCCCGCAGTGTGCGCGGCATCTCCTGTGCGCCACCCGCCGACCTCAGCATTACTGACAAATAACTCTGGTTAATTGATAAGAATGATGAGGCGCCAACCATGGCAGATTTATACGAAAACCCAATGGGCCTGATGGGCTTCGAGTTCATCGAGTTCGCATCGCCGACGCCGGGCATCCTGGAACCGATCTTCGAGATCATGGGTTTCAGCAAAGTCGCGAGCCACCGCTCCAAGAACGTGCACCTGTATCGTCAGGGCGCGATCAACCTGATCCTCAACAACGAACCGAACAGCGTTGCCTCGTACTTCGCGGCTGAGCACGGCCCTTCGGTGTGCGGCATGGCGTTCCGCGTCAAGGATTCGCAGCAGGCGTACAAGCGCGCTCTGGAAATCGGCGCTCAGCCGATCCACATCGAAACCGGTCCGATGGAGCTCAATCTGCCGGCGATCAAAGGTATTGGCGGCGCGCCGCTGTACCTGATCGACCGTTTCGGCGAAGGCAGCTCGATCTATGACATCGACTTCGTGTTCATCGAAGGCGTAGATCGCAACCCGGTCGGTGCTGGTTTGAAGATCATCGACCACCTGACGCACAACGTGTATCGCGGTCGCATGGCTTACTGGGCGAATTTCTACGAGAAGCTGTTCAACTTCCGCGAAATCCGCTACTTCGACATCAAGGGCGAATACACTGGCCTGACCTCGAAAGCGATGACCGCGCCGGACGGCATGATCCGCATCCCGCTCAACGAAGAGTCGTCGAAAGGCGCCGGGCAGATCGAAGAATTCCTGATGCAGTTCAACGGCGAGGGCATTCAACACGTAGCGTTCCTCACCGACGACCTGATCAAGACTTGGGATCAACTGAAGAAAATCGGCATGCGCTTCATGACCGCGCCGCCGGAAACCTATTACGAAATGCTCGAAGGTCGCCTGCCAAACCACGGCGAGCCGGTTGATCAACTGCAAGCGCGCGGCATTCTGCTCGACGGCTCTTCGGAGCAGGGCGACAAGCGTCTGCTGCTGCAGATCTTCTCGGAAACCCTGATGGGGCCGGTGTTCTTCGAATTCATCCAGCGTAAAGGTGACGATGGTTTCGGCGAAGGCAACTTCAAGGCCCTGTTCGAATCGATCGAGCGTGACCAGGTGCGTCGTGGCGTACTCGCCACTGAGTAATCCGCAATAGATGCGAAAAAGCCCGGCCTGCAGTGATGCAGGCCGGGCTTTTTTATGGGCGGCGTTGTCGCATCAGGTGTTTGAAACCTTCGAAGACCAGCACAACAACAGCCAGCCAGATCGGAATGTAGGTCAGCCATTCACCGGGCTTGATGCTCTCGCCAAGCAACAACGCCACACCCAGCAATAACACCGGTTCCACATAACTCAACAACCCAAACAGGCTGAACGGCAGCAAGCGACTGGCGATGATGTACACCACCAGTGCCGAGGCGCTGATCAGGCCTAGTAATGGAATCAGCCACAGCAATCCCGGGTATTGATCGAACACGCCGAAGCCTTGCTCGCCGCCGCGCACAAACCAGTACGCGACCGGCAGCATCAGCGTCATGTCGACCCACAAGCCTCCGAGGTGGTCGGTTTTGAGATATTTGCGCAGTACGAAGTACAACGGATAGCCGACCACGACCACCAGCGTCGCCCAAGAGAAGCCGCCAACCTGATACAACTCGTTCAACACGCCTAAACATGCGAAGAACACCGCGACCTTTTGCAGGTACGACAGGCTGTCCCCAAAAGCAATCCGCCCGGTCAACACCATGGCCAGCGGCAGCAGGAAATAACCGAGCGACACGTCGAGGCTGTAGCCATTGAGTGGCGCCCACATGAACAGCCACAATTGCACGCCGAGCAAGCCTGCCGAAACGATCAACCCGCCGATCAGTTTCGGCTTCGCCGCCACCAGCCGTACCAGCTCCAGAACACGCCGCCATTCTCCGGAAACCAGCATGAACACGGTCATGCACGGCACGGTCAGCAGCATGCGCCAGCCAAAGATTTCCACGCCGCTCAAAGGTGTGAGCAACGAAGTGTAGTAATACATGACGGCAAACAGCACTGAGGCTGAAACCGATAAAGCGATACCTTTAGACAAACTGTCCTCGCGGGTAGGTAATCAAACGGGGCGCGAAGGATACGTGGTTTCTGTGCTGAATATTGCTCGGGTGCTCAATATTCCCAACATCAGCTTAGCTGACGGACCTCATTCATTGAGCAGTTCTCAACGGATTACTGAAGCGCTTGATGTGCATTTCGCCGAATTTGTAAGAGGCGTAATCCGTCAAGTGACCAATGTCGCGGTAAACCGGCAAACCATCGACGCTCGTCATGCAAGTGCCGTCAATGCATTGCACACCTCGCGGGTCAATGATCAACAAGCCTGGATATTCAGCCTGCAGATCACTGAACAGTTTGGCGAGTACCGGATTTTCATCGCCAGACCATGGTACTGAAGTGCATTGACTGCTTTGTTCGGCACTGCCCATCAGCCCGCGCAATTTCACCCGTTGTAGCAAACACTCGTTGATACCGGGCGGCATTGGCAGCGTGTTTTTCAGGAAAACCGGCGTTGCACCCGATTTGACGATGATGTCCAACGCTTGGCGAATCGCAACGTTCAGACGTTCAAGGGACAGTTCGGGGCTGCGTGGGTCATCGAGTTTCGTGACGATCTCGGCGGTGAGATAGGCCTCCCAGTTCTGACCGACGATCACGTATTGGAAATGGTTTTTCGCGACGATATCGTAGTAGCGCCGAGTGGCATCGTGGCACTTTTTATACAGCGTGTTCTTGTACTTTGACCAGTTGTAGAGATAGATCCCGGGCAGTGCCAGGCATGTTGGGTAGGCCTGCGCGAGTACAGAAAGATTGGCGTCTTTGGCCAGCGTATCGACAAAACCCCAGTAGTGATTGGAGAACGAATCGCCCATCAGGAAAACCTGCGGGGCGGCCTGCTCGGCGCCGAATATGCAGCCCGGATCGCCTCCGTCGCTGGCACCCAGGCAGTCCTCGCGGCTGGCGGGGACTGCCGCTTTCAAATCGCTGAACACGTTACTCGAACCATCACCGAAACGGTTTGGCCATCCGTCATGTTTAACGCTGGCAGCGTAAAGCAGCGAAAGCCCGATCGCGGGCACAATCATCAGCAGCAACAGCGTCTTGCCAAAGCCAGCCCGGGCTTTGCGAAATTTGTTTTCAACCAGTACGAAGGAAAGGTAGCCAAGGGCGAAGGTCGCGACGAAGTAGACCACTTTCAACAACGGCGTAAGCGTGATGCCCATGTAACTCATGAACGCCAGAATCGGCCAGTGCCATAAGTACAGGGAGTAGGAGAGGGTGCCGATAAATACCATCGGTTTGAATGCCAGTACTTTGGACGTAATGCTCACGTCGCCAAGCCCCCTGAACAGCAATGCTGCGGTAGCGAGACAAACCGCTATGGCGTGGTAGCCCGGAAACCCGCTCAGGATATTGTCCCGTGTCGCGCAATAGAGAATCGTGGCAAGCGCGAGCGCACACATTAAAGACGCGCTCAAACGATTGAGCCTGAACTTCTGCGCACTGAAGATGACTGCGCAAGAGCCAATCATCAATTCAAAAATCCGGGCAGTGAAGAAGTAGTAGTTTTTGTCCGCGAGGGCATGAGACCAGTACAAAGCCAGCGCCATTGCCGCCACGGTCAAACCGAGCACAGCCGCCTTGAAGGCTTGTTTCGGCACAGAGCGATTGAGTAGCCAGATGCCCAGCGGCAAGACCAGATACCACTGCCATTCGATGGCCAGCGACCAGGTATGTAACAGCGGCAGGGTTGCCGCATCCGGAGTGGCATAGCCCGATGTCGCTTTGGAAAAGTACTGGTTTGAAAGAAGCAGCGACGTGTACTTTTCGCTTTTGAGGAAGTCGACGTAGTCATCGGGCAAGTACAGCAACGTTGCGATTGCCAATGTTGCCAGCAACAACGCGATGACTGCCGGTTGCAAGCGCCAGATCCGTCGCGTGTAGAACCCCGAGAAGCTGAACGTTCCGTTGTCCAGCGACTTCATGATGATCGAGGTGGTCAGATAACCCGAGATCACAAAGAAGATATCCACGCCGATAAAGCCTGACGGGAACAAGGTCAAACCGCCGTGAAAAATCAATACCAGCAGAACGGCGATCGCGCGCAGACCGTCAATGTCCGCACGGTACTCAATGGCAGGTTTTCGAGGCCCGACGGCAGACGATGCTGCGGTGGAAGGGGCGGTAGCAGACTCCTTATTACCGCCGAGCGTCTTGAACCACATCCCGCGCAAAGGCCTGGACGTAAACCCGAAAGGGCGATTGAACATTTGCTGATCCCTGCACATTCGCGAACGAGCAATCGACTGATCTCGTTAGATCGCGCTCAATTCCATGAAAAAAGCGAATTGTATCGGCTATCAGCGATGTCGCAGCATTTTTCAATCGCCCGGCGCAGGAATGTTTCAGCTCCGATACGGTTTACGCCCCGACACGAAATGACTCACATCGTTGAATCCTGGTGTCGATGCATGCCCCGGCGTCACCAGCGAATCGATAAACGCCTCATCCTCAGCGGTAATCTTCACTTGCTGCGCCTTGGTATACGCGTCCCACTGTTGCTCAGTGCGCGGCCCGACAATCGCCGACGTCACCGCGCTATTGTTCAACACCCAGGCAATCGCGAACTCGACAATCCCGACCCCACGACCTTCGGTGTACTGCTGAATTTGCTGGGCAATGCGCAGCGATTCAACCCGCCATTCGGTCTCCAGAATGCGCTTGTCCTGACGCCCGGCGCGGCTGTTGGCGTCCGGCGTGACATCCGGCGCGTACTTGCCGCTGAGCACGCCACGGGCCAGCGGGCTGTAAGGCACCACGCCCAAACCGTAGGTTTGCGCGGCGGTAATCTGCTCGGTTTCGGCCTGACGGTTGACGATGTTGTACAGAGGCTGGCTGATCACCGGGCGATCGACCCCGAGTTTGTCGGCGACACGAATCACCTCGGCAATCCGCCAGCCGCGATAGTTGGACAGGCCCCAGTAACGGATCTTGCCCTGACGAATCAGATCGCCAATCGCCGAAATGCTCACTTCAAGCGGGGTGTTGTGGTCTTCGCGGTGCAGGTAATAGATGTCGAGATAGTCGGTGCCGAGCCGGGTCAGGCTGGCGTCCAGACCATTGAAGATGTGCTTGCGGCTCAAACCGCTGCGGTTCGGCACGCCGTCCACAGGACCGAAACCGACTTTGGTCGCCACCACCCATTCATGGCGGTTGCCGGCGATGGCTTCGCCGACGATCTCTTCCGAGCGGCCATTGGTGTAGACGTCGGCGGTATCGATGAAATTAATGCCCTGATCCCAGGCCTTGTCGATGATGCGCAGCGATTCTTCCGTGCTGGTCTGTTCGCCAAACATCATCGTGCCGAGGGTCAGGGTGGACACCTGCAACCCCGAGTGGCCCAGTGTGCGATAGCTCATGCCGAAATCCTTTTGGTCGATGGGAAAGCTTTTATCAAATACCAGAAGCGTGGATGGCGGCAAAGTGAATTTATGAGGGTGGCGTTATCAACCACAACGAAACGTTTAAGCCTGGCGTTTAAAGGGACATTTCATGACACGCACTCAGGCTACACAACCTTGCGCCGTTGCCTACACGTAAGCCAGAATCCGCTGGCTTGTGCACTTGGGGGCCGGGTTTTATCGTTATCCCGTCGCTGAAAAACAGCGATCGGGTTTGGTAGCCCGGTTCTGACTTGTTGCGCAACTCGCCATATAGGGACGCTGGTCGTTCGTGTTTTTATGGTGGCCATGCGCGGGGCGCTTTCGAGCGCGCCGGTTCTCCAAGTCACCGGTCTACCAACCCGTGTATGGCCACCACCCCTTCGTTTGGTAGCGAAGTTTGATGGCTCCTTTTTTCTGATTTGGAGATTCAAACATGATCAAACCAACACCCAACCCACCAGAAACCGACACAACGTCCCCCTACGAAACCCTCGATTCGAAGAAATTCCACGAAGCCGCCGAGCGCGCTCTCGACCATTACCTCAATCCGTTCGCCCCGCGAAAACCGCTGCTCAAACCCAACACCATCTACATCATCGCCCCCGGCATTCAGAACGAAGAACTGCTGGCCAATGCCTGCGAAACCCTGACCTCGGCCAAAGTCATGGCCAACGACTTCGCCGCACTGGTCGATGGGCCGCATCGGCATATTTTGTTGGGGATTGCGCAGTTGATTATGTTGGGGGAGCTGTCGGTTAGCCGGGCGTTGGATAATCTGGAGTTGGCGGTGCCTGGTTGAAAGGCAAGGGCCCCTCACCCTAACCCTCTCCCGGAGGGAGAGGGACTGACCGAGTTGGATGTGTAAGCTACATTGACCTGAAATATCCAGTCGAACTCAGGTTTTGAAAAGCATAGAGATCTGCTCCCTTTCCCCCTCGCCCCCTTGGGGGAGAGGGCTGGGGTGAGGGGGGCGGATATCAGCCACACCGAATGTTTTAAAACTGCTAAAAACCAGTTTCTGTGTAATCGCATTGACAGTGTCTAAAGCAGACGCTCCGATTTATTCGGAGCGTCTTTTGGCCATAAGTCAGGCTTTAGCCTCACTTCATCGACGACGGTTTCAGAGCTCCAATCATTTCCTTGTGAATCTTTGCTCGGATTTCAACCTTTTGGAAGCTGAGGATGTCCTCGTACCGGACAACTATCAAATCCGGCCCAACCGAAATAGCATCAGGCCCCGCAGCGTTCACAACTCCAGACACCACGCCAGAAGCCGTGGTGATTTCATAAAGCGAACCAAATACAAAACTGCTGCTACCAGTGCTCATTGCCGTACTCCTTTGAGATCTTCAAGAAGTACCAGCTTCGGCGTGAACGACAATTCAGACACCTGTAATTTCTGACAGGTTTTTATACGTTTTCGAAATTGAGTCGAGAAGCAGATCATTACCCATGTTGCTCGTTGCCAGTCTTTGCGTGGGAGCGACCAAAAAGAAACACGGCCCGAAAGGGCCGTGTCTGTATCTACGCTAAAGCTTAAACCCGCAACGTCCGCGTCATCCTCAACGCCAACAAACTCCCGCCAACGATAACCCCTGCCAGCAGATACAAAGCCGCATCCGTCGACCCGGTCGTGTCCTTGACCCAACCCACCAGATAAGGACTCAAAAACCCGGCCATCTGCCCCATCGAGTTAATCAACGCCAACCCACCCGCAGCCGCGCCTGCACTCAACATCGCCGTCGGCACTGGCCAGAACATCGGCAGCCCGGTCAGCGCGCCCATGGTCGCGATCGTCAGGCCGAGAATCGCGATCGCCGGATTCGCCGCGAAATTCACCGCGATCACCAGACCGACAGCGCCCATCAGCATCGGCACCACCAGATGCCAGTGACGTTCTTTGCGCAAATCCGCCGAGCGCCCGACCAGCAGCATGAACACCGCCGCCAGCAAATACGGGATCGCGCTCAACCAGCCGATCACCAGGTTGTCGCTGAAACCGAGGTTCTTGATGATCGACGGCAGCCAGAAGTTGATCGCGTACACGCCGCTCTGGATGCAGAAGTAAATCAGGCCGAAGGCCCAGATGGCCGGGTTCTTGAACACCGCGAGCAACGAATCGGTGGTGGTTTTCGGTTTGTTGGCCAGATCTTCAGCCTGATCCGCCTCAAGCACTGCGCGCTCATGCGGGGTCAGCCATTTGGCGTTGGCGAAGCTGTCGCTGAGCAGGAAATACGCCAGAGCACCCAGAATCACCGTCGGAATACCTTGCAGCAGGAACATCCACTGCCAGCCGGCGAGGCCGCCCTGGCCGGCCGCGAAGTGGTTGAGGATCCAGCCGGAGAACGGACTGCCGAGCAGGCCGGACACCGGGATCGCCGACATGAACAGCGCCATGATCCGCCCACGGCGGAAGGTCGGGAACCACTGCGAGAGATACAACACCACGCCCGGGAAGAACCCGGCTTCGGCCGCGCCGGTGAACAGGCGCAAGGTGTAGAACTCGGTCGGTGTGGTGACGAACAGCAGGCACGTCGACAGCGTGCCCCAGGTGATCATCATCAGCGCGATCCAGCGCCGTGGGGCGAATTTGCTCAGTGCCAGGTTGCTCGGCACGCCACACAGCACGTAGCCGATGAAGAAGATCCCGGCCCCGAGGCCGTAGACGGTTTCGCTGAATTTCAGTGCGTCGAGCATCTGCAGTTTGGCAAATCCAACGTTGACCCGGTCGAGGTAGTTGAACAAGTAGCAGATGAAAATGAAGGGGATCAAACGCAGGGTGATGCGTTTGTAGACGGCGTTTTTATCGTCAACGATGGTCTGGGTAGCTGCGGCGCTCTGCGACATAGCGGCTCTCTCTTTATTATGATTTTTTGCGATGCAAAGGGTAACGTTGATCGCCCTGAGAGTCTCGGCCACCTGTGGCCGGATTGTCTTTGTGCCTGAGCACAGGGTTTGCCGCCAGACCCTGTGCGGGTGACCAACCGTCCGCGCCTGTTTAAAAGGATTCCCGCCGCTATGTTCGAACTCGATCACGACCTCGCTCAGGACATCGTCGACCGGGCCATGGCCATTTTGCCGTACAACGTCAACGTCATGGACAGCCAGGGCTTGATCCTCGGCAGCGGTGAGCCGGAGCGCATCAACACGCGCCACGAAGGTGCGCAACTGGTGTTGGCCAACGGCCGGGTGGTGGAGATCGACGCGCAGACCGCCGTGCATTTGAAAGGTGTGCAGCCGGGGATCAACTTGCCGTTGTTGCTCGATCAGCGCTTGATCGGCGTGCTTGGCATCACCGGCGAGCCGGAGCTGCTGCGCACTTACGCGGAGCTGGTGCGCATGACCGCCGAAATGCTCGTCGGCCAGCGCAATCAACAGGCTGAACAGCAATGGCGGCGTCAGCGTTGTGATGATCTGCTCGCGTTGCTGCTGACCGAAGCAGGCGATTCACCGCGATTGCTGGATGAGGCGCAGCAATTGGGCCTCAAGCCGCAGCTGACGCGAGTGCCGTATCTGTTCGAGTTGGGTCTGGAGCACGCACCGGGGCAAACGGTCGAGGCGCTGAGTGCGTGGCTGATTTCGCGCTATCCGGACAGTTGGTGTGTGAGTTCGGCGAAGTCGTCGCTGCTGTGGTGTCGGCCGGCGAGTCAGACGATTGAGCATGAGCGCTTGCTGGAAAAGCTCGACGGTCTGGGCTGGAACATCTTGCGCATCGCCGTCGGCGGGCAGGCGGATGGGCTGAGCGGGTTGCGGCGTTGCTACCGGCGTGTGGCTGATTTGCTGGCCTATGGTCGCGAAGTGCTGCCGCGCTCGCGACTGCTTAATCTCACTCGCTATCGCCTGCCGGTGATGCTCTGGCGCCATCGCAATGATGATGCGCTGGACGAGTTGCTCAAGCCTCTGCGGAAGGTCATCGCCAAGGACAGCAATGGTCAGCTACTGGCGACGCTGCGCAGTTGGTGTGAACACGACGGTCAGAGTCAGGCCTGTGCGGATGCGCTGGGGATTCACCGTAACAGTCTGCGCTACCGGATGGAGCGGATTGCCGAGTTGAGCGGAGTTGATCCGCTGCGCCTCGATGGCATGCTCGCGCTATACCTCGGCGTGCAACTGCTGCCCCAAACCTGATAGCAACCCCTAGACCTCTGTAGGAGCTGTCGAGTGAAACGAGGCTGCGATCTTTTGATCTTGTTCTTAAAAACCAAAGTCAAAAGATCGCAGCCTCGTTTCACTCGACAGCTCCTACAAGTGCTTCGCTGCTGAGGCTTTGTATAAATGAACAACAAACGCCAACCCGATTTGTGCAGCGGACAGGCGTCAATGCCCATCCCGACTGGCAGGATGAGGAGCATTGGAACTGGAGAATTCGCATGAAAATCGTCATCGCCCCCGATTCGTTCAAGGACAGCCTGAGTGCCCAAGGCGTTGCCGAGGCCATTGCTCTGGGCCTGGTGCAGGTCTGGCCGCACGCCACAATCGTCAAGTGCCCGATGGCGGATGGCGGCGAGGGCACGGTCGAGTCGATTCTCGCCGCGTGCGAAGGCGAACTGCGTCGCACTCGGGTGCGCGGTCCGCTGGGCGCAGCGGTTGATGCGGCGTGGGGCTGGTTGCCGCACAACCACACCGCGATCATCGAAATGGCCGAAGCCAGCGGTCTGCAACTGGTGCCGCCGGGGCAACGCGATGCGTGCATCAGCAGCACCTTCGGCACCGGCGAACTTATTCGCGCAGCGCTGGATGCCGGCGCACAACGGGTGATTCTGGCCATCGGCGGCAGCGCCACCAATGACGGCGGTGCCGGTGCGATGCAGGCGCTGGGTGTGAAGTTGCTCGACGCTCAAGGCCAATCGCTGGTGCCCGGTGGTCTGGCGTTGGCACAACTGGCGCGGCTCGATCTGAGCGAACTCGATCCACGTCTGGCGCAAGTGCGTTTCGACATCGCCGCCGACGTCAACAATCCGCTGTGTGGCGCGCACGGTGCCTCGGCGATTTTCGGCCCGCAAAAAGGTGCGTCACCGGCGCAGGTACAGCAACTGGATCAGGCGCTGGGCCACTTCGCAGAACTCTGTGCGCAGGCGCTGGGCAAAGATGTGCGCGACGAACCGGGCAGCGGTGCGGCCGGCGGCCTGGGTTTTGCCGCCAAGGCGTTTCTCGACGCGCAGTTTCAGGCTGGAGTTGAGGTGGTTGCGGAACTGGTCGGCCTAGCCGAAGCAGTCGAAGGCGCGGATCTGGTCATTACCGGGGAAGGGCGCTTCGATGCGCAAACCCTGCGTGGCAAGACGCCGTTCGGCGTGGCACGCATCGCCAAGCAACACTGCGTGCCGGTGATCGTCATTGCCGGTACTTTGGGCGACGGTTATCAGGAGCTTTACGAACACGGCATTGACGCGGCTTTCGCGGTCACCAGTGGCCCAATGACTCTGGAACAAGCCTGCGCAGAAGCGCCGCGGTTGTTGCGCGAACGTGCGACTGACATTGCGCGGGTCTGGCGCATAGCGACCGGCAACAACTGAACCGCGCGCATATCCTGTGGCGAGGGGATTTATCCCCGTTCGGCTGCGCAGCAGTCGTAAAACGTGCACGCTCGGTCGGTCTGACCTGCAGCGTTGTCTCGATGGGGGTGCGCTACGCGCCCCAACGGGGATAAATCCCCTCGCCACAGGGTTTCATGGCTGTATTCGTGAAAAATATTTCATCTGTACCTGCGAATTTCCTCAAGCCTGGCCGATACAGCTAACAGGCGCACACAAGACTTCCTGAAACAGTGACGCCGGACTGAAGCCCACCCCACGGGCCAGTGATCAGGGCAGGGACGCTCGTAGTTTCTATCATCCGAGAGTCCAACTATGTCCTTGCGTAATCTGAATATCGCGCCGCGTGCCTTCCTCGGTTTTGCCTTTATCGCCTTGCTGGTGATTGTCCTCGGTGTTTTCGCCGTCAATCGCATGGGCGTCATTCGTCAGGCCTCCATCGACATGGAGCAGACCCAACTGCCAAGCGTCAGCCAGCTCAGCGTGGTCACCGAAAACGTCCTGCGCCTGCGTATTCTCTCGTTCCGGGTTTTGGTCAACCGCGAACCGGCGGCTCTGCAGGAGGCGCAAACGCGCATTGGCGTGCTGGTCGACAAGGTGCGCAGTGCACAGGCAAGTTATGCGGCATTGCCGGCAGGCGCGGAAGAACGTGCGCTGTATCAGACATTCTCGAACACGCTGGACAACTACGTGCAAGCGCAAAACCAGATGCTGGAGCTGTCGCGCCAAGGCAAGGTTGACGAGATGCGCAGCTTGATCAACACGCGCATCAAGGACGGCACCGATCAGATGGGCGAGCAATTGAACAAGCTGATCGCGTTCAACGCTGCTGACGCCAAAACCGCGTCGAATCATGCCGGCGAGCAATACAGTGGCGCCATCACCGGGATCATCGGCGTGGCGGTGATTGCCGCACTGTTGACCGTTCTTCTGGCCTGGCTGCTGACTCGCAGCATCGTCACGCCGTTGAACCGCGCCGTGCTCGCTGCGCAAACCATTGCTGGCGGCAACCTCACCAAAGCCATCGAAGTTGATGGCAACGACGAGCCGGCGCGCCTGCTCGAAGCCTTGTCGGCAATGCAGACCAACCTGCGCAAAACCATCGAACAGATTGCCGGTTCCGCCACGCAACTGGGTGCCGCTGCCGAAGAACTCAGCGCCGTCACCGAAGAAGCTTCGCGTGGTCTGCAACAGCAGAACAATGAAATCGAACAAGCCGCCACCGCCGTCAACGAGATGACCGCAGCGGTGGAAGAAGTCGCGCGCAACGCCGTGTCGACCTCCGAAGCCTCGAACCAGTCGACCCACGCCGCGCGCGAAGGTCGCGATCAAGTGGTGAAAACCGTCGACGCGATCCAGACCATGACCCACGACGTGCAGAACACCGCGCAGATGATCGAAGGCCTGGCTGCACAAGGTCGCGACATCGGCAAAGTGCTCGATGTAATCCGCGCCATCGCCGAACAGACCAACCTGCTGGCACTCAACGCCGCGATCGAAGCGGCGCGTGCCGGTGAAGCCGGGCGCGGTTTCGCCGTGGTCGCAGACGAAGTGCGCGCGTTGGCGCATCGCACTGCGCAATCGACCCAGGAAATCGAAAAAATGGTCGCCGGTATCCAGAACGGTACCGGCGAAGCGGTCAATTCGATGCAGCAAAGCAACCAGCGCACTCAATCCACGCTGGAAATGGCCCGCGCTGCCGGCGTCGCGCTGGAGCAGATTACACAGTCGATTCACCAGATCAACGAGCGCAATCTGGTAATCGCCAGCGCTTCGGAGGAACAGGCGCAGGTCTCGCGCGAAGTCGATCGCAACCTGGTAAACATCCGCGACCTCGCCACGCAATCGGCCGCCGGCGCCAATCAAACCAGCGCCGCTACCCACGAACTCTCGCGACTGGCGGTGGATTTGAACGCGATGGTGGCGCGGTTTGTGATTTGACCTAGGGTGAAGGCTGGACACCGCGCGATCAGGAGACGTACATGCGCTTTTCAGCCTTGACCCAACGCATTGCCGGGGAGGGTGCAGCGGCCTGGCGGATTCATGACCGGGCGCTGGAGTTACGTGCACAAGGCATTGATGTGTTGCTGCTGTCGGTGGGCGATCCGGATTTCGATACGCCGTTGCCGATCATTCACGGCGCCATCGACAGTCTGTTGGCTGGCGACACGCATTATTCCGAAGTACGCGGCCGAGTTGAGCTGCGCACGCGCATCGCCGAGCGCCATCAGCGGCGCAGTGGTCAGGTCGTCGATGCCGACCATGTGATCGTGCTGCCGGGCGCGCAGTGCGCGGTGTATTCGGTGGCGCAGTGTTTACTCGATCCGGGTGATGAAGTGATTGTCGCCGAGCCGATGTACGTAACCTACGAAGGCGTGTTCGGCGCGTGCGGGGCGACGGTGATTCCAGTGCCGGTGCGCCCGGAAAACGGTTTTCGCGTGGATCCGGCGGATGTTGCGGCGCGTATCACATCCAAGACACGGGCGATGTTGCTCAACAGTCCGAACAATCCCTCCGGCGCGAGTTTGTCGCTGCTGATCTGGCAGGAGTTGGCCGCGCTGTGCATCCGCCATGACTTGTGGCTGATCAGCGATGAGGTCTACAGCGACCTGCTCTATGAAGGCGAACACGTCAGCCCGGCGAGTCTGCCGGGCATGGCCGAGCGTACTGCGACTATCAATAGCCTGTCGAAATCCCATGCGATGACCGGGTGGCGGATCGGCTGGGTGATCGGGCCTGAAACCCTGGCCGAACATTTGGTAAACCTGTCACTGAGTATGTTGTTCGGGCTGCCGGATTTTGTGCAAAAAGCCGCGCAGGTGGCGTTCGAAAAAGATCTTCCGGAAGTGACGCAGATGCGCGAGGAATATCGGCTGCGTCGGGATCTGGTGTGCGAGCGCTTGCGCGGCTGCCCGGGGTTGTACCCGATCCAGCCTGATGGCGGCATGTTCGTGATGGTCGATGTGCGCCAGACCGGTATCGACGCGCAGGATTTTGCCGAGCGCTTGTTGGAGGGGTATGGGGTTTCGGTGTTGGCGGGGGAAGCGTTCGGGCCGAGTGCGGCGGGGCATATTCGCATTGGGCTGGTGGTGGATCGGGTGAAGCTGGCGGATGCCTGTGCGCGGATAGCCTTGTGCGCAGCGCAGTTGCTGCAAATGCGCAGTGCCTGATGGTCTTATATTGCCGGCCTCATCGCTGGCTTGCCAGCGATGAGGCCAGAACAGACACCGCGAATCTCAGCCCTGCCAAGCCGCTGGATTCACCAGATTCGCCGGCTTGTGACCACTCAACGCCGCCAGCAGATTCTCCACCGCACAACGCGCCATCGCCTCACGCGTCTCGTGCGTCGCCGAGCCCATATGCGGCGTCGCCACCACGTTATCCAACTGCAACAACGGCGAATCCTGATTCAACGGTTCGCGCTCGAACACATCCAGCCCGGCCCCGCGAATCCGCCCATTACTCAGTGCGTCAATCAACGCCGCCTCATCGACAACCTTGCCGCGCGAGATGTTGATGAAGATGCTGTCCGAGCGCATCAACGCAAACTGCTGAGCGCCAATCAAGCCCTCGGTCTGCGCAGTCAGCGGCAAGGTCAGACAAACGAAATCTGCCTGCTGCAACAAATCCTCAAGACTGCGGTATTGCGCATCGAAACGTTCCTCAACCGCCGGTTTACGCGACTGACTGTGATAGATCACCGGCATGCCAAAGCCGAAGTGCCCACGCTGCGCCAGCGCCTCGCCAATCCGGCCCATGCCGATGATGCCCAGCGTCTTGCCATGCACATCGGTGCCGAAATGCGCCGGGCCGATGTTGCGTTGCCACTGACCGTTGCGCACCATGTTCGCCAGTTCTACCACACGCCGGGCGCTGGCCAGAATCAACGCGAAACCGGTGTCGGCAGTGGTTTCGGTGAGCACGTCCGGGGTGTTGCTCAGGGCGATTTTGCGCCGGGTCAGGTAATCGATGTCGTAGTTATCGACGCCGACCGAGACGCTGGCAATCGCTTCCAGTTTGGGCGCCAGATCAAGCAGCGCGGCATCCAGTTTCAGACTCGCGCCGAGCAGACCGTGGGCGCCGGGCAGGGCGTCGCGCAGTTTCATCAGGCCATCGGCATCGAGGCTGTCGATCAGCGTCACGTCGAATTGTTCTTGCAGCCGCGCCATCAGCGCCGGCGACAGTTTTTTGTACAACACAACCTGCTTTTTCATCGCGAGCATCTCTCTTCAATTCAGGAATGGGCCGGCAGCGGACGTGGCGCAACCGGCTTGGCAACTACCCGGTCACTGGCGCCGGGCTTGAGGAAAATCGTCAGCACCACGGCAAACATCAGCGCGCCGCTCATCAGCAAATACGAAGCGCCGGGTGAGCCAGTGGAACTGTTCAGATAGCCGACCAGATACGAGCCGCCGAACGAACCCAGCGCGCCCATGCTGTTGATCAACGCCATCGCGCCGCCGGCAACGTTGGCCGGCAGAATTTCCGGGACGATCGCAAAGAACGGCCCGTAAGGCGCGTACATGCAGGCGCCGGCGATCACCAGCAACGTGTACGACCACCAGAAATGTTCCGCGCCCAAGGCGTAGGAGCCGTAGAACGCCACTGAGGCGATCAGCAGCGGCGGCCAGACGAAGCGTTTGCGCTTCTGCAATTTGTCCGAACCCCAGGACACCAGCAGCATGCCGATCACCGCCGCCAGATATGGCAACGCCGACAGCCAGCCGGCCTCGATCATGTCCATTTGCGCGCCAGCCTTGAGGATCGATGGCAGCCACAACACGAAGCCGTAAACGCCGATGCTCCAGCAAAAGAACTGCAACGCCAGAATGATCACTTTCGGCGAGCGAAACGCTTCGGTGTAGTTCTTCACCGCTTTGATCCCGACCTGTTCAGCGGCCAGAGCACTTTCCAGATCATGTTTTTCCTCAGCACTGAGCCACTTGGCCTCGGCCGGACGATCATCCGCCAGTTTCCACCAGATGAATGCCCAGAGCACCGCCGGCAAGCCTTCGATGATGAACATCCAGCGCCACGAGTAATGCTGCACCAGATAACCCGAGACCACCGACATCCACAGCATGGTCACCGGATTACCGAGGATCAGAAAAGTGTTGGCCCGCGAGCGTTCGGCGCGGGTGAACCAGTGGCACAGGTAAACCAGCATCGCCGGCATCACGGCGGCTTCGACCACGCCGAGCATGAAGCGGATGACGATCAGCCAATACGCGTTGGAAACCACGCCGGTCAGGGTGGCGAGACCGCCCCAGAGGATCAGGCTGACGAAGATCAGCTTCTTCACGCTGTGTTTTTGCGCGTAGATCGCGCCGGGTACCTGGAAGAAGAAGTAACCGAGGAAGAACAGTGCGCCGAGCAGCGATGACAGGCCCGGGGTGATCATCAGGTCTTCGGCCATGCCGGAGGCTGCGGCGAAACCGTAGTTGGCGCGATCCAGATACGCCAGGCTGTAGGTGATGAACACGATCGGCATGATGTACCACCAGCGGCGGGCGGCAAGGGTTGCGGTTTTCATGGTGTTGCTCCTGAGCTTGTTGTTTTTGTCGCAGCAGGTTCAAAAAAATATTTTGTCTGTCAGGGCCTCATCGCTGGCAAGCCAGCTCCCACAGGTATTTCAGCTGTTTCAAAGATTGAGGGAACACCAGCAACCCCTGTGGGAGCTGCGGTGCGACGATTCGACTTGCCAGCGATGGCGGCCTCAAATTCACGGCACATTTCAGATCGAGTCGGCAAACCCTCCATATCCCCACGACTCTGCACCGCACGACTGCCAATCCAGTTCGCACGCTTCACGGCTTCGGCAAAACTCTGATGTTCAAGCAGCGCACTGATCATCCCGACCGCAAACCCGTCACCGGCACCCACCGTATCGACCACTTTCGCCACCGGCACCCCGGCAACAAAACCCTGATCCAGCTGCGTGCGGTAATACGCGCCCTGCGGCCCGAGCTTGATTGCCACAGCTTCGGCGCCTTGATCGAGATAAAACGCGGCGATGTCCGCCGGATCTTCGAAACCGGTGAGCAAACGGCCTTCGCTCAACCCCGGCAAAACCCAGTGGGCGAGGGCGGCGAGGCGGTTGATCTCACTGATCATCTCGCGCTCACTGGCCCACAGGCTCGGACGCAGATTCGGGTCGAAGGAAACGCTGCGCCCTGCGTTACGCATGCGCGTCATCAGCTCCAAAGACATTTCCCGCGCCGAAGCCGACAGGGCGGGCGGAATACCAGTGGCATGCAAATGCCGAGCACCGAGCAATGTCGGCGTAATCGATTGCGACGATAGATGACTGGCCGCCGAGCCACGGCGGAAATACTCGACCTGCGGATCGCTGCCATCGTCATTGCGCGACTTGAGCTGAAACCCGGTGGGGTGCGCCTGGTCGACTTCGACATGGCTGCAATCCAGACCTTCGCGCACGAGGGTTTCAACCACAAAGCGTCCCAGCGAATCAGCGCCAACCCGGCTCAACCACGCAACCTTGAAGCCCAGCCGCGAAAGTCCGATGGCGACGTTGCTGTCGGCCCCGGCAATCCTTTTGTGAAACTCGCCGACCGCCGCCAGATCACCGCTCTGTTCGGCGACAAACATGGCTATGGTTTCGCCGAACGACAGAATATCGATCTCAGACATGAGCAGGCTCCAGACGGGATTGGCCGAGGCGGGCGAGGGCGGCGACGTGTTCGCTGGTCAGTTGCACCAGGTCATCGCCCTGCAATGGATATTCGGCGGCGCGCATGACGCCTTGGTCCATGTGCCGCAGCAGTTGTTCCCACAGATGCAGGTCAGTGGCGGCTGGCGGCACCGCCACCAGTTTGCCGTCGGCGCGGCGATTCACGGCTTTGCAGTGCACATAGCCGACATGCCGACCCAGCAGGCGTGCAGCACTGGCGGCGGACTGGTCTTGCCACTGCCAGTTGCCGATGTCGAAAGTCATCTTCACCGGCAGATTGTGTTGCTCGACCGCGGCGAAGAAACGCTGAAATGGTTCAATGCGTCCACCGTGCAGGGTCTGGTCGTTTTCCACCAAAAGCTGCACCGGACTTTGCTGGATGATTTGCGCGAGGGTTTGCAGATCACAGTTGTCGGTGAAAAATCCCAGCGAGACTTTCAGCCACTTCGAGCCGAACGCCTCAGCGTTTTGCAGCGCGGTGATCAACTCGGGATTGGGCCGCGCCTGACCGGCCAGCCATAATTCGCTGGGTGATGAATAGATGCTTTGCAGGCCTTGCGCTTGAGTGGCAGCGGCGAGTTGCGCGGACACTTCGTTGGTGAGCAACTCTTCGCGCCACTCGATGCGATTGGCGCCAGCGGCGGCCAGTACCTCGATGAATGAGCCTTGTCCACGGCGGCGCACAAGCTCGGCGCCGTAGCTGGACAGGCTGATGGAAACGGCTGGTTTATTCATTGTTATTGACCTCTGAAACCGGTTTCATTTTTGTTCAAAAAAATATCAGGTGTTTCTGTGTTGTCCTTTACGGCCTCATCGCTGGCAAGCCAGCTCCCACAGTGTCCGGGTCGTACACAAAGGCTTGGTACACCTCTGAACCTGTGGGAGCTGCGGTGCGACGATTCGACTTGCCAGCGATAGCGTCAGATCAGACACCGTCAACGTCACGGGTCGACCCACGCTCAACCAGCACCGGCGCAAAATCCAATGTCCGAACCGCTTCGGTATCGCCACGCAAGCGCTTGAGCAAACACTCAAACGCCCGCGCACCAATCTCCGCCGTCGGCTGGGCCAGCGCAGTAATCCCGCTCCCCACCAACGGATACCAATCCAGATCATCCAGCGCGATCAGCCCGACGTCCTCAAACAACCGGGCACCGATCTCGCGCAAGGCCAGCGTACAAGCCAGCGCCGCCACGCCGTTGGCGCAGAACAGCGCTTTCGGCTTGTCGCCAGACGTGTTTAAAAAGGTGTGAATTTCTGTAGGAAGCTGCGGCCCGGTTTCCAGCACCGCGCCGCTCAAGCCTGGCCGCTGCGCAATCTGCTGTTGAAAACTCGCAACCCGCTCGATCCGCGAGCTGGTGCCGTCAAACGGTTCGCTGATCAGCAAGATCTCCCGATAGCCACGCAACTCAAGATGATCCAGCGCCATCTCAATGGCCTGCGGGTTGTTCAATCCGACCATATCGCTGTCCAACCCATCGACCTTGCGATCCACCAGCACCAACGGCATCTCGCGCTGCAACTCATGCAGCTCATTCCGGTGATGACCGAGGGTGTTCACGATCAGCCCCTCGATGTTGTACGAGCGCAACAGCGCCAGGTGCTGACGTTCCTGCTCGTCATCGCGGTCGGTGTTGCACACCACCAGGCTATAGCCGTGCGCACGGCAAGCGGTTTCCACCCCGTGCATAACGGCAATCGAATAAGGGTTACGGATATCGGCCACCAGCATGCCGATCAGGCGAGTGCGGCCGCGCTTCAAGCCACGGGCCATCTGATTCGGGCTGTAGCCGAGTTCGGCGATGGATTGCTCGATGCGCTGCGCAATCGCATCGGAGAGCAGGGCGCGGTCATCACCGATGAAGCGCGAGACGCTGGCCTTGGATACGCCAGCGTGTTCGGCGACGTCGAGCATGGTGACGCGGCTGCGCTGGGCGGCGGAGAAATCGTTCACGGATGAAAAGCCTTTTTATTGGAATTATGTGAATCAGCCTGGTAAGGCTGAAACCGGTTTCAGATAACCGCATTAAACCTCGACTCGTCAAGCCTGAAAGCTCCAGACCCAGTAGAGCACCCAGTGCAATTCCGACCAGCGGTCATAAAACCTGTCAGATCTGACAGTAGGCGAAAGTTGGATTACTGCGTTTAATTTCCCCCACCGCGGAATCTTTTTAAGGTGAAGGGAGAGCACTGGATGAGCGCCAAGAAAGCCGTAGGAATATTTGCCCTGCCGTTGACCATTGATGGTGTTGGTGCCGATCAGGTGCTGCCTGCGGATGCCCATCTCAATGGCGCAACGCTGCGAATTCCTCCTTGGATAGCACCGACGCTCGAACCCGGCACCCGTGATTTGCTGGAAATCTGGATACGAGAGCCAGGCGCATCTTCCGAGACCCGCTTTCATAGCAGCACGTACCCGTTTCCTGTGGTGTTTCCAGGTTCGATCCATCTGCCTGCTCAGTACCTGCAACTGATCGGCAGCTTCACGCTCAAGTACCGAGTGACTGCCGGCGACACCGGTAACAAAGATGACGCGTTACCGCAGGACTTCATTCTCCGGCGCTCGATTCCGGTCAATCTGAAGGAAGTGACATTCCCCAACGCAACCTTGTGGGGCTATTTCAATTGCACTACGTCACCCCCGATCTGGGTGGTGGTGATCATTCGAGTGCCAGCGCAACCGGGGCGGTTCCAGGCAAACGATGTGTGCGAACTGGATTGGGAAGGCTTCACCACTCTGAACGGAGTCAACGCTATTCCCGGCACGGCGCTACGCCTACCAAAAACCCTGTCGCAGCAGGAAGCCACCTCGCCCCAAGGGTTCGATTTCAGAATTGAAAGCATCCATTACGACAAACACATAAAACCGATGGAAATAAACGCATCGGCGCTTGCCTCTTACACCCTGTACCGCAATGGCGTTGCGTTGGGCAAATCAGCGCTGGAACTCGTCAAGATCGATCGGGGCATACCGGGGCAGAGTGTTTCATGTGGACCATGAAGCAATCAGGTGCAATTTCAACCGCAAGACAACAGTAGAAAAAAACGCTGGAACAGACGTCAATCCCATGACCAAGCAGCCTGCAGTCGCGAGAAATTTCATTGGGAAACAACGTTGATGATTCAACAACTAACTCATCGATGGAGTTCACGAACATGAATATGCAGGTTAAAACTGGTGGTGGTGTGCTTGCTTTGCCTCCAACAATTGTCGGTATTTTGCCCGATGGTCGACTACCTCGTAGCCAGTTGGTAGACGACAACCTAAACGATGGAGCCGACTCTAGAGAAGTCATCTTCCAATTGGGTGACGTCGATGACAAATCGTCCAGTGGAGCTCATACGATCACGCTGCTGGTTTATCCGGAGGGATACACGCCGGTTGAAAACGACCCGACTTATGTAGTCCTTACAAGGTTCAAAGCCGATCAGCCAACAGGTGACTGGAGCTTTCCAGAAGATTTTAAATTGACTGGTGATGCCGTCAGGTTCTTGGTAGACAAGCACCATCCGTCCGGTGATTACGCCGAATATGGTGCGGCGCTCATCATCTACGATGAGTTCGGGAATCCCGACATGTCTCAGCCGGAGCTTAAGTTCTTTGTCGATCTAACCGCGCCGCACCAAGACCAACCCGGTAATGGCAACGGAAGGGGTAGACGGCCTCCTTTGATTGACCAAACAGGCTTGCCAGCCGTCATCGATGACGCCTGGCTGGCTGACCAGGCTAACACTGGCGGTTTGGACATCACCATTTCCACCGCCTATCAAAAGTTCGAAGCAGGGCTCGATCGTCTCAACTTCTACTTGTCTGCCCAGACAACATTTTCCGGTATGCAGGGTGAGGGCGCCGCCGTAGCCAATTTCCCTTTGCCTGTTGGCGGGGTCGTCAACATTCCTCTCGCCAGGCTGCAAGCGCTTAAGGATGGGCCGTATTATTACTCCTACAACCTCACGGATGCACCGGGCAATATCAGCAACAGTTCGGCAATCACATTGTTGTTCAATCGAGTCAGCGCACCGGCTCCGGTATTGGACATTCCAAGGATCCCGATCACCAATCCCAATGGGCAAACGCCTATTACCTTTGCGAGCTTCAAACCTGATCCCAATGCGGTGGTGATGGAGATCGATTTCCCGCTCAATTCGCTTCAGGGCGACCGGATCTTGCCACACATCCAGGATGCAAACGGCAATGTCTATGATCTGCCAGAACAGCCGATTCCAGCGCCAGGCACAACGGGCCCACTGAAGTTCGGCATGGATTACGACTTTTGCGCACAAGTCTTTGGCGATCCGAACGGGCAGACTGACCAACAGTTTGTGTACTGGTACGAATTGCTTCGCACGACGATTCCGGACAATCCGGTCTCTGCACCTCAGCAATACGGCATTATCGACTTCGCGTATGGCGGGCCGGAGCAGCCAAATCTGCCTGACCTGGAAAACCCTAATATCGTCCCGGTTGTGGTTCAAGGTGGCGGCACCCCCGCCCCTGCGCCCAATACGCTTGGTCCGGCACAGGCAGGCCTTGCTGCAACCATGACCTGGAACTTGTGGACTGACCCTAACCGACCAATTACCGGTCGTGAAATCGTCACGTTCTTCTATCAGGGCAAGCAAGTCGGTACTCCGGTGGGCGTGCAGGCGGGGCAGACAACTGTTTCCACGCCGCTGCCTTGGGCAACGATACTGGCGGAGCAGAACGGCAGCGGTGCAAACGCGCGCTTGGCTTATATCACCGTTTCGTACCCCGGCAGCTTGAATCCGATGACGCAAACACCTCCAACGCGTGTGGATGTAACAGCTGTCGTGATCAATCTGCCGGCGCCAAAAATCATCGTTTCGGCATTCAGGACAGCGACCGGGACGCTTGTTCCAGAGCGCGCAGTGACCGCCATCAATTGCCCGAGCCAGGATCACCCGGTGGTGGCGAACGGGCCAATGCCGCCGTATGCACCACGCAAGTTGCGGGTTCGGGTCGATCGGGATCTCAATATTCCGGCAGGCGCAACGGTGGCGTTCAAATTCGAGGGGCGCGTGACCAATGGCGCCGGTGGTGCGGTGATCCCTAACACCAGCTTCAGCGACTCGAAGCCGATGCCGGCAACAGGCCCGCTTGAATTTGACGTGGATTACAGCTTCATCCGCCCAATTCAGAACCCAAGCCCCGGCCCGGGCCTGCGTCCGGCTACTCAATACGCGTACATCGAGTATGTGGTCAACGGCATTACGGCTTCGATCATCGTCGGCGTGGCGCTGTTGAACTCGAGCCTGGTGTATTGCGAGACGAACCGTCCTTGATCATGGATCAACAGTACTTCGAGTGAAACTTCTGAGGATCAGGGCGACAGCAATTGTCGCCCTAATCCGAGGAAGCGAAGTCAGATACGGATGATCTTACGATACAAGGGGATAAATCGTACGGAGACGAAGATTAATCCTACATATCCCTGGGAAAGTTATCCGTAGTCTGGCGGCCTTTCAGTTCCGGCTCGCGACTTGTTTGAGCCGGACACTCGTTCCTTACGGAATGCAATCGAGTAGGACTCACTTATGTCGCCGAAATCGCACCCCCCGTTCCACAAGACTTCATTCAGTTTCCGGCTGTTGACCCTGATGCCTGTGATGATCAGTTCGTCGATGGTCTATGCGGGCAGCGTACCGTCAGGCACCACGCTACCGATTGACGGCACGACCCCCGTGCAATCCTGGCAGCTGCAAACCAACGCCACGTTGAACGCTACGAATGCCACGACACTGGAAATGACCAGCTCTGGCGGTGGTGCGATCAATTTGACTGGCTCAAATGTAAGCGCTGCTGCGGGCTCAGGGATTTTTCTCACCAATGCCACTGCCAACCTGGATAACTCAACCGTTAACAGTGCTGCCGGTATCGGAATCTCGGCAGTCCGCAATCCCGTCAGCGTAGGTGGCTCCAACGTCACTTTGCGTAACGGCTCCGTTGTTCGAGGCTTGCAAGGGGGCATTGCGGGCAATCGGTTCAGTGTAATAAACCTGAATAATTCCACCGTTGAAGGAACGGGTAATACCAGTTTCGGAATACGGATGCTGGAAGGTTCACTGGCGGCGACCGGCAGCACGATTACCGGCGGTCTCAACGGGGTAACCGTGGGTACCGACACCCGGGTGGCTGCCGTCATTCCCACCAAAATCATCCTCGACAGCACCCGGGTCGAAGGTGTTACCGGATCGGCCCTGGTCGTTGGCATCAACGCACCGAACTTTCCGACCGTGGCCGATATTGAGGTCCGCAATGGCTCGACGCTGGTGGCTGGCAACAACACCTTGTTGGAAGTCAGACAGGGCGCCTCGGCCGGCTTCCTTGTAGATAACAGCGCCTTGACCGGCAATGTCACGGTAGTGTCTGGCAGCTCCGCTAACGTCACGCTACAAAACAATGCATCTTTGACTGGCGACTTGCAAAACGTCACAACGGCTGTGTTGAACAACCAGGCACACATGGCGGGCAATGTGCTGGGGGCTTCCAGTGTGATGCTGGATAATGGTTCGACGCTGACCGGCGATCTGGACAATGTCGCCAGTGCGTCTCTCAATAACAAGAGCAGCATGATCGGCAACTTCAATGCGGCTGCGGGAAGTGTTTCGAACCTGACTCTGGATAACGGTGCGAGTCTGAGGGGGGAAGTAAACAACGTCGGCAACTTCGCTATCAATAATCAGGCGCTCTGGCAAATGACCAGCAGTCAGTCTGTGAATAATCTGTCACTCGGTAATGGCGGCGCTGTAGAGTTGGGCTCGCCCCAGCAGTACTTGCAACTGAACGTAGCCAACTTGTCGGGCAACGGTCAGTTCAGGATCGGCACCGACTTCAATCAAGGCATCAGCGATTTGCTGAATGTCACTGGTAGCGCCTCCGGAACTCATGAATTCATAGTCACCAGCTCGGGGCTTGATCCGGTCAACGACTCCTCCATCAAAGTGGTGCAGAGCGTGGCTTCGGCAGCGCAATACGGTGTAGTAAACAACCGTGTGGATGTCGGCGCGTTCACTTATCGTTTGGTGAAGGAAGGCGATGACTGGTTTCTGCGACCGGACAAAACCGTGATCAGTACGCCGACCCGTGCGGCGCTGGCCATTGCCGGCATGTCCCCGACGGTGATCTATGGCGAAACGGTTTTGCTGAATAATCGCATGGGTGATTTACGCGTCAATGGCGGGCAAACGGGTGGATGGGTCCGTTCGTTCGGCAGCCAGTACAGCATCAGCAACAACGCATACGGAAACGGTTTCCGCCAGCAACAGTATGGTGGGTCGTTGGGTGTCGACACTCCGGTGCAGATTGCAGGCGAGCGGGTATTGGTCGGCGTGTTTGCCGGTTACAGCAAGTCGGATCTGGATTTGACCCGTGGCAGTTCCGGAGAAATCGGCAGTACATCACTCGGCATCTACGGTACCTGGTTCGGCGATCGCGGTTATTACCTGGATACGGTGGCAAAGCTCAATCATTTTCGTAACAAAGCCGATGTGATGCTGAGCGATGACACCAAGACCAAAGGCGACTACAACAACCTGGGTGTCAGCGCGTCGGTGGAGTTCGGTAAGCGCTTTGAACTCGGGGAAGGCTACTACGCCGAGCCGTTCACCCAATGGCAGGCAGCCTCGGTGCAGGGCAAGGATTTCCATCTGGACAATGGCCTGAGTGTCGACGCCGACACCACTCGTTCCATGCTTGGCAAGGCGGGCGTGACGTTGGGACGTGGCATGAAGTTGGCGAATGGCAGCGTATTACAACCCCATGTGCGTTTGGCTGCGGTGCATGAGTTTGTGAAAACCAATGAGGTGCGAGTCAACCGCAACAAATTCAATAATGATCTGTCGGGCACAGGTGTTGAAGCCGCCGCTGGCGCATCCTGGACCTTGAATGACCGCTGGCAGTTGCACGCAGAACTGGACACCCGCAAGGGCGATAGCGTGACCAAGGACTACGGCGTCAACATGGGGGCGCATTTCAAGTTTTGAGGATCAAGACATGAAAAAGGGAAGCGTTGGCTTCCCTTTTTTTGCATGCTGTGGGTATCACTTCAAGACTTGCACATCTCCGACGAGCTGATACGTAGAGCCATCAGCCTTATCGAGCACAACGTTGAAGTTGGCCGCGACATTCTGCCCGCTTGCAGGCTTGATTTCGATGTGACCTGAAATAGCCTCGCTGATCTCATTGCCATCTTTAAAACTGAGCGCTACATCGGAGCTGCTGTTGATTATGTGTTTGCCTACCGGATAGGACTTTGGAACGATGAGCGTGATTTCCCGCGCATCATGGGTCTTGGCTTTAGTTGCCGAAGGTGGTCGGTCGATCGCCACGATTTGTTCTGCGTCGATCTTGTCAATGCCAACCTTGACTGTGCCGATCAGCCGGGAGGATGCAACGAAATCCGTGAAGGGCGTCCCGGTGTTGGCGAAAGCCTTGGCCGTCACGAAATTACCGGGGGCAAAACTGGTGCGTCTGGTCACAGCGTTCATGAATAGGATCTCCGTTCACTTTAGGGAAGTATCCAAAGGCCGTTCGACCCTAAGTCTGGATGCATCATAAAAGCGTGTTTCGTGCGGCTTGTATACTGTCAGACTTGACAGGTTACAGCGCTTGAAATCTGTGAGCGAATTGACTGTGCTATCGATATTTCCGGTTCAGCCAAACAACCCGGCAGCAATGTTGATCGAGAATCCCAGAATCGCCGTGTTGAATACAAATCCGATCAACGACTGCGCCAAAACGATCTTGCGGATGTCCCGCGTGGCCACACCGACATCCGCTGTCTGCACCGCCACGCCGATGGTGAACGAGAAGTACAGGAAGTCCCAGTAATTGGGCGTGGTCAGTCCTTCGGCGAAACGCAACGCTGGCTCCTTGCCGTTCCAGGTGTAAAAAAGCCGCGCGTAGTGCACACAGAAAATCACCCCGATCAGCAGCCATGAGCCGATCACCGTCAGCGCGGTGAAGCCGTAGTGCAGCAGTTTTTGCGTGGTATCCAGATTCTTGCTTCCGGCCAGTTCGAAAGCGATGGTAGCCAGACTGGCGAGCGCTGCAATGCATACTACGAACAACACCAGCCCGGCGTTTTCGTCCTCGACTTCGGCGATGCGTTTGACGTCCGGCGCCTTGGCGCGGGCGGCGAGCCACAGCATCAGGATCAAGTAGGTCCAGACGCCGGCGTTCCAGCCGACGAGGATCTTGCTGATGATGGATTCGGCAGGCGTCACTAGGCCGACGGCGAGGCCAAGCAGAGCGGCGGCGGAAAGGCGAGGGTGGGTGAGGGCGAAGAAGCGCATGGAAGGCTCTATGGTGACGGCATCGAGCGAACCATAGCATGGGTGTGAAGTTTGGCAGGCGTTGGGGCTGCTTAACAAAAAACCTTGAGGCTCTGTCAGCATGGACGGAAGCTCAAGGTTTTTTGTTACAGCAGGGCGGACTCATGACTACGTCAGTTTTGGATCTGAAGCTTGCCTTTGGAGACTGTCACGGTTTTCGGAACAGCGTCCCCGTTCTGGCCAACGAATCCGAATATGGCCTCTATTTGCCCCTTGTCCGAACCGGTAGCCGGAAAACCGAGAAAGGTAACGGTGCCTTGAATCGCCCGATAAAACGGATCCACGCCAACTGCAAGTCTTTCCACGAATACTGCACTGACCAGATGGGAGTCGGCCCCGAAGTCGTAGACGGTATTCAAACTGGCGGTTTGTGCCACGTTCAAAACAATGCTCAGACTCCGTCTCGGACGACCATCAATCCACCATTCCCCCCGAGCAGTCCAGGCCTGTTGCTTGAAGGATGAATCGAACTGCGCAGTGAGCTGTACTGTTTCCGCTGAATAGCTATCTTTCACCGGTGGTTCCAGTCCATCGACATCAGCAGTCAGAGTGCCTGCGGATGTTGTAAGTGCGGCAGTCATAGGTTGACGCTCCCTTGGTCGTTCGGCGCGAGATCCAGCTCTCCGGCAACCGTAACCTGGTCTTTGCCATTCGGTGCTACGGCAGTGAAGTGGAACTTTGCCGTGGCTGTATCTGTGGCAGCGTTGACACTGACAGTAACTGTACCGCTATTCGCGTAATAGGGAGACTCGCTACTGCCGGATGTACTTTTCCACCAGGTGGCTGAAACGTCGGGACTGGTGGCGAAATCGAAGGTCTGGTTGGAAATGTCACCGCCGTCAACGAAGTTGAAGGCGATGTTTCTTCGCTCGTTCGGCCAAGCCGACAAAGAGGCCCACCCCTGCAAGGAGCGCCCCCCAACCACGGAATAAAACATTTCTTCTGCGTCAAAATTCTGAAGTTCGGGATCGGTTGTCGTGGCTTTCAAAAAGCCACTTGCATTGCCCCTTACATTTGTCATGAGTAGCTCCTGCTTAATTAGTCTGATGTGACAGGAGCCAGCCTAAAGGCTAAAGGCGATCAGCGAACCTGCCAAAGTTGACAGGTATAACCACCAATTTTTTTATGACGAATGTCCATTCTTGCCAGAATATTTGCGCACCAGCTTCATGACTACAACAAAGAACACCGGCACGAAAATCACCGCCAGCGTCGCCGTGATCATCCCGCCAATCACCCCGGTACCAATCGCTTGCTGGCTCGCCGAGCTCGCACCCGTGGCAATCGCCAGCGGCACCACGCCGAGAATGAAGGCCAGGGAGGTCATGACAATCGGGCGCAAACGCAGGCGTGCTGCTTGCAGCGTGGCATCAATCAGGTCGTGACCTTCGTCATACAGACTCTTGGCGAACTCGATGATCAGAATCGCGTTCTTCGCCGACAGACCGATGATCGTAATCAAGCCAACTTTGAAGAACACATCGTTGGGCATCCCGCGCAACGACACCGCCAGCACAGCACCGAGCACGCCCAGCGGCACCACCAGCAATACCGACGTCGGAATCGACCAGCTTTCGTACAACGCCGCCAGACACAGGAACACGATCAGCAGCGACAGACCGAGCAAGATCGGCGCCTGGCTGCCGGACAAGCGTTCCTGCAACGACAATCCGGTCCATTCCTGACCCAGGCCTTTCGGGCCTTGCGCGACGAGTCGTTCGATTTCCGCCATGGCTTCGCCGGTGCTGTGACCGGGTTTCGGCTCACCGGAAATCGAGATCGCCGGGTAGCCGTTGTAGCGGGTCAACTGTGCCGGGCCTTGGGTCCAGGTAGCCCTGACGAATGCCGACAGCGGCACCATTTTTCCAGCATCGTTGCGCACATGCATTTTCAGCAAGTCATCGACCTGACTGCGGTGGTCGCCTTCGGCTTGCACCACAACGCGTTGCATACGCCCCTGATTGGGGAAGTCGTTGACGTACGATGAACCGACTGCGGTGGACAGCACGTTACCGACGTCAGCAAACGAGACGCCTAGGGCATTAGCCTGCTTGCGATCCACCTCAAGCTGCACTTGCGGCGCCTCGGCCAGCGCACTTTCGCGCACGTTCATCAGCACCGGGCTTTTTTCGGCGGCAGCCAGCAGTTCGGTGCGCGCCTGCATCAACGTCGCATGGCCGAGGCCGCCGCGATCCTGCAAGCGGAATTCGAAACCGCTGGAGGTGCCGAGGCCGTCAACCGGCGGCGGTAGCACCGAGAACGCCATGGCGTCTTTGATCTGGCTCAGGGCGATGTTGGCGCGATCCGCAATCGAACTCGCCGAATCATCGCTGCCACGCCGCGACCAATCCTTTAACGTACTGAATGCCAGCGCCGCGTTCTGGCCGCTGCCGGAGAAGCTGAAACCGAGAATCACCACGCTGTCACTGATGCCCGGCTCGCCGGCATTGTGCGCCTCGAGTTGTTCGGCGACTTGCACGGTACGGTTCTTGGTCGCACCCGGTGGCAACTGGATATCGGTGATGGTGTAACCCTGATCCTCGACCGGCAGGAACGAGGAGGGCAGGCGCGCGAAGCACAGGCCCAAGCCAATCAACAGCACGCCGTAAATCAGCAGGTAACGCCCGGTGCGTTTCAACGCATAGCCGACCCAGCTCTGGTAGCGGTCAGTCAGTTGCTCGAAGCGGCGGTTGAACCAGCCGAAGAAGCCGGTTTTTTCATGGTGTTCGCCCTTGGCCAGTGGCTTGAGCAACGTTGCGCACAAAGCCGGGGTCAAGGTCAGCGCGAGGAACGCCGAGAACAGGATCGAGGTGGCCATCGACAGCGAGAACTGCCGGTAAATCACCCCGACCGAACCCTGCATGAACGCCATCGGAATGAATACAGCCACCAGCACCAGGGTGATGCCGATGATCGCCCCGGTGATCTGTTGCATGGCTTTGCGCGTGGCCTCTTTCGGTGACAGGCCTTCGGTGGCCATGATCCGTTCGACGTTCTCCACCACCACAATCGCGTCGTCCACCAGAATGCCGATGGCCAGCACCATGCCGAACATGGTCAGCACGTTGATCGAGAACCCCAGCGCCAGCATCGTCGCAAAGGTGCCCATCAGCGCAACTGGCACCACCAGCGTCGGAATCAGCGTGTAACGGATGTTCTGCAAGAACAGGAACATCACCGCAAACACCAGCAGCATCGCTTCGCCGAGGGTGTAGACCACTTTGGTGATCGAGACTTTGACGAATGGCGAGGTGTCGTAGGGAATCTTGTATTCCACGCCCGCAGGGAAGTAGCGCGCCAGCTCATCCATCTTTGCCCGCACCAGTGTCGCAGTGCTCAGCGCGTTGGCCCCCGGCGACAGTTGCACGCCGACGGCGGTGGACGGCTTGCCGTTCAGGCGAGTGCCGAACTGATATTCCTGACTGCCGATCTCGACCCGCGCCACATCCTTGATGCGCACGGTGGAACCGTCGGGATTGGCTTTGAGCACGATGTCGGCGAACTCATCCGGCGTCGACAGCTGGCCTTTGACCAGAATCGTCGCGGTGATTTCCTGAGTGTTCGGGTTCGGCAAGTCGCCGATGCTGCCGGCCGAAACCTGAGCGTTCTGCGCCACAATCGCGGCGTTCACGTCAGCCGGGGTCAGGTTGAAACCGATCAGTTTCTGCGGGTCGATCCAGATGCGCATCGCGCGCTCGGCGCCGTACAACTGGGCCTTGCCGACGCCGTCCAGACGTTTGATCTCGTTCATCACGTTGCGCGCGAGGTAATCGCTGAGCGCTACGTCGTCGAGTTTGCCGTCGCTGGAAGTCAGGCTGATCAGCAGCAGGAACCCGGCGGAGACTTTCTCTACCTGCAAGCCTTGCTGATTGACCGCTTGCGGCAGACGCGACTCGACTACCTTGAGGCGGTTCTGCACATCGACCTGCGCCATTTCCGGATTGGTGCCCGGCTGGAAGGTCGCCTTGATGGTGGCGCTGCCAAGGCTGCTTTGCGATTCGAAATACAGCAGATGATCGGCGCCGTTGAGCTCCTCCTCGATCACGCTGACCACGCTTTCATCGACGGTCTGCGCCGAGGCGCCCGGATACACGGCGTAGATTTCGATCTGCGGCGGCGCGACGTCGGGGTACTGCGCCACCGGCAACTGCGGAATGGCCAGCGCACCGGCCAACAGGATGAACAGCGCAACTACCCAGGCGAACACCGGGCGGTCGATAAAGAACTGCGGCATATAAAAGCGTCCTGCTTACTGACCAGAGGTCTGGGCAAGTGGAAGAGGGGTGTCGTCGATCTGCACGATTTCGCCGGCGCGCGCGTGTTGCAGGCCTTCGATGACAATACGGTCGCCGGCCTTCAAGCCGCCGGTAACGATCCAGCGGTCGTTTTGCACCGCGCCGAGTTGCACCGGTTGCACGGCGACGCGCATTTGCTCGTCAATCGTCAGTACCTGGGCGATGCCGGCACTGTCACGCTGCACGGCGCGCTGCGGCACGGTGAGGCCGTGCTGGATAACCGCTTGTTCGACGCGTACACGAATGAAACTGCCGGGTAGCAGATCGAGATCCGGGTTGGGAAACTCGCTGCGCAGGATGATCTGGCCAGTGCCCGGATCAACCGTGATGTCAGTGAACAGCAGTTTGCCTGGCAGCGGGTACAAACTGCCGTCGTCCTGAATAAGCGTGGCTTTGGCCTGATCGTGCCCGACCTGCTGCAACTGGCCGGAGCGGAATGCCCGGCGCAGTTCGTTGAGTTCACGGGTCGATTGGGTCAGGTCAGCGTGGATCGGGTTCAACTGCTGAATCAGTGCCAGCGGCGTGGTTTCGTTCTGCCCGACCAATGCGCCTTCGGTGACCAATGCGCGGCCGATGCGCCCGGAAATCGGTGCAGTGACGGTGGCGTAACCCAGATTGAGTTTCGCTCGTTCGACCGCAGCCTTGTTGGCAGCGACGTCGGCAGCAGTCTGGCGTGCAGCTGCGCGGGCATTGTCGTAATCCTGAGCGCTGATGGCCTGATCACCGATCAACTGGGCGTAACGCTGTTCCTGCAATTTCGCCTGAAACGCATTGGCCTCGGCCTTGCGCAGCGCGGCTTCGGCGCTGTCGAGGTCAGCCTTGAACGGCGCCGGATCGATGCGGAACAGTACGTCGCCCTTCTTCACGTCGCTGCCTTCGCGGTAAGTGCGTTGCAGCACCACACCGGCAACCCGGGCGCGGACTTCGGCGATACGCGGCGCAGCGATGCGCCCGCTCAGCTCGCTGCTGATCGACAGGGGGCGGGCTTCGAGGGTTTCGATGCGTACGGTGGCCGGTGGCGCCTGTTCTTCGGCGTTCGAGGCTTTATCACAGGCACTCAGCGTCAGCGCCAATGCGATCAGGCCGAGCCCGGCCAGCAAATTCTTCGACATGTACAACCCCCAATATTGATGGCCGCATCCTACGGACAGTCGCCGAGGGTAGCGGTGAAGCTTTGTAGCTGCTGTGTGAAATTGTGTAAGGGTTTTACTCAGTTACGAGCGAGCGCGTATATCCTTCAGGCCTTGAATTCTTTTGTGACTGTTAAGCCCCATGCCGAACATCCTGCTGGTCGAAGACGACACCGCCCTCGCCGAACTGATTTCCAGCTATCTGGAACGCAACGGTTATTCCGTCAGCGTGATCGGCCGTGGCGATCATGTGCGCGAGCGGGCGCGGCTCAATCCGCCGGATCTGGTGATCCTCGACCTGATGCTGCCGGGCCTCGATGGCTTGCAGGTGTGTCGCTTGTTACGCGCCGATTCGGCGACGCTGCCGATCCTGATGCTCACCGCCCGCGACGACAGCCACGATCAGGTGCTGGGCCTGGAAATGGGCGCCGACGATTACGTCACCAAGCCTTGCGAACCGCGCGTGTTGCTGGCGCGCGTGCGCACTCTATTGCGCCGCAGCAGTCTTGGCGAGCCGATGACCGTCAACGACCGCATTGTCATGGGCAACCTGTGTATCGATCTGTCCGAGCGCACGGTGTCCTGGCGCGACCAACCGGTGGAGCTGTCCAGCGGCGAATACAACTTGTTGGTGGTGCTGGCCCGCCACGCCGGCGAAGTGCTGAGTCGCGACCAGATCCTGCAACGCCTGCGCGGCATCGAGTTCAACGGCACCGACCGTTCGGTGGATGTGGCGATTTCCAAGCTGCGCCGCAAGTTCGACGACCACGCGGGTGAGGCGCGCAAGATCAAGACCGTGTGGGGCAAGGGTTATCTGTTCAGCCGTTCCGAGTGGGAATGCTGAGTCGATGTTCAGAATCCTGTTTCGCCTGTACCTGGTGACGATCGTCTCCTACAGCGCGGCGATCTATCTGGTGCCGGATCTGGTGGTCATGGCGTTCCGCGATCGCTTCGTCACCTACAACCTCGATTATTCCCGTGGCCTGCAATCGCTGATCACCAAGCAGTTTCACGCCGTGCCGCAGGATCAGTGGCCGGCGCTGGCGGCGTCGATGGACAAGGATTTCCAGCCGCTGCACATCGTCCTCGCACGCATCGATGAAGCCGGCTTTACCACGCCGGAGCTCGAGCGCCTGCGCCTCGGCGAAAACGTGGTACGCATTGGCGACTGGGGCTGGCGCACGCTCGCGGTCACGCCGCTGAACGACCAAACTGTGGTGCAAATGGTCGTGCCGCCGGATCCGATGGACGTGAATTTGCTGTACTGGAGCATCAACGTGCTGATTGGCGCGACCATGCTCGCGTGCCTGTTGCTGTGGTTGCGCCCGCACTGGCGCGATCTGGAGCGCCTCAAAGGCACCGCCGAGCGTTTCGGCAAGGGCCATTTGAGCGAGCGCACGCAGATCAGGTCGAGTTCGAACATCGGCAGCCTGGCCAACGTGTTCGATACCATGGCGGGGGATATCGAAAACCTGCTCAACCAACAACGCGACTTGCTTAACGCCGTGTCGCATGAGCTACGGACACCGTTGACGCGTCTGGATTTCGGTCTGGCACTGGCGCTGTCGGATGACTTGCCGACTGCCAGTCGCGAACGTCTGCAAGGTCTGGTCGCGCACATTCGCGAACTGGATGAATTGGTGCTGGAACTGCTGTCCTACAGCCGCTTGCAGAATCCGGCACAGCTGCCGGAACAGGTTGAAGTGTCGCTCGACGAGTTTATCGACAGCATTCTCGGCAGTGTCGACGATGAACAAGAATCTGCCGAAATCGTTATCGACGTGTTGTTGCATGGGCAGCTGGAACGCTTCTCGCTCGATCCACGCCTGACCGCACGCGCCCTGCAAAACCTGCTGCGCAATGCCATGCGCTACTGCGAAAAGCGTATTCAGGTGGGTGTGCAGGTGTGTCCGAAAGGTTGTGAAATCTGGGTCGATGATGACGGCATCGGCATTCCGGATGATGAACGCGAGCGGATCTTCGAGCCGTTCTATCGACTGGACCGCAGCCGGGATCGGGCCACGGGCGGGTTTGGTCTGGGGCTGGCGATCAGCCGGCGAGCGCTGGAAGCACAGGGCGGGACGTTGACGGTGGAGAATTCACCGTTGGGTGGGGCGCGGTTCAGGCTTTGGTTGCCGACCCCGTGTTGACACCGGACCACCTGTAGGAGCTGCCGAAGGCTGCGATCTTTTGACGTTGCTTTTGCGAAGACAAGATCAAAAGATCGCAGCCTCGTTGCACTCGACAGCTCCTACAGGGGGCGCGTGCGTCAGTTGTGGGGGATGTCGGTGGACTGGATCAATCCGACCCCGGATATCTGCATGCGCTCGATGGCCTGTTCCAGCGAACCATTCATATCAATCGCCCGACAGGCGTCGAGTACGACCAACGCATTGAACCCCGCCGACCGCGCATCCAGCGCAGAAAACATCACGCAGAAATCCAGCGCCAGTCCGACCATGTACACCGTGTCGATGCCGCGCTCTTTCAAGTAGCCGGCAAGCCCTGTGGTGGTCACCCGGTCCGCTTCGAGAAACGCCGAATAGCTGTCGATGTCAGGATTGCAGCCCTTGCGAATGATCAACTGCGCCTGCGGCAAGTCCAGCCCGGAATGAAATTCGGCACCGCGTGTACCTTGCACGCAATGCTCCGGCCACAGCGTTTGCTCGCCGTAAGGCAGCTGAATCACGTCATATGGCTGGCGTCCGGGATGGCTGGATGCGAATGAAGCATGGCCGGTCGGGTGCCAGTCCTGGGCAATGATCACTTGTTTGAACTGCGCGGCGAGGCGGTTGATCAGCGGGACAATCAGGTCACCTTCGGGCACTGCCAATTGGCCGCCCGGAGTGAAGTCGTTTTGCACATCGATGACCAGCAATGCAGCGCGTGGCGAAATTGGCATGAATCGTCCTCCTTGGATAATCACCGACCTAGCATAGTGAGCGTTTTCGAGATCAAGCAAGCCAGCGAACAAACAAGTGATCAGCGGCCGCACCGAGCAGCACCAGGCCGACGGCGGCCGCAGCGATCAACCAGCGTCGCAGGGTGCTCGGAGGCTTGGGGCAGGGCGCCGCATCAAGCCGCGCTTGCAGACGATCAAGCGGCGCCTGCCTGGCCAAATCATCGTAGGCGTGCTTGAACGGCAAACTGCTGCGATCCAGCCATTGCACGCGCAGGCTGAGCAGCGGATCGTCAGCAATGGCCGCGTCAATCCGGTTACGCAGCTCAGCGTCAATTTCAGCGTCCAGGTACGTCACCAGTTGCTCATCCGACAGGGTGTTCATCGACGACCTCCGGTGGATATTCGGCGAGTTTCAGACGTGCGGCGACCAGGCGGCTCATTACGCTAGCGACAGGCACTTGCAGGATGTCGGCGACTTCCTCATACGAGAAGCCTTCGACGTAACTCAGATACACAGTCTCGCGCTGGGATTCTGGCAACGCATCGACCTGGCGGATCACCTGCGCCGCCATACCATCGATTTGCGTAGCGTACTCACTGAGCCAACCTTCGGTATCCGCGCCGCGCACACGGCGCTCGCGCACTTCGTTAAGCCATATCGAGTGCAGGAGGCTCAATAACCAGCGATCCATACGCGTACGGGCGACATAGCGGTCAGCTTGCTCCAAAGCGCGCAGGCATGTGGCCTGAACCAGATCCTCGGCCACATGCCGATTGCGCGACAGCAGCAAACCGTAGCGCCACAAACGCGCCAGGTGCTGCCCGAGTTCGGCTCGAAATGCCTGATCGCTGAAGATGATGAACTCCGCTAATTAACTGTCGATCTTTTCAAGTTTCCCGGGCGCAACCATCACGTCCGGCAGCAGGTTGCTGGTTTGCAATACACATTTCTGCGTCTTGCTGTCCCATACCTGACCTTTCGAGCATTCAGGCTTCTTGACTGGCGCTTCTTCGTCGCTGGCAAACGCCAGACTGCTCGATAAAGCTGCGGCCAGCAGCCACGGGGCGGCGAACATAACGGAACGGAAGTTCATGGGCAAGGCTCCACGGTGGGTTACCTTTACTTTGAACATCACAGGTTGAAATTTAATTCATTTATTTGTCAGGTGTGGGCAGGACAATCCAACCTTGCGCCCAGTCCTGTTTTTGGCCGAACTATCGTCTTGCTGCCTTGTTATAGTTCTGGCCTCATTTCTGCCGGTAAAGGATTTCTGCCATGACTCAATACTCCGCCTTCAGCGTCGAACTGGCTGACAAAATCGCCCATGTGCAGATCAACCGGCCGGAAAAGATCAACTCGATGAATGCTGCGTTCTGGAGCGAGATCGTCGAGGTGTTTCAGTGGATCGATGACACCGACGAAGTCCGCGTGGTGGTATTGAGCGGTGCCGGCAAACATTTTTCTTCGGGCATCGACCTGATGATGCTGGCCGGCGTGGCCAATGAACTAGGCAAGGACGTCGGTCGCAACGCGCGCCTGCTGCGACGCAAAATCCTCACGCTGCAAGCCTCGTTCAATGCCGTGGATAACTGCCGAAAACCAGTGCTCGCCGCGATTCAGGGCTATTGCCTGGGCGGCGCCATCGACCTGATCGCCGCGTGTGACATGCGCTACGCAGCCGAAGATGCGCAGTTCTCGATCAAGGAAATCGATATCGGCATGGCCGCCGATGTTGGCACTTTGCAACGGTTGCCACGGATCATCGGTGACGGCATGCTGCGTGAACTGGCTTACACCGGTCGCACCTTTGGCGCTGACGAGGCGCGCACGATCGGGCTGGTCAATCGCGTTTACAGCGACAAGGACAGCCTGATCGAAGGCGTGATGGACATTGCCCGCGAGATCGCCAGCAAGTCGCCCATCGCGGTGACTGGCACCAAGGAAATGATCAGCTACATGCGCGACCATCGTATTGATGATGGTCTTGAGTACGTTGCCACCTGGAACGCCGCCATGTTGCAATCCACCGACTTGCGCGTGGCCATGGCCGCCCATATGAGCAAACAGAAACCCGAATTTCTGGACTGAGAAACCATGACATCTCGCTGGATCACCGCAGTACTGGACACCGATCAACCCGGCGGCTGGGCCGTGGCGCGCAGCCCCGAAGGCTTTCTGTTCGATGACAACGGCGTGCTGTTCCCGCGCGAATGGCTCAAGCGGCAGGACTTGTCGGTTCTGGCCGAACACGGCATTGGCCATCTCGATGGCGAGCCGGTGTATCTGCTGGAGTTGCGCAGTAGCAGCGAGGTGCCGGGTTGTAGCTGGAAAGGCCTGCGCGCATTCATGCTCGAAGGTGATCACACGATTTACAAAGTGCTGGGTTATGCCGCGCAAATCGGCACCTGGGCGCGTGAACACCGCTTCTGCGGCAATTGCGGGCAGGCGATGACGCAAGTGCCGCGCGAGCGGGCGATGTATTGCCAGCCATGCGACCTGCGCAGTTATCCAAGAATTTCGCCGAGCATGATTGTGCTGGTGACGCGTGGTGATGAAGTCTTGCTGGCGCGCTCACCGCGTTTCGTGACGGGTGTCTACAGCACGCTCGCCGGGTTCGCCGAACCGGGTGAGTCGGCGGAAGATTGTCTGATTCGCGAGGTGCGTGAAGAAGTGCAGATCGAGGTGAAGAACATTCAGTATCTGGGCAGCCAGTGCTGGCCGTTCCCGCATTCGATGATGCTGGGTTTTCATGCCGAATACGCGGGGGGCGAGATTGTCTGTCAGGAAGACGAGATCGAAGACGCCCAGTGGTTCAACGTGCATGAGCTGCCGCCGTTGCCGGCGTCAAAGTCGATTGCCCGTTACCTGATCGACGTCTATGTGGCGCGGCGTTTAGGCCACGCTGAACCAGTGTTGCCAGGCTAGACGCACGGTCAGACCCAAGACCACGGTAATGAACACCGGCCGAATGAACTTGGCGCCGCCGCTGATCGCGGTGCGCGCCCCGAAGAACGCGCCGACCATCACCGACAGGCCCATGCTCAGGCCGATGATCCAGTCCACTTGCCCGGAAAAGATGAACACCGACAGCGCTGCGATGTTGCTGACGAAGTTCATGCTGCGCGCCACGCCGCTGGCCTTCACCAGGTCGATCGGGTACAGCAGCAGACTGCTGACGGTCCAGAACGCGCCAGTGCCGGGACCGGCCACGCCGTCGTAGAAACCCAGGCTGAAGCCTTGGGTCGATTGCCATTTCTTCTTGATCGGCGCGTTGCTGTCCAACGGCGCTTTAGGTGTGCCGCCGAACAGCAGATAAAGGCCGCAGGCGAAGACGATTACCGGCAGCATCTTGTTCAGCCATTCCGCCGGCAGGTAATGCGCGACGATAGCGCCGGTCAACGCGCCGACCAGGGTGCCGACAATCGCGTGCACCCATTGCCGGGGATGGAACAACTTGCGCCGGTAGAAGGTGAAACTGGCGGTGGCCGAACCGAAGGTCGAACTCAACTTGTTGGTGCCCAGAACCAGATGCGGCGGCAGGCCGGCAGTCAGCAATGCAGGCGTGGTCAACAACCCGCCGCCGCCAGCGATGGCATCGATGAAACCGGCAACGAAAGCAACAACGGCCAGAATGGCCAGGGTAGTGAGGTCAACGCTGAGTTCGAAAGGCATGGAATCGGCTTATTCGGCAGGGCGGCGGGGGAGTGCGGGCATGTTACGCATTTCCAGAAGCGGCGGCGACCCAAATGGCCTCATCGCTGGCAAGCCAGCTCCCACATGTTGAAATGCATTCCCCTGTGGGAGTGGTGGTGTGCTTAAAGACCGAGGTCGGAAAGGCCCGGGTGATCATCCGGGCGTCGGCCCAGTGGCCAGTGGAACTTGCGTTCGCTTTCCTTGATCGGCATGTCGTTGATGCAGGCATAGCGCTGGAACATCAGGCCTTGCTTATCAAATTCCCAGTTTTCGTTGCCGTAGGAGCGAAACCAGTTGCCCGAGTCGTCGTGCCATTCGTAGGCGTATCGCACGGCGATGCGCGTGTCGGAGTAGGCCCAGAGTTCCTTGATCAGACGGTAATCCAGCTCTTTCGCCCATTTGCGCGTCAGGAATGCCTTGGCTTCTTCGCGGTTATTGGCGAACTCGGCGCGGTTACGCCATTTGGTGTCGAGGGTGTAGGCCAGCGACACACGCTCAGGGTCGCGCGAGTTCCAGCCATCCTCGGCCAGACGAACTTTTTCAATCGCCGATTCTCGGTTGAACGGCGGCAATGGCGGACGGGCTTCGGCTGCAGTAGACATATTCAATCTCCCGGTCAGTGAACTGTTGAACAACTTGTCAGGCTTATTAAGGCATTACAGGTCCAATAACTTTCGCGCCATGCATTGCGCATTATCGGCGGCGCTGTGATCACCCATCACAAGCGCTACGGTAATGGCGCCGTCAATCAGGATCAGCAGTTGCTTGGCCAGCAACTGCGGGTCCTCGGCGCCATGTTCGGTACACAACTCGCACACGTAGTCGAGCAGCTTCTGTTTGTGCTCTTTGGCGACCTGACGCACCGGATCCTGCGGGTCACCGGTCTCGCCGCTGGTGTTGATGAACGCGCAGCCACGGAAGCCTTCCGAGGCGAACCAGGCCTTGAGCACGGTAAACAGGTTGAGCAGGCGATCGGCCGGGGTTTCGGCCTGATCGACAGCGCTTCTGTACCAATGCATCCAGCGCACGTCGCGGCGTTGCAGGGCGGCGACGGTCAGCGCTTCCTTGTTGGCGAAGTAGCGGTAGATGCTTTTTCTCGAGACACCGGCGGTTTTCACCAGTAGATCCATGCCAGTGGCGGCGATGCCACTTTTATAGATCAACTTTTCGGTGACATCGAGGATGATGTCGCGGGTTGCGTTTTCAGTAATATCGTTCATGCGGCAAACAGTAGAACGTGCGTTCTCCTTGGTCAAGCGCTGATTCTGAAATGGCTTTTTTCAGGCTTTGGGGTTGTTTCTGGCTGGGTGCATAGCCGTTGCTGTGGTTATGGCTGCTTAGGGTTCCGCCCTTACGGCGGGTCACTTTTTCCAGACGCCGAAAAAGTAACCAAAAAGGCTTTGCCCTGACGTTCGGCCCTCGCTGTGGCTCGGGTTCCTTCGCTCCGGGATCGATCCGGGGGCATCGCCTCCGGTTTGCTGCGCTGCACCTCCTCTCGATGTGTTCGACTTCGTCGAACGGTCGCTGCGCTCCCACCCCCGGATCAATCCCTCCACTCAGCCTGCCGACGGGCGCTCGCGATCAAGAGCGGTACTCGAGCTAACGCTCATTGTGTTGAGTGGGGCGGCTTTGCCGCATGGGTCGCACAAAAAACTGGGGGAGCTGGCTTGCCAGCGATGGCGGCCTCTGAGCCGACCAATTTCTGGCAGGTGTACCCAGTTTCCACTGTGAGCCAGCCTGCTGGCGATGTGGCCATTACAGTCACTCACAAGACCCGAAGGAGTTGATGGTGTAAGCTCTCGGGTTCTTCGGATTCGACCTTTTGCGAGCCTTATGCCGTTGCTTTTCAAACGTTCTCTGCTGCCCAAACTGCGCAGCTTTCCGCTGACCGCCGAGGCCGTGACCATCCTTCCCGGCGCCGCCGATTTCCGGCGTTGCCTGCTGGAAAAGATCGCTCAGGCGACTCAGCGCATCTATCTCGTTGCGCTGTATCTGCAAAACGATGAGGCCGGTCAGGAAATCCTCGATGCCTTGCACGCCGCCAAGCTCAAGCGCCCGGAGCTGGAAATCGCTGTGGTGGTTGACTGGCTGCGCGCGCAGCGCGGATTGATCGGCGCCGGTAAGCAGCCGGGCAATTCGGCGTGGTATCAGGAAATGACCCGCACTCACGAGAGTGAAGTGCCGGTATATGGCGTGCCGGTGCAGACTCGCGAGCTGTTCGGCGTGCTGCACTTGAAAGGCTTCGTGATCGATGATTGCGTGGTTTACAGCGGCGCCAGCCTGAATAACGTCTATCTGCACAAATTCGATAAGTACCGTTTCGACCGTTATCACGTGTTGCAGAGCCGCGAACTCGCGGACTCGATGCATCACCTGGTCAAGCACGGTCTGATCGAATCCAAGGCTGTGCATCGCCTCGATCTGCCGAACCTGCCGACCACCCGCAGCCTGCGCAACGACATCGGCGACCTGCGCAGCCGCCTCAAGCATGCGACCTACGACACCACGGCTGGCAGCACTGAGCATGCGGGCCTGTCGGTCAGTCCGCTGCTCGGCGTGGGCAAGAACAACCCGCTGAACCGGGTGATTCTGGAGCTGATCGCCAGCGCACAGAAGCAGCTGACCATTTGCACCCCGTATTTCAACCTGCCGCTGGGAGTGATCCGCGAGATCAACCGCGCGTTGGCCCGTGGGGTGAAGATCGACATCGTAGTCGGCGACAAGACTGCCAACGATTTCTACATCCCGCCGACCGAGCCATTCAAGGTGATCGCGGCGTTGCCTTATCTATACGAAATCAGCCTGCGACGTTTCGCCAAGCGTCATCAGCGCAACATCGACAGCGGTCAGTTGAACCTGCACTTGTGGCATGAGGGCGACAACAGCTATCACCTCAAAGGCATGTGGGTCGATCAGCGTTACACCTTGCTCACCGGCAACAACCTCAATCCACGGGCGTTCCGTCTGGATCTGGAAAACGCGCTGTTGATTGATGACCCGAAAGGCGAATGGATCGATCCGCGAAGTGCGGAGTTGGAGAACATCTTCGTGCACACCAAGCGGATTGCGCAGTTTGGGGATCTTGAAGCGCTGCCGGATTACCCGGCGGGGGTGGCGAAGTTTCTCAAGCGTGTGAGCCGGGTGCGGGTTGAGCGGTTGCTGTACCGGATTCTCTAAACAAATTCGGTAGATGTACCAAGGCCTCTGACGCCATCGCTGGCAAGCCAGCTCCCACAGGTTTTTGTGTCGTTCACAGCATTTGTGTACAACGCTTTCACTGTGGGAGCTGGCTTGCCAGCGATGAGGCCCCATCAGACGCTAAAGAACTCAGTTCAGCCCCAACTTCCCACGCAACGTGGAAAGGTCTTCAGCCAAGGTATTCACCGGTCCCACCAACATCTTGCGGTCACTGTCCTTGACCTTGTCGTAAGTCTCAAACCCACCATCCCCGGTCTTGTACTTGGCCAGAATCCTGTTCACCGCCGCAAAATTCTTATCGACTTTGGCGATAAAAGCTTCGTCCTGCTGCTCGATCTGCGGACGGAACAGATCGACAATCTTCTTCGCGCCGTCGATGTTGCCCTGGAAGTCGTACAGGTCGGTGTGGCTGTAACGGTCTTCTTCGCCGGAGATCTTGGTTGCCGCGACTTCTTCCAGCAGCGCCGCAGCGCCACCAACGACTTTTTCCGGTGGAAAGGTCAGACCGGCCACACGCGTTTGCAGGTCTTTGACGTCTTTGTTGAGGCCGTCAGCCAAGTCATTCAGACCTTGGGTGCTTTTTTCCGAGAACAGCGAGTATTCGATGCGGTGGAACCCGGTGAAATCTTCGGCTTTCACGCCTTTCTCGTGGTCGTCGACGCGTGAATCGATGGACGCATCGAGATCACTGAACAGCTCGGCAATCGGCTCGATCGACTCGTAATACACGCGGGTCGGTGCGTAGAGTTTTTGTGCAGTGGCCAGATCACCTTTTTTCACGGCGTCGGTGAATTGCTGGGTGTGGCTGGCCAGTTCATCCAGCTGTTCGGTGACGTAGATCTTGTAGTCCGAAACCGGCCCCACCAGATCCAGCGGCGCCGTCGCCGCAAAAGCCGAGAGCGGGGTGTTGAGCAAACCGAGGGTCAGCAATAGCGCGAGTGGCGTCTTTTTCATGGGGGCGGCTCTTATCGTGGGTTAGGCGGTGGTTTTTGCTTGTGTGGCATCGAGCAGCGAGCGACCGATGAAATCCTTCTCGCCAATGACACCCGGCAGCGTGAAGAAATATCCGCCGCCAACTGGCTTGAGGTATTCCTCCAGCGGCTCGCCGTTGAGGCGGGTCTGCACGGTGATGAAGCCTTTTTCCAGGTCGGCCTGGTAGCAGATGAACAGCAGGCCCATGTCGAGCTGACCGTTCTTGTTCACGCCGTTGGAATAGTTGAACGGGCGGCGCAGGATCAGATTGGCCTGACTGGCGGCAGTGCGCGGGTTGGCCAGACGGATGTGCGCGTCGAGCTTGGTCAACTTGCCTTCGGGGTCTTTGCTGTAGTCCGGCACTTCGGCTTCAAGTTGGCCACCGATTGGCGCGCCAGTGGTCTTCACGCGGCCGAGAATGCTTTCCTGTTCCTGCAACGGCGTGCGATCCCAGCGTTCGACGAAGTTGCGAATAATGCGCACCGCTTGATAGCTGCCATGCGCCGCCCACGCCGGTTCATCGCTGCCGGGTTGCACCCAGACGATGCGATCCATGGCCTTGCCGTCGTTCGAATCGGGGTTGGCCGAGCCGTCGCGAAAACCGAGAAAGTTGCGCGCCGACTGCGCCGGCGCACCGGGTTTGGCCGGGGCTTGCGGCGGCACGCTGCCTTCCTGTTTCCAGCGCACCAGCAGCAGATCCGGCAGGTTCTTGATGATGTCGCGCAGGGCGTGGATGTTGGTGTCGGCGCTATTCGAGCAGAACTGCAGACTCAGGTCGCCGTGACAGCAATCCGGGTCCAGCGCATCGTTGGGGAAACCGACCATGCGCACCAGACGCTTGGGTTTGGCCGAGGCCAGGCCGAAACGTTCGTCGAACAGCGATTCGCCGACCGAGACGGTAATGGTCAGGTTATCCGGGGTGACCACCGGGCCGAGGATACCGGAATCCGGCGGCGGCAGTTTCGGATCGATCTGCGCGACCGGGCCACCCGTCATCAGAAACGCGATGCGCTGGTTGAGGGTGCGGAACAGCCGCTCCAGGTCTTCGCGATCAGCGGCCAAGACATCGAAGGACACCAGCATGCCTGAGGCCGGGCGCGGCGTGACGATGCCGCTCTGGCGCTGGCCATGAAAGTCGTGGCGGTCTTCGGTCTTGTCGCTGCTCGGGGCTTCGGTGACTTGCGCAGGTGCAGCCGCCATCGCCGGGCAGCTCAGGGCGGAACCGGCCAATGCGACACCTGCGGCGCCCATGCCCATCAAGATGCGGCGGCGTTGCAGGTTGAAGTGTTCGGAGTCATTCATTGCTATTCGTCTTCTGCTTACAGGCCGGAGAGGCCGAGGGCGGGATCAATTGCATCGAGCGCATCGGCCAGAGTTTTGGCCTTGTCGGCGAGCTGCTGGCGTTGCTCAGCGCTGACCGAGTCGTAACTGACGTAGCCGTCGTTGACCTTGAAGCCGTTCAGCGCCGTGTCGAAATCAGCCAGTGCGCTGTCGATCTTCGGCAGCAAATCGGCGGCGGATTTGACCAGCAGCGGACGCAGCAGATCGACGACTTTGTGCGCAGTCTGCTGATTGGCCGCGAAGCCGTTGAGGTCGCTGTGGCTGTAGCGTTCTTCTTCACCGCTGGCGGCGCGTACGTCGGCCAACGTGTTGAGATTGCGCACGACGATTTCCATCAGTTGCTCCGGCGGTAGCGATTGGGCGAGCAACTGCTGCTTGAGGCTGGTGACGTCGCTGAGCAGGCCCTTGGCGATCGGCGCAAGACCGTCGAGATTGCGTTGCTTGAACAGCGCGTATTCGATGCGATGGAAGCCAGTGAAGCCCGGATCCTGCTCGCGTTTTTCGAAGTAATCGGCGCGGGCGTTGATGCTGTTGTCCAGCTCGGCCAGACGTTGCGCGGCCGGGGCCAAGCGCTGATACGCGGCGCGGGCCGGCAGGTACAAAGCTTGCGCCTGCGCCAGATCACCACTCTCGATGGCTTGATTGAGCGCGCTCACGGCTTTGATCAGCGCGCTGCTCTGGCTCGCCAGATAAACGCGAAACTCCGAGAGCGGCCCGATGAACGCGACCATCGACGGCTTGGCTTTGGCAGCGGCATCCGAGGCGGCAGTCGGCGTCACGTGCAAGGTGCCGCGCGGGTTGCTCAGCAGGCCACAAGTGATCGCGTAGTCGCCCGGTTGCAGGTTGGCGTTGATCACCTGGCTCAGGCCTGGCGCGATGTTCTCGCGTTCTTCGACCACCAGCACGCCGTCGAGGATTTCCCATTCCACCGCACGATCCGAGCGGTTGACGATGCGAAAACTCGCGCGTCCGGCCGGCACGCTCAAAGCGTTCGGCTCGCAGCTGTGCGGATGGATGTTGACCACCACTTCGTCACGGTTGTGCTCACGCTTGGCTGCCGCCAGTTGCGAGGCGTAGTAGAACAGGCCACCGGCCGCGATCATCACGACCACCGAACCGGCCACCGCCCAGCGCAAGGCACGGGGAGGGGAGGCCTGGGGGATATTAGGCTTTGACATGAATGGCCTTATTGGCTGGAAACGGAAGACGATTGCGCAGAAGGCTCCGGTGCCGGCATGAAGAACATCACCAGTGCCACCAGCAGATAAATCACATACGCACCGAGGGTGCTGACGGTCGGCGCATCCTGATAACCGAACATGCCGGCCAGCACCGAACCCAACGGGCCATCCATCGGCAGCGTCGCGCTGAAATCGAAGAGCACGGTTTGCAGGTGATTCCACACCCCGGCTTCATGCAGCGCCTGTACCGAGTTGGCGAGAATCCCGGCGGCCACCACCAGAATGAACAGCCCGGTCCAGCGGAAAAACGCCGAAAGATTCAGGCGCATGCTGCCGCTGTAGATCAGGAAACCGACGATGATCGCCAGAATCAGTCCGAGCAACGCACCGATTGGCGCTGCGGCGCCTTCGCTTTGCTGGAACACCGCGAGCAGGAAGAACACGGTTTCCAGACCTTCACGGGCAACGGCGAAGAACACCATGGCGATCAGCGCAAACACTTGATGTCTGGATGAGGTCAGCGCGTGATCCAGCGAGGCTTGCAGCGAATGCTTGATCGAGCGCGCAACCTTGCGCATCCAGAACACCATAGAACTGAGAATGCCCACGGCGACCAGTCCGACTACGCCTTCGAACAGTTCCTGCTGCTTTTGCGGAAACTCGGCGCTGATCAGTTCCAGACCACCGCCAACCAGCAATGCCAGCGCCGCCGCAAGGAAAACCCCAATCCACACGGCGGGCATCCATTGGCCACGGCCGGTCTGTTGCAGGTAACTGGCGATAATGCCAACGATCAGCGCGGCTTCAATGCCTTCGCGCAGCATGATCAGAAACGGGACGAGCATTGGCCACCACGAGTGATTTAGTTAGGTGGCTAAGTTGTAACATAATGACACTCATTCCCAAATGGCATTGATTGACATTAACCTGAACCTAAGCTGAACAACCTTTAACATCCCAAATCCCCGTGTAGGAGCTGTCGAGTGCAACGAGGCTGCGATCTTTTGATCTTGTTTCTTAAGATCAAAAGATCGCAGCCTTCGGCAGCTCCTACACAGGTAGCGGTGTGCGCTAAGATGCTGGGCATTCCTAAAACGACCGGATTCAAAGCGCTCCATGTCGGAAAAAGACACCATCGCCATTCAACTGGTGCGCGAAGCACTGTTGCAAAGTTGCGCGCCGGGCGCGGCCATGGACGAAGTCTTGCGCAAGGTCGGCATCGATCCGGCGCTGCTGCTGAGCGATAACGGCCGCGTCCCAGCCTCGAACTACGCACGCCTGTGGCGCTTGCTGGCACGGCGCGGCGATGACGAGTTCTTTGGCATGGACCCGCGCAGGCTCAAGTCCGGCAGCCTGGAATTCCTCTGCCGCAGTGCGATGGCGCAACCAAATCTGGCGTCCGGTTTGAGCACTGGGCTGAATTTCCTGTCGCTGATGCTCGACCAATTGCCGGCGCAACTGGTGCATCAGCAAAGTCTTGCGGAAATTGTGCTGCTGGAAGACGACCCCGAGCCGCGTCGCGCCTTCACCTACTTCACCTATTGGATGATCGTGCATGGCGTCGCTTGCTGGCTGGCGGGGCGGCGGATTCCGATTCTGGCAATTGAGCTGCGCTGCCCGGAGCCGGATTTTTGCGCTGACTACCGGGTGATGTTCTCCGAGAACCTGCGCTTCGATCGGCCACGCACGCGGATGATTTTCTCCGCCGATTGTCTGGATCTGCCGATTAAACGTAGCGTGGAAGAGTTAAAGCGCTTTCTGGCCCACGCCCCGGCGAACATTCTGGTGAAGTACCGCGACCCGGAAAGCCTTACCAGTCGGATCAAACACGATTTGCGGCAAATGCCGGCTGAGCAGTGGCCGGAAACAGAAGCCTTGGCCCAACAGTTGTGCATGTCGGCCTCGACACTGCGCCGACGCCTGGCGGAGGAAGGGCAGACGTATCAAGGGCTCAAAGACAGTGTGCGCAAGGAGTTGGCGATCACTTGGCTGGCGGAGCCTTCGATCAGTTTCGTCGAGATTGCCGCCCGGCTCGGCTTCGCTGATGTCAGCTCGTTCTATAAAGCATTCCGCAAATGGGCGGGCTCCAACCCTGGACACTACCGTAGCCTGATCCTCAGCCAGCCAGCCGAAGCTGGCTCGACTGAGTCGTTGGTTACAGTTCTTTCACGCTGACCAGTGAGGTGGTGCCGGTACCGAACGCCGAGGCCTTGATACGTAATTGCAGGTCGTTCTTCGAACCGCGCAGGACATAGATGTGATCCTTTAGCTTCGGGCTTTCGAGCTTGTACAGCTTCACACTGCCCTCGGGATAAAGCGTGGGGTCAAGTTCCAGTACCGCGTGGATCTTGTTGGCACGGGATGAGACGTTGTAAGGGTTTTTACCAAACAGGGTCTCCGAAAGCTGCTGCAGCGGCATCGAGTCGGGAGCGAGATCGGTTACATACAGTCCGACGATATTGCGTTGCGGTCTGCCGTAAGCATCGTTGGACGAATTGTCGATGAACGCGCTTCTTGTAGCTCTGATTGTCGCCAGTTTGTCCCGGTTCACGTAGTGGTACAGACGCTTGGGCAACGGCGTGATTTCAGTTTCGACCACCGTCGGAAAACCGCTACTGTCAGCGACTGCCCGGCGTGACGGACCCGGCGCGTCGGAGTTGGAACCGTCGTGGCTACGCTTGTTCGGCGTGCCCCCCTTGAGATACATCTTGTTGTCGATAGTCCATCGCCCCTGACCGTCGGAAGTCAGAAAGGGGCCGGGACGCAGGTTATCTACCGGATCAAGGATCAGTACCGGGCCTTCTTCGATCGAAACCCGGAAGAACTGCTCTTGAACTAACGCGTGCCATTTGTCGTTATACCGATAAAGTCCTTTATTGCGTCCTTGCGCAATGGGTTCTCCGAGATCTGCAGGCTTCTCTAGCGCGAAACTGTCGAGCAGCGTTTTTTGCCCCGGGGAATAGGATGAGCGTGGCGTAGCCCAGGCGTTTTCCGTGATCGCCAAGTCCACTTGCGGGTGCTGCTCACTCGGTAAGCTACGGTTTTCGACGACCGGCACATCGGCCACACCGGGAGTGGGACTTTCGACGGAATATTCGAATACTTCCGGTTCGATCGACGGGGGCGCAACACCTTCGGCGTTTTGTGATCCCGTTGCGATGCGCCCGGCATGCATGAGCACTGCTGCCAGGTTGAGCAACAGGTCAGCCACGGCGAACGACTTGTCCTGGCCGTCCGATTGCGACAGTGCTTCCAGATCGGCCTTGAGACTCACAGCCAACTGCACTAACCACCCGGCAGTCGCTGCCGGTCCGGTCACCAGCGGTAACAAGGACTCGAATATCAGCCAGCCCAGCGTCTTGAAATGGGTCCAGCGGCTTTCGGCGTTGGACACCGATTGCCGGTCTGCCAACTCAACGAGTGCCCTGCTGTTCGCCTCATACAAGTGCTGAAATACATCGCCCTGCAACGGGGACGCTGTTTTCACCTCCCAGCGCAGACGTATTTCGTTGGCGCCCAGCAATCCGGTACGCCTGACCACGGCTTTGTACCAGTCATGGATGCTTTTCTGCAGCGGCGAGTCGGACTCAATCGCCTGTTCCAGATGACTGCGCGAAGGGTATTGGATCAATGAAGGGGAATAGAAGGGGCGATACAGGATTACGGGAGCGCCGCTCCGGTCGCCGGCAGCAATGACGAACATATTCAAAACCGGCCCCAGCCGCAGTTGCAAGGGTTCGACGACGATGTCTTTAAAGTGTTCGCCGCCATCAGCCAGTGCGATGATCAGCCCCGTGCCATATTCGTCAAAACCATGGGCGCCCGTTAGTTTGGCCTCGAGCGCCTGGAGAGGCAGCTGATTGCACAAGTGGACCCTAAACAGGTTTTGTCGGGACAACGCCTCGTTACGATTATCGAGCAGATGCTGGCTCAGATACGCCGGATAGGTGCGACCAATGTCCACTGACTGGATAAGATCCTTGAGGTACTGCGGGGTCATCCAGGCAGGTACATCGCGTTGGTGCAGGCCCTTGACGGTCATCGTGCCCCACGGCAGACCGGCGAGATTTTCCAGAGCAAAATCGATAAGGCCCAAGCGAATCGTTTCCAGGCTTCCCCATCCGCCGGGGACGCCTCGCGCAACCTTGATGTTCAGCTCAATGTCATCAGGATTTACGGGTTCATGCCCGTCACGCTTCATCTGATCGACGAGGGCTTGATAAGCGAAGTCGCGAATGGAGTTCAGATGGGTAAAAAACGTTGCCCCGTCATACTCCAGATGAGTTGCCGCCATGGCCGACACATAGCGTCGATAGGTACGGCGATCGTAAGCATCCGCGTCCTTCAGCCATTGCGGCAGATGCTTTTCAGTACTATCCGCTTGATAAGCATTCGGCTGTTTACCGGCCAACAGGCGAAGCGGATCGGTGATCTGGTCGAACTGCTGCTCCGCGCTCTCGAACATTTCATCGACCGGGATCTGGATACACTCTAGATCCACTAATTGCTGATCGATCAAGACCCGAGCGAGCTCATCGAAGATATCAGCCTCAGGCTCATAACGACTCACACTCAGGGAAGCGATGTCCCAATGACGTTGCAAGTCTCGAACAACATTTTGTATGCAGTCCGACTCGTTGGTAAATCGCTTCCAGACGCCGGATGGCCGAATCAATACGGTTCCTGATTTGTCCGTGACGAGCAAAGCAGGATAAATCAGCGAAAGACTATCGGCTCCGTCATTCAAAGTGAATTTCAATAGATAAGCCGGAGGCCGCAAAAATTCGTTAAATATTTGTCGATGTGATTTTTCTGATTTGATCACCAAACCAGTCAATGCGAAGTATAGGTCTCGATCTGATTGGTGCAGTGCATCATTGATGTTCGACGCACAAGCGTCTTTTAATACCTCTGCCAGCCACTGCCAACGGCTCATGCCGTTATCGGCGGCTTGTTGCCAGTAATCCAGTAACCGCTGTTGCAATGTGGCTAATAATGTTTGGCAAAGTTCTTCCAGGGCCAATTGAAACTCGGCAAGATCAATTCGGTCTCGGCCGTCGGCAACCACTGGAATGACCAGTGCCTCATCGCTTAAAGCAATGCAGCGTCCTTCCGTAAAGGCGTGAAGGAACGCGTCCAGAAAGGGTTTCGGCTCAGTGTTTTGGGTAAAGCGAGTATCACGATGGAAAATTGTCTCTAGCGTCAGTGAGTGTGATTCAAGACAAGTCTCTAGATAGTTGGTCAGTTGCTGCCTGGCAACACTGCGCAATGTAGGGTGATCTTTGAATTGATCAATTATTGATTGTTTAAAAATAAAACTATTGTGATCAGCTGAATTTATCAGGTGCGACACAGCGCATTCCTCTCGTGGGGAGTAAATAGTGGGCTCTTGTAATTGCAAACTATCAAGGTAGCCAACTTTGGACCACTACTTATACTTGTCGACTTGTAAGCGCACGGTTGTAGTCATTCGGGATTGGCCAAACCAGTCACTCAGATTGATGGCTTTGACCATTGCCGCCACCGCTGCGCGGCGCGACTATCTCTCTGCTGTTCAAGGTTCCCCAACCTAATAAAAACACAGAGGGATTCTGGCAATGCGCGATCACTTGTCTGCCACCACACAGTTCAACTATCAGCACACCGTGGACGCCGCGCTCAGCGGTACGCTCGAGGCGCTGAACGCCTGCGTCGAATGTTGTGACCGTCACGCATTGCCGGGGCGCATAGCGCTGTTCTGGGAGGGGCGCGATGGCGCCAGTGCGACGTACACCTTCAGCGATCTGCAACAGCAAGCCGCGCGTTTCGCCAATTTCCTCCTCGCGCAAGGCGTGCAGAAGGGCGACAAGGTTGCCGGTCTGCTGCCGCGCAATGTCGAATTACTCATCACCGTGCTCGCCACCTGGCGCATCGGCGCGGTGTATCAGCCGCTGTTCACCGCGTTCGGCCCGAAAGCGCTGGAGCATCGACTGAACAGTTCCGGCGCGAAAGTGGTGGTCAGCGATGCAGTCAACCGGCCGAAACTCACCGAAGTCGCCGATTGCCCGACCGTGGTCACCGTCGGCGGTCCAAAGGGCCAGGGCATCGTGCGTGGCGATTTCAGTTTCTGGGCCGAGCTGGCCAATCATTCCAACGTCTGCGAACCGGTCATGCTCACGGGCGAAGATCCGTTTCTGCTGATGTTCACCTCAGGCACCACCGGTCCGTCGAAAGCGCTGTCGGTGCCGCTCAAGGCCATCGTCGCGTTCCAGAGCTACACCCGCGACGCGGTGGATCTGCGCCCCGAAGATGCGTTCTGGAACGTCGCTGATCCGGGCTGGGCTTATGGCATCTATTTCGGCGTTACCGGGCCGTTGGCGATGGGGCATCCGATCACGTTTTACGATGGCCCGTTTACCCTCGAAAGCACCTGCCGGGTGATCAACAAATACAACATCAGCAACCTCACCGGTTCCCCGACCGCCTACCGTTTGCTCATCGCCGGCGGCGATGAATTCGCGCGTTCGATCAAGGGCAAATTGCGCATCGTCAGCAGCGCCGGCGAGCCGCTGAACCCGGAAGTGATTCGCTGGTTCGCCGACAATCTCGGCGTGGTGATTCACGATCATTACGGCCAGACCGAACTGGGCATGGTGCTGTGCAACCACCACGGCCTCGAACATCCGATCCACGTCGGTGCCGCCGGTTTCGCCTCGCCGGGTCATCGCATTGTGGTGCTCGATGAACAGCACCAGGAACTCGGCGTCGGCCAGCCGGGGATTCTCGCCATCGACCGCAGCCAATCGCCAATGTGTTGGTTCGCCGGATACGCGGGCGCGCCGACCAAGGCCTTCGTCGGCAACTACTACCTCAGCGGCGACACCGTGGAATGGAACCCGGACGGCAGCATCAGCTTCGTCGGGCGCAGCGATGACGTGATCACCACCTCGGGCTATCGCGTCGGCCCGTTCGATGTCGAAAGCGCGCTGATCGAACACCCGGCAGTGATCGAAGCCGCCGTGGTTGGCAAGCCCGATCCGGAGCGCACCGAACTGGTCAAAGCCTTCGTCGTGCTCAACCCGCAATACCGCGCCGAACCGGCGTTGGCCGAAGAGCTGCGCCAACACGTGCGCAAGCGTCTGGCCGCGCATTCGTACCCGCGTGAAATCGAATTTGTCAGCGAATTGCCGAAGACCCCAAGCGGCAAATTGCAGCGCTTTATCTTGCGCAACCAGGAAATCGCCAAGGCTCAAGAGGCTGCGGCGCACAACGTTTCAGCTTGAATCGAAGGAAACACTCATGCAGATCGAGAACAAGGTTTTTATCGTCACTGGCGGCGCGTCCGGCCTCGGTGCCGCCACCGCTGAATTGCTGGTGAATGCCGGCGCCAAAGTGATGCTGGTGGACATGAACGCCGAAGCCGTTGCCGCGCAGGCCGCACGCATCGGCGCGCACAGCGTGGTCGCCGATATCAGCAACGAAGCCGCCGCCGAAGCCGCCGTGCAGGCGACCGTCAAAGCCTTTGGCAGCCTCAACGGGCTGGTCAATTGCGCCGGCATCGTGCGTGGCGAGAAGATTCTCGGCAAAACCGGCCCGCATGTGCTGGCGAGCTTCGCGCAGGTGATCAACGTCAACCTGATCGGCAGCTTCAACATGCTGCGTCTGGCGGCTGCGGCGATTGCCGAAAGCGAAGCCAATGCCGATGGCGAGCGTGGCGTGATCATCAACACCGCTTCGGTGGCAGCGTTCGACGGGCAGATCGGACAGGCTGCGTACGCGGCGTCGAAAGGCGCCATCGCCAGCCTGACCTTGCCCGCCGCCCGTGAATTGGCGCGCTTCGGCATCCGCGTGATGACCATCGCGCCGGGCATTTTCGAAACACCGATGATGGCCGGCATGACCCCGGAAGTCCGCGATTCGCTGGCCGCCGGCGTACCGTTCCCGCCGCGTCTGGGCAAGCCTGCCGAGTACGCCGCGCTGGTGCGGCATATCATTGAAAACAGCATGCTCAACGGCGAGGTGATCCGTCTCGACGGCGCCTTGCGCATGGCCGCCAAGTAAGGAGGATTTGTCATGACCATTTCCCACGATCCGATTGTCATCGTCAGCGCCGTACGCACCCCGATGGGCGGTTTCCAGGGCGAACTGAAAAGCCTGACCGCGCCGCAACTCGGTGCGGCGGCGATCAAGGCTGCGGTTGAACGCGCCGGTGTTTCCTCCGATGCTGTCGATGAAGTGCTGTTCGGTTGCGTGCTGCCCGCCGGCCTCGGCCAAGCACCGGCACGTCAGGCCGCACTGGGTGCCGGGCTGGATAAATCCACCCGTTGCACCACCCTGAACAAGATGTGCGGCTCGGGCATGGAAGCAACCATTCTGGCCCACGACATGCTGCTCGCCGGCAGCGCCGATGTAGTGATCGCGGGCGGCATGGAAAGCATGTCCAATGCGCCGTATCTGCTTGATCGCGCACGCAGCGGTTACCGCATGGGCCACGGCAAAGTGCTGGATTCGATGTTCCTCGATGGCCTCGAAGACGCCTACGACAAGGGTCGCCTGATGGGCACCTTCGCCGAGGAATGCGCCGACAGCAACGAGTTCAGCCGCGAGGCCCAGGACGCGTTTGCCATCGCCTCGACCACCCGCGCGCAGCAAGCGATCAAGGACGGCAGCTTCAAGGACGAAATCGTCCCGCTGAGCGTGACCGTCGGCAAAGAACAAGTGCTGATCAGCAACGACGAACAACCGCCCAAAGCCAAACTGGACAAGGTCGGCTCACTGAAACCGGCGTTCCGCGATGGTGGTACGGTGACAGCAGCGAACTCCAGCTCGATCTCCGACGGCGCGGCGGCGCTGGTGCTGATGCGCCAGTCGCAAGCGCAGAAACTCGGTTTGAAAGCGCTGGCGGTGATTCACGGCCATGCGGCGTTTGCTGACACGCCGGGGCTGTTCCCGGTGGCGCCGATTGGCGCCATCAACAAACTGGTGAAGAAAACCGGCTGGTCGCTGGCTGAGGTTGATCTGTTTGAAGTCAACGAAGCGTTTGCTGTGGTCGCTATGGCGGCGATGAAGCATCTGGACATTCCGCACGAGAAGCTCAATGTGCATGGCGGTGCCTGTGCGCTGGGCCATCCGATCGGCGCATCCGGTGCGCGGATTCTGGTGACCTTGCTTTCGGCGCTGCGCCAGAAAGGCCTGAAACGCGGGATCGCGGCGATCTGCATCGGCGGCGGCGAAGCCACGGCCATGGCCGTCGAGTGTGTCTGAACCTGGATTAAGGATTGACCATGATTGCCAATGAAGACCAACAACAAATCCGCGACATGGCCCGACAGTTTGCCGAGGAGCGGCTGAAGCCGTTTGCCGCCGAGTGGGATCGCGAACACCGCTTCCCCAAGGAAGCCATCGGCGAAATGGCCGAGCTGGGCTTCTTCGGCATGCTGGTGCCCGAGCAGTGGGGCGGTTGTGACACCGGTTACCTGGCTTACGCCATGGCGCTGGAGGAAATCGCTGCCGGCGACGGCGCGTGCTCGACGATCATGAGCGTGCACAACTCGGTGGGCTGCGTGCCGATTCTCAAGTTCGGCAATGACGAACAGCGCGAACGTTTCCTCAAGCCGCTGGCCAGCGGCAAGATGCTCGGCGCTTTCGCCCTGACCGAACCGCAGGCTGGTTCCGATGCCAGCAGCCTGAAAACCCGCGCTCGGCTGGAGGGCGATCACTACGTGCTCAACGGCTGCAAACAGTTCATCACTTCCGGGCAAAACGCCGGGATCGTGATTGTGTTTGCCGTGACTGATCCAAGCGCCGGCAAACGTGGAATCACGGCGTTTATCGTGCCGACCGATTCACCGGGCTACAAAGTCGCGCGTGTCGAAGACAAACTTGGCCAGCATGCGTCGGACACTTGTCAGATTCTGTTCGAAGACGTCAAAGTGCCGGTCGCCAACCGTTTGGGCGAGGAGGGCGAAGGCTACAAGATCGCTTTGGCCAACCTTGAAGGCGGACGCGTCGGCATCGCTGCGCAAGCGGTGGGTATGGCCCGCGCTGCGTTCGAAGCCGCGCGCGATTACGCCCGTGAACGTGACACCTTCGGCAAGCCGATCATCGAACATCAGGCCGTGGCGTTTCGCCTGGCGGACATGGCCACGCAGATCGCCGTTGCCCGGCAAATGGTGCATTACGCCGCCGCCCTGCGCGACAGTGGGCAACCGGCGTTGGTCGAGGCCTCGATGGCGAAACTGTTCGCCTCGGAAATGGCCGAAAAGGTCTGCTCGATGGCATTGCAGACGCTGGGCGGTTACGGTTACCTCAACGACTTCCCGCTGGAGCGCATCTACCGCGATGTGCGCGTCTGCCAGATCTACGAAGGCACCAGCGACATTCAGCGCATGGTTATTTCGCGCAATCTCTGACAAGGAATTTTGCTCATGACTTACGAAACGATTTTGCTGGAAATCCATGGCCGTGTTGGCCTGATTACCTTGAACCGCCCGCAGGCGCTGAACGCCTTGAACGCGCAGTTGGTCAGCGAAGTGAATCACGCGCTGGACGGTCTGGAACCGGATTCGAATATCGGTTGCATCGTCATCACCGGCTCGAAAAAAGCCTTCGCGGCCGGCGCCGACATCAAGGAAATGGCCGATCTGACTTACCCGCAGATCTACATGGACGACCTGTTCAGCGACAGCGACCGCGTGGCCAACCGGCGTAAGCCGATCATTGCGGCAGTCAACGGTTTTGCCCTCGGCGGCGGCTGTGAACTGGCGTTGATGTGCGACTTCATTCTGGCCGGCGACAACGCCAAATTCGGTCAGCCGGAAATCAACCTCGGCGTGCTGCCGGGCATGGGCGGCACCCAGCGCCTGACCCGCGCGGTGGGCAAGGCCAAGGCTATGGAAATGTGCCTGAGCGGGCGCTTGATTGATGCGGTGGAAGCCGAGCGTTGCGGCATCGTCGCGCGGATTGTGCCGAGTGATGAGTTGCTGGATGAAGCGCTGAAAGTCGCGGCGCTGATTGCCAGCAAGTCGTTGCCGATTGCGATGATGGTCAAGGAGAGCGTGAATCGTGCGTTCGAAGTGAACCTGGCGGAAGGCGTGCGCTTTGAGCGCCGGGTATTCCATGCGGCGTTTGCGACGCAGGATCAGAAGGAAGGAATGGCGGCATTTGTCGCCAAGCGTCCTGCGGAGTTCCAAGGCAAGTAATGCTGCGCGCCGACTGACGCCATCGCTGGCAAGTCGAATCGTCGCACCGCAGCTCCCACAGGTTCCGCGTCGAACATAATATTCGTGAACGACCTCAATCACTGTGGGAGCTGGCTTGCCAGCGATGCTTTTGCTTTTTACAGTTGGTAGTTCTTCAGTTCGCGAGCAATCACCATCCGCTGTATCTCGCTCGACCCTTCATAAATCTGGGTGATCCGCGCATCCCGGTAGTATTTCTCCACCGGATAATCCTCCAGATACCCATAACCGCCATGAATCTGAATCGCCGAGGAGCAAACCTTCTCGGCCATTTCCGAAGCAAACAACTTCGCCTGCGAAGCCTCGGACAAACACGGTTTGCCGGCCGTGCGCAAACGCGCCGCATGCAAGATCAACAAGCGCGCCGCGTTGATCTGCATTTGCATGTCCGCCAGCAGGTTGGCGATGCTCTGATGCTCAATAATCGCCTTGCCGAATTGCACCCGATCCCGCGCATACACCAGCGCCGCTTCAAATGCCGCACGCGCAATGCCCAACGCCTGCGCGGCGATGCCGATACGTCCACCTTCGAGATTGGATAGCGCGATGGCCAGACCTTTACCGCGTTCACCGAGCAGATTCGTCTCGGGAATGCTGCAATTGTTCAGCGTCACCGCGCAGGTGTCAGACGCGCGGATACCCATCTTGTGTTCAGTGCGATCAACGATGAAACCTGGTGTATCGGTCGGCACCAGAAACGCTGAAATACCTTTCTTGCCCAGATCCGGATCGGTCACCGCAAACACAATTGCCAGTTTCGCGCGTTTGCCATTGCTGACAAATTGCTTGGCGCCGTTGATCACCCACTGACCGTCGCGCAGTTCGGCGCGGGTGCGTAGGTTGTGCGCTTCGGAACCGGCCTGCGGTTCGGTCAGGCAGAAGCAACCGATCACCGCGCCGCTGGCCAGATCCGCCAGCCAGGTCTGTTTCTGTTCCTCGCTGCCGTAGTTCATCACCGGGCCGCAGCCCACCGAGTTGTGAATGCTCATGAACGCGCCAGTGGCACCGTCGCCGGCAGAAATCTCTTCCACCGCCAATGCGTAGGCCACGTAGTCGACGTAAGTGCCGCCCCATTCCTCGGGCACCACCATGCCGAGCAAACCGAGTTCGCCCATCTTCGCGACCAGGGCGTCGTCGATCCAGCCAGCCTTTTCCCAGGCCTGCGCGTGCGGTGCGATTTCGCCACGGGCAAAGTCCCGGGCCATGTCGCGGATCATCACTTGTTCTTCAGTCAGTTCGAGATCGTGCATGGCTCAGCTCCCGCTCTCAGCGAATCCATGGAAGAAACTCTCGACCTGCTCGGCGTGCAGCGCCTGCAAGGTCGGCGGGTTCCAGCGTGGGGTCTTGTCTTTGTCGATGATCAGGGCGCGTACGCCTTCGATCAGGTCGCCACGGTCGAACCACTGGCGATCCAGATGCAGTTCGAGGGCGAAGCAGTTTTCCAGGCTCAGATGCCGGCCGCGACGGAGCATTTCCAGGGTCACGCCCATCGCCAGCGGCGAGCGGGTTTCCAGCAAATTGGCAGTGCTGATCGCCCAGTCATGGCTGTCGGCGACGGTCACTGCGCGTAACTGCTCGACCATGCTCGGCACGTCTGGCAGGGCGAAGAAGTGGTCGATGGCCGGGCGCAGCGCTTCGAGCGGCGCGTCCGCCAGGGTTTGCACGGCGTTTTTGGCGAGCAGACTCTGCAGATCCTTGAGCGGCGTGTCGTGCCATTCCAGTTGATCGAGCTGTTCGTTGAGGGTGGCGAGATCGCTGCTGTCCAGATACCAGTCGGCCAGACCGCAATACAACGTATCGGCAGCGCGGATCTGCACGCCACTGACGCCCAGATAAATCCCCAGTTCGCCGGGAATGCGTGACAGGAAATAGCTGCCGCCGACGTCCGGAAAATACCCGATGGCCACTTCCGGCATTGCCAGACGGCTCTTTTCGGTGACCACCCGCAAGTCAGCGCCTTGCACCAGGCCCATGCCGCCGCCGAGGACAAAGCCGTCCATCAGCGCCAGCACCGGTTTGCGGTAGTGGTGGATCGTCAGGTCGAGGGCATATTCCTCGACGAAGAAATCTTCGTGCAGCGTGTCGCCGCTTTTGTAGCTGTCGTACAGCGAACGAATGTCGCCACCGGCACAGAAGGCTTTTTCACCGGCACCACGCAGCACCACGGCATGCACATCGGCGTCAGTCGCCCAAGCGTCCAGTTGCTTTTGCAGCAAGCGAACCATGTCGAGGGTGATGGCGTTGAGGCCGGCGGGGCGGTTCAAGGTCAGGTGACCGATGTGATTGCGAACCTCGGCCAGCACTTCGTGTTGCGTGGCATCCATGGACGATGTCCGCGGGGATGAAGCCTGAGCAGTCATCAGTAACTCCCTGCTTTTATTGTTTTTTATGCAAATGCTCGCGCGCGAGCGTTGCCGGATCGTACCAGTGCAAATTTGCCGTGTACAACCGGGATATGTGCAGGTGCAGTGTGCATTTTTGCAGCGTTGCGAAAGTGGGGCCGGACTGCTCGCACGGGCCTCTGAGTCTTCAGGAGGTTTGCAAATGCTCTTGAAGAGATCTGGCGCAAAGCAGCAATGCCTGTCTGGCTTCATCATGTTGCGCAGGATAGTTGATGAAGCCGTGCGGCATGTTGTCGTACTCGAGGTGTCGCACCTCAACACCGGCCGCTTTGAGTCGCTGAACGTAATTGCGGCCTTCGTCCCGCAGAACATCCTGTCCCGACGTCAGAATCAGCGTCGGCGCTAAGCCGCGAAGATTTTTGCAGCGCACTGGCGACACCCTTGGATCATCACGCGCAATGCTTCGCGGCACATAGTGCGCGATATACCACTCAAGCATCTGGGCAGTCAGTCCAGGGCCTGAAGCAAAGTGTTCATGGCTGGGATTGTTGGTGATGCAATCGAGCAAGGGATACAGGAGTAGTTGAAAGGCAATCGGGACTTTTCTCTTTTTCCGTGCCCATTGGCAGATAACAGCGGCAAGTCCCCCACCGGAGCCGCCACCACCCACCGCCAGACGGGAGGCATCCAGACCGATGGCTGCGCCGTGTTCGACCACCCATTGCGTTGCACAGCAACAATCCTCCAGAGCTGCGGGGAACACGTACTCCGGAGGGCGTGCATAGTCCACCGCGACCACCGCGCATCCGGCCCATCCACACAGCAGTCGGCAAAAACCGTCGTGGGTATCCAGATCGCCGGTGACCCAACCGCCGCCATGAAAAAACATCAGCACTGCATGCGGTCCCGGGCCGGGCGGCAGATAAATCCGCAAGGGCAGGGGCCGTCCGTGATTGTCGATCGTCAGATCGGTCACGCGCAGCACCATGGTGGTGCGCAGTGCCATTCGAGTGCTTTCGACTGTCGGGTGGGCGGGTGAGGACGGACTCATGACTTCACTTTCCGCGCGATTGCTTCAGTGGTGAGTTCAACCACGTATTCTTTGGTGATCAGTTGCTTCACCGCCAGGCACATGAGTGTGGGTGGATGTCCCTCGAAGAACTTTTTGTGGGCCCTGGCGATCTCTGGCCAGTGTTTCATGCTGGTGGTGTAGATACGGATGCCGATGATGCTGCGCCGATCTACGCCCAGCTGTTGAATTGACCTTTCGATAATCTTCAGACAATGCAGCGTCTGCTTGTAAGCGTTCCCCGGTTTATAAGGGCTACCGTCCTTGTTGAAGGCAACCGTGCCGCCCATCAGGATTCTCTTCCCGGCGCGTATCGCTCGGCAATAACCCGCCATGGATTCCCAGGGGGCTTCGGAAAAAACTCGTTGGATTTTCATTGCGCCACTCCTTGGCCCAAGTCGATGGGCAGTGATTTCAAACCGCGAAATTGCAGGTTGTTGGTGCGCCATTCAGGAGGCTTCTGCGCAATCAGGCTCAAGTTGGGAAAGCGCTTGAACAGCGAGCTGAAGACGATTTTCGCCTCCAGGCGAAACAGAGCAGTGCCCATGCAATAGTGTCCACCAAGACCGAAGGCCAAGTGAGCGTTATGCGAGCGCCTGATATCGAAGCGGTCGGGGTCGGGGAATTTTAACCGGTCACGATTGGCAGAACCGCGCATGAGGTACACCAGTTCACCTCTGCGCATCGTCACGCCGTGCATGGCCACGTCTTCCTTGAGCACTCGATGGCTGAAAGATCCTGCCGAGTCGAAGCGCAGCATTTCTTCGATGGCAGGTTTAATCAGATCAGGATCTGCCAACAGCGCAGCTACTTGTTCGGGATGCTCAAGCAAGTGCAGCAAACCGATACACAGCTGATCGGCACTGGTGGTGTAGCCCGCGACCAGGATGAAAACAATTTGCGCCAGCACTTGGTCAATACTGGAGTTGCTGCCTGCGCTGGCCTCCAGAACGTGGCTGACCAGATCATCTTTGGGGCGTTTGCGCCGCCGGGCGATGACCTCTGCGAAATAGGCATACATTTCCTCCACGCCTTTGAGCGCTTGCTCGGGACCGTAGTCGGGGTCGAGACTTCCCACCAGAACAATCAGAATGTCGTCGGTCCAGTTCCTGAGCTTCAACGCGTCTTTAAGTGGGATCCCATAAAGTTTGGCGAGAATCAGCGCCGGTACTCGGTTGAGCAGCCTCGCCATGAGGTCGGTTCGTCCTTTGAGTTTGGCAATTTCCTTGTCAGTGATCGCCTGAATGGTCTGATGCAAGGATTCGATAACGCGAGGCGTGAAGGCTTTGCCGAGCAATTGTCGGCTGGCCTTGTGGGCAGCGCCATCCTGCGAATACATCCATTCGGAAGCGAGTTTGACGAATTGCGCCATTTTCTCGCGCTTGTCGGGTGGCAGTTGGGCATCGACCAATTGCTGCATGCGATCCGAGGAGTAGCGTTGCGAATCGCCCTGGGCTGCGGATACGTCGCTGTAGCGGGTCATGAACCAGGCGTTGAATTGCTTGCTCCAGTAGATAGGCTCGTGTTTACGCAGGTGCGCATAAGCGGGATAGGGATTGCGCACCGTGTCGCGATGGGTGAAATCGAGCAGCGCCTGCTCTTTCGCGTCGAACGCGTACAACGGGGAGGTAAGTTGTTCGATGTAGTCCGCATCAGCGATGGGCGCTGTCACCAGTTCTTTTGGCGGTTTGAGCCATTCGGCCAGCAATGCAATTCGCGTTTCTGTGGCGCGATTTACATCCACATTGGCGATAGCCAGGCCGCTTTCGCGCAGCTGCGTCGCGAACACGGCGATCAGGTCTTCCAGCAGTTGCGACGACACGCGTTTATCGCGTCCAGCCTCTTCGATCACCAGGTCCAGTGCTCGCGCATAAGCCAGTGCAACAGCCTGACGGTGCGAAACCTCCCCAGGATTGCTGAGCAGCTCGACAATCGATTTCTCGCTCCGTTGAGCAATGTTGGTCGCAGGGCGAGAGGCAAACCGAGGTCGGGTCACGGCATCTCTGGCTACCTGATAAGCCAGCACTGAATTGTCCCCGGCGAAGGTGATGCTGATCTCGCAATCGATGCATTGCGTGATGATCTGGTTGTGATGGTGAAAACCCTGGGAACCGCACAGCTCTCGGCAGTTGCGCATCACGTCGAGTCCCATCCAGGTGCCGACGCTTTTCGCGACCGCCGCGAGGATATGCAGCTCCTTGCGTTTTTCCGGTTGATGCCACAGCGTTTCGAAGTGCCGCAGGACCGCCTGCTCCAGAAGCTTGAGCGCCAGCGCCTTGAGCTGTTCTTCGTACAGACGCTGGCGGACCAGCGGGTTATTCATCAAGGTCTGGCGGGCGGTTGCAGTTTTTCTATGAGTGACGAAACGGTAGGCCAGCCAACTGCACAACCCCGCACTGCCACGGGCTGCCGCCAATAGAAGAACACGTTCCTGGATGAAGGTTTCCATGGCGGCTGTAGCGCGTCGCTCGCGGGGTACTTCACTGCTGAATTGCCCTTCAGGCGAGAATCGAGAGTGTTTTTGCATCAGCGCGTCTAGCGGGATATTCATCCCGATAAAGCGTATACCCGCCACTTGGTTGGCGTGAATTCCGCCCTTGGGGTCGCAAGCCATGACCTTGACGCCGGCTGACAACGGGCCGTTTTCCTTGTCGCGGATGCGCACGCGGAACCAGTGCAAGCCTTCGTCTTTATCGTCAACGATCAGCCGTGCCAACACCATCATCACTTGCGCCGCGTGCAAGGCATTACCGATCCAGAACTTGCAGGCAGAAAGTGTCGGAGTATTGAGAACCAGACATTGCGCCACCGGGTCATGCGTCACCGTGGTCTGCAGATTGCGCACGTCGCTGCCGCTGGAAATCTCCGTGCAGCCGAAAGCGTACACGGCACCCAGTTCGATAACCTCTTGGCGGTAATGTCGAACTTGAGCCGCGTCGCCTTGGGTGATCAACGCGTTGCCGGCGATCAAGTGATCCACAACCGAGGAATAGAGTGCGTAATCATAGGCTGCGAGTATGGCGAGACGTTCGTTGAGCTTTCTAAACTCCTTCTGTCGCGGCTGGCCCAGCCACATGTCATTAGTAATGAGCCCGGACCGCATGATGTGCCGCAGCCGTTTGATCGTCAGATTCATGTATTTTCGCAGCGTCAGGTCGTGACGAATGCGGGCGTCGAACAACGGCGTGTCGAGCATTTGCAGGAGTGATTCGGTCATGGTGATTCCCTCGTAGATTCGAATTGAGTTCGAAACCACCAGAGACGGAGGACTGAAAGCCACAGCTCACGCAGGCGTGCCTGAATCGGGCAACCTGCGTGCGCTGAATACTGAGGGGAGGACGCTGCTGTCAAAGCGAGAAGCCAGCCTTGCCACTCACTTAAAGTGAGTTTTCTCCATAGTCAGACATCCTGTGTCATCGCTACTGGGCAATACGGCGGGCCAGACTTCTAAGTGAAAGGCAGACAACTCTGTGCGGTACAAAGGTGAAATCTAGTTGCTGGTCGGCGGTTGGCAAGGTGAGCGACCCGCCATTGGTCTGAAGTTACAGTCGAGGCATGAGCACTTCACCAATGCTCCGGCGTTTGGCATGCAACTCGCTGGCGTGGATCAGCTGTTCCAGATCCTCGGGCGTGATGTCGATGAAGGCTTCCATGTCAGCCAATGCCAGTTTCAGGTCGTCGGCGGTGATGGCTTGAATGTCGACCTGCGTGACAGAGGGCACCGGTTCGGCAGGGCGTTTCGGATAGCGGATCCGAGTCAGGTTGTTGTAGGCGAGGGCGCTCAGGAGCATGCACGCCGCGCCAAGCATCACCGGCTCCATGGCTTTCCAGTCGAGGGCGATGGTTGCCGGATCGGCCAGTACCAGCGTCAGCGCCAGCGCACCGGCCGGAGGATGTAAACAGCGCAGCCAGCACATCAGGATCAGCGCCATGCCCGCCGCCAGGCACGCGCTGCCCAAGGTGCGGCCGAGTACGTGCGCCACCAGCAATGCGACTACACCCGCACACAAATAGCCGCCGATGATCGACCACGGCTGCGCCAACGCGCCAGACGACACGGCGAACAACAACACCGCCGACGCGCCCAACGGCCCGATCAAGTGATAAGCGACTTCGAGGCCGAACACCTGACTGCACGCCCACACGCTGAACAATGTCCCCAACGCCATGCCGATGGCGGCGCGGCTCCATTCGGTGGGGCGGGTGTTGATGGTGGCGGGCAACCAGCGAGCGAGCATGAAAACGCGATCCTCAAGAAAATCCGGGCAAAAAAAAGGACTTGTCCGGCATGCGGAAAGCCCTCGAAGTTGTTCCAACTATTGGGGGAGGAACGCGCACAGTGTGCCAAGCAAACTGGATGCTGACAAATTCATATTAATGCTGTTTTAGTGCATTTATTTTGTATTCAACTGATTTTACCAGCAACGCGGCGACCGCTGACAAAACACAAATACCCACCCAGTGCCGCCAGTGCACTCAAGGCGTAGAACATCGTCGGTGGCGGCGAGTGCATCAGCAGAAATCCGCAGATCACGGGACTGATCGCACCACCGACGGCTGCCAGATTCTGCGCGCCGTAATAGCTGCCGCGCAGTTCCTCCGGCGCCAGCGTGTCGACGAACAGGAATTCTGCCGGGTAAATGATCATCTCGCCCAAGGTGAAGATGAACATCGCGACGCACCAGCCAATCAGCCCGTTGGCCAGGCTGAAACCGATCAGCCCGACCACGAACAGCGCGGTGCCGCCAACGATCCACCAGCGCAGGTGCTCACGCTTGAGGAAGCGGCCGATCTGGTATTGCAACAGGATCACTGTCAGCGCGTTGCAGGCGAGCAGGGCGGCCATGGTGTCCAGCGTGCCTTGCTGGGTTTGCGTGACCAGCAGGTATTGCGACAGGTACAGGGTGAAACGTCCGTGCACCACGGTGCTGAGCAGACAACCAAGAGTGAAGAGGATCATCGTGCGATCGTTCTTCAGGATGATCAGGGTTTTGAGGAAGCTTTGCGGCTGGCTGACCGAGGCAATCGGACTGGCTTCACGTTTGACGCCGGTCAGCAAAAAGATGCTGACGCAGGCGCCGAGGCCGGCGACGATAAACGGCGCAGTCGGTTGGATCCCGGCAATCACCACGCCGATCATCGGCCCGATGGCGTAGCCGATGTTGGTCAGGGTGTAGGTCAGTGAAAAGGCTTTGACCCGTTGGCCGATGGCCAGATTTTCGCTGAGGATCGCTTTCGAGCCGATCAGGAACAGCGCTGAAGCGGTTTCGCTGATGATCAGGATCAACGTCACCAGATACAGGTTTTGCGCAAAGGTCAGCAGGATCCAGCCGATGCCGCTGGAGAGCATGGTCAGGATCAGTAACTGGCGCTTGTCCAGCCGATCGATGATGTAGCCGCCGTACAGCGACAGCAGCGTGGCGCTGAACACGGCGATGCCCAGCAACAGGCCGACATCTTGCGGGTTGAGGCCGAGTTTGTTGCTCAGGAATAGCGTCAGCAGCGGGCTGATCAACGCACGGCTCATGACGATGCTCAGTGAGGCGAGCATCAAGCGGCGAATCAGAGGCGAGTAAGTAGCCACGAGCGGGTGAATATCCTTTTCCGGTAGGAGCTGTCTCGGGAACCGAGGCTGCGATCTTTTGATCTTGAAAACGAAGATCAAAAGATCGCAGCCTTCAGCAGCTCCTACAAGGGCTTCATGCGACGTCGCAAGCTGCGGGCCATTGCTGTAGAGGAATCGGCAAGCTGCGCGATTCACCGCGACCCATCGCGAAGTAGGTGAAACCGTTGCGCGCCAGGCGTTCGGCGTCGTACAGGTTGCGGCCGTCGAAGATCACCGGGGCGTTCAGGCGTTGTTGAATCAGGCTGAAATCCGGCGCCTTGAACTGCTGCCATTCGGTGCAGATGATCAATGCGTCGGCGCCGGGCAACACCGATTCCGGGGTGCCCATCAGCATCAGCTTCGCTTCGTTGGGGTACAGATGCTGGGTTTCCTGCATGGCTTCCGGATCGAACGCGCGCACGCTGGCGCCGGCGGCGAACAGCGATTCCAGCAATACCCGGCTCGGTGCGTCGCGCATGTCGTCGGTGTTCGGTTTGAAGGCCAGGCCCCACAGCGCAAAAGTCTTGCCGCGCAATTCGCCCTTGTAGAACGCGTTGATGCGTTCGAACAGTTTGTGTTTCTGCCGCTGGTTGATCGCTTCCACCGCTTGCAGCAAATCGCTGGAGCAGTGCGCCTCTTCCGCGCTGTGGATCAGCGCGCGCATGTCTTTGGGGAAACACGAACCGCCGTAGCCGCAACCCGGATAGATGAAGTGGTAACCGATGCGTGAATCGGCGCCGATGCCCTGGCGTACTGACTCAATGTCGGCGCCCAGGTGCTCGGCCAGTTCGGCAATCTGATTGATGAAGCTGATCTTGGTCGCGAGCATGCAGTTGGCGGCGTACTTGGTCAGCTCGGCGCTGCGCAGGTCCATGAACATGATGCGGTCGTGATTGCGGTTGAAGGGCGAGTACAGATCGCGCATCACGTCGCGCACGTCTTCGCGCTCGCAACCGATGACGATGCGGTCCGGGCGGCGGCAATCGGCGACCGCCGAGCCTTCCTTGAGGAATTCCGGGTTGGAGACGATATCGAACTGCAACAGCCGCCCGACCTTGAGCAAGGCCTTGTCGATGTGCGCGCGCAAGGTGTCACCGGTGCCAACCGGCACGGTGGATTTCTCCACCAGAATCAGTGGCTGCTGACGATGCCTGGCGATGGCGTCACCGACCGACAACACGTAGCGCAGATCCGCCGAGCCGTCATCACGCGATGGCGTACCGACTGCAATGAATGCGACCTGCCCGTGCTGCACCGCAAGTTGTTCGTCGGTGGTGAATTGCAGGCGTCCGCCCTCCAGGCCTTCGCGCACCAGACTGGCCAGCCCCGGTTCAAATATGCTCACGTGACCCTGACACAGCAGCTCGACTTTTTTCTCGTCGATGTCCATGCACACCACGTCATGCCCGACCTCGGCCAACACCGCGGCCTGCACCAATCCCACGTAACCGCTGCCAAACACGCTGATTTTCATGGCGCTCTCCTGAGGCTCGACAGCTCAGGATAGGCAAGCGCATGTTTCAAATCGGTGATTGTCAGCGGTCGGGCGCGAAACGCCAGCAATTGACTTTTGCTCGTGCGCTCGGCAGGTTGTGCCCCCCGGCGGCGTGGCGTCCCGGTGATTTGTGTTGAATTATCCTCTGCAAGGCGTTTGGTTTGATTGACTTACCCTCTACTGATACCACCTCCGCGACGTCGAATCCGCTGAGCGTTTATCTGGCGCGTCTGGCGCCGTCCAGCCAACTGACCATGCGCTATGTGCTGCAGGACGCGGCCGACCGCCTCGGTTTCGAAGAAGTGAACATCGAAGAAATCCCCTGGCACGCGCTGCAACCGGAAGATGTGGTGGCGCTGGTCGCCGCATTGCGCGAAGACAACTACGCCCCAAATACTTCTTCGCTGTATGTGAACGCGGTACGCGGGGTGATGAACGAAGCCTGGCGCATGAGTTTGATCAGCCAGGATCATCTGTTGAAGATGCGTTCGGTCAAAGGCATCGCCGGCACGCGCTTGTCGCAGGGGCGCAACTTGAAGCGCACCTTGATTCACGAATTGATGGAAGTCTGTGCTGCCGACCCGCGTCCGCAAGGGCTGCGCGATGCGGCAGTGATTGCCTTGCTGTATGGCACCGGCATGCGCAAATCGGAGTCGGTGGATCTGGATTTGAATCAGGTCGATTTCACCGAGCGCAGTTTGTGCGTGATCGGCAAGGGCAACAAACAGCTGATCAAGTACGCGCCGTCCTGGGCGTTTGCCAAGCTCAATGACTGGCTGGAACTGCGTCGTTCGCAACTCAAGGAAGGCGAGAGCGACGATCCATTCCTGTTCAACCGCATCCGCCGGGGCAGCCACATCACTCGCGAGCGCATCACCAAACACGCGATTTACTACATCGCCCGCCAGCGTGGCACGCAGGTCGGGGTGAAGATCATGCCGCACGATTTTCGCCGCTCGCTCATCACGCGGGTGATCGAGGAACATGATCTGTCGATTGCGCAGAAACTCGCGCATCACGCGAATATCCAGACTACCGCCAACTACGATGTGCGCGACGACAACGAACGGCGCCGCGCGGTAGATCGTTTCGACCTGTGAAGGTCAATGCGCGGCAGGGCAGTTGCGGGAGTTGCTGGCGGCTCCCTGACTGATCAGCGCGGCCAGACGTTTGACGTTGTTCTGCTGAGCGGCCACCAGTTCGTCGATGCTCGGGCCGGACGGGGTTTGCAAGGTTGAACGGCAGGCATTTTCAGCCGCGCCGGCCTCGCGCAGGCGCCATTTGACGTCGATCAAACCGTACTGGCCAGGCACCGAGTCGAAACGTTGCACATCGATGCGCACCGACACTTTGCGCTGGCCGCCGGCGTTGCCCAGTTGATCGACCAAGGCACTGCGCAATTCATCGACGAGGCTGGCGCCCCACCATTCGGTCTCGAGAATCGCCAGACCGCTGTTGCCCTCACGAATGACAATCTGCGGCCGGTCGACTTGCGGCGGCACGCTGATGGCTTCGATGGCGATTTCCGAATCGCCGCGGCCAGCCACCGGTTGCGCCGGAGTCAGGGTATGAAAACTGATCGGGGCGCTGCTACAGGCGCCGAGCAACAGGCACGCCGCGAGCGCGGTGATCTTCAGCGGTAAAGCCATGGGTCAGCTCCTGTGCTCAATTGCGTGGCGGGCCTTTGAGATCCAGCGGCGCAGCGTTGTCGGGACGCCCGCGAATCAGTGATTCCGGATGCCGGCCCAGATAGTCCGAAAGCTCGCGCAGGGAACGCGACATGCGCCCGAGTTCATCGAGGGTCTGGGTCAGTTGTTCACGTTGCGGTGAGTCTTCGGCCAGCGTCGAACTGGCCGATTGCAGGGTTTTGCTCACCTCGCCCAGTGTGCTCTGTACGCCGGGCAGGGTCTTGGCATTGAACTGGGTCAGGCCTTTGCGCAACTCGACCAGGTTGCCGTCAAGGTTGCTGGCGATGCGCTCAACCGGCAGTTTGTTGATCTTGTTGACCATCGCTTCGAGTTTTTCCTGCAACTGTTCGAGACTGCCGGGAATGGTCGGGATGCTGATCGGCCGGGCCGTTGGATCAAACGCGACTTTCTCGGCTTTCGGATAGAAGTCCAGCGCGATGTACAACTGGCCGGTCAGCAGGTTGCCGCTGCGCGCCTGAGCGCGCAGGCCATTGTCGATGAAGGTGCCGATCAGGCGCACGCCAGCCGCTTCGTCGTCCGGATTGTGATTGAGTGCCTTGAGCATTTTGGTGTGAGCCTGACCGAGGCGCTGCGGATAAATCACGATGCCGACGTTGACCGGGAAGCTGCGTTTATTCGCGTCGAAATCCAGGTTGATGCTCACGACTCGGCCGATTTCCATGCCGAGGAATTCAACCGGAGCATCGACCTTCAGCCCGCGCAATGACTGATCGAAACGCAGGCTCAGGTATTGCGCCTTGCCATTGGGCGGGGCGAGGGCGACTTGCTGGTCATCGAACAGTTCGAAGGTTTTTTCTTCCGCAGCGGCGACATCGTTGGGGCTGTAGTCCGGGGCGCGAAAGGCGATGCCGCCGACCAGCAGCGTCGACAGCGATTCGGTTTTCACCGCGAGGCCGTTGGCGCCGAAGTTGACGTCGATGCCGCTGGCGTTCCAGAACCGGGTGTTTTCGGTAACGTAGGCGTCGTTCGGCGAGTGGATGAAGATTTCGATGGTCACGCCTTTGCCGTCCGGGTCGAGGGCGTAGGCGACCACTTGGCCTACCGGGATCTTGCGGTAATACACCGGCGAGCCGATGTCGAGTGAGCCCAGATCCTGGGTGTGCAGATTGAAGCGCTTCCCCGGTTCGCCGTAAGTGATCGGCGGCGGGTTTTCCAGGCCTTTGAAGTGTTTGGCGCGGGTGTTCGACTGGCCGATGTCGGCGCCGATGTAGTCGCCGGAGAGCAGGGTGTCGATGCCCGAAACGCCGCCCGCACCGATGCGTGGGCGCACCACCCAGAATTGCGAGTCTTCGCGGGTGAAGGTTTCCGCTTGCTTGGACAGTTTGATCGTGGCGTCGACGCTTTTCTGATCATTGCTCAGCTCGACGTCGGTAACCTGGCCGATCACCACGTTGCGGTATTTGACCTCAGTCTTGTTGGCGGTCAGGCCGCTGCCGGTCTTGAAAGTCAGGACGATGGTCGGGCCTTCCTGCATCAGGTTGTGCACCACCAGCGAAATGCCCACCAGCACCGCGACAATCGGCACGATCCACACCAGCGAAATGCTCCACCGCCGGGTTTTGATTGGCGCCTGGCCGGGTGTTCGCGGGTTATCCGTGGCTGACGACTGCATCCATGATCTCCAGGGTGAGTTAGGCACTGAGCGTCAGGAACGCAAAAGCACCTCATCAATATAGAAGTGCTTCGCGATAGAGCAAATATGAAGGTGGCTTCAGCCGAGGATTTCGCGCAATCGATACCAGAACATACCGAGAGCCAGCAGCGGCGAGCGCAACGCCGGGCCACCGGGGAAGGTCATGTGCGGCACACCGCCGAACACGTCCATGCCCTGGCTGTGACCGGCGTGAATCGCTTCACCGAGCAACTTGGCGCACCAGTGGGTGACGTTCAGCCCGTGGCCGGAATAGCCTTGGGCGTAGAACACGTTCGGATGCTGTTTCAGCCGACCGACCTGCGGGAAACGATTGGCGGTGATGCCGATCTTGCCGCCCCACTGATAGTCGATTTTCACGTCTGCCAGTTGTGGAAACAGCTTGAGCATCTTCGGCCGCATGTAGGCTGCGATATCCGCCGGATCGCGTCCGGAATAGTGGCAGGCACCGCCGAACAACAGGCGTCGATCCGCCGAGAGTCGGTAGTAATCGAGGCCGACTTTCTGGTCGCACAGCGCGAGGTTTTGCGGGATCAACTGTGCGGCGCGTTCTTCCGACAGTGGTTCAGTGGCGATGATGTAACTGCCGGCCGGCAGCACTTTGCCGGTCAGTTGCTGTTCGAGTTCATCCAGATGCGCGTTGCAACCCAGCACCAGACTGCCGGCGCGCACCGTGCCGCTGGCACACCGCACCTGCACGGTCGGGCCATGGATGATTTGCAGCACCGGACTCTGTTCGAAGATGCGCACGCCAAGTGACGCCGCCAGCCGCGCTTCGCCCTGTACCAGATCCAGCGGATGCAGGTGCCCGGAACCCATGTCGATCAGCCCGCCTTTGTAGACGCTGGCGTCCACCACTTGCTGGCGAATCTGCTCGGGCTCGACCAGCCGCGTTTCATGTGTATAGCCGAGTTGCGCGAGGCTGACTTGTTCGTCCTTGAACGCGGCGAATTGGGCCTCGGTGTTGGCCAGTTCGCAGAAGCCCCAGCGCAGGTCGCACTCGATGCCGTTGTCATTGATACGCTGGCGCACCAGCTCCACCGAATCGATTCCCGCACGGTGCAGATAGCGCACGCCTTCCTCGCCGACATAGCGCGTGAAGCCCTCGACTTCATGGCCAATGCCGCGAATCAACTGCCCGCCATTGCGCCCGCTGGCACCCCAACCGATGCGCCGACCTTCGAGCAACACCACGCTGAGGCCGCGCTGAGCCAGTTCGATGGCGGTGTTGACGCCGGTGAAACCACCGCCGATCACGCAGACATCGGCGATCAAGTCGCCATCCAGCACCGGATAGGGCGTGCTGGCGCGGGCGGACGCGGCGTAATAGGAGCGAGCGTGTTCTTGGGTGTGCTGATTCATTGGTTGGACTTCACTTTGCTCCAGGAACGGGTCATCAGACGCATGATCGGCTGGGGCGGGGTAGAGGAGATGTAGAGCTTGTCGAGGACTTCTTGCGGCGGATAGACCTCGGGATTGCTCACCAGCGCCGCGTCCATGTATTGCTTGGCTGCGGGGTTGGGGTTGGCATAACCGACCGAGGCGCTGACCTTGGCGATCACTTGCGGGTCGAGCAGGTAATTGATGTATTCGTGGGCTTGTTTGACGTTACCGGCATCGGCGGGAATCGCCAGCAAGTCGAACCACAGGTTGGCGCCTTCCTTGGGAATCGCGTAGGCGATGTTCACGCCGTTGTTGGCTTCCTTGGCGCGGTTGGCGGCCTGAAATACGTCACCGGAATAACCGAAGGCCACGCAGATGTCGCCGTTGGCCAGATCCGAAACGTATTTCGAGGAATGGAAATAGGTGATGTACGGGCGGATGCTCAGCAGCTTGGCTTCAGCCTTTTTGAAGTCGTCCGGGTTTTCGCTGCGCGGGTCCATGCCCATGTAGTTGAGGATCGCCGGGAACACTTCATCCGCCGAGTCCATCATCGATACGCCGCACTGGCTGAGTTTCTTCAGGTTTTCCGGTTCAAACAGCACCGCCCAGGAATCGATGCGATCAATGCCGAGCACCTGCTTGACCTTGTCGACGTTGTAGCCGATGCCGTTGGTGCCCCACAGATAGGGCACAGAGTGTTGGTTGCCCGGATCGTTTTTCTCAAGGAGCGCGAGCAGTTTCGGATCGAGGTTTTTCCAGTTCGGCAACTGTGCGCGATCCAGTTTGAGGAACGCGCCGGCCTTGATCTGACGCGCGAGGAAGTGGTTGGACGGCACCACTAAGTCATAACCGGTACGCCCGGCGAGCAGTTTGCCTTCGAGGGTTTCGTTGGAGTCGAAAACGTCATAGATCACCTTGATCCCGGATTTGGCCTGGAAGTCGGCGAGGGTGGTTTCGCCGATGTAGTCGGTCCAGTTGTAGACGCTGACTTGCGGTTGGGCGTGGGCGGCAGCGCTGCAAGCCAACGCCAGGGCGGCGGGGATCAGGGATTTCAACAGACGCATAACGACACCTCTTCTTGGAATTATTGGATTTTTCAGGTGGCACTTTCCCCTGTGGGAGCTGCGGTTCGACGATTCGACTTGCCAGCTCCCACAGGGTTGGGTGGTGTTGCTTAGACGCTCAGCAACAGGAACTCGCGTTCCCACGAACTGATCACGCGCTTGAAGTTTTCATGCTCGGCACGCTTCACCGCGACATAACCGCGAACGAATTTATCGCCCAGATAACGCGCCACGTTCGGGCACTCTTCCATCTGCGTCAGCGCTTCTTCGATGGTGATCGGCAGACGCAGGTTGCGGCGCTCATAAGCCCGACCCTCGACGGCCGCGCTCGGCTCGATCCCCTCGACCATGCCGATGTAACCGCACAGCAAACTCGCGGCGATCGCCAGATACGGATTGGCATCGGCGCCTGGCAGGCGGTTTTCCACGCGCATCGCCTCCGGGCCGGAGGTCGGCACGCGCAGGCCAACGGTGCGGTTCTCTTCGCCCCATTCAACGTTCACTGGCGCGGAGGTGTCCGGCAGGAAGCGGCGGAACGAATTGACGTTCGGCGCGAACATCGGCAGCAGTTTTGGGATGTACTTTTGCAGGCCGCCGATATGGTGCAGGAACAGCTCGCTCATGCTGCCGTCAGCGTTGGCGAAGATCGGTTTGCCAGTGACGCTATCGACCACGCTCTGGTGCAAATGCATGGCGCTGCCGGGCTCGTCGCCAATCGGCTTGGCCATGAAGGTTGCGGTGACGTTGTGCTTGAGCGCCGCTTCACGCAGGGTGCGTTTGAACACGGTGATCTGGTCGGCCAGGTCCAGCGCGTCGCCGTGCCGGAAATTGATTTCCATCTGCGCCGGGCCGTCTTCGTGAATCAGCGTGTCGAGATCCAGACCTTGCAGTTCGCACCAGTCGTAGACGTCTTCGAACAGCGGATCGAATTCGTTGGCCGCGTCGATGGAAAACGACTGGCGGCCACTTTCAGCACGACCGGAGCGGCCGAGTGGCGCCTTGAGCGGCAAGTCCGGGTCTTCACAGCGTTGGGTCAGGTAGAACTCCATTTCCGGCGCAACAATCGGCTTCCAGCCTTTGTCGGTGTACAGCTGCAAGACTTTCTTCAGCACGTTGCGCGGCGACAGTTCGATCGGGTTGCCAAACTTGTCGAAGGTGTCGTGGATGACAATGGCGGTCGGCTCGATCGCCCATGGAATCACGTACACGGCGTCGGACACCGGCTTGCAGATCATGTCGATATCGGCCGGGTCGAGCAGGTCGTAGTAGATGTCGTCGTCGACAAAATCCCCGGTTACCGTTTGCAGCAGCACACTTTCCGGGAGGCGCATGCCTCGTTCATTGAGGAACTTGTTGGTCGGTGCAATCTTGCCGCGGGCAATGCCGGTCAGGTCGCTGACCACACATTCGACTTCGGTAATCTTGTGATCTTTCAGCCAAGTGAACAGCTGATCGAAAGGGGCATTCATAGAGACCTCGTTATTGGTTTTGTTTAACGCCGGGGAGGGTGGTTTCATCCGCCTGCACTTCCCCTGAGACGCGTTGACGACTATCTTGGGCGTGCCTTGCGGTTCCATCTATCCACTTTCAGCAGCACCAAAGCGCACCAAAAGAGTGCGCAAGGTCACCCATGACGACGTGTAATCCGATACAGGTTCAAGCCTTCAACACCGCCGATGTCGCCGAGCAAATCCGCGCCACACCGGGTTGGGTCCAGCAGTACCAGCAGATGTCGCCGGGGCATTTCGCCGGGCAGATCCGCTATCTGGACTTGCAGGGCGTGGAGGTTTACGAAGAGCAGATGAACACCCGCGTCGAGCAGAATTTCAGCGCGCCGGAAGGTTCATTGGCGTTCTGTTTTGATCGCAGTGACAACGCGCTGTATCTGCTCAACGAAGACAGCCGCAACATCTGGATCACCCCCGAGAATTATCAGGAAATCGCCGTGGTGTTCGGCCCGGAGTTCGTCCGCCAGCACGGTCTGGATGTGGCGCGGCTCGAAGGCTTGTTCATGGCGCCGCTGAATGGCGGGCAGAACGCGTTATTCAGCCGCTGGCTCAGTTCAACCCTGACCCGACTCACGCAAAATCTCGATCCGCCGACCCGCGAAGCCCTGACTCAACAGTTGCTCGAAGACTGTCTGTTTATCCTCGATAACGCTTGTATATGCCTGGATCGTGGTGCGATGCAGCGCCGCGCAGAGGAACGCCTGATCATGAAACGCGTGGGGGACTGGGCGGCGGATTCGCCGGAAGAAACCCTCAATCTGCTTGAGCTTTCGCAAGTTGCCGGCGGTTCACTGCGCCAGTTGCAACAGACGTTCAAGGCTTACACGGGGATGTCGCCGACCCAGTGGCTGCGCCTGCGCCGCCTGAACAGCGCGCGGCGCGAATTGCTCGTGCGTAGCGCCGCGGAAACCACGGTGGCCGAGGTGGCGATGAACTGGTCGTTCTGGCATCTGGGGCGGTTTTCCAGCAGCTATCGCGCGTTGTTCAAGGAGTTGCCGAGTGAAACGCTCAAACGCGGTTGACTGCCACGCGGGCTGGAAAGCCGGCTGCCGGACTTGAGCCAAGACACCTCGACTGCTGTCGGCGACGGCTGATTTTCGATCCAGCGCTCAAGCGCTGCGGCCTCAGCCGCTGGTGGCCGAGATATGAACGCCGCACGGCTATCGCGTTAATGGGAATAGATGTTAATTGCGAATTTGTTCGTATAGCATGCACGGGTATTTGTTGGCGTATTTACCTCCTGTATTGGCCTATTCGTAAAGGTTGTCTCTTTCATGCGTCGAACCCTGCTTTCCTTTTGCATGCTGCAAGCGTTCTCGTCTTCCTCATGGGCTGAACAAACGGACGTGGCCCCCGCAACCCTTGAGTTGGACGCAACCGATATTGTCGGCGCCGCGAATTATGAAAGGGCCGATGGCCCGGTGCAGGGTTATCGCGCGACGCGCTCGGCCAGCGCCACGCGCACCGACACCTCGATCCATGAAACTGCGCAATCGATCAGCGTGGTCCCGAAGGATGTGGTCGAGGATCTGGGTGCCACCCGCTTGCAGGACGCGCTGGATTACGCTGGGGGAGTAGGGCGGGCAAACAACTTCGGTGGGCAGGGCCTGACCACGTTTACCGTTCGCGGCTTCACCACCGGCGAGTTTTACCGCAACGGCTTTCCGATCAACCGCGGTTACCCGAACATGCCGGATGCCAACTCGATCGAGCGACTCGAAGTGCTGCGCGGTCCTGCGACCATGCTCTATGGCCGCGGCGATCCGGGTGGAACGTTCAACGTGGTGTCCAAGCAGCCGCTGCCCGAGCGCACCGTCACGCTAGGCAGTCAGTTGAATGATCAAGGGATGCAGCGCGGCACGCTCGACGCCTCCGGCCCGCTCGACGAAGACGGTCGCCTGGCTTATCGACTGAACGTGATCGGCGAGGGCGGCGACACCTTCCGCGATCATGTTGAAACCGAACGTTACGGCATCACGCCGGTGCTCACGTGGCAGGCCACCGACGCGACCAAGCTGATTTTCGAAGGCGATTTCATGCGCAACAACGCGCCGCTGGATCGTGGCGTGACGCGCTATCCGCGACAGATCGGCACGGCCTCGCGCGACACGTTTTTCGGCGAGAAAGATGTCGGCAAACTGCACAATGACAACAACATGGCGCAGCTGCGTTTCGAGCATATGCTCAATGACGACTGGACGCTGGGCGGCGGCTTCCAGTGGCTCGACGGTTCGCTCAAGGGCGACGCAATCGAGGCCAACGGCATCGCTGCCGATGGGCGGACCCTGGGACGCAACTTCAACTATCGCAAGCTGGAGTGGACCGACAAGGACACGCAGCTCAACCTGACTGGCCATTTCACTACCGGCGGTTTGCAACACACTTTGCTCACTGGCATCGAGTACGAAGATTACGACTACAAGTCGATCATTCAACGTTCCAGCGGTGCGGTCGGTGCCTACCCGATCGACATCTTCAATCCGGTCTACGGCCAGCCGCGCCCGGCATTGACCCGCACGCCAACGCACGACAAGGAAAACCTCAAGACATACGCCGCGTTCGTGCAGGATCAAGTGGCCCTGACCGACAAGCTGAAAGTGCTCGCCGGCGCACGTTTCGAACGCTTCGAACATGACTACGAAACCTACGTGCCGGGCGGTAAGAGCTGGCAGGCCAGTGATAATGCAGTCACTCCGCGCATCGGCGTGACCTACGACTTGACCGAGACGCTGGCGGTGTACGCCGACACTGCGCGCTCGTTCAAACCGAACACCGGTGCCAGTCGCGTTGGCGGTGGTTTCGCGCCGGAAAAGGGTAAGTCATACGAGATGGGCATCAAGTGGGAAGCGCTGGATCAGCAGTTAAGCGTTGACGCGGCGATCTACCAGATCGAGAAGCGCAATGTGTTGACCACCGACCCTGTGGACTCGACCTTCAATGTCGCCGCTGGTGAAGTGCGCAGCCGTGGTTTTGACGTCAACGTCGCCGGCAATCTCACCCCCGAATGGCGGGTGATCGGCGGCTATGCCTACGTCGACGCCGAAGTCACCAAAGACAACGTGCTGCGCTCTGGCACGCGGCTGTTGAACATCCCGAAGAACAGCTTCAGCCTGCTCAACATGTATGAATTCCAGGATGGCACGCTCAAAGGCCTCGGTCTCGGCACCGGTCTGAAGTACATCGATGAACGCGCAGGGCAGACGGCCAACACTGCATTCTCGATGGGCAGTTATACGGTCGTGGACTTGCTGGGCTTCTACAAAGTCAACGATAAGGTGCGGCTCAACCTGGACCTGAAAAACGTATTCGACCGCGATTATGAAGAAGGCGCGTTCGGCAACGTCTATGCCTATCCGGGGGCGCCAAGAACCGTTCAGGTCGGGATTTCTTACACGTTGTGACCCTCGTTCCCGGCAGGCGTCACGCGCCGTTAAGAAAAGGGGATGCGCGAGTCTCGCTGACTACGGTCGGTGAGGCTCGTCTTGCTCCGCTGGATCTACAGTGACCACCTGCCAGCTGTCATCGGGATCAAAGCGCTGCAGCGACTGGGCAATTTTGGCCCCGTCGGCACCCAGGTCTTTCTCAAACACCGTTCCTTCATGGCTGATCATGAAGCTCATCACCCCGGTATCGTTGTATTTTGCCGGCCAGGCGATGAGCGCAAAGCCCCGGCTCATCTTGTCACCGATCAGGTAGCTGTAAGCGCCGCCAGGGGCTGAAGGGCCTTGACTTTCCAGAATGCGGAAGTGGTAACCATGCCAGTCTTCGCCGGCAATGGTTTGCCCGAACTCAGGCCCTAGCGGGCTGATCTGACCACTGTCGTCGTCCGCCCAATACAGTCCGTCGTGCTTACCTTCGGTGCTGAAGATCTTTCGCGCATATTCAAGTGCACCGTCGCCGTCGCGATCTTCTGAGGCGTAGTCCATCTGGGCATCGTGATAGGTCAATGCCGCTTGCACCGCAGCCAGTTCATTGCGGCCAATGCGTCGAGCGCGGATTTCAGCGCTGCCGGCCTTGATGTCGAAACGCCAAGCGTTATCGACTTTGATCAGCGGGATGGGCAATGACCAGTTGGCATTGCCCACCGACAGGACTGCCTTGCCTTCGCCGGTTTTTTCAATGTGGTGCTGCTCGTGGTATTGCTGCAAAAACGCGTCCACATCGCTGCGCTCAACCCCTTTACGGGGGATGTACGTGGGCCATTCCTTACCCAGCAATTCGGTGAGGCGTGCCTGATCGGCATGTTCCGTGCCCAAGGCTTCGACAAAGGCTTCAGCGGCCTTTTCCGGTGTCGGAAATGATTGCTGTGCCGCCGCGATGCACGACCATGCCACGCCGAAGGCGAATGCTCCGATATGAGGGAGCACGCCCATGAGTAACTTCATTCGAGGAATGTATTTCATCGGCGGCCCCCTCTGGAGCGTGCTGGTGAACTGGCCGGCCGACTGATCTGATGACCGGCCGCCCGCGAAGCGCTGGGCCTCTGGGCCGAAACCTGGCTGGCCCGGCCACGATTGGCTTGAGCGTTGGATTGTGACGGCGAGCGCGCACCCGCGAATGCATTGTTGCGGGCACTGCCGGCGGACGGTCGTTGCTGCGCTGTTTGACGCACCTGCGAGGCATCCCGGTTGCGCTGATTTACCTGAGCATTCTGTCTACCGGCCGGCTGATTCTCCCGCGTGTTTCTGGGAGTGCCCTGGCCTCTGTCAGATGCTCCGGGCCTGTCTCCACCGGCTTGCATGCGATTGCCTGCGGCATTTCCACTTTGCGCCGCACGCGCTCGATCGCGGGCTTCGCGATTAGTCGTGGCAGGTCGTTCAATACCGGCTCTGTCCATGGATCCCCGGGCTTTCTCACGGGCCTGGGCTCGCTGAGCATTGTCCCCGCGATAGGCCTCGCGTTGATTGGCGCCGTCCAATTGTCGGCCGTATTGCGCGCGGCTTCGATTGTCTCGATAGGGCACGCCATTACGGTGAGTGGTGTTGTGTTGCCACTTGTTATTAGTGATTCGATTGTTGCTATTGATGCTGTTGTAGCGATTGACGTCGATGTCGATGTCGTTATTGCCCCAGTCGCAATCACCCCACAACGAGCCAATGATCGCGACACCGGTACCGAACGCCAGCCCCGCCACCAAGGCCTGACCGGGGTAATAGGCGGGTGGAGGCGGGTAGTAGACGGGCGGCGAGGCAGGGTAGGCCCACGTGCCGTAGGTCGTGGTCGGATTGTACGTGGGGACGTACACCACCTGCGGATCGGCGGGCTGAATGATGATGGTCGAGGTGTTGGCCGGGGCAGGGGACACGGCAGCAGGGGGCGGGGCCGCAGCCGCCTGAACTGTCACGTTTTGATATTGATTGCTCTGCAGGTTGCCGGCTGTTTGCGCTTGTCGGCGCAAGCGTTGTACGCCGCCCATGACATCATCGGGTTGCGCCAGGAAGGCATCGCCCAGGCGTTGCACCCAGACCGGATCCTGTCCCAGCGTTGCCAGTACTTGGGGGAAAGCGACCAGCGCCTGCACGCTCGGGTCCCAAGGCTGGCTCGCCACTTGTTTGACCGCGTCATCGCCCTTGGCGTCGGGGTGAGCCTTGGACCAGGTTGCTGCCTCGGTGACTTCCCCGGGGTACGTGGTCGCCATCAGAACCTGTGCCAGCAACGGGTCCGGGTAAAGCGCGACCGGAGCCAACATTTGATCCAGCTGCTCTTGAGTGAATACCGCATCTTTGGCCGCCGTAATGGACGCAGGAGCGGCAGCGTTGACCGGCGCATCCGACGATTGCGCCAGACACGAAGATCCACTGATAAGCAGTAAAGCTGACACCGCGTAAAACAATGAAGTAGGCATTGCCTTACCCCTTGTGGACGAGCAGGTGACTGGAGCAATCGGAAAATTAGAGCAGGTAGCCTCGAGGACTCAGGCTAAGGGTAGCAAACAATTTTTTATCGTGAGATGAGCGTCGCCGCTTCGCAGAGTGAGGATTGGTTATCGACCGAGAGCCTGTGGATCAAGGTCTGCGCACAGATAATGGGCGTGGTCTTTGAAGTGATTAATACTAACTCTACTAAACGGCCATTTAGTTGAGCTAAAAAGCTTACTGGAAACAACCCATGTAACGAGCAGGGCAGCCTGCTAAATTCTAACCACGCCACGCAAAGAAACGTTGGTAGGCAGTTTCGGCGTTTGATTTTCGCACAAGTCTGATTACGTCATCCATTCCCATTGTCCTTGCGCTATGGTGCATACCTGTTTCTCGCAACCAGAACAAACTCGCTTTACGGAACCCTGACTCAGGCGAGACTTCATATCCGCTTTCGGTAAGCCGATCAATGACAACCTGACATACAGCTCTGAATAACAGTCTCGCGTGAGTTGAACTTATCGAACCCTTCCCACGAATCTTCCCGAACAACAATGTGTGATCACGCTCCAGTGGAAGGGATTTTCGGCCAAAACTTTCACGATAACGATTCACGTACTTAGTCACAAACTCGGAATGGATTTTCCACGCGCGATTGCCCGGGAAATGATCCTCCACTAAATCGTAAGTTCCATCGCGCATGAGCCCCAGCGCACTGAACGTTAGTTTACCCCCTAAGCTGTCGATCTCAGATGGCTGCATCCTAAGATAATAAATTGATGCCATCATGAGTAGCGTACGTTCATTTTGTATGTCCTCATCCGCCATGTCACTGAGCGTCAACATCAAGACCGCAAACTCTTCGTCAGTGAAAACATGCCCACCTGTGTGAATGGGAAGACTTAAAGCGTGAAAGCCGGCAGCGTGGAGCCTTCGGGCAGGATTGACTGCTATAAGTTCACTGTAGTGCAGATGCAGAAAAAAAGTCGCAATCACAGACCACTGTTTAGCGAGCGCGCCTCTACCAGCTATGTACGTTAAGCGAATACCGTCTTCCCCAACAGAAGTCTTATCAAAGCTAAACGGACGCCAGGCGGGGTTAATTCCTATCACCTGTTTCGTGTCGCCGAGAGTGAATCGCCGACATGACTTAACTGCCACCCAAGAGTCGGGGGGAGATGTGCAGAAACTCATAAATGCTTGAAGGTCGCCTTCATTCAAATCGGTTATGGGTTTTTTGGCCTCCAAAATGCTCCAGAGCAAAAGTCGCTCGATATACCTTCGGTAGTTCGAATAGCGGGTAGGTTCGGCATGTTTAATCAAATACTGCTTCACCAACAGGTAGCTTTTTATCGGCAGACTGCTGGCTGGGCAAATGTTTAGAAAACGCTGAATTACAGGCAGCTCATCATCAAGGGTGTCTGGGTCTAGCCGTGAAAATTCTTCCAGCGGTTCAAAGCAAGGGTGGGGCATTGATTCCATGGCTTTTTCTACCAATTGTCATTGAGGATTATTCGCGATTTTTCAAGCCCAGCTTTTTAAGCGAGTAGGAGCGCTTGTTTTCATAACTGCTGTAGTAGATGTCCTGAGTAGTAGACAAATTGTTGTGACGTAGATCCATCTGCAAGTCTTTAGGGTCTCGCCAAGGGGCATCAAGTGTCGCAGCCGTATGCCTAAGCCAGTGTGTGGAGGCCAGTCGCAGAGCCTCAATCTCGGCAGGTTGGCGATCTTCGTTCACCATTTCATTAATAGCCTGGTCGAACAGCTTCTGGATGATCGAATGAACCATTCGAGTGGATAACCCTGGACGACCATTCAAGGTCGCAATCAGAGGGGTCTGTTCATTAGGTATTGGCAGTTCAGGCAGCCCCATGAAGCGTCGGTAGCGCTTTAGGTAACGATCAATGTATTCCGGCCTTACAGCTACCTTGGCGGCTTTGTCACCCTTACCAATGAGGTAGAACCACCAGTTGCCTTCATGATCTGTCTTGAAGGAACCCATTGTGGGCTGCCAATTCACCCGACCACAGAGATCTGAAACGCGTAGGTACATCGAAAACAACGTCGCGGCGATGAACAGGGTGCGTTCATGGTGTTCAGGAGCAGTTGCTGCCATTTTTTCAGCGGTGGTCAGTACGAAGTCCCATTGAAGAGGCGTGAGGGCGCGTCCTGTTTGCTCCATTGAGCGCGACGCTTTGAAGCGCGATTTCTGTTTGATCGCTCTGAAGGGATTCGTCGACGTCAGGCCCTCATCAAGGCCGTATTCGTACAAGCTGCTGCAAACCGAGAAAACTTGGGAAATGCTCCCTCGTGATGGTTGGTATGGAACGCCAGTAACTGGGCGGTCAGGATCAGCCGGATTACTCATGTGCTTCGATGTTTTCACCGAGAATGGATGCCAACGTGGATTTGGGCACAGCTCTGCATCTTTGTTGGATGCCACGATCAGAAACCTACTGCGTGTCACGGGGCCGAGCCAACCTATGGGTGGAGCCATGCAGAACTCCAAGAAGGCTTCAGCGTCTGCGCGACGCAGCTCCATCAGGGGCTTCTTTCTGATTAACAATGCCCAAAGCAGCAGGCGCTCGGCATGGGTGCGATATGAAACGAATGTGGCCTCGACGTTGGAGTACGAACGCAGAAAACCACGGACGGCTTCGAAACCATCCATGGATTTGAGATGTGCATCAAAATTCGCTAGATAGTTCATCACCAGCGGTAGGCACGGGTCGGGTTCATCGCTAGTGTGATTGACGAATTCTCTATAGGTGTTAAACAGCGGATACGGGCTCGGCATCTTGCTATCCTTTACGGGATACTGCATTGCAGACTTCCGATTCTGGGAGTTATCGGAAGTAGGGGGCGTATCCTTCCGTTTGTTCGAGGCGAACGTGTCCGCCTGCCTGGATGAATCACTCATCACCTAGCCATTACCATTTGATCGATGTCATCTAGGTTATACATAGCAAGCCTGGCTTTGCAAGTAAGCCCTTGGAACGCTTCACTGACGGCAGGCAACTAACTCCCCTTTAGTTATACATTGAGAGTTATGGTCGAATCTGAATTGGGAAATTCCGACCGCACGGCTGCACGCCCCAAGCGGTGCGGGTTCAGCACTTTAACCTTCCAGATCTTGAGAGGCGCCACTGCTGCTTTAGATGGCTGGACTGGTGTTCACGAAAGACGTGACCTAGGAGGCCCCTTTTAAAAGATTCGAGCATTTTTAAAAGTATTTAGCCGAACCGCTCCGGAAATACAGACGCTCGGCGGTTCTTCGCCATATTTAGCGGACTTGATCATTTTTAAAAGTTTCGGTCATTTTTAAAAGTTAATGTTTTGAATATGCAAGGGCGCTTGAGGGCGACCAGTTATCAGCCCGCGAAAAAGACTATTGAAATCCTAAAGCATTAGTGACGTATAATGAAGCTTCTTCGAAGCTTCTGTAATTAAGCCACCTTTAGATAGTCTCCTTCCGCGTATATAGCGCTGTTCTAAACACCTGAATCTCTCCTAAGCTGACATATTGCTCACGCGCTCCAACATCTATCCACGCTACGCACGCCGACGGAGTTAGTCCGCAACTAGGCTGAGTCCTCACGCCGAGGGCGAGGTTCACATCACCTCGGCATGACTCCCGAGTTTTCTCCTTGATATTCGACCTTTGTAGATCATCGCGCACCGGCGGATGAGACTGAAACGATCTGAGGGCGAGCGATTGAGCCTATGCGGCATGTCACGTGTTTCGAGCGCGTCTCAGCTCTCAGCAAATCGCAAACCGTCGCATTCATTGGGCTACAGACGTGGTCACTTTTGAAGGGTTCAGCCATTTTTAAAAGAGGTCTCGCATCCTGGCTCTTTGTTGCACTGAACGAGCCATGTCGAAATGGGCGCTTACCAGGACGCATGGAAGCCTATTTGCTCGGCATGCGGCGTTTCTATCCCACAAAAAATGACCAAACTAAGCTTTATGGCCGATGTCGCCAAAATTAAAAACACTGAAATGGAGATCTCCGAGGGGGTTGATTGCTCGCGAAGGCGCGGATTGCGAGGCTTTCGTGGTGGAAACGCTAGGCGCCATCTTAGGCGCCATCTTTAAGGGAGGGCCACAGATCGAAAGGCTGACACGTGAAGATGCTTGAACAGGAAAGCTATGAGGCTGGGTTGAAGGTCGTTTCGCAGATTCAAATCTGCTGTGCAACCGGGCTGATCCCGCAATACGCTGTTACGTGTAATGTATATTATGTTAAATAATGTATCTGAAGGGAACTCCCTTCGCTGCGGTACGGCACACTTGTGACCGTTGACTAAAAATGATAATCCACTGCTTAAAAATGATGCCGACATTTCAGTGGTTTACATGTATCCGTATGATGATGGTTCTAGTTTGTCATTTAAATTGGATACTTTTTCTGGTGTTTAATTTGGATAATCATTCTTTAATGGTGCATACCACTAATCGGATATCGTTGGACCCGCCTAGCAACTTGCCTTTAGTTATCTATGATCTTGCATTGTAGTCTCCGCACAATCAGATACTAGTACCAGTGGATGATGTGCGACCAACGTAGGGAGGGAGCTACTTGATGAGCCTTCACATTCTACCCAGGCCTCTTTTCGGTGACGCAGCATCTATAGGTGGCCCTATTGAGTTTTACTACGAAAAACACCGCACCTTGGAGAAGTACCTGTCTCAGTTTTCCGCGACTTTTAATGTAGAATGCGACTTCGAGTGGGCTCGTTCATTTTTGACATTGCATAATATGGTTGCTGGGACTTATGGAAACTATAGGGCTTTCGTTGAGCGCTTACTTTTATGGAGCTGGATATATAAAGAGAAATCGATTAGCTTTGTAACTCGCAGGGACTTCGTGGAGTTTATTTCATTCAATAAAAATCCACCCGAGCATTGGGTGGGAGACGTTGCCCGTCCCCGATTCTTTGGGTCAATATTAGGGCTTGTCCACAACGACTCTTGGAGGCCAATAAATTTGACACGGTCCACTTCTGCTTGCAAAAACTTTCAGAGCGATACAGAGAGGTTTTCAAATGTTAACTTTCTTTCTGAGGCAAACATGGGGCAGTTAATCAGAGTTTGTAGCTCTTTCTATCGATACCTTATTGCTATTGATGTAACAAGGGAGAACCCGGCCGCGGCAGCCAGAGATAAAATATTGCCAGCTAGCACGCCGTCAAATCAAGCAGCTAGAGATTTGACTCGTGAACAGTGGGTCTGCGTTATTAATGTTGCGGAAAGCATGGCTAATACAGATTCAAAGTATGAGCGTGCACTATTTATAGTTGTTTCGATGTTTTCCTTTTATTTAAGGGGGGCGGAGCTCTCTGGAAATGTAAGCTGGACACCTACTATGGGTGCATTCGTAGAGTACAGCGGTGTTTGGTGGTTTGAAATTGTAGATCGCAATCATCAAATGGCAAAAATATCCGTGAGACCTGATTTTATTCCCTACTTAATACGTTATCGGAAAAGCCGTAATTTACCCCCCTTACCTACTCGCGGCGAGCAAACTCCCCTACTTACCAAGCTGGATGGACGCCCTGGCCTAACAGATCGACAAATAAGAACAGTTGTACAAGAGGTATTTGATAGGGCACGCGTCAAAATGATAGGCGATGGTTTTAGTGAAGAGGAGTGCTTGTCGTTGCACGCGTCAGTCGCATGGTTGCGAAATACTAGCGCTGTATTTGATGCGCCAATTAGGAATGCAATACATCTTAAACAAGACTTGCGATATGCGAGCATATTAGATGCTATAGATCGCTATTATCCTCAGAGTGAGGACTCCGTAAAAGAGCGAGATCATGGCGTGGAAATCAACGCAAAAAAAATTGGAAAGCGTTCTATTGGAAGTGAAAACAACGACTGAGGGATTTTCGCTCTCAAATTTTCGCAACTTAAAATTAATAGTCTCGCCCGATTGGTGTTGATCATTCGTGCTTTTGCACTGCCGCATGTTTTTATGGCATTCAAATGCCGCAGTAAATTTCTTGCCACTCGGAATGTTGACACAGCAAATTATGAGCAGTAAGGTCGGATCACTTGCTCTGGGACTCGCGGGCGTATAGCCTCCCCCCGGAGACACAAGGCAGGCTCCCTTTTTTAGTGGGCCTTTTTTACATCCGTATCCAGGAGGCTGGTCTGTCAACGTTCTATAACAGATGATGATTTTGTGGGCACGGTATGATTTAGGTTGTAGGGTGACTCGATCTTAAAGACAGTCTGGATCAACTCCATGCAATATCCGATAACTGTCAGACCCGGATGTTGCATAACGGTAACGATACACGCAAGCTAGAGCCACTCCAGTAACGTATTGGCCATTGCATGTCACGTCTCCCGCAGCCGCTGTTCGACACCTTCGAGTGCTTCCACGAGCTCAATTTTCTCCAGCTCAGCAACGAACGTTCTACTGTCCAGGAATATCTCAAAAGTTTCGATGACAGCTGCCGGGCCATTGAGAGCTATCTGATTGTGCGGAGTTTTTTGAAGTCCTACGCCGGCAACCAGTCAACCTTCAACTCCTTCAGAACGCATGTCGAACGTTTACTGCTTTGGACGTTGATTGTGGCTCGTAAACCACCTCGTGAGGTATCGCCAGTTCCTGAGGCTCTCTCCCCTGCCCTCACCACAGGAACAAACTCCACTGATAAGCACGCTTAAGGGTCGTGGTGGATTATCAGATCGGCATGTAAGGACACTGCTTCAAGCAGTGTTTGATAGGGCCTTGCAACGCATGCAGAGCGAAAATTGGACTGAGGATGAAATTGACCATCTGCGTTCTGCGTCGCTCCATTGGCTACGACATACGGCCGCGACGTTCGATGCACCGCTTCGCGATATGAAAGACCTCCAAGCGGACTTACGTCATAACAGCCTCAGCACAACGCAAAACACCTATTACAACAGTTTGGATGAACACCGGGCCAGATCAGTAAAAGAGTTGAAAATGCGGAAATAATTCGCTGAAAATGGGACCTCGGCAGAGCTGTGGTCAGTTATGCTTTTGGCGAACAAGTCATTAAGGGCAGAGAATATTAGCGACAGACTGTGAATTTTCCGCATGGGCCGTGCTGAGCTGGGCGCATCTTTAAATCGGACTATTTTCTCACTTGGGCTCCTAAAACCGCAAAACGGTTTCGCGCGGTTGGTTAAGCCAGAAAACAGTATTGATCTTAGCGATACAATCTCTCCACTAGCTTGGTGGCAACGCATTGCCGAATGCCTTAATTGAGCGACGCCCATTGCACCACAGCAATCAGTAAATCCTCGCCCTGTGGAACAAACTCCAGGACGATGGCAGGCGCTTCATCAGTTATCAGATTGATCCATAGAATCTGCGTGGCCAGCAGTTGCAGCAGGAGTATTGCACTTTGGCTTCAAGACTAACGCGCCATTTAGCACCTCGATGGTCAACTCGTCTCCAATGCTTAAGCCTAGTGTTGCAAGCAGTTTTGGGGGCAAGTCGACCATGACGTCGCCACTTCCATCTGCAGTGTCCTGGCACTTGACCGTCCAGCGTTCGCGCTCGCTCATAGTCGTTTACTCTTATTCTATCGATGGAGATAGCCTTATTATGCCTGTACCGTGTGCTGCGCGGATGGATATTTCGAGGGGGGTTACGGGAGCTAGGCCTACCAGCAAATTTGAGCTTGAGTGACGTGGGTGGCCGAAAAACGAGCTCCTCGCGTAGTGCATCGAACATTCTAGGAATGTTTTTTCGTTACGGCAATGTGTTTGTATTCATATGTAGTGCCCATGCATTCGGCAAACAGTTATTGTAACTCAATTACACCAAGCATCTATTTGATCGAGTTAACATTTAGCAGTCATATGGCCCGTTTTCGGCAATCTCTCATATAATATTCAAAAGGAACCTTTGCGCTTGTCGGAGATGAGGACGAAAAACACCTGAGCCACGTGTATCAATGTATGGCTATCTGTAGATATTCCGAATTTTCCACCGTCGTTCAATCTATGCGCGCAATCGTTCACAAACCAATTCTTCAATCTCAATCAGCAATTACGGACTTGTTCCGTCCGCTGTTCTTGGCGACGTATAGCGCCTTGTCAGCGGCACCAGTTAGCTCGTCCGGTGTGTCCTCGATTTTTGGGCAACAGGCGCTTACGCCAATACTCACCGTCACCAACCCCTCCCCGCTGTCCAGGTGTTCAATCTGAGCTTGTTGGACGGCTTTACGGATCTTCTCGGCGACGATAAATGCCCCAACGTAGTCGGTGCCTGGAAGTACGACCGCGAACTCCTCACCACCAAATCTTGCAGCCAAATCACCTGGTCGTCTGATGTTTTCTTTGATGATCGCGCTGAGCCTGCGTAAGCATTCGTCACCTACAAGGTGTCCGTACCGATCATTAAAGCGTTTGAAGTGATCAACATCGATCATCAGCAGGGCAATTGTGGTGCGGCCGCGTTTTGCCCGCCCCATCTCAGCCTGTGTGAATAAATCGAATTGGCGACGATTTGCCAGTCCTGTCAAAGCGTCCTCCAGAGCGAGCAACTCCAGCGTCCGATTGACCTCAAGCAGTTTGTCTTGAGCACCTAGCAATTCGTTTTGAATGTGGTTCTGTTGCTGCATCAGTCGAATAAAGCGATAGCCAATCCCCCCCAAAATGCTCATGAGCAAAAAGACTATTGCCGTGCTCATCAATGTTTCTTCGCGCCAGCTTGCCAGAACCTCTTCCTTATTCATGGCTGAAAAAATCACAAGGGGGTAGTCATCGAGTCGACGAAATCCGACGACACGCTCCACACCATCCACATAGGATCTTACGGTGGCAGTTCCAGATGCTCCCTTCGGTAATAATTCGGTGAAGAGCGGACCTTTGGCAACACTAGTGCCAATGACTGCATCATTGAAAGGACGCCGCAGGATGATCTTGGCGTCGGCGGAGATAAGGTTGATTACCCCATTGCTGCCGATATCGATGCTGTTGTAGAGCTTGAGAAAATGATCGAGGTAGATCGTAGCCAGTGCGACGCCGCCAAAGCTGCCATCAGGGTTATTGATCCTGCGCGAGACGGGCAGCACCCATTCATCCGTTGAACGACTTTTGATGGACAGCCCTACGTGGGGGCCGCGTTCAGGATGATCACGATGGTAAATAAAATATTCGCGGTCGGAGTTGTTTGCATTCGGCGGTAGGATCCCGCTCGAATTCGCTATCCAAGCGCCGTTTTGATCATAAATGAACAACCCGTGTAACTGGAACAATTCATTACGCTGAGCATTGAGCAGACGCTTCAGAAGAGGCAAATCAGACCTCATTCCTTCCGTCTCTATTCGATCAACCAAGCTGAATAGTACGGTATCCGCCTGCTTGATTGACGCTTGAGCCTGTGACGACAAAGTTTGCGCGAGATTCGCCATCGCGATTTCTTTGTCATGCAGGCGGTACTGTCGAGAGCTCCAACCTTCCCAAGTAGCAACCACAATGAGAGAAAGGCAGACCGTTAACAGAAATCTAATTGCGGCTCGAGACTTGTCTTTAGTCACAACGTGCTCAAACGTTGCGAGTACCGGTTCCTGTACTTTGGCGAGACCAACTGCGAAAGACTTATTAGGCATAATGCGCCCTTAATGGTTTCGATCCACGACACATTCTAGGTGGAGGCGCACCCAGTCAAGGACGATGCCTTTCTCTCTTTGGAAGGCAGCCGAGATCACTGCCTTCTAGGGTCTTTTCGGTACTTCAATGTCTTTTCTTTCCGCAGAGTCCTTCAACCGCAAGATGAATTTACGCACTTCGCTAAACCAGAACACGCTACTCGCCATTGCAAGACACAGACCCCACTGACTAGGAGTCAATGGACTCGTGCCAAATGCCTGGTTTAGCGGGGACCAATGGACCACGGCGATCTGCAACACCATCGCGAGAGCAATTGCTCCCCAAAGCCATCGATTTGAGAATAGCCCGATAAATCCGCTGGCTGATTCTGATCGCGAACTCAACGCATTAAACAGCTGTGCCAATACCAGTACTGTAAAACAGGCAGTGCGTGCCTTGTCCAGCGACTGACTACCTGGAATCAGGCCGCCTGGCAGCATCCAGTCGACGGTAAACAAACTTGCCAGCGCCATCACCAGTCCCACTTGAAGCACGCCCGTCCACATGCGGGTATCAATGATTCGATCCGTTGGCTTGCGTGGGCTGCGCCGCATGACATCCTCGTTGTGCGGATCAAGGCCCATGGCGATGGCTGGCGCTGCATCCGTGATGAGGTTTATCCATAGAATCTGCGTTGCCAGCAGCGGCAGAATTATCCCGCCCTCCCCATCCACCAATCCGATGAGGCCGGCTCCCAAGACCGCAAGGAAGATTGTCAGAACCTCTCCCATATTCGATGACAGGAGGTAACGAAGGAACTTGCGGATGTTGTCCAGAATCCCGCGTCCTTCCCTGACAGCCAATATAATGGTCGCGAAATTATCGTCGACCAGTATCATTTTCCCTGCCTGCTTGGTCACCTCGGTTCCGGTTATGCCCATGGCAATGCCGATGTCGGCAGACTTCAGGGCTGGCGCATCATTCACGCCATCTCCGGTCATCGCCACCACATGCCCTTGCGCTTGAAGCGCATCGACAATCCGCAGTTTGTGCGAAGGCGCCACTCGTGCGTAAACCGATGTTGATTTGAGCGCCTCGGCCAACGCCGTGTCGTCCAGTTTATCGAGCTCGGCCCCGGTCAATGCCCCTGCACCGGCCTGAATGATGCCCAAATCTTCAGCGATTCGGGTCGCCGTACGTGGGTGATCTCCGGTGATCATGATGATGCGGATGCCCGCGCTGTGAGCTTCAGCGATGGCCGGTGCGACCTCTTCGCGCGCTGGGTCGATAATGCCGACCGTGCCGATGAAAACAAGCGCAGTCTCGAGCGATTCACCAGCGGTATGACTCTCGCTGCTCTCCAGGTGACGATAGGCAACCGAGAGTGTACGTAATGCGGCGTCGGAGAGTTCATTCACACCCGCCATGGCGTTCGCGCGCAGATCGTCGTCAAGTGGACTGACATCCACACCGACCTGAACGTGTGTGCAATGTTTAAGCAGTACGTCCGGAGCGCCTTTGCTGATCAGCAGTCGCGCGTCGTTGTGCTCGTGATCAATGACCACAACCGACATCATTTTTCGATCAGACGTAAATGGTATCTCCGCCACGCGCTCAAAGCGCTCAATGCTGTGGGCAGGAGCATCCAGCTTGCGCTGCGCCACGAGGAACGCTGCTTCGGTCGGGTCACCCTGAATCGACCATGTTCCATCCTCCTGCTGTGCGAGACCGGCATTGCTGGCCAGGCTCCCGCCATGCAGCAGCAGAATGTTTTCACTGTGCACCGACCCCTTGCTCAGGGGCAGGTCCTGGTGACTAATTTGCCCCTGTGGATCGTAACCGACACCGCTAACAGTCGTTTTGCCAGAGGCCGTTATGGTCTGCCGAATCGTCATTTGTGAGCGCGTCAGCGTACCGGTCTTATCGGTGCAAATGACCGAAGCAGACCCTAAGGTCTCCACGGAAGAAAGGCGTTTGATGATGGCGTTGTTGCGAGCCATCCGCTGAACACCGAACGCCAATACCAGAGACAGAACGGCAGGCAGGCCCTCCGGCACTGCAGCGACCGCCAGGGAAACACCCAGCAGCAAGACTTGCAATACATCGTCGACGCCGTGAGTGTCAGTGAGCATGAGCACCGTCGCGATGACCACCGCAGCGATGATCAGTACCGCAATACCGAGCATGCGCCCAATTTGACGCACTTCTTTTTGTAGGGGGGTCACTTCTTCAGGTGTTATATCCAGCAGGTGAGCAATCGTCCCGATCTCAGTCTTCATTCCCACAGCAGTGACAATTCCAAGCCCCGAACCTTGAGCGATGGCTGTGCCTTTGAAGACCATATTGGAGCGCTCTGCCAAAGGTACTTCCTGAGGCAAACGCGCTACGCTCTTCAAGACGGCTTCACTTTCGCCAGTCAGCGAGGCTTCCAGTACCCGCAGTGCGTTAGCTTGGATAAGTCGAGCATCGGCACCCACCGAATCGCCTTCGGACAAGATCAACAGGTCCCCCATCACCAATTGGTTACTGGGGATGCGCACCGATGTGCCGTTGCGTATTACGGAGGATGTGGTTTGGGTCATTTTGGCCAGTGCGGCAACTGCTCGCTGTGAGCGGGCTTCCTGGAAGAACCCAAGAAATGCGTTTGCCAGCACGATCAGGGTAATGACCACTGCATCAATGGGCCATTCACGGCCATCCCCAAGCAGCCATGTGCCCAACGTGATCGCCACTGCGATAAGCAGCAGATAAACCAGCGGGTCTTGAAATTGTGCCAACAGATAGTGCCAGGCGGGTTTGACCGGCGTGTTGTTCAGCTCATTTGCGCCGTTACGACTCAGACGAATCTTGGCTTGCGCATTAGACAGCCCGGCACGTATGTCAGAGTCAAGTCTGATTACAGTCGTGGTTACCTCTTCGAGGTACGGAGAAACTAGGAACTGTTCGACAGGCTGAACCGCGTTCATCATTCATCCCCTTCACAACGTTCGGACATTGCAGATTGAGGATTACGTCTACTTGCATCTTGAAGGGAGTGTGCCGCACTTTGCGCCGTCCTAATCTGAGCCAGATCAGGAAAGCCCGCGTCTCATATCACCTGAAAAGCACCGCACCGAACAGTTCCGGCAGAACCTGATCCACATCAGCTTCTACCGTCTCCAGCGGCGTAGAAAGGAATGAACGGTGCCTTAAGGCATCACGCATTTGCTCTCGAACCGTATGGAGGATCACCCTGTGCTTACTGTCAAAGACCACAATGATCGGGCCACCGCTGCTTACGCAGCGGTAGTTGGGAAATACTGGATTGAAGAACTCAAAGACGGCCGTCACGTATTGATTCGCCCTCTTGCCGAACAAGACCGTGAACGTGAAAACACGTTCATCAAACGTCTGTCGCCCGAATCGCGGCACATGCGGTTTCTGGCGCAGATCCGCGAACCCGGCACCGCCCTGCTCAACCAATTGATGGACACCGACAATGAGCGGCGGACCGCTTATATCGCGCTGGTCCATGAGGATGGCCAACTGATCGAGATTGGCGTCAGTCGTTATGCCGCCACCGGAGAGCGTGAATGCGAATGTGCGGTGACTGTTGCTGATGAATGGAAACACTTGGGTCTGGCTTCCGCGTTGATGGAGCACTTGATCAAATCCGCGCGCAAGAACGGATTTCAGCAAATGTACTCGGTTGATGCCTCAAGCAACGCACCGATGCGCGAACTGGCCAAAGCCTTGGGTTTCGTGACGGAAAATGATCCTGACGATGTTCGTCAGGTCATCCATCGCCTTGAGCTGTAAATCGATTCGGGGTGGCGGTGTTTCCAGGCTGCATTCCCGGTAACAGGCACAACTCAAGGGAAATTTTCGAATGAATGATCAATTACGCTTCATGCTGATCGTCACGCCCCTGATGGAGCATAGCCCTGCTTTCGACCGGGCCGCCGCGCTGGCCAAGGCGTCAGGCGCCGCGCTGCACATCGTAGCTTTTGATTATCTTGAAGGACTGGCGACTGCCGACATGGTCAACGAGCAGGCGCTTGAGCAGATGCGCATCGGATACGTAGAGCGCCACCGCCAATGGCTTGAAGACCAGGCCCGTCCTTTACGCAACATTGGTGTGCATGTCACCACCGAAGTGGTCTGGGTGGAAAATCCGTTGCAGGAAATCCTTATCCATCTCAAAGAGCAGCCGATGGCGCTCCTGATCAAGGCACTGGAACACCCGTCGATGCTTTCCAGATTGATGTTCACGCCTATCGATATCCATCTGCTACGTGAATGCCCGGTACCTCTGCATTTTGTCAGCCATATGCAGCATGCCTCACCGCGAAGAATTGTGGCGGCTGTCGATCCATTCCATCGCGACGGTCAGTATGCAGGCTTCAATGACCGGATTCTGCGTGAGGCCTCAATATTGGCCAGCACCTGCAACGCACAACTGGATGTGATCTATGCGTACGATCTTTCATCCATCAGCGCGCACGAGTTCGGTACCGATACTGCCTCGATGTTTTTCTCGTCAAACAAAGCCAAGTCATTGTTTGACGCACAGGGCGACGCCTTCCGCGAACTGGCCGAGCGCAATGGCGTTGCGCCGCAAAACCAGCACATGATCATGGGCAATCCGGCCAAAGTGCTCTGCAGCTATGCCGATGCTTACGACATCGACGTGATCGTCATGGGCCGCGTTGGGCATCATGGTCTGAGTCGACTGATTGGAAGCACCGTGGAGCACCTGCTGTACAAAATGCCTTGCAGTGTGTGGGTGATTTCGCCTGAAGCACTCGACGATTGAAACAAATGGAGCTTGGTTCAGCTTGTACCGCCATTCACCGGCTCGCAGAGGATTGTCATCTATTTTTCAGGCGCTCTGACAAACTCTTCGAGCAGCGGCAGATTCATGATTTCCACGCTCCGACCTTCGAATGTCATTAACCGTAAATCGCGCAGGCGCGCAATGGCACGGCAAATCGTCTCGGACCTGACGCCAATTGCCGATGCAATGTCTTCACGCGACATCCGCAGGTGGAAACAGTGAGCGGAATACCCCCTAAGTGCAAAACGCCGGGAGAGATCAAGCACGAAGATCGCCAACCGCTCTTCTGCATTGCAGTTTCCAAGAGTGATCAGCATGTGCTGCCCGCGAATAATCTCGCGGCTCAACAATCTGCCCACATTCAATTGCAATGCAGGCATTTGCCGCGCGAGATTTTCAAGGCGTGGATAAGAAATCAGATTCACTTCACTGTCTTCCAGCGCTGACACCGTGCATAGATGCGGCTCCCCGGTAACGGCTTCCAGCCCCATGATGTCACCGGACATGTTGAAGCCGGTGACAAGACTGTGTCCTTGTTCGCTCACGAGAATGGTTTTGAAACTGCCAAGCCGCACGAAATACAGGTACTGGGAATATCCTCCCGCGTGGTAAAGATCAGTGCCCTTGGCAACGCGAACCTTGCGCATGATCAATTCGTCAAATCGCTCCCGTTCTTCTTCTGAACAAGTCGACGACAAAAACAGGTCGTGAATCGAGGACTGATCAAGGGTTTGTATCAAGGGAAAAGTACGCGCGCAATGTGGCGCTACCAATCTCGTTTGTTCGGTGTTTGACAGCATTTCAATCTCCAGCATTTGTGGCGCGGCAGTCTGGTAAGCCCATCAGGAGCCGCGTCAGCCTGTTGTCGGCGCCAGATCAAGTTCATGGATGATTTCGCTATCGCCGGTGGCCGGATAGCGGCTGTGAAAGCCGAGGCTTCGCGCCATGCGATGCATGCCAAAATTGTCAGTCTGATGGATCGAAATCATCGTTTTGAAGCCATTGCGTTGCGCGGCAACGATAAGGTGTTGCATCAGTAGCATCCCCATGCCCTGACGCTGCCAACGATCCGCGACAACCACCGCGCACTCACATTGCCGACCGTCGGCACTGGCGACGTAACGACTGATTCCAACCTCGGTCAAATGACCACTTTCATGAACCATCGCGATATAGGCCATGCGTTTGTGATAGTCCAGATCCATCATCTGATCCAGCATCGGCACGCTTTCTGGTACCAGAGAACCAAATGAACGGGTGCGGAACGACTCCGCGGACAGCTGATTGATGAACTCAAATTCAAGTTGGCGATCCTGCCGATGCAACGGACGAATAAGCACATGGCTCCCGTTGTTCAACGCCTCGATCCAATGCTCATCGGGCGACGGGTGACCGAGGGTTGCGAGAATCTTTTCAACTGCATGGTCAGTAAACATATTGGGAGCCCTTTTTAAGCCGTGAGAAAACGCGTCAGTGAAGGAGTTGCCAGGTATGGCGAGCAATTTCTTCGTCTTCTTGAGAGGGGAAAACTTGCACCGTGCAGGTGGACTCACTGGTACTGATCAAAGGCTGGCTTGCTTGATTCAGCTCGTTATCCAAGACCAGACCGGTCCACTGCAAACCCTCGCAAATCTGCGCACGTGTCTGAGCATCGTTTTCACCGATTCCGCCGGTGAAGACGAGTGAGTCGATTCCACCAAGTACTGCCATCATCGCGGCGATCTGCTTGCAAGCGCAGTAGCAGAACATCTGTACCGCCAATCGAGCATCAGCCTGATACAGGGACGCATTTCTGAGTGCACGCATATCACCGCTGAGTCCAGAGATCCCCAGCAGACCGGATCTCCGGCTAACCACTGTCTCTAGTGCGGCGGCATCAAGTCCTTGCTCGCGCATCAGATAAATCAGCACGCCGGGATCCATGTCGCCCGTGCGAGTACTCATGATCATCCCGCCGCTGGGTGTCAGGCCCATGCTGGTGTCCACCGATTGGCCATCCAGCACGGCGGTGATACTTGCCCCGTTGCCCAGGTGAGCGATGATCAGACGCCGAGGCAAATCGGGCCCGAACCGCCGGACAATCGATTGGCAGGAAAGGCCATGGAAGCCGTAGCGCTGAACCCCCTGTACACGTAGCTCTTGGGGTAATGCCAGCACACTGGCAACCGCTGGCATCTGTGCGTGGAATCCGGTATCAAAACAAGCGGTCTGAGGGATGTCGGGAAAATGCATACGCGTCTCATCGATCACCGATAGCGCCAGTGGCATGTGCAAGGGCGCAAAGGTTCTCGCGTGTTGCAGTTGTTCAATTATCTGCTTATCGATAATGCAGGGGGCGCGTAACGCTGGACCGCCATGAACCACTCGATGCCCGATACCTTCCAGAGCACCGGCTCGCGACTCTTCGAGCAGGCGCTCGATTTCGTGCAGCGCTTGTTGGGTCGTGAGCATCGGTAAAGGCCGTTCGACTACTGATTGCTGCTGGGCATCGAACGCCTCAAAGCGCCCGGCCGGAGTGCCGACTGCCTGTGCCTCACCTGACATGAGCGTCTGGAGCTGAGTGGACGAGATCCGATACACACCGAACTTGAGCGATGACGAACCGCTGTTCAACGCCAGGATCAGTTTCGCTCGTGCAGGGTCCCCTGCTCTTTCGCGAGCAAGATTCATGGCGCTCAAACTGTCCATTGCCAATCCCGCACATCTGGCAGGTCTTCGCCATGTTCGCTGATGTAACGCTTGTGTCGCTCGATCATCGTCCAATAGCGCTCACGCGCGTGGTCGACCTCATTGCGCAGCCGAGGGATGCGCTCAATGGCGTCCAGAGCCAACTGATAGCGGTCAAGATTGTTAAGCACCACCATGTCGAAAGGCGTAGTGGTGGTGCCTTCATCCCTGAAACCGCGCACGTGGAAATTGTCATGATTGGAGCGGTTGTACGTCAATTTATGGATCAGTGAAGGGTATCCATGGAAAGCGAATATCACTGGCCTGTCGTTGGTGAAGAGTTCATCGAAATCAGTCTCCTGGAGACCGTGTGGATGTTCGCAGTTGCGTTGCAAAACCATCAGATCAACCACGTTGACCACGCGGATTTGAATATCCGGTATGTATTCGCGCAGTAGCGTCACACTCGCCAGCGTCTCGAGGGTGGGAACATCGCCGGCACACGCCATGACGACATCCGGGCCGTCTGGCCCCTCGTTACTCGCCCAGCGCCAAATCCCTACCCCTGCGGTGCAATGGCGAACAGCGGATGGCATATCCAGCCACTGCCACTCGGGTTGTTTGCCGGCGATGATCAGGTTGATGTAGTCCTGACTGCGCAGGCAGTGATCGGTGACGGACAGCAGACAATTGGCATCTGGCGGCAGATAAATGCGTACGATATCTGCCTTTTTGTTGGCCACATGATCGATAAAGCCGGGGTCCTGGTGCGAGGCTCCGTTGTGATCCTGGCGCCAGGTGTGCGACGTCAGCAGATAGTTGAGCGAGGCGATTGGCTTGCGCCACGCGATAGCCTTGGATTCCTTGAGCCATTTCGCGTGTTGATTGAACATCGAATCAATGATGTGGATGAACGCCTCATAGCAGGAAAACAAGCCGTGGCGTCCCGTCAACAAATAGCCCTCCAGCCATCCCTGGCACAGATGTTCGCTCAAAACCTCCATCACTCGGCCTTCACTGCTGAGATTGCAGTCCACCTCCTCGATTGCAGACATCCACGCTTTTCCGGTCACCTGATAAACCGCATCCAAACGGTTCGACGCGGTTTCGTCAGGCCCGAACAGACGAAAATTGGCGGATTCGAGATTACGTTGCATGACAGTGCGCAGATAACTGCCCAACACTCGAGTCGCTTCGGCCTTGACTGAGCCTGGCTTGATAACGTCGACGGCATAATCGTGAAAGTCCGGCAGCGACAAGGTGCGCCGCAACTCTCCTCCATTGGCGTGTGGGTTTGAGCCCATTCGCTGGTGACCGGTTGGCGCCAGCTCAGCCAGTTCGGGACACAGCTGGCCATTGCTGTCGAATAATTCGTACGGCCTGTAACTGCGCAGCCACGCTTCCAGCAGTTCGAGATGTCCGAGTTGAGTGAAGTCCGAAATCGGAACCTGATGCGCCCGCCAGGTGCCCTCGACCGGCAATCCGTCGACACTCTTGGGCCCGGTCCAGCCTTTGGGAGTGCGCAGAATAATCATCGGCCAAACAGGACGCTGTGGACTTTCACTGTCCAGTGACCCGCGGGTACTCGTCTGAATGTCGTAGATGCGCTCCATAACCGTATCCAGCGTCGCAGCCAGGGCTTCGTGCACGCGCATAGGGTCATCGCCTTCGACCAGAAAAGGTTCGTAGCCATAGCCGCGCATGAGTGCAATCAACTCTTCATGAGGAATGCGGGCCAACACGGTGGGGTTGGCAATCTTGAAGCCGTTGAGATGAAGAATCGGCAATACCACGCCGTCCCTGATCGGATTGAGGAATTTGTTCGAATGCCAACTCGCGGCCAGAGCGCCAGTCTCGGCTTCTCCATCACCAATCACGCACGCCACGATCAATTGCGGATTGTCGAAGGCTGCCCCGAAGGCATGCACAAGCGAATAACCCAATTCACCGCCCTCATGAATCGAGCCAGGTACTTGCGCGGAGACATGACTCGAAATTCCGTTCGGCCACGAGAATTGCCTGAACAGCCGTGAAAGGCCGTTACGATTACGTTCGATCGCGGGATAGCGCTCGGTATAAGAACCTTCGAGGTAAGTTTGTGCCACGACTCCGGGACCGCCATGACCTGGGCCGGCGATAAAAATCATGTCGAGGTCATACGCTTTGATCACGCGATTGAGATGCACGTAAAGCAGGTTTAAACCTGGCGTGGTCCCCCAGTGTCCAAGCAGCCGTGGCTTCAGGTGCTCCAGCAGTAAAGGCACTTCAAGCAAGGGATTGGCTTGCAGGTAAATCTGTCCTACAGACAGGTAATTGGCTGCACGCCAGTAGGCATCCATGTTCTGCAATTGCTGCGTGGTGAGTTCCTGGCGCATTGTTCTCTCCTTCTCGGATGGTTTCAGCTGTACAAGCGACCAAGCACCGCCGGTAGCAAATCCGGCAAATCGTCCGCCAATAGGCCAGGCCCAAATTCAGCCGCAGCCGCTCCCTGCAGCCAAACGCCGGCAGCAGCACTGGCAAAAGGCGTCATACCCTGCGCCAGCAAGCCCAGAATGATCCCGCTCAGTACGTCTCCCGTGCCTGCCGTGGCGAGTGTGGGAGGAGCATTGGAATTGATGATTGCTCTGCCATCGACGGCCGCGATAACCGTGTCACTGCCTTTGAGGACGACCACTGCGCCGCAACGCACAGCGGCGGCGCGCGCGCGAGTCAATTTGTCAGCGAAGTGATCGAAGATCCGCTCAAACTCACCCTCATGGGGTGTCAGCACACATGGGCCTTGAATTGCGCGATCCAGCGCGCGGGGGGCATCCTGAAACGCGCTGATCGCGTCGGCATCGATAACGGTCGGACGGCCAGTGGCGAGCATTGCCAGGACGTGGCCAAAGGTTTCCTTGTCAACGCCTGCGCCTGGACCGATCAGCCAGGCGGAAAAATCACTGGCATTGAGCAAGTGACCAAAATCTTCCGGGGCCACCCAAGGACGCACCATGATGCTTTGCTGGGTAGCGGCATAGATGGGAAACGCGATTTCAGGTACGGCAATAGTCGTGAGACCGGCGCCGACTCTTGCGGCACTTCGGGCGGCCAATCGAGCAGCACCCGTCATAGGATAACCGCCAAAAATCAGCGCGTGCCCCCGACTGTGTTTGTGGCTTTGGGCGGTGGTGCGCGGCAGGTCGGCGAGCCACAACGATGGATGATTCTCGAACGTCTGCGGCGTGATGGCGTCCACCACAACACGTGGAGTTCCAATATCCGCAACAACGACTTCACCGCAGAGGTCCCGCCCCGGCAACAGTAAATGGCCCGGTTTTTTGCGCAGAAACGTCACCGTCAGCGCTGCCTGGATTGCCCCAAGTGCTTCGCCGGTATCGCCCATCACGCCACTGGGCGTGTCGATCGCAATAATGGTCGCAACGCCGTGGCTCGCTGCCGCAAGCGTATCCAATGCCTGTCCTTCCAATGGACGACTGAGTCCCGCACCAAACAGGGCATCGACGACCAGTTCTGCCCCCGCAAGTACACGAGGGCTTAATGCTTCCACTTCCCCTTCCCACCGCTGTGCATGCTGTCGCGCTTCATCCTTGAGGCTGAAACGGCTACCCAACATCGCCACTCTTACCGGCCAGCCGGCCTCTGCCAGCAAACGGGCTGTGACGAAACCATCACCACCGTTATTGCCTGGTCCACACAGAACTAGCAGGGGTCGTGGAGTCCAGCGACGTTCGATTTCCTGCACCACTGCAGCACCGGCGTTTGCCATTAGCTCATAAGACGACACACCGGCATCAGCGGATAACCTGTCGGCATCGGCCATCTGGCGCACAGTCAGCAATGCCGCCGTGTAATTCGTCATTGAGGGCGCGCAAATCAGGCTATTCATGCGTGTTCACTCTCTCAAACCGCACTGAAATCGATGACTACGCGCGAAGGCACATCACCGCGTTCGAGACGTTCGAAAACTTTGTTGATCTGCGACAGCGGCTGGATTTCGATGTCTGCCTTGACCTTGCCTTCGGCGGCCAGAGCAAGCGCTTCGGCCATGTCCTGGCGGTTGCCGACAAACGATCCGCGAATTGTTATGCAATTGGCGACCACATCGAACAATGGAACTGGAAACTCTCCGGGTGGCAGACCCACCAGCACGCACGTCCCGTGCTTGCGCGTCATGGCTACGCCCTGATTGAAAGCACCGAGCGATGGTGCAGTGATGAGCACACCGTGTGCGCCGCCATCCGTCGCTTCTCTGACGGCCTCAACTGGATTGCCCTTTTTGGCGTTGACTAGCGCATCGGCGCCGAGCTTGCCGGCGTGCGCAAGTTTGCCGTCGTCAATATCAACCGCACAAACCTGCAATCCCATAGCTTTGGCATATTGAACTGCCAAGTGACCGAGCCCACCAACCCCGGAGATTGCGATCCACTGCCCTGGGCGGGCACCGGTTTCCTTAATGCCCTTGTACGTCGTAACCCCTGCGCAAATGATCGGTGCAGCTTCGGTGGGCGTGAGGCCGTCGGGAATGTGAGCCACATAGTTCGGGTCAGCGAGTATGTACTCTGCGAAGCCACCATTTTTGGTATAGCCTCCGAACTGTGCTTGGGCACACACAGTTTCCCACGCAGTTAAACAATGCTCACAATGCCCGCAAGCGGAATATAGCCAGGGCACGCCGACACGCTCGCCAACTGTCACGCTGGTAACGCCCGCGCCGATCGCAACCACCACCCCGATACCCTCATGGCCTGGAATAAAGGGTAATGTCGGCTTCAGCGGCCAGTCCCCGCGAGCGGCATGAAGATCGGTATGGCAGACCCCACAGGCTTCGGTCTTGATCAAAATCTGGCCTGCCCCAACCGCAGGAACTTCGCACTCCCGAACCACTAGCGGTTGACCGAATTGCTCGACAAAGGCTGCGCGCATTTTCAGACTCATGGGAAATTCCTCCTGGATGCCCGTCAGAGCCCCAGCAAAGTTAAAAGAGTAGAGCGCCAATAGCTGCGCTTCGCGGTCAGCGTGCGGGATCGATCGAGGCATAGCGCACCAGTTTCTTATTGACGAATGTCTGGATTCCCTCCTCGCCCAACTCCCGTCCATATCCGGACTGCTTGATACCGCCAAACGGCAATTCAGCGTCTGACCAGTTGATGTTGTTGACGAACACCATTCCAGACTCAATGCGACTGGCGATGCGTAGGCCCTCCGCACCATCACGAGTGAATACAGCCCCACCCAAGCCAAAATCCGAATCGTTGGCGAGCGCTATGGCCGCTTCCACATCCGAAACCTGAAAAAATAGTGCGACGGGACCAAAAAACTCGGCCCTGAACGCAGAATTTTCAGGGGCGATGTCTGTGAGGATGGTGGGCGCCATAAACGATCCCGGCCTGCGAATTCGCTCCCCACCGATCACCACTCGAGCGCCATCAAATACCGCGTCGTCGACTTGTTTGATCAGCAGTTGCAATGCTGACTCCGTTGAAAGTGGACCAAGCGTCGTCTGGCCACTCATAGGGTCACCGGGTTTCAGACTGGCCAGCGCCGCAGCGAATTGGCTAAGGAAAGCATCAGCAATCGACGCCACCACAATAAAACGCTTAGCCGCGCAGCAGGTTTGCCCGCAGTTGTACATGCGCCCCCATACCGCCCAGTTGACGGCATGCTCAATATCGGCGTCTGCCAAGACGATGAAGGCGTCACTCCCGCCCAGCTCCATCGTCGATGGTTTGAGGTTGGCCCCCGCGCGAGCCGCAATACTGCGACCCGTCGTAACACTTCCGGTTAGTGCCACGCCCTTGACGCGCGGGTCATCTATCACACTGTCAGACTGTTCCTTAGAGATCAGCAGGTTGGTGAATAGCCCTGGCGGCGCGCCCGCGTCTATGAAAACTTGCTCAAACGCGATAGCACATTGGGGCACGCAACCGGCATGTTTGATGACGAGGACGTTGCCTGCCATCAATTGCGGCCCCACGATGCGAGCCAGTTGGTAGTAAGGGAAATTCCAAGGCTCCACACCAAAAATGATCCCCAATGGGCTGCATTCAATATGCGCATCGCCATTGATGGGACTGAGTTTTTTGCGCGTAAGAAAGCGTTCAGCGTTGGTGGCGTAGTAGTCGAGAATATCGGCACTGAATGTCACTTCGCCTCGGGCTTCAGTGATCAATTTGCCCATTTCAAGCGTCGCCAGACGGGCCAGTTGATCCCTGCGCGAACGCATCAGGGCTGCAGCAGCCTCAATCACTTGCGCACGTTGACCATAGGTCAAATGCTTCCAACTGCGAAAACAGAGATCGGCAGCGTGAAGTTTCTCTTCCAACTGAAGATCGGTGATTTCGTCAAAGCTCTCGAGAAGCTCACCGTCGTAAGGATTAACGCTTGAATAGGCCATGATCAAAAGATCCTGAATTAGCATCTGAAGCCGTAAAGCTCGCGAACCCAGCTATCGGGCAGATATGAATGGTCAGAAGGAAACGATGATGTTGTTCTGCACATTCTTGACACCTGCCGCGCTCCAGGCTGAATGCATTGCCAATTCACGCTCTGCCCAGTTGTCGACCGTCCCGGACAACGTCACATCCGCCCCCTGTACGTCGACGGTGATTTTTTGCGAATCAATGATTGCGCGACGTTTAAGGGACTCGGTTATTTCACTCTTTACGCCTTCCGCCGAAACCGCCGACTTAAGCAAAATATTGTTCGAGATACCCTTCACTCCCATCAGGTTACGAACCGCACCTACGGCCTCCCGCCGTTGGTATTCCCACTCCACTTCTCCCGCCAGTGTTACCCAGCCATCCTCAACCTGGATTTTGATCGCATTTTTGTTCAGGTTGGTCGACCACTCCAGTGCACCTCCGGCAGAACGTGCAATATCCGTATCGTTACGCTGACTTCCTCCTAGAAGCTTGACGTCCATTTCCACGGCAACCGCCCGAACCCCCGATACTTTCTGCGCTGTTTGTTCCGCAGCCCATTTTTCAACGTAGCTACTCACATGTCCGGCGAGCGTCACGATGCCGTCTTTGACCTCGACACCGATTTGTTCTGCACTGACCGAGGGTTCCCAGCGCAGCTCGGCGAGGATGTCATCTTTTAACTGTTTATCCGTTTTCATGAGTTCAATCCCAAGTGATGTGATCGCCTGAGCTGCGCGTTATACGATGAGATTTTTCCAGTAATCTCGTACTTCCAACCAAATGCTCGTTGATGTTGCGCAGTGGCAGAGTCCATCAAGTTAGGCGCCTGGATAACGCGTGGATAGCCTCGGAAAGTACCTACACTCAGGGTTCAAGACATCGCGTAACAGGAGCAATTCTCGTGAGTAAGCTCGGACATGGTCGTGTGGAAACTCATAACAGCAGCCGTATCGGCTGGCTCAGGGCGGCGGTGTTGGGGGCGAACGATGGAATCGTTTCGACCGCCAGCCTTTTAATTGGAGTTGCAGCGGCCAATGCTGCGCATAATGTGCTCATCGTGACGGGTATAGCCGGGCTCGTGGCGGGTGCCATGTCAATGGCCGCAGGCGAATATGTTTCAGTGCATTCGCAGGCCGATACCGAGCAAGCCGACTTGAACAAAGAGCAAAAGGAAATCAAGGCAAACCCTGAGACCGAGCATCGAGAGCTGGCACAGATCTACATTAACCGAGGAGTCGAGCCAGAGCTGGCCAGGCAGATAGCCGTCCAATTGATGGCGCATGATGCCCTCGGTGCACATGCCCGAGATGAGTTGGGTATATCGAAGGCACTGAGTGCCAAGCCGTTGTCGGCCGCGTTTGCGTCTGCTATTTGCTTCGTCGCCGGTGCGATTTTACCCGTCACCGTCGCTGTGTTGATCCCGACTCAGCACGTGATTATCGGCTTATCAGTCATGTCACTGTTTTTCCTCGCCACATTGGGCGCAATCGCCGCAAAGACTGGCGGAGCGCCCTTGCTTCCGGGCGTTTGGCGCGTGACATTTTGGGGCGCGCTGGCAATGCTGATCACTGCGGTAGTTGGTCGAATATTCGGCGCAGTTGTCTAGCTGGAAAGTGCCTGCTTGCGCTCAGGAGTGCGAGCAGATCATCGTCAGAAACTCATTTTCCACGCTAACGCCAGAAGGCGCCTTTTCATCCGAAAGGAGTAATTCGCCGCTGTAGTAGGCGAAATATATCGAGCTATTAGTGACTTTCTGACGGGCGAAGCCACATACGGCAAGGTCACGCCCCTGAGCGTTCACTGCAGTCGCATATAGCGGGTCGAACACCCAACCGTCACCTTCAAGCCCTGCAAGGGCTTTGCTCTTTGCGACGTGTGCCTGCTCGGCCGTGACCGGCATCCTGATGCGAGGCTGGTTGAGGTTGTCGATTGAGTCCGGTGTAGTTTGGGCTTCTTCTTTTAGGGTGTATCCACAGCCCGCAAGGCAAAACAACGTCAGACCGAGCAAAATGACTTTTTTCAAAATGACACCACTCCAGACGGCTGAAAGACGAGTGCGCTCAATTGGCACGACCCGCTTTCTTTAACAATAGCTGCGCCCGCTCATTGGCTTCGTCTGCCGACTTCTTTGCATCTAAAGCTGCCCGCAATGCCTGATCGGCCTTGAGCGCTGACGCGTCCGAATGAACTCTGGCCGCTGTTGCCATGTCTTCCGCGCCGCTCAGTCGGGCATCGATCTCCTGGCGCCGATGACTGCATCCAGCGGTCGCCGTCATTATTACAATCAGTAAACATGGCAGGATGAATTGCCTCATGGTGTCACTCCTCGGTACTTGCAAAGCCATTGTTCGATCTCACGATCCCGATACTCACCCTATGCGGTTACAGCATCTGGCAGAAGGCTCGGAAACTACTTACGCGTCGGTGCATCGGATTCACTTGACGCCCATGTCGTGTAACGCTTTGAAGGCCTTGAACAAGACACGCGGGTCTGTCGTGCCCTTGTATACCCTCGGTGGTTTACGTTTGAGTTTGAGCAGACTGGAAACTGCGCACTGTGCGGTGCGTATCGAGTATTCCACGGTGAAGACCACGTCATTCGGCAATTCACAGTACTGCCCGATGAATGCCAGGTTTTTGTAGCCCGCTGGCACGACTTGAGGTCGGTCGCCCTCTTCACGTGGCATAAATTGACTGGTAACGAACGGCATCATGCAAGGTATGCAGATCGCGCTGTTCAAAATCGACTGACTGTCGGAGCCGAACTGCAGATGCCCGAGCAATTCCGACATGATTTCGCGCCCGGTGCAGGCCGACATCGGGATACTGACAAAATTGTCCGGGGTGTCGACATGCAACCCGTAGCCCCAAAACACGCTGACTTGGTCAGGCTGATCAATGAAATGGGGCTGAAACGGCACCACAATCGACATCAGCCAGTTCGAATCAGGGAAAGTGATCAATCCGCCCTCACCCGGTGCGTTGCCCGTAAACTCCACCGTCCGCCGCAAGAATGTCGCATCGTTGAGCGTCGTAGTGAACGACACCCACTTGGTTGCGTCGATATGATTTGAGAACACTTGCGGATGGCCGAACTCAGGCCGGCCTTTTGCCAACGTTTCCCATAAGGCCCAAGCACCTTTAATTGCTTTGCCGTTCAACTGGGGGGCCTGGTCCATGCCTCCGATACTCGCCGCTTCGGTCATGGAGCCAAGCGTCACCAGTACACGATCACAGCGTTGCACATCGACAAATAGGTGATCGTCTGCGCGGTCGTACAGAATGCGCTTTACGCTTTTGCCGTCGATCTGCTCGCGCAGATGCATATCCGTCACGCAGGCACCCAGCTCAAAAACTACGCCTCGCTCAGCCAGCCATTTGTGCAAAGGCCTGATCAGGGAGTCGTATTGGTTATAGACCGTGCGCATGATGCCTTCGAGTCGATTAAAGCCGGCGACCATGTGTGCGAAACGCACGATGTATCGGCGGAACTCCGCTGCGCTATGCCAAGGTTGAAATGCAAACGTCGTGCACCACATCAACCAGAATTGAGTCTGGAAAAACGACTCAGAAAACTGGTCGGCGATAGTCGTGCGCCCCAAAGCCTCTTCCGACTCGATCGCGATCCTTTCAATAGTCAGAATATCGCCCTCAGTCAGCCCGAACTCGGGAGCGGTTTCCCTCAAGCCATTACGCGCGAGCCGTGATTTCGAAGAGGTATGGATACGCTCGTTCCAGGCAAGGGTTTCCAGGGTTACAGTTGTACTGCTGTCCAGCGTCGGAATAGAGGCGAACAGCTCCAGCGTGCATACGTACTTGCTTTCGAACATCCGGCCGCCACGCATTACATAACCCGCTATCGCGGACCCGCCGCCGTCAAGACTGCCGCCGGGTCTGTCGAGCTTTTCGAACAGAGTGATGTTATGCCCTGAAACATCGCCATCCCTGATCAAGAAAGCAGCTGCAGCCATCGCCGCGATTCCGCCACCCACCAGATAGAAGTGAGGATCAGGCTCTCTCGGTTTATCGGTCATGGGGCGTTACCTGGATGTTGAGTGGGCGCGATAACGTCAACGAAGTGCCGCATTCACGGATATCCAACAATATTAGAAATGACGGTCGCAACGGCAGACTCGGAAACTACTCATGGGGTAATCATGCGTTACTCCAACCGCTGGTCGGAGAACCACGCGTACTCGGGTTAGTGCTGGCTGTGATTGCACTCAGCAAAGCCGGGGGGCCCCTAGCCTCGTCAACAGCATATCCCGGTTCTCGCCGTCTTAACGGCACCGCGATGCTGGCGTGGACGTTGCGCAGGGGCGAAAGCGGTGTAGGATCCAAAGAGAAGTTTTCCTTCGGAATTCATTGCTGCGGAAGATCAAAATGCCGGTTCGCGTTCCACTTACCGCTGGAACGGACAAGCCCAAGGTGATCACCCCTTCCCCTCTGGCTGACGGTGCAGCGCTGGACACTGAGCGTTCACCGCCGCCGGATGCTGCGCAATCCATCGATCAATTGCGCTCGCTGAACAGCGAGCTGAGCGACATGAATCAGCAGCTGCGTGCGTCGCTCGAACGGCAGAAAACCGTCTCGCTGGAGTCACTGAATGTGCTCTACAGCATGAACATCGCAATCATCCTGCTCGATGCTCAATTGAATATCCGACTGTTCACCCCCGCCAGCCAGGTGCTGTTCAATCTCCTTGCTCAAGATATCGGCCGACCGCTGGCGGATTTGCGTCCAATGGCCAATGACGCCAACTTGATGGACGATGCGAAAACGGTCATGCGTGAGCGGACACCGCTGGAACGAGAAGTCGAATCGCGCAGTGGCGTGTGTTTTACCCGTCTGATTTCTCCCTTCAATCAGCAAGACAGCTTCGTCGAAGGGGTAGTCATCACGTTTACCGATATACGTGAAAAAAAACACGTCACTCGCGCGCTCGAAAAAGCCACGCACAACGCGGAGCTGGCGACGGCGACACGTTCAAGTTTTCTCGCATCTGCCAGCCATGATCTGCGTCAGCCTTTACAGACTCTCAAGTTGTTGCAGGGGCTTCTACTGGACCTTCTTAAAGATGAGCAGCCCCGTAAGTTGACGGTCAGAATTGGCGAAACAGTGGGCGCAATGTCCGGAATGCTCAATGCCCTTTTAGACATCAACCATATTGATTCCGGCTTCGTTCTGGCAAACCCGGTCGGCTTTAGAATGGGTGATCTTCTGGAGCGACTCGCAGATGAGTTCGGCTACAAGGCCGGCGCCAAAGGTTTAAAGCTGAAAGTCGTGCCCTGTCATCTGATGGTGGAAAGTGATCCACGCTTGTTGGAACAAATGCTTCGGAACTTGCTGACCAACGCACTGAAACATACTCATGAGGGCCGGATACTCTTGGGTTGCCGTCGCCACGGCGGCTGGCTCAGCGTTGAAGTCTGGGACACCGGGACAAGTTTCTCGTCAGCCCAACTGCATGCACTTCTCGAGGACAGCCCGGATAGCGACGACTCTGGTCTGGAAGGTAGCGCAGGCCTGTTGATCGTTAAACGCCTGTGCAGCGCGCTGGGCCATCGACTACGTGCACAAACTCGCGTCGCGGGAGGGTCTGCATTCTTCATCGACGTTGCCCTCTCTCGTGATAACCACTCGCTGGCTGATACCAGCCTGGACGACGAGCGTCACGAATACGGCCGGGCTACGAACAATGAAATGATTCTGATCGTTGAAGATGACATTGAGTTGCTGGAGCTGCTGGGCTCACTGCTCAAGGCCGAGGGCTACCAGATTGCAATGGCGATTGATGGATTGTCTGCATTGGAGAGCGTCACTCACGGTGGCGTACAGCCAGATCTGATTCTTGCAGACTTCAATCTGCCGGGTGCGATCAATGGTTTGCAAATGATCACCCAGTTGCGAACAACGCTGCATCGCAGCATACCGGCAATCGTTCTGACCGGTGATATTTCACGGCGAACCTCGCGTGAAGTGGCGTTTGAGCATTGCACTCAACTGGACAAGCCAGCGAAGCTCAAGGAAGTTGTATTCGTCATCACGTCCTTGCTCGCACAGCAGCGCTTGAAAAATGTCGACAAGCAGTGCGAAAAAAACGAGCTCAACGACTCAACGGTGTCGATCGTTTTTGTAGTGGATCGCGACGAATTGTTCCGCGATACGATCCGGGGCGTCCTTGAGTCCAGCGACTATCGCGTTCGCGATTACGCCTCATGCGAGGCGTTCCTCGATGACTACTCACCGGGGGCGCGCGCATGCTTGTTGGTGGATGCCCATCTGCCGGGGATGGATGGCCTGAAACTGCTACATCGACTGCGAAGCAGCGGCGATGATTTGCCGGCCGTGATAACCAGCGCCAGCAGCGAGGTTTCAATTGCCGTAGATGCAATGAAGGCAGGAGCGTCGGATTTTATTGAGAAGCCCTTTGAGCGTACAGAGGTACTTCAAAGCGTCGCCAGGGCCTTGGAGCATTCGCGTGACGCAAACAAGAAAATGGCCTGGGTTCAGGAAGCCACACAATGCATCAACAACTTGACTGCCCGTCAGCGTCAGATCATGGACCTGGTGCTTGCCGGTTACCCCAGCAAAAATATCGCGGCTGAGCTGGGTATCAGCCAGCGGACGGTGGAGAATCATCGCGCCTCAATCATGTCCCGCACCCACTCCAAATCCATCCCAGCATTGGCGCGTATTGCCCTTGCCGCGGCGTCTGAAACACCTGCGTAGGCAGTCCTGATGCTGCGGCGGTGAAGCGGCCGCAGCTGCTTCGCAACTTGCCTCACCCATCCTCTATGTTCGACAGCGAACAGACAGCACTTCAATGAAGTACTCACACTGGAAGTGCTCCAAAGCTTCGGTTTCGAAGGCACGGAACGGTGCCAGCACCCCGCTGTGCACACCGGTTGATATGGCGCGATTGCGAGCATGCGTGTCAATTAAAGGAAATCATGACAAGCATATGGACACGCACGAGGCGGCTGTTTTCGCGTCTCCAGAACTACCTGCGCAGCGGCAAGCGCCCTGCGCTCAAGTTTACTTATGAGCGGATCCTGCGCTCCGAGCTGTTCAATGCAGATCAAATGGCCAGTCACGGTGTCGCTCTGGCCGGGCAGCATCAGCTCAGCGCATTGTCCGCGCGCGATTCCCTGCTTGATCGGCTGGACGACAACGAAACCCTGCTCATCCGCAGTTGCAGCGCTCTGACTCAGGCGCCGCCCTCCAGTCGACGGATTACCCCAGCCGCCGAGTGGCTGCTGGATAATTACTTTCTCATAGATGATCACATTCGAACCGCCAGGACGCATCTGCCCAAAGGCTACAGCCGAGAGTTACCACGCCTGGTCAACGGCCCTTCGGCCGGCCTGCCGAGAGTCTATGACATTGCGCTGGAGACCATATCCCACGGCGATGGCCGGTTCGATGAACTGAGCCTCAGACGTTTTATCGTTGCCTATCAAACGGTCATGCCGCTTTCACTTGGTGAGCTGTGGGCTGTGCCGATCATGCTTCGGCTCGCTTTGATCGAAAATCTGCGACGCGTTGCGTCACGGGTCATGGCCAATTGGGACGACGCAAATCTGGCCGATGACTGGGCCGAGCGACTGATCGATATCTCCGAGCGCGACGTGAAAAGCGTGGTACTCACCGTCGCCGATATGGCCCATTCGGCACCTCCGCTGACGGGTGCTTTCGTTGCCGAGTTCGCCCGTCGATTGCAAGGCCAAAGTGCCGCCTTGGCCCTGCCTCTGAATTGGATTGAGCAAACACTTGTTGAAACCGGCTCCAGCATCGAGCGGCAGGTGCAACTCGACGCTCGACAACAATCTGCCGAACAGGTGTCCATCAGCAACAGCATTGCAAGCCTGCGGTTGTTGTCTGCAACCAACTGGCGGGAGTTCGTCGAGTCGATGAGCCTGGTTGAACAGACTTTGAAAACTGATCCGGCGGCCGTTTACCTGTCCATGGACTTTGAAACTCGGGACAGCTATCGGCATGTGATCGAGCGCCTGGCCAGGCGCAGCCAATACTCTGAAATTCGTGTTGCCGAAATTGTTGTCAGTCTGTCGCGAGAGCAGAGTAGCGCTGCCTCCGACTGTGTGCTGGTCAACCATGTAGGCTATTTTCTGCTGGGTGCCGGCCTTGGCGTTCTTGAGCAAAAGCTCGATGCCCATGTGCCGTTGCACGAACGCTGGAAGCGTCTGGTGAGGCGCTCTCCACTGCTGTTCTACCTCATCCCGGCCGGGTCTTTAACGCTGATTTTCGCCTTGCCCTTGCTTGCCTCAGCGGGTCGCGACGGCCTGCCTGACGCAGCGCTGCTAGCGTTGGCGGTGCCCTGCCTGATCATGACCAGCCAACTCGCATTCAGTCTGATCAATTGGCTGGTTTCGTTCAGCCTGCTGCCGGCAATGCTGCCGAAACTGGACTACTCCGAGGGTATTCCTGATGACGCCCGTACTCTTGTCGCGATTCCAACACTCATTGACTCGCGTGCTGATGTCGATGAGCTGATCGAGGGGTTGGAAGTACGTTTCTTGGCCAACCGTGACCACAACCTGTTCTTTGCGCTGCTGACTGACTTTGGCGATGCTTCCGAAGAGGTTCAGCCTCGCGACGCCGAGCTGCTCTCACATGCTTCTCAGGCGATCAATCTGCTCAATCGTAAATATTTCGAGGGTTCGATAGAGCATTTTTTCCTTTTGCACAGACCGCGTTGCTGGAATCCTGGTGAGCAGGTCTGGATGGGGTACGAGCGCAAACGAGGCAAGCTGAACGATCTGAATGCGCTGCTGCGCGGACGATCTGCGCAGCGCTTCACGACGGTGGTCGGCGACACACGGACGCTACAATCGGTGCGCTATGTGTTGACCCTGGACACTGACACTCTGCTGCCCAAGGATGTCGCCCGCCAGTGCGTGGCTGCAATGATGCATCCCTTGAATCGACCGATATTCGATAACAGCAACGAAAAAATCGTTTCGGGTCACGCCCTTCTGCAACCACGGGTCGGAGTAAGTCTGGCCAGCACTCCCCGCTCCATCTATTCACGCCTGTTCGGCACTAACGGTGGCGTCGATCCATACACCCGTGCGGTATCGGATATCTATCAGGACCTTTTCCATCAGGGGTCGTTCATTGGTAAGGGCATCTATGACGTCGACGCCTTTACATGCGCTCTGGAAGAGCGTCTGCCGGATAACCAGATTCTCAGCCACGACTTGATCGAAGGCTGTTACGCACGCTCAGGTCTGTTGAGCGATGTGCAACTGTACGAACAGTATCCGTCACGCTACGTCACTGACGTCAAACGTCGGCATCGCTGGATCCGCGGCGACTGGCAGTTGATACCTTGGGTTCTGCCGTGGACGCGTACCGCGCGCGGTGAATGGACCCGCAATCGTCTGGACATCATGGCGCGCTGGAAAATTCTCGACAATCTGCGCCGCAGCCTTGAACCACTGGCGGTGCTGGTCATGCTTGCATGGGGTTGGTTTGCCAGCAATGAACCTCTGGCGTGGACGCTGGCAGTGGCAGGTCTGCTGTTTTTACAACCGTTACTCAAAACGCTTGCGGACGTTTTGCAACCACCATTGAACGTGCCCTACCGTCAGTATGTCGGGGGCCTGATGGGCGGGTTGGCGCAAGATTTGGCCCAAGTCGGTGCAACCATTTCCTGGCTGCCGTTCGAGATGTACTACAGCACGGGCGCAATTGCACGCTCGCTCTGGAGGATTATTTTCAGCAGACGTTTGCTCTTGCAATGGCAGCCATCCCGCGAGGTGGAGCGCACCGCGACCAATCTTCTCAGCGGGCACTATCGTCAGATGTGGATTGGCCCGCTGTTCGCCTTTATCGGCCTGACAGTATTGATCACGGAGCCTGTCAGGCTGTTAATTGCCGCCCCGTTCCTGCTGTCGTGGCTGGCCGGCCCTTGGATGGCTTGGCGATTAAGCGCAGCACCCCGCCACACATTGTTCGAACCGTCTGCCGAAGCACTGCGGTTTCTGCGCGTCCTGGCTCGTAGAACTTGGGCGTTTTTTGACGACTTGGTAGGGCTGCAGAACAACTGGTTGCCGCCTGACAATATTCAGGAAGAACCCAAGCCGACGATCGCCCACCGCACATCGCCGACAAATATGGGCATGGCGTTGCTAGCAAATCTGGCAGCGCACGACTTTGGTTATCTGAGTACTGAGCGCATGTTGCGGCGATTATCGGCATCACTGGACAGCATGAGCGCGCTGGAGCGTCACCAGAAACATTTCTACAACTGGTATGACACTCAGACATGCGAGCCGCTACGGCCACACTACATTTCCACCGTCGACAGCGGCAATCTGGCCGGGCTGCTGCTAACGTTGCGCGCAGGTCTGGTGCAAATGCAGGACACACCTCTGTTCGGTCTCTCGATCGTCAGCGGGCTGCGCGATACCCTGGACGCGTTGGACGACAACCAACATTCTTCTAATGAAAAGGATCTGTTGCGCACACTGCTCGAGCGTGCAGCAGAACATCCCGATGTCGACTCACTGCTGAATACGTTGCAGACCGCCCGCGCGCTCATGGCTCGAGCGCCGGCCGATGTTCAGGGCGACAGCAGTTATTGGCAAAGCGCATTCACCGAGCAATGCAGTGACTGGATTGAAGCACTTGAGCGCTTTCGTTTGCCCGCCTCAATCAATGGCAGCGCATCGGCACGGCAATCTTTGCGGCAACTTGCGCAGCTGGACTGCACTGATTGGTCTGGCGAGCATCACGCGCGTGTTACGCAAGTACGCGCTGCAGCATGTGAATCGAGCGTTAGCCTAGAGAGGCTGATAGACCAGACAACCGTTCTGGCGCAGATGGACTTTTCACTGCTTTATGACAGCAAACGCGACCTGTTCGTTATCGGCTACAACGCAGAAGAACGTCGACTCGACAGCGGCTACTACGACCTCTTGGCTTCCGAAGTGCGGCTGACAAATTTCGTGGTTATTGCGCAGGGCCAGATTCCGCAGCGTGCATGGTTTACGCTGGGCCGATTGTCAGGAGAACACGATGGTGTGGCGACATTGATGTCTTGGTCAGGCTCGATGTTCGAGTACCTCATGCCAATGCTGGTAATGCCTGATTATGAAGGCAGCCTGCTGAACCAAGGATGCCGCGCTGCTGTGACCGTACAAATCGAACAAGGCCGTCGTCTCGGGATACCTTGGGGCGTGTCGGAGTCCGGTTACTACACCGTAGATGCGCATTTCAACTATCAATACCGCGCTTTCGGGGTACAGGCGCTCGGCCTCAAGCGTGGCTTGGGCGATGACATCGTCGTAGCGCCTTATGCGAGCGCTTTGGCGCTGATGGTTGACCCCGAATCTGCCTGCGAGAACTTGCAGCGACTGGCGCAACAGGGGGCTGCTGGCCGTTACGGGCTGTACGAAGCAGTCGATTACACCGAAGCACGCCTGCCGCGCGGCCAGCGTTTTGCTCTGGTGCAGTCGTTCATGGCGCACCATCAGGGAATGAGCCTGTTGGCACTGACCAGTGTGTTGCTCAATCAGCCGATGCAAAGGCGTTTCGAGTCCGATCCGGGGCTGCAGTCTGCCCTCCTGCTGCTACAGGAACGGGTCCCCAAGGCAGCAGCGCCTTACCTTCAAACCGCGCAATCCTCCGCTCTCAGTGATGAGGGACAGAGCCTGGATAATGACCTGCGAGTGTTCGTCCATCCCGGGCTGAAACGCCCTGCTGTGCAGTTGCTCTCCAACGGCAACTATCACGTAATGCTCAGCAGTGGCGGTGGTGGTTACAGCCGGCGCAACGAAATGGCAGTGACCCGTTGGCACGAAGATACGACTCAAGATAACTGGGGCACGTTCTGCTATTTGAGAGACGTCGAAAGTGGATCATTCTGGTCGGCAGCGTTCCAGCCTACGCGGCGTCGTACTGAAAGCCACGAAGCCATTTTCAGCGATGCGCGTGCGGAGTTTCGCACGCGGGAGCTGGACTTCGATTCGCACATGGAAATCGTCGTCTCGCCAGAAGACAACATCGAGCTGCGCCGACTGCATCTCTCTAACCGTGGATCATCTGCAAAAAGCCTGGAAATCACAACCTATGCAGAAGTAGTGCTAGCCGCGCCCGACACGGACGCGATGCATCCGGCCTTCAGCAAGTTGTTCGTACAAACCGAGGTGTTGCTGCCTTTGCAGGCCATTGTCTGCAGCCGTCGGCCACGGGCCAGCGACGAGCCGACACCCTGGATGTGCCATCTGCTTGCAGCCCATGATGTCGATATCCAGGATATTTCATATGAAACCGACCGCGCCCGCTTCATCGGTCGCGGCAAGGATCTTGAGTCGCCGGCGGCCCTGGATGGCGAATGCACACAGCTTTCCGGTACCGCCGGGCCGGTGCTTGATCCGATTGTCGCGATTCGCTGTCGCATCACCCTGCAACCGGGGCAGCAGGCGACGATTGATCTGGTGACAGGTGCGGCGACCAGTCGCGACCACTGCCTGTCGCTCATCAACAAATACCGTGACCGGCATCTGGCCGACCGAGTCTTCGATCTGTCGTGGACTCACAGCCAAGTGCTGTTGCGCCAGTTGAACGCCTCGCCTGGCGATGCGCGACTGTTTGAACAAATGGCCTCCTCGCTGCTTTACGCGAACTCGGCGATGCGCGCGGACAGCGCAGTGCTGATGGAGAATCGGCGCAACCAACAGGGACTTTGGGGGCAGTCCATCTCTGGCGACCGGCCTATCGTCCTTTTGAAGATCAAGAGTCTGGAGAATATCGAACTCGTTCAGAAAATGATCCAGGCACACGCATATTGGCGCCAGAAGGGCCTGGTGGTTGATCTGTTGATCTGGAACGAAGACCAGAGCGGTTATCGGCAGCAACTGCAGGACGCGATCATGGGCCTTGTCACTTCGGGTAGCGAGGCAACGCTGGTGGATCGCTCCGGAGGGATTTTCGTTCGCACCGCCCAGCAGATGTCCAATGAAGATCGCACGCTGATCCTGTCTGTCGCGCGCCTGGTGTTCAGCGAAGGACTCGGATCGTTGAGTGAGCAAATACTTCGACGGCGTGTGGCACCGGTGTACGCCCCTTTTGTCGCACCCCGCCCGTACATACCAACTCACAACAACTCGGGAGCACTCACCGCACCTTTGGCTTTAGCCAACGCCTACGGCGGTTTCAGTGAAGATGGCTGCGAGTATGTCATCAGCTCAACGAGTAGCCGCCCTACTCCGGCGCCTTGGGTCAACGTCATCGCAAACGCACATTTGGGCACCGTAGTATCTGAAGCCGGCAGCGCCTACACCTGGGCGGAAAATGCACATGAGTTCCGTCTTACTCCTTGGCACAACGATCCGATAATGGACCCTGGCGGCGAAGTCATTTACCTGCGCGATGAGGAAACGGGGCATTTCTGGTCAGCCACGCCGAAACCTTGTCCGGGCAACGGCACCTATAAGACACGACACGGTTTTGGCTACAGCGTGTTCGAACATGAAAGCGAGGGTGTCCGGACTGAGCTGTGGATTTTTGTGGCCGTCGATGCGCCGATCAAGTTTTCAAGGCTGATCGTGCATAACGTGTCCGGTCGTAGCCGAAAGTTGACGGTGACCGGTTATGTGGAGTGGGTGCTGGGAGACCTGCGTAGCAAGTCGGCAATGCATATTGCGACCCAGTCGGACCCTGAAAGTGGAGCGCTTTTCGCGCGCAATGCCTATTCGGTCGAGTTCAACGAGCGCGTGGCATTCTTCGACACCGATGGCACCGACCATGGCATCAGCGGTGATCGCACCGAGTTCATCGGCCGCAATGGCAGCCTCGAATCACCCTCAGCATTGCAACATGCCGGGTTATCGGGGCGTTTAGGGGCCGGGATGGACCCTTGCGCTGCGATCCAGATCACGTTGGCACTGTCTGAGGGAGAACGCACAGAAGTGGTGCTGCGCCTCGGGGCGGAGAAAAACGCTCACGCGGCGACACAACTGGTGCACCAATACCGGGGGGCGCGAGTCGCCGCGATGCAGTTGCAGAAAATTCAAGATCACTGGCGTTCGCTGCTTTCAGTGATCCAGGTGCGCACACCGGCGCCAAGCTTCGATGTCATGGTCAATGGTTGGTTGATGTATCAAGTCATCGCCTGCCGCTTCCTCGCCCGTAGTGGTTTTTACCAGTCTGGGGGAGCTGTAGGCTTCCGTGATCAACTTCAGGACAGCATGGCCATGATCCATGCAGATCCAGCAACTGTGCGGACACACCTGCTGCTGTGTGCGAGTCATCAGTATCAGGAAGGCGATGTGCAGCACTGGTGGCACCCACCGCTGAATCGCGGGGTGCGCACCGCCTGCTCCGACGATTTTTTATGGCTCGTGGCTGCGACCAGCCGTTATGTGGAAGTCACCGGTGATCTTTCGGTACTGGACGAAGCCGCCGGCTATTTAGAGGGGCGCGCGCTGGACTCTGGTGAAGAGTCCTACTACGACTTGCCGCATGTGTCGGATTTGTGCGAGCCACTTTACCGGCATTGTGTGCGTGCCATTGAACATAGCTTGAGGCGAGGCGTACATGGATTGCCACTGATCGGAAGCGGAGACTGGAACGACGGGATGAACCGAGTGGGCTACCTCGGCGCGGGCGAAAGCGTCTGGTTAGGGTTTTTTGGTTGTGATGTGCTCAAGCGCTTTGCCCTCCTCGCGCACCGGTACGGCGATGGTGAATTTGCTCGACGCTGCGAAGAGCATGCCGAACTGCTGCGCGAAAGCCTGGAGAGTGCAGCCTGGGACGGCGCCTGGTACCGTCGAGCCTGGTTTGATAACGGGCAGCCATTGGGATCGTCGATCAATGATGAATGCCGCATAGATTCCATCGCCCAGAGCTGGTCAGTGTTGTCTGGAGCCGGGTCGGAACAACGGCAGATCCTGGCTATGCAGGCGCTCGACCGGTATCTGGTCAAGCCTGAAATACGCGCGATCCTGCTGCTCGATCCTCCATTCGACAAGGGCGAACAGGACCCTGGATATATTAAAGGCTACGTCCCCGGCGTCCGCGAAAATGGCGGACAGTACACCCACGCCGCAGTCTGGGCGGCTATGGCATTTGCGCAATCGGGGAACTCTGCGAAGGCGTGGGAATTACTCAATCTGATCAATCCGGCCGTTTCCCTGAGCAGCGCGGGGGTCGAAACGTACAAAGTTGAACCTTATGTAATGGCGGCTGATGTTTACGGCATTGCCCCCCACGCCGGACGTGGTGGCTGGACCTGGTACACAGGCTCCGCAGGATGGATGTATCGTCTGGCGGTTGAATCGCTGCTGGGCCTGCAACGCGACGGCAACACGCTGAGACTGGAGCCATTGATTCCCGACGACTGGCCGGGCTTCACAATGACTTATCGATTCGGGTTGACGCAGTACCATTTCGACGTACGACAAGGAATCACGGCGTCGACTTCAATGACACTTGATGGTCAGATCCTGCAGGGAGGCGTACTGATGCTTATGGATGATGGCATCGAGCGGCGGATTTTGGTCGAGTGCCGTGCGCCTAGTGCGAGGTCTCAATCGGTCAGACAAGTGCAGGCTGTCGATGATTAGACATTGGTCCCCTACTCGGAACTCACAGGTGTACCCTGAGTCAGCCTACCCATCCTCTCTCAGGGAGCCTGCTTATGTCTGCTTCGCCGCAGCCGACTCACAATCATCTGCTCGCAGCGCTCGCCAGCCAGGAACTCGAGCGCCTTGCTCCGCACCTGGAATGGGTCGACCTTGAGCTGGGAGAGGTGCTCTATGAGCCGGGCGACGCATTGCGTCACGTGTACTTCCCCACAGACTCCATCGTGTCCTTGCTGCACGTGACGGAAAGCGGCGCCTCGGCAGAAATTGCCGTGGTGGGCAATGAAGGTCTTGTGGGTATCGCCGTATTCATGGGGGGCGAGAGTACGTCAAGTCGCGCCGTGGTCCAGAGCGCAGGCGCTGCGTTTCGTCTACCCGGTCAGAAGCTCAAAGATGAGTTCGATCGCCATGGCGACCTGCTGTTGCTGATGCTTCGTTACACCCAGGCGCTGATTACGCAAATGTCACAGACCGCTCTGTGTAATCGCCATCACTCGATAGATCAGCAACTATGTCGCTGGTTGCTGTTGTCACTCGATCGCTTGCAAGGCAATCAGTTGAACATGACTCAGGAACTGATCGCCAACATGCTCGGTGTACGCCGTGAGGGCGTGACCGAGGCCGCCGGCAAGCTGCAACGTCAGAGCGTGATCGAATACAGCCGTGGCCAGATCAAAGTTCTTGATCGTGCGCAACTGGAACGCCTCAGCTGTGAATGTTACTCGGTGGTAAAGACTGAAACCGACCGATTGCTGCATTACACCCGACGCCAGGACAAGTGATCCTCAGCTACGGCCCCCCGGTTGCAACTTGATCTAGGTCAGACTCGCCGCTCCGCACTTCCCCATACTTGAGTATTCACAGGGAGAAGTGCAATGCCGACGAAGCACCGTAAGCTCATTGCATCCACTTTGGTGATACTCGTCCTGTTGCTGGCCGGGAGTGCGTTCGGCTATTGGCGCTGGAGTCATCCGTCACTGCCTGAGCAGTTTCACGCCGCGAATGGGCGGCTGGAAGCCACCGAAGTTCAGATCGCAAGTAAAACCGCCGGGCGCCTTGCGCAAGTGCTGGTGAATGAGGGGGACAAGGTCAGCGCCGGGCAACTGCTAGCGGTGATGGATACGAAAACCCTTGAAGCAAAATTGCAGCAAGCACTGGCGGGCGTCGCCGGTGCGCGTCAAAACGTGGCCGTGGCGCAAGCCAATGTGCAGCTTCGCCAGAGCGAGCAACGGTTGGCGGGACAAGAGCTCAAACGCGCACGTTTGATGTTCGAGCGTGGCTACTACAGCGCTCAGCTGTTCGATCAGCAAAAAGCACGATTCGACACCAGCAGTGCCGCCGTTCGGTCGGCACAAGCTCAGGTGTTGGCCCTCGTTGCCGGGATCAGCGAGGCTAAGGCGCAGGCCGCCAGTCTGCAGAGCGAGATTGACGACAGCAGTTTGCGCGCACCCATTGACGGCTCGATCCAGTTACGCATGGCCGAACCCGGCGAAGTGCTGGGCGCGGGGGGCCAGGTTTTCGTGCTGATCAACCTCCAGGATCAATACATGAATCTGTATTTGCCTGCCGCCACGGCAGGCAAATTGGCCTTGGGCGATCAAGCGAAAATCGTTCTGGATGCCCTCCCCGACCAACAGCTTCTGGCGCGTATTACCTTCATCGAAGATAAATCTCAGTTCACACCCAAAGCGGTCGAAACCCAGGATGAGCGACAGAAGCTGGTATTCCGCGTCAAGGCCCGCCTGGTCAATCCCAAAGACACTCCGCAGGCGAAACCCGGTATGCCAGGCGTCGGATATGTCCGAACCACACCGGAGCCCTGGCCGGTAATGTTTCCATGACGAACTCGGTGATAAGGATTACCGGCCTCAATCACACGTATGCCACGCAGCATGCGCTGTTCGATATCAACCTGGAGCTGCCTGCGGGCATTCGCTGCGGACTGATCGGGCCGGACGGCGCGGGCAAGTCCACGTTGCTGGGATTGATTGCAGGCGTCAAAAAACTTCAAACCGGCGAGTTGTCGGTCTTGGGCGGCCTGATTGATGACGCCGCCCACCGCAGGACACTGTATTCGCGCATTGCGTTCATGCCACAGGGGCTTGGCAATAATTTATACCCAGACTTGAGCATTGCTGAAAACGTGCGCTACTTCGCGGCCCTGTTCAGTCTGCAAGGCCCCGCCACAGAAAAACGTCTGACGAGCCTGTTGGTGTCGACCGATCTGGAGCGCTTCAAAGATCGCCCGGCGGGTAAGCTGTCAGGCGGCATGAAACAGAAACTGGGCTTGTGCTGCGCCCTGATTCACCAACCCGATCTTTTGATTCTCGATGAGCCCACGACGGGAGTTGACCCGCTATCGCGCCGGCATTTCTGGGAGTTGATCGACGAAGTGCGCGCACTGCGACCGCAGTTGACCGTGCTAGTAGCAACCGCCTACATGGAAGAAGCGGAGCAGTTCGAGAAATGCCTGATGCTCGATCAAGGAAAACTGATCGCCTCAGGCCTCAGTACCGAGCTTGCAGCGAGCACTTCCAGTGGCAAGCTCGATGATGCGTTTACGCACTTCCAGGGAGGTACAAGAAAGGTCTGGCAGGCATCGGCCGCCACCGACAGCCAGTCCTCTGCCAAACCGGTTGCCATCGAAGCAACCGGGCTGACCCTGCGCTTCGGGGACTTCACGGCCGTCGACAACGTTAGTTTTTCCATCAGCAAAGGTGAGATTTTCGGATTTCTGGGCTCTAACGGCTGTGGCAAAACCTCGACCATGAAGGTATTGACCGGCTTGATTCCTGCGACTCAGGGTGAAGCCGTGTTACTGGGGAAACCTGTGGACGCGACGGATCTGGAGACGCGCAAGAAAGTCGGTTTCATGTCCCAGAGTTACTCATTATACGGCGAATTGACCGCACGCCAGAATCTTGATCTGCATGCCCGGCTTTACGACATGCCCAAGGCTGCGAGCACTGAACGCATCGACGCGCTACTGGCTCGTTTCAACTTATCCGATGTCGCCATGCAAGCCTCGGGAGCGCTGCCGCTCGGGGTGCGTCAGCGCCTGTCACTGGCGGTCGCAGTGCTGCACAAGCCTGAAGTACTAATTCTTGACGAGCCCACATCAGGCGTCGATCCGGTAGCCCGGGACGCGTTCTGGACATTGCTGACCGAACTTTCACGCGATGAAGGCGTGACCATATTTCTGTCTACGCACTTCATGAATGAAGCGTTGCGCTGCGACCGGATTTCCTTCATGCACGCCGGTCGAGTGCTGGCCTGTGGCACTCCGCAGCAACTACAGGAGCAATACGCTGCCGAGACGCTTGAGCTGGCGTTTATCGAATGTCTGGAGCAAGCGCAGGCACCAGACGAAAAGCCGCAATCGACTGACGAGGCGTTCACCCCCGACGAGGCATCCGTGTCCATCCCCAAGCGCTTTCGTCTGCGTCGTCTGTGGGCCGTAGCGCGCAAGGAAACTCAGGAGCTGCTGCGTGATCGGGTACGGCTGGCGTTCGCATTTTTGGGCGCGCTGTTCATGATGATCATTTTCGGCTTCGGGATTTCGCTGGATGTCGAAAATCTGGAGTTTGCAGTCTACGATCAGGATCAAACGCCACAGAGCCGCGCCTACCTCGAGGCGTTCCGTGGTTCTCGCTACTTTTCCGAACGTGCACCGATCCAGGACCCGGTCCAGTTGCAGCAACGCTTGCAGCGCTCGGAGATCAAGTTGGCATTGGAAATTCCTCCGGGTTTTGGGCGGGACTTACATGCCGGGCGCGCGCCCACGGTTGCCGCATGGCTGGAAGGCGCAATGCCATTTCGTGCCGAAACCAGCCGTAACTATGTGGAATCGGTACATGCAGAGAATCTGCAACGTCTGGCCAGCTCCACCAGCCACCCCCACGACGTTCGCCCGATGGCGAATATGCAAATCCGCTTTCGGTACAACCAGGACGTGGTCAGTGTCAACGCAATCGGACCTGGCGTCATGGCGCTGATTCTGGCATTCATTCCGGCCATGCTCACCGCATTGGGTATCGTGCGAGAGAAAGAGCTCGGGTCGATCACTAATTTCTACGCCACCCCTCTTTCGCGTCTGGAGTTCTTGCTGGGCAAGCAAATGCCTTACGTTGTAGTCAGCGTGATCAACCTGTGCATGCTGACCGCGATGAATCGATGGCTCTTCGACGTGCCGTTCAAAGGCAGCCTGCTGATGCTCGCTCTGGGCGGTTTTCTGTATGTCCTCGCCACGACCAGTCTCGGCTTGCTGATTTCCGCGTTTACGCGAACCCAGATCGCCGCCATTCTGGGCACGATGATCATCACCAGTCTGCCCACTATCCAGTTCTCCGGTTTGATCGTACCGCGCTCATCGCTGGAGGGCGGCGCAGCGATCATGGGGGCGCTGTTTCCTGCCGGCTACTTTCTGGACATCGCAGTCGGCACTTTCACCAAGGCATTGGATCTGCGCCAACTCTGGCCTCAATGCCTTGCATTGCTAGGGTTTTTTGTATTCTTCAGCGGCGTCAGTCTGCTGATGCTGAAAAAGCAGGAAGCATGATGAATAAACCTGCACACGTTCTCGCGCTGGCACTCAAGGAGCTGACCAGTCTGCGGCACGATCGCGTACTGCTGTTGTTTTTGGCCTATGCCTTCAGCGTGGCAATTTATATGCCCGCCGCCGGTTCAGTCATCGGCGTGCATCACGCCAGTGTGGCGATCGTGGATGAAGACCGCAGCTATCTGTCACGGCAACTGTCGGCAGCCTTGTTGCCGCCAGAATTTCAGGTCCCAATGCCCCTGAACTACGATCAGCTCGATGCTGCCATGGACAGCGGGCAATACACTTTCATCATCGACATCCCGCCGCACTTTCAAAGCGATTACAACGCTGGTCGCAGCCCTGACCTGCAAATCAACGTAGATGCGACTGCGATGAGTCAGGCATTCATGGGCGCCGGTTACATTGCGCGAATATTTGACCGGGAGATGCGCAAGTACCGTACTCGGGATAACGATTCGGCCCAGACGCCAATCGCACTGGTGTCTCATTCACTGTTCAATCCCAATCTGGAGGGCGGCTGGTTTCTGGCGGTGATTCAGATCGTCAACAACATCACTATATTGGCGATCGTACTGACGGGCACCGCGCTCCTTCGCGAGCGAGAGCACGGAACACTTGATCACTTGCTGGTGCTACCCCTCACCCCCTTCGAAATCATGGTCTCGAAAATCGGCAGCAATGCATTGGTCGTAGTCGGCTGCACGTGGGTGTCGCTGGAGGCTGTCGTGAGGTTCGCTTTAGGCGTGCCACTGACAGGCTCTACCGTTTTGTTCCTGTCAGCTACCGCGCTGTATCTGTTTGCCGCCAATTCACTCGGCATCTTTCTCGCGACACTGGCACGATCAACGCCACAATTCGGGCTGCTGGCGATCCCTGTCATCATTCCGATGCTGCTGCTGTCGGGCGGCAGCACGCCGTTGGAAAGCATGCCAACCTGGTTGCAGTGGGTTATGCAGATTTCCCCTTCCACCCAGTTTGTCAGCCTGAGCACGGCAATTCTGTTCCGCAATGCAGGGCTCAATCTGGTGTGGCCGGAGTTGCTGGCACTGGCAGTCATAGGGTCGGTTTTCTTCGGCATCACACTGTTGCGATTTCGATCGAGTTTGTCTTCTTGATGACTGAAATATCGGGTTCAACTCTAAAGTGGTCCCGCGCAGCAATACACCGAACACTGGAGCGCCCTAGACCTGAACGCCGAGCGTATTCGCGCGACTCTTTTTCGACAGTTGGCGTGGCTTCGCCGCGAAGGACTGAGGAACCCGCGGTGACGCAAAGCAAGTGTTCCATCGCATCAGCAGTCCTGAAGCATTAACGGTAATCCAAACCCTGTCTCAACATTTTTGCGCTGGAGAAGCTTCGTGAATGTCGACTGGATCAACTTTACTCCCTGGTCATCACTTGCCGGAGGCGCATTGATTGGCCTCGCAGCCACTCTATTCGTCGTCGCCAACGGGCGTATCGCGGGAATCAGCGGCCTGATCGGCAACCTTCTACAGCGTGGCAGCGAGGGGGCTGACGAGAAAGTGCTGTTTTTGCTGGGTCTGCTCGTCGCGCCGGTTTTATGGGGCTTGTTTGCCACGCTGCCGCAGCTTGATTTCCAGAGTGGCCTGTTCGGACTGATCGTCGCCGGTGTATTGGTGGGTATCGGCACACGCTACGGTTCGGGTTGCACGAGCGGTCATGGGGTTTGCGGCATATCACGCCTTTCGCCGCGCTCAATCATAGCCACTGTATGTTTCATGCTAAGTGGTTTCGCTACAGTGTTCGTCCTGCGTCATCTCATGGGGAACTGAACATGGTCAAACTGACTGCATTCGTCGCAGGCCTTCTGTTCGGCTTCGGCCTGCTTCTCGCGGGCATGGCTAACCCGAAAAAGGTGCTGGCTTTCCTGGATTTGACGGGGGCTTGGGATCCTTCCCTCGCGCTGGTCATGGTGGGGGCAATTGGCGTCGCTACCGGGCCGCTCACGTGGGCACGCCAACAATCCAGCTCGCTGCTGGGAAATCCAATGCAGTTACCGATCAAGCGCGAGTTGGACCCGCGCCTGATCGGCGGCAGCCTGTTGTTTGGTATCGGCTGGGGAATAGCGGGTATCTGTCCCGGCCCCGCCGTTGCAATCCTGCTGACAGGACACTGGCAAGTAGTCGTGTTCATATTGGCAATGCTGGCTGGCATGCTGTTGTTTAATGCACTGGAGAACCGGCGCAGTCATTGATTGTGAGATCGCCAGAACGCGAACAGCAGAACAATTGACCGTAGCCTGCGCTTTGTCGCGGGTTAACTTGTCATAGCCCCAGTGTCCAGTGTGATCGGAGCGACACTGGCGTATCAATCCAGTAGGTGTTTTAGCGCAGTGACGCCAACAGGTGGCTCTGCGGTCCAAGGCACAACGATGACAGCATGTCGGGTTTGGTCGACTACCCGCGCCATTTGTTTTCGCTCACTGTTTAAACGCGCTTGCAGTAGCGGGTCCAAGGTGCCTGTGGCCAGAAGCGACTTGTTGACCACCCATGCAAACGGTTCGATGTGAGCCCTGCGTAAGTCCTCCTGTAGCGCTGTCGCCTGAGACACCGGCGTTGCTTCGGGCAGCGTCACGAGAATGATTTTGGTGTAATCGGCATCCTGCAGTCGCATCAATGGCGTGACGATGTGGTCCGAGGCCTTGCCTGTAAACTCACGAACCATTTGGCGGTGATAAGCACCTGTCGCGTCCATCAATAGCAGGGAGTGACCCGTTGGAGCGGTATCCAACACCACGAACGAGGTTCTGGCTTGAGAAACCACGCGCGAGAATGCATGGAAGACCGCGACCTCCTCGGTACAGGGGGATCGCAAATCCTCAATGAGCAGGGCCTTTTCATCTCCCGTCAGTGTTGGAGCGCGGGACGCTACAATTTTGTCCACGTATTTTTGGGTCTCGACCTTAGGGTCGATGCGGCCCACGCTGAGTCCTTGCACATTGGCGTTAAGGGTCACTGTCAAATGCGCCGCAGGATCCGTTGTGCTCAAATGCACCGACTTGCCGTGCTGGACCAGGCCTAGCGCGATGGCGGCGGCAATGGTAGTTTTTCCAACACCACCTTTGCCCATGACCATGATCAACCCGCGTTCGTCATGTGCAAGCTCGGCAACCAGCTCCGAGAGCTTGTGATACTCCAGGCGCGAGGGTTCCTGCGATTGTGTGCTTGTTGGCCGATCAAGCTCCGGGGTAAGCAGCCCGCGTAGGGCGGGCAAGCCAACGGAATCCACGGCCTTTAGCGGAATGTAGTCAGCTGCAAGCTTGCGCAGCGAAACCGGCATCTCGTCGAGCGCCTGCTGGCCCAAGGCCTCGATTGCTGCTGCGGTCGGGTCATTCAAGTCGCTGCGTTTAAAGACAGCATTCACCACTAGGCGTTGGTTTTCCAAACCCAATTCACGGAGCTCATCGGAGGAGCGAGCGGCCTCGCCGAGCGCGCCTTGGTCTGGGCGAGCGACTAGTACTACGGTGGTCAGGGCTGGGTTGTTGAGCGCGGCCAACGCCTGATTGAAAAGCTGCTCCTGCATTTTCAAACCAGAGTGTGGCCCCAGACATGAGGCACCACGATCATTGCCTTCCAAAAATCCACTCCACGCTTTAGGCAGGCTCAACAGCCTGAGCGTGTGTCCCGTAGGAGCGGTATCGAACACGACGTGGTCATAGGCCGCCCCGCCCTGCGACAGGAGGTGCGAAAACTCATCGAACGTTGCGATTTCGGTCGTGCACGCCCCCGAAAGTTGCTCACGTACGAGAGCAATGTCTTGATCGCTCGCCTTGGAACCCATTTGTTCGACCACTCTGGCTCGGTAGTCGATTGCTGCGACCCCGGGGTCAATGTTGAGCACGAACATTCCAGGCACGTCCGGCACCGCCACAGGCTGATTGCTCAACTCGACACCGAGCATCTCATCAAGGTTCGAGGCGGCATCTGTGCTGACCAGGAGCACTTTCTTGCCCGCATCAGCCAATGCGATTGACACCGATGTGGAGACCGACGTTTTTCCAACCCCGCCCTTCCCGGTGAAGAACATATATCTGGTGGGATGATCCAGCAATTTGATGGTCGGTTGCATGACACTCTGGCCTCGCTTGCGGACACATGAAACAGGGAGTTTGCTCGCCCCTGTCAGAGAGGGCAGATAGCGCTGGTTACACACTCACCCGTAGAGCAACGCCTGAGAACTTGGCGTTTTATCAAAAAACGTTTGCACTGTGATCACCGCCACTCTATGCATGTTTTTCGTGCTGAACCTAAAGACTAAAAATTTGATCTTTACCCCGCTCTTTTGCGGTATAGAGCGCTTTATCCGCCCGTGCCAGCAGCAGATTAGAAGGATGCTGCGGACCAAATGTATGCACAGAAAAACCGATGCTCACAGTTAAATAACCCGTACTGGAAGCGGAGTGCGGGATTTTTAAATCTCGCACTCGCTGGCATAGCGTATTGACATATAAAGCTGCCTGGTTTTCCGTCATGCCGTTGGAAAGAATTACAAATTCTTCACCGCCATACCTGGCTGCAAAATCAGAGCCGCGCTGAAAGGATTTACTCAAACTGTCAGCGATACGTATTAATGCGCCATCACCTGCCTGGTGTCCGTAAATATCATTGAATAATTTGAAGTGATCAACATCAATCATGGCAAGCGTTAATGAGTCGCTAGTGCGGCATGCAATTCTGCATTGGATTTCAAACTGCGTGTCAAAAAAGCGACGATTGTAAATTCCCGTGAGCCCATCTTTAATTGATAGTTGCTCGAAATGTATTTTCATCTCTTCAAGTGAATGATGTTCATCACGCAGCTGTTGCTGTATTAATACTCTGGCTGTTACGTCCTTCTGGATTCCAATGAAATTAGTGACAATCCCTTTGTCATCATGAATCGGCGAGATACTTAATTCATTCCAAAACATCGTTCCATCCTTGCGGTAGTTTCGCAAGGTGACAAGGCAATACTCCCCATTTTTTATGGCATTGTGGACAACATCCAGCTCGGGTTGTGATCTGTCGTCATTCTGTAAGTATCGACAGTTTATATTCGTTATCTCTTCAGCTGAGTAACCGGTCATGCGCTCAAACGCAGGATTTACGAAAACCAGCGGATTGTCTTCGATGCCGTTATCAGAAATGGTAATTCCGTCTCGTGAATCCATAACTGCTTGTTTGAGAATTTCAATCTTCATGCAAACTCCGTTATAGGATCGAACGCAAACGAATATTTCCAACACGCGTGAGGCGGAGATACAGAAATAATTAGAGTTAGTGGTCCCCAGTATAGTCGCTGAGAAATAGTTTGCATGCTGGATCTTTGCTAGCCCAAACAGGATTTCATCAGATATGAAACGTTATTTGCAGGCCATCTGCCCTCAAATACCGAGTCACTTGCGCACCAGATGCCGAATATAGCGTCTGAGATCGTCCAGAACCGGCACGATCGCCAGTGTCAGCAGAACCATCGCGAGCGGTACGGTTGCGATATACCCGATGTAGTTGAACCCGAAAGCACCTGCCACACCACCCGCAAAGAAGTTCAGCGCCAGCAAGATCAAGATCCTCAGGCGGGGGCGATCCGCGAGAACTTTAGGGTGCCATGCTGCATCCACGGCATTCCAATAGACGAGTTTCCCTAACTCAATACCGATGTCAGTGATGATTCCGGTGATGTGCGTTGTTCGAATCTCTGCTTTGGAAATTTTAGTAATCACGGCGTTCTGCAGACCCATGATGAAGCAAAGCAGCATCACGGTGACGGATACGAACAAGCCATCCACGGTCGAGAGCTGCGCCCCCAGAAAACCAAAGCCAATCAGTAGAAAAGCCTCAAACAGAAGTGGCAACGCGAACTCGCTGTGCATTCGCCGTCGCCGGGAGTAATTGACCATGATCGCCGAGCAAGCTGCCCCGACGAGGAAAGACAACAAGGCTCCGGCACCACTCAGCACCGGACCGTAGGCCCCCAGCACGCTGTTGTCCGCCATTGAGGAAACGATGCCGGTCATATGAGAGGTGTATTGATTAACTGCCAGGAAGCCACCGGCGTTGATTGCCCCCGCGACAAAAGCGAGGGCAAATCCAAGGTGACGGTTAGCGTCGGGGGTGCGCCTACGCCCAGTGAGGCTGCGAACATATTTGATCGGCAATTACTCGCCCCTGCATTAACCGCATGAGTACAAAACGACAATGACACATAATCAGTAAGCCCGGGGCTGTGAAGCATCAACCGGCCGGTTAACTCGTTCACCTTCAGACTTCGCTAAGAAATGGCTCAGATACTCCACTCAACCCAATTGAGTGAGGCGTTCAGCCCATGCCCGATTCTGACTGGAACATCCCCCTGCCCTTGCGCTTCGGCCAGACCGGAGCGCCGCAGATGAGCTTGTCCAACGCCCTGCCGGGCGATGTGCAGCGCGCCGTTTTCGAAGCGTTTATCCAGCAACGCTTTCGCAAGGCTCATCACGCCGAGATACGCCATTTCATGCCTGAGTTGTTCGGCGTACACAACGATGAAGGCCAGTTGTGCGCAGTGGCTGGCGTGCGCCGTGCCCATCGCGAGCCGCTGTTTCTCGAACGTTATCTCGACGAGCCGATCGAGTCGCTGATCAGTGCCGCTGCCGCCCGCACGGTGAACCGCAACGCGATTGTCGAGGTCGGCAACCTCGCCGCCAGCGACACCGGCAGCGCACGCTTGAGCATCATTGCGATCACCTACCTGCTGGCCATGGGAGGCCGGGAGTGGGTGACGTTTACCGGCAACATCGGACTGGTCAACAGCTTCCATCGTCTTGGCTTGAAACCGCTGACATTGTGCGCCGCCGATCCCGAGCGACTGGGTGATGAGCGTCAACACTGGGGCAGTTATTACGAGAGCAAACCCTGGGTGCACGTCGGCAACATCCGGGCCGGGTTCATTCATCTGCGTAACACGGGTCTGTTCACTCGGCTGGGTTTGCCTGCTTCGATTGAAGGTGCCTGCCATGTCGCTTGAACTGCAACGTTTCAAGGAAACCTTGCGCAGCCATGCCGGGCGTAACCACAGCACCGCAGCTTTATGGGGCGACACGCTGAAGATCGATTATCCGACGCTGTACGCCGAGTTGCTGTACCGCCAGGAGCGTTTGCGCGATGAACAAGTGCAAGTGATTGCCCTGGCACTGGACAACGGTGTCGAAGCGCTGCTCTGGGACTTGGCCGTGCTGTTCGAAGGCCTGACCTGCGTGACCTTGCCAGCGTTTTTCAGCCCCGCGCAGCGCGCCCATTGTCTTGAGCAAAGCCAAGCCGAGCGGGTGATCGCCGAGCCGGAGCTGGAAGACGAATTGCTCGCCGCCGGGTATGAAAAGCGCGGCGATTTCTGGTGCCGCGCGGCCACCGCCCCCAGCTGCATGCCCGCCGGCACCGCCAAACTGACCTTCACTTCCGGGACCACTGGCACCCCCAAGGGCGTGTGCCTGAGCGCCGAAAGCCTGCTGCGCGTGGCGCGAGAGCTGGAACTGGCCAGTCTTCCCACAGCTGCGCAGCACCACGTCGCGCTGCTGCCGCTGGCAATTCTGCTGGAAAATCTTGGCTGTTACGCGGCGCTGTACGCGGGTGCAACGCTGAGCCTGCCGAGCCAGAAAACACTCGGCATTCAGGGCGCCAGTGGCGTCGATGTGCCGCGACTGCTCGGTTATCTGGCCAGCCGTAAGCCCCAGAGTCTGATCCTGGTGCCGCAATTGCTCTTGCTGCTGGTCAGCGCCGCCGAACAGCAAGTCTTCGATGCGCAAGCCCTGCGCTTTGCGGCAGTGGGCGGCGCAAGGGTTTCCGAGGATCTGCTGCTGCGTGCGCAACGGGTCGGTCTTCCGGTCTACGAAGGTTATGGCTTGTCCGAATGCTCATCGGTGGTGTGCCTCAATCGCCCCGGTGCACGGCGTCCGGGCAGTGTTGGCCGGCCGTTGCCGCATGTTGAAGTAAGGCTGGCCGAGGACGGCGAAGTGCTGATCAAGGGCTCGCCGCTGCTGGGTTATCTGGGCGATGCGCCGTACGCCGAAGAATGGTGGCCGAGCGGTGATCTGGGCGAGTTTGATCCGGAAGGTTTTCTCTACCTCAAGGGCCGCAAGAAGCATCAGTTCGTCACCAGTTTCGGGCGCAACGTTAACCCCGAATGGGTCGAGTCGGAACTGACCCAGCGCCGCCACATCGCCCAGGCGTTCGTCTATGGCGAGGCGATGCCGCACAACCACGCCCTGCTCTGGCCGCACCGCGCCGATTGCAGCGACGCGGATCTGGCCGCCGCCGTCGCCGAAGCCAACGAAGCCTTGCCCGATTACGCCCAAGTGCATCGCTGGACACGCCTACCCCACCCCTTCACTGCCGCCAATGGCCTGCTCACCGCCAATGGCCGCCCGCGCCGCGAAGCCATCGTCGCGCATTACCACACCCAATTAACCGAATCCGTTATCTGCGAGGCATGCGCATCATGAGTTTTTTCGACACCCTGCAAGAAGCCACACAGCAGGAACGCCACGAGCTGTTCAACCTGCCGATCATCGTTGATGCGCTGCAAGGCAAGGTCAGCCTTGAGAGCTATCGGGAATTTCTCGCCCAGGCCTATTACCACGTGCGCCACACCGTGCCGTTAATGATGGCTTGCGGCGCACGTTTGCCGACACGCCTGGAGTGGCTGCGCAAAGCCGTGTGCGAGTACATCGAAGACGAATACGGCCACGAACAGTGGGTGCTCAACGACATTGCCGCCTGTGGCGGTGACCGCGATGCGGTGCGCGATGGCCAGCCGTCGCTGTCGATCGAGTTGATGGTCAGCTTCCTCTACGACCTGATCGCCCGGGGTAATCCTGTCGGGCTATTCGGCATGGTCAATGTGCTTGAAGGCACCAGCATTGCTTTGGCCACCCACGCGGCGGGCAGCATTCGTGAGCGTCTGGCGTTGCCGGAAACGGCGTTCAGTTATTTGAGCTCCCACGGCTCGCTGGACATCGAGCACATGCAGACCTACCGCCGACTGATGAACAAACTGGAGGATCCAGAAGATCAGGCGGCGGTGATCCACGCCTCGAAAGTCGTCTATCGCCTGTACACCGACATGTTCCGAGGCTTGCCGCGTGACGCGGAGGCTCAACATGCAGCTGCGTGACGCGCGCGTGGTCTTGACCGGTGCCAGCGGCGGCATCGGCATGGCCATCGCCAGTGCCTTGTGCGCCGCCGGTGCCCAGGTGTTGGCCGTGGCCCGGCATCAGGAGACGCTGCTGCCGCTGCTTGAGCGTTATCCGCAGAACCTGTGCTGGGTCGCTGCCGACCTGACCTTCCTCAGCGACCGACGCAAAGTGCTGGCCGCCGCTGAAGGCATCGGTGGCATCAACCTGCTGATCAACGCGGCCGGGGTCAACCACTTCGCCATGCTCGAACAGCTGGACGACAGCGACATCAACGCGATGCTGGCGGTGAACATCAGCGCGCCGATCTGCCTGACCAAGTTGCTGTTGCCCCTGCTCAAACAGGCCGACAGCGCCATGGTGGTCAACGTCGGCTCCACCTATGGTTCGATCGGTTATGCCGGTTACGCCAGTTATTGCGCGACCAAGTTTGCTTTGCGCGGGTTTTCCGAAGCATTGCGCCGGGAGCTGGCGGACACCCGCGTGGGCGTGCTTTACGTCGCACCACGCGCCACCCGCACCTCGATGAACAGCGCCGCTGCGCAAGCGCTGAATGATGCGCTCAAGGCCAACGTCGACGATCCGCAAACCGTGGCCTCAGCGGTGATTCATGCGATTGCCGGTGATCACCGTGACCTGTATCTGGGCTGGCCGGAGCGCTTTTTCGTGCGCCTCAACAGTCTGTTGCCCAACTTGGTGGACCGCGGCCTGCGCAAGCAATTGCCGCTGATCCGTCGCCTGAGTGAAAAACCCGAGAACGAGACTCAAAAACCATGAAAAAACTCTTCGCGTGTCTGCTGCTGGGCGCTCTCAGCCAAAGTGGCTGGACGCCACCGATCAGCAACGCCTCAACAGCATTCAGCAGCGCTGGGCGCACATCCAGTACGAAACGCCGGAGAAACAGCGAGCTGCCGCGTTCGAGCAACTCTCTGGCGAAGCCACCTCCTTCACCGCGCAGCGTCCAGCGGTGGCTGAAGCGTGGATCTGGAAAGGCATCGTCACCAGCAGTTGGGCCGGTGCCGAGGGTGGACTCGGTGCGCTGAGCAAGGCCAAGGATGCCAGGGCCGACCTGGAAAAATCCCTGACCCTCGACCCGAAAGCGCTGCAAGGTTCGGCCTACACCAGCCTCGCTGCGCTGTATGACCGCGTACCGGGCTGGCCGATCGGTTTCGGAGACAGCGACAAGGCTGAGCAATTGCTCAAGCAGGCGCTGCAACTCAATCCCGAGGGCATCGACAGCCTGTACTTCTGGGGCGATCACCTCTACCGTCAGAAACGCTACGCTGAAGCCAGGGCAGCGCTGCAAAAGGCTCTGCAAGCCGCGCCTCGTCCGGGTCGCGAAGGCGCCGATGCCGGGCGTCGCAAAGAGATCGCCGCGTTGCTGGTGGACGTGAACAAAAAACTCGACTGACAGGAGTCCAGGTGCGTCTATTACTGATTGAGGATGACGTGGCCCTCGGCGAGGGCATTCATCAGGCGCTCGTGCGCGAGGGTTACACCGTCGACTGGCTCAAAGACGGCAGCAGCGCCCTGCACGCGTTGCTCAGCGAAACCTTTGACCTGGCCGTGCTCGACCTCGGCTTGCCCCGCATGGACGGCCTCGAAGTGCTGCGCCGCCTGCGTGACAGCGGCTCGAATGTGCCGGTGCTGATCCTCACCGCCCGCGATGCGACCGAGGATCGCATCGCGGGGTTGGATGCAGGCGCCGACGATTATCTGGTCAAACCCTTTGATCTCGCCGAGCTCAAGGCGCGCCTGCGTGCCTTGCTGCGACGCAGTGCCGGGCGCGCCCAGGCGTTGATCGAGCATGCCGGCATCAGCCTCAACCCCGGCACTCAGCAAGTCAGTTACCACGGTGAGGCTGTGGCGCTGACGCCCAAGGAATACCAATTGCTGCACGAACTGCTGTCGCCACCAGGCCGGGTCATCACCCGCGATCACCTCATGCAGTTGCTTTACGGCTGGAGCGAAGAAGCCGAAAGCAACACGCTGGAAGTGCACATCCATCACCTGCGCAAGAAATTCTCCTCCAACCTGATCCGCACCATTCGCGGCGTGGGCTACTTGGTCGAGGAACGCCGATGACCTCGATCCGCCGCCGCACCCTGACCCTGATCATCGGCTTGCTGCTGGCCGGGCTGGCAGTGCTCAGCCTGTTCAATCTGCATGACAGTAACCACGAAATTGCGGAAGTCTACGACGCGCAACTGGCGCAAAACGCGCGGCTGCTGCAAGGGGTGATGCGCATGCCGCTGGCGAGCAATCAGCACGCCGAACTGTACCGCGCGTTCAACAGTGCATTGGGCGAAGCGGTTCCTCGCGGTGATGGCCATCCCTACGAACGCAAGATTGCCTTTCAGGTGTGGAATCCCGCCGGCGACGTGCTGGTGCACACCGCCAGCGCGCCCTCCTTCAGCACGCCGCCGACTCAGCCGGGTTTCAGTGATGTGGTGGATCTGAATAACCGTCACTGGCGCGCCTTCATCCTTGAGGATAAACAGAACGGGCTGCGCATCTGGGTCGGCGAGCGCGACGACGTGCGCGCTGATCTGGTCGACCGCATCGTGCGCCATACGTTATGGCCGAACATGATTGGCAGCCTGCTGCTCGCGGCCATGATCTGGCTCGCCATCGGCTGGGGTCTCAAGCCACTGGCGAACATGGCTGCAACCCTGCGCGCGCGGCACAGTGGCTCCCTCGAACCGCTGCAACTGACACCGCTGCCCAGCGAACTGGAGCCGATGCAAGCAGCGCTCAACCGCATGCTCGCGCAGATCCAGGAAGTGCTCGGTCGCGAACGCCGCTTCATCGCCGACGCCGCTCACGAAATGCGCACGCCGCTGGCGGTGCTGCGGGTGCACGCGCAAAACCTGCAGGAGGCCGGCACCGACCAGGAGCGCCGTGAGTCGCTGGCGTTTCTGATCGCCGGGGTCGATCGCACCAGTCGGCTGGTCAACCAGTTGCTGACCATGGCCCGCCTGGAACCCAAAGCCAATTCGCCTTCCCTGCAATGCATCGACCTCAGCGAAACCGTGCGCAACAGCCTGGTGCAGCTCACGCCATGGCTTTTGAGCAAACGCCTGGAGCTGGCTTTCGACGTCAACGACCATACGTTCAATGTGCTCGCCGACGCTGCTGCCATCGACATCGGACTGAGTAACCTGATTACCAACGCCGCGAATTTTTCCCCGGAGCATGGTGTCATCACCGTGCAACTGACCGAGGCCGACGGGTTCTGTCAGCTAAGCGTTGAAGATCAGGGGCCGGGGATTGATGAGGCTGACAGGGCGCGATTGTTCGAGCGGTTTTACAGCCGGGGTAACGCACAGGGCGCAGGGCTCGGGCTGACCATCGTCAGCGCCATCGCCACGCGGTTGGGTGGACGAATCGAGCTCGTCAACCGGGTGGGGGGCGGTCTGCGCGCAACGTTATCGATACCTGCGAGCGCGCAATCCGTCAGGGTCAATTGACGGCGTTGTTCAGTTTCATATGGACGCCACGAAAGGCGGAATATCGGCCAGAAGCGGCCATTACTGCAAGCGCCTTAAGCGTTCAAACCGATCCAGCCATGGAAGCCCAGATATAGGCCAACACCGATAATCAACACGCTGGACAGATACGGCGCGCGGCGCGCCACAGTGCCGAGCCACGGCCAGCGGTTGGAAGCTTGTTTGGCACCAATCGCCGCAGCAGCTCCCACCGCCACCAAGGTGATCGCCAAGCCGATGCTGAAACATAGGACGAGCACGCCTCCCAGTGCCACTTCTTTAACCTGAAGGCACAGCAGCAGCACGGTGATGGCAGCAGGGCACGGAATCAGACCACCCGTCAGACCGAACATGACGATCTGGCCAGTGGTGACCTCACGATTGGTAAAGCGTTTGCGGATATCATTGGCATGGGCACGCTCATGTGCATCCTGATACCCATCTATCGACAGTTCCAGGCCTTCCAGCTCGGAATGCTCGTGACTTTGTCCGTGCTCCTGATAATCCAGATCGTAATCATGGGAATGGCCCGCGTGACCAAGACTCAAGCGAGCACTAAACTCATGAGGCTCAGGAATGTCGACGGTCGATTCCAGGAAACCATCGCGCTCGACGAACGAGAACGCTTGAATGCTGCCGTCTGAGCGGGTAGTCGTCAGTCGAACCTCTGCCGCTGGCCAAGCATGTCCACTCAACGCCTTCATGCGCCAGCGTGGGGGCATTCCCTTTTCGAAGATCGACAGTTCGATCCGCCCGTGGCCCGTATCAATACGTTCAGTTTCATCGTGATGACCATGGTCATGGGCGCCGTGGTGGTGATCATCACCTTGCTCGAATTTGAACATCTGTTCGCCGCGCCATGTACGCCAAAGCATCCAGAGTGCAATTACTATGATCAGCGCGGAGGACGCGAGCTGGAAGTATGGCTCAGTCGTTTGGGCGTCCAGACCTTTGCCCAAATACATGCCACCGATGGCAACCAACCACACCACTGCGGTGTGCGAGAGCGTTGCGGCCAAGCCCAGCAAAACGGCCTGCTTCACCGATCCACGGATTGCGACGATGAACGCCGCCATCATGGTCTTTGAATGGCCAGGCTCAAGTCCATGCAACGCACCTAGCAGTATCGCGCTCGGGAAGTAGAGCCACGCGTGGGTGCCACCCTGTTGAAGCAGTTCTGCAAAATTTGGCATGACAGTATCTACTTCGAGTAACGACGGATGGCTTCGAGCAACTCTTCAACACCTTTAGAGCGCTCTTCATCGCTCAGCTCAGGATTGGCGACGTGTGCGTGGGCATGAGCTTCGATAATTTCATCCATCAGGCCGTTCATTGCCCCGCGAGTTGCCGCGACAAGATGCAGCGTTTTAGCGCAGTCAGCGTCTGACTCCAAAGCTCGCTCTATCGCCTGAACCTGTCCGGCAATACGCCGAACACGCTTTAACAAGCCGTCTTTTTGTCCATGAACATGCGACATACCATACCCCCCCCACCCTATATTTCTGAGCATCTTCACTCACAAGCCAGTCATGTGGCAAGCCGTCATTCCAGTTGAGTCACGGCCAGATATGCGGGCGAACCTGACAAAACCGTAATCTTAGGCTCAGTCTTCTGAAAGGTTGCACTCACTACACTACTCATCGAACCTGGCTGTATCTCCTGCTTGCTCTGTCATTCGACTGACTAGGAAAAAAGCGCCATGCAACCTGAAACAACAAGACGAACCTTTGTGAAGGGAATCGCCGCCGCCGGGATTCTCGGTGGTCTGGGGCTATGGCGCACACCTGTCTGGGCGATCACCAGTCCCGGCGAGCCGAATGTCCTGGCGGGGACTGATTTCGACCTGTTCATCGGCGAAACCCCGGTCAACATCACCGGCAACCCGCGCACCGCGATGACCATCAACGGCGGCATTCCCGGCCCCCTGCTGCGCTGGCGTGAAGGTGACACAGTGACGTTGCGGGTGAGGAACAAACTCAATGCCGACACGTCCATTCACTGGCACGGCATTCTGCTCCCGGCCAACATGGACGGCGTGCCGGGCCTGAGCTTTCATGGCATTGAACCGGGCGGGATGTACGTCTATCAATTCAAGGTCCGGCAGAGCGGCACTTACTGGTATCACAGTCATTCGGGGCTTCAGGAACAATCCGGTGTTTACGGCCCGTTGGTGATCGATGCCAAGGAGCCAGAGCCGTTCGAGTACGACCGCGATTACGTGGTGATGCTGACCGACTGGACCGACGAAGACGCGGCCGGCCTCATGAAGACGTTGAAAAAACAGTCGGATTACTACAACTATAACAAGCGCACCGTGGGCGATTTCATCCACGACGTCAGTGAAAAAGGTTGGGGTTCCACGGTCGCAGATCGAAAGATGTGGGCTGACATGAAGATGAACCCCACGGACCTGGCCGACGTCAGCGGCGCGACTTACACATACTTGATGAACGGCCAGGCGCCTGACATGAACTGGACGGGGGTATTCCGCCCCGGCGAAAAACTGCGCCTGCGCTTTATCAACGGCTCGGCCATGACCTACTTCGACGTACGCATTCCCGGTCTGAAAATGACGGTGGTCGCCGCCGACGGTCTGCACGTCAAACCGGTGAGCGTCGACGAGTTTCGAATCGCGGTGGCGGAGACGTTCGATGTGATCGTCGAGCCGACCCAGGATGCGTACACCGTGTTCGCCCAGTCGATGGATCGCACGGGCTATGCCTGTGGCACGCTGGCGGTTAAGACGGGGGTGTCCGCGCCGATACCACCGCTGGACCCCAGGCCGCTGGTGACCATGGATGACATGGGTATGGGCGGCATGGATCACGGCGCTATGGGCGGTGACATGGCAGGCATGGATCACAGCGCCATGGCTGGAATGGGCGATATGCAGTCCCATCCCGCGACGGAAAGCAACAATCCGCTGGTGGACATGCAAGCCATGACCACCTCCCCCAAACTCAATGACCCTGGCCTCGGCCTGCGTGACAACGGTCGCCGCGTCCTGACTTATTCCGACCTGCGCAGCACTTTCGAAGACCCGGATGGCCGCGACCCCGGCCGCACCATTGAACTGCACCTCACGGGCCACATGGAAAAGTTCGCCTGGTCATTTAACGGTGTGAAGTTCTCCGATGCCGAACCGCTGCGCCTCAAGTACGGCGAGCGAATCCGCATCGTACTGGTCAATGACACGATGATGACTCACCCCATCCATCTGCACGGCATGTGGAGCGATCTCGAGGACGAAAACGGCAAGTTCATGGTGCGCAAACACACCATCGACATGCCACCCGGCTCCCGGCGCAGTTATCGCGTAACCGCCGACGCACTCGGCCGCTGGGCCTATCACTGCCACCTCCTGTATCACATGGAAATGGGCATGTTCCGTGAAGTTCGCGTGGAAGAATGAGGCGCTACCCATGATCAGGATCACTCCAGTTTCTTTAACGCTCGTGACCGCGAGCCTGACACTGTCCTCGGCGATGGCGGCCACAGACGGCATGCAGAACATGGACCCCAGCCAGATGCAGAGCATGGACGAGGGGCAGATGCAGCCCGCTGCGCCGACCGAAAGCCGCACGCCGATTCCGGCGTTGACCGATGCCGATCGCGCCGCTGTGTTTGTCAGTCCGGGTGGGCATAAGGTGCACGACGCCGCGCTCAACACGTTCTTTCTCGCAGAAAAACTTGAGTGGCAGGACGCCGATGACGGCAGCGCCTTGGCCTGGGATCTCTCCGGCTGGATCGGCGGCGACGTCGACCGTTTGTGGCTGCGCTCCGAAGGCGAACGCACCAACGGCAAGACCGAAGATGCGGAAGTCCAGGCGCTGTGGGGCCACGCCATCTCCCCGTGGTGGGACGTGGTGACCGGCGTTCGCCAGGATTTCAAACCCGGCGCCTCGCAAACCTGGGCGGCGTTTGGCGTGCAAGGAATGGCGCTGTACAACTTTGAAGCCGAGGCCACGGCGTTTATCGGTGAAGGTGGCCAAACCGCCGCACGACTGGAAGGCGACTACGACATCCTGCTGACCAATCGACTGATTTTGCAGCCAACTGCCGAACTTAATGTCTACAGCAAAAACGACCCGCACCGCGGCATCGGTTCTGGCCTGTCCAACACTGAAGCGGGCCTGCGCCTGCGTTATGAAATTCGTCGTGAGTTTGCGCCCTACATCGGTGTGACGTGGAACCGCACCTACGGCAAAACAGCTCATTATGCCAACGACGAAGGCGAGGATCGCAGCGAAGCACGTCTGGTCCTGGGTATTCGGCTGTGGTTCTAAAACGCGTCAACTTACAATCACAATAATTACCGCTAGACGCGGTCAGAGGTCTTGTATGCGCCCGATCAAAACCACCGTTGTTGCCATCGCACTTTCCACCGGGCTGCTGCTAAGCTCATTCGCTCAGGCGCACCCTAAACTGCTTTCCTCTACCCCGCAGGAAGGCGCGGACGGCGCGGCCCCCAGCAAGATCGAACTGCACTTTTCCGAAAATCTCGTGACCCAGTTCTCCGGCGCGAAACTGGTCATGACCGAAATGTCCGGCATGGCCCACGCCCCGATGCCCATGAAGGCCAAAGTCTCTGGCGGCAGCGACCCGAAAACCATGGTTATCACGCCGCTCTCTCCTTTGCCCGCTGGCAGCTACAAAGTCGTATGGCGCGCGGTGTCATCGGACACTCACCCGATCACCGGCAACGTTACGTTTAAAGTGAAGTAATTGATGAGCGATTGGGCCAGCATTGCCCTGCGGTTCGGCTTGTATCTGGATTTGATGCTGCTCTTTGGCGGGGCGCTCTTCGGCTTGTACAGCCTTAAAGGACGAGAGCGGGTGTCGGGTGTCGTGCTGCCGTTTCGCTCTATGTTGGCGGCGACGGCGACGCTGGGTGTGCTGGTGTCGGTCGCCAGCATGGTGATGATGGCGAGCACCATGAGCGGCGAGTCGGACTTCGCCGAGTTGCGTCCGCATATTGAAATGATGGTAGTTGAGACGGACGTAGGGTTGGCCTGGATCGTGCGGATCATCGCGTTGATCGTTGGCGGTTTAGCGGTGCTGCTCAACCTGCGTGCGCCTGGCTTTAGCCTGGTGGTCACCGCAATTGCGGGCGGGGTCGCCCTCGCCAGTCTGGCCTGGAATGGTCACGGGGCAATGGATGAAGGCAGTCGTCGTTTTTTTCATTTTGCTACGGACATTCTGCACCTACTGGCTGCGGGAGCCTGGTTCGGCGCATTGGTCGCCTTTGCGATGATGGCAAAGCTCGACACAGTACAAACTGAAGAGCGCATCCGATTGCTCGCTCGGGCCGTCACTCGATTCGAATTGGTGGGCGCTTTGATCGTAGTTGTCATCACGTTCACAGGCGTCGTGAACTACCTGTTTATTGTCGGCCCAAAACTTGATGACGTAGTTCTAACTACCTACGGGACTTTGCTAATCTTTAAAGTGGCGTTGTTTACTGGGATGTTGGTGCTGGCCGCACTGAACCGATTCCGTCTTGGCCCGCTTCTGGAGCGGTCATTGCGGAAGGGGGAGTATCGAATGGCGGCGAATGCGCTCAGGCGTAGCGTGTTTGTCGAGTTATCGACAGCGGTTGTGATTGTGGGGCTAGTGGCTTGGTTGGGTACCTTGAGTCCTGAAATGGAGATAGCATCACAATAGTGTTGCTAAATTTGCGAACTGCTCGCCTGGTCTGGAGTCCCTGCCCACTAGCTGTCGGCTAAGATGATGGACAAGCCAATTCGTTCGTAAAAATCTAAATATCGCGTTGCTAAAAAACCTTTCAAATCTAGAAGCACTCCGAGGAAAACTCCGTCCAACTCTTAGCCGTCCTCTAGAAAAAGCTGCGTTGTATCTGGCAGGTATTCATGAAGGTTTAGTCTGGTTTAAGCGCGACACAAACCATGTTAATTACCATTACTACCACCGCATCTAAATCCGCACAGCTTCACTGCTTGGCTCTGCAGCAGTGATCAGTCAATAAAAGCAACCACTGCTATTAAACTATTGCAACATAGAAGCACCCATCCAAATCTAGCCACTGCTGACCGGCAGCAATGGGTCGATTGCAGCCCTGCGCGACAGGCTGCAATCTGCCAAAAGCGCTCTTTGGGAACGACGCTTTATCATGTTGAAATCGCACCCGGTTAATGATTAGGTTGTTCATTTTCAGGAAGCATCGTGAATGCCTGTTTTTGAAGTTTTGCCGCTGGTAGCAATCAGCCCCGCGCGGCTTGGCGCTTCACGCGCAGCAGCAAGGGAAGCAATGTCTGTGAATGGACTCCCGTTTGAACGATCCGATGGCCGCGTCGATTATTTCTGCGAAGCTTCCATCCAGCTTGAGTACGGCCCTAGCGATGAAGTCCAGTTCATAGGCGTCTCCGGAAACTCTCAGCTCAATTTCACGTTTAGAGGGGTTGATGTTTTTGCTATCTCTGCGGCTGAATTGTTTTCACTAATGGCTGTCTCGGACGATTCCGG